>NZ_BAABWX010000001.1:0-1200000 GCF_040364665.1 Cognatishimia sp. WU-CL00825
CAAAGAGCGAACTAACGGTACAAACCAGACGCGCTGTTGACTGCGCAAGGTAGGCATTCCCAAAAGAGTGAGGACTACGCCGAATGACACGAACGAACCAAAGCTGCCGATCGTGCGAAACGCGACTAACGCTGCGTGGAAGTCGTCAGTATAAGCAGGAATTGTCTAAGTCCGCTTTATGAAGGTGATATCTATTCTCAAGCGGTTGTGCTGCCTTAGAAAATAGCGCTTGAGAATCTGAACAAATTGCAACGTTTAAGGTGGGAAGCTTAACGTTAATGTGCAAATAGGCACACTTTTTTGCAATAATGTGAATTGGCCCAGCAAATTCGAACAGATTGCTAAGATGTATCCAACCTTGAAGACAGGATACACAAATGACGAAGAGACGCAGGTTTTCAGATAAGTTCAAAGTTACGGTGGCGCTCGAAGCGCTGCGTGGTGACAAGACCGCGCAAGAAATAGCAGCGAAGCGCAAGGTTCATCAGACCCAGGTGACGACATGGAGACGGCAGGCCCCTGATGGGCTGACAGACGTATTTTCCGACAATGCTAGGCGAGCGGAAGACGACGAGGCTGAAGTCAAGGAGCTGCATGCGAAGAATGGAAAGCTGCCGTTTACGCGCCCGAACCATGTTTGGTTCGGCGACATTACCTACATTCTAGTGCGCCGTGGGGTCTTGTTCCTGGTGGCAATCATGGACTGGGCGACGCGCAAAGCACTGTCAGGGCCGCTGTCGAACACGCTGGACACCAGTTTTGTGTCGAGGCCTTGCAAGAGGCTATCGCAGAATACGGGAAGCCCGAGATTATGAATACTGATCAAGGACCGCAGTTCACAGGTGCAGCCTGGATCACCACTTTGACTGAGGCAGACATCAAAAAATCGATGGGTGGGCGTGGCCGTTACCTCGACAACATCTTCATCGAACGGTTGTGGCGATCACTCAAACAGAAAGCCGTCTATCCGCGCGAATTGCAGGACGGGCTCCAATCCAAACGCATCGTGAAAGACTGGATCAGGTTCTACAACTCGGAGCGACCCCACACGGCCCTCGACACACGATCACCTGACTGCGCATTCTTGCAACACGCAAGGAGCTCAAAAGGCGGCATGAAACCAAACCAATTATAACTTAGCTAAGCCGCAAAACTGTTCGAGAAGATGGGACCACTTCAATTTGGTTGGTTTCATTTTGTGGCGTGCTGGCGAAATGGAAAGCTTTGTGTCTGTTTGATTAGCTTTTGAATTCTTGAACGAGTTCAATCAGGGTGCTGACGACATCAAGCTCTAAAGAAGATCGCCGGACGTAACCGCCAATAGGAAACCTATCCATTGTTGGATTAAGATCGACCAAACGAATGCCCCGTTGGCCGTAAGTTTGTGCCAGCTGGGTTGCGGCTGGTGTGATGAAATCACCGTCTGCGACTAGGTCTAAGCAAAACTCAAAGCTTGTTGTAACAACTTTAAACTCGGGGGAAGTCAGCCCATGGCGTATAAAGAATGTATCAACCATGCGGGTGGTAAGCGGGTCCTCTGAGTAGATGACCCACGGGTATTCCAAAAGCTGAGCGATGGATTGCGGTTTCTTTTGAGCGAGCGGATGACTTTCGTGAACCAAGGCCCCAAGGTCAACCGTTGTGACTGGAAAGGTGAAAAGTTCGTCTTCGTTTGGGTTGTCAGCCAGGGCTCCAAAAACAACATCCAATTCACCATTCATAAGGAACGGAAGGTTGCGCATGTGGACGTCGACCCGGAAGTCGAGCTTTAGGTCGGGGAACTTTTCGCGCAGTTTTTGATAGAGCGGGCGAATGAAATAGCTGCGTACAAATGGCCCCGCACCGATGCGAATGGTTTCTATTTGCCCGGTTTTGCAGGCATCAACGGCCTCTTTCGCCTGTAAATACTGCCGTTGAATACGCTTTGCATGGGCATATAAAGTGTGTCCCAACTCGGTGGGTTCCATGCCATGCGGGAGCCTTTGAAATAGCTGTCCGCCAAACTCATATTCCAAAGATTTCAATCGCTTAGTCAGCGACGGTTGCGCAAGCCCAATCTTGTTGGCTGCAGAGGTCAAATTGCCTGTTTCAACAACCTGAATAAAGGCCCAAAGGTTTTTATCAATAGCCAAAAGTAATACCTAATCCCCCAAAAAGCGATTATACTTTATACCAACAAAGTTCTAATTTTTCTATAGGAATCGAACACGCCGGTTCTTGGGGGACGGAGCCAAAACTCGGCGATCATTCCTTTTAAAAAAGGTTTTAGCCAAGCCATAGTTCGGCGAAAGGCTATCTAGTTTGTTTGTTGGGAGGACAACATGAAACTGAATTTGACGACAGCGGCCTGCGCTGCTCTGGTGACATATGCGACAGCAGCGACTGCGGCAGATGTCAAACTTAGGTATGCGATTTGGGATCAATCCCAGGCACCGACTTTGCAGAAAATTATCGACGCCTACGAGGCACACAATCCTGATATTGACGTCGAGTTGCAGGTGACACCTTGGGGTAAATATTGGACCAAGCTGCAAACCGAAGCGGGCAATGGTAACTTGCCAGACGTTTTCTGGATGAACCCATTTAACTTCCCGCTTTATGCGTCGAATGGTGTGGTTTTGCCGATTGACGATTTGGCAGAAAAATCCGGTTTTGATGTCGAAGTGATCCCACCGGTGATGCGCAATATCTATTCTTATGAAGGTGAACTGTTCTCTTTGCCTAATAATCGGGATGCAATTGTGGTTTGGTATAACAAGTCGATCTTTGAAGCGGCCGGGGTTGCCGAGCCCGTTGCCGGCTGGACCTGGGCAGACTTCCAAGATATGGCCGCGGCACTGACGGATTCAGACAATGGTGTTTGGGGAACCGCTGCATATTTGAATTTCCGTCAGGTTTGGATCAATACGATTCACCAAGCGGGTGGTTCTATTCTGTCTGAAGATGAGCAAACGGCATTGTGGAATACTGAGGCGGCCGCCGCAGGTGTGAAATACTGGGCAGAAATTGCGCAAGCAGGATCGTCGCCAACTGTTGAGCAGCTTTCTGATACTGACCAATACAGCATGTTCCTGTCAGGAAAGTTGGGCATGATTTATGCAGGATCTTGGTTGGGTGTCGGCTTTGCTGAATCTGAACTGGCCGCGAAAGGCGACATTGGTGTCGCAGTTTTACCCAAAGGTCCCATTAACGGTGCCGCGTCGACGTCGTCCTTGGGTAATATGATTGGTGCTTCTACAAAGTATGTAGATCAAGCCTATGATTTTGTTGAGTTTATGGGGTCTAAGGAAGCGGCTGCGATTTATACTAGCGGCGGCATCGCATTGTCTGCCTATCCTGAGTTTGACAAGAACTTTACCGCGTATTACGCGGATAAGTTTGATGCGACGCCGATCTCTGATCAAATTGGAGATGTCTTTGGACTGCCACGTTCTTTCAACTCACCTGAGTGGTTGAAGCTACAAAATCCAGAGATCGCACCGATCTTTAAGGGCCGTGTTTCGGTTGAAGAAGGCTTGGCTGATTTGCAAAAGGCAATGCAAGCTGCCTTGGACCGCGAATAACTCATGACATCGGTAACTAAACACTCCCAGCGCCCGGCCACTGCCGGGCGCACTCTTCGGGGGCGGTTCCATTTGTCGGAACGGACCCGAGAGGCCTTTACGGGGTATCTTTTGATCCTGCCTTTGTTCTTTGGTGTGACGATCCTGTTTTTCTATCCGATTGCGCGATCTTTTGAGCTTTCGTTTATGAAAACCGGCATCTTTAGCGGCGAAACATTCGTGGGCTTGGATCAATACAAACGTCTTTTTAATGATCCACAAATGTGGGTCGCGACGCGCAATACGTTCTTGTATGCCGCTGTCGCTTTGCTTGAAATTCCCTTGGCCGTGTTTTTTGCAACCTTGTTGCACTCAAAGAACCTGCGGTTTTTATCTGGCTACCGTGTTCTATTCTTTCTTCCTGTTGTGACGCTGCCCTCTGCGATCGGTATGATCTGGGCGCTGATGTACAACGGTGATTTCGGCATTGTTAACCATATCACAGGTGTTTTTGGAGCACCGAAAATCTCATGGCTGACAACGCCTTATGTCGTCATCATCGCGGTTGCTTTTGTGGGCATCTGGATGGGCCTTGGCCGTAGTATCATTCTTGTTTTGGCGGGGTTGCAAACCGTGCCAAAGGAGCTGCACGAAGCGGCAGAAATTGACGGGGCAGGCCCCGTTCGGCAGTTCTTTGATGTGACGCTGCCGATGATATCACCGACGGTGTTTTTGGTTGCAGTGTTAAACGTCATCGCTTCGATGCAGGTGTTTGATTTGATTTTCATCATGATCAACCCTGACACAAACCCAATCTACAGAGATGCGCAAACGCTTGTGGTCTATTTCTATGAGATCGGTTTCATCGACTCTAACCGCGGATTTGCGGCGGCGATCAGCATTATTCTTCTTGTGATCATTATGGCCATCACTGGCCTGCAATTCTGGCTTCAGCGCAGGTGGGTGAATTATGACCGCTAAATCTCGCAGTCAATCCGATAAACACAGGTTGATGCTTGTGCATGCGATCCTGATTATGGGATCGGCAGTTATGGTTTTTCCATTCATTTGGCAAATCATGACCAGCTTCAAAACATCGCCAGAGGCGCTTTTGGTGCCGCCAAAGCTATTGCCTGCGGCCTTTCAGTTTAGCGCTTATGAACGTGTTTTTGCCCGTATTCCGTTTTGGGACATGTTCTATGTTTCTGTTTGGTCTGTTGGCGTGCGCACAATTGCGCAGGTTATCTTTTGTTCGATGGCGGGTTATGCCTTTGCGCGGCTGCGCTTTCCGTTCCGCAATACACTTTTCATCATGTTGCTGGCTATCATGATGGTGCCGCGCGAGATTTATTTGCTGCCACAAACCGAAATCATGAAGGCTTTGGGGTTGCTGGATACCATTGCCGCTTTGACCGCGCCGGGGCTATTTAGCGCCTTTGGAACATTCTTGATGCGCCAGTTCTTCTTGACGCTTCCTATGTCACTGGAAGAAGCCGCGCGAATTGATGGTGCAAGCCGCATACGGATTTTCTTTGAAATCATGTTGCCACTGGCAAAGCCCGGCATGGTGGCGCTGGCAATCTTTACCGCGCTTTGGTCCTGGAATGAACTTCTATGGCCCATCGTTGTGAACTCTGATCCATCAAAGTTGAACCTTGCGGCGGGTATTTCCAGCCTTGCAGGGACGCGAACAATCGACTTTCCGATGATGATGGCAGGGTCGTTGATGGCGCAGTTACCGATGATCTTATTGTTCATTGTTTTGCAAAAACGCTTTGTTGAAGGCATTGCAACGTCGGGGCTAAAGGGATGAATAAAAATCCAAATATTCTGATCTTTATGACCGATCAGCAGAATGGGCGCACGATCTCTGGCCAAAGCCATCACCGTGCCAAGACCCCCCATTTGGACGCATACCGTCAAAAGGCGGTGTCCTTTATCAATGCCTTTTCGCCGTCACCGCATTGTTGTCCATCGCGGGTTAGCTTTTTTACCGGGCGATATCCATCAGAACATGGTGTTTGGAATAACGTGAATGTTTCCAACGCGTTGACCCGTGGGCCACGTGACAAAACCCCCTTTTGGTCAAACGACCTAAGGGCTGCGGGCTATGACCTTGCCTTTGCTGGGAAATGGCATGTTAGCAATTGGCAAACCCCGTCAGATTACGGTTGGCAAGAGCTTTTGGTGACATCGCCGGGCTTTGGAAGTGGGCTGTCGCTTGAGGCGCAGCGCGAAGAAGCGCGCAGTCGTGAGTTAAGTGTTTTTGAGGGGCATGAGCCACATACTGGTTCGCGTCGTCCGGGCGAGGTTATTCGCCCCGGTTGGCCGGGGTATTTGCATTATGGCACCGCGCAAGATCCATTTGGTGATGGTCAAGTCGTCGAGAGTGCAATCCATCACATGCGCAGCAAGCTTGCCAACAAAGCTGATCCCTGGTGCATGTATGTTGGCACGTTGGGACCACATGACCCTTATACGCCACCCCAAGAGTTTTTGGATTTGTATGATCCTGCGGACATCTCATTGCCACCTAGTTTCAATGATACTATGGATGATAAACCGGGGCTGTATTCGCGCACGCGAGATAGATTTGATCAGCTGACACAAGACGAGCACCGCGAGGCATTGCGGCACTACTTGGCATTCTGCAGCTATGAAGATGCTCTGTTCGGACGATTGTTAACGACCCTAGAAAAGACCGGGCAGGCCGAAGATACGATTGTTTTGTATCTGTCAGATCATGGTGATTATGCTGCAGAGCATGGGCTTTGGGGCAAGGGGTTACCGTCGTTTCAGTCTGCCTATCGTGTTCCACTGGTAATTGGCGGACCAAATGTTGTCAGGGCTCGTCAGGGCCAGGTATGTGAGCGTCCTACGTCGCTAGTGGAGTTAGGCGAAACCATCAAAGAGCTGGCTGGTGTGTCTGCTCAATCGCAGGAACTAACGCAGTTTTTGACCCAAGCTGATCCCTTGGTCACATCACAAAGCGACGTTTTTTTTCAGTCAAACGGAAACGAAGCTTATGGCGTTCAACGGGCTGTCATGAGTGATGGCTGGAAGTTGGTTTACAACATGTTTGACCATGACGAGCTTTATAATCTGAACGACGACCCGGACGAGGTGCTTAACCTGCTTGTAAAGCCTAAAGGCCAACGTGAGTTGGGCCGTGGGCCACTGGATGTTATTCCGAAGGACCTGCATTCGGTAGTCGAAGCGCTTTACAAGAAGCTTTGGACTTTTGGGCTTTCGCATAATGATGAAAATATCAACGACTACATTCTGACGGCTCTTGCGCCATTTGGCCCAGGTATTGCCCAAAGAGTTTCGTCAACCAAGGGAAATGGGACCTGAAATGTCTGAAATTCGAATTTCCGCCTTGAAAAAGAACTATGACGATGTCGAAGTGATCCATGGGATTGATGTTGACATCAAGGATGGTGAATTCGCCGTTCTTGTTGGGCCATCTGGTTGTGGGAAATCCACATTGCTGCGCATGATTGCGGGTCTCGAGGACGTCAGCTCGGGTGTAATTTCTATTGGCGATACTGTGGTAAATGACCTTGCGCCACGGGAGCGAAATATCGCGATGGTGTTTCAAAACTACGCGCTTTATCCGCATATGACTGTGGCCGAAAACATGGGCTATGCGCTAAAGATCAAGCGTATACCAAAACCCGAAATTGCCATTGCAGTGAAAGAAGCTGCCGAAATTTTGGGCTTGGAAAACTTGCTGGGACGTCGTCCAGGGCAGTTGTCAGGTGGGCAACGTCAAAGGGTTGCGATGGGGCGCGCGATTGTACGCGCACCAGAGGTGTTTTTGTTTGATGAACCTTTATCAAATCTAGATGCCAAACTGCGGGTGAAAATGCGTGGTGAAATCAAGACGTTGCATCAGCGTTTGGGCACAACCATCGTCTATGTGACGCACGATCAAATCGAAGCCATGACCATGGCCGATAAGATAATTGTGCTTGATGGCGGTCATATTTCTCAAATGGGCACGCCGCTTGAGCTGTATGATCATCCGGCGAACAAGTTTGTGGCGACATTCATTGGGTCGCCCTCGATGAACATCCTTCCGGCGACGGTCATTGATAATAGTTCGCTGCGCTTGGCAGATGGGCAGGTTTTGGCGCTGTCCAATACTTTGAGCGCGGGCACAGAGTTGGAATTGGGCATCCGGCCAGAGCACATGCATCTTGCGGCGGATGGGTTGAACGCCAAGGTCACGTTGATCGAGCCAACGGGTGCTGAGACGATGATCTCTGCGTCTTTGGCGGGGCAGCCTGTGCTCCTTACCGTTTCTGACAGAGTTTTGATCGGTCCGGGTGACATGACGTCGATTACAATTGAACCAGAAAACACGCACTTATTTGATCCTCAGACAGGACACAAATTATCCTAAACGCTCCTGCAATGGGTGATCTCCCCTTCGTTGCTGGAGTGATAAGAGGCACCGGTTCTGAGATTACGGTGCCTCTTTTATAGTGGGGATTGGAGGAGGGATCAGACGGTATCCATATTTTTTGACTAGGAAGATTCTGACCAATGTTTGATGATATGCTGGAGAAGTCTTTGCCTGAAGGGCTCGTTTTACGTGGGAAAGCTGAGGAGCAGGCCAAAGGTGCAGATCTTGGCCAGTTACATTTTCTATAACCGCCAACGCTGCACTGATTTAGCAATGGTATAAAGGGCAAGGGTATTATGTGATTGGCTGTGGGGGATTAGAGGTCGATGTTCTTTTCTCGGGTTTGCGTGGGGCAGGCGTGCTGAGGAATTCATAAACCAGCTCAATGATCCACGGCCCCTACACTTTGCACAGGGGTGGCAATGCCCGGACGCTTGCGAACGGAATGGCGCGTTAACGAGCGCTTGGGGAGGCACAATCTGCGGAATGTCCAGTATGGTACTTCCAGCTAAGGGCCTGTAAGCTGATGAAGTTTTTCTACGCGCGAAAACAAATGGGGTTTGAGCCGCTAAGCCAGTGATTTTTATGGCACATGCAATATATCAATTGTAAATTTTTATGACTTTTGTTAAGTTGTTGTGGCCATTCGGCAAGCTAATATCCAAATCCCACGGAGGAATATGATGAATATCATCATGGTACTTGTTGATAGTTTAAACAAAGATTGCCTCACCACTTATAATCCCAAAACAAATTGTCGTGCGCCTAATGTGCAAAAGCTTGCTGACCGTGGGCATGTTTTTGACGGTCATTTTGTTGGCAGTCTGCCGTGCATGCCCGCGCGCCGTGAAATCATGTCGGGGCGCAAAGAATTCTTGTGGCGCCCTTGGGGCGGCATGGAAGTTTTTGATCCGCGCATGCCCAAAGAGATCGCCAAGACAGGTATGAATACGGCGATGGTTACAGATCATTATCATTATTGGGAAGAAGAGGCGAATGGCTATATGCAGGGCTTTCAGAACCTGCAACTGGTACGTGGGCATGAAGTTGACGGCTGGAAAGTGCCCGATGCTAACGTTGAAGATCCGCCTTGGGTGAAAAATGTCATGAAATACCGGGCAGCAGAACACATTCGTCAATACGCGGCCAATGTCAAAGATTTCAAAGGTGAGAAAGATTACTTCGCACCTAAAGTGTTTCAAGGTGCCATGGATTGGTTGGATGACAACGCCGACAAAGGCCCGTTCTTTTTACAGGTCGAATGCTTTGATGTGCATGAACCGTTTGAAGTGCCCGAGCCCTATGCATCTATGTACACAGATGGCGACAAAAATGATTTCAATATTTGGCCGCCTTATCAAGTTTATGAGGATCTGGAGCGTTTCATGAACGAAACCTCTTCTGAAGAGCTCGATTTTCTTAAGTCTCAATACATGGGTAAGGTCACCATGATGGACACTTGGCTAGGCAAGTTCATGGCGAAAATGGATGAGATGGACCTCTGGGACGAGACAATGGTGGTGTTTACCACTGATCATGGGCACGACTTGGGCGAGCGCAGAGCTTTTGGCAAGCAATTCCCTCATTATGACAGCCATGCCAATATCCCAATGATCGTTTGGCATCCCAAACATCAGGGCAAAGGGAAACGGGTCGCTGGGTTAACGCAAACTGTCGATCTATTCGCAACATTGATTGAAGCGGCAGGAGGGGAGATCCCCAAGGCCAATCGTCATGCAAAATCGTTTTTGCCGATGGTGACAGAAAACGCAGATAGTCCGCACGATGCATTGTCTTACGGGACATTTGGGCAGGGTTTATGCGTCACGGATGGTTCGTACACTCTTTTCAGGGCTCCAGTCGAAGGCAAACCGCTTTTCACTTATTCAACGGCGATTTTTCGGCCTCTGATTGTTGATAATCCGGTGGATGGTCGCGTTGGCAAGCCGCCTGAAACGCCAGCGGAGCAGGGTATGTTTGATCCATCGGTTGACCTGCCGCTTTGGAAAACACCGATCAAAATTGACCCGCGCACCTATGATTGCTTCCTATATGATCGCGTCAATGATCCAGGACAGGTTGAAAATTTGTGGCAAAGCGATCCGGAGCAGAAAAAACGGATGCTTGGCTTGGCCCGCAAACTGATGGATGATGAAGGGTATCCGGAGGAACAGCTGGATCGTTTGGGTATGACTGATGCTGACCTCGAAGCGGCATAAACAACTTGGGGCCTAGCAGGCCCCTTTCCACCTAGAAAATTGTTTTTTAAACAGAAAAGCCGCGTTCGATAAACGAGCGCGGCTTTGGTTTGGCGAGAAAGTTCGGCTTTTTACAGAGCTTCGGCCTTCACCAGGGAGTGAACGTCTTCGACTCGGGCAGAGTCGAGGTTTTCTTCAGAAATACCGAATTCCTGCCCCATCAGGTCTTCGATACCCCGCACCATTGCCAAAGCATCCAGGCCATAGTAGCGCATGAGATAAGGTCGTGATCCGCCATGGGCATAGGTGTCATTGAGGCCCAAGCGCACCAAACGTTTGCCGACACCTGCATCTGCCATGGTTTCAGCGACTAAGGATCCGATGCCGCCTTCTGTTACATGGTTTTCTAAAGTGACAACACCATGTTTGACCGAGCCAATGTGGTCGAGCAATGCCTTGGAATCAAATGGTTTAATCGTATGAAGGTGCAAGTGCCGAATAGAAAGGCCAGCGTTTGCCAAGGCAGAACGCGCGCGCATCGCTTCTTCGGTGCATATGCCCGATGTCACGACCAGGATGTCATCACCGGTCGACAATTCACGCATTTCGCCAACTTTGATCGGTGTTTCAAACAATCGTGGGACTGACCCTCGCAAAACCCGACACCAAACCGGGCCATCAATGCTGTCGGCTGCTTCACAAATGCTCTCGACTTCGGTCGCGTCACCCGTCTCAAGGATTGTCATGTTTGGGATGGATCGCATGACGCTTATGTCTTCGATTGACTGATGGGTCATGCCGCCTGGTGTTGTCACGCCCGGTAGAAAGCCCATTAATCGCACTTTGCGGCGCGGATAAGCGATTGACGCCATGAGCTGATCATAAGGGCGTCGATACATGAACACACCGAATGTGTGGATAAAAGGACGGAAGCCGGCCAATCCCAAACCGCCAGCGAAGCTGAGCATATTTTGTTCGGCCATGCCCAATGACATGAATTGTTCTGGGTGTCGGTCACGAAAGCCGTCGATCTCGCAAGACGAGGTTAGGTCGGCTGACATGCACAAGATATCAGAATTCCCAGCAGCAAACTTCTCAAAAGCTGATGCGTAAGGGCGGGATACCATTTCTACCATGATCGATGCCTCCTTAATGTGTATAGTCAATTGGTTCGACGCCAAGATCTTTGGCAATCGATGAATTCATGCGAGAGCGTTCATCCTCGGATTTAAAACGCACGTAGTGCAGACGGGGGAATCTCTCTTCCAAGATCGACATAGAGTGGAAAGGGTTTGTGCGCGCCAAAATGACTAGTGGCTTGCCGTCATGCTTTTCCTGCACAGCGTCACGCATAGCATTGACGTCGTGACCATCAATTTCGATGCAAGCTGCTCCGAAGTTTAGGAATTTGCTCCTGATGTCACCAACTTCCATCACACTTGACATTGCGCCGTCACATTGCTGATCGTTGACATCCATAATGGCAAAAAGATTGTCGATACCATGATGTGAAGCCGCCTGAACCGCCTCCCACGTTTGACCTTCTTGGACTTCGCCGTCGGACATAAAAACCCATGTGCGACCTGGTTCGCCGCGCAGGCGACGCCCGTAAGCCAATCCAGCACCGGTCGAAAGGCCGATACCCAAAGTACCATTGTGAACTTCCATGCCAGGCGAATGTTCTGCGCCAATCATTTCGACACTGGAGCCATCTTTGTTAAACATTTCAAGGCCTTCTGGGGCCATCCGTCCAGTCTCGATCAATGTCGCATAGGCCACGAGAGCATAATGCGCAGGCGCAATAAACAAGCGATCAAATTCGGGGGTCGCGGGTCCATTGTATCCTGCACCGGTGTGGTAATCTGGGTTAGAGGGGGACGGGACGCCTTCGAAGGGCTTGGGGATCATTGGCAATGTTGGGGCACCAAGCTTGAGCTCCTCATTGTATAGCCAGGCAAGTTGCTCTCCGGCGGAGCAGGCCTGTGACAGGTAGCCACCATTGTTGCGCATTGAATGCTCAAAAACGCGACGTCGTATTCCCAACGCAACTTCTTCTGTGGTCTTTTCATTGCGCATTGCGCGGACCTCCTCATAGAAATGATGAATTTGTTGTTGTTCATTGAGGTATCATATGACACAATATTTTACAAATGTAAAAGTGGAAAGCATATGACTTTGGCGAAATACCCAGCCTTAGACAAAATGACGGTAGCCCACTGGGGCGCTTATTGCGTGCGTGACAAGACGCAAGGCGAAGTGTTGTCAGATAACCCAGAAGATAGCGCGCCGTCTTTAATTGGCACCGGATGGCTAAGTGCTTGTCTTGATGCTTCGGTGCGCATTCAAAAGCCAGCAATCCGTAAAGGTTGGCTGGAAGGGGATCATGGCGAGAAACGTTGTGACGATTCGTATGTAGAAGTCAGCTGGTCGGATGCTATCCGATATGCTGGGGACGAAATTGCGCGCGTGATTGATATGCATGGCAACAAATTCATTTACGGGGGGTCATATGGTTGGGCCAGCGCAGGCCGTTTTCATCACAGCCAATCTCAACTTCGACGATTTCTAAATTTGACGGGCGGCTATGTGGCGGCGCGTGACACCTATTCGCACGCAGCCGCCGAAGTAATATTTCCTCACATTCTAGGCATGAGCAACAAGCAAGTGGAGGAAGGGCTAACAAGTTGGCCTTTGATCGCTGAACACTGTGAACTGTTTCTGGCTTTTGGTGGCGTTTCTGGTCGCACGGCGCAGATTGCGTCAGGTGGGACTTGGGATCACGAGGTCGAAAATTGGTTACAACATGGTGCCGATAACGGCATGCAAACAATCTGCGTTTCCCCACTCAAATCTGATTTAAATGCAGTGCAAAACACAGAATGGCTCTCAATTCGTCCAAATACCGACGTTGCCTTGATCCTCGCTCTTTCTTACGAGCTCATCCAGAATAATTGGCATGACCAAGGATTTTTGGACCAATACACTTCCGGGTTTTCTCAATTCAAAGCATATGTAATAGGCCATTCTGATGGTGTTCAAAAAACACCTGAATGGGCGGCCACGATCTGTGATGTTTCGCCTAGCGTTATCCACGATCTGGCGAAAAGGCTCTCACAGAGCCGCACTATGGTTTCTGTCGCATGGGGTCCCCAGCGCGCTGACCACGGAGAACAAGTGGTTTGGGCTGCGCTTGCATTGGCCTGTTTGCTTGGACAGATCGGGCAACCGGGTGTTGGGTTTGGATTTGGATATGGATCAACAACTCCTCCTGGGCGCCCCAAACGGTTTATTAGTTGGCCATCGGTGCCGCAGGGTAAGAATAAAGTTAAAGACTTCATTCCCGTAGCACGCCTGTCTGACATGCTGTTATCGCCCGGACAACCTTATACTTATGACGGCGAAACACGGATCTATCCAGATATTAAGCTGGTATATTGGTGTGGTGGAAATCCATTTCACCATCACCAAGATCTGAACCGATTGGAGCAGGCCTGGCAGCAACCAGAAACGGTTATTGTGCACGATCACAGCTGGACCGCGACTGCCAAGCGCGCTGACATCGTCCTGCCCGCGACAATGGCACTGGAACGCGAAGACATATTCATCAATCGTCGCGATCCAAACCTGGTCGCGATGCGGCAAGCAGTAGATCCATTTGGTGAGGCTAAGAATGACTTTGAAATATTGAGAGATCTTTCAAGACACATGGGATTTGAAAAGGCATTCACCGACGGCAAAACTGAATCGCAATGGCAAGAAGAGATCTGGAACAATTGCCGGATAACTGCGCGCGAAAACGGATTTTCTTTACCTGTGTTTCAAGATTTCCTCGCGGAAGGGCGCGCAACGGTGCCACAAAACGCGCAGACACGGGTACTATTGGATGAGTTTGTCAAAGATCCAGATCAAAAGTCTCTAAAAACTGAAAGCGGGAAAATCAGCTTGTTCAGTGACAAAATCGCCCAGTTGAAGCTGAGTGACTGTCCGGGCCATCCTTGTTGGATTGAACCGGTGGAATGGTTGGGGCAAGCGTTAGATGGCGCGCTGCATTTGATCTCAAACCAACCTGCCACCCGCCTGCACAGCCAGCTTGACAACGGAATAACCAGTCGCGACAGCAAAGTTAAAGACCGCGAAGTCTGCACGTTACATCCAGCGAGGGCGCAAGACCTTGGGGTGTCTGATGATGATATCATTAAAGTATTCAACGACCGTGGCGCTTGTCTGGCAGCGGTTTCAACGTGCGACCAAATGCGTGCCGATTGCATTGTTCTTCCGACGGGCGCGTGGCTTGATATTCAGGATACCACACAAGGGCGCATGGATGTGCATGGCAATCCAAATATGCTGACTGTGGACAAAGGCGCTTCGGGTCTGACGCAAGGCAATATCAGTCATACTGCGCTGGTTTGGATCGAAAAATGGACGGGTCCTTTGCCAGATGTCAAAGCGTTTCAAGCACCGTCATTCACCAAGTTAGGGAGTTAGATGTCAGACGATATTTCACGGCAAAAACTTTGGTTGGGCATCGATGTTGGCACAACAGCTGTCAAGGCAGCTGCATATTCCGCTGATGGTGTTTGCAGGGCCTTTAGCGATGCGCCCAGTCAAGTTGCAGCAACACGTGCAGGTCACTCAGAGCAAGATATGGACGGTGTGTGCAACAGCGTTTTTGCTGCAATTCGCGATGTGGCGTCGCAAGTCGATGCCGACATGATCCAAAGCGTTGGCATAGCTGCGCAAGGGGACGGGTTTTGGGCCATTGATGCCCATGGCAAGCCGGCTCGAAATGCTGTTCTCTGGAACGACACCCGGGCGTCTACGGTGTTATCTGCCCTTTCGCAGAAAGATAGCGCTAAAATTGCACGTGCTTGTCATACTTCAATTTGGCCGGGCACATCTGGTGCAATTTATAGTTGGCTTAAACAATTCGCACCTGAAGATACGGGGCGCGTCGAAAAAGTGATGCATTGTGCTGGTTGGATTGGCTTTAACCTGACCGGTAAAGCAGCTGTTGACTTTTCTGACGCCTCGATTCCGTTTTTGGATATCAAGACACGAGTTTACTCGAGCGCAGCAATCCGTGCTCTTAGGGCGGAGGATTTGCAGCATAAATTGCTTGCACCACAATCCGCAGAGACTTTGTTAGGGTCAGTGACAAACGAAGCTGCAGCGCACACTGGATTGCGCGTGGGAACAGCTGTTTCCGTGGGAACATTAGATCTGTCGGCGATGATCGTCGGTATGGGGATGGATCAACCCGGCGACACAATGATGATTTTGGGTACAACTGCTGTGGTCAATATACTGACTAACAACATAACGCCTTCTGATCACCCAGTTGGCGCAACGGTTCTGCATGCAAATGGAAAGATCTTTACGCGCGTTCTGGCTCCAACCACTGGGGCAGCTGCCTTTGATTGGTTTTGTGGCTTGCATCCACAAACCTTGGGCGGCGAGACCTCTGCCGAAATTGCTGGCAAGTTAAATGCTTTAGCGCGAAACGTACCACCTGGAGCTAACGGGGTTACCTTCCTCCCGCATTTGAACGGAGAACGCGCGCCCTTTGTTGCACCGGAAGCCTCCGGTGCGTTTTTTGGTCTGCGTGCGGTCAATACCAAAGCAGATATGGGGCGAGCGGTGATGGAAGGTACTGCCTTTAGCTTGCGTCATTGCTATATTGCAGAGCGTGGGCATCTGCCAAAGATGCCAATTCGGCTGACCGGCGGCGGTTCTAAGAACGCGCTTTGGTGCCAGATCATTGCTGACATTATGCAGACCCCGATCGAAGTTACTGCGGCCTCTGACCATGGGCTTTGGGGTGCGGCGTGTCTTGGGGCTGCGGCCCGGTCGCAATCCAGCGCCTGCACACTTGCCCGGCGACATGAAAGAACCACAACCTATTCACCAAACCGAGAAAATGCGGCGCTCTACGACGCTGCATTTGAAACATATCTTACCCTCTCCCAAGCGTGCCAAGCACTGTGGGTGCAATGATAAAGGATCGAAGATGACCCAGATGATGAAAGCTGCAGTCTATCACTCGCTTGAAGATATTCGACTAGAAGAGCGGCCTGTACCTGAAATTGGAGCCGAGGAAATTTTGTTAAGAACGCTTGCTTGTGGTCTTTGTGGCGGTGAAACCATGGCGTGGTACAAAAAGTCTGAGCCAAAAGTTTTAGGTCATGAGCCCATAGGAGAAGTGGTCAAGGTTGGGAGTGAGGTGACCGACTTCAAAGTCGGTGATCGGCTTTTCGTCAACCATCACGTTGGGCGCGTTGACAGCCACCTTTCACGTCGCGGGCATTTTACGCGTGACCCGTTTTATTCGTCCATGAAACTGGATCCAGGTGGCGTTTGTGAATACTACCGCGTCACTGCTCAGCATCTGCGCATGGATGCGCACAAGTTGCCAGAAAGTGTTTCGACAGAGGCAGCGGTCACAATTGAGCCTTGGTCCTGCGTTTTGTCAGGCCTTAAGGTTTGCAACATTCAACCGGGTGATACAGTCGCAGTCGTTGGCGCGGGCTTTATGGGGCAGGGGTTTGTGCATCTGGCACCGCTGTTTGGCGCGGGAAAAGTGGTGGCACTCGATTTCTCAGACTGGCGCTTGGAGAAAGCAAAGGAATTTGGGGCAACTCACACAATTAACCCGAAGACCGAGGATGCCGTGCAGGCCTTGAAAGCAGTCAACAATGGGCGTCTTGCTGATACCGTGATCGTTATTGCGCCTTTCCCACAGGCCTGGGCTGACGCTGAAAAACTTGTCGAAGTTGGTGGGACTATGCATCTTGGAGCCCCATTGGCACCGGGAACTGATTGGGTGCGTGATGGCAGCCGTGCCTATTTCGACCAAATCACAATTACGTCTCGCTATAGTTCTGACCATACCGACACCTACAGCTATATTCGTTTGCTCGAGTCCGGACGCATTATGGCAGAAGAAGCTATTTCGCATCGTTTTGAAATCGAAGATAGCGCTGAAGCGTTTGAAATGCTGCGTTTGGCTGAAAAGTCACTGAAAATCGTCGTTTACCCCCATGGAATTCCAGAGGAAATGAAAAATGCTTGAGGCGCTGAAAAAAGAAGTCTGTGAGCAAAATCACGAACTTCCGGTCAACGGGCTTGTGGTCGGATCCGGGGGGAATGTCTCTGGTCGTGACCCAGAGACCGGTTATGTTGTGATCAAGCCATCAGGTGTGAAGTTTAAGAAACTCACGGCTGACACGATGGTTGTTGTAGATATGGAAGGCAATATTATCGAAGGTGCCCAAAAACCATCTGTTGATACAGGTGTTCACCTGTACATCTACAAGCATCGGCCAGATGTTTTTGGCATTACACACACGCATTCTCCTTATGCGACATCCTTTGCAGCACGCGGAGAACGCATACCCGCTGTATTAACGCCGATCACACATATGCTGGGTCGAGATGTCCCATGTTCGCGCTATGCGACCCCTGGCGAAGTGGATACTGGCCAGGCCGTCGTCGAGGCATCGGACGGCGGCTATGCCGCGCTTGTTCAGGCCCATGGTGTGTTCACAATGGGCAAGTCAGCAACCGAAGCAACGTCGATAGCGATGTATCTTGAGGAAGCGGCGATGACCACTCATCTGGCTATGTGCCGTGGGGCAGTAAAAGAGTTGCCTCAGGAAGAAATTGATCGATGCTTCAATTGGTTCCGTAAGAACTATGGTCAATCGGGGCAGAAAAAAGTAAACGAGTAATATGCGTTCAGACAGTTCCAATCGTTTAACAGATAAAGATGCCCAACTCGCAAACGTTGCGATTTTGTATTACGGCGAAGGCCTGACGCAAAGTGAGATCGCAAAACGCATGGGGGTCTCACGGCCAACAGTTGTGAATATGTTACGGGACAGTCGAGAACGCGGTATTGTTGAAATTCGGGTCGATAGCGAAGTTCTCTCTAGTTCGTCATTGTCGCGCGCGCTCTGTGCAAAGTTTGATTTGCAAGATGTCTATATTGCGCGTGCCCGCGAACCCCAAAAGCGCAAGTCTGAACGCAGTGAATTGCTCTCGCAAGTAGCGCGCGTCGCTGGAATGGCCATTCAAGATATTGTAAGTTCAGGCGATACTGTTGGTGTTGCCTGGGGCGAAACCATCAAATCCGTGTCTATGGTGATGACCCGCAACAATCTACACGACGTAACTGTGTGCCAGATGATCGGTTCTATGGTGTCTGATCGTGTTCCAACGTCCGAAGATTGTGCAATTCGAATAGCAAACTACCTAAATGCGGAATGTTACACATTGCACGCACCTGCTGTTTTGTCTTCGGCGAAACTAGCCGAGCAAATAACATCGGAACCAACAATTGCCGCGCAGCTTTCGCGTCTTAGATCGCTGGACGTCGCGATTTTTTCTGTAGGAAATATTCGACAAGACACGCATCTGGTAGCTGCTGGAATAGCGAGCGGCGAAGAGCTTGATGCTGCCGTTGCCTCTGGAGCAAATGGCATTGTGTGCGGGCGCTATATCGACCGGTCCGGCCAAGCCCTTGGATTGCCACCGGAAAATCGTTTAGTTGCCATCGAAATTTCGGACCTTCGGGCAGCAAAGAAAAAGTTTCTTGTGGCTGCGGGTGACGATCGTTTAGACGCGGTTCACGCTGCGATTATGGGCAAATTGGTGACCCATCTTTGTATCGATGAGGCTTTGGCTGAACTGTTACTGGCACATAGCGAGTAGCACAAAGATCCATGACATTTACGCAGGAACGGCGAGATCAAACCAGTTTTCTGGTCTTGCTGGGTAAGAGTGCGGCTATTAATGCTCCGTTTCTTTCCTAATGACAAAACATTTGACAAATGTAAAGATTAGCCGTTAACCTCTTTACTAACCGCCGATCCGAGGAGAGGTGGGCGATACACATAGAAATCCATAGGGAGGATGACATGTCGAATTCGAAGGTTAGCTATATTTCGCGCCGCAATATTCTAAAGGGCGGAGTTGCTGCAGGTGCGGCGCTTGCGGCTCCAAACTTCTTTGTTGGCAAGGCGCATGCCGCAACTGAAAAGCTAAAGATTGGGATCATCCCAGCCTATTCCTTTGGGCTTTATTGGCTAGTGCAGGATCAGGGTTTCGCACCTGGCGTCGAGATGGACTTTAGCGTGTTCCCTTCTGGTCCACCGGCCATCGAAGCAATGGTTGGCGGCTCTGTTGACGCAATCACAGTAGGCTCTGTTCCCCCGCTGGCAGCGATGGCACGTAAAGTCGCGGATTTCCGTGAAATTTCGATCTGCGGCGATGCATCGGGGCTTTTCACCATCGTTGGTGCGCCGGGTCTAAGCTCTCTCTCGGATCTAGAAGGTAAGAAAATTGCTGTAACCTCAGGTTCAAACTTTGATTTCTTTCTGGGCGTCGCACTAGAGCAAGCTGGTCTTGCTGATATGCCGCTGACCCGTATCAATATGGAGCCAATTGACGCACAAGCAGCGCTTATTGCTGGCGCTGTTGACGCAACTGTTCCACTTGCGACATCTCGGAAATTGATTTTTGACAAATTGCCGGGTGCCAGCATGCTTGCAGATGGCTCTGCCATGCCAATTGATGCCCGTCCTTCTATCATGGATGTGTTCATGACAACGCAGCAGACAATTGATGCCAAGGGTGAAGCCCTGACGCAAGCCGTTGCCGCGTTCCACAACGAAGCCGTCGGCATGTTGCGCGAAGATAATGACGCTGTTGTGCAGCGCATGATCGCATGGCAAGAAAGTGTCGGCCGCGCGGGTGTAACCGCACCAGAGGTCGAGCCGCTGCTAAATGGTTACTTCTATTTCAACACAGAAGAAATCAAAGACGTTTATCAGCGCGGTGTCTTGAACAAAGCACTTGCCGTTCAGTCTGAGTTCTTGGTTGAAAATAAACGCATTCCAAATATGCCAGACCTTGATGCACTGGTAAGTGACCAGATCGTAAGCAAAATCTAAGATGAAAATTCTCGATATCTTATCTTCAAGGCGCCTTTTATTAGGAGCCTTGTCGGTGGCGGTGGTCTTTGCGGCCTATGTTTGGCTTACCAATCGGCCAGACAACAACCCAGCGTTGCTGCCGCCGATTTCGGACATCGTAAAGTCCTTTTTTGTGAATCTTGAATCCGGCAATCTCATGGCCGCGCTGGGCGCAAGTCTATTTCGTATTTTTATGGGCTTCTTTATCGGAACCACCGCCGCGCTAGTTGTTGGGTGTTTGGTTGGTTGGTACAAAACCATCGAATTCCTTGTGGATCCACTGATCGAAGCCTTGAGACCAATCCCGCCGCTCGCATATATTCCAATTATCATCATTTGGTTTGGCATCGACGAGTTCAGCCGAGTGCTGATCATCTCGATTGCTTGCTTTATGGTCTGTGTAGTGAATGTGATCGCTGGTATGAAAAATGTTCCGCAGGTCTATGTTGATGCAGCATCGACGATGGGTGCCAGTCGCTTTCAGGTCTTCCGGACAGTCGCGGTACCTGCTGCCACGCCATTTGTGATCACAGGCTATCGCATTGCGCTTGGGGCCGCTTGGACGACCTTGGTTGCCTCAGAGCTCTTGGCTGCGCAGAACGGACTTGGGTTCCTGTTGCAAGAAGGTCGGCGGTACTTCCTAACCGATCAAGTTATGATGGTTATCGTGATTATTGGATCATGTGCCTTTATTATGGATCGGGTTTTTCGCCGCATCCAAGCCTATCTAATGCAATGGTCAGAGGCGCGTGAGTGATGCCAGAAATCTTAGTAGACAATCTAAGCCACACTTTTGGCAAAGGCAGCGAATCTGCACTGACGGTGTTGGAAGGGATCGATCTTAAGTTTGAATCCGGCAGCTTCAACACCATCATCGGCACGTCGGGTTGTGGTAAATCCACATTGCTCAAAATGATGGCGGGCCTGTTTGATCCATCTGACGGCGAAATGACTCTAGATGGTTCGGTCATTCAGGGAACTGATCGCCGACGCGGGATGGTTTTTCAGCAAGACGCGGTTTTCCCTTGGATGACTGTTGCGAAAAATATTTCGTATGGACCGCGTCTAAGAGGGGCCTCTAGAGCCGACCAACGTGAAATCGAGGCCAAATGGACCGAAGCAGTTGGTCTGAAAGGGTTTGAGGACCGTTGGCCACGTGAACTCTCGGGGGGCATGCGCAAGCGAGTTGATATTGGCCGGGTCTATGCAAATGACCCAGATGTGCTGTTGATGGACGAGCCCTTTGGAGCCCTAGATGCTCAAACCAAAGAACGTATGCAGTCTGATTTGCTCAAAACTTGGAGTGAAACAAAAAAGACGGTGGTCTTTGTGACGCATGACATTGAAGAAGCAATTTTCTTGTCAGACAAGATTGTCGTGCTATCAGCCCGACCCGGTCGCGTGCATCACATTGAAGAGGTTCAATTGCCAAGACCACGTACGGATGACATGCGTCTTACCGACGAATTCCTAGAAATAAAACGACGATTATGGGCGATGTTGGATCATTAAGGTTTTGGCCGCGTTGCAAAACGCGGCCATTTTTTTTGGACGATCAACAATTTTGGGGTCTAGCATGTTCAGTCTATCACTCTAAGTTTGCCTATGTCTAAAGTATCTAAAAGATACGGTAGTTTTTGTCCTGAAATCCAAAGATTCTTGATTTAGTCTTGTAAAAACGCGTTGGTTATCAGGTGTAATTTTTCCAAAGCTAAATATTATCGAGTGGTTGAAGGATGTTTTGCTTAGTTTGAATAATTGCTGCAATTACGTTGACAAATTGTAAGCGTTTTGTAAGTTAAGTTTGAAACTAAGATTGTAGAGTAATGACAAGAGCTGATCACCAAGAGACACCACAGATCCTGCGGTTTGGCAGCAATTCCCTGATTGTGCGCTTTGGGTTGCAAGCCTCTGTTCAGATCACTGGCGCGGTGCGCGCCTTTTTGGATGCTATAGAGAATGCAAATTTCCCCTGGGTAGAACAATCAGCCGGGTCGTTGGCGTCGGTGATGATCGACTTTGATGTCGAACAAATCACCTCGCTAGCTGCTCTGAAGGCTGTTGAAGGTCTTGTTTCAAAGCAAAATTGGCTAAATGCGGAACGGCCACCGGCAACGCGCCGATGGCACATCCCGGTTTCATTCGGAGCGCAATTTGGACCCCAACTTGCTGAAGTGGCAGCCTTGGCTAACCTGAGTGAGGCCCAAGCGGTGACAGAGTTGACGGCTGCAGACATCGAAGTTTTGACAATTGGTTTCGCCCCGGGTCAACCCTATCTCGGACTGTTACCAGAGCATTGGAATATGCCACGGCAATCTACGATCAATCCTCAAGTTCTAGCGGGATCTTTGGTTGTCGCGGTACGACAATTGGTATTGTTCAGCGCTGAAAGCCCAACAGGGTGGCGGCATATTGGACAGAGCGGTTTTCGACCATTTATGCCGCAACGAGATGAACCAATATTGTTGCAAGCTGGCGACGTCGCGCGCTTTCACGCCGTTTCTTCGACAGAAATGCGCGATCTTCTTTTGACCAACCCCCAGGGGCTTGGCGGTGCCTATTGCGAGGCGATATCATGAGTGCTGAGTTGTTTATCAAACAAGCAGGACCAGCGTTGTCCATCCAAGACTTGGGACGCTCAGGTCACATAGCTCAAGGTGTGTCGCGGGGTGGGGCGATGGACCGATTGGCGTTACTTGAAGCAACCGCGCTGTTGTCGGCGGTTGATCCTTTAGCGGCCATCGAAATGGCGGGCCTCGGCGGAACTTTCAACGTATCAAGCGCAACACGGTTTGCGCTGACAGGCGCACCAATGCGGGCTCATATTGATGGAGTGGAAATCAGTTGGAATGGCACCCATCGACTAGAAGAAGGTCAAGAGCTTCGCATTGGAAGCGCTAGGCAAGGGGTTTACGGATATCTAACTTTTGCTGGCCAGATTGATACGCCTGAAATCCTAGGAAGCCGCGCAGCGCATTTAAACGTTGGGCTTGGGGCGACGCTGAAACCAGACGATGTTATTCCTCTGTGCGCAGATCCCGACCAAAACGAAACGCTGATGTGTCTACCTTCAGATCCGCGATTTCAAGGCGGCGTTTTAAGGGTTATGAACGGGCCGCAAACCGAACTCTTCTCAATCGAAACACGACAAAGTTTATGCCAAACTCAGTTTGTGCGTTCCAATCAGGCCAATCGGCAAGGTATCCGGCTTGACCATCCAACGGAGCGATTTCAAAGCGATTTGGCGGCTGCTCTCGCCTCGGATTTTGTGCTGGCTGGTGACATTCAGTTAACTGGTGAGGGCATTCCATATGTTCTGATGGCTGAATGCCAAACGGTTGGTGGTTACCCTCGTATCGGAACGATCATTCCGCAAGATTTACCTAAACTGGCCCAAGCACCCGCCGGCACACGCATTCAATTGCAGTTTCTTCCAGAGAATGACGTTCAGGTTGATCGCTATTCTGAAAGACGTATGTTGGCAAAACTGCGTGCTCTGGTTACGCCACGTATTCGTGATCCAAAGCGTATTCAAAACCTGTTGAGCTATCAATTGATAAGCGGTGTCACAGCGGGCGACGACTTGGAAAGGACTGAATGATGAAAGTACAGGTCGATTTGAACGCTGATATGGGCGAGAGCTTTGGGCCATGGAAAATGGGCAATGATGCTGCTTTACTAGATTTGGTAACTTCCGCAAACATTGCTTGTGGTTGGCATGCTGGCGATGCGGACATCATGGCGCAAACCATGGCTATGGCGGTCAAAAAGGGTGTGAATATTGGGGCTCATCCCGGATTTTCCGATTTGCAAGGGTTTGGGCGCCGGCGGATGTACCTGTCACCAGAAGAGCTGGCCAATCTGGTTACCTATCAACTTGGCGCGGCGCAAGCGATGGCCAAGGCACAGGGTGGCAAAGTTCATCACCTAAAACTGCACGGCGCGTTGTCAAATATGACATGTGAAAACCAGATGATGGCCGAAGCCTGCTATACTGCGGCGCTACGGATACAACCTGACATTACAATTATGGCGCTTGTCGCCACCGAACAGCAAAAAGCTGTGGAAAAGCTGGGCTGTCACTGGGTCGGTGAAATTTTTGCAGACCGAGCATACAATGATGATGCAACACTGGTTGACCGAAAGTTGCCAGGTGCCGTGATCCATGATGCTACGCTTGCTGCAAATCGTATCAAAACGATGATAAAGAGCCAGGCTATTATTACAGAGAGTGGAAAGAAAATCGCAGGCAAAATTGATACTGTTTGCCTTCATGGTGACGGCCCCACAGCGGTGCAAATGGCGCAAACCCTTAGGAATAGCTTGACCGAAGCGGGAATTTTTGTGCGCCCCTTTTAAGGCAATGGGCCAGCTGTTGTTGGTTCAGGCAGATGCGTTGAAAGAAGACAGCTGTTCTGGTTCTTAAGCCTTTTCTGGCACGCTTTCTTGCAACACGCGCTGCAAGATCTTGATGTAGTTTTCTACACCCTGTGCTCCTGTCACCAAGTGTTTGCTATCAAAAATCATGGCAGGCACGCCAGTAATCCCGCGGGATTGCCAGAACCGCTCCATTTCGCGCACGACATGAGCATAACGGTTTTCAAGCAATACAGCACGTGCTTCGCCACGATCGAGGCCAACTTTACCGGCTTCGTCAACCAACACTTCGATCTCGGACATGTCTTTTCCGTCTGAAAAATAAGCCTCAAACAGCGCTTGTTTGAGCGCGTGGGCAACCCCGTGTTCGCCAGCCCAGTGCAACAATTGGTGCGCTTGGAAGGTGTTGTATATGCGGCTCTCGGGATTGAACTTGAACACAAAACCCAAATCCTCTCCGAGAGAGGAGAGGCGACCACGGACCTCTGCGGATTGTTCAGGCGTCGAGCCATATTTTTCGGCAAGATGCTCTGCCAAATCTTGCCCGCTGGCCGCCATATCAGGATTAAGTTCAAATGGATGCCAATAGATTTCGGCCGTGATTTTTGTTGCAGTCAAAGCCTGTTCAAGTTGCTTGAAGCCAACGATGCACCACGGGCACATAATGTCCGAAACTATATCAATGCGAAGGGTCATTCTTACCTCATATTCCGTCGCATTTAGATGGTGACGAGAACGCCAAAATTCAAGCGTATTAGCCAAGTATAACCAGCCACAGCGAAGCTGATATTATGGTAAATCCGGTCGCAAAAAGCACGCTACTCGCAGCAACGCGCATGGCGCGACCATAAAGGCTGGCAAATAGGTAAGAATTAATACCAGGTGCCACCGCCGCCATAATCACCACGGCTCTTAGGTTCTCTTGCGACAACTGCAAAGAGGTGCCGATCAACAGCGCAATTGCTGGATGAATGATAAGTGACACGAAACAAATGAATAAAACGGTCTTTGTGTCGCCCTCTGGTTTGTAGCGAAATAGAATACCGCCAATTGCAAACAACGCGACTGGAAGCGCAGATTTTGCGATCAGCGAAAAGCTATCGACGATAGGCCCTGGCAAGGTAAGACCAGAAAGGTTGACGAAAAATGCGGCCAATATCGATAGTACTAAAATATTGCGCAAAAGGCCTTTTACAACAGTACGAACCGCGCCCAAAACCGACCTTCCGCGTGCCTTCACCGTTTCCATTGCGGTGATACCAATGCTGTAACAAAATAAAGAGTGCATTGAAACAATTGCGAAATTTGGGGCGAGACTATGCGCTCCAAACGCCCGTTCTGCGATGGGTAGGCCAAGCATAACTGTGTTGGAGAAGAAGCAACTGAAGCCAATAGAAATGCAATCTTCCCAATCCCTGTTAAACAGGTATCTAGCACCCAGAACGCCAATCAGGAAACAAGCGAACGCGCCAGAATAAAAGCTTATGAACAGGTCTGGGTTGAAACTGGATGAAAGATCCAAGTCTGAAATCGCAACGAACAGCAGGCAGGGCACAGCGAAATTCGTGGCAAATTTCATCAGTGCGTCAAAGTGGGTGTCAACAAGCCAGCTGCGCCAGTTGGCGACGTACCCAAGACCGACGATGATAAAAACCGGCAGGACAATACTTATGATTTCCTGCATGTTGGCGACTACAGACTATAATTTAGGCGCAGACCATCAAAGGCTGGCTGGATATGGTTTTCCGTTTCCCCCGCCAATTCTTCGTAATCCAAATCAATGTGCATATTGGTCAAAACAGCGTTTTTGGGTGCCGCTCGTTTGATCCATTCCAGCGACCGCTCAAGATGGGCGTGGGTAGGGTGCGGTGTGCGACGCAGCGCATCAAGAATCCAACATTCCAGACCCTCAAGCTTCGGCCAGACGTCATCTGGTATCTCAGAGACGTCAGGCAAGTACAGAACATCACTCACCCGAAATCCCAAGGCATCAATCGTACCGTGCTTGATTTCAATTGGGTCCAAAATAATGTCACCGCCAGCCCCAGAGATGCAGAACTTGCCTTGAATGGTCTGCAAATCCAGTATCGGAGGATAGGGAGAGCCTTCGGGCTGAACAAACGCATAGGCAAAACGGCTGAGCAATGCCTCTTGAGTAGGACTGTCTGCCCAAACAGCTACGCGCTGGCGCATGTTGAAAACAATCATGCGCAAATCGTCGATGCCATGCACATGATCGGCATGTGAATGCGTGTACACGACACCATCCAGCGCACCAATATTCTCGCGCAGTAATTGGTGACGCATGTCAGGCGAGGTATCGATTAAGACAGTTGTTTTGCCGTTTTCACTTTCCCGCTCGATTAAAAGGGAACATCTTGTGCGCGCGTTCTTGGGGTTTGATGGGTCGCAGACCCCCCAATGTCCACCTAGGCGGGGCACACCACCCGACGAACCGCATCCCAAAATTGTGAATGTGAGGGTGTCTGTCATACAGGCTCTACCTGCTGGACCGTCTTGCTAAAAAGGCGTTCAAAATTTGCCTGTGATTGGGCCGCGAACTCTGCGTATTCCATTCCAAACACATCCGCCCCCAAGCGCGCAGTGTTTGCTGTAAAAGCCGGTTCATTGCGTTTGCCACGATAAGGCATCGGGGCCAAGTACGGCGCGTCGGTTTCAACTAGAACGCGGTTCACGGGTGCGGCAGCAAAAATATCGCGAACTTCTTGGCTATTCTTGAACGTGGCGATGCCTGACATCGAAAGATAAAAGCCCAAATCTAAGCATGTCTTAGCCAATTCGGCCCCTGAACAATAACAATGCATGACGCAGCTATAGGCACCATTTGCAAATTCGCCAGACAATATGCGCGCCATATCATCGTCGGCGGCGCGAGCATGAATGATCAGTGGTAAGCCTGTTTCGCGCGCTGCTTGGATATGAACCAAAAGCGACGCTTTTTGAACTTCGGCGCTCTCTGCTGTGTAGTGATAATCAAGTCCACTCTCACCGATGCCGACAAACTTTGGATGTTTTGACATTTCTATCAGCTCATCAACCGTTACTAGAGGTTCCTCGGCGGCACTCATGGGATGCGTGCCGGCCGCATAAAACACTGGCTTATAGGCTTCGGCGATTGCGCGTACCTTTGGCTCGTTTTTTAAACGTGTGCAAATGGTCACCATACGCGTCACACCAGCGGCGGCCGCGCGATCAATGATCGTGTCTAGTTCGCCCTCAAAATCTGGGAAATCCAAATGACAGTGGCTGTCGGTGATAAATGGCGGTTGGGTCATATCTATTGTGCAGCAGTTTGTTGAATCTTCCAAACCGTATCCAGCACAAGGGCTGCAGGGTCAAGGTTTACCGACTTGCCGTGGCGGCTTCGTGATGTGATCTGCTCTGCCACGTCAGCCCAAGCACGCGCTTTGTGCATCGTTGGGGCGAGTTGCTTAAATATCCGAGCTTCATTCGGAGCGGCTTCGATTTTAGGTGGTTGCCCGGTTGCGCCCGCTCGGGCCATACGCACAAGAAAAAGATCAATCAGATTTAAAATTTGCTCAAATTTGTCAGATGACCCGCGCTGAGCCGCAGAGTCAGCCAGTCGCAATGCGCGCTGGCGGTTAAGTTGTGGCAATTCCGCAAAAAGACTGACCAGTTCAGCGTAAACCGACAGTCCGCCGGACTGCGACAATAAAATGGCGTCTCCGACAGAGCCGCCCGAAAGTTCAGACATGGCCGCGGATTCATCTGTGTGAACATCCGCCTGTGCTAAGGCCAGACCCATTGCATCATAATTCAGTGCAGAAAACCGAAGTTCGCGACAACGCGAGCGTATTGTTGGTAGCAATCGCGAAGGTTGGTGTGAAATCAACAAAAGCGTTGTGTCTGCTGGCGGCTCTTCAAGCAGTTTTAGCAAAGCATTCGCCGCACTCACATTCATTTCATCAGCTGCGTCAACAATCACAACGCGCCGGCCACCATCCGCAGATGAAAGCGTGAAAAAAGCTTTGAGTTTGCGGATCTCATCAACGGTAATTTGCGATTTAAGCTTTTTAGTCTTCTCGTCATAAGGCCTGCGCACTGCAAACAAACCAGGCTCTGATCCAGCCAGAATGCGTCGAGAAACTGGATGTTCAGGATCCACTTTCAAAGACTGCGCAACCTGAGGCGCATCTGCAAACATGCCGCCTTTATCCGCCTTTGGAGTTGCGAGCAGAAATCGTGCGACCTGCCATGCAAAAGTTGCTTTTCCAACCCCGCGTGGTCCCGTAAGCAGCCATCCATGGTGCAGTCGGTCGGCGTTGAAAGCCTCCAGAAACATATGCTGTGCCGCATCTTGCCCAAAGAGCGTTGCGGTCTCTTTCGGATGTGGGGCACCTTCGATGCGATCGGCTTCGGGTATGTCCGCGCTCATGTCAGAAAGTCCGACACGACTTTGGATATGTCTTTGGCAACTTCGTCCACTGCGCGGTTGCCGTCTACTAATCGGAATCTTTGGTCATATTGCCGCGCTAGGTCCAAAAACCCTTGGCGCATTTTGTTCTGCAATTCTAAACCAAAATCTTCAAATCGTTCCTCTTTGGTCTGGCGACCTTTGGCGCGCGCCAAGCCAAGAGCAGGATCCATATCAACAAGAATTGTCAGGTCAGGTTCCTTGCCAATCATCAGCGCGTGTAGCTGATCAACTTTGTTGCGCAGGTTCCCCCGTGAGAGCCCTTGATACATTCGCGTGCTATCTGCAAATCGATCACAAATCACAATTTGACCATTTGCCAAGGCGGGTTCGATTGTGCGTTCCAAATGGTCACGCCGTGCAGCCGTAAACAGCAACAGCTCTGTTTCTGCAGACCAACGATCTGGGTCGCCCTCTAAGACCAAGGCTCGGATCTCTTCAGCGCCCTTTGAACCGCCTGGTTCGCGGGTCAATACAACGTCATGTCCAATATCCATTAAATGCTCGGCAAGCAAGCGGGTCTGGGTTGACTTCCCAGACCCGTCGATGCCTTCAAACGTAATGAATACGCCTTCATTCTTCTTCAAGTCGCGTCCTTCGCATTCATTCCGAACTGGGTCATCAGCACAGTTATTGCTGTGCGCATTTTAACGGTAAACCCGCCCATTGAAACATCTGTTTCGGCCACCAGCGGTACGCGAATTTCAGGAAGATCGACGGGGCGAATTACCAAATCAGCCAGCTTATCGCCTTTTTGAATTGGCGTTTTTAAGGGGCCGTTATAGACAACTTCGGCATCGATTTTGGTCTGCCCAATGACAGGTAACAATACGTTCACATCAGATTTGGTAACCAGACCGACGCGTGGAACCGCGCCGCGCCAGACGTCTGCTTCAGCAATACGTTTGCCTGCAGGTAGCAATTTGCGCTCGCTGAATTGCCGAAAGGCCCAATTCACAATTTGTTCGGAAACTTCGGCGCGTGCCTTTGCGCTTTCCATGCCAGATACCGCAAAAATCACCCGGCGCTGATCGCGTTTCGCTGACCCTACAAGACCATAGCCTGCTTCGTTGGTGTGACCGGTTTTTAAACCATCCGCCCCGATATCCAGTTTCAACAGAGGATTTCGGTTTTGCGTGTTCTGTCGAGCGCGGCCGTCGAATTTGAACTCTGTTTCGGAGAACATGGGATAAAATTCAGGAAAATCGTTAATCAGCCGACTGGCAAGCAACGCCAGATCACGCATCGACATTCTATGTCCGGGCGCAGGCCATCCATTCGAATTAACGAAGGTTGAATTTGTCATACCCATTTCACGTGCGCGCAATGTCATTTGCCGTGCAAACCCCGCCTCAGTACCATCAGGGCTCAGGGTTTCTGCAATCACAGCGCAGGCATCGTTCCCCGATAAAACGATAATCCCACGCAACAGATCAGCAACTTTGATGCGATCCGTTGTGTCCAGAAACATCGTTGAACCGCCATAGCTCATGGCGTGTTGCGAAACTGGAAGTTTTTCTTCCATTTTCAAGCTGCCTTTGCGCACCGCTTCAAAGGCCATGTAAAGCGTCATCAATTTGGACATCGACGCGGGCGGCAACGCTTCGTCGGCATTTTTTGACATCAAAATCGTGCCCGTGGTCTGATCTAACACAAAGGCAGCCTTGGCCCGGGTTTCAAACGCATGGGCAGGGTATGCTAAAACCGCAGATGCCAAAAGCGCTGTGATCAGGCGTTTTCCTGCTTGCAACATTACACAAAACTCCTTTTGGGCATCATTTAGTGGGTGACAGCATAGGCATCGGTGAACCCGGTTTTGTGAATCTTCTTGACCAAAGCACTGCGTTCGGCGGATGAATTTGCCGGTCCAACCAGAACACGCCAAAAAGTTTTACCCTTGCTCGTCTGTTCTTTCACTGTGGGCACCATGCCAGCGCTGCGCATCTGCGCGGCGGCCCCTTTGGCATTGGCTTCGACACTAAAGATACCGATTTGTACAAAGGCCTTACTTAGTTTGCTCGTTGAGGCGGATTTTGGTTTTGCTGCCGCTTCAACTGCCGGGGCAGGGAGGGGCTTTTTGTCGGCTTTTTCAATAGCTGAAGAGGCCGCTGCGATAGGATCAAGTGTACTCGTTTCAACCTGATCCGCAGCTTCTACAGTGTCTTCAACCGGCATTTCTAAGGGCGTTTCTTCACGGCGTAATGCCGTAACCTCCAACTCGATCGGCTGCCCTGCGAGCATGGACAATGCGGCGGCGGCATCAGACGAAAGCTGCAAACGGGGACCAGGAATAGCGCGTTCTCTGCGGAATAGGGCTCCAATGACAAATTTGCCATTTGCCTTATTGCGGATGATCACTCTTTCCGGATCTGCTACATCCGGATGCGCAACCCAAACGCCGCCCAGACTTGGTCGGCCATCCCATAGACCTGCTTCTGCAACGCTAAACACCTCCGGAGCTTCTACATCTCGCTCCACAAATTTGGTGCTGGTTTGCGCAGATGCTTCATTTGTGGCTTCTGCGTTTGGCTTTAATAGATTGAAATCACTCAATTGTTCGCAAGCGCCCAAAAGCGCAAGACTGGTGATCATCAGAACCGCGCGGCCGAAGTGAGCTGTTGAGTTTTGTTTGGGACCAAATGTAATCATGACGTGCCCTTATGCCTGAAACTGCACCGATTTTTCGGTTGTGCGCCTTTGCCTTCATTATGTTGGGCATCAGCCTTTATTTCGGCCAGTCTAGCGGGTGCAACCCGCCGTGAAAAGCACGTGCTGCTGGATCGGCGAAAATTCCCCAAATTTCTGCTTTAAGAATCAAATCAACCACCGTAATCAGTGTCACGTCGGAGAAGTGGCAGAGTGGTCGAATGCACCGGTCTTGAAAACCGACGAGGGTTAACGCCCTCCGTGGGTTCGAATCCCACCTTCTCCGCCAGTATACCATATCGTTGGATGATAATAGGTCGCCTTGGACGACCTTTTTTCTTTTTTTGTATGGGGTTGAGGCAAGTGACGTTTGTCTTGAGTTTCTTTCGATGATGCTTATATTTGTTCCTTGAGTGGTATGAAATGTGGTATTTTAGGTGGCCTTGTCTGGAAAGCTGACAAAGAAACTGGTCGAAAACCTAGGTGCTGGTCGGCATGGCGATGGCGGCGGCCTATATCTGGTGGTTGATCCATCTGGTGCGCGGCGTTGGATTGTTCGGGTTGTAGTGAAAGGTCAGAAAAACAAGAAAGGTGCGCCGTTGCGTACCGATTTTGGTTTGGGCGGTGCTGATGTCGTGTCATTGAACCAAGCGCGTGAACGGGCGTTGGAATATCGACGCATGGCCAAGCAAGGGCTAAACCCACGTTTCAACGCACGGAAAGAGGTGCCAACCTTTGAGGAGGTGGCGCAACAGGTTCATATTGACCGAATGCCGATTTGGAAGAACGCCAAACATGGGCAGCAATGGATCAATACCCTGCGCGATTATGCTTTCCCCAAGATCGGGCGAATGCCTATTGATGCAATCGACCAGCCTGAGGTGATGATGTGCCTTGCGCCGATCTGGACCGGGAAGCACGAAACAGCAAAGCGGCTGGCTCAACGCATTAAGACAGTATTGGACGTGGCGCGATCTAAGGGTTTCCGGTCTGGCGAAAACCCCGTCACGGCGATCAAGGATGCGCAAGCATTGCCTAAAGTCAAAGCCAAGGTGAAGCACCATAAAGCGATGAGCTGGAATGATGTGCCTCAGTTCTATGCTGACCTTAAATCCCGTCCCTCAATGGCGGCAAAGGCGTTGATGTTCACGTGCCTTACAGGATCAAGAACAAGTGAAGCGCTGGGTTTGCGTTGGGAAGAGCTAGACCTTGAGGCGCGGCTGTGGACTTGCCCGGCGGAGCGGATGAAGGGCGGGCAAGAGCACCGTGTCCCACTCACAGATGAAATGCTGGCGACCATAGAGCCGTTAAAGGCCATGAATTCAGAATATGTGTTTGAGGGGCAGAAGCGGCACAAACCCTTGTCGAATATGGCCATGCTTATGCTCTTGCGCCGTATGCAGGTTGAGGGCGTCACGGTGCACGGTTTTCGCTCGACCTTTCGCGATTGGGCCTCAGAGGTGGCAAACGCGCCGCGTGAGGTGGCAGAAAAGAGCTTGGCACATCAAGTCGGCTCAAATGTTGAGCGTGCCTATGCGCGGTCCGATTTGCTGGACAAGCGGCGGGTGCTTATGGAGCGCTGGTCACAATTCGTGTCGGGCACTGGTGACAAGAATGGTTGAACCGTCCACAGTTCTTGAGATTATTGACTATAATAGCTTTCCCAAGCCGCTAAGTGTTGGGGCCGTCGGAATGGTTTACGGAAAAATCACTAACGGTATGACGACTAATTTCTTCTCAGAACTGATCTATCCCTTTCACCTAGACGCCAATGGCTATCCGTCAATCGGCATTAAGTTTGCGCTCGATGCTATCCGATACAGTGCAACGTCAGAGGTATTAGTCGCTATTCAATACTTGCAGGGTCACGGTTGGTTTGAGCGCGAAGTTGAGTTTTTTATAAATGGTTTAGACCCTTTTGATGAAATTCAAGCGAATGGCTGGAAAAGCGAAAGAGGGTCTGACGAAGAATGGGGAACCTCTGAAAGAGTAGATATGGCGTTCTACCTTGAGGACGTTGTGAGTGAGTTGGAGGAGGAGGGCAAAGCGCTTTCTAAAGAGTGGTACTATGCGAAAGTTTCCCAGCTCTATTTTAGCGACATTGAGATGCCTGACGTGGCAATGACCATAGGAATATTGCTTGCTCAGTTATGGTGGAGGGTTGATCTTGGAGGCGTGGCTGAACGGGGCCAAGCAAACTCTGAGGCACTGCAAAAAGCTAATTCGGCTCGGAAAGAGCGGTCCAAAGTTCAATCTGAGGACAGAAACAACGTTATTTCTCAGTACTGGATAGAAGCAATGGCGGAATTTGGCGCGGAAACAATGCGGAGAGACAGCAACGCAGCACAAGCTATTTATGCGATTGCCATGCGGAAACGGCCCAAAGAGCTTTTGATCAAAGCCACGGGTGAGGTGATCGGGGTCGAGGCCATACGAAAACGCATTTCAGCACTTAGGAAGCTCAATAAAGTGGGATAGAATGGCGGTATTTCCCATTCTGGTATGCAAGGGCGTTATATCCCAATAGGGAAAGTGTATCCCGCAAAATCGTCCATTACCAAGAGGCAGCGTAAAGTTGTTAAGAGGAATGAACGATGGCAAACCTATTCGAGCAAGACCGAAACTACGTTCTTGGCGATGATGAACTAAGCATCATTGGTGACCGCGATAAGCTGGCGCAATGGCGTCACAAAGGTATGGGGCCAGTATTCTACAAGCTAGGCCGGAAGATCATCTATCGCGGCGCTGATCTTAATGCATGGGCGGAGGCTCAGCGCGTTGAGCCTTCCAAGGGCGGGCAGCTCTGATGGCCAAGCGTGTCTCAATACGCAAGATCGGAAAACACCGCCTCTATAGCTATGAAGAAGCGGGCGTAGCGCTGGGCGTAACGCGCCATACTGTGCGCTCATGGCGATCCAGTGGATTGCAGGTGATGACGGCAAGCACCCCACATTATATTCTGGGCGCTGAATTGATCCGTTTCATCAAGCATAAACAGGCCAAGAAATCCGTCAAATTAGCCTTGGATCAAATGTATTGTTTTAAATGCAAAGCGCCGCGTAGGCCGCTTTGGGCGATGGTCGATTACATCCCTATCAATGACGCAAGAGGACTGATCACAGGGCTTTGTGAAGTGTGTGAAGGGGACGTACAGCGGTTTGTAGGTAAGGGCGACTTGGGTAAATTTGGCCAGATTTACGAGATCACCAGCAAGGGCGTGTCCTGAGCCTATACGAACCCCTCAAGCCCAGTTCAAAACCACACTCTGAGCAGCCCTGCAAATCATCGCTAAATGCTGGTCCAAAAAATCGTCCCAAATGAAAGGAATCCAAGATGAGAAAAGTTGTCGAAGAAAACGAAAGGATGAAGCGCAAATATGTCTTCGACCTTGAGCAAGCGGATGGGTTGGATGCTAAGTCTACAGACAAGATTCTGGCGGCGATCTTGAAGTTTGAGCAATCCACAGGGTTCAAGCCATTCAAGAAATTCCATATCGACCAAGCCGCCAAATTCAAAACCCACCTTTTCAAAGCAAAAAATCAACGCGGGCAACCCTTGAGCCATTCGACGGTGGACGCCACCCTATCACTGGTGCGCAAGTTCTTTCTTTGGTTGGCGGGGCAGTCTGGTTACAAAAAGGCCCTGACCTATAGTGATACGCGCTACTTCAATAATAATCGCAAGTCGGCACGGATTGCACATACCGCCAATGAGAAACAAAGCCCGTCACTTGAGGCCGCCTTTCACGCTTTCCAAGCCATGCCCGACGCAACTGAGTTCGATAAGCGCAACAAGGCTCTGTTTGCGTTCTTTATGCTGACAGGCGCGCGCGTGGGGGCTGTGGCATCCCTTAGGCTCAAACATATCGACCTGTTTCATGGCAAGGTGTTCCAAGACCCGCGTGAAGTGAATACAAAAGCGGCCAAAACTATCGACACAACTTTCTTCCCCGTTAATCCGGCCTATCTTGAGTGTTTCACGGCTTGGATTGATTTTCTGCGCACTGAAAAGTTCTTTGGCGATACCGATGCTCTGTTCCCCAAAGCCCAGATGGGGCTGGCGAAAACGGGTGGCTTTCAAAATGTTGGTCTGTCGCGTGACCCATTTGCCACCACCGCCCCACTAAACAAGATCATCCGCAATGCGTTTGCGATGGTGCAACTGCCGCATTACACGCCCCACGCCTTTCGAACGACCCTGATCAAGATGGCGAATGACCGATGTGCAACTGTAGAAGAGTTCAAGGCATGGGGCATGAACATCGGCCATGAAAATATGGCGGTCACGATGGGGTCATATTTGCCAATTCCCAATCAGCGTAAAGAAGAGCTGATCAAGAATATGAAGTTGGCGTAGGGCTTTGGCTGGGATTGCCCTATTGCAAACGGCGCGTTGAGATTTTGAAAAATCAAACTGTGGGATTGAAGCGAAGCCAAGATACAGACGCAACTCCTGACTGAGATAATTTTGTTTTTGGGACGGTGCTTGTGCAGATAGATGACTTCATTGAGCGCTGGGCGGGTTTTGGCGGTAGCGAGATGGCGACTGCGCAGCCCTCTGTCATTGATTTGACTGAACTGCTAGGTGTGCTGCGCCCTATTGTATCCGACAAATATGGTGATTTTCTCGATTACCGTTATGAGCGTCCTGTTACTGAAACCCACATAAGCCGCAAGAAAAACAGGCGCATCGACGTTTATAAAAACGGTCACTTCACACTTGAGGCAAAGTAGTTTGTCTCACCTGATGCCAAGCCAGCGGGCCGTGGCAAGCGCGGCACGTCCAAATCCGGTGATACAATGCTGAAAGCCCGCAATCAGGCGGATAATTTGTCCGAGGTCAGAGCCAATGGGTCCAAGTAGGCATCACGGAGCAGTTTGGCTTTTTCAGGAACACCGTAGATCGCATTCCCTGCAATCCGGAGATCACCTTAGCCTTTAGAGCCTTCGGGCTGGCCGTGGGCGGGTTGCAAGCCGCAAAACAACAGCGGAATCTATTGTCATCGCGCGGAACAAAAAGGTATTTCACAAATTTAACTACCGTATTGCGGCAACGCGAAAAACTTGGCACAACGTTAACGAATATTATCGGGTGGAAAATTTGGATCAAGTGACTTTGACACAAAGCGCAAAAGGCGCATCGGTTTCATTTAGGCTGGCAAAGGGGGAAACTGACCTTCCTGCCATTTTGGCATTGGCCAAAGAAGCGCATGAAGAAAGCCGGTTTGGATATATCCCTTTTAGTGCGGATAAAGTGCGTAAAATTGCACGGTCGGCTTTCAAAGACACAAAGCGGCATGCGGTCATGATTGCCAGCAAAGGCAAAACGCCTGTTGGCTTTGTCTATTGCTCTGTTGGGGAGTATCACATTGGGAAAGGCGTTTTGATCGCGACGATCCACAACATGAATGTGTCAAAAGATGTTCGCGCATCGCTGGCAGGAGGGCGCATTGCTTTAGGTCTGTTTAAGGGCGTTGAAAGTTGGGCAAAAGCCCGGAATGCCCAAGAGGTCTTGTTTCACGTGACATCCGGCGTGAACCTTGCAAGCGCCCACAAACTCGCAAAACGTATCGGGTTTCAATTCGTAGGAGGTAGCTATGTTAAGGGCTTCTAAATTAAGAAAACAGTTGGGGCGCGAACTTTTAATCGCATTGCTGCTAAGTATTGCCTCAATAAATAGCGTGCATGCGGAAGGAAACATCAAAACTACTGAAGCGGCAGAATTGTGTGTTTCATACACAAAAGAAAATGCTGTTCAAGCTTATTGCGACGGCACTATTCACATCAAACCTGTCACCGATGAAAATGATGGGACGAAAGTGGGCCTTAATATTGTTTACAAAATTGGCAAAGATACATCGACTAACATTCTCGACTTAAAAAAAGTTAGTGAGGATACGCGCTTACCGGTCGATATAAAAAATGACTTAAGCACTCTAAATCAAGTCATTGCGAATTGCGAAACTATAAAATGTGCGGAAATTAGATCACAAATTTCGGACGTACTGCTGATCAAAAATTTCCAGAAATTCCAGTCAACCAAAACAGCGGTAGTCCCAGTGATCCGTAACGCCTTTCTTGTTTGCAATGAGCGAGCGCAGTTTTTCATTCTTGAACCTGATCCGCGTATTCAAGGAATCTTTGGAGCTTCATCGCTCTACTTTAGCCCATCAATTCCAGCTGTTTGTACTTATTAAGGCCTCCTAATTTATGTCTGATACAATTAACTTTAATTTGACAAATGATACCGAAACAAATGCATATCTTGGAGTAATTCAAGGTGTTCAAGACGATCTGAAACTAATTTCAGGTGGGTCTCTAATCACTAGAGGTATTGCGCCACATCCGGATGACCTTCACGTCGACCCGATTGGAATACTTGCTGCACTTGAAACCTATCCGCTCGTTCATGATTTCATAATAAATCCTGACGAGGCTACAAGTTTTAATCTTCAATTAACAGAAATTGAAAGCTTAATTGTTGAGGGGACTAATTCAGGACTAAGTCAAGCCAACAAGCACGAACTGATTGAAAGAATCGACATTCTTCTTGCTGACGGAACAAACAGTTTATTTGGAGGTTTAACCGTAACTACAACGCTTGAAATTTCGCTGAAAGCTGTAGCCGAAGGTCTCAAGAATGGTTTGACCCTTCAAGAAGCTATCATTGATGCAAATGACGAGACCGTAAATGTAGAGCCACCCAAATGCTTCCCAGCGGGTACACCTATCGCGTTGCTTGATGGAAAGACCAAGCCCATTGAGGACATTTCCGTCGCAGACACAGTTCTGGCATTTGATCCACTTATTAATGGCGGACGGAGTGATTTCTCTCCGAAAAAAGTCGTTCGCCTATATGAAAACGTTACCCAAAGTTTCGTGCGTCTTGATTTTGATAACAAAGAAGAACCGCTTTTTGTAACTCCGGGTCATAGCTTTCTTGATGAAACCGGAGCGTTTACAAAAATCGGTGATTTGATGCGTCTTTCCGGAGGCCATGTTCGCCTTATCGATGAAACCGGGAGCGTGATCGAAGCCCACGCAGAAATTATAGAGTTTTCCGCAGAAACAGCGGACATGTTCGCGCGGGCGTCCACAAAATCTATGACAGTCGATGGTGCATTGGCCTATCAAGCAGACGTCGTTGAAGGATGGAAAACCTATAACTTCGAAGTCGAGAATTTTCATACCTATGTCGCAGGTGGTATTCGCGTACACAATGACTCGGGCACTTTGGGCCTTATCGGGAACAACATTAATAGCTTCCTAGATAAATTTGGTCTTGTCGGAGACGCCGTTGGAGATTTTGTTAGCGGGTTGTTCCACGCTGGTGGTCAATTAATTAATGGTTTAGGCCAAGCGGCCCATTCTATCGCAGAAGGTTTCAGTCATGCGTTTGATAAGTTCTCACAAGGCGACATTATTGGCGGCGTCATGGAAGTTGGAAAAGGTATCGGTAACGCAATAATTGATCTGGCAACAGGTATTGGCAACGCTATTGGTGAAATAGGCAAAGGAATTTCTAATACTATTAGCTCAATTCTTGGGGAAAACGATGCTAACGATGGCGATGGCAAAGACAACGGAAAGCCCATCATATTGGATATGGATGGCGACGGCATTGAAATTGACGTTAATGGCGAAGTCAATTTCGATATGGACGGCGATGGTTTCCTTGAGAACACCGCTTGGGTCAGCGCTGATGATGCATTCCTTGTTATCGACCTAAATGCAGATGGCACTCGCGGTGCAGGCGATGGTGTGATTGACCAAACCAAAGAGCTCGTGTTTACGAAATGGCTCGATTGGGATGGCGCGACCGATCTGCAAGCCTTAGCAATCTTTGACAGCTCAGAAGAAATGGGTGGCAACAACGACGGAGTGCTTGACCATAATGATACTGTTTGGTCAGAATTGCGGGTCTGGCAGGATAGCAATTCAAATGGTATCGCTGATGCAGGCGAATTAAAGACACTTGCTGAACTTGGCTTTGAGCAGATCAATTTAACCTATGATGACGGTACAGGGTTCTCAGATCTGAGCAACGATATTACAATATTTGGGAGCTCGTTGTTAGGAACCGCTTCGTACACGCGAAATGGTGAGATCATTGTCGGAGGCGTTGGCGACGTATCACTAGCCTATGATGCGCAAGGCTGGCGTCGTGTTGAGACCGACACGGGCTACACTATTGAGTTCGAGAACGGTGAGTCGCTGCACTATGAGGTGATGGATGGTTCTGGTTGGCACAATGTTGATTTGGTCGCCGATAATCTTGACGGTGTGACCGGGGATGCCAGAAACAACTCACTTCACGCAATTGACTATACCCGTTCCGTGCAAATCTCGGGAGGCGACGGCAACGATACGATTACCGGTGGCCAAATGGACGATGCGCTGTCGGGCGATGCTGGCAGCGATGTGTTGAATGGCGGCGGCGGGAATGACCTGCTGTTCTTTGACGAATTTGACACCATTGATGGTGGCAGCGGTTACGATACAGCTATCTATAGCGGGGACGGCACGACTGGCCTCAACATCAACCTAGTCGACCGGTCCATAGAAGCCATATACGGCAGTGACGCCGGAGATAATTTCACCGCCTTTGGTGGCAACACAAGTGTGTCAATCAACGGCAAAGGCGGAAACGACACCATTTTTGGTTCACACGAAAGCGATTACCTTTCTGGCGGAGACGGCGACGACAGCCTGAATGGTGCGATTGGTGCAGATACCCTTTTGGGGGGAGACGGCAACGACACGCTTATTGGGGCAAAGGGCAGTGACCTCCTGATGGGCGCGGACGGAAACGACAGCCTTTCTGGCGGTGAAGGTGACGATGATCTTTACGGCGGGGATGGCGACGACACTTTGATCGGCGGAGTGGGTGACGATTATCTTGTTGGTGGCGCTGGTGCAGATATTCTCAACGGCAACGATGGTGACGATGTCATTTTGGCAGGGGAGGGTGACGATACAATCACAGACACCCAAGGTGTGAACTGGATTGAGGCCGGGGATGGCGACGACGTTATTACTCTTGGTGATACGGCAACTTACGGAACTGTTTTGGGCGGCAAAGGCAATGACCGGATTGTGTTGCAAGGTCTGGCCAGTGACTGGAGTTGGGTCACTTCCAACAATCCAGATGCACCCAGCCAGCGAACACTCTGGAACGGAACTGTAACATTCGACATTGTTGATATTGAACAGCTTTCTTTCACAGGGGGTGGCCCAACCCTCACTTTTGCCAATATCGATACGAGCTTGGATACGTCAGCAAGTTTTATCAGTTCAAGCGACGCAATCCAGTTTGCTTGGCTTGATGCAAACTGGTGGACAAACGATGCGCCGGGCAATGGCCACGAGCTGTCAATGGGTTTGTTTGGTTCTGGCACGTTCACAGGCGATGCTACAGATGAAGTTGTGACAGGTGGCATTGGAACGGACGTAATTGACGGTTTGGGCGGAAACGATACCATCTTTGGTAATTCTGGGTCTGATATCCTTTTGGGAGGCACCGGAAACGATTCCATTGATGCTGGAAGTGGCGGCGACACACTACAAGGTGGCAATGGAATCGATACTTTGTTTGGTGGCGATGGTGACGACGTGGCGACCGGTGGTGACGGGAATGACATTATCCACGGTGACGCTGGTAATGATGCTTTGAGTGGTGATGCCGGGGATGATCTACTGGATGGCGGCTGGGGAAGCGACACGCTTTATGGCGGACTAGGCGCAGATACCCTGAAAGGTCAGCGCGGCAACGACAACCTGAATGGCGGCGATGGCGATGACAGGTTATATGGATTTACAGGTAACGACCAACTCTTTGGAGGCAATGGAAATGACGTCCTAAAAGGCGAAGACGGATTTGACGCGCTTTCTGGTGGTGCAGGAAATGACACATTGCAAGGTGGTACAGGTGACGATTGGCTTGTTGGTGGCGCTGACGACGATCTCTTGGAAGGCTGGACCGGCAACGACATCTTAGATGGGGGCGCTGGTGCGGACAATATGGATGGCGGTGATGGTGTAGACACAGTGTCCTATCAATCCGCCCTCTGGGGAGTTTACTTCTGGCTTGATAATTCAGATGCAGGAAACTTCACCGGGGACGCGCTTGGGGACGTTTTTGCTAATATTGAAAATGCGCGGGGTTCCAATTTTGACGACAAAATTTACGGAAGCAACGCTGCAAATACGATCTGGGGAGATGCAGGTAACGATACTATCTATGGCCGTGCTGGACGTGATGAACTCTTTGGTGGTCAGGGTAACGACACGCTTTACGGCGGTGATGCACATGACCGCATCGACGGCGGTGAGGGCGACGATGTGCTCTTTGGTGGTGACGGTGGTGATCAACTAATAGGAGGCGACGGGATCGATCGTGCTCAATACAGCCTGTCGCAATCAGCATTAACGGTAGATTTGCAATATTCGAACCTAAATACGGGACGCGCCATAGGCGATACCTATGAGGGTATCGAGAACCTACTAGGGAGCCAATACTCTGACGCTTTGCGCGGCGACGAACACGACAACCATATTTATGGTGTGGATGGTGCAGACACGCTGCACGGGCGAGAAGGAAATGACACGCTGGAAGGCGGCAATGGCGATGATGTCCTCGTTGGCGGTGCAGGGGGTGATTTCCTAAAGGGCGGCGACGGAATAGATCGTGCGACCTATGACACAAGCGGTTCTAGTTTCATCGCAGATTTGCAGTTTGCACAGTTCAATACGGGGCATGCTCAAGGCGACACCTATGAAAGCGTCGAAGACCTAGTTGGTGGGGACGGCCACGACGATTTGCGCGGCAATCAAGACGACAATTCCATTTGGGGCGGCGCAGGCAACGACCAAATTCACGGCCGGTTGGGCGACGACACGCTCTATGGTCAAGCGGGCGCTGACAATTTCTATTTTAGTGCAGGCTGGGGCCAAGATCAGGTTGCTGATTTTGAGGATAATACCGACACCATCATATTTCAAAACCTTGGCCTCACCGATGTTCAAGACGCTCTTGGCCACGCAACACAAAGCGGTTCTGATGTTGTGTTTGATTTTGGTGGTGGGGATACGTTCACCGTTCTCAACACTACGCTTTCTGCACTTTCAGACGATATCTTGGTGATGTGACCTTTCTCTTTTCTGTAGAGCTGCCCCAGCCGGGTGGCTCTACTCATTGAGAGAAGTGACCGAGCTAAATTAGTATCACGTCTCAGAAACACCTATTCTTTTGTGTTGTTGCGTATTTAGTGCAATTGGATCTGCGCTTCTTTTGCTTCCACAGTGCTTCTACCTCTTTTTGGGACACTAAACGCAAGAAGCACCCGTTGGGGTGCTAAGTATTTGTTTTGTTTGTGTAAGTTTGGTTGCGGGAGTAGGGTTTGAACCTACGACTTTCAGGTTTGGTAGTTGAATGTTGGAAAGCCCACATGGTCATGCCAAATTCCCAAGTGTGGTATTTTGTGTGGTATTTATTTTCATATGAGCTTTTTTATCGTTCAATAACTGTAGGTTAAGGTAATTTAGAGGCGGACACCTTCTCCGCCATTTTGGTTGCATAAGTCATTGTTTATGCTATTTTTTATTGGCTGATCAGGCTAGTGTTCCCACATTTGTTCCCACGCAAGACCTTTGCTCGGTTAAGAATTTCAAATCAATCTTCCCCTGTAATCAAACGCCGTTGATCGTTGCGGCTGATTTGTCCATAGCTACGTAATGTCGTTAGAATGTCAGTGTGGCCAAGGTTTTGCGAAACCGTGACCAACTCGGCAACCGACCCACAATTTGTTGCAATGTGGAGGGCAATCATGTGCCGGAAAGCGTGGGGGCCATAACCGGGCAGCCCAGCAGCCTCAAAGGCTGAATTGACGATTTTACGGACAGGTTCGGTCGTTTTCCAATGCGTGGGTGTGAAGCCTATATTAGTGAAGCCGGTGTTTGATTTGGCCTTGAGCGCAGTGGCGGGAAAGAGTGGATCGTCGGGGCTATAGAGCGCAACTTCGTCAAGGTATGTTATCCATGCCGCCATAGCGTCTTCGGCTTCTTCGAAGTCCTTGGCAAAGAATGTGCAAATATGTTTGCCAAATTTGGTCGCTACTTCGCGAGGGTTTTGGGTGACGGACTTTTCGTTTAAGTCCACATGTTTAATTTTGAGCGACGTCAGTGCGGCGACACGAACCCCGGTTAAGCACAACATCGCGAATACTGCTTTATCGCGCATCTGGCGTGGTGTGGCGCTGGGCATTCTTTCCAAAGTGCGGCTGCTTTTCGATCTAGGGATTTGTCTGATAATTGATCGGAGAGTTTGCGATACGTCAGGAACGCACGTTTTATGCGCTCGTTTTTTTCCTTCGGTGCTTTGGTCATGTTCAGACCTTTTTTACTGGTGGCATGTGGTTTTTTGCGTAGAGTTTTGTTAAAATCGAAAGCCGAGATAGTGCACCATTTGCGCATCACTCGACGCCATTTATGAGGTCAAAATTTCGTTCATTTTCGCGCGTAAAAAGGCTGCCAATTGCTTTTGGCTTGAAGTGGAAACCTAGGGGGATGTCTGTCCACCACCTTAATGTCGATTCAGGGAGGTTAATCTGCGGTGCTGGATTCGGTGGTTTCAGTACCGTTTTGAACGGTTAGATCAAAAACTTTGTGCAGAAACGGCACCTGTGCAATCGAAACGGGTTTGTTCATGATAGTCTCGCGTACTTCACAGATGGAAGTGAGTTTTGCTCGGTTGTTTCTTATTTCGCATATAACGAACCCACCTTCCGGTTTGCGCTCGGTTCGACATTTCAAACAGTAGAATCCATCTTGCGCTATCTTTGCCTTGCGTGTTTTGCGCTGGGCTTTGATGAATGCAAGTAGCGCGTCCCTCCGCACCAAAATTGGGCGCTCGCCCTGCATTGCTGGAAGTCTCTGTTTGATCCATGAGCGAACGGTGCGGTCTGAGACGCCGGTTATTCCAGCCGCCTCTTCAATGGTGTAGCTATAGACCGACTTGATGCCACTTATTTTTGCTGCTTTGGGCATAGTGGCTCACCCTTCATTTTTCGCAAGCCAGTCGCGAATTGCATAAACCCGAATAAGTCGACGGGTGCCGATCTTGATGCTTGGCAAATCACCCTTTGCAAGTGCTGCATAAAGCGTTGTGCGCCCAATTCCGACAAGCCGTGCGGCTTCGTCTGGTGACACGGCGATGGGGTGCTGTGAGTTTTCGGGATTTAGATTGGGATTCGTCATCATTCGATTTCCTTCAATTGTGTTCATAGGAACGATGACGGATTGAAGTTGGATCAAAATAGCAGGCTAGTTTTTGACCAGTTATTGGCCACTTCTAAATTTGCTCAGATACCTTTTAACTGAGCCTAGTGAAGGTGCGGATTTTTTGGGTAACGCTTTTGGAACTCCAGTAACCCCAATGTAATATGTCGATCCAAGTCGGTCTTGTTGGGCAAGGTCGTCGTGTTCGGTGAATTTAAAGTTACTGTTAGGGTTTTACGTCGCTTTCCCTCAACGGCCCTTAGAACAATTCGGATGGCTGCCCCAATGATCGTCCACCCCTTTGCTTTCAGAGGCGAATGATCAGCAAATTGTTTATCCAGAAACTGATAAATTGTTTCACCCTGTCCCCGACACTCAAAACGGGAAAAACCACCACCAGGGAAATAGAAATTCAATGATGAAACTTCGATAGATTCGATGCCGTCTGCAGGCTCTACCGCGAAATCGGGGGCGCTGCGAAGATTGTGCAGCAATACGTTGCGGCGCGGGGCCTCAACCCGTGCGTCGTTTTCTGGGGTAAAGTTTTTTGCAAAGGCTTTGGCGTATTCATCGCGAACTTTATTACCGCCTTTCGCACAAATCTCGATCAAACGTTCCTGCGCATCACATGCAATACCAACTTCCAAAACCTTCTGCACTTACGGTGCGTTCCAACGTGTGAATAGCCCCTAGAATTGTAGACGCTTTCTTCCCTAATTTTGAGGCAAGGAGGCCGTTATGGGGAAGCCAAATTTCAGTGAAGATTTCAAACGTGATGCGGTGCAGCAAATCACGGTGCGTGGATATCCCGTTCGTGAGGTTTCAGAACGCTTAGGCGTCAGCACACACTCTCTGTACAAATGGATGAAGATGTATGCGCGGGCCGCGTCACAAGCTGCATCTGTCGATCATGAAGCGGAGAACCGGCGGCTCAAACGAGAGCTGGCAAGAATGACTGAGGAGCGCGACATATTAAAAAAGGCCGCAGCGTACTTCGCGAAGGATGCAGAATGAAGTACGCGTTCGTGGCGGAGCATCGCCCGCAGTTTTCGGTGCGTGCGATGTGTCGTTGCCTCTGCATTCATCCCAGCGGGTTCAATGCATGGATTAAGGACCCGTTAAGCCACCGTGCGCGTGAGGATGCGCGTCAGACGAAGCTGCTCAAAGAGGCGTGGCAAGGTAGTGGAAAGGTCTACGGCTATCGCAAACTACATGATGATTGGGTCGAACAAGGTGAGACCAGTTGCCCTAACCGCGTTGCTAGGCTGACCCGTCTGGCAGGTATCCGCGCTCAGATCGGCTATAAGCGCAAGCCTGGGAAGTATAGTGGCAGACCATCTGTTGTGGTCGATAATACGCTGGATCGGCAGTTTGAAGTAGCCGAGCCGGACCCGGCTTGGGTCTCAGATATTACATACATAAAACCTACGAGGGCTTCCTGTATCTGGCCGTGGTCATCGACCTCTACTCGCGTCGTGTTATTGGCTGGGCCACGCAATCACGCCAGCCCACAGACCTTGTGCTTCAGGCACTTCTCATGGCTGTTTGGCGACGCAAACCCAAGCATCCTTTCTTGATCCACACCGGTCAAGGTTCGCAATATACGAGCCGAGATTGGGCGGCGTTTCTGCGAGCCCAAAACATCAAGCATTCGATGAGCAGACGTGGAAATTGTCATGAATGAGACCTTGTCCGCCATTGGTCCGAGGACAGCGGTCGAATGCTGTCGCCGAGAGCTTCTTCAACCTGCTCAAACGTGAGCGCATTCGTCGTCGAACATACAAAACCCGCGAGCAAGCCAGACACGACGTTTTCGACAACATCGAATGTTCTATAACCCGAAACGCAAACATGCCAGAAACGGAATGCTGTCGCCTCTCGACTTCGAAAACAGACAGCGCAATGTGAACCAAGAAGGTGTCTAGGAAACTAGGGGTACTTCAGACCCAGGCAAGGACAAACGACCTAAACAAGCAGAATTTGCTCATCCAGTCACCAAGAATGAGCGGCTAAAAGTGCACACTCGTTAGTGTTTTGGATCAAGCCGCTACACTTTGGAGCGCAAATGTTTGTTTTCTCATTGTCTGCGACGAATGTAGATTGCACCTCAAATATCGATCACAAGCCGCTCTCCCTTGGCGCGTGACACGCACAGACAAAGTTTGTCACCACGCGCGCGTTCTTTTTCGCTGAGAAAGCTGTCTCTGTGTTCTGCTTTTCCTTCGATAATATCTGTTACACAGGTACCACAAACGCCCTGTTCACATGAAAATGCTGCGTTAATGTCATTGGCCTCAAGCACATCAAGAATGGTTTCATCTTTGCCCACCTCAAGCGCAATTCCGGAGCGGGCGAGCTCAATTGTGAATTTTGAGGTTGGTAATCCTGCAAATGCAGGGTTGGCAGCAAAGCGTTCAAGCTTGACCGCATCGCTAGGCCAATGCTTGAGCGCTCGGGATTCCGCGGCTTCCATAAATACGCCGGGACCACACATATAGACTTGGCCGCCCCGCTTTGGTGCACTTAGAATGTGATCAAGCGCATCGCCCGTTTGTGCGGGATCTAACCCTTCATGAAACGTAACGTTTTGCGCATAGTCACCAGAGACCAAACGTTTTCGAAATGCCGTGTGGGTTTCCGCGCGAGAAAAATACTGCAGTTCAAACGGTATTCCCAGTTTGTACAAGCGGTCTGCCATTGCAATGATAGGGGTGATACCAATCCCAGCAGCCAACAGAATGGCATAAGACGCCGCTTCATCTAGGTGGAAGTTGTTGCGCGGGCTGCCGATTTCCAGTCTTTGACCAACCTCGACCTTTGTGTGCATCAATTCTGATCCGCCGCGAGAACGTTCCTCATGCTTAACCGCAACCATCAAATGGCGGCGGTCCTCCGGATCGCCACAAAGCGAATATTGCCGAATAATCCCTTCGCCACAATGTACATCAATATGCGCGCCTGGCGCGTATTTTGGAAATTTGAACAAGCCCGTTTTGGCAAGCAGAAAGGAATGTACCCCCTCTGCTTCACGTTTGATTTTGGCCACTTTGACATTTATCAGTGTCATGTTGATCGCCTTTACTGATGTACTGGCTGCAGTTTATCTAGGCCTTCGCGAAGTTTTTCCAATTCGATGGCTGACATTGAAACCGACGTCTCTTTATCTGGGAAAGACCCATCCATCACTGCAGCCCGATAACCTGCAAGCGCCTTTGAGCGCTCGGCTTCGAGTAGCTTGCGGATTGCTCCGACATCGCCAAAGGCTTTGGCGTGGCGAGGAGCGTTCTCGGTGTCACCGCTCAGGTCAGACATATAAGATAGGATAATGTCCCCAGATGCGCCGGCACCAATAGTTACGGTCACAAGCTTGGAGTGTTTTTAGATTTCAGCAAGCGCTTCATCAGCGACGCATTCAACTTCGCAAGAATAGGCTCCAGCCTCCTCAAGGCGGCGAAAATCCTGCAATAGGCCAAGGGCTTCGTCTGCGGTTTTACCAACTGTGCGCAAACCGCCAAATTGGGTTGCGCGCGCCGGAAAAAGACCGGTGTGGCCCTGAACGCTAATCCCTTCGCGCGCGATCCGTTCAATTGTAGTAAGGCCACGTGGAGAATAGATCGCATCGGCACCCTTTGCCATGGCGTCGATAGCGCCTCCGAGAGCTTCGTCTTCGGTCACATATTGGCGCATGTATTGCGCCGCAGTGATGAAAATATGGGGCGCGGCATTGCGAATTTCTGCCACAGTGCCGCTATCGACCGTTAAGGTATCGATATTTTGCTCTGCGGCGGCAGCCGCTTCGGATGCGTCAAAGGCGGTGACCTGGGTCATACGTTTTCCCTGAGCCTTATTCTTGATAAGACAACCGACCGTAAGATGACGCTGGGCGATTTGACCGCCGTAAGTATAGATATGTTTCATTTTGATGTGCTTTTTTTGGGGGGGGTTATTTGGGGGCAAAGATCAGTTTTTTCCGAGCGCGGATGCGTTGGGTCGCTTCGACTGTTCCATCGTGAAAACTGCCGAACCAACGGTCTAAGGGGATTTCTTCAGAGCCATAATTGCACTCAAAATAGCGATGATGCAGTTGGTGATGAAAGGAACCGGCATTGACGGATTCCTTGTTTCGAACAATGAGCTTGTCAAAGCCTGCGTGAGAAATCAAAGCGCCTAGGCTGAGCGAGAACATATGAAACATCACATGCAGAGGGTGGGTTGGTAAAATCAGGTGGATGATGATGCTTGAGAAGTAGAAGAAGCTTTCAACCGGATGCATTGCCAAGCCTGACCAAGGGCCGACATTCACATTGCGATGATGCAGGTGATGCACATTTTTAAACAGCCAAGGCATATGGATAAGACGGTGGATCCAATAGAAATGAAATGACTGCCAAAACCTCAGGACAAAAAAGAAGGCTACAAACCAGACTGGTGAGGCACTAATGCTACTAAGCGTTGGTGCCCATCCATTTGCAGCAAAAAAGAAATAGAAGATATTCCACGCCGTGAGTGCGACAACACCAGAGGTAAGCGACCAGAAAACATTGTCCCATACTTGGTCGCCAAAGGTGAAACGAGAGCTCTTTTCCATTGGTCGAACATCAAATTTCAGGCGCATTTTCTGACTGGCAAACACATATAAATAGACGTGCAATGCCGAACCTAGAAATATCACGGTTCCAAAAAAAATGGCTGCGATTTGCAACATCCAACTGGCGTCTAATGACTGCATATCGCTTGAACTTGGCAAAAGGAACGCCACTGCCAGAAGAGCAAATACCAGATGGTTCACAGGTGGAGAAAGCTTCAGCCACGTTCCAAACAGCCAAGCTATCGTAGCTTTTGGCTTTGGAGGAATGTCAAATACGGGTGACATCGCAATTGGCAGTTTGGGATGGTAGTTCCATTCCTTTGAGCGACCCGCAGGGACGCTGTTTTGATTGGTTTCCTTTGATTGCATTTTCCGGCTTACTCCTTCTAACGCGAAGGGACGTGCAAACCCTCCTTGCCTGTTTCGTAATTCAAAACATTTATTTAATTATGTAAAACAAATTTGAAGTGGTCAATCACATTGGCTAAAAGAGCAAGATTTCAGTCTATCATGTTGAAATTAAATAAATATTTCTAGGTGGTTAAACTGGTTGCCTAAAGAAAGTGGGTGCCGGCACTTGTTCACTTCTTAAAGTGAATCGATTTTTGAGTGCCTTTTTGCGAGGGAAGAATCGCTTTTCTCTGCTGGATTTGTCGCAAGCCGTCCGGCCTTTTTTTGGTGCAAATCTGAAATTTTCGACATTCGTTGCGTCACCCAATAGGTGTGCCCGCACCAGGTTAGATGTTTTTCACTATTAAAGTCATACGCTTAGATGGAAGTGGCAAACCTAAATGTTCAAAGGAAGGAGACAAAAAATGAATAAGTATTTTTCCATTGACGAATATCAACTTCCCCCACTATTCTCGTAATGCAAAATAAAAGTTTTGTAATATAAAACTTGATACCAGCTAAGAACAGGGAAAACAAAATGTTTAAAAAAACTTCAACCTCGATCCTTGCGGCGGCGATTGCTGCTGTTTCTGGAACTGCGGCTTATGCAGAAGAACTGACCGTTGCTTATTTTCTAGAATGGCCAATGCCGATGATGGCGGCCAAAGCTACGGGTGCTTACGAAGAAGCACTTGGCATGAAAGTGAACTGGGTTTCCTTTGAAACCGGCACAGCGATGAGCGCCGCGATGGCCTCTGGAGACGTTCAGATCGCGGTTTCCCAAGGTGTGCCGCCGTTTGTAGTTGCCGCATCTGGTGGCCAAGATCTTCAGGTTGTCGACATCGCGGTCAGCTATTCAGACAATGACAACTGCGTTGTGTCCTCTTCGTTGGAAATCGACAAAGATTCTGCAGGCGAGCTTGCGGGCAAAAAAGTGTCCGTGCCTTTGGGGACCGCTGCGCATTATGGCTTTCTGCGCCAGATGGCCCATTTTGGCATTCCAGTAGACTCACTTCAGGTTGTCGACATGGCACCACCAGAAGGTGCAGCGGCCCTGAGCCAAGGCGCGGTTGACTTTGCATGTGGCTACGGTGGTGGTTTGTCTCGTATGAAAGAGCACGGCAATGTTCTGCTGACTGGTGACGAAAAAGAAGAACTGGGCATCTTGGTGTTTGATGTGACTTCTGCGCCTGCCTCTTACATCGCAGAGAACGGCGACGTAGTTGCCAAGTTCCTGGCTGTGACTGCTGCTGCGAATGAAAAGTGGTATGCAGACGGTAGTGACGAGCTGTTGAAAGTTATTGCAGACGAAGCAGGCTTAGATCTGGCTGCTGCGCGCGCCGCGATCGACACCATGAAAATGCCTTCGGTCGAAGAGCAGCTGTCGGGAAAATGGCTGGGCGGTAACGTTCAAACCTTTATGAAGGGCGTTGCCGAAGTATTTGTTGAGGCTGGTTCTATCGATGCCTCTTTGGAAACATACGAAGGTGCCGTCAACACCGGCCCACTGATGGCCGTCAAAGACATGTAAGTCCGACTTGGTGCGAGGGGTCTTCCCTCGCGCCAATCCCGCTGCGCCCAAAGATAGCGCGGCTCCTTTCATAAAAAAATAGGTGGGGAATGACTGGACTTTCGATCCAAAATTTATCCATGCGTTTTGATCTGCCCGATGGTGGTGCGGTGCAAGCGTTGCAGGATGTCTCTCTGGACCTCAAAGCCGGAGAACTTTTAAGCGTATTGGGTCCTTCGGGATGCGGTAAAACAACTTTGCTTAATATCGTAGCGGGCTTTCTGGCCCCAACGGGCGGTCAAATGACCTTGAATGGCAACACAATTGCCGGCCCAAGCGCGGACCGCGGCATGGTGTTTCAAAAAGGCGCTCTTTTTGAATGGATGTCGGTGCGTGACAACGTCAGTTTTGGCCCACGCATGCAGGGTCAACGCGAATCTGACTACCTCCAAGAGGTGGATCATCTGCTCGAAGTTGTGGGTCTGCAGGACTTTAAAGAAAAGGCGATCTACGAACTTTCCGGTGGTATGCAGCAACGGGTGGCCCTTGCACGTTGTCTGGCAAACCACCCGGATGTCATCCTGATGGATGAACCTCTTGGCGCGCTTGACGCTCTGACGCGCGAAAAAATGCAATCGTTGGTTCTGAAGCTTTGGAAAGAAACCGGCAAAACCATCATTCTAATCACGCACTCGGTTGAAGAGGCTTTGTTGCTTGGGGAACGCCTGCTGGTCATGGCTCCTCGCCCTGGCCGTATTCACAAAGAATACCGTCTTCCATTTGCGGATCTAGGTGTTGATGCGGATCTGCGTGAAGTCAAAAAACACCCTGACTTTGGTGTGAAGCGCGAAGAAATTCTCAGCATGATCTGGGACATGGAAGAAGAAATCATGGGCCGTTCGGAGGATTCAAAATGATTCCACTCCTGATATACGTCGGCGTTTTTGTTGCCTCCTTCTATCTGGTGACAAAGCTCCAAGGCGCGGGCATCCGCGATTATACCTCTTTAAAAACCGTGACATTTGGCGATGAAAGCGCCGTGCGTCCGAACCGGATTGCGGGCGTCGTGTCTATCGCCACAATCTTTCTGATCTGGGGCATTTTCACCGGCTCTGGTATTTTACCAAAATTCCTACACGCGCCCGCACCCTTTGAGGGCGTCGCCGAGTTTACCTATACGGTGCAAGCCGAAGATGGCGCATCTGATGACGCGATGGTGCGTGTTGTGGTGCATCCTCGTGACAAAACAGCTGAAAAACCCGTTGTGCCCGAAGGCGAGGGTTTTGCAAAAAACGATTCAGCTGTGGTGGCCCAATGGCGTACCATTTTGATCCCTTGGGACAAAAATGACGAGCTGACGCGCAAAGACGGGGCCAAGATTGTTGCGATCAATGGTCAGCCGGTCACTCCTGGTGACACGGTAGACACTGAATTTGGTCCCATCACTTTGTCCGACAAAGGCACGCCGAATTTTGCACCAGAACGTGGTTTGCAAATGGAGCCGCTTTATCTGCCAGCACCGGAAACAGTGTGGACCCGGTCAGTCAAGATCTTCAAAGAAGGGTTCCGCAATTTTACAATCTGGGAGCATCTTGGCTTCTCATTATACCGAGTTATCCTTGGCTTTGTGCTCGGGGCGGTTGTGGGTGTGCCGCTTGGCTATGCCATGGGTCTGAGTAACTGGTTTCGCGGTTGGTTTGATCCGATCGTGGAGTTCATGCGCCCGGTTCCTCCCTTGGCCTTGATCCCCTTGGTCATCATTTGGGCAGGTATTGGCGAATCCGGCAAGATCATTCTGCTCTTTCTTGCAGCGCTTTGGATTATGGCGATTGCCGCCCGATCGGGTGTGTCTGGGGTGAACATCAGTAAAGTTCATGCCGCCTATTCATTGGGGGCCAGCAGATGGCAAATCATGCGTCACGTGATTATCCCGAACTCTCTACCAGAGATATTTACCGGCGCGCGTGTGGCTATGGGCGTGTGCTGGGGCACTGTCGTGGCCGCCGAACTTGTGGCCGCCGAACAGGGGGCCGGCATGATGATCATGACCGCCTCCAAGTTCCAAAACACCGATATCGTCATCATGGGCATCGTTCTGATCGGCGTGATCGGCTTTGGCATCGACATGATGATGCGATGGGCAGAACGCCACCTCGTGCCTTGGAAAGGCAAGAGCTAAGGGCAATTCTCTGGCGGGGAATACTCCCAGCCCGCCAGAGAAAACTTTGCATCATCAATTGTTTGATGTTTAGCGGACCGGCGAAATTTTTTGCGGTCCAAACTTTAACCACAGAGCAAACAGAGATTTTGCGAAATCAAATGAGCACGGTATGATCACCAACAGCTTCAATCCTCAGAGCATAGATGAGGTACATTGGCGTAGAACAGCTGCGAAACGTCCGAATGCAACGGTGCTACGCGACAAGATCGAAGTTGATTTTGCAATCGTCGGTGGCGGGCTTACAGGATGCCGAACTGCCATCGGACTTGCTGAAGCCGGTGCCAAGGTTGCTGTTTTAGAAGCCCATGACATTGGTTTCGGAGCATCGGGTCGCAGCGGTGGACAGTGTAATCCGATTTGGCGTGCTACCCCTGACGAGCTGAGAGCCAAATTTGGTGAGGATCAGGCGGCGCGGCTTATTAAGGCCACCCTTGGTTCAGCGGACGCATTGTTTGACGATATTCGCAGCTATGAAGTTGACTGTGATGCCGAACAGAACGGATGGGTTCAGGCGGCACATTGCAAGTCCGCTAAGAAACGCCTGATTTCATTGGGCGAAGCCTGGAAAAGCGCTGGCGCACCGATTGAATTCCTCGGAAGAGAAGAGACACAAAAGGTCAGCGGGTCATCGGAATATGGATTTTCGCTGTTTCACAGCAAAGGTGGACACGTTCAGCCGCTGTCTTTGACCTATGGTTACGCGCGTGCCGCAGAACGCTTGGGCGCGGTGTTGTTTGAGAATTCTAAAGTTACCTCGATGCAGCGCGTCGGCGACAAATGGGCGGTAACAACGCCGACCGGTCAAGTTCTCGCAAAGCAGGTGATTTTGACCACAAATGCGCACACAAACGGGCTGTGGCCCGGATTGCAACAAACCTTCTTCCCGATGGTTAGTATTGCTTTGGCAACAGAGCCGCTTTCCGACGATTTGCAGCAACAGGTTTTACCGAATGCGGTTACCATCGCTGATTCGCGTCGAGCCATATTTTTCGCAAGATATGATCGTGACCGCCGCTTGATTTTTGGGTGCGTCGGCAGCACTGACAAAGCCGCGGCTCTTGGTGGCATTGGTCGGCTTCGCAACGGACTACATCGTGTTTTCCCGCAGCTAAAACAGACCAAGATCGAAACCGCTTGGGCGGGGCGGATCGCAGTAACAACTGAAATGATGCCGCATCTTCACGAGCCTGCGCCTGGCGTGATTGCAGCATTGGGCTTTAGCGGACGCGGGATTGCCATGACGTCTGTGATGGGGCGGGCGCTTGCTAAGCGCGCAATGGGTGGGCCTGACGATGTTCTGCCATTCCCTGTTTCGCCAGTCAGTCCGATTCCATTCCACTGGGGCACCAAGAAAGTGCTGCCGTTAGGCGCCCCGGCAATGTCCCTCAGGGACAAATTGGACACGCTATTTGATCCTCTTTGATCTTCTGGCGCGAACAAAATTTTTTCTACCCCTAACTTGTCGCCGCCAACAAGTTTGGCGACAGCGTGCTGGTTTCACTCCCGTGGTCCAGCACGTTTTTTTACTCTCTGAAAGGAACGCGAATGAGCCTTATCTTGTTTAAAGATCACCACGCTGAAGCTGTTGAAAAAGACATTCAGCAGGACATTCTTGCGGGCAGTCCGAAGCAGTTCTCATGGTTGATGTATGATGTCCATAAGCAGTCAATTCGGTCTGGAATTTGGGACAGCACAGCCGGAAAGTTTACCGCGGTAATGGATGGAATTGTTGAATTCTGTTATATTCTCGAAGGTGGCGCGACAATCAAAACCGGCGACGGAAATTTATATGACGTTGCCGAAGGTGACGCATTTGTCATGAACAGTGGCCTAGAGACTGAATGGACCGTTGATACCTATATCAAGAAGCATTTTGTCATTATCAACATCAAGGATCTGCCCGTACATCAGGGTAGCTAAGAGTTTTAGCGATCGCGCAGGGTCTCAAGATCCGGCGCGGTTCCGCCGATCAAACGCGTCACGCGCTCTGCGGATGCCCGCAGCTCACCAGACCAGGACGTCAGTTCCTCTAGGGAATGCAAAGTGTCCACCGTCCAGATATTTATGACTGCAATTGGCTCGCTAACATAATTAAATATCGGCGCAGAAATACCCATAAAGTGTTCGTATTCCTCACGGTCGTTCGTGGCAAAGCCGACCTTCCTAACCTCTGCAAGTGCCTCAATAAAAGCATCCGCATTGTCAATTGTGCGATCAGTATATTTTTTGAATGTATAGCCATCAATCTTGGATTGAATAATCTTGTCTGGAAGGAATGCCATCATGGCTTTGCCAGAAGCAGAACAGTGTACCGGTTCACGCATACCCGGATGTTGGACTGGCCCCATCGAGCGGCGGGACTCTAGTACTCTAAGGTAGACAACCTCCATGCCATTGGGCAGGCCAATCGTCACGTTTCCCTCAAACAGTGAATGCAGGCGCATCATTTCGTCAAGCGCTACGGCTTGAATATCGTAGCCACTGTAGGCATTTCGCACGAGGTCAAATATCTTGGTGCCTACGAAATAGACCTTTCGATGATCATCGTAAGTGATCAGTTTTTCTTCGGTACATATGGTCAAAAGCCGGTGGATGGTGCTTTTGTTAAGTCCGCTTTTAACCACCAACTCCGAAAACGTCAGGGGTTTACGTGTCTCACTTACAATCGTGAGAAGGGCCAATAATTTCGTGACAATAGAGCTTTGCATTTCCCTGACCTATTTCATTTCGAACTTTGCATCAAGCGGGCTGATCCCGTCGATTGACATGTAAAAAGAATTCAAATATCCATATTGCGGTACTTTAGTTTAGCAATATGAAACTAATGGAGAGTTAACAAAGGGCAAGAGCTGTCAGGACTTCAGGTCAGTTGATCTGAGGGCAGTAACGCCTGAAGAGGAAGTGCGATGAAGAAAATCATGAACGATGCCGTCAACTATGTTGACGAAACACTTGAGGGTCTCGAAGCAGCGCATCCCGATGTTTTTCGGATCGATGGAGAAACGCGACGTATGCTGAGAAAACCGATTGCCAGCACAGACCGCGTGGGCGTCGTGTCAGGCGGTGGGTTTGGGCATCTGCCAATCTTTGCCGGTTACGTTGGAGAGGGTTTGCTTGATGCATGCGCTGTCGGAGATGTCTTTGCCTCGCCGGATATGAACCCGATGTTGGAGTCCATCAAAGCAGCTGACGTTGGTAAGGGAGTGCTTTGCATTGTCGGCAATTATGGCGGAGACAAAATGAACTTTGCCATGGCCTGTGAATTTGCGGAAATGGAAGACATTACAGCGCGCCAAATCATCGTCAATGATGACGTTGCAAGTGCTGGCGCTGACGAAATCGAAAAGCGCCGCGGTGTTGCTGGTCTGGTTTATGTTGTCAAAATTGCAGGGGCGGCGGCGCAGGCTGGAAAATCCCTTGATCAAGTATATGCAGTAGCGGATCGCGCGCGTGGCAATACCCGCACGATGGGCGTTGCGCTTGGCTCCTGTATTGTGCCTCAGGCCGGGAAACCGACCTTTGAACTCGCTGATGACGAAATTGAAATCGGAATGGGCATTCATGGCGAACCAGGTGTTTGGCGTGGCAAGAACAAGCCTGCTGACGAGCTGGCGGCCGAATTGTTGGGTAATCTGACAAGCGAGTTGGATATCAAGAATGGTGACCGAGTGTCCGTGCTTGTGAACAGTTTGGGAGCCACGCCGTCCGAAGAGCTTTATATCCTCTTCCGGGCCGTCAACCGCATCCTTGCTGATCAGGGCGTAAAGATCGTGATGCCACTTGTTGGCAACTATGCGACTTCCATGGAAATGGCCGGCGCATCAATTTCAATCTTGAAACTTGACGACGAGCTAGAGCAGCTATTGGCCGCTCCTGCGACAAATCCATTTTGGGGGAACTAACTTTGGGACTAACAACTGCAACTCTGCGCACCGGTATCGAAAAAATTACTGCTAAAGTCGAGCCGATAGGCGCGCATTTGAACGAATTGGACGGTCGCTTGGGCGATGGTGATCTTGGGGTCACCATGGTGAATGGCTTCAATAATATCGCAACGATTTCTGATGATTTGCCTGAAGATTTCGGCATGGCCTGCATGGAATGCGCAAAAGCCATGACAAAGGTTTCCGGGTCCTCTTTTGGGACGTTGATGGGCATTTCATTGATGGCCGTCGCGAAACAAACAAAAGGCGAATCTGACATTGAATGGGAGCGCCTGCCGGATCTCTTACAAGCTGCTCTGGACGCGATGATCGCCCGTGGCGGCGCGAGCATTGGCGACAAAACAATGTTGGACTCTCTGACCGCTGTGATCGCAAGCACAGCTGATAAATCGACTGCAGAAGACGCCTTGATTGCAGCGACAACCGCGGCAGATAGCGCCTTGGTAGAGTTCCACGACAAGACTTGCAAGATTGGCCGTGCCCGGATCTTTGGCGACAAAACCAAAGGCATGGATGATCCAGGAATGGTTGCCATCAAATCAATGGTTGATTGCTTTAGCTAAAAACAGGCCCTCTGCGAACACGAAATGTGTCGTTCGCTGAGGGCAAAGGCAATCTCGTCGGTCGTGAGGTGTCTGCAAAATGTTGAATTTTCGCTAGGTCAGCTGAATTGGCTTGGGGCCGACGCGGCATAACCATCAGACCGGGACATGATGTGGTTAACACAAGCACCAAGATAAACACCCAGTTTGGTCCGCCCGTTGTATTTACGGACCTTTCCTTCGAGCTGTTCCTGCAGGATGGGTTTTCAGAACTTGAAGTTTCATCGGTGGTCACGACACTTGAATTTGCCAATCGTATTGGATCATCTATCCAGTTTGAGTGGAAATTTGTTTCTGATCGCTCGGGCTTGATACATGGAAGGTCAGGCATGTCAGTGCGGGCCAAAGCTTGTGTATTTGATCAGAATTTGCCTGATCAATTGATCGTAGTGGGCGGCGATAAGGTCAATACCGAAGCTTGGAGCCCGCGGGTTCGCGAAATGCAGCGTACCAAAAAGCCAGTTGCGTTTTTCTCTGATGCCGCAACAGCTTATATTAGATCTTCCAGTGCTTCCGAGCAAAGGCTCACCACACATTGGCAAGACGTGAAATTACTTTGCGAACTAGGGTATTACCCTGAATTAACCACCAAATATGTAGAACAATCTAGGGGCATTCTAACCTCAGCGGGTGGAAATTATACTACCGAGCTGACGCTGGGGATGATCGCGGCCTATCTTTCGGCCAAGGAATTGGCCAATCTTAGTGCTTTGCTCATTGTAAAAACCGTCAGAGACGGACGTGGGGAACAGCCCAAGGGGCCAGGCTATTTGACTAACGCGTTTTCACCCTCAATTTGCCGCGCCATTCGCTGTATGGAAGAGAATATTTCGCCACCATTTTCCGTGTTGGAAATCGCTGAGGTTGTTGGCATGTCGGTGCGACAGCTCGAACGGCAGTTTGCAGAGGCTTTTAACACGTCGCCGGGACGCTTCTACCGAAGGGTGCGCGTTGAAAGAGCGCATCTGTTAGTGACGGAGTCGGAAATGAAGCTAATCGACGTGGCAGTTGCGGCGGGGTTTTCATCGATCTCCAGTCTAACGTCGGCATTTGTTGCCGAATATGGCATGCCCCCCAAAAAGCTGCGCGGTGTGCAGGCCATTTCCCTGGATTTGTCCGCTGAAAAGACCATAGAACAACAATAGGACGCAATAATACCTTCCGCATAGGGCGCCAAGCAATCTGAGATATCAGGACCAGTTCAACGCATGGGCCAAATTGCAAGCGAGACGCGCCAAAAATCTGTTTGCACATCACACCTCCATCAACAGACCTATAGGGCCGCACTGGACAGTATTTTGATACATTTTGTCGTCAGTTTTTTGCCGAGTCCACGGGATGTCGGAACCGCATAGAGGGTAGCGCTACATTTTTGCCAACCAAACCCAAGGGGCACCAATTGCCCTGAATCCAGATATTGGTCGGCGAAGCCGCGCCACGCCAACACGACGCCTTCACCGCGCGTGGCGGCTTCCAAAGCATAAACATAGTTATCAAACTTGCGATCAGGCGCCGGTGGCAGCGCGACGTGTTGCAGTTCGAACCAATCTGTCCAATTCGCCCAGCCCAAGTTGTCTTTTGTCAATGCCAAGCGCCTGATCCGTTGCCAAAGCGCTGGGTGCTCGCTCAATTCTGCCTTGTGCCGCTCGATGAAGTCAGGCGATGCAGCTGGGGTTATTTCTTCATGTACGATTGCGGCGTAGGGCAAAGGAGGGGGTGCGGTGCGATATTCAAAAACAATATCCGCGCCCGCATCAATCGCAGCAGGGACTGCAGGGTAATCGCAGGTAACAATGCGAATATGTGTTTGTTGCCCAAGCGCCGATTTTATTTCGCCATACCGCGGCATAAGAACCAGATGCGATACTTCATGGGTGCAGGCGATCACCAACTCATTTTTTGAAACCTGCACGCGGTCTGCAGCCTCTCGCAGCTTTGCAAGAGCTTCTGCTACGCCTTGCGCATGGATCCTGCCTGCTTGGGTCAAAGCAATGCCACGTCCGTCTCTGGTGATCAGCGCGACGCCCAAATCTGCCTCAAGCTGACTTAGATGCCGGCTGACAGCAGACTGAGAAGTGTTCAAAGATTCAGCGGCACGGGTCACATTCCCTAGTTTGGCAACTCGCTCTAAGGCACTTAGGGCGCGAATAGATGGGAGCCTTCGATTTGATGTATTCATATCAATTTTGATATCGAAAAGGGTGGAAAAAGCAATAGACCACCAACCGTTGATCTTTGAATACTGGGGCACGCGCAGGGACCAGTTTGGGCGAAACCAAATGTGAATACCCAGCTATTGAAGGGTTAGAACAGACCCGCCATTTAAAAAGGGAACGCATAAAATGCTTCGGCTTGTAAAGCACGATTTATACCAAATTGGAGAGAGCGTGAAAGGCGCAGACGGCTATTTCGAAGCCGTTCGCGTTTATATACTGCTAAATGATGGCTGCCCTTTGTTGTTTGACTCGGGATCACACATTCATCGCAGAGAGATCATGGCGCAGCTGCGCGAATTGCTTGGCGCTACCGCACCCGGATATGTTTTTCTGACGCATACAGAATTGCCGCACACCGGCAACATTCGTGCCATTCTGGATGCTTGGCCAGAAACCCAGCTGGTATGTTCCAGCGCGATTTTGCCCCATGTAGAACTGCCTTGGTGGGTAACAGCTGATCAAGTCCAATACGCTTATGCCGGAACCGAAGGCACTTATGGAGGGCGGTCGATTTCGTTTTTGGACGGAATTTTGAAGGATCAGCCCGGCACACATTGGATGTTTGACAATCGTACCGGCACCCTATTCACAGCAGACGCTTTTGGATACCTCTACCCGGCTACAGCGGATTTGGTTTTTGACGACGAACTTGAAGACAGTGTCTCTTGTGACTGGTTGAAGCGGTATCACGAAGCCGCTTTTCGGTTCCTACCCATGGTCAATGGCGCAAAGGTGAATGCTGATATCGCTAGGGTTTTCAAAAAACGCGATGTCAAAATCATAGCACCGACTCATGGCAACGCCATGCGCGGAAACATTGAACAGTGCCTTGCGCGATTCAAACAAGCGATATTGGAGACCTCAGCATGACAACGAAAGTATTTGGAGAAGGTATTTCCAGAGTTGGAATCCGTGAGATCACACCGAACATATTTTGGATATGTCATTGTGTGGGGAAGGGGGCTGCAGAATTCAATGGAGGCTTTGCCGCGGATTTCGCCAAGATCAATCCAAATTTTGATCCCGAAGCAAACGACATCATCTATAGCTCTTATTTGTTCTTGGATGAGAAAACGTTCATGATCGATACGCTGGCCCCGGCCCAGCATGAAACCGTTTTGCAGGCTTTGGATAGCCTGCTGCAAGGTCGAAAACTGGACTACCTTTGGATTAGCCACACCGAGCTGCCGCATGCCGCGAATACAGTTGCAATCCGCCGCGCGCACCCGGAGCTGGAGCTCTTGACTGTTGGTGGTCACGATCACTACGAAGTGCACGGTCTCGAAGATGCCAAGCTATTGAATTATGGCGATAAGATCGATTTAGGTGAGCACACTGTGGAAATCATCAAACCCCTGTTTGTCGATCACGCTTTGACCCAGTGGATTTACGAACACAACAGTGGTTTTATGTGCCCGGTTGATTGGGCCCTAAATGCGCATAACGAACATCAGTGTTTCCATTTTATGGACGAAATGGCGAAGACTGGCTATTCGTCCGAGCGGTTTATGCACGACATATCGATCACGAATTGTGTGGTGTTTCCATGGCTTCGATGGGCCGATCCTGATCAGGTCGTGGCAATGATCGACGCGTTTTACAAATCGTACGACATTCGTATTTTTTGCGCCTAGCCACACCAATGTCATTCGCAAAGACCTCCCAGAGTACTTGGCTGCCCTGCGAGAGGCCATGCGCCGTGTCGTCATGCATGACTATGAGTTGGTTTATTAGGGTAAAATGAAATTAGCGCGTTGAGTCCGATTTAACTACAGGTCACGCCTGACGGAGTGGCCATTTTTCTTTGGTCAGCAAGAGTTTTTCGGTCCAAGCTCTGCAATAATAATAACCTTTCGGTGTAAGGTATTTGTTCGGAAACGGCCTGTTTTGTCTTTTGAAACAGGCCCTATCCGATTTGAGTTTTGTGCTTAGCTAGACCCCGCAGACGCCAGAAAGGCTGCCACGTCGTCTCCCCCCTTTTTAAGCTTCAAAGTCATTTTGGACTTTGCAGAAGGGTCAGAAAGCACCTCTTTAAGCCAGCCTTTTGGGTCCAAAACAAACGCAGCCAGGTTTTCTTCATCCCACACCAGACCCGCCGCTGCCGCTGCCTGCATCGAGGCGCTATAGTTAAAGCCTTCTTCGGATCCCACAGTGCGTCCGATCACGCCAAACAGATTTGGTCCGGTCTTGCCGCCTTTCATGATTTTTGTGCCATCATCAGCAGTGATCGCATGGCAAGATTTGCACCGTTTAAAGTTTTTCTCACCAAGGGCAGCATCGCCAGCCAGCGCCGCGCCCGCGAAAAAAGGGACTACGGCCAATACGCCAAAATACTTTCCAACGTTCATCGGAATCTCCTGTCTTTAAGTTGTGTCCTGACGGGTTTGCACGTTTTCAAGACGCGCGTCTTTGTGCTGGCGCAACAATTGGTGTGCTTGCGCCTCATTCGCTGCCAAACAAAGCCCGGTTGAAAGCGCATCAGCCAAAGCCGCGCTCTCGGCTTGCACGGATATTTGCGTGATGTTGGACTTTAGGGGGGTGTCGCTGCGCGGGTCAAGGATATGCCCAATCGTGCCGGCTTGGTCCAATTTAGTTCCATAGGGCGCAGACGTGGCCAGAGCACGTCCTGACAAGGCACGTGGCTTGGTGGTGCCAGCAATGGTAACCGGCCAGCCTGATAGTCCCTTGGGCGTGCCCAAGGCGATGATTTCGCCGGTGTCGATCAGGACGTCTGCGACCCCAAGACGACGCATTATACGCGCCAGCCGATCTGCGATATAGCCTTGCGCAATGCCATTAAGTGTAAGTTGTTGACCCCGGCCCAGGGATATTCTGCTGTTATCAATGCGCATACCTTCAAAACCAATGGCCTGGCGCGCCGCGCGCAAGGTTTGTGGATCAATTGCCTTGTACTGGCTTTCTGCCAGTGCGGCCCAAAGCTGTTGAACCGTCGGGTCAAATCGCCCTTCGGTGACCCGGTGGGCCTGTTGCGCCACGCTCAGGCATTCCAAAAGCTCGAACGAGGGGGCTTGCAATGTCCCATGTTGGTTCAGCCGTACAATCTCAGACCCTTTGCGATAAAGGCTAAAGATGTCCTCTAGCCGATCGATCTCCGCCAAGGCCGTTGACGTGATGTGTTTGGCATCTGGATGGTCCAGAATAATCTGGGCATGGGCACCCAGCGCCGTGCCTTGCCATTTAAAGGCGTGAACTGATGCGGCTGGAGCAATTAGGCAGGCTGCGCTTGCCAATCGCAGGAAGCGACGACGTGAAACACTCATATCAGTTGGTCCGTTGGGATGAGGACAAGGCCCGCAAGCGGCTGGCGATGTCTGATGAATCTGTTGCGCTGCTCGCGGGTAAAGACGGCGCTGTTGGTGCAAGCACTTCGTTTGTCGTTATTTCACTGTATCGTTTAACAGTACCGCCGTGCAGCAAGACAAAATTTTCGGCCGCCGCGATGTTAGAAAACGGAACAAACTCAGGCGCGTTCATGCCGCCTAGTTTGTCAGAACCGATCACGTAGTAGGCTTCTGTCAATGGCATCCAACTTTCAGGAGTTGCCCAATTCGCGGCACCCGCCATGTCCTGAACATAGGCCACTTGGATTGCATGGCTTTGCTCTGGCATATGCAGATAGGCAATCGCGTCGCGCACCTGAGAAAAGAATATTGGGCCAGGCATGCCATCCAGATGAATTTGTCCCTTGGGTCCATCATGCGTCAACAGATCCATCTGGCAATAAAACCCAAGTGCTTCTTCGGTCATCTCCACCGCTTGCGGAAGTGCTGCATGCTCTTCTTTGCAAGCCGTAAGCGAAAGGGCCGCAAGACATAAAACAGCGATGCTTTTCATGGTTCCACCTTTCCAAATGCCAATCTGGCCATGCCAGCCGCAGCAACAAGCCAGATTACCAGCGACGCCAGAGGCTTCCAGATGGCAATTGACTGCGCAGCACCGGCCAGCCCAGATGCCGCCCCAACCGCATCTGACGCCGCCAGATTATATATCCGCAATGCGTCAGCAGGATTGGCGACCAATAACCAGGGAAATATTTTGGTGGTGAAAACTCCGCCGTCGTCTGCAACGATGGCCGCAAGCAGACCCAGATCATATAACACCACAGCAACCAACCACAGCCCAATCGCCAGCCCGGCCGCACCAGATGGGCGGCGCGATAGGCTGGAAATCATCTGACCCAGCGATAGGAAAATTGCCCCCAACAGAGCCGAGCTCCAGATCAGGCGCACTAGGGCCGGAATGCCGTCAAAAGCGGTGGCACCACTGAAATAAAATGCCACCAACGCTGCAGCCCCATAACCCAAAGACACGGCCACCGTAACTACCGCTAGTTGCGCTGCCAATTTGCCGATCAATATTTCGCCCCTGCTGACCGGATAGGCCAAATAAAGCGGCAGTGTGCCGCGCTCAAGCTCGCCTGCAATGGCATCAAACGAAATGATCAAAGCAATCAGGGGTACCAGATAAACCGACAAGGAAGTTAGACTTGCGACAGTCACCGATAAACGGTCTGTACCCACAGCGCCGGTCGGGGCCGAACCCGCAACCGATAAAATCACCGAAAACAGCACCATCATAAGCGCCGCTATGCTCAGCCAACGATTGCGCCGTGCGATGGCAAATTCGACGCGAAAAATGGAAAGGATGCGATCAAACATCACGCGGTTCTCCGGCTGAATTGAACATAAACATCATCCAGGCTGGCAGGCTGGAAATCAAAATCCCGCAGGGTATCCCGCACCGCGGTGATACGCGTCAAAATTTCCAGCTTGGCATTGGGAGCGCAGGTTAACGTAAATACCCCATCCACGTCCTGCGCTTCAGGGAATGCAGCTGCGACCTGAGACAGACAGTTTTGATTGGGATAGAGATGAACCGTAAGGGGCAGGGCAGCTTGGGTCCGCAAGCTCTCCAAAGTGCCCTCAGCCACTTTGCGTCCCTGAGAAAGGATCGTGATACTGTCAGAACGTAATTCGATTTCAGACAAAGCGTGTGACGACATCAAAATCGCTGTGCCCTGTGACGCCAATTCGTCCAACAAGGTGTAAAACTCATGACGCGACACCGGGTCTAAACCGGATGTTGGCTCATCCAATATCATAAGGCGAGGGTTGCCGATCAGGGCCTGTGCCAAGCCAACCCGCTGACGCATACCTTTGGAATAGGTGCCAACGCGGCGCCGCGCCGCCTCTGCGAGCCCGACTTTTTCTAACAGCAAATCTGCCTCGCTGGCCGCACGGCCGCGAAGGCGCAGAAAATGGCGAATTTGCTCCCGCCCCGTAAGCGCTGGGTGGAAGGCGACATTTTCCGGTAAATAAGCTGTTATCGCCCGCGCAGCGGAAGATCCCGGCGCGTGACCGTCAATCGAGATTTGGCCGCTTGTGCTAGGGATCAGTCCCAATATCAGCTTCATCATCGTCGATTTCCCGGCCCCATTGTGACCCAGCAAAGCAACACGTTCACCGGGGGCAAGGGACAGATCCACATTGTGCAAAGCGGTCTGCTTGCCAAAGCGTTTAGTGAGGTTGGAAAGGTCTAGAATCGACATCGTTTCCTCCTTTTGCCCAAAGTGGTTCTGCGCTGGCCAGCCGTTGAAATGTCGATGGCACATTCAAAGGCGGGGCGCTGATCATCGGATGGCTGTCGACAACACCGCCGGTGGCCGTGGCAGGAAATTGCGCCTGGCTCCAACGTACCAATTGCACAGCAGGGGTGCCCAGCAGCAATTTGGCGGCGGGTTGTGACCACAGGATGTGGTCCATCAAATCGTTTGGTCGATAGGCGCTGTCAGCGCGCGCATCACCATCCAAATCAAACGAAGGATGGTCAGACCAGAAGTTCCCGCGTTTTTCAAAGCTCCACTCAACATCGCTGGTGCCCACATATTTGACTTGTGTGCGGTTGCCGATAAAGGCATTGCCGGTGATGGTATTGCGCTCAGAACCAGCGGTGAAGTGAATGCCAATCTCGCAGCCATCAAAGCGATTTTCAGCCAACAGATTGCTATGAGCATTATAAATAAACGCGCACTTGCGAGCCCCACCCAGAACCTGATTGCTAAAGACATCGGACTGGTTGGTGTAGTTCAGCATCAGGCCGTAATCGCGGTCATTGATCGAAATGTTGTCACGGGCAATGATGCGGTCAGAATACATCATTGCGAAACCCAGATGGTTGCCAATGCTGATGTTGTCCGCGACTTCGCTGTCATTGGTATACATATAGTGCACCGCAAAACGCAGATCGCGCATCAAATTGCGGCGATAGATATTGCGTTTTGATGTGTTGGAAAAAATGCCATCACGCCCATAGCGTATTTCATTGTCTTCGACGACAGAACCGGGGGCGTTCCACACATAGATGCCATTGCCGCGGCTGTTCATGCGTCTCAGGCGCAGCCCCTCGATGCGATTGCCTTTGATCAAAGCATCGCGCGCGCCATGAATGTCGATTCCAACAAGGTTGTTTTGCAGATCATTGTTCAAAACCAAGGCGCGTTTTGCCCGTTTGGTCAGCAAAATCCCGGCATCGCGCGGCTCATGCGTGCGCCCGGAGTTGATCACAGTCACCGACTGAAACGTTACGTCTGGTGCGTCGATGGTCACAACAGAACCTTGGCCTTCTGCGTCAATCGTCGCCCCGGCAAGGCCAGTGATGGTCAGCGGTGTCTCAATGTGCAGGGGGCCAACATAGCGGCCCGCTGCCAATATTATTTCGTCTCCAGCCCGAGCGGTCGCCAGCGCCTGCGCCAACGCCCCCTTTTCGGGAGTCACATTGATCCGCTCCGCCAAAGCTGGCGAAACGGTCAATGCAAATGCAAGGGCTATAGAGACGAGGCGCATCATCCGTTGCGAGGCTCCACAAGCATACGGCCACGCATTTCCATGTGCAGCGCGTGGCAGAACCACTGGCAATAGTACCAGTAAACGCCAGGTTTGGCTGCAGTGAAGGTGACAGAAGCAGTGGCTTGCGGACCAACTTCCATCGCCACACCATGGTTGTTCAATGTAAAGCCGTGAGTCAGATCGTCGATGTCATCAAGGTTGGTGACATAAACAGTGACTTCGTCGCCTTCTTTAACGGTAAAGTCTGACAAGCTGAATTCAGGGGCTTGGCTTGACATCCAAACCCGCACTTTGTTGCCATCTCGGATCACGCTGTCTTGGTAATCATCGATGTCAACGCCATCAAGTTCGGCTTGCGCACGCGCATCTGCCCACATCGGGTCATTACGATCCCAAACATTGCGCGGGTTCACCACAGAGCGGTGCACCAAGATACTGTCATGGGGTTCTGCAAAAGTTGGGCCATCGTGCACCAGTTCCATCTCGGTGCCATCAATGGCAAAGAGCTGTTCGTTTTCTGGTTTCAGAGGGCCTGTGTTCAAGAACCGGTCTTTTGAGAACTTGTTCATGGACAGGTACCATTTGCCATCCGCTTCAAGGGTTTCACCCATGGTGGTCGAGTTGTGACCCGGTTGGTAATGCACGTCTTTCTTGTTGCGGATCGGATCCACGTCTTCGCCGTTATACAGCTTGATCGCGTCTTCGATGTTCCACATGACCACTTGGCTGTCGAGGAACAGGGTGGTGAAGCAGTTGCCTTTACCGTCAAAGCAGGTGTGAAGCGGGCCAAGACCCAATTCAGGTTCCGCCACAACAACAGAGCGTGGGTCCACATCGCTTTCAAACAGGGCGTCAAATTTGGTGACGTCCAGAACAGACACCGTTGGCGACAGTTTACCAGCAATACAAAGATGCTTTTTGTCCGGTGCCATGTTGATGCCGTGTGGGCTGTTTGGAATTGGCACGTAGCGGGTGTATTTCTTGTTCTGACCTTTCCGGCCATCCAGAACTTTGACGCCATTGAGTTCGATGTAATCACCAGCGGCAATACCGGCTTCGATCTCTTCGATGTTGAAAATAACGACGTGGTCACGTTCGGCTTCCATCATCTCTGGCAGGGTCATACCCATTTCAGAGTTATAAGAAGTCGAGAATGCCCATTTGCCTTCGTAGTCAGCATCGGTGTTGTCAAGGTTACCCGAGACCATGACCTGCCATGCAACTGTCATTTCATCCGCATTGATGGCCGAGAAGAAGTTTACATATTTTTCTGGCTCATCCAGGATTTTGCCATCGTTGACCATTGGCACTTCGTCTTCGCCGTTACAGAAGACATAGTCCGTGCGTGGCCATTTTTGTGGGCGCAGACCATGGATCGCTTTGGCGTTTGGAATGTCGATGATTTTGTCAGGCTTCATCACGTCACACCGAATACGCGCAACGCGGGTATTGGCTTTGTCGTTCATGAACAGGAAGCGGCCGTCATATTTGCCTTCGGTAAAGGACATATGCACGTGGTGAAGGTCACCATTGTCATGCACAATCTTACCCTGTGCGGCCAAGTATTCCTTGGTTTCAGGCAGCATGTCCTGCCGCATGATCTTGATGCTTTCGTTGGTTTGACCCCAACCTGTTGCGGAACAGCGGTTAAACACTGGCACGCGCATCAATTCACGCATAGAGGGCACACCCAGAATACGCATTTCGCCTGCTTGGCCTGAGGACCAGAAACCATAATATTCGTCAAGTTCGCCGGGGGCAGGGGTGGCGTGATCGCCGGTTGAGGCCCAGGACGCACTAGAGGACGCCGCCGTAATGGCCGCTGCACCACCAAGAAGACCAAGCTTACCGCCTGCGCCTCCCAGCATTGCGGCGCCCGTGGCGGAAGCGCCCATAAAGCCGCGTCGGCTTAGACCACGTTTTTCTTGATCAGACATTTTACGTCTCCTTCTCTTAAGCTTTTACATTCGGATGGTTGGCGATTTGCGCGTTTAACACGGGGTCCGGCTGGGCCATTTTGGCCCGCCGTTTCATCTTTTTGATCACAACGGGGCATTTGGCGTCAGATTGATAAAGCACCTGACAATGCAGACAGTTGATGCATTCGTTTGGATTGATCTCGCCGGTTGGATGGATGGCATCCACCGGGCATTCATTGGCACATGTCTGACAAGGCTGGCCGCATTCGTGATAGCGTTTCAGCCAGTCAAACATCCGCAGCCGCGCCGGGATCGCCAAGGCAGCCCCCAGCGGACACAAGTATCGGCAGAAAAAGCGCTCTACAAACAGGCCTGCAATCAGCAGGGCTCCAACATAGGCTACAAACGGCCAGGCACGCATGAATTTTAGAACAATGGCAGTCTTAAAGGGCTCGACCTCTGCCAGACGTTCGGCCTGTTCAATCGAATACAGCGACACGCCAAACAGCCCAAGAAAGATCATGTATTTCAGCGGCCACAGACGTTCATGTAGCGCCCAAGGCAATTGGATTTGCGGTATGCGCAAAGCCCGTCCAATGCGGTTTGTCAGCTCTTGTAATGCGCCAAAGGGGCACAGCCAGCCGCAATAGGCCCCACGGCCCCAGAACAACAGGGCAGTGGCAACGGCAAACCACAGGATAAAGGTCAGAGGATCTAGCAAAAACGCCTGCCAGCTAAAGTTTGTGACCAAGGCCCCAAACAGCGCCATCAGGTTCACCACGGACAGCTGCGCATTGGCATACCAACCTAAAAACACCAAAGAGATGGTCAGGAATGACATGCGGAACCAGAAATAATGCCGCTCGGATCGTGTGACAAAAGTCTGGAAGAAGAACACAATTGTCAAAACCGTCAGCATGGTCATCAAGACCGCGATTTCAAGCGTCTTGCTTTCCCAAATCCGCTGCCAAAGCGCAGACTGAGCATCCAGCTCTACAGTTGGGTTTTCTGCTTGAACCACAGGTTCGTTCACAATTTTGCGCTGAAATTTCGCAGGCAAAAGGTACCCCAGTTCAAAGGTGGTAAAGACCTTTTCGATGGCCGCGACTTCGCGGTGCACCAAAAGCTGCAGCTGGAAAGGGCGGGTGGGGTCAAACCCACTGTCAGCCGGGATCTTGAACAGGTCACGCTCGACAAATTCAGGCGCGTCAGCGGCGGCAATTTTGCCCATACGACGGTGGCCCCGGTCCCGAAACCGCACTGTGACGTCATCTTGGATCAAAACGATGCGATCAAAAATGCCGCCGCGTACATAGCCTGACCCTTTGAATGAATACAGGCCTCTGCCAACAACCGCGATGGCGTGCTCGCCGGGCTTCATCCACTCGCGCAGATTGCGGTCTTCTGCATCGCCCAAAATCGCAGGCCCAATGCCGGGAACACTGACCAATGCAAGTTGCAGGTCGATGAATGTTGTTTCAGCTGGCTCGGTCAATGCACGTTTGATCGCACGCGGATCATCCATCGCAGCAAAAGCAGAGTTGATTTGACCAACATCCAATGCCAGACGTCTGATGGTGCCGTCGCCTTCCATTTCCATCCAGCTTTCAGCGGCTTTGGCTTCGGCATTGACCTCAAAATTATGCTCTGGTGCAACCACGGCAGCCAGATCACCCAATCCCAAGGCGCGAGCAACCTTTAGCCCCGCCCGGATAATGCTGTCATCAATCACCATCACGGTGACTGTTGCGCCGGAAATGATATTCAAATCATGGGCGGACCCACGGGCCGCGGCCTCGGCAATCAGGTCAACGCCCCGATAGCCCTCTACCATGGCTTTGATTTCGCTGTCAGGAATACCAATCAGAACAATTGGCTCATAGTGTTTGACCAATTCCACACCCAGGATGCGCGCGTCGGGCGCGACGGCAACCATCGAATGGATGGGCTTGCCGGAATAGCCCGTGGTGCCAACAAAATCCGAAGTGATAAAGACATGGCCGACCAATGCGCCTTGCTTGAGCAGCGGGGCAACCGGGATGTCGTCTCTGATCTGCCCATAGGCATCCGCACCATCAACAAATGCGTCTGGTGATACTTTTGCGATAAACTGGGACAAAAATGGCTGTGATGCCTGCGCTATTGCCGATTTTGGCAAAGCAGACATCAAAAGGGCAACAAATATAATTGCAAAAATTCGGCACAAGCCTATGGCAGTAAACTTCTTCATATTATTATACCGTGACCACATGCGGTGGGCCCCGCGCCAGCGTGCTAGAACTGCGCGAAACCGCTACAATGTTTGTGAATTCAATGGAGTTTTGGCGCTGGGGTGCAAATCCCTGGTTGATCTGCGCCAGAGCGGGAACATCAAACAATGGCGTGGTAAAGCAATCGGCGCAATGTCCACAGCTTGTCTTTGCTGGTTGAACAGGATTACCATCACGATCCAGCGTGACAGCTTGGACACCGCCTTCGCCGCAAATCACAATTGTTGCATGCCCCGCACGCGCGATCTCATGGCTGGTCTGTAGATAACCGCCTGCCATCGCAGAAACACAGATGCTCGCGATCAAAAGGAAGCTAGGGACAAGGCACAAGATTCGTCTCATAGCGCTGACCCTAATGTGCCTTGGGATTTGATGACTTGATTTAAGACAATTTTAGAGAAAGTTATTTTGGCCCAATACGCGCCCAAACATAGCGCAACTCGCAGCGCGATATTGCATGTCAATATGGATGTAGTGTCTTGTTATATCTGGATAAATGTTTGGTTTGAGTTTTTGCGGATTTCAAAGAGGGAGCGTTGAGCCACGTATCTCAAGTTTAACCTCAAGCATTTCCGGTTGTGGCACCACATTGTTTTCAAGCCAGTCACCCATTGCTGTTCCAGCCTTCTCGCCCATGCGGCGTACGGGCAGGTGAATTGTCGTAAGTGCTGGAAACGTATGTCGGGCGCTGGGCAGGTCATCCATACCCAAAATTGAAAAGTCCTTTGGGATTTTGTAACCAAGGCGCTGTAGCTCAAACAACGCACCCATAGCCAACACGTCAGACAGGCAGAAGAGAGCGGATGGTTTGTCTACCAGATCCGCAATATCCTGTGCTGCACCGCATCCTCCCTGCATAGATATTTCAGCTTCGTGAAAGCTTAGCGTCTGACAATTCAGACTGTGAATGCCAGCAAGCCGCGCCCCTGTTCTGTCATTGTGTGCAGCAGGCCCGTGTATGATTGCGATCTTAGTGTGACCCAACTCCAGCAAATGTGTCAGCCCCATGCGCGCGGCATGCTCGTTGTCATATCCGATTGTTGGGAGCGGCGCAGAGACATCAAAATAGGAGGTGGCTAGGGTGGGCAATTGGGCTTGCCGCACCGTTTCAAACAATTCTGGCGCATGAGAGACCCCTGACAAGATCAACCCTTCAGCCCCGATGTCGAGCAGGGATTTGGCTTTGCGCACCTCAGCTTCGGCGCTTTCTTGGGTAGTGGCCACAACGCAGGACAGACCAAAATCATCAAGTCGGTTTTCCAAAGCCGCTAAGAATCTGGCAAAAATCGCGTTGTCCAACGTGGGCACCAACGCGCCCACAAACCGTGTGCGCCCGCTGTTAATCGCCCGCGCAGCCGCGCTGGGCGTGAACCTAAGCTCAGTGATAACCGCCTGAACTTTGTCGCGGGTATTTGGGGCTACAGAATTCGGAGTGTTTAAGACCCTCGATACGGTCGCAACCGATACATCAGCGGCACGGGCGACGTCTCGCAGATTTGCGCGTTTTATCTTTTTCTTGTCCTGCATTACCCGCCTCAATTCCAGATTTTTGCTTTCTTGTCCAGAAAAGCTTGACGCATGTAACCAGTTACATCAAGAATGTAACCGGTTACAAATAGGCGATTCCGACCATGACACGCGATCCGGCGATTCTATATGATTTCAGCAATATCGGCGCTGCTCAGCCACGCAGGAGTTTTCCTGGGTTTGAAAAAAACACGGGTGTGCGCCGGTCTCTTTTGGCAACCCGCGAGGCGCAGAAGCTTGAATTAGAGAAAGGCGACATCGTTAGTATTTCGGGCGCACAGACTGATGTTTCTGTGGCCATTGTAGCATTCCTGCCAAACGGTGACGACGGCCTTGCTGCACTTGGTCTCAAACCCAAAACCTGCATGGCCTTTACGTCTTTTGACAGCGATCCATTGGTGGGGTGGGCGGCCTCTAACGGAGCAAATCTTCAAGGGGATCTGCCCTGTGAAGTATTTCACGACACTGCAGAACCAATCATCTTACGAGCCACTAACCCGGTCACGCTTTGGGTTATGCGCCCGGTCCCCGCGCAGAATGTGATCGCCGGACACGGCAATGGGCGTGTTGAAATTTCCCACAAATCGACAGCAACATCTGATCCTTGGTTGCCGCCCTTGTTGGGTGACACGCGTGATGAATTTACGGTCAGCAAAGCGACAGGCTTGTCCTACGAATTAAAGCGTGGCGAGTATTTGCAGATCATTGATATCCATGGGCAACAGTGTTCAGATTTTGTAGCGCTGCGGTCTGATGGGTTGATGCGGGGCAAAGAGTTGATGATCGACTCGACGGCCACCCGCAGTATGGTGCGTAAGTCCTATCCAACACCTGGTGTGTTGGACAAATTTTACGATCAAAACATGCGTCCCATGCTGAATGTTGTGCAAGACACCTGTGGGCGTCATGACACTTTTGGCCTTGCATGCACCGCTCGCGGTTATGAAGAGCAAGGTTTTCCAGGACATGTGAATTGCTCTGATAATATTTCCGGGGTTCTTGATCGCTTTGGCGTGCAAAAACGATCCGCTTGGCCTGCAATTAACTTTTTTTGGAACACTTGGGTTGACCCGCATTCGCATCATTTGATGACCGAAGAGTCGCATTCCCGACCCGGAGACTATGTTGTCATGCAGGCCATGCAAGACTTGGTCTGCGCCTCCACAGCCTGTCCAGATGATATTGACCCAATCAATGGATGGAACCCCACCGATATTCATGTGCGCATTTACCGCCCCAGTACCCCGATCCGCCGTGCAGTGGCTTATCGTGAAAAGGAAGACGCCCCTATGTCCATCAGTCAGGAATCTGCTTTTCACAAGCGGCTTGCCCCGTTGACTCAAGATTTCTCTCCCGCCAGAGATTTGTGGACCCCTGTCAGCTTTCCTAGCATTGGCTCGATGGGCGAGTATTGGGCCTGCCGGAACGCGGTCACGCTGCAAGACATGAGTGGGCTGCGCAAATACGATATTGTTGGTCCTGACGCGGTGACGCTTTTGCAAGAAGCTTTGACGCGTAACATAGCAAAGCTCGCGATTTGGCGTGGCACATATACGTTGATGTGCGATGAAAGTGGACAGGTGATTGATGACGGAACGCTATTTCGTTTGGGTGACAAACTCTTCCGATGGTTCTGTGGCTCAGAAGAAAGCGGCCGTGCGCTACAGGAACTCGCCCAGAAAATGGGTCTTCAGGTTCGGGTATGCGCCTTGGGCAATAGCCTGCCAAATCTTGCCCTACAGGGACCAAAATCCCGCGACTTGCTAAAGAAAGTCAGCTTTTTTCAACCGAATGTACCCAATCTAGATCACATAAAATGGTTTGGGGTTTCCGTTGCCCGACTGAACAATCGCGAAGGCGCGCCGTTCATGCTCAGCCGGTCTGGCTACACCGGAGAACTGGGCTATGAAATCTTCTGCACCAAATCCGATGCCGTCGAGATCTGGGATGCGATCATGCTAGCGGGCCAAGAGTTTGGCATACAGCCCATGGGCTCTGCAGCGCTTGAAACCATTCGGATCGAGGCGGGTCTCGCGGCCGCAAATGCCGAGTTCGCCCCTGGCGTGGATGCGTTTGAGGCGGGGTTGGGGTTTGCGGTTGATATGAAAAAAGACAGCTTCACTGGCAAAGCTGCGCTAGAACGAAACGCGAAAGATCCCAGGAAAATTCTCAGAGGTTTGCTGCTGGATTGTGATGACGTGCCCACGCACGGCGCACCAGTGCTTTCCGGGGAACGGCAAATTGGGCAAATCACTTCTGCGACGTGGTCTCCATCACTTGAGCGCGCGATCGCAATGGCCCGTATCTCTATTGAACACGCCGAAATCGGCACAGTTCTCGAGGTCGGGCAACTCGACGGACATATGAAGCGCTTAAGCGCAACTGTGTCTGACATTCCATTCATAGACCCGCAACGCAAGCGGGCACGAGCATAGGGCTCACTCAACTCAACGGGAGATTAAAATGAAAAAATTGAAAACACTGTCACTGACCTTGGCCATTGCTGCCGCCTCGACAGCGGCAATGGCACAAGAGAAAGTCATGGTTGGCGAGCCAAGCTGGCCAGGCGCCAAAATCATGAGCCGCGTGATCGGCCAAATCATCGAAACCCGCCTTGGCGGCGAAGCAGACTATGCGCCTGGCGCAAATGCTGTCATCTTTGCTTCGATGGATGGTGGCCGCGGTGACATTGATGTTCACCCTGACGTTTGGTTACCGAACCAATCGTCCTTTACCAATGAATATGTCGACGCAAAGAAAACCGTTTCCCTGTCCAATGGCAGCTACAAAGGCCGCGCAGGCATCTGTGTGCCAAACTACATGGTCACAGAGCATAACATCAAATCGATCTATGACTTGGCAACACCAACAGCGCAGGAATTGTTTGATTCTGATGGCGACGGTATGGGCGAAGTCTGGGTAGGGGCTTCTGGTTGGGCATCAACAAACACCTTTAAGGTGCGCGTGCGCGACTACGGCGTTGAAACCTTTTTGGCACCGACAACCGAAGACGAAACCGTATTCTACTCGCGTCTGAAAGATCTGATCGATCAAAAGAAAGGCGCGGCGTTTTACTGTTACGCACCACATTACGTACACGCGCTTTATCCGGTAACCATTTTGGAAGAGCCAGAGCATGATGCAAACACCTATAAAATGGTGCAGCCAGATCAAGATGCCGATTGGTTCAAGAAATCACGTGTTGATTCAGGCGAGCCCGTTAAAACAGTGACCGTGGCTTATTCCAATTCACTGAATGAACGGAATCCTGCAGCGGCGTCTTTCTTGGCCAATATTGATATGGACGCCCAGAAGCTTTCTGAACTGACCTACAAAGTGGTTGTTCAGGGCAATGAGCTAGACACCGTTGTTTCCGATTGGATCGCCGCCAATGGGGACACTGTCGATACCTGGCTTGGGCTTAAGTAAACCGCTGAAACAAAACAAACAGCCCCATCAGTCGCGCTGGCGGGGCAAAATCACTGCGGGGATCAGATGACAAAAGAAATTGCAATCGACGCGCAAGGCGTCTGGAAAGTATTCGGCGGGCGCTCCAAAGAAGCGCTGGCCGCTATTCACAAGGAAGGGCTTGGCAAAGCAGAGGTCCTTGAGCGGTTTAACTGTGTTGTGGGCGTGGCTGATGCCAGCTTTGAGATCGAAAAAGGCGAGCTCTTTTGCGTCATGGGCCTGTCAGGGTCTGGCAAATCAACTCTTGTGCGCCATGTAAACCGCTTGTTGGAACCTACAGCCGGTAAAATCTTACTGGGGGGCGATGATGTTATGGCTCTGGCCCCAGATGGGCTGCGCGATTTGCGCAACCGCCGGGTTGCAATGGTCTTTCAAAATTTTGGCCTCATGCCGCACCGAACCGTGCGGGACAACGTGGCGATGCCTCTGGAAATTCGCGGCACAGGCAAGGCCCGCCGTTGGGAAGAAGCCGACCGCGTTCTGGAGCTTGTCGAACTAAACGGGTGGGAAGACAAATATGCCCACGAGCTGTCCGGCGGTATGCAACAGCGGGTTGGTCTGGCGCGGGCGATTGCCTCTAACCCTGAAATCCTGCTGATGGACGAACCCTTTTCAGCGCTTGATCCGTTGATCCGCAAACAGCTGCAAGATCAATTCATGGATCTTAGCCATAAGTTGAACAAGACAACGATGTTCATCACACATGATTTGGACGAAGCCATTCGCATTGGCCATCGTATCGCCATCATGAAAGACGGGCGCATTGTGCAAGTTGGGACACCAGAAGAAATCATCCTGAATCCCGCTGATGACTACGTGGCTGATTTTGTCGCCGGAATTTCCAAGCTGAATATGATTTTTGCCCATTCGGTGATGCAGCCAGTGGACGAATTCAAGGCCAAACACGGTGACCTGCCAAAAGATGCAGCCGAGGCCCGCCCGGATATGGACCTAAGTGATTTAATGAACCTTTGCGTTGATGGCCACGGCATCGTGGCTGTGACCGATGGCGATAATAAAACCGTTGGCGTGATCAACCGCGCAGGTCTCATTCGCGCCATTCAAGACAGCCAAGCCAAGGAGGACGCGTGATGCCAGATGTTGAAAATCAAGAGATCCAACCAGAAACCGCAGAACGCCTAAACAGCTTGATCGAGCAATTTGTTGGCAGCAATGTCAGTTATTACCAAAAAACCTTTGGCTATATGATGGGTGCTCCGGGCTATCGCTTTACACTCAATTGGATGGCCGGCCTTTTGGGACCGATATGGTTTGGTGCGCGCGGGCTATGGTCATGGATGTTGGCATTTCTGTTGCTTGAAACGCTGGCATATATCCAAATCGGTCTAGGGCTGTTTGGCGATTTGGGGCGTGATTTTCGAAACCGCGCCGAACAAATCGCGCAAACGCTTGACTTGCGACAGCAACAGATCTCTGCGGCAGAGCAATCCGGCGCATCTTCGCTTGATGCCCTAAAACGCGCAGCTCAGTCTCTGGAAACCGCGATGGCGGATTCGCAACAAGCGGCAGTCTCGGCAGACAACACCGGCACCACCTATTTCCTCGCAGGCATTGTGATTTTATTGGTTGTGAAATTTATGATTGCCGCACTGGCCAACTGGACCTTAGAAGGCCAATTCGCCAAATGGCGTTCGGACCGCGAGGTTGCCAGCGGATGGGATATGCCTCGAATGCTGATTGCCAGCGTGCTGACCTTTTTGGTTGTTGTGTTGACCAGCGTCAAATTTGCCCAGCCCGATGCCTTTGCCATTTTGAACGCTTTCCCAACAGATCGCGACTGGCGGTTGAACGTTGGTGACGGGGTGCAGGCGGTGTTTGACTGGACCAAAACCTCAGGACGGGGCTTCTTTGACAGCCTCACTTTTGGCATGCGCACGCTTCTTGATTGGATCGAAGTGGTGCTTGTGGACTCCCCATGGCCTGTGGTGGGGCTTGTTATCATTATGCTGGCCTATTTGTCAGGTGGAGCCCGTGTGGCCATCTTTACCACAGCCGCTTTGGCCTACCTTGGGCTGCTGGACTTCTGGGAAAAAGCAATGACGACCATTGCGCTGCTCGGCGCGGCGGCCCTGATTTCCATTACGCTTGGTATTCCGCTCGGGATCTACTGTGCACGTCGCCCAAAGGTTTTCGCCTTTGTCAGACCGGTTTTGGATTTCATGCAATCAATGCCATCCTTTGTTTACCTTATTCCGGTTGTGGCCTTTATCGGCTCTGGCAAACCTGCTGGCGTGGTAGCGACCATGATTTTTGGCAGCCCGCCGGTGATCCGCTTCACCGTTCTTGGACTTCAACAGGTTCCCGATGCTGTACGCGAAGCTGCTTTGGCCTTTGGCGCAACGCCGCGTTATCTGCTTTGGCGTGTTGATCTGCCCTTAGCGCGTAAAACCATCATGGCAGGGATCAACCAAACCATCTTGCTTTCGCTGGCTATGGTTGTGGTTGCGTCGCTGATTGGTGCCAAAGGTTTGGGCGAAGACGTTCTAGAAGCTCTGCAATATGCGGCGGCTGGACAGGGTATCTTGGCGGGGCTTGCCATTCTTTTTTGCGCATTGATCCTTGATCGGATTGTTGCCGGAAAACGCTAGAAATTACCTCTGTACCAACTTAACGGGCTATCGAAAGGTGGCCCGTTTTTTTATGCGCAACACAGGTCTGCGAATACTTGAATGCTCCCGAAATCCCGCGTTTTGTGCAACGGCATCAGATTCCAATGGCGCGCATTTGTTGAGACATTTGGTGGAACGACCCGCTGACATGGCGTTCGATGACCTCAAGGGCCTTGGTCGAATCATTGGTGCGAAAGGCTTCGATCAACTCCGCATGTTCTTTGATAATCGTCTCGATCCGAGGCGCGCTGATCCGCAACCGTGAGGCATGCACGTTCAAGGCGGTTCGCAGTCTGCGCCATGTATCTGCAGCGGAATCATTATAGTGGTGTTTGCAAATGATACGGTGAAACTCTGTGTCCATTTGGCGAAATTTATAAAGGTCCTGACCAGACAAGTCCAACATCTGGTGGTGAACTTTTTCCAATTCTTCTAGCATTTCCGGCAAAGCGTATTCTGCGAACCATTTCACAAAATATGGCTCAAGTAGCTGTAAAATCTCAAAAATATTCTGAATCGTGTGCGCGTTTGCCGAAACGATCACAGCCCCGCGGTTGGGCAAGATCTCGACAAACCCTTCACCCTGCATCCTGCGCAATACCTCTCGAATAGGGCTGGCGCTCTGACCATATTGCTTGGCCAATGCCGAGACCTTCAGCCGATCACCACCTTTAAGATTGCCGCGCGAGATATCTTCGAGAATAGCTTCATACAAAGAGATTTCTGGTTCGAAAGTTTTGCCGTCTGGCTGCATCTTGCGCTTCCTTCAACTGCGAAATCACGATGGTTTGAATGGGTTTCTAAGACAATTTTCAACGAAATCACACTGTAAAAGCAAGAGGATCCGAAAAATAAACGTCAAACTTAAAAAAATCGTCGACTATTTTAAATGGATTGTACTATGCTGCCCTTGAGTATGACGATTCGGAGTTTGCAATGTCGGGAAAGTTGAAGACAAATATGAATAAGCCGACCGAAATAACTGCGGATCAAAACGTTGCCTCGCCGAAGGCGGATTTGGACGCGCGCATTGCCAAGATCCAACCCTTTGTCGCTCGCGTCGGGCCGCGAAATCAGTTGCTAGTAAAGGTCACCACTCAAGACGGTTTGTTTGGCTGGGGTGAAGGTGGGTTGTCAGGGCGCGAAAATGCCGTTGCCGCCACAATCGAGCATTTCTCAACATTCTTGCTTGGGCAAGATTCGCGTCAGATTGGACGCATATGGCAAGAAAGCTACCGCAGCCAATATTTTGAAGGGGGCAGGGTTCTTACCGCGGCGATCTCTGCGATTGATATCGCGCTGCATGACCTTTTGGGCAAGCGGCTTGACCTGCCTGTATATCAGCTATTGGGTGGCAAACATCGCGATGTGATCCCCACTTTTGCAACTTCGATGGCCAAAACCAAAGCAGGTTTGATTTCCGAAATTAGCCGATTGGTCGATGCCGGTTGGAATTGCGTGCGCATCTATCCAAGCGCCTTTGATGATCAACAAATTTTTGACCCCTGGGCCACCCTGGCCAAAACCGCTGATGAATTGATTGCTATTCGCGCCAAATTCGGCCCCTCACTTTGCCTCGGCATCGACATGCACCACCGTTATTCCGTCGCCGAGGCAGCTAATTTTTGCGCCATGCTGCCAAAGGGCACGCTTAACTTCATAGAAGAGCCCATTCGCTCAGAAACCCCCGAAGCCTATGTGTCGTTGCGGGCAATGACAGATATTCCCTTTGCAGTGGGCGAAGAGTTCTCGTCAAAATGGGAAGCTGCGCGCTTTTTAGATGCGGGCATGACCCAACATATGCGCCTGGATATTTGCAATATCGGCGGGTTTACCGAGGCGATGAAGGTAGCGGCCATGAGCGAACGCCACTATGTCGATCTCATGCCTCATAATCCGCTTGGTCCGGTTTGTACTGCGGCAACCGTGCATATGTCAGCCGCTGTTCCAAACTTCAGCTGGCTGGAAACCCGTCAGGGTCCAACAGAATCCTTGGGCTTTCATGACCCAGAATTGTTTCCAACGCAAATCCCGCTCAGTGGGTCGGTCTATGTCGTGCCCGATGCTCCGGGACTTGGCGTTGAGGTGAATGAGGAAAAACTCACTCTACAGACCGCAGAACATATCGAAGCGCCGCATCTGCGGCGACCAGACGGGTCGGTTACCAACTGGTGATCTGCCAAAGCAAAATCATTCGATCAGAGGAGGAAAGAATGGGAATTTCATTTAAAGTTAAAGGGGTGTTGACCAGCACAGTCGCAACCCTCTGTCTGGCCAGCATGGCCACGGCCGGCAGCTTTCAGCAAGCGCCAATGTTGGCCGAGCAAGTGGCCGCTGGCACTTTGCCGCCCGTAGAGCAGCGTCTCCCAAGCGAACCGATGGTACTGGCTCCGCTAGATTCGATCGGCGAATATGGTGGCACGTTGCGTCGCGCCATTCTTGGAGGCGGTGATCAGCACAACATCGTACGGCTGATTTCCAACGAAAACCTTGTGCGCTGGAGTGCTGACTGGAGCGAAGTTCATACAAATATCGCCAAAAACTACACCGTATCAGAGGACGCAACCACATTTACCTTTGATCTGCGTGACGGCATGCGCTGGTCTGATGGCGCTCCTTTTACAGCTGATGACATCATGTTTTGGTACGAAGTGTTCCAAGATGATCGTTTGACCAAATCGCAGCACCCCAACTTTGTAGGCCCTGATGGTCCGGTCCAAGTCACCAAAATCGACGACTATACGGTCGAGTTCAAATTTGGCGAACCAAACGGTCTGTTCTTACAAAATATGGCCTACGGTTTTGGGTACTATGTCGTGAACTACCCGGCGCATTACCTAAAGCAATTCCACGCCGACCATAATCCAGATGTCCAGGCCTTGGTTGACGCAGAACCAGCCGCTAGTGACTGGGTGTCGTTGTTCAATCTAAAAGCCGGCCCAATGCACACGCCGATCTTCTGGCAAAATGTGGACCGCCCAACATTACACCCTTGGCATCTCAACACCGCCTATGGTGCCTCTGATCGTGTGGTCGCAGAACGCAACCCTTATTACTTCAAGGTCGACTCTGAGGGCAATCAGCTGCCCTATATTGATCGCGTAACTTGGGATCAGGTCGAGGACCCAGAAAGCATTTTGCTCAAAGCCTTTAACGGCGAGATCGACTACATGGCGCGCCATATCGGACGCGCGTCCAACCTCGCGGTTCTGACCGACAACAAGGATCGTGGTCAGTATGATTTCTACCAGGTTGGTGACATCACGGCCAGTCAGGCGGCTTTGATGCTGAACTTGAACAACCCGGATCCTGTCAAAAACGAGATCGTAAACACCTTTGATTTCCGGCGCGCGCTTAGCCATGCGATTGACCGTCAAGAAATTATCGATCTGGTCTATCTTGGTGTTGGACGGCCCGTACAAACATCTCCTCACCCGTTGTCACCGGTTTTCAATGAAAAGTGGTCAACGCAATATGCAGAACATGACGCGGACTTGGCGAACCAGCTTTTGGACAGCGTCGGCTTAGACAAAAAAGACAGCGACGGCTACCGGCTGGGGCCGGATGGCGAACGCTTTACGCTGGTCTTCTTGGTGGCGGATGTCTTTGGATTCCAATACCCGGATGTGATGGAGATTGTGGCCGAACAAGCCAAAGAAGTTGGCTTGGATATTCAAGTCCGCGCTTCTGATCGGTCACGTTTGCAAGAAATCGCCGGCAGTGCCGAACACGACGGCTATATCTGGAACTGCCCAGGCGGGCTGGTTGACGCCTATTCTAACCCAGACTGTTATCTGCCGCGTCCAAATGTCGTATATTGGGCCCCACAGTGGGCAGCATGGGGGGCAGACCCAACCACGGGTGAAGAGCCCCCTGCAGAGATCAAAGCCCTATTTGAAGCGTACAACGGCGTGACCTCTTCTGCGGATCCCGTCGCCCAAGAGGCTGCACTGGTCAGCTTGATAGAGCAGTCAACAAGTCAGCTGCTGACAATTGGTATTCGTCAAGTAGACGGAGCCTTTGGGATCGCGCGCAACAACCTGCGTAACTTCCCAGATCCTATGCCTATCGCTGGCCAGCTTTGGACACCCGCGCCCTATACGGCGCAATACTACTTCGAAGGCGGGGACAACCTGAAATAACCGAACTTCGATTAAGTCTAACCCCATCTCTCCAGGGTGGTTAGACTAAACACAGCGGAGTTGGCCAATCCTCCCCGGCCAGCTCCGCGCTAATGTTACCAAAGAATGGCCAAACAGAATGCTAAGTTTCATCTACCGGCGATTGCTCTACATGATTCCGACGGTCTTTCTCGTGTCCGTTGTGACTTTTGCAATTATCCAACTGCCCCCTGGCGACTACCTCGACACGCTCGCTGCCGAGCTGAATGATTCAGGTGGGTTGGATGAGGGAACAATGCAGTCCCTGCGGGATCAGTACGGCCTTGGGCAACCCATGTATGTCCAGTATTACAAATGGATGTCCGGAATTCTGTTTCATGGTGATTTCGGAATCTCGTTTGAAAAGAACGTGCCGGTGAATGACCTGATTTGGGATCGCCTGGGTTGGACGTTCGCCATTTCATTGCTCACGCTAGCCTTTATTTGGATGACAGCCTTGCCAATAGGCATCTATTCAGCTGTTCGCAAATATTCTGTCGGCGACTACGTAGCAACTTTCTTTGGTTTTATCGGTCTCGCTATCCCGAATTTTCTTTTGGCACTCGTCATGATGTATGTGGCCTTCAAGTATTTTGGTCAAAGCGTCGGCGGGCTTGTCAGCCCAGAATATCTTGACCAACCTTGGAGCGCAGCCAAGGTTGTTGACCTGCTCAAGCACATTTGGATGCCGATTGTCGTGGTCGGAACTTCTGGGGCCGCCGCCCTGATACGCATTATGCGGGCCAATCTGTTGGACGAGCTCTATCGACCCTATGTGGTCACGGCACGCGCTAAGGGCATGAGCGAATTCCAGTTGCTTCTAAAATACCCCGTGCGAGTCGCCTTGAATCCCTTTGTCTCGACGATTGGCTGGATATTGCCAACCCTTGTTTCAGGCGAAATCATTGTCGCAGTTGTAATGAACCTTCCGACAACCGGCCCCTTGCTGTTGCGCGCGCTGCTTGTCCAAGACATGTATCTTGCTGGTTCGCTCATTTTTATTGTCTCAATCCTAACGGTGATCGGCACACTTGCTTCTGATCTTTTGCTGGCCTGGATTGACCCAAGGATCCGCTACCAATGACAACTTCCCCTACACTCACGGTCGACGAATCCGACATATCTGCTCCGCAGTTGCTGGGCCCCTGGGCGTTGATGTGGCGCAAATTTCGCCGCCACAAGGTGGCCTTTCTCAGCCTTTGGCTTGTTGTCTTGATCTATCTGATGGCGATGTTTGGGGAATTTATGGCCCCGGCAGATCCCGCAGATACCAACCGTCGAGGCATATTTGCGCCGCCGCAGGGTATCCATTTGTTTGTGACTGACGCCGAGGGCAATTCCAGTTTCAAACTGCATGCCAAAGCCCAAAAAATGAAGATCGACCAAAGCACTATGCGGCGCACCTATGTGTCGGACGAGACAAAAATAGTACCTCTGGGCTTCTTTGTAAAAGGGGCTGAATACAAGACGCTTGGCTTGTTTAAGTCTAATGTTCATCTGTTTGGGCCCGTGAATGCAAAAGATCGGTTTTATCTGCTTGGGGCGGACCGGCTTGGCCGCGACATCGCAAGTCGCATTATTGTCGGGACCAAGGTTTCCATGTCGATTGGCCTGGTCGGCGTTGTCGTGTCTTTGATCGTCGGGGTGACACTAGGTGGCCTGTCTGGGTTTTACGGTGGCTGGGTGGACAACTTAATCCAACGTTTGATCGAGTTCTTGCGCTCGATCCCGACCATTCCGCTATGGATGGGGCTGGCCGCGGCGATCCCTTTAGGATGGCCGCCGCTGCGCACTTATTTTGTGGTGACTTTGATTGTGTCGATGATTGGCTGGACCTCATTGGCGCGCGAAGTCAGAGGCAAATTTCTGTCCCTACGCAAAGAAGATTTCATCACCGCCGCACAGCTAGATGGCCTGAGTGATTGGGAAGTTATCCGCAAACATATGGTGCCCAGCTTTTCCAGCCACATTATTGCGTCATTGACCCTGGCGGTGCCGTTGATGATCCTTGCTGAAACTTCGCTTAGTTTTCTTGGGATTGGGTTACAGCCGCCGATCATTTCTTGGGGTACATTACTCAAAGAGGCGCAAAACATTCGCACCATCATCGAAGCGCCTTGGTTGCTGATTGCACCGGGCACCATGATTGTAATCGCCGTTTTGGCCCTGAACTTCCTAGGAGACGGCCTTCGTGATGCCGCTGACCCCCATGCAAGCTGACGCCCAGCCGATGATCAAAATACGCGATCTTAAAACCCACTTCTTCACTGACGATGGGATTGTGAAAGCCGTCGAAGGCGTGGATCTGGACGTATATGCCAACCGAACCCTATGTATCTTGGGTGAATCTGGTTGCGGGAAATCAATCATGGCGCGCTCTATTCTGCGCATTGTTGACCGGCCCGGTCGTATTGTAGGCGGTTCTATCGAATACACGGCAGCAGACGGGCGCTGTATTGATCTTGCCAAAGCCCGGCCAGGATCGCGCGAACTCCGCTCAATTCGCGGTCAAGATATCTCGATGATCTTCCAAGAACCAATGAGCTCGCTTGGACCTATCACCAAGGTTGGAAAACAGCTTACGGAAACAATTCTTCTGCACCGTAAGATGAGCAAACAAGAGGCCAAAGAGCGTGCGATCGATTTGCTGGACAAAGTCAGCATTCCCGATCCCCACAAGCGATTTGAATCATACCCCTTTGAGCTATCTGGTGGTATGCGGCAGCGCGTGATGATTGCGATGGCGCTGTCTTGTGAGCCGCGTTTGCTAATCGCTGACGAACCCACCACCGCGCTTGATGTGACCACCCAAGCCCAGACGCTAGATCTGATAGCCCAGCTGAAAGAAGAACTAGGCATGGCGGTCATGCTCATAACTCATGATTTGGGTGTCGTCGCCGAAGTCGCCGAAGACGTGGCGGTGATGTATATGGGAAAAATCGTTGAAAAGGGCGACGTCTATTCGATTTTTGAAAACCCACAGCATCCCTATACCAAGGCCTTGCTCGCCTCTGTTCCTGTCATCGGTTCCGAGCGGCGCGAAAGGTTGCCTGCCATTCGCGGCATGGTTCCGCACCCATTGGCACGGCCCTCCGGATGCACCTTTAGAACACGCTGTGACCATTACATACCGGGCATTTGCAATGTTCAGGAACCAAAACTGATGCAAACCGAGTCAAACAGCCAAGTGGCATGCCATCTTCACAATGCGGAAAATTCAGATGTCTGAGGCGATCCTTAAAGTTCGAAATCTAAATATGCACTTCCCAACTGGTGGCGGTTTTGCAGGGAAATCCACCTCTGTGGTCCGTGCAGTCAATAATGTCAGCTTTGAGGTCAATCGCGGCGAGTCTTTTGGAATCGTTGGCGAAAGTGGATCTGGGAAAACGACGCTTGGTCGCTGTATCATGCGTATTTTGGCCCCTACTAGTGGCGAGATGCATTTTGCACCTAGCGGCTTAAGCCCGGTAGATTTGACCTCGCTCAGCAAAGACGAGCTACGGGTGATCTGGCGCAAAATGCGCATGGTGTTTCAAGATCCGCAAAGCTCGTTGAATCCGCGCCTGCGGGTGCTGGATCTGATTGGCCAATCCATTCAAAAGACCGAAGGCCTCCGCGGCACAGAGCTTTCTGCCCGGGTCGCAGAATTGCTGCTGCAAGTTGGCTTGCGTCCCGAATTCCTGATGCGTTATGCCAATGCGTTTTCCGGCGGCCAGCGTCAGCGCATTGGCATTGCCCGTGCCTTGGCAACCCGCCCAGAAATGGTCATTGCAGACGAAGCGGTCTCAGCGCTGGATGTGTCGATTCAGGCGCAAACTTTGAACCTGATGAAGGACCTTCAAGAAGATTTTGCACTCACCTATGTGTTCATTGCTCATGATTTGGCAGTGGTGCAGCATTTCTGCGATCGCATTGCAGTGATGTTTCAAGGACAAATTGTAGAGCTGGCCGCTGCAGATACATTGTATCGCGCGCCCAAACATCCCTATACCCGTGCACTATTGTCAGCCGTGCCAATCCCAGACCCGCGTCAGCGCGGGCGCTTGCGCGGCAAAGTGGCTTTGACAGATGGGATGACCCAGCTGGGTGGATGTGCATTTGCGGGGCGCTGTGCGCATGCTACGGAAATCTGCAAAGCCCAGTTGCCCCCTGTACGCAACATCGACGGTGCTGAAGTCGCCTGTCATTTTGCCGGAGAGATCTAGGCCGGAGACAGGTCAGGGGTGTAACGCGTGGCCTCACCACGCGTTACCGCTGCTCTATTCAGCAATAATTGCCCCGCGGGCAGAAATCACCTTGGCAGCCAGATTGTGCCCAGCCTCAAGTGCGGCCTGCGTGCCTTCGCCCTTCAGGAACGCGGCCAGATACCCCGCGTTGAAACTGTCGCCCGCCGCCGTGCTGTCGATGACTTTTTCAACTTGGTTCAGGTTTTGCGCAACCACCAGCCCCTCTAAATCCAGCGGCCCCTCGGCACCCCTTTTCAGGGCACCCTGTGACACGCCAAAAGACGCCAACCGGCGCAGCACCGAAGCTTCATCAGCATCCCCAAACAAAGCCATCTCGTCGTCAATTGATGGCAAAGCGATGTCGCAGACCCGCCACAGGCTTTCGTTGACCTTCTGGGCCTCCTCCTGGCTCTCCCACAAACGCGGACGATAGTTGCTGTCATAGGCAAACAGCCCACCGCTCGCGCGATACGCTTGTATAAAATCAAGCACCTTTTGGCGCGCATCAGGCTGCAAGATCGCCATTGTTATTCCGGACAGATACACCATCCCAAAACCAGCCAATGCAGACAGCTTTAGCGTGCTGTTGGTAGAAAACATATCCCGCGCGGCCGAGGAATCGCGCCAATAGGAAAAGCTGCGCTCGCCTTGGTCATCCGTGTCCACCGCATAAAGCCCAGGCATTTTATCTGCCCGCCGTTCCACCAGCGACAAATCCAAGCCATGACTTTCCAGTGCTGCGGCGATCCGGTCAGAATAAAGATCCTCACCAAGCGCCGTCACATAAGAGGTCGTGATCTCTGTCCCGCGCAGCTGCCGCATCAGGTAAACGGCTGTGTTATAAGTGTCTCCGGCAACGCCCAAGTTAAGCGCACCATTTGGGGCATGCACCAATTCAATCATCACTTCGCCGATGCAACAAATGCTCGAAGTGCTCAGTTTTTCTGTCGTCATTAAAGATCTCCGAAGGTCTCGCGGACTTGCGACCACGCGCTTTGTAAGTGTTTTCGTATTTCTGCCTCAGCGGCATCTGGGTCTCGCATCAGGATCGCCTCGTAAATGGCTAGATGCGCGCGATAGTTTGATTGGTTTCGCTCTGGCAGCCGAGGCATTTGCGACCAATGCGGGGCCAGCCAACTGGTATAAGCTTTGTTCACAGCGGGTAAAACGGGATTGCGAGGGATGCTATAAAGCACTTGGTGAAAACCAATATCGGTTTGGTAAAAGGCCTCACTGTCATCAATGGAATCTTCATTGGCTTTCAGTGCAGCCTTGAGGGCCACAAGATCCGGTTTTTCAGCATTCTTAGCCGCCTCGCGCACCAGCATGGCTTCGATCATGATCCGCGTGTCAAACAGGTTTCGTATCCCACCGGGTTCGTGCAACAAATGGCTGACCACGCTTTCAATCGCATCAAAAGCCGCATCATAACCCGGTTTTCGCACCACCGGACGATGGCGTGGCCGCGCTTCGATCAGCCCTTTGTTGGACAGAGCCACAACGGCCTCTCGCACCACGGTACGGCTGATGCCGAACTCTTCCATCAAATCACGTTCAGCAGGCAAGGTTTGGCCATCTTCCAGTTCACCCGATTGGATTTTCAGTGCAAGCTGGCGCACCACAAGGTCTGCGGCGCGTCCTTTGTCATTTTGAACTGGCAATGTTGTTGCTCCTCATGTTGCACTGAAACTAATCTTAGAAACTCAAGTCTTTGACCCTGCGTTTGTGCTTATCTTGGTTTAACGCAGGCCCAACCCCGAGTAAATTCGCCAATCAACTTTGATGTTTGGTTGGGCCGCATTACTAGAGCCGCCCCATGACCATATCGGCACAGCGATCCCCAAGCATCATGGCAGGGGCTTGTGTGTTACCGGCATTGATGTTTGGCATGGCTGACAGATCACACACGCGCAGCCCCTTAACGCCCCGCACTCGCATGCGCGGATCCAACACCGCCATTGGGTCACCATCTTTGCCCATACGCGCTGTGCCAGCTGGATGATAATTGGTTTTTACAAAGCGCCGACAATAGGCGCGCAGGGCCTCGTCACTGCGATCCTCCGGGCTTGGCAACATCACCTTGTCGACCTGCTGAGCAAGAGGGCTGGCTTCAAAAGCGCGTAAAAAGAACTTTTGCCCGTCAACCATTGCATCCATATCTGCTTCGTCTTTCAGCAGGTTTGGCGAAACAAGCGGCATATCCTTAGGATCCGCCGAGGCCAGTTTGACAGATCCACGTGACTTTGGTTTTACAACCACCGTAGTCACGGTCAGCCCATAGCCATCTTCGACCAAATGACGTGTGTCGCGATCCACATAAACAATCGGCACACAAAAGGCCTGGATTGTAGGGGCATCGGTTGGCGCAGCCGGATTGACAAAGGCCCCAGCTTCGACGCCCGCCGAGGTAATAGGGCCGCTGCCAAACAGCTTGAACTGTAAGCCGTTCTTAATCATGCGCCAGCCGTCGCCTTGCTTATAATAGCCATGTTTGCCTTTCACGCGGGCGGTGATGGGCACTTCCGGGTGATCCACAAGGTTCTCGCCCACCCCAGGCAAATCAATCTGGCAAGCGATGCCGAATTCTTCCAGATGCGCCTTGGGTCCAATGCCTGACAGCATCAAGACCTTTGGGGTCACCAGGGCACCAGCGGCTAGAATTACCTCGCCGGTGCATTTCACAGAATGCAGCTTGCCGGTCTTATCCGCATAGGTGACGCCAACAGCCTGATCATTATCCAGAATGATGGACTGTACTTCGGCGCGCAAACGAACGGTCAGATTTGGGTTCTTGGCCTGCGGCTCGATATAGGCGTAGGCCGCAGAGGATCGCTTTCCAAAGCGGTTCATGAATTGGTAAAACCCTACGCCGCGCTGGGCCTTGCCATTGAAGTCTGGCGAAAATGGCTCGCCTAATCCCTGAACAGATTGCACGAATAGTCGTGACAGGTGATCAATGTGACCGGGGTCCGAAACCAAAAGGGGACCGCCAGAGCCATGCAGATCATTCTGCAGCCGGTTGTTGTCTTCCATAGCCCTAAAATGCGGCATCACCGCGTTCCAATCCCAATCCACACCGTCATTGCTACCGCGCAATTCGGCATGCCACTCGTCGTAATCGGCGGGGCGCCCACGCATATAGACCTGTGCATTCACCGACGATCCCCCCCCTAGAACATGGCCCTGCGGAATGTCGTGAACGCGGCCCCCCAGGTGCTCTTGTTTGACCGTCTTATGGTAGCGCATGAATTTGGTGCCGTTGATCATCTTGAAAATACCGGGTGGCATATCCAACAGGGGGTGCTTGTTGGAATACCCGGCTTCCAGCAGCAAGACTCGCGCCTCACCCTCAGAGGCTAATCTTGCAGCGACGACGCAACCTGATGCCCCGCCCCCTATGACAATGTGATCAAATTCTTCCACGATCTCTTTCCTCCAAACGCCACCTTCTCAGCGTGCTGGCACTTTTTGCACGCTTTGGTCGAATCAGATCGCCTCCCCGCGATCCTGATGTCTGGTGGGCTCTATATGATCATACCAAATAAATCAATAAAACTAGCAAAATCAGCATATCTCGACAATTTTGGAGATTCTTCTTGACTGAATCGCAGGAATCATCAACAACAAATATTGTTTGGTACGACCAAAGAGGCAAAAGTGACGAATTTCGACCTAACATCCGGCAAGCCCCTCAAGGCATCAATGTTTATTGATGGCGCTTGGGTTGGTGCAGATAGCCGCGCTACCGTTGACGTAGAGAACCCGGCGACAGAACAGGTGATTGCAACCACCCCGTTGGGAACCGAAGACGATGCAATGCGCGCCTTGGAAGCCGCGCAGCGCGCCCAGCTCGTTTGGGCCAAAGTGCCTGCGGTGCAACGTGGCGCAGTTGTGCGCAAATTGGCTGACCTGATAACGGCGCGCGCAGAAGAGCTTGCGGTTCTGATCACGTCAGAGCAGGGCAAGCCTCTGGACCAGGCTCGTGGCGAAGCACAAGCGACCGCTGCGTTTCTTTATTATGCCTCTGAAAATGCCCGTCGCATCGAAGGCGAAATCATTGCCTCTGAAAATCCTGACGAAGAAGTGCAAATTCGCCGCCATCCCTATGGTGTCGTGGTTGGCTTGACGTCTTGGAATTACCCCGCAGCGCTTGCGGCCAGAAAACTTGGGCCAGCCTTGGTGGCAGGCAACGGTTTTGTGCTTCTAGCGCATGAAATCACTCCTTTGGCGGGGCTTTTCATTGCGTCGCTCGCAAATCAGGCTGGCATTCCTGCGGGCCTCTTCAACGTTGTTACCGGATTTGGCCGCGTTGTGGGGCAGGCGCTGGTTCAAAGCCCGATCACATCCTTGATCACAATGACCGGCAGTAATCGCGCTGGGCAAGAGATTTTTCGCGCCGCTGCAGATGGCATGAAAGTTCTGCGTCTGGAACTTGGGGGCAAAGCGCCCTTTATTGTACTGGATGACGCAAACATTGACAAAGCCGTCGATGCCGCCGTCACCGCTCGCTATACCAATTGCGGCCAGATCTGCACCTGCAATGAGCGCATGTATCTGCACCGCGCCATCGCAGATGAGTTTCTAGAGAAATTTGTCGCAAAGTCAGCGGCATTAACCATTGGCGATCCGATGACCAACCCTGATATGGGGCCCAAAGTCAGCGGCGTCGAGGTGGAAAAGGTGCACTCTCTGGTGCAAGCAGCCGTCGCAGAGGGTGCCGAAGTTCTTTTGCAGGGTGGGCCGCTCAACGAAGGCAAATACGCGCAAGGCCATTGGTACGCGCCAACCGTTCTAGAAGTGCAAGACAACAATTCTTCGCTGGTACGCAACGAGGTCTTTGGCCCCGTGGTGCCCGCTGTTCGCATCGATGATTTTGATCAGGCAATTTCATATGCAAACGACACGCAATTTGGATTGTCTGCCTACATCTTTACCGAAAATCACAAGCGCATCATGCAAACGCCTTATGCGCTGAATTTCGGCGAAATCTATGTCAATCGCGCCAACGGCGAACAAGTGCATGCCTTCCACAATGGGTGGGGGCAGTCAGGCCTTGGTGGCGAAGACGGCAAACACGGATTCGAGGGCTACCTGCGCAAGCAGAGCCTTTACGTAAACTGGGGGTAATTCCCGGTCAAACTGCGGCCGGGAGGAAAGGCCGCATATTCCAACTGGAGGAAACTAAATGAAACGACGCATTCTGCTTGGCACTGCCATTGCCCTGGGTCTTGGATTCAGCGCAGCCGTATCTTCGGCTGACACACCACCACTGGCCGTCAAAGACACCTATCGTGTTGGCTTTGCGCAAATGGAGTCCAACAACCCATGGCGCATCGCGGAAACAAAATCGTTCCATGACACCGCAGCATCTTGCGGCTGGGAGCTGATCGCAACCGACGCTGCGGGCTCTGCAGCCAAACAGGTTGCAGATGTTGACTCGATGATCGCCCAAGGCATCGATGTTCTGTTCTTGCCACCACGCGAAGAAAAACCATTGATCCCAGCAGTTATGAAGGCCAAACGCGCTGGTATCCCAACCTTCCTGGTCGACCGCTCTGTTGATCCAAACGTTGCCCAAGCCGGCGAGCATTTCGTGGCCTTCCTTGGCTCTGACTTCATCGAACAAGGTGACCGTGCGGCCCAGTGGCTGATCGAAAACTTTAGCGGCGACAAAGGTGTCATCGTTGAACTGGAAGGCACCACAGGGTCTTCTCCGGCAAACGATCGTAAAAAGGGCTTTGACGACCGCATTTTGCAAGATGGTCGCTTTGAAATCGTTGCTTCGCAAACGGGTGACTTCGCGCGCGACCTTGGCCGTCAGGTCATGGAAACTCTGCTGCAAGCCCATCCAGACGTGAACGTGGTTTATGCTCATAACGATGAAATGGCGATTGGCGCGATCCAAGCTTTGGAATTGGCAGGCCGTAAACCAGGGGAAGACATCACTGTTGTTTCCATCGACGGCACGCGTGACGCGCTTCAAGCCATTATCGATGGCAAAATGGGTGTGACCGTTGAAAGCTCACCTTTCTTTGGACCTTTGTCTTGCGACGTGATGAAGCGTTATGCGGCTGGCGAAGAAATTCCGGGTTGGGTGAAAGTTGAAGACCGTGTCTTCACGATCGACAACGCCGCCGAAAACATCGACGCAGCTTACTAAATCTCCCTGAGCCAGGGGGGGCGGTTTCCGTCTCCCTTGGTTCCTTGACGAAAAGGGCTGCGAAATGTCTCACCTGATCGAAATGAGCGGGATCAAAAAATCCTTTGCCGGCGTTGTTGCGCTGCAAAACGCGAACCTTCGCGTTGTTCCGGGCGAAGTTCACGCCATCATTGGCCAGAATGGCGCCGGTAAATCAACGCTCATCAAAATTTTGACTGGCGTCTACCGCAAAGATGACGGGGACGTAAAAATAAACGGAAATGTCGCTGCAATCACCACCCCGCGCGAGGCGCAGGACGCTGGTATTGCAACGATTTATCAAGAGCTTAGCCTCGTACCTCTGCGCAGTGTTACAGAAAACGTCATGATTGGTTATGAGCCAAGAACGCGTTTGGGAACCATTGATTGGAAGGCGGCTCATGCCAGAACCCGTGAAATCCTAGAGCGTTTTGGCATCGACATCGACGTGCGCGCCCAGCTTGGGTCTTACTCGACCGCCATTCAGCAGCTGGTGGCCATTGCACGCGCCGTTTCCATGAACGCCCAGCTGGTGATCATGGACGAGGCGACCTCTTCGTTGGATGACCAAGAAATCGACATCCTGTTTGGCGTTGTGCGCGAACTCAAGAAAGAAGGCGTTGCCGTTCTTTATATCTCGCATTTTCTCGACGAGCTTTATCAGATCTGCGACCGCGTCACGATCATGCGGGACGGCCAAACCGTGGCTGAACACAACATTGCAGAGACCACCAAGCTTGGCCTGATCTCCGAAATGCTTGGGCGCGACCCCGAAGAAATCGAGGCCGCAGGCATGACAGGGCTAGGTGGCGAAGCAAAAGCCCCCGGCGACGTTTTGCTCGAGGCCAAGGACATTGCAACGGGCCGCGGGCTGAAAAAGCTTTCGGTCACCGTGCGCAAGGGTGAAATCGTTGGATTGGGCGGCTTGCTTGGGTCTGGCCGTACCGAAGCCGCGCGGGCTCTGTTTGGCCTGGACAGCCTGAAAGCGGGGTCTATTCATCGCCCGGGCCGCAAGTCAAAATCCAACACACCAGCTGATGCGATTGCAACAGGTGTGGGTTTCCTGACCGAAGACCGAAAACGCGAAGGCATCATCCCGCATATGACCGTGCGCGAAAATATGACGCTTGCACTATTGCCACGCCTTAAGAAAATGGGGCGCGTAGACCGCAAGCGAGAGACCGAATTGGTGGATCGCTTCATCAAATCTCTTGGCATCAAAACCGCGGGTATGGAGCAACCCATTCGCGAGCTCTCAGGCGGCAACCAGCAAAAAGTCTTGCTGGCGCGTTGGTTGGCTTTAGAGCCTGAAATTTTGATCCTAGACGAGCCAACCCGTGGTGTGGACGTCGGCGCAAAATTCGAAATCCAATCCATCATTCGCGACTACGTTGATCGCGGTCTTGGCGTTTTGCTGATCAGCTCTGAATTTGAAGAACTTGTCGAAGGTGCGGACCGCATTGTTGTGCTGCAAGACGGCCATTCGGTTTCTGAACTGCAGAACCCGGGTGTCACCGAGGAAAGCCTCATCGCGGCCATCGCCCATCATCACGATAGGACACCCCAATGACCTCACAGGAAAAACCCTTGGGGGTCGCGCCGGTCTCATCGCGCGTCACCCAAAAGCTCTCATGGAGCATGATCTCACAACACGGTGGTGTTGTGGCTTTGATCGTCATCCTTTTGTTCAACATTCTTGTCACGCCGAACTTTTTGCATGCGCAAACTCTGTTTGTGAACATCAGTCAGGTGGCCACCATCGCGATTGTTGCAGTGGGCATGACACTGGTGATTGCGACGGGCGGCATTGATCTGAGTGTTGGGGCAATCATGGCGCTGTCAGGCGCCTTGGCCCCCTTGATATTCACCTCTCCATTCGCGGATGCCAATCCAGAATTGGGTCTGGCATTGGCCATTGTGGTTCCAATTCTCGTGGCACTTGCTTGCGGTGTTTTTAACGGCGCGCTTGTCAGCCTGCTTAATGTGCAACCCATTGTGGCCACACTGATTTTCTTCATCTCTGGGCGCGGCATTGCTTTGGTTCTGACCAATGGCAACCTACAAACCTTCACCCATCCCTCGTTTAGTTACCTGGGCACGGGCAAGATATTGGGCTTTCCATTTCAAGGCTATCTGGTGCTGGTCATTGCTGTGGCCGTGTGGTGGTTGATGGCGCATTCGGTCTTTGGCAGACAGCTCTTGGCGGTGGGTGGCAATGAGCAAGCTGCCAAACTGTCTGGTGTGCCAGTCAAACGCGTAAAAATCGGGGCCTATGTGATTTGCGCAGGCCTGTCCGGACTGGCGGGGCTGATCGTGGTTGCGATCAACTCGGCGTCAGATGCGGCCCGTATCGGTAATCTGATGGAGCTTGATGCTATCGCCGCAGCCGTCGTTGGCGGCACGCTGCTTCAGGGCGGCAAAGCTCCGATCTTTGGGGCCATTCTTGGGGCCATCATTATTCAATTGGTGAAATACACATTGCTTGCAAATGGCGTGGCCGACGAAGTCGCGCTGATCGCCAAGGCTGGCATCATTATTCTTGCTGTTTATGTCCAGCAAGCTCGGAAGGAGTGACCAAAATGCTTGATACTTCTGCTTTTGATCTGCGTCGCTACCTGCAAGGCAACACCCACAGTCTGGGCGTCTGGATCACCCTCGTTGCCCTGATTATTTTTGGCCTTCTGCGCTATGATAACTTTGGCGGGGCCTACAACTTTTCGTCTGTTTTGAACTACAACGCCATGTTCATCGTGATCGCAGTTGGCATGTGTTTCGTCATTATGACCGGCGGCATCGACCTGTCTGTCGGGTCGGTGGCGGCCTTCACCTCGGTCATCGCGGCCTATCTGTCGCCCTATGGCATTCAGGTGGCGTTGCCCGGTGCAGTCCTGGCTGGCTTTGCCATCGGGGCGCTGAACGGCTTTTTCGTGGTCGCCATGCGCATCCCACCTTTCATTGCCACTTTGGCCACGATGCTGGGGGCCAAAGGCGGCGCGCTGGTGATTTCTGGTGCCCAAACCGTCTCCATCGATTGGACGTCAAACTTTACATACCTCGGTATGGAGCAAGCCTTTGGCATTCTGCCGTGGACCATTGTCATCACGCTAATTGTTGTGGTGATCCTCTGGGTGGTGCTTGAGAAAACCTCGCTCGGTCGTACGGTTCTGGCAATTGGCGGCGGCGAAGATGCCAGCGTCATGATGGGGCTGAATGTCTCGCGTGCCAAAGTTTTTGTTTATGTGCTCAGCGGTGGCTGCGCAGGCATGGCAGGTCTGTTCTTGGCCTCGGGCTTTGGGGCAGGGCAGCCTCTCGAAGGCATCGGCTGGGAACTGTCGGCAATTGCCTCTGTCGTGGTCGGCGGCACGCTGCTGACTGGGGGTATGGGTTCGATCACCGCCACCGTGGCCGGAGCGCTCTTGCTGGGTCTAGTCTTTAATATTCTCAATTTCGAAAACGGCCGGGGCGTCATCAGTCTCAGCGCCTACTGGCAGATGGTGATCCGAGGGGCCTTCCTCTTTTTGGTGATCGTTTTCCAAAGCCGCGTGGCGCAATCCGGCAAAAAAGGAACCGCATAATATGGCTACGATCGCCAATGTCGACGTAAAGATCTTTGATGTTCCGCTGGCAGAAGTGCTTTCAGACGCAAAACACGGCGACCACACACATTTTGAGCTGGTCACGGCTACTGTGCGTTTGACCGACGGGTCCGAGGGCACTGGCTATACCTACACGGGCGGCAAAGGCGGTCGCGCGATTGCTGCTATGATCGAGCACGACCTGACCGATTTCCTTGTGGGGCAAGACGCCGAAAACGTCGAAGCGCTGTATGAAGCCATGCAATGGCACCTGCATTATGTGGCCCGTGGCGGCATAGCCTCTTTTGCGATTTCTGCGGTGGATATTGCCTTGTGGGATCTGCGCTGCAAGGCGGCGAACAAACCCCTGTGGGCCTACCTGGGCAGTGGCACAGACCGTTGCCCAGCCTATGCGGGTGGTATTGATCTAAACTTTCCGCTGCCCAAGCTATTGAATTCCATCCAATCCTATCTGGATCGCGGGTTCAATGCGGTGAAAATCAAAATTGGCCAACCTACGTTGGCCGAAGACGTCGAACGCGTAAAGGCTGTGCGCGAGCTGATCGGACCTGAGGTGACCTTCATGGTTGACGCCAACTATTCGATGAGTGTCAACGAAGCCATCGCAGCGGCCAAAGCCTTTGAACCTTACGACCTAAACTGGTTCGAAGAGCCAACGATTCCAGATGACTACAAAGGTTTTGGCGAGATCGCCAAACACTCCACGATCCCGCTGGCCATGGGGGAAAACCTGCATACAATTCACGAGTTCGAATATGCTGTGGATCAAGCCTGCCTGGGCTTTTTACAGCCCGACGCGTCTAATTGCGGGGGGGTAACCGGTTGGCTACAGGTGGCCGCCCTCAGTCAAAAACACAACCTGCCGATATGCTCTCATGGCATGCAGGAATTGCACGTGAGCTTGGTCAGCGCCCAGCCCAATGCCGGTTGGATCGAGGTCCATTCTTTCCCCATCGATCAATATACGACCCAGCCTTTGGTTATTCAGGATCACATGGCTCTTGCGCCAAACGCACCCGGTGTTGGTGTGACCTTTGACTGGGATAAACTTGCGAAAGCACATAAGGAAATGCACTCATGAACGCTGAAACAATGACAGCGGCCTTCTACCGCGGCGACAAAAGCTTTGTTGTCAAGCAAACCGCAGTGACTGCGCCCAAAGCAGGCGAGGTCTCTGTGCGCATCGCTTTTTGCGGCATCTGCGGCACCGACATGCATGTTTACCACGGAAATATGGACGGCCGCGTCGGCCTGAACCGGGTGATTGGTCACGAAATGTCAGGCGTGGTGCACGCGATTGGCGCGGATGTGACCGGGTTTGAAGCCGGGCAAAAAGTGGTGGTGCGCCCCTTGGATCATTGCGGCGATTGCCCAGCCTGCAACGCAGGGCACCAGCATATCTGTCACAATCTAAAGTTCCTAGGTCTGGACACCGATGGTGCCATGCAAGAAGTCTGGACTGTACCAGCTCACACTTTGCATGTTCTACCCGATGATCTGCGTCTGGATCATGCGGCCCTTATCGAGCCGGTTGCTGTGGCCTGCCACGACGTGCGCCTGTCGGAACTGAAACCCGGCGAAGATGTTGTGGTGATCGGCGGCGGCCCAATTGGCATTCTTGTGGCGATGGTGGCGCGCGATGCTGGCGGCAATGTTGTGATATCTGAAGTGAATGAGAACCGCCTTGCGATTGCAGAAAAACTCGGTTTTGCCACTGTGAACCCGATCAAGGCAGACCTGCCAGCAGTCATCAATGAAAAGACTGGCGGAAAAGGCGCAGACGTTGTGTTCGAAGTCTCCGGGTCACAGCCTGGCATTGACGCGATGACAACGGTTGCCGGCACGCGCGCACGTATCGTCATGGTGGCCATTCATGCCAGCAAACCAAATGTCGATATGTTCCAATTCTTCTGGCGCGAACTGCGGTTGATCGGCGCGCGGGTGTACGAGCCACAGGACTATGAAAAAGCGATCTCCGTGATTGAAAGCGGTGGCATTGACGCCGATACGGTTATCACCGACGTCAGCCCACTGGCCGACATCCAATCGGCGTTTGAAGCGCTGGACCGCAGCCCAACGGCAATGAAAAGCCTGATCAAAGTCGGAGACATCTCATGAGCGTGCTATCCAGTTTTGACCTGACCGGAAAAACCGCCCTAGTGACCGGCTGTAAACGCGGCATTGGACGCGGCATCGCCGAAGCTTTGGCTCAAGCCGGGGCCAATATCGTTGGTGTCAGCGCCACGCTTGAACTGCAGGGCAGCGCCGTTGAAAAATCGGTGCAGGACCTTGGGCGTAGCTTCAAGGCCTATCAATGTGATTTTTCCGATCGCGATGCGGTGCGCAGCTTTGCCGCGCAGGTGCAAACCGATGGCGTCTCCCCAGACATTCTGGTGAACAACGCTGGCACCATCAAACGCGCCCCTGCCGCCGATCATCCCGATGAACTGTGGGACGAAGTCATCGACGTCAATCTAACGGCCCAATTCATTCTGGCGCGCGAAATTGGCCGAGGCATGATCGCGCGCGGTTCCGGTAAAATCATCTTTACCGCCTCTTTGCTGACCTTTCAGGGCGGCATCACGGTGCCGGGCTATGCGGCCTCCAAGGGCGGAATTGGGCAGCTGACCAAGGCTTTGGCAAACGAATGGGCTGGCAAAGGTCTGAACGTGAATGCCATCGCGCCTGGCTATATCGCCACCGACAACACCCAAGCGCTGCAAGACGATGCGGATCGGTCCAAATCTATTCTCGAACGCATCCCCCAAGGCCGCTGGGGCACGCCACAAGATTTTGCGGGCCCCGCCGTGTTCCTGGCCTCTCAGGCTTCTAATTATGTCAACGGCGAGATCCTGGTGGTTGACGGCGGCTGGATGGGCCGCTGATCACTTGCCCTGCCGCGTTGGTGGCAGGGCGCTTCCGGTGGCTTGTGCAACAATCCATTCGTGTACACGGCGCTGTTTTGGCGTCTGATTGGTCGCAGTCGAGCGGATGTAATAGCCAACATTGGTACTAATGCTTTTGGAAAAGGGCCGCACAAGCTGTTGGTCTGCAAGCAGGGTGTCCAGCAGCACATTCCACCCCAACGCCACCCCTTGGCCACTTTGGGCGGCGCGCACCACCATTTCATAGGTATTGAACTCGGTTTCAACCGGCAATTGCGGCGCGGGTACGCCCCCGGCAGCAAACCAGTGCTGCCAATCAAGCCAGGGCGTGTCGCTGCACGGTGGGCGCAAATGGATCAGAGGCACCCCCAAATCGATCAGATCAGCAGGTTGTTTTAAGCCCGGATTGGCGTGCATGAATGCCGGGCTGCAAATTGCTGAAACATCTTCAAAAAATAGCAAATCAGCCTGCGCATCCCTTTGATCTGCCCGCGCCATATAGACCTCTATGTCGGTCTCAGCCCCTTCAACACCTGCCGGGTCCTGCGAGGTCACGATACAAATATCGGTGCTGCCCAATTCTTCGCGCAACTGTGGCAGCCTTGGCAAAAGCCAAAGTGCCGCAAAGGCGTGGTCGACAGACAAAACGACCCGATCTTTGCGCGCGCGATCGCGAAATGTTTGGAACTGCAATGCCGCCCTGTCCATCGGGTCTTGCAACATGCCAAACAGCGCCCGTCCGGTGGCCGTCATGGTCACACCAGTGGACTTTCGCAAAAACAAGGTCGTGCCAAGCGTGGTTTCCAGGTTCTTGATCCGCACGCTCAAACTGGGTTGCGACATTTTCAAGACCCGGGCCGCATGCGACAAAGTCCCACTGCGGCAGACCAGAACAAAGGCGCAAAGATCAACAGAGCTGCGCGCCAGCTTGTCATAGGCTATATCTATATCTTTCATACGAAGTTTTTACTTCAAATTCATGTAAGCATCAATCAACATATATGAATGTTATAGTTTAAGTCTATGCCAACTAGAGCGTCCGAACAGGGATCAGTTGCGACATTCCAACGACAAAAGGCAAGCCGATGAATATTCTTATCCTAATGGTGGACCAGCTCAACGGTACGCTCTTTCCTGATGGGCCAGCGGATTGGCTGCATGCACCAAATCTGAAACGCTTGGCAGAGCGGTCTGCGCGCTTTGCCAATTGCTACACGGCGTCGCCGCTCTGCGCCTCAGGCCGCGCCAGCTTTATGTCTGGCCAATTGCCCTCGGTCACCGGGGTCTATGACAACGCCGCCGAATTCCCCTCTGATCTGCCAACCTATGCGCATCACCTACGCCGTGCGGGCTATTACACCTGCCTGTCTGGCAAAATGCACTTTGTGGGCCCCGATCAAATGCATGGATTTGAAGAACGGCTCACCACCGATATCTACCCCGCTGATTTTGGCTGGACGCCGGACTACCGCAAACCCGGCGAGCGCATCGAATGGTGGTACCACAACATGGGCTCTGTCACCGGCTCTGGCGTGGCAGAAATCACCAATCAGATGGAATATGACGACGAAGTGGCCTTTAATGCCTGCGCCAAACTCTATGATCTGGCCCGCAAGAAAGACGACCGCCCTTGGTGCGTGACCGTCAGCTTCACCCACCCGCATGACCCCTATGTGGCACGTAAAAAATACTGGGATCTTTACGAAGATTGCGCCCATCTTTCGCCACATGTGCCGGCGATTCCCTATGTGGATCAGGACGCCCATTCCAAGCGGATTTTTGACGCCAATGACTGGCGCAATTTTGACATCACCCAGTCTGATATCGAAAATTCACGCCGCGCCTATTTCGCAAATATCAGTTATCTTGATGACAAGGTCGGCGAAATCTTAGACGTGCTTGATCGCACAGATCAAGAGGCCGCCATTCTGTTTGTCTCTGATCATGGCGATATGCTGGGTGAACGTGGTCTGTGGTTCAAGATGAGCATGTTTGAAGGCTCAGCGCGTGTGCCTCTGATGATTTCTGCCCCCGGTATTCCCGCGGGCCGCATTGACACGCCAGCCTCTGCAATTGATGTCTGCCCAACGCTGGCAGATCTGGCAGGCGTCAGCATGGACGAGATTGCGCCCTGGACCGAGGGCCAAAGCCTTGTGCCGGTGGCCAATGGCACAGCCCAGCGGGGTCCAGTGGCCATCGAATATGCCGCCGAAGCCTCTTATGCGCCCATCGTGGCACTACGTGACGGGGCTTACAAATACATTCGCTGCAATTTGGATCCCGATCTGCTGTTTGATCTGAGCGCAGATCCATACGAACAAATCAACCTGGCCAATGATCCGGCCCATGCAGAGGTGCTCGCAAAAATGCAGGCTGACGCGGATGCACGGTGGGATTTAGACCGCTTTGATGCCGAAGTGCGTCAATCCCAGGCGCGGCGCTGGGTTGTCTACGAAGCCTTGCGCAATGGATCTTACTACCCCTGGGACTACCAGCCGCTGCAAAAGGCCTCTGAACGCTTCATGCGAAACCACATGGATCTCAACGAGGTGGAAGACAGCCAGCGCTACCCGCGCGGCGATTAGTTACCGTGCGCGGCACGCCCCACAGGGCTGCTTCATCTTTCCTTAAATACTCTCTTCTCTTACGTCTTATTTACGCTTTCACCAGGTCTTGCTTGGATCACTCTTAGGTCATTCTTAGGTTTCTGGGGCGCGGCAATTGCCCGCCCCAACACCTGTGCTTCTATGGGCCAAGACGTGCCGCTTTTGTTTGCGCTAGATCATAGACAATCAGACGCGCCAAAGCCTATACGGCTGCCAAATTCAAACCAATTTGGCGCGGAACTCAGGCCATGAAGAAACAGACCTCGCTAAAATCAGATGTTGCAACCGCGCTCAGTTCGGTGTTTTTGCGCGATATGCCCGCCAGCGTGGCCGGGCAGTTGCTAGAGACGGCCCAGACCTACTCTGCGGTGACCGGAGAAATCCTGTTTGACGCCGGTGAAGCGGCTGAAAACGTTCTGATTATCACTGACGGTCTTGTCAAACTCAGTCGCACCACGCGCGCCGGAGCCGAAGCTGTGGTCGCCGTCTCCAAAGCAGGTGACAGCGTTGCCACCGCACTGGCGTTTGGTCCGAGCCTTTACCCGGTCAGTTGCCATGTCCTCAAAGATTGCCGCTATGTTGCAATAAGCTGTGCTCATGTGCAGGAAACAATCCTGTCCTCGCGCGAATCCGTGGCCTCTGTCTTGTCAGCCACCTATGCCCACCTGCATCAGCTGGTCGAACAGGTCGAACAACTCAAATCACGCTCGGCAGACAAGCGTGTGGCGCGCTTTCTTGTGTTGCAATGTAAATCCCTGACCGGCGCAACATCCTTTAAGCTGCCGTTTGACAAGGTGGTGATTGCCGGATTGCTCGGCATGACCCCGGAAACCCTGTCGCGCGCCTTTGCAAAACTAAAGCCCAAAGGGGTCGAAATCAGCGGCCAAAACGTCTCCATTAGGCGGGTGGAAACCCTGGTGACATTCCTAGATTAAACGCCGCCGCTCATAGCAATAAAAAAAACTCGGACTTTGATCTTCGTCAAGGTTATTCACTTTTGCGCGATCTAGGTTGGCTGAAACCAAACTGAGAGAATGAGCCATGTCAGACCTCCCTGATACCAGCCAAGACTACCCACAAGCCAGCAAACGCGCAGAACGGTCTACGTTTTTGTTTTTGGTGGTCTTGCTTGCCCCGATCCTAAGCGTCGTTCTCGTTGGCGGCTACGGCTTCGCCATTTGGATGTCCCAACTCATCTTTGGTCACTGAGGCATCTGATGTCGGATCAAACCCTTAACAGACGCGATTTTTTTCGCGGTGCCAAGCGGCATGCCGACAGCGTGGTTGTGCGCCCTCCGGGGATCACCACCGCGGGCTTGTCTCGCTGCACCTCGTGCAAAGACTGCGCCACTGCCTGTCCTGAACAGGTGATTGGATTTGGCCCCGACAAAATGCCGTTCCTCGCGTTTGCGCAGGGCGGCTGCAGCTTTTGTGGGGACTGCGCAACAGCCTGTCAACACGATGTTTTTGATCCCGACCATATGACCCTGAGTGCAGATGTCGCTATCGCAAGCAAATGCTTGTTGCAGGCGGGAACCTCTTGCCAAATCTGCACCGATTTTTGTGACACCGAGGCCCTGCGCTTTGACCTGAGCGTGCGTCCCTTTGGTGCCATCCACATAGATAACGCAGCCTGCACAGGTTGCGGTTTCTGCGTCAGCGCTTGCCCCGTTGATGCCATCTCCGTCACAGCCAATCGTCAAAAGGTGGCCGCATGACCTCAATAACGCATATTTCCAGCCTGCTTGTCAGCGCGCATCCCGGTCAAAAAGACCAGGTGTGTTCAGACATTCTGGTGCACGACTTTGCTGAAATCGCCCATGCGGACGAGACCGGCAAAATCATCGTGACCCTCGAGACCCCCGACGAAAGCGCGATTGTCTCTGCGCTCACCGAAATTCAACTCATCAAAGGCGTCGTGAATGCATCGCTGGTGTACCACCAGGCCGATAACACCGACGCCCTCGAAACTCTCGCAACAGGAGTCCGCCATGACTAAAGTAACCCGACGCCAGGTTGTCAAAGCCCAAGCCGTTGCTGCCGCCGCAGCCGCCGCCGGCGTACCCGTGCCACTGGCCGCACAAAACCTCGTCACCGACGCATCGTTGACCGATCTTAAATGGTCCAAAGCCGCCTGCCGCTTCTGCGGCACAGGCTGCTCGATCATGGTGGCCACCAAAGCGGGCCGCGTTGTGGCAACCCACGGCGACAGCAAGTCCGAAGTGAACCGTGGTCTGAACTGCGTCAAAGGCTATTTCCTGTCTAAAATCATGTACGGCAAAGACCGTCTGACCCAACCTTTGTTGCGCAAAACCAATGGTGTATATGACAAAGAAGGCGAATTCACCCCGGTATCCTGGGATGAAGCTTTCGACATCATGGCTGAAAAGTGGAAGGCCACACTCAAGGAAAAAGGTCCCAAAGGCATCGGCATGTTTGGCTCTGGCCAATGGACCGTTTGGGAAGGCTATGCCGCATCTAAATTGATGAAAGCTGGCTTCCGCTCTAACAACATCGACCCCAACGCGCGCCATTGTATGGCCTCTGCGGTTGGCGGCTTTATCCGCACCTTTGGTATTGATGAGCCGATGGGCTGCTATGATGACTTTGAACACGCAGACGCTTTTGTGCTGTGGGGATCCAACATGGCCGAAATGCACCCGATTCTTTGGACCCGGATTGCAGATCGTAAATTCAGCCACCCCCATGTGAAAGTCGCGGTTCTGTCCACTTATCAGCACCGCAGCTTTGATCTGGCCGATATTCCGATGATCTTCACACCTCAGACCGATTTGGTGATGTTGAACTATATCGCGAATTACCTGATCGAAAACGATGCGGTGAACCACGATTTTGTGGGCAAACACGTGAACTTCCGCCGCGGTAACACCGACATCGGCTATGGTCTGCGCCCAGAGCATCCTTTGGAACAAGCTGCTGAAAACAATGACAAAGCTGGCGGCTCTTCCCCCATGTCATTTGAAGAATTCGCAGAATTCGTCAAACCATACACTCTTGAATACGCAGCAGAAATGTCAGGCGTTCCAGCGCATCGTCTCGAAGCGATGGCCAAGCTTTATGCGGATCCAAACACCAAGGTGATGTCGCTTTGGACCATGGGCGCGAACCAGCACACACGCGGTGTCTGGGTCAACAACATGATCTACAACATCCACCTTCTGACCGGTAAGATCTCCACTCCGGGCAACTCGCCGTTCTCCCTGACAGGTCAGCCTTCTGCCTGTGGTACAGCCCGCGAAGTGGGTACATTTGCCCACCGTCTGCCCGCGGATCTGGTGGTTGCCAATGAAGAACACCGTCGCTTTTCCGAGGATATTTGGAAAATCCCACACGGGACCATTCCGGGTAAAGTTGGTGCACATGCAGTGTTGCAAAACCGCCTGCTGAAAGATGGCAAAATCAATTGCTATTGGGTGCAGGTCAATAACAACATGCAAGCCGCGCCAAACATGTTGGAAGAGGGCCTGCCGGGCTATCGCAACCCTGCCAACTTTATTGTTGTGTCTGATGCATACCCAACCGTCACAGCCGAAGCCGCTGACCTGATCTTGCCAACCGCAATGTGGGTGGAAAAAGAAGGGGCCTATGGCAACGCGGAACGCCGAACACAATTCTGGAAACAGATGGTGAATGCGCCGGGCGAAAGCATGTCTGATCTCTGGCAGCTGGTCGAATTCTCCAAACGCTTTACCACCGAAGAAGTTTGGGACGCCGAAATTTTGGACGCCAATCCAGAATTCAAAGGCAAAACCCTGTATGACGTTCTATTCAAAAACGGTCAGGTCGATGCCTTCCCACTAGAAGAATCCGGCACTGACTATGAAAACATCGAATCCGAAGACTTCGGCTTCTATATTCAAAAAGGTTTGTTTGAAGAATACGCTGCCTTTGGTCGCGACCACGGTCACGATCTGGCCACCTTTGAAACCTATCACAAAGAGCGTGGCCTGCGCTGGCCGGTTGTGAATGGCAAGGAAACCAAGTGGCGCTTCAAAGAGGGGTCAGACCCCTATGCCAAACCTGGTTCTGACTTTGACTTCTACGGCAAGCCAGATGGTCGCGCGGTGATTTTCGCGCTGCCATTTGAACCTGCCCCAGAAAACCCAGACGAAGAGTATCCTTTCTGGCTGTCCACCGGTCGTGTGCTTGAACATTGGCACTCAGGCTCGATGACCCAGCGGGTTCCAGAGCTGTACAAAGCGGTGCCAGACGCACTTTGCTACATGCATGTGGATGACGCCAAAGCCATGGGCCTGCGTCGCGGATCCGAGGTCAAAGTTTCTTCGCGTCGCGGCAGCATTGTCACACGGGTTGAAACCCGAGGCCGCAACAAGCCGCCGCGCGGTTTGGTCTTTGTGCCTTGGTTTGATGCCAGCCAGCTGATCAACAAAGTCACCTTGGATGCAACTGATCCAATTTCGAAACAGACGGACTTTAAAAAGTGCGCCGTTAAAATCGAAGCCGTGTAAGGGGAAAACCAATGAAACGCTTTCTCATTCCCGCCCTCATCGCAGCCACCGTCTCGGTTGCTTTTGCAGAACCCCAAGTGGCCACCCTGCGTGGCCCAGCCTCTCTGGATCAAACCGAAGCGGCACCGGTGATTGCCAAAGTGGTGAATTCCGACGTCAAAAAAGCGCGGAATTACCCCGAACAACCGCCTGTGATCCCTCATAAAATCACAGGTTATCAGATCGATACCAACCACAACCAGTGTCTGACCTGCCATTCACGCACCGCTGTCGAAGTCAGCCAAGCGCCAATGATCTCGGTCACCCACTTTATGAACCGCGATGGTCAGTTCCTGGCCTCTGCATCGCCACGCCGATATTTCTGCACCCAATGTCACGTGCCGCAATCTGATGCGCGTGATCTCGTGGAAAACACCTTTGTGGATGTGGACGAGGTGTTGGACTATTTGCAGCTGCATGGGGATGACAAATAATGTTTAAATTCATCTCCAGAGTGTGGTGGATTATGCGCAAGCCATCCACCCACCTGTCGCTCGGGTTCCTCACCTGGGGTGGCTTCATCATGGGGGTCATTTTCTGGGGTGGGTTCAACACCACACTGGAACTGACCAACACCGAAGAGTTCTGTACCAGCTGCCACGAAATGCGTGAAAACGTCTTTGTAGAGTTGCAATCCACGGTGCACTACTCCAACGCATCTGGCGTGCGGGCAACTTGCCCGGATTGCCACGTGCCCCATGAATGGTCCGCCAAAATTGCACGCAAAATGGCCGCTTCCAAAGAGGTCTACGGCAAAATTTTCGGCACCATCAGCACCCGTGAAAAATTCGAGGAAAAACGTCTCGAACTGGCCCAGCACGAATGGGACCGTTTTGAGGCCAACGACAGTCTCGAATGCCGCAACTGCCACTCCGCTGACAGTATGGACATCACCTTGCAAAGCAAACGGGCCTCAGAAGCCCACGAGCGCTTTCTGCTGACCGGCGAGAAAACCTGTATCAACTGTCACAAAGGCATTGCGCACCAATTGCCAAACTCGGCCCCCACCAATGCGCATTCCAGCAACATGACCAGCGGCGAAGAAGCCGCTTTGATCAAGCAATTCCTAGCCAAATCTGACTAGAAGTTGACCCTATATGGTTTAGTCAGGCGGCCTCACATCAGAGGCCGCCTTTTTTGTGCCGGGCGGACGACGCAAGACCGTGACGGGCCTGTCATGCCCATTCCCAACTGGCGCTTTATAACGATTGATACGAAACGCTTGCTGCACGGCGCGCGAATGGCTGCTTCCATCAAACTCGCTAAGTACCAGAAGATGCAAACCGGGCAAGAAATTGGACTATTTTGTTATCGAAGGTGGAGCGCTTCTTCTGCCTTACAATCGCCGCGCAGGCTTCGGTTTACGGTGAAACAGTACATTATTCCGTTACTCGGATCGGATCAGTCAGTGTTCCACATCGCCCGAGAAAAGCACTTTGACCGCCGCAGAGTATGACGATCATGCGATCCTCGGAAACGGCCAAATGTACACTCTGTTCCTAACGCTAGGCGTATCCCTGCTTTAGGACGGTAACCATTCCGCATGTACAGAGCGGGGAACGGATTTGTTCTTTAAGACCTTTCATCCAGGCCAACGAGCAAGGTTTTCCTGTTTCCTTCCTCTTGACCTGGCAATACCACAATCGCTTTCCACAGTTATTTCTGGAAGGTCATCGACGCGAGGCTCGGGAACAGGATGATCAGGATTGTCATCAAAAACATAACCAAAACAAAGGGTTTCACACCTCTGAAGATATCGGTCAGATCAATTCCTTTGTCTTTGAGCGTTGCCGCGACGACATAACACGACAGGCCAAATGGCGGTGTCAGCAGCCCGATTTCAACAGCGATCACTGTCAGAATACCAAACCAGATTGGATCACCACCCAGGGCTGCCACGGTTGGCAGAGCAATTGGCACGACAATCAGCATGATCGAAACCGACTCCAGAAACATACCCAAGATAACGAGCAAGATCACATAGATCACTGCGAATTGAAGAAGGCTCAGGTCTAGACTATTGATCAACGTCCCGATGTTTTGCACGAAGCCGGAAGAGGCCAGCATGATCGTGAATATGTTCGCCGCAAGGATAAGAAACAGAACGGTGGTCGCGATCTGTCCAGTCTCGACCATCACCTGCCACAGCTTTTGCATCGGCAACCGGCCGCGCAGGAGTGCATAGATCAAGGCACCTGCCGATCCGACAGCGCCGCCCTCCGTCGGTGTAAAGAATCCACCATAAATCCCACCAAGGACAAGGACGATCAGGCCAATGATAGGGGCCAAGTAAAGAGCCGCATGGCCAATACCCGAAATCGCGTCAACGTCGGATCCGGCACCCGGTGCGGTTTCGAACACTGTGTGCGGACGAAACGTTGCGTTTAGCCAGATCATCAAGGACATCGCTGTCGCCAGTATGAAGCCCGGAATGATGGCCGCGATAAAGAGGTGACCCACTGATTGTTCGGCCAGAAACCCATAGACGATCAGCAGCAAGCTCGGCGGGATCAACATACCCAGCACCGAACTGCCTGCGACAACACCAACAGAGAATTGTTTGTTATATCCGTGACGGATCATTTCCGGCGTGGCGACTTTGGAAAAGACAGTGGCCGACGCAACCGAAGATCCAGTGATTGCAGCAAACATTGCGTTTGCACCAACGGTTGCGATGCCCAAACCGCCGCGAATTGGCCGGGTCAACCAGCTTGCCACTGCAAACGTCTCCCGCCCGATGTCTGCGGCGGCGACCAACAGGCCCATCAGCACAAACAGCGGCACGGCGCTGAAATAGTAATTGGCGAGAAATTCATTCCCAGCCAGCCCCAGCATGGAATAGCCAAAGCCAATGCGACCCTTAAGCAACCACAACCCGATAAAGCCGATCAACAACATCGCGACACCGATATGGACGCCGGACATGACAACTACGATCAGGGTTGCCAGCAAGATCGCTCCGATTGCAAAGGTCGAAAGCCCTGCATCCATGACCACCGGAAACAACGTGAACCAAAGGGTCGCCAAGATTGCCAACGTCACACCCAAACCGATCAATCCGCCATTACCACGGCCGTCAAACACAACGCTAGATTTCCGGATTGCGCGCGCAAGAAATGCCAACGCGGTCATGACGCTGCCAACAAAAACCAAGCATCGCAATGGCCAGACCTGAAACGAAAACTCGCCCGGGACGCCGACAATTTCAGATTCGACAAAGGCATCAACCAGCTTGGGCCAGGTGGCTTGGGCCAGCAAGACCATGGCGATGAGCCCAATGATGGACACGACCACTTCGATCACTGCAACACTTGCCGGCAACCGTTTGCCAAAAATCGACAACATGAAATCCGCGCGAGCCATCCGTTCGGCGAAAACCGTGTTCGCAAGCTGAAGAAACGCCGCCCCGACAACTGAGTAAGCGACAATTTCTTTCACTCCGCGGATGGGCGACAGAAAGAATTCGCGGGCAATGATTTCGGTACAGATCAAGATCACCAGCGCAAAGAACCAAACGGTGCCTATGCTGCTCATGAATTCAGTGACGCGTTTCAGTGCCGTGCTGGCAAGAGTTGCAAATGTAATGGCCGAGCGCTGCCCGGCCTCCGAGAGAGTGTTCGAGTCTGGGACGTGATCGGCCATTACAATTTTCCTAGCTTAGATGTGGTTTCTTACTCAGCCCAATCGCGCAGCGGCTCAAAGCCACGGCTGCGCGCGGCATCCAGAAACGCGTTCAGTACTTCTCCAGCAGGCAGACCCGCCTCTTCGTTACGCGCAACCCAGTCGCCTGCGAGGTCAGGCAACCCAGCAGCCCAGGCCTGACGATCTGCATCGCTTAGGGTCGATACATTGGCCCCTTCTGCAATCATCAACTCCATGAATTTGGCTTCGCGGCCAGCAACCTGATCAGCAACCAACGTGCTGTATTCACCGCCCAGCTCTGTCAGCACGTCTTGCACATCTCCGGGCAAACTATCCCAAGTGTCATTGTTGATCGTCAGCGCGCCGGTGATCGGCCCGCCCATATCAACCAAGGTAATATACGGGGCAACTTCGTGAATTTTGAACGGAAACATACCGTTGGTCGTCATGACAGCGCCGTCGGCAATACCAGTCGAGATGTTGTTGTAGAATTCCGGAAACGCCGCATCGACAGCAATTGCCCCGGTGCCATGCAGCCAGTTTGCAACCGCACCCGCCGCAAGCAACTTCATCCCGTTCAAGTCTTCGATCGAGTTGATCGGCTCTTTGGTGATCAGGTGGTATGAGCCATCCGCCATCGCCCCGAGGAACCGCTGATTGTAGCTATCCCACTGCTCGTTCATGGCCGGCACGGTTGCATGCAACTCGTTGCCAATTTCGGTCAAAGCGTGAACATCGCCCACCAGAAACGGGGCATAAAAGTGCACGTTCTGCAGAGGCAGGTTTGCCGGTTCAAAGATGGTGCCGACCCAGGCCAAATCGGCCAGTCCAATCTCGACGCCTTCCAACGCGTTTGGCGCGTTAAACAATGCGCCCGCATAGGCTTCTGTCCAGGCGATCTGATGATCGCTTCCCTGTGCGGCAAGCCGCTTGTTTGTTTCCGGCACCACATGGTTGGTGATGACCTCAACCCATGGTAGAACCGGAGGGTGACTTGACCCGGCTGTCATGCGGATCGTGTCTGCGAATGTCACAGTGGATGATGCTGCCAAGCAGACAGCAGCCCACAGGTGTGTTCCTTTGAGTTTCAACATTTTCTCCTCCCAAAAAGTCTTTATGCGGATTTCTCCGCGTTTGCTCAGATCATTGCCAGGTGTTTCCCGACCAGCTGACGGATCCACCGTTCAGCCATTTACGGCCTTCCGCATATAGCTCTTCAACGCGGTCGCCTTTCAGGCCGGGCATGTTCTTTTCAACGTCGTAACCCACCTTCGTCTGGATGTAGGCCAGATGGCGGTAGCCGATTGGAAACTGCTCAAGCAGCGCCTGATCAAGGACCAGTTCCGCGTTTGGATCAACGGCATCCAATCGGTCTTTTTCGTAGATCGGTTGGCGCAGACACATGCCCCAAACGCCATCGCGTTTTTCCAGAAAATCATAGAAGCGACCGGTGCAGACAACGTCACAAGAGACGCCATGAACATCACCGCGCTGCGAGATGGTCATCTTGGTTTGCGTCACGGCGCGATTTCCTTGAATTTCGGCGTTGAACCCGCCCAGAAAGTGCAGAATGGATACGCCGCGCTTCCAGCCTTCCTTGTTCATTGCGATGAATTCATCGGCTGTGCCTTGTGTCCATGTGGCCATCATGCGCCCGTCGTCATGCCAGACTGTGCGGAATTTTTCCCACATTCCGGCATCGCGCCAGATGGCCCAATTATCGATGAGCTGCCTGAGTTCCAGGCGATCCAGAAGATCCTGTTTCACGTCCAAATTCCTTTCAGTTAGAACGGCGTTTTCCGACCGCCACGTTCGATTGTCAGCCACCGTGTCTGGGTAAAGGTCTCGACTGACCAACGCCCGCCATGACGCCCCATTCCGCTGTTTTTCACGCCCCCGAAAGGCACAGTCGGCTCGTCATAAATCGTTGTATCGTTGACATGCGCCATGCCGCTTTCGATGCGATGTGCCACACGCAGACCACGCGCTTCGTCACGGGTCATCACCGAGGCCGATAGCCCGTATTCGCTGTTATTAGCCAAGGCGATCGCTTCGTCTTCGCCGTCGGCAAATATAATATTTGCAACCGGTCCAAAGACTTCTTCGTGGAAGATATTCATATCAGGCGTCGCACCAGTGATCACTGTTGGCTCAAAGAACAACCCATCGCGCTTGCCGCCATGTTCCAAGGTAACGCCCTGTTCCAACGCCTGCGCAAGGCGCTGGTCGACGGCCTCGGCTTGCTTTTGGTTAATGATCGGGCCGATCTGGTTTTCCAACTTGGTCGGATCCCCCAGGTTCAGTTCTTTGGTGGCCGCGATGAATTTTGTCAGGAACGCGTCGGCCAGGGACCGGTCCACAATGATCTTTTCCGTGGCCATGCAGATTTGTCCCTGATGGAAAAACGCGCCGAACCGTGCTGCACTGATCGCCCGATCAAGATCCGCGTCATCCAGAACCAGAAGAGAATCCTTACTGCCCAGTTCAACACAGGCCTTTTTTAGCAATCCGCCCGCCGTCGCGGCTATTTGCTTTCCCACAGCGGTCGAACCGGTAAAGCTGATGGCCTTGACCAACGGATTGACGACCAACTCGTCACCCACTTCGGCCACGCGGTCTCGTGAGCAGGTCACCACGTTTAGAACACCCGGTGGCATCCCGGCCTCTTCGAATACTTCAGCCAGCATCAAGCCGCCGGTGATCGGAGTTTCCTCGGAAGGCTTCAACACGATCGTGTTGCCAACCGCCAGAGCGACACCAAGCCCCCGGCTGGACAGCAAAAGCGGCACATTCCACGGAGAGATGACCGAAATCACCCCCAACGGCGAGCGTTCAACCTGACTGACCTTGTGACTTTCAGATCGCAGTGTTTCGCCCATAACCGAATAGGCCTCGGCGGCGGCGGCGCGGTAAACCGTGGGGGCATAGTTGATTTCAAACATGCTTTTGCGCACCCAACCGCCGCATTCAGCGGTCAGGGCAGCAATAAACTCGTCGCGACGACGTTCCAGCACGTCAGCCACGCGGTTCAGCAAAATCGCGCGTTCCGTGAATGGCAATGCGGCCCAGGCAGGTTGCGCTTTAGAGGCCGCGCTAATGGCAGCGGCGGCATCCTGACGCCCAGCATCGGCAACCACTCCCCAAACCGCGCCGGTAGCAGGGTTTAGCACCTCGAAGGTTTTCCCGTCATGGGCTTTCACCCATTCACCGCCGATCGGCATGCCTTTTGTAGCAAATCGCGCGCTCAGCTTCTGATTTTTCATTAGTTCGTCAAGTGACAAAACAGGCCTCCCAATCAATGTTTAGAGCAGCGACGGCCACGGTATGTGCCTCCGCTGAGTTCATTTTCGTGATGCAAGCTTCAATGTGGGGATGTGGGCATCCACGTCTTTCCCCACAAACAGCCGTGCATAATCAAGCGTTGCATTCGAGTGTTCGCGCATGACCATTTCCGCGCGCATTGCATCGCCACGCATGATCGCGTCATGGATGACCGCATGCTGCGCATGGCCGATCGACATCCGCAAAAATTCGCCATCCAGACGGTCTGTGCGGGATGCAACAGCACCCAACTCGGCGAGTGGCAGATGTCGGATGCGATCATAGGCCATCATGATATATTCGTTTCCGCATTGCTCCATGATGGTCGTGTGAAACAGCGTGTTCGCCGTCTGATAGTCTTCGACATCACTGATCGACGCAGAATTCTTAGCAACGATGGCTTCGGTCAGCCGCAGGGAATGTGAAAAAGCGCGGCGGGCTTCTTCTGACGCGCCATTGGTGGCCATATAGCCGGCAGCGGTGCCCTCTAAAACGCCGCGTGCCATCAGTATCTTTTCGACATCACCGAGTTTGACTTCGCGCACTGTGTAGCCACGTCCGGGACGTTTCTCGACGAGACCGGTTGACTCAAGGCGCGCTAGCGCAAGTTTGGCCGGGGTTCGCGAAACTCCCAGCATTTGCGCGACCACGACTTCGGAAATCTTTTCTCCAGCCCCAATTTCACCTTCTAGGATCAACTGCCTTAGCTCCGATAGGACCCTTTGCTCTGCATCCGCCATGTCTGGCCTCCTGATATCAACTGCATGCATTATGGGATCCATTTTAGGGTTAACGGCGGGGATATTGAAGGGATATTGGCATTATTGGATTCTGTCAATAAATAATGCATCCATTATGCCAATAAATTTCCCCTATTGACACTTGATAGACTTTAATGGATCCATAATGGCGAACTATGGAGGTGCTGATGAACCATTTTTCCTACAAAGCAGGGGCCGCTCGAATCGAATTTGGGCGTGGAAGCTTTGCGCGGTTGCGCGATCTAGTGTCGGATTTGGCCTGCAATAGAGCTGTTGTTTTGGCGACGGCGCAGCAGACCGAAATCGCCCAAAGCGCTCAGAATCACCTCGGACCTACTGCTGCGGGGCTCTATGCTCGTGCCGTTATGCACACACCCGTCGAGGTGACAGAAGACGCTGTGGCCTACTGCGATTCCGTCCAAGCTGATTGTCTTATTTCAGTTGGCGGGGGATCAACGACCGGGCTGGGAAAGGCCATATCCTACCGGACAGGATTGCCGCATATCGTTGTTCCCACGACCTATGCGGGCTCGGAAGTTACGCCCATTTTGGGGCAGACCGAGGGTGGTTTGAAAACCACGATCAACGACCCCAAGGTTTTACCGAATGCGGTGATTTACGATCCGGAATTGACCGATTCCTTACCGCTAAAAATGAGTGTTGTCAGCGGGTTGAATGCAATGGCACACGCGGCCGAGGCGTTATACGCCCAAAACCGCAACCCCATTTCAACCGTGCTGGCCACCGAGGGGCTTTCGGCGATGAAAGACGGGCTGGCTCTGATTGCAACCGACCCCAACTCCAAGCCAGGGCGCGACGCCGCGCTTTACGGCGCTTGGCTTTGCGGGACCGTTCTTGGCCAGGTCGGCATGGCTCTACATCACAAGATTTGCCACACGCTGGGCGGCTCTTTCAACATGCCGCACGCCGAAACCCACGCGGTTATGCTGCCACATACAATCGGCTACAATGCGCAAGCCGTGCCGGAATTGTTAAAGCCGATCGCACGGGTGTTTGACGGAGAACCGGGGCCAGCCCTCTTTAACTACGCAAAATCGATCGGGTCCCCTGTCGCGCTCAAAGACTTGGGTTTCAACGAGGCCGACCTTGATCGGGCCGCATCAATCGCCACAAGCAATCCCTACTGGAACCCGCGGCCGTTTGATGAGGCTAGCGTGCGGGAGATGCTTCAGAATGCATTTGACGGCGCAGCTCCACCCCATGCAACCGAATAGTCCGAACTGAGACAACGAGGATCCCGAAATGGATGAACATGAATTTGGATATTTCACCGAAGAAAACTCGGTCGAAGTTGTTACCAACCGTAATAAAACCGCACAGAACCCGCGTCTGAAACAGGTGATGGAGGTCATCACACGAAAGCTGCATGAAGCTGTTAAAGAGATTGAGCCGACGGACGAGGAGTGGATGCATGCGGTCCAGTTCCTGACGAAAACCGGCCAGATCTGCGATGACTACCGTCAGGAGTATATCCTGCTTTCGGACATTCTGGGAGTCTCGATGCTAGTGGATGCAATCCAAAGCCGTCGACCTTCTGGTGCCACGGAAAACACGGTGCTGGGCCCATTCCATGTGGGTGATGTTCCGGAAATGGAGATGGGGTCAAATATCTGTCTTGACCAAAAGGGCGAGCCGATGTTCGTCCACGGCTTTATCCGTGATCTTGACGGCAACCCGTTGTCAGGGGCGCGCATTGATGTGTGGCAGGCCAATGACGAAGGCTTTTATGACGTGCAGCAGCGTGGCGTTCAGCCCGATTTCAACCTGCGCGGAGTGTTCCACACGGGCGAAGATGGACGGTATTGGTTCAAAGCCATCAAGCCGAAATACTACCCCATTCCCGATGATGGGCCGGTCGGTCAGTTGTTGGGACTTCTCGGGCGTCACCCCAATCGCCCTGCACACTTCCACTATCTGATCACGCTTGATGGGTATCAGAAACTGACAACGCACATCTTTGATCCCGATGACAAATACATCCATTCGGATGCGGTGTTCGGCGTCAAGGAGAGCCTGATGGCCGAATTCAAACGCGTCGATGACCCCGCCAAGGTGCAAGAGCATGGCTTTTCAGACGTCTACTATGACGTCGAATACGACTTCGTTCTCGCACCAAAAAAGGACAAGGAAACTGTCGCATGACAAACATACTTTTCATTTATGGCAGCCTTCGCAAACAGTCTTCCTCAAAAGCATTGACCAAAGCTTTGGCGGAACGGCTTGGCGGCCAATGTCACGTCACGATCGCCCAGATCGGCGACTTTCCGCACTTTAATTCGGACGTAAAGCCCAATAGCGCAGTCTCCACCTTTATTGACCAGATCGCGGCGGCCGATGGCGTCGTCATTGTCACGCCTGAATACAATTACAGCGTGCCAGGTCCCTTGAAAAACGCCATCGACTGGGCATCGCGCCCTGCGCTGAACTCGGTTTTCAAAGGCAAGCCGGTGTTCGTAATCTCAGTTTCGGCGGGCGCGTTGGGTGGTGTGCGTGCACAGGCGCATTTAAAATACATCCTTAATGGTATGCTCGCACAGGTTTTTCCCTCCCCCGAAATTGTCGTGGCCCATTCTGTGGCAGCGGTGGAAGACGGGAAATTCACCAACGATGCGACATTGGATTTCGCCTCCGAGAATCTGCGCGGTTTCCTGGACCTGCTTGGGGCAAGTGAAAATGTTCCGGCTTAACCGATCATTTAAGCATCACGACACAGTTGTTCAAACCTCGACGGACCTTTGCATTGCCGGCCCTTACATTGTCAAAACAAGATGGGAGATCTTCTAAATGCATGATGGAAAAACATATATCGTGACTGGTGTTGCTTCCGGCATCGGTGCCGAAACAGCACGCATCCTGAAGGAAAGCGGCGCAACAATTATCGGCGTGGACCGAAACGAGACCAACGCCGTCGATCAGTTCTACAAGGCTGATCTGGGTGATCCGTCTTCTATCGACGCGCTTGTCGAAATGTTGCCATCCGGTGTGGACGGGCTGGCCAATATCGCTGGCCTGCCGCCAACCATGCCCGCCAAAACGGTTCTGAAGGTCAACCTTTACGGGCTGCAACGCCTGACACTTGGCTGTCTACCCAAATTCGCCGATGGCGCTTCGATTGTAAACTTGGCCTCGCTGGCCGGGTTCGGCTGGGCCAACTCGCTTCCTCAAATCAAAGAGACTTTGGATTTGTCCCTGGGCGACAATCTCGACGGTTTTTGTGACGAACAGGGTCTCAGCGCGGATACCAGCGGCAGGTCCTACTTTCTGAGCAAAGAGGCGTTGATCGTCTGGACCATGGCCAATCGTTGGACCTGGCGGGATCGGGGGATCACCATGAATTGCGTCAGTCCGGGGCCAGTTGACACGCCCATCTTGGGGGATTTTCTGAAAACACTCGGCACGCGCGCCGAGGAAGACATGAAAGTCATGGATCGCCCCGGAACGCCGCAGGACGTGGCACCGGTCGTCGCATTTGCCCTGAGCGAACACGCCAAATGGTTCCGTGGCGCAAACCTGACAGCGGATGGCGGGATGTCAAACCACATCCTGTCAAACATTCACAAATTTTAAAGGAGCTTCCAATGGCAAAACTTGGTGAAGACCTCATCGGAACAAGTGGGATTGCTCCCTTTTTTAAAGTCTCGAATGCGGATGAGGTGTCGATCGACGCACCGGAAAACAGGCTGGGCGAGGCGTTGCGCACGTGGGTGCGATCCCTCAGCGGATTCCAGAAAGAGGCGCTGGTGCGCTCTGCAAAGACAGGCGACACATGGCGTCTTGTATCGGATGAGGGGCCGTATCTGAATGGGCATGACGCCGCCCCTTGTCCCTTGGCGTTCCTGTCCAGCGGGATGGTCGCAAGCTACATGAATGAGATCGTCGCGCTTGCCGATATTCAGGGTGTAGAGATCAGGAAGCTGCGTCTCATTCAAAACAACTACTACACGATGAAAGGCTCGATGCCCAAGCGCACGATGGTCGGTGGTGCCGATCCGGTCGAATTGGTCGTAGAGATCGACTGCGACCTTGATGACGGCGCGCTGACGCAATTCCTGATGAATGCGGTTCACGCATCGCCTTTAAACGGGCTGATGCGCGGCAAACTTGAAAGCCTCTTCAAGCTTGGCAAAAATGGCAACTCCCTGCCAACCGCAAAGGTTGAAGAACTGGACGCACCTCTGTTCCCGGATCCTGGCAACCATTTCGCCAAGGCGAAAGAAACGTCAAGCGATCTGACCATGATGGAGCCCATCGGGCTGACGCCGAAAAAGAACGTGTCTGGCGGCACAGCCAGCGCGGCAGGCAGCCTGGCTGCAGAACAGGATCGCCGCCTGAACATCGGCGCGATTGCAGAGTTGCGAGAAGACGGCATCAAAGACATCCAGCAAATGCAATATTCACCCTATGGAACCTCGTTTAGGTTCCTCAGCTCGGAAGATGGCCGTGCGCCGGATGCCAATTCGCTCATCAGTGCCGGAATCGGGTTCTGCTTCATGACGCAATTTGGGCGGTTCGTGTCGATGCTCAAGCTTGATCTACCCGACTATCGGATCGTTCAGGATACGCATTTTGGTCTGGGCGGGGCATCAGGGGGAACTGGCAAAGCTGGCACCGCTGAACCTATTGAAACGCATGTGTATCTGCATACCAGTGAAAGCGATGAAACCGCTCAGGAAATGCTCGATATCTCCGAACAGACCTGCTTTCTGCACGCGTTTTGCCGCACAGATTTGAAGACAAAGCTGAAAATCACGCGGGTCTAGTTGACTGACAGCACGCCGAAATCGTCACCCAAACAAGGAACGAAAATGACAAACCCCTGCATCATCTGCGTCGCCATCACGGGATCGTTGCCGACAAAAGCGGACAATCCAGCTGTGCCCATTTCAATTGCGGAACAAGTGGAAAGCACCCAGGAGGCGTTTGAAGCAGGGGCAACAATTTGCCACGCGCATGTGCGCAATCCCGATCAATCTCCCAGTTCAGATCCCGAGAAGTTCAGCCGACTTAAGGAAGGTTTGGAAAAGCACTGCCCGGGGATGATCATCCAGTTTTCCACCGGCGGGCGTTCGGGCGCGGGTCAAGAGCGTGGCGGAATGCTTGCATTGAAACCAGACATGGCATCCTTGTCTGTCGGATCAACCAATTTCCCGACACGGGTTTATGAAAATCCTCCTGCCCTGGTGGACTGGCTTGCGGGCGAGATGAAAAGCCATGGGATCAAAGCTGAAGTCGAAGCATTTGACCTGAGCCATATTTTTCGCGCAGCCCAGATGCACCGGGAAGGTTTGATTTCGGGGCTTCCTTATGTGCAATTCGTGATGGGGGTTAAAAACGCGATGCCTGCAGATCGCGAGGTTTTTGATTTCTACGTCGCGACCACTAAGCGTCTGTTCGGTGAAAAAACACCGTGGTGTGCGGCGGGTATTGGACCCAACCAGATTACCCTGAATGATTGGGCAATTTCATCTGGTGGGCATGCAAGGACCGGACTAGAAGACAACGTTAGGCTTGATCGGACAACTCTGGCACCATCCAACGCCGCCTTAGTTCAACGCGTCGTGCAACTGTGCGAATCCTACGGACGCTCCGTGGCATCAACCAGCGAAGCGCGCGAGATCCTTGGATTGACCACCCTTTGACAACAAACCCATGGTTCCCAAATAGGCCGGCCTCATCCTTGCCGGTCGTCAATATTCAAGTTGGCCGATCACCTGCGAACCAAAAAATTGGATCAATGGACCCCGCCGGCTCCTATCAGGACCAGAAGCCAATCCGAGCTGTGCGCTCACATGGGGAAGGTAGCATTGCCATGTCATCAAAAAAACAGGGCTTCATGCATATTCCGCGAACTGGCGCTTTGTTCGCATGCTTGATCTTAACCAAACCCAACTTGACCTAGTCTGATGCCACATCTCAAGCGACGACATTTTCCAGACCAGCCTGCAACAACAACTCTTGCACCACCGCATCCACACCATCCCGTATCTTTAGGTTGGTAAACAGAAACGGCCGTCCGCCGCGCATTTTTTCTGCATCGCGCGCCATGACCTCCAGCGACGCCCCGACATAGGGCGCAAGGTCGATCTTGTTGATGATCAGCACATCAGAGCGCGTCAGGGCAGGGCCGCCTTTGCGCGGAATTTCTTCGCCCGCCGCCACATCAATCACATAGACCGTGATGTCGGCCAATTCGGGGCTAAAGGTGGCCGACAGATTGTCGCCACCACTTTCGATTAAGATAATCTCAACCTCTGGATGGCGTTGCTGCATCTCAGCGACAGCCGCCAAGTTGATCGAGGCATCCTCGCGAATGGCCGTATGCGGGCAGCCGCCGGTTTCCACGCCAATGATACGATCACCGGGCAGAATTTGCATGCGTACCAGCGCCTCGGCATCTTCTTGGGTGTAAATGTCGTTGGTGATCACTCCGATCGAGAAGTGATCTTTCAAAGCCTCTGACAGACGTGCGGTCAAGGTGGTTTTACCAGCCCCGACGGGGCCGCCAATGCCAATGCGCAAAGGGCCGTTCATTTTGGTCATGATTGAAAAAGCCTTGGTTCCAGTGTTTCGTGCTGCATTGCGGCAATATCAGACAGAAACGCCGAGCTGCTGATATCGGTTGGGTCGATGTTTGCTGCGATCTGCGCCACCTCGACACAGGCAGGGCCAAGCTGCGCTAGCACTCGCTGTGCCGCGGTCTGTCCCAGGGGCATCAACCGTTGCGCCGCCGCCGTCAGGTTTGACAAGAAAGCCTGCAAATACAGGGTTACCGCCGCCTCGGGGTCAAGTTTTACCAGCTGCGCGGCATGGCCCAGGGCAACGGGGAACACATGGGGCGCAAGCGTCAGGCCCCAAACCTCTGCAGTCACCCGCACAAAGGCCGCGCCTTGGCGCTCGCTTTCGCGCAACCGTTCGCGCGCCGGCGCAAAGGCGCGTGCCATTGCGTCCAAATCTTGCACTGCCGCGGCGTCCGGGGCGCGATAGGCGCACCAAATCCAAGCCGCATCAGATTTGCCGCTGCCATGGCGCAAAATATCGCCCAGCCAGGCCTGCAAACTTGCCGCATCCGACACCCACCCCTTGGCAATCGCGCTTTCCAACCCGTGGGAAAAGGCAAATCCCCCCACGGGATAGGCAGGTGACAACCATTGCGTCAGGGTCAAAAGCCGTGGATCCATTGCAGCACTAGTGGGCATGGGCCGTCGCCACATGTTCGTGACTATGGGTGCGCCCATGGCCATAGGCCCCCCCTTCGGGGGTGAACGGTTCGACAGCCTCGGTTACGGTTGCGCCAAGATGCTCCAACATATGGCGAATAACCCCGTCGCGTTGGATCACCAACCGCGCCGCTTCGATCTGACATGGCGTATGACGGTTGCCAATATGCCAAGCCAACCGGTGCAGGCTGGCCCCGGTGACAATCAAAACATCTTCGGCCGCCGCCCGGATTTCCACCCGGCGCCCATCGGCCAATTCCAGCGTATCACCGTGATTCAGCGATGTGGTTTGTTCCAGATCCACCACAAAAGCCCAGCCGCCGCTGGTCACCAGTCGTTTGCGTCGCAAAAAGCGCCCATCATAATCCAACGTCACAAAAGCCTCGGCGGCCCCATGGCTATGACGATGCAGTTTCTGCGCAAGGGGAAGGTCAGTCATATATTGGCCTCAAAACATAAAGTAACGCTGCGCCATCGGCAGCTCTGTGGCCGGCTGGCAGGTTAACAATTCCCCATCCGCGCGTACCTCATAGGTTTCCGGGTGCACTTCGACCTGCGGCGTCGCACTGTTCAACTTCAGGTCCCGTTTGCCGATATTTCGGGTGTTTTGCACAGCCACGGTTTGCTTGGCCAAGCCCAGCTTGTCGCGCAGCCCGTCCGCCTGCGCCGCACCCGAAACAAAGGTCACCGCTGAATTCTCCACACTGCGCCCAAAGGCCCCAAACATCGGGCGTGAATAGACCGGTTGTGGTGTCGGGATCGACGCATTTGGATCGCCCATCTGCGCCATGGCAATAGTGCCCCCAAGCAAAACCATCTCGGGTTTGACGCCAAAAAACGCCGGATCCCACAAAACCAGATCCGCTCGTTTGCCCTCGGCAATGCTGCCAATTTCGTGGCTTAACCCATGGGCGATTGCCGGATTGATAGTGTATTTCGCAATATAGCGCCGCACCCGGAAATTGTCGTTCTCGCCGACCTCCTCGGCCAAACGCCCGCGCTGTTTCTTCATCTTATCAGCGGTTTGCCAGGTGCGGATCAATACCTCAGCTACGCGCCCCATCGCCTGACTGTCAGAGGCGATAATGCTAAACGCGCCCATATCATGCAGAATATCCTCGGCAGCAATGGTTTCACGCCTGATACGGCTTTCCGCGAATGCCACGTCCTCGGGGATCGATTTGTCCAGATGGTGACAGACCATCAACATATCCAGATGCTCTTCGATGGTGTTCACCGTAAAGGGCCGCGTCGGGTTTGTTGACGATGGCAGAACATGCTCTTCGCCACAGATTTTGATAATGTCAGGCGCATGGCCACCGCCCGCACCCTCGGTGTGAAACGCATGGATAGTCCGACCCTTCATCGCGCCAACCGTATGCTCGACAAAACCTGACTCATTTAACGTGTCGGTGTGGATCATCACCTGCACATCCATGGCGTCCGCCACCGACAGGCAGCAATCAATCGCTGCTGGGGTCGTGCCCCAATCCTCGTGCAGCTTTAACGCGCAAGCCCCGCCCAAAATCTGTTCTTCTAATGCGGCGGGCAAGCTGGCATTGCCCTTGCCCGCAAAGGCCAGGTTCATCGGAAAGGCATCTGCGGCCTGCATCATGCGACCAAGGTGCCAGGCACCGGGGGTACAGGTGGTGGCCAAAGTGCCATGGGCTGGCCCGGTGCCTCCGCCCAGCATGGTTGTTAAACCGCTGTGCAGCGCGTCATCAATCTGTTGCGGGCAAATGAAATGGATATGGCTGTCAAACCCACCAGCGGTCAAAATCCGACCCTCGCCAGCAATCACCTCGGTGCCGGGGCCGACAATGATATCAACGTTTGGCTGGGTATCAGGATTGCCGGCCTTGCCAACCTTATGAATACGCCCATCGCGCAGGCCGACGTCGGCCTTAAAAATCCCCGTATGATCGACGATCAAAGCATTGGTGATCACCGTATCCACGGCCCCCGCCGCACGGGTGACCTGCGATTGCCCCATGCCATCGCGGATCACTTTGCCGCCGCCAAACTTGACCTCTTCGCCATAAGGCCCGGTCAGGTCACGCTCGACCTCGATGATCAGGTCGGTGTCTGCAAGCCGCAGTTTGTCACCCACAGTGGGGCCAAACATCGCCGCATAGTCAGCTCGTTTAATGGTTGCTGGCATTACAACGCCCCCATGACTTTTTGATTAAACCCATAAACGCGACGCGCGCCCGAAATCGGGATCAGCTGCACTTCGCGACGCTGGCCCGGTTCAAAGCGCACCGCCGTGCCTGACGCGATATCCAGCCGCAGGCCATAGGCCGCATCCCGGTCAAATTCCAACGCAGGGTTGGTTTCTGCGAAATGATAATGACTGCCCACTTGCACCGGGCGGTCGCCGGTGTTGGCCACCATCAGCGTGATTGCCTCGGAGCCTTCGTTCAGCACCAAATCGCCCTCGGCGGCAAAGACCTCTCCGGGGATCATTTGCCAGAGGTCCGCAGGGCAACCACCGCCACAACCGCAATAGCAGCCAGACCCAGCATGATATTTTCTGTGCCATGCGGCGCAACATGCGCACCGCTATGAGCCAAGGCAGGCGCGGCAACAATGGAAAGGGGCAGGGCGATCTTTAGGGCGAATTTCATGGATAGGTCTCCTTAGCGAATGGGGTTGTGAACGGTGACAAGTTTGGTGCCATCCGGAAAGGTGGCTTCGACCTGCACGTCGTGGATCATTTCGGCAATGCCGGCCATGCATTGGTCACGGCGCACCACTTCGGCGCCCGCTTCCATCATGTCAGCCACCGATCGGCCGTCGCGCGCGCCTTCGACCACAGCATCGGTGATCAGGGCTATGGCTTCTGGGTGGTTTAACTTCACGCCCCGCGCCAAGCGTTTGCGCGCCACCTCAGCGGCCATCGCCACCAGCAATTTGTCTTTTTCCCTAGGGGTCAGGTTCATCTTTTTAAAGTCTCCACGAGGTTGGAAGGCTGTTATCTGTCAATCGGTTCAACACTGGCACCAGGGTTTGGCGCAGGGCAAAGCTGTCTTGCGCCACCAGGCGCATCACCAGAACATCAGGCTGCAACAGGCTGACACCGCCAGTCTGGGGCATCAGCATTTGTAAGGGTTTCAAATGGGCCTCGGCATTGGGGGCCACATAGATCAGGCTCGCCATGGCACCGCCGCCTTGGGCGGTGGCCAATTTGGCCAGATGCGCCACGCTGTCGCCGGTCAGATCCAGCCCGTCCATATACAGCGGCGTGCCCTCGCGGCGAATTGCGATGCGGTCCTTAAAGGCGATCTGCGTCAGTTGCTCGCCCATGGCCGCGCGGCCAAAGACAATCGGTTCAACGGCCAAGAACTGCGCCTCTGCTTGCAAATCAACGCTTAGGGACCGCGACAGGGCGCTGCCGTCAAACAAGATCATTTCTTGCGGCAACCAATGCAGGCTGGCACCCGCCTCAACAGTAAGCTCTGTGTGCAGCTCTGCTTGTCCACTGTCGGCACGATAGGCGCGTTCAGCTGCCTGCGTGGTGCAGCTAAGGTGGCTGTTTTGTCCGGCAATACAGGTGATATCAATCTTGTCGCCGCCGGTTAAGCCACCGGATGTGTTGATTAAAATGGCCTGCACGTCAGATCCGCGTGCAAACAGTGCCTTCATCGCACCAGAGCTGCGAAACCGGTCTAAACCACTGCCGGCTCCAACCGGTTTGGTCGTCAAGATCAACGCGCCCTTGGTGCGTGGCACCGCTGTGATGTCATCTGACACTTTATGGGGGGGCAGGGCGTTGATGGCAGATCTCCGGTTTTATGTTTCTGCCTCATACTTCATCAGCAAGACCGTGAAGTGATCATGATTCTCCGAATTTTGGGGTGTGATCCCGACAGTTTGCCTGTTTTTAAGGCTAAGCTACCTGCAATCGCGCAATATTTAAGCAACTGCCCAAATGGTTAATGCTGAATTCGCAGGCAAAGTTGATCAGAACGGTCTGCCGCCGTTCAGTATCCCTACCCAGGCGCCGCATGGTGCCAACACTTGGGATGTGGGTGTGTGACGACCATACGATTGGACCTCGAAGCGGCCGCCACACGAATTGCAACAACAGTTGCGAAGCAACAGCTACGATTTTGCGCCGTCTGGTGCAATGTTCGGCTGGCTTCGCGAGGAGCTAAAAATGAACTTCCTTTCTAAGACTCTGACAAGTGCTGCCGCCTTGACCGTTATGGCCGGCACCGCAATGGCCTCTGATTGCACCGTTAAAGTGGGTGTGCTGCACTCTCTGTCCGGTACAATGGCGATTTCTGAAACCACCCTTAAAGACACCATGCTGATGCTGGTCGAACAGCAAAACGCCAAAGGCGGCGTTCTGGGCTGTAACATCGAACCGGTTGTGGTTGACCCGGCCTCTGACTGGCCACTGTTTGCTGAAAAAGCCCGCGAGCTTCTGTCCACACACGAAGTTGACGTGATCTTTGGCAACTGGACATCAGTGTCTCGTAAATCTGTTCTGCCCGTCATCGAAGAATTGAACGGCTTGTTGTTCTACCCTGTTCAATACGAAGGCGAAGAAAGCTCTAAAAACGTCTTCTACACAGGTGCCGCGCCAAACCAACAAGCGATTCCTGCGGTGGATTATTTCCTCGAAGAGCTGGGCGTTGAGAAATTTGCACTGTTGGGCACCGATTATGTCTACCCGCGCACAACCAACAACATCCTGGAACAGTATCTGCAAGACAACGGCATCGCGGCTGAAGATATCTTTGTAAACTACACGCCATTTGGCCACTCTGATTGGGCCACCATCGTTGCAGACGTTGTTGCTCTGGGCGAAGACGGCAAATCTGTTGGCGTGATCTCCACCATCAACGGCGACGCAAACATCGGCTTTTACAAAGAACTGGCCGCGGCTGGCATTTCTGCGGATGATATCCCAGTGGTTGCCTTCTCTGTTGGCGAAGAAGAACTGTCGGGTCTGGACACAGCAAACCTCGAAGGTCACCTGGCCGCTTGGAACTATTTCCAATCCGCAGAATCTGACGCAAACGCAGAATTCATCGATGCATGGAAAGCCTTTGCTGGCGAAGAGCGCGTGACCAACGACCCAATGGAAGCCCATTACATCGGTTTCAACATGTGGGTAAACGCGGTTGAAGCAGCAGGTTCAACGGATGTCGACGCAGTGCGTGACGCAATGTACGGCCAAGAGTTCCCGAACCTCACAGGCGGCACCGCAGTGATGTTGCCAAACCACCACTTGGCAAAACCGGTTCTGATTGGTGAAATCCAAGCGGACGGTCAGTTCGACATCATCTCCAAAACAACCGAAGTACCGGGCGACGCATGGACAGACTTCCTGCCAGCCTCTGCGGTTCTGAAGTCTGATTGGAAAGATTTGGGCTGCGGTATGTACAACACCGAAACCGGTTCCTGCGTACAGATCAAATCCAACTACTAATCGATCCTAACCGAGGTGCCCGGATATTCGGGCATCTCGACCCCTGACTGGCGAAAACACTCCCATGATCCGTTTATTAAGCTTTTTGCTGGCAATGATTTGCCTGCCCGCTGCCCTGCACGCGCAAGACATCCAAAGTCTTTTACAAGACCACCAAAAGGTGGTGATGAAATCCTCGCGCAAAACCGTTGGCCCGGTGCTCGACGCTTTGGTCGCTTCAGGTCAGCCACAGGTCGCGACATTCCTGCAAAACTGGCAAAGTAAAAACGTCTATGCCCGCAAAGACGACGGGCTGTTTTTTTACGGTGAAAAAACCGGGAAAACCCTTTCGCTCTTTGATATTTCCGACCAAAGCACCGTCGCACAAGACGTGGATGCCAAGTCGCTTAAACAAATCAAACCCAACGGCGGCGTGCGCAAAGAAATCGGCAAAGCCTTGGTGGCCTTCCAACTCAGCGATCCGGATATTGCCCGGCGCACCGACGCGCTGAACGCGATCTCTGGTTCGATGAATGCCACGCAATTGGCCCCCTTGCTGGACTCTATTGATGGCGAGACCGATCCAACGCTAAAGCGGCGCAAAGAACGGCTGGCCAATTATCTGACCGCCCGATTTGGCGATACCCCGGCGGCGCGTATTGCCGCAATCGACGCCATGACCCGCGACCTCAGCGTCGATGGCCGCGCCGTGCTTTCTCAGATCCTTGAAACCCGCCTAGAGGTTTCCAAGGTCAAGCCTGTCACCGTAAATCTGGCCCGGCAACTCGAACTTGGCACCGACCTGACCCGCGCCCAAGCCTATGAAACGCTTGTGGAACTGGCGGACCTGCCAGCCCTGATCACAGAAAACGACATCCGTCTGGCGCTTGAAAACAACGTCGTTGGTGGCCGTGTTGGTGGCGCACCCACAGCCACGCTTGGCAGCCTACAAGCGCGGGCTGTTGCCTATGACGCTTTGGCCGCCGCCGGCACAGTGCCCCCAAGGGTCACAGACACCGATATCGACACAGCCCTCGCAACATGGGGCTTTTACCAAGTCTATATAGACGCCGACGCTCAGGTCACAGAGGCCGCGCTGAAAGCACAATCCACCGTGACAACCCGCGTGCAAATCAACCAAGCCGCTGATCTTGGCCTTGATGCCATCTCGCTGGCCTCAATCTACTTCCTTGCCGCTGTTGGTCTGGCCATCACCTTTGGCGTGATGGGGGTGATCAATATGGCCCATGGCGAATTTATCATGATGGGGGCCTACACCGGTTATGTGGTGCAGCAATTCATCACCAATTACACCCTATCGCTGGTGGTGGCTTTGCCGCTGGCCTTTGCGGTGACCTTCGCCGCTGGCGTATTGATGGAGCGCACCGTTATTCGCTGGCTCTACAATCGCCCACTGGAAACCTTGCTGGCCACTTTCGGTATCTCGATTGCCTTGCAACAGCTGGCCAAAAACATCTTTGGCACACAGGCCCGCCCGCTGACCTCTCCGGGGTGGCTGGATGGCGCGTGGGTGATCAATGATGTGGTGCAAATCAGCTTTATCCGCATCGCGATCTTTGTGCTGGCGCTGATGTTCTTGGGCCTCTTGCTGTTCATCCTCAAGAAAACCCGCCTCGGGCTAGAGGTCCGTGCGGTCACTCAAAATCCGCGCATGGCGGCTTCGATGGGCATCAACCCCGATAAGATCAAAATGATGACCTTTGGGTTGGGGTCTGGCATCGCCGGTATCGCGGGCGTCGCTATTGGCCTCTTTGCCAAGGTCACCTCTGAAATGGGTTCTGACTATATCGTGCAAAGCTTTATGACCGTGGTTGTCGGAGGCGTGGGCAACGTCTGGGGCACCTTGGCAGGCGCGGCCATGATTGGCACCTTCCAAAAAGGTGTCGAATGGCTGAACCCATCCAACACTCTGGCGGCCCAGACCTATATGATCCTCTTCATCATCCTCTTCATTCAATTCCGTCCCAAGGGCATTATCGCGCTCAAGGGCCGTGCGGCAGGAGATTGATCCCATGCAGCGTAGCTTTTTCGCAAACAACCCGTCTGTCCTTTGGTTTCTGCTGTGCCTTGGTGCCTTTACTTTGGGCGTGACCGTTCTGGCCGAAGCCACCGGGGCAGGGGTGATCTCAACCTCTTTTGTCAAAACCTTGGGCAAAGTTCTGTGCCTTTGTCTTGTGGCCATCGCCATGGATGTGGTCTGGGGCTATTGCGGCATTCTCAGCCTTGGCCATTTCGCCTTTTTTGGCATCGGTGGCTATGCGGTTGGCATGTGGCTGATGTTTGCCCGCACCGAGGCGATTGTGGTTGAAAACCTCTCTGGCCGTCTGATCCCGGCAACCCCAACCGAAGTCAACGATGCCATCGCCACGCAAATCTTTGGTGTTGTCGGAGCTTCCGAATTCCCTCTGATCTGGGCCTTCTCTCACAGCCTTCTGCTACAACTTCTGCTGGTGGTCCTGGTGCCCGGCTTGCTGGCCCTGGTCTTTGGCTGGCTGGCCTTCCGGTCGCGGGTCACGGGCGTTTACCTATCGATCCTGACCCAAGCCATGACGCTCGCTCTGGCGCTCTACCTCTTTCAAAACGACAGCGGCTTGCGCGGCAACAACGGCCTGTCTGGCCTGCAAAACATTCCCGGTTTCGAAGCTGTGCCCCAGTCGGTCATTTCCATGGCCTTCTTCTGGGCCTCAGCCGTCGCCCTGGGCGCGGGCTATGTGCTGTTTGCCCGCGTGTTGTCGGGCAAAATGGGCAGCGTCATCCGCGCCATTCGCGACGATGAATCCCGCGTGCGCTTCCTTGGCTACCACGTTGAAAGCTATAAGCTATTTGTCTTTACCCTCACCGCAATTGTCGCCGGAATCGCCGGTGCGCTGTATTACCCGCAAGCCGGTATCATCAACCCCGCCGAAGTCGCGCCCATCGCCTCGATCTATCTGGCAGTCTGGGTCGCCATCGGCGGCCGTGGTCGCCTCTATGGCGCGGTCATCGGCACCGCCTTTGTTTCTTTGCTCTCCAGCTGGTTCACCGGCGGCAGCGCCCCCAATATCAACCTTGGGTTCTATACCATCCAGTGGACCGAATGGTGGCTTGTTCTACTCGGGGTCTCTTTCGTTGCTGTCACGCTGTTCTTCCCCGGCGGCATCGGCATGATCTTTGACAAACTCGTAAGGAAACCCCAATGAGCGCGCTTTTAGAACTTTCCGGCGTCTCGGTCTCCTTTGACGGCTTCAAAGCCATCAACAACCTGGCGTTTCAAATCAACGAACCCGAGTTGCGCGCCATCATTGGCCCCAACGGCGCGGGCAAAACCACCTTTATGGATATCGTGACGGGCAAAACCAAACCCGACGAAGGCCGGGTGTTATGGGGTGAAAAATCCATCAACCTGATCGGCAAGTCCGAAAGCCAGATCGCCCGCGAAGGTGTGGGGCGCAAGTTCCAGAAACCCACGGTGTTTGAGGCCCAAACCGTGCGTGAAAACCTCGCAATGGCATTAAAAAACCCCCGCAGCCCGTTTGAGGTTCTGTTTTACCGCAAAACCCAAAACGGCGCGGACCGGATCGAAGCCATTGCTGCCCAGATCAACCTGACAGAACAGCTGACGCGTCAGGCTGGAGAGTTGAGCCACGGCCAGAAACAATGGCTGGAAATTGGTATGCTGCTGGCCCAGGAACCCCGATTATTGCTGGTGGATGAACCCGCCGCTGGCATGACACCGGCAGAACGCGAAAAGACCACGGAAATCTTGGTCGAGGCCGCCAAAACCCGCGCCGTTGTGGTGGTGGAACACGACATGGAGTTTGTGCGGCGCCTGAACTGCAAAGTCACTGTGCTGCACGAAGGATCGGTGCTGGCCGAAGGCAGCCTGGACCATGTCACCCAAAATCCCGAAGTCATTGACGTTTATCTGGGGCGCTAAGAAATGCTGAATGTTGAAAATCTGACCCTGCATTATGGGCACTCACAGATCCTGTTTGATGTGGCCCTGCGCGCCGAATTGGGCGCGGTCACCTGCCTGATGGGCACCAACGGTGTTGGCAAAACCAGCTTGCTCAAGGCCATATCAGGCACGCACTCGCGTTCTGGGGGTGACATAACGATTGACGGAAAGCCTGTGCCCAAATCGGCTGCAGCCCATCATATGGCGCATTTTGGCGTCGGTTATGTGCCGCAGGGCCGCGATGTCTTTCCGCTGATGACCGTGCGCGAAAATCTGGAAACCGGCTATGCCTGTTTGCCCAAAGCAGACCACAATGTGCCCGATGAAATATTCGAGCTGTTCCCGGTACTGCAAGACATGCGCGCCCGCCGTGGCGGCGATCTGTCAGGCGGTCAGCAACAGCAACTGGCCATTGCGCGCGCCCTGATCACCAAACCCAAAGTGCTGCTGCTGGATGAACCCACCGAAGGCATTCAGCCCAATATTATCAAGCATATTGGCGATGTGATTTCCTATCTGCGCGACGAGGGCAATATGGCGATTGTGCTGGTCGAACAGTTCTTTGATTTTGCCTATGGTCTGGGCGATGAATTTGTGACCCTGACCCAGGGCAAAGTCACCTACAGCGCCAACCGCGACACCGTGGACCGCGAGGAATTGCTGCGCAACGTTTCGGTGTAATCGCAGGCCGGGCTTCAGCCCGGCTAACCCTTCGTTAACCATGACTTGCCCATCCTTGGGCATGTCAAATTACACCCGCCCAAAAATCCCCGGCGCGTCAATTTTCTTTACGGTTAATCTGGCTGATCGGTCATCAACCCTGTTGGTTGACCAAATCGACGCCCTGCGGGACGCAGTCCGCACCACCAAATCCGAGCGTCCCTTCCACAGTGACGCATGGGTGGTCCTGCCCAATCACATGCACATGGTTTGGACATTGCCCGCAGGCGACAGTGACTACAGCACGCGTATTGGTGCGATAAAGGCGAGGTTTACCAGAGGTCTGGGTAGGGTGGGGTTCTACCCCACCAATGTACCAAAAAAGGTGGGTTACAAACCCACCCTACAACGTACGGCCAGTAAAATTCGAAAAGGCGATGCAGGCATCTGGCAACGCCGGTTTTGGGAACACCACATCCGCAACGAAACCGAATACCGCGCCTACGTCGATTATTGCCACATCAACCCAGTGAAACACGGACTTGTGGAACGCCCCGAAGAATGGCCATATTCCACGGTGCATGTGCACGGGGTGTAGGGGGGGGCCACCCCACCGTTGCGAGAAGGTTGCAGCCGGGAATGGTGGGCTGGAAACCCACCCAACGACCTATCTGGTTTCATCATCCACGTAGGCCGGGCTGAAGCCCGGCACATACGCAATCACCGCAGGGTGGGGCCTCACGCCACAGCGCAAAAATTACCGCGTAAACTTCTTATGCTTCAAGCGCTTTGGCTCCAGCGCATCGGCCCCCAACCTACGTTTCTTATCTTCTTCGTAGTCTTCAAAGTTCCCCTCAAACCACTCCACATGTGCCTCGCCTTCAAACGCCAGCATGTGTGTGCAAATCCGGTCAAGGAAGAAACGGTCGTGGGAAATAACCACCGCGCAGCCTGCGAAATCCACCAGCGCATCTTCCAGCGCCCGCAGGGTTTCAACGTCCAGATCGTTGGTCGGTTCATCCAGCAGCAACACGTTGCCGCCTTCTTTTAACAAACGCGCCATATGCACGCGGTTGCGTTCCCCACCAGACAACAGGTTCAGTGGCTTTTGCTGATCGCCACCCTTAAAGTTAAACGATGAACAATAGGCGCGCGAATTGACCTGCGCATCGCCCAGTTCGATAATCTCGGCCCCGCCGGAAATCGCTTCCCACACGGTGTCTTTGTCGTTCAGATCATCACGCGACTGATCCACATAGGACAGCTTAACCGTGTCGCCATATTCCACCGTGCCCTCATCAGGCTGTTCCTGCCCGGTCAGCATCTTAAACAGCGTTGATTTACCCGCACCGTTGGGGCCGATCACACCGACAATCCCGCCCGGAGGCAAGGAAAACTCCAGCCCCTCGATCAGCTGCTTGTCGCCGTAATGCTTGCCCAATCCAGCAACCTCGATCACCTTGCTGCCCAAACGCGGACCATTCGGAATAACGATCTGCGCGCGCCCAACCTTTTCACGCTCTGACTGACCGGCCATCTCGTTATAGGCCGCAATCCGCGCTTTTGATTTCGCCTGACGGGCTTTTTGGCCCTGTTGCATCCATTCCAGCTCGCGTTCCAGCGTCTTTTGCTTAGACTTATCTTCGCGCGCTTCCTGCGCCAACCGTTTGGATTTCTGGCTCAGCCAGGCCGAATAATTCCCCTCATATGGGATACCCTTGCCGCGATCCAACTCAAGGATCCAGCTGGTGATATCATCCAGGAAATACCGGTCGTGGGTCACACATAAAATCGTGCCCTTATAGTCGATCAAATGCTGCTGCAGCCAAGCAATCGTTTCCGCATCAAGGTGGTTGGTCGGTTCATCCAGCAACAACATGTCTGGCGCTTCCAGCAGCAACTTGCACAGCGCAACCCGGCGCGCCTCACCCCCGGACAAATCCGCGATCTTGGCATCATCGGGCGGGCAGCGCAGCGCCTCCATCGACACATCCACCTGACTGTCCAGATCCCACAGGTTTTCCGCGTCAATCTGATCCTGCAAGTTGGCCATCTCATCAGCCGTCTCGTCAGAATAGTTCATCGCCAGTTCGTTATAGCGGTCCAAAATCGCTTTTTTGGCGGCCACACCCAGCATCACGTTTTCCCGCACAGACAGGCTGTCGTCCAGCTTGGGTTCCTGTGGCAAATAGCCAACCTTGGCACCTTCGGCTGCCCAGGCCTCGCCAGTAAAGTCCTTGTCCAAACCGGCCATGATCTTCATCAGCGTCGATTTACCGGCGCCGTTCACACCCACCACACCGATTTTCACACCGGGCAAAAAGCTCAGGTGGATATTTTCAAAACACTTCTTACCGCCAGGATAGGTCTTAGAGACCCCCTGCATGTGATAGACGTACTGATAAGCTGCCATTTGGGGCCTCTGAATTTGGGGATTTCAAACTAGAGGCCGTGATAGCGGATGGGGTCGGGGATGGCAATCTGGGGCTGGTCTTTTGTCGCTCTCACTCTATGGAGTTAAGCTTGTCTTGCTTTTCAAAAAAGTCCCATTTTTGATAGAATTCCTCAAGATTGTCGTTGTGCTTTTTGTTGCCAAATAGTTCGTAGTCGTCAAAATGCTTCAATATATCAAACTTATCGACCAATGGAGCCATCTTCGCTGAACCATGTTGGCTGGCGCAATTGAGGCAAAGTAAGCTTAACTCTGCACTGCAAAGTCGGGCTCTGAGAATATTGGTATAAAACTTCTTTTGTTTGACATTTGAGGAATCTACAAATTTCAAAATGGTATATATTTGTCGAAAGTATGGTGCCAAATCATTTCGGTAGTTAAGAAAGTTGTTTTCATATTCCTTGATTGGGTTAATCGAACCTTCTGAGTGGTTTCGCATTTGTCGCGCTGTTCGCGGGCGAACATAATGCTGCAGTTTTTCTAATGCATCTGTGCCGCTATTACCGTCGATTTCAATGTTTTCTAAGAAATTGGAAAACGCAGATAACATCTGAAAAAAACGGTTCTCGAAAATTTGCTGTTCAATGAAATCACTTTGTGCAGATAGCTGGTCTGCTTGGACTTTGATATGTTGTTTCGTTTCTTTTTGTTCACCGACCAAAAGGGAGAGTTCTTGCCGTTGGAATTGCAGCTCTTTCTTCTGAACAAAGAGTGTGTAGATCAAACCAGCAAATGCAAGGCCAGAAAAAAGCGCCGTTATCCCGCCAAACATGTCGCCGGATTGCCCGCGTTTTTCCAAGTCGTCCATTAACAAGCTGACAGCGACGGCGTAAAAACACCATAATAAAAAGACTAAAAACAAAAGGGTTAATAAGCCAATAAAGGACAGATAGAATTTTTCGCGTCTTAAGAACCTGATGAAGAAATTACGATTTGCGATGCTCTTGCAAGCGAATTTATACAGTGTTTTCAATTTATGTACCGTTGTGAAATCGAGTTGTGGAAACTTCAGCAATAAAACACTTGTCAGTTTGTAACTGCAACCCGGCGCCGCCGGGCAGCGCCCGACCCTCCCGCCAAACCGCAGGTATGCCGCAGGCTGTGGCAAGGGCGCTTTTCGGGCTCCGCCCGTTCGCGGCTGAATTTGTCCCCCAGACAAATACCAAGACGCCGCTCGCCCCACCCAGGGTCAGACGCTGCCCTCTGGGAAACCAATGCTCCAACAACCTGTTGTAGGGTGGGGTTCCACCCCACCATCCACCCAGAACCAAAACAAACCCAATGTCGGGCCGAAGCCCGGCCTACACGGGGCGTGTTCCGTTTCATCGCGACGTCGCCACAACGCGATCTTAACCAAACAATGCATTGCCAAAGACGGGCGTAACGCGTTCCAAAAAATCGCAAGAATTTCGCTGCGAAACATTTTGTCCCCAAACACACCTCGAATCGTACGTTTGGGGCCGCGAAACGTACAAATTGTACATATAACCGGAAATTTCTGGCCCGAACGATGGGGTAACACGCCGGTCACAAACGCCTATGTCAGGTGCTTTTCAAAGAACAAATCAGGATATGGGTCGTCGTTAAACCGCGCAATCTCGGACCATCCCAATTTGTGATACAGGGCGGCGGCTTCGGGCAGGGCAGAATTGGTATCCAGCCGCAATGTGGTGATCCCCAGCGCCAATGCCGCCCCGTCACAGGCCGCCATCAAGTCGCGCGCAACGCCCATGCCGCGCGCCTTGGGGGACACCCAAAGTCGTTTGATTTCAGCCACTTCACCGCCCGATCCTTTGACGCCCACGCAGCCCACCGGTGCATCCGCCATCCTGGCCACAAAAAACACGCCGCGCGGGGCAATCATGTCATCGGCCTCTGGGTCATTGCTCAGCGATACGTCAAATCCGCGTTCAAACCGCGCTTCCAGCTCGGCATAATACTGTTGCAGGCAATAAACCGCCTCCGAGTCGGTGGGGTTGCATTCCACAAGCGTGACGTCACTCATCAGATTGTCCTTAGAAAGCCCATAGTTTCAACGCATTAGAGATTCGCATCCCGGTAAAATCCAACATAGGCCCACCGGTGGCGCGGTTGAATGGCATCGGGCGGTTTTATTTTTGGGCCGGCTGATTTTTGCGGCTATCTCTCTGCGATTATTGGAAAAATAAATCCGCAGCACTGGACATTTGCGCGGCAAATCCCTCTATATACTGCCCGTGAGGAAACGCGTGACATATCTGCGCCCCGGCATGACCGTTGGGCTGCTCGGTGGCTCTTTTGACCCCCCGCATTTGGGGCATGTTCACATCACAAAAGAGGCGTTAAAACGCTTTGATCTGGACCATATATTGTGGCTGGTCTCGCCGGGTAACCCGTTGAAATCAAAGGGGCCTGCTGCGATATCCCGCCGTATGAAGGCCGCCCAGGATTTGATGGATCACCCCCGTGTCACCGTCAGTGATTTTGAGGCCCGCGCCGGCACCCGCTATACCGCTGAAACCATCCAGAAGCTGATCCAGGCCTATCCCGGTGTGAACTTTGTCTGGCTGATGGGGGCCGACAATTTGGCCCAGTTCCACAAGTGGAAAGATTGGCGTAAAATCATGGACTTAACCCCGGTCGGCGTACTTGCCAGACCGGGTGATCGCATCGCCGCAAGGGCCGGAAAAGCCGCTGACGTCTATCGCGATTTCCGCATCAAAGGCCGCCACAGTCGCCTGCTCGGCTCCGCCCAAGCCCCCGCCTGGAGTTTCGTGAATGTGCCGATGGTCAACCTAAGCTCTACTCAATTGCGTGAAAATGGGGGCTGGGTTGGCGATTAACCTATTGAAAGAATATGATTATATTTCTGCCAAGATTTTTCGTAAAAACGTCTTGGCGTTGCCAGAATTCAGCGCCAAGATTGGGAAATGATGTCTAAATTTTCACGCCGCTTCTTTTTGTCAGCTGTTGCGAGTGCCGCAGCCAGCACCGCGCTCGCCAATCCCCCAACAACATCCCTACGCCCCCATCCCCGCCCCGCCAAACTTGCAGTTGCATCCGTAGAAAAACTGATCGCAAAAGCCGATCTGAACGGCAAAATTGAGTTTGCGGTCGTTGATATGGAAAGCAGAAAAGTTTTGGAATCACAACGAGTTACGTCTGGATTGCCCCCTGCGAGCGTTTGCAAAGCTGTCACAGCACTTTACGCATTGGATGTGCTGGGTGCGGCGCATCGATTTGTGACCAAAGTATACGCCACGGGTCCAATAGAGCAGGGTGTATTGAAGGGGGATCTGATCTTGTCCGGCGGCGGTGATCCGACGCTGGACACAGACGCTCTAAAAATGCTGGCAAAATCCCTTAAAGAAATTGGCCTCATCCGTATCGAAGGGCGGTTTCTGGTTTATGGAGCGCACCTGCCATTTTCAGAAGCGATTGACAAAAATCAACCTGCGCATGTTGGATATTCCCCTGCAATTTCAGGTATTTGCCTGAACTACAATCGCGTCTATTTTGATTGGAAAAAGGTCGGGCAGGGCTATGATATATCGATGGAAGCCCGAGGTGAAACCGCGCGGCCACCTGTGCGTGTCGCGCGCATGACATTGTCCGATCGCAAGGCCCCAATCTTTGATTATAGCGCCCGTGATGGGCAGGATATTTGGTCGGTTTCTCGGCATGCTCTGAACGAAAAAGGCGGGCGCTGGTTGCCGGTTCGACAGCCCGAGATATATGCCGGTGAAACCCTTGCCTGGCTCGCAAAACAACAAGGTATAACGCTGCCGTTGCCGCAGAAAACCGCAAGCAAGCCAACTGGCGCGGTTCTAGCTCTGCATGAGAGTGCACCGTTATTGTCGATCATCAAAGGGATGTTGAAATATTCGACAAATGTGACCGCCGAGATGGTGGGGCTGGCAGCCACATTAGCCCGCGGTCATTATGTTGCCAGCTTGCGTGCGTCCGGGCGGAAAATGTCGGATTGGGCGGCGCAAAACCTTGGTATGAAAACCGCAAAATTCGTGGATCACTCTGGGCTGGGGGATGCTTCACGGCTGCATGCCGAAGAACTGGCCCAAGCCCTGGCCGCGGCCCAAAGTCAGGCTGCTATTGGCTCAATTCTCAAGACCATTGCCTTAAAGGATGCGCAGGGAAAACCTGACAAGAACAACCCGATCAAGGTTGTTGCGAAGACCGGAACATTGAATTTTGTCAGCGGGTTAGGCGGGTATATTGAGACGGAAAGCGGTCAGATGCTGGCATTTGCGATTTTCGCCGCTGACCAAGAGGCCCGCGCAAAGCTCACGCGAGCGCAGCGGGAACGCCCGCGCGGCGCAAAGAGCTGGAACCGGCGGGCCAAGGGGCTTCAGCAGGCATTTATTGAACGATGGGCACAGCTTAGTTTGGTCAGTTACTAAGCGCGCAGATCCCCTACCGATTTAAGACTTTTCACACAAGAAATGTGGTGCTAAATGCCATCCGTCCAGGATGGTTCTGGATACCGGTCGCAGCCTACCCGGTTCGTTAAAACAAGGACTGAATATGAAAACGCTTGTCGTCTGCTCTGGCGGACTGGATTCCGTGACTTTGGCCTATAAGGTCGCTTCTGAACAGCAATTGATAGGGCTGATTTCTTTTGACTATGGTCAACGTCACAAAAAAGAGTTGAGTTTTGCGGCGCTTGCTGCTCAGCGCCTGAACACACCTTATTATCTGATCGATATGCGCCACATCGGGGCGTTTTTGTCTGGCTCTGCGCTGACTGATGATATTGACGTGCCTGACGGGCATTATGCGCAGGATACGATGAAGTCCACGGTTGTTCCCAACCGAAATGCGATCTTGCTTTCGGTGGCCTTTGGGGTTGCTGCCGCCAAAGGTGCCGAGGCCGTTGCGACGGCGGTGCATGGCGGGGATCACTTCATTTACCCCGATTGTCGCCCAGGCTTTATTGAGGCGTTTCAAACGATGCAGGATGAGGCGCTTGAGGGCTATGCGGACGTCAAACTATACACGCCGTTTGTGCATGTTCCAAAGTCTGAAATTGTTGCCGCCGGTGCAAAAGTTGGCACGCCCTTTGTCGATACTTGGTCGTGTTACAAAGGCGGTGATATACATTGTGGACGCTGCGGAACCTGCGTTGAGCGCCGAGAAGCTTTTGAAAATGCAGGTGTTTATGATCCTACTGGTTATGCGGATCCAGACTTTTGGAAAACAGCGCTGGGGCAAAGTTGATGTTTCGGATCACAAAAGAATTCCATTTTTCGGCTAGTCATCAATTGATTGGTTTGTCGGCAGATCATCCCTGTGCGCGGCTGCATGGGCATAATTATATTGTCGAAGTCGAGCTGTCTTCAACGAAGCTTGATCCCAATGGATTTGTACTTGATTATCGAGAGCTTGCGCCGTTGAAACGCTGGATCGATGACCAATTGGATCATCGTCACCTTAACGAGGTCTTTGACCATGATATGGTGACCTCCGAGTATCTGGCAAAGTTGATTTTTGACTGGGCCAAGCAGCGCTGGCATCAAATTTCGGCTGTGCGCGTGTCTGAGACACCCAAGACCTGGGCGGAATATCGACCATGAGCACGCTGCGAATAGCCGAGATTTTTGGCCCGACCATACAAGGCGAGGGGGCAGTGATTGGGCTGCCAACCATTTTTGTGCGCGCTGGTGGATGTGACTATCGTTGCAGCTGGTGTGACAGCCTGCACGCGGTGGATCAGGATTATCGCGGCACCTGGGCCAAAAGGACAACGCAAGAAGTTTGGAACAAGATTGACACCCTGTCAGGTGGGCAGCCGTTGACCATTTCGTTGTCTGGTGGCAATCCTGCGATCCAGAATTTTGGCCCCCTGATCAAACTGGGGAAATCCAAGGGCTATGAATTTGCACTCGAGACACAGGGCAGCGTTTGCCGAGAGTGGTTTTCAGAGCTTGCCCCGTTGATACTTTCACCCAAGCCGCCGTCTTCAGGCGAAGAGGTGGATTGGCCAAAGTTTGAAGCCTGTGTTGCGGCCGCCAAGACTGCTGAAGTGGTGATGAAGATCGTCGTGTTTGATGCGGTTGACTATGCCTGGGCCAAGGATGTGGCTAAGCGGTTTCCAGCGCTAGCGCTATATTTGCAACCAGGTAATCACACGCCACCGCCGCCCGAGACGGAGGATGCAGTGGTCGACATGGATGGCGTTATGGAACGCTATCAATGGTTGATTGATAGAACTTTGACTGATCAATGGTTTACGCCAAAAATTTTGCCGCAATTGCACGTGCTTTTGTGGGGCAATAAACGCGGCGTTTAGGAGTAGAACATGACCGAACACGATATTTATTCAGGTCTTACCCAATTGGGGACAAAGACAGATCTGCCAAATTCGCCGCAAGATGCGGTTCTTGAAAAAGTACCGAACCCACAAGCAGGGACGGACTACGCCGTGCGTTTTACGGCCCCTGAATTTACGTCACTTTGCCCGCTGACAGGTCAACCAGATTTTGCGCATATTGTGATAGATTATGTGCCCGGTGATTATTTGGTGGAAAGCAAGTCCCTCAAGTTATTTCTGGGTTCGTTTCGCAACCACGGTGCCTTTCATGAAGACTGCACCGTGTCGATCGGCAAGCGTTTACAAGAGCTTTTGAACCCCAAATGGCTGCGGGTTGGGGGCTATTGGTTCCCACGAGGCGGTATTCCCATCGATGTCTTCTATCAAACGGGTGCCGCACTTCCCGGTGTTTTCATACCGGATCAAGGCGTGCCGACCTATCGTGGCCGCGGATAGTTCGGCGCTCTTCACCTTTGTAAAAATACTCTGGGGGGAATGCAGCTTGCTGCAGGGGGGCAAAGCCCCCTTTGCGCCGCATCGCCAAGATCAGATCGTCATATGACGGGCACGGGCTCCCCGCTCGATAGCCGCGGCATGCAGGCGATCGATATTCAGTTCATAACGCATTTCTTCAAGCAACCGTAGCTCGGCATCGGCAATCGCGCCATCCGCAGCTGCCACATCACAGGCGAGCGCGTAGGCGGTTTCAAATAATTCTTCAGGCAGGTTGTCACGTATCAATCCGAAAAGCGCAGCAAGCCCGTCTTCTTGTTCAAAAAGATCAAAGACCGTCTGGCTGACTACGGTAATGCGGTCGATGTCATAGTTGCCAAAAACCGGCAAATTGTTAACCGCAGATTGTATTTTGATCAGCTCTGCCGTGCGGATGTTTTCGTCAGAGGCAGATACAGCCACCATCAAAGCCACAAGGCTGTCCTGAGGTGTCAACGGGTGGGGAATCTCTTGAGTCATTGTGCGGTGCCTTTTCAGAGCGCTTTTACCCAACGATATGGGGCGTAAGCCGTCTGAGCAAGCGCAGATCGCGCCCAATAAGAAATGTGCGGATATCCACTGCGGATGTGCTGTTGTTTTCACAAGCAATGTTGACCATGCTGCATTCGCAAATTAGGTAACGCCGGTTGCTCTTGCATGGTGCAGGGCAGCGGTTTCTTGGAGATATCAATGTCTGACCTGCGCGATGCTGCACTCGTTTCAAAAGCCTGGCCCTTTGAAGAAGCGCGCCGCGTGCTCAAACGGTATCAAAAGCAGCCACCTGAAAAGGGCTATGTCTTGTTTCAGACTGGCTATGGGCCGTCAGGTTTGCCACATATTGGCACTTTCGGGGAAGTTGCCCGGACCACAATGGTGCGTCGCGCATTTGAGTTGATGTCAGATATCCCGACGAAATTGATCTGTTTTTCCGACGATATGGATGGCTTCCGTAAGGTGCCGACCAATGTTCCAATGCAAGAAGAGCTGGCGCAGGATCTGAACCTGCCTTTGACCAAGGTGCGGGATCCCTTTGGAACGCATGCCGGTTTTGCGCAACATAACAACGCCCGTCTGTGTGAATTTCTGGACAGCTTTGGCTTTGAGTATGAATTCGCCAGTTCGACGGAATATTACACCTCTGGCAAATTTGACGAGATGTTGCTGAAAGCCTGCTGGGAATATCAAAAAATCATGGACATTATGTTGCCAACTTTGGGCGCAGAGCGTCGGGCAACGTATTCACCGTTTTTGCCAATTTCGCCAAAAACCGGCCATGTGCTGCAAGTGCCAATGCTGGAAGTGAACGCAGCAAATGGAACTGTTGTCTATCAAGAGCCAGATGGCGAGAAGGTCGAGATCCCTGTCACTGGCGGCAATGTCAAAATGCAGTGGAAGCCTGATTGGGCCATGCGTTGGGCCGCGCTTGACGTGGATTATGAGATGTCGGGCAAGGATTTGATCGATTCAGTCACGCAGGGTGGCAAGATTTGCCGTGCGCTGGGTAAGCGGCCACCTGAAAGCCTGACCTATGAACTGTTCAATGATGAATTGGGGCAGAAGATCTCTAAGTCGAAGGGCAATGGCCTGTCGATGGAAGAGTGGCTGACCTATGCGGCCCCGGAATCGTTGCAGTATTTTATGTACCTCAAGCCGAAGACAGCAAAGCGCCTGTATTTTGATGTTATTCCCAAAGCCGTCGATGAATATCACCAGCAATTACGGGCTTATCCAGGCCAAGATCTAAAGGCGAAACTGAACAATCCCGTTTATCATCTGCATGGCAGCGATATGCCAGCATCTGATATGGTTGTGCCCTTTAGCATGTTGTTGAACCTTGCCAGTGCGTCAAGTGCTGAGGCGAAGGAAACCATGTGGGGCTTCATCAATAAATACGCCCCAGACGCGACCCCTGAAAGCCATCCAAATCTGGACGCGGCAGCCGGGTTTGCCGTGCGGTATTTTAATGATTTTGTAAAGCCAAACAAAGTGTTCCGCGCGCCAACGGACCAAGAGCACGCGGCACTTGCTGATCTTGCGTTGGCATTGTCCTCAGAAGAGGCTGCACTGGCAGCAATTGCAAAGAAGAACGCGGCCATGGGCAACGAAGATGATTTGCCTGTTGCAGACTTTGCGGATGATGACTTTTTGCAGTCGGTTGTTTTTGCAATCGGTAAGAACCACGGTTTCGAGCCGCTGCGGGATTGGTTTAAGGCGATTTACGAAGTGCTGCTTGGCGCAAGTCAGGGGCCAAGATTTGGCGGATTCATTGCCCTGTACGGTGTCAAGGAAACGGTCGCGTTGATTCAGGCCGGGTTGAACAACGAACTTACTAAGTAACGGCACGGTGGCCTTACAGGGCCACCAATTGCTTTTTGGGGTGATCTTGCGTCGTCGTTAGGGCGCGTTTTCACCCAGATAAAGCGTTTTCATTAGTGATTGCTGGCCAATTGGTTCGCCCGCCCTAGATTGTTAGAGGGAGGCGCACACATGCGGTTTATTTTGGTAGTTTCACTTTGGTTCTGGGCGCAGGTGTCTGTTGCCCAAGATGCGGATATCCAGAGCGTGATAACGGCGCAGATTGAGGCCTTTGAACAGGGGGATTTCGAAGCCGCGTTTTCACATGCAAGCCCCAGTATTCAAAACTACTTTGGTGGCGCGGATCGCTTCGAGGCCATGGTGCGCAGCGGCTATGAAATGGTTATCATGCCTCGTGACGTGCGCTTTCTAGAGATGCGTAATTTAGACGGCAAGCTTTGGCAAAAAGTCCTGATCCAAGACTCGGACAATGTTTTCCATTTGCTTGAATACCAAATGATCAGCCACGACGGGCAATGGCGCATCAACGGCGTGCGATTTGTGCAAGCAGGGGCCGCGGCCTAGGCGCAACACCCAGCGCGCGCTGCTCTGACAAGTGATTAAGCTTTGATTGATACTTCCGATCCTTAGTGCGCGAGGTCCTTGGCCTCGACCAAATTCGTGACTTTGGAAAGGGGCTTTCATGAATAAAGCAATTACCGACGGGGTGCAGCTGATGCCGCCAGCGTTTGCAGAGGGGCTGGATGTTTGGTCCAGTGGAGACGGTACACCTGGTTCAGATACATATGATGGGGCGGCAAATGCGGCGTTTGTGCCAGCAGATGCTGATTTCGCGGGTTGTTTAGAGTTGCAAAAAACCGAAGTGACGCAACGCCTGCGCTATATGGGGCAAACCCCCTTGTTGCCCGGATGTTATTTGCGGGTCACAGCGCGGGTCAAAGCCATCAGTGGCAATTTTTCTTCAGTGCGCATTGCGGCTTGGGCAGGTGAGGCGGGGTCGCATGTGTCTGGCTTGGTCGAAGTTGGTCCGTCGGTAAATTTGGACACTTATGGCGAAGTTGTTGAAGTCTCTGCAATCATTGGGTCTGGTGTGCGAGGAGGCGTCGATATGCCTTGGGGTGTGCAACCGACTTATGGTCATGTTGGGCTTGACCTAAGCGGCGCGACCGGCGGGGTTGTTCGCATAGATGATCTGGTGATCGAGGATCTGACCTCTGCCTTTTTGCGCGATATGATGGCGATGGTTGACGTGCGTGATTTCGGTGCTCTTGGGGATGGAATAACAGATGATCTTGCGGCCTTTGAGGCGGCAAATACTGCCGCAAACGGGCGAACAATATTGGTGTCCGCCGGCACCTATTTGTTAAGCGACAGCATGGAATTTACAGAGCGGGTTCGGTTTGAAGGCACGGTTACAATGCCACGCGCAGCGATCTTTTCGCTGACAAAAAACTATGATTTGCCCAGTTACATTGATGCATTTGGCAATGAGCAATTGGCTTTTGAAAAGGCATTTCAATCGCTTTTTAACAGTGCAGGCCATGAATCATTAGACCTTGGCGGGCGACGTATCACCATTGAAACGCCGATGGATATGCAGGCACTTGTTCCTAATCGCACATCTTATTCGCAGCGACGGCATATTGCGAATGGGCAATTTTATGTGACGGGCAGCAGTGCTTGGGAACCTGACGAAGTGACGTCGCAAGCCAGTTACTCTTCAAGTGATGCCCGCACTCTAACCGGGGTGACAAATGTGGCTAACATTCAGGTTGGCTCTTTGGTGGAGGGCAATGGTGTTGGGCGCGAAGTCTATGTGAAGTCCAAAAACGATGCGACGCAAGAGGTGACCCTGAGCGCAGGGTTGTATGATGCTGTTGGCACCCAAACATTTACCTTTACGCGCTTCAAATATTTGTTGGATTTTTCGGGCTTTAGCAAATTGCAGCGGTTCTCGATGTCTGATGTCGAATTGCTATGCAACACTCTGGCAAGCGGGATTTTATTGCCTCCAGCTGGTGTGATTTTTCATTTGCGCGACAGTTGGATTACAAGGCCAAGAGATCGTGGGATCACCAGCCACGGCGAGGGGTGCCAAGGCATGTTAATCGATCGCTGCCAGTTCTTGACCAGCGAGGCGAGCGAGCGGGTGCAAGATCGCACCACAATTGTTTTGAACACCAATGCAAACGATGTGAAGCTTCGCAATAATCGTGCAACTCAGTTTAGGCATTTTGCGGTGTTGGGCGGATCAAACAATATCGTCATGGGCAACCATTTCTTCCAGGGGGATGCAGAGGCGGCGGGCGTGCGCACCGCTGGCATTGTGGTTGCGAGTGCCTATTGTTCGACAACAATAACTGGCAACTACGTTGATAATTGTTCGATCGAATGGACCAATGAATATGAACCGGAACCGGATTTCACATCTGGATTTTCGTTTTCGGCCCTTAGCATTGATGATAATGTATTCTTGTCTGGTAATGTCGCGCCTTGGTTTGCCTATATGGTGATCAAACCCTATGGCACGGGTCAGTTCATTGGCGGCCTAAGTGTGACGGGCAACAAGTTTCGCAGTATTGATGGGGCGATTGATCGTGTTGACAGTGTTGATTCAAGTTTTGCGCCGTTAAATACCGCCAAGGGCAAAAACATTCTGGTTGAAGGCAACACATTCCATCAGGTTGATACGCCAATCTATAATCCGTTGATCGTCAAACATGATCAGAATTCAGCGTCGGCGACTTGGACCGTTGACAGCCAAGGGGGGCTGCCATTTGGCGGGCAGGCACGCACTGTGGAGTCAGTTGTGGCCACCACACGATTGCGCACCAGTGGCAATCAAACGCGCTGGGCCGTGCCCTATGTTGAATTGCAACAGGGCAGCAACGGAGACCAGTTGCGTTTACAATGGGAGGAACCCCTGCACGGAGAGGTGACTATTAGATTGTCGATGAACTAATAGCCTAGCGCCAGAAAGCGAGCCATTCGATTAGCTCGGCGAATTTGCGACCAGCAAGCAAACTTCCGGATCCCTCCAGAAAAATCTGGTCGGCAATCAGCGCGATGGTGATGGCCAGTCCTAAGAATACGGCAATGCGATTGGTCATGGAAAAGCGCCCTCGGGATCAGCCTGTGGCATAAGATATGCCTGACGGATCACGAGGGCGCAACTGACTTTGCGGGCGTGTTGCTTAGATCAATTGACCCATGCGTGCAGCGACATCGGCCATGCGCGCAGAGAAGCCCCATTCGTTGTCATACCAAGCCAAAACGCGCACGGTGCGTCCGCCGATAACCTTTGTCTGGTCTGGGGCAAAAATAGAGCTTTCCGTGGTGTGATTGAAGTCAATCGAGACTTTGGCTTCAGGATCGTAGCCCAAAACGCCCTTCATTTTTGTTGCAGCTGCTTCCCGCACGATCTCGTTCACATCTTGAACCGTTACGTCTTTGGAGGCGACAAATGTAAGGTCAACCGCAGAGACATTTGGGGTTGGAACGCGCATGGATGTGCCGTCCAGTTTGCCTTTGAGTTCCGGAAGCACTTCTCCGAGCGCTTTTGCTGCGCCTGTAGAGGTTGGGATCATCGCCATGGCCGCTGAACGGGCGCGGTAAAGGTCGGCGTGGCGGCGATCAAGCGTTGGCTGGTCTCCGGTATAGCTGTGGATCGTGGTCATGAGACCATTTTCGATCCCGATGCTTTCGTGCAGCACTTTGGCCAGTGGTGCCAAGCAATTTGTAGTGCAAGAGCCGTTGGAAATCATGTTGTCATTGGCTGTCAACAGATTGTCATTTACGCCAAATACAACGGTGCGCTGTACATTTTTGGCCGGTGCCGAAATAAGAACTTTCTTCGCACCACGTTCGCGATGCTTGGCGGCTTTAGTGCCATCGTTGAACTTGCCTGTGCATTCCAGAACCACATCTACGCCCGTCCAATCCAGTTCGTCGGTATCATAAGTGGAATACATCCGCATCGGGCCTTGGCCGACGTCCATTGTGCCGTTTTGCACGATGACGTCATTGGCAAAGCGACCATGGATCGAGTCATAGCGCACGAGGTGAGCGGCGGTTTCAATAGGGCCTGTGGCGTTGATTTTGACCACTTTGACGTCTTCGCGCGCGGCTTCGGCAATGTGCATAAGTGTGCAGCGCCCGATACGGCCAAAACCATTGATGCCTACTGTCACGGTCATTTGAGAAATCCTCTTGCTCAATCGATCTAGATTCAACCGGGGTATAGACTGCAAAGTCGCGAGGAAAAAGAAAAATATGTTTTTCTTCAATACGTTAGCGATAACGGAGCTTTGATTTTCAATGTTTGCGATAACGGTGGCGGAACCGATGGCGTTAACGGAAATTACCAGAGCGGCACAATTTGTATTTTCGGTGTAAACGATTCCCTTTGAGTGGTCTAAAATTTGCAAAAAGGCATGGTAATACTGGGCTATTGTTTGGATGATGTTTGCGTTTCTCCAGATTTCCCCTCTAGAAACCGCTCTAATGCGTGATCAGTGACGTTCCAAATGGAGCGCGTTTGAACGACCCAGTGTTGCCAATCTGGATGTGCAGGCGAAAGTTCTCGGTTTTCGGCCTTGCTTAGCTGGTTGTGAAATTCACATAGACCTAAGATCGCTGAAGCCCCGCACAAAGAATGGATTTGGGGTTGCATATTTGTTGGGGTCGGAGCATCGACTGATTTAGCAGAAAGCAAAGCTGCGACCTGCGCGCGCAGGGAAACGTGATGATGCTTTGTGCTTTCCATTCCGATATTCCGCACGACGTCACTTAAAATATCCAGTCTCAAAGTTTTGGTCGCGTCGTATTTTGGATTCCTTGCGTCTTCTAGCGGACTGTCAGACTGCGCAATTTGGCTTAAAACAGTATTAAGCGCATCGCTAGTGATCGGTTTGGTTAATACCTCATCCATGCCAGCCTTTTTTATGCGGGCAATCTCAGAGGGGAGGGTTTGAGCGGTCAGCGCGATTATTGGGCTGGCTTGCGATGCGCCAGTGCCTGAGCGAATTTCCTGTGCAGCGGCAATGCCATCCATTCCAGGCATTCTGATATCCATCAGTATTAGATCATATTTGGATTGCGCGGCTTTGCTTATTCCGCTGTGTCCAGAAGACGCCAGCGAGACATCATGCCCCTCGTTTTGTAGCATTTCGCCTGTGATAAGGCGGTTGATGTCGTTGTCTTCGACCAGCAAGATAGACAGTGATATTGGCTTTTCTTGGGCCTGTTTTTTGCCTTCGTCAGCCAAATCCGACGCGAGGCAAATTGGTAAAGGTAACCGAAGCCAAAAAAGGCTGCCCTCGTTTTTTATGCTCTCAGCCCCAATTTGCCCCGACATCTTTTCAACCAACCGCCGGGTGATCCCTAGGCCCAAACCTGACCCCTGTTGTTGACTGGCATAAGTGGTGTCGATAACGAAAAAATCGTCAAAAATGTTGTCTAGTTCGCATTCAAGAATGCCAACCCCGCTATCGATGACACGAAATTCGATTAGATCAGCCTGACCAAAATGGTCCACCTCGACAGCGATGGTGCCGTTTGTTGTGAATTTAATTGCGTTGCCAATCAGGTTTAGCATGGCTTGTTGGATCTTATTTGCGTCCCCGATGACGCTGTTTGGCACCGTGTCCGATACTGACAAGTCAATGGTATTACCGGAATTTTCTGCGTTTGCGCGCTGACTATCTACCAGATTTTGCATTAGGGGCCGTAATTCAATTGGCCCTAGCACCAGACTGGTTGCGTTTGCGTCTAGTTTTGAAAGGTCCAGGATGTCGTTGACATGGTGCATCAGCAAATCGCCAGATGTTTGCATGGCGTCCAATAATGCAGCTTGTTTTTGCGTCAGTTCCGTTTTGTGCAGCAATTGTGCGGTTCCGAGAATCCCACTCAGCGGGGTTCTGATCTCATGGCTCATTACCGCCAAAAGGTTTGCTTTGGCTTTTTCACCAGCCTGGGCTTTGTCTCTTGCAAGAAGTAACTCTTTTTCAGCAGCGAGCCTGTCAGAGATGTCTCGGATGTAGGCAACATAGACTTTATCGCGTTCTATAGTTCGGGTGCTTGAAAGGGCAATCTCGATTGGAAACTGGCTTCCGTCAGGGCGCCGGCCAAAGGTTTGGGTTCGGCCTGCTTGTGTCAATCCGGAATTTTCTGGGCGATCAAACGCGCCATCACCTCGGGCCCCCAAGATTAGTGCGCTCATATGAAAGTGGGCTGTGTCAACGTGGTCTAATTGGAAAATTCGCTTGGCGGTTTCATTGAGTTCTACAATATTGCCGGCACCATCGGCGACCACGATACCATCCAACGAAGTTTCCACCATGGATTGGAGCCAAGCGCGCGCACGGCGATTATCGTCGCTTATGGTTTGGCTGCGCTGATAAAGGCGTCGCAGAAAGATAACCAGAGCAATCAACCCCAAAATAAGCAATACCGTCACAAGGGTCAGGCGCAGCAATAAGTTGCGCATGTCAGCGCGTTGCATATCAGAATCCTGAGACGAGGTGCCAAGACCTGTGAGCGCCAGTTGTCGTACATTTGGCTCAATCCGCATTGCTTGGGCAAATATGTCGTCAAGCCCTACGTCTAAAACTTCGTCCGGGGCGTCAATAATCGCGATGGATTGATCGAGAAACTCTAAAATTGGAAAGAGGTTTTGCGTAAATTCCGGTTGTTGTCGATTGGCGGCATAGGAGCTGCTGTCGCGGAGTGTGACAATTCGGCTAAAAAAGATGTCAAAATCCTCGCGAATTTCTTGTGCTGCGCCAGGATTCGATTTTGCGTTGGCCAGCGTGGTGGTAAATCTTCTGAAATCCACCTCCGACTGAGAAAATGTCCATAAAACATTATCAGAGCGCGCGGTGGACAGGTTTTCGATTTGCCGGAAAACCGTGAGGGCCAAAACGGTGATTTGGAACAGTACGATGGCGAGTATTACAACAAAGAAACCGGTTCTAATTCCGCTTCGCGTGTACATCCCTTGACCGATCATTTTGCGTCTGCAAGCTTAGGTTAGTCGACAACTTCTATCCGGTCCAGTTGCCAGATACTACGCGAATAAATGGTTTCTGACTTGTACTCTAGCTTAGAGTCAAAGGGATAGATGATCCAAAGCGGCCCCTTGTCACGCCGCAACATGGGGGCACCGTTGCGTGAAAATGCAATAATCGGGCCACCGGCTATTGCATCACTTAGGGGTATTTCCACGTGGTAGTCATTTATGGCACTCGCTATAACTGAAGAGCCTTTCATGTCCAGTCGATCAACAAACTCGTGCAGCGATACGCCTGAAAAGGTTTGTTTGCCGTCGGTCCAAATCGTCGTTGTTTCTATCTTAGTACGCGGCATGTTTTGCAGCATTTTCATGTCGAAAACCGCGCTATCGACTGTATTTTTGGCAGAAATGTTACCGGAAACTGTGAGTAAGATTTGCCCTGTTGCTCTAGAAAGCATCTCGGCGTTCGCAATAGCCGCAGATAGGAAAAAAATGAGACAAGATAAGACGATGCGGAAATTCATTGTGGATCTTTTCAAATAAGTAGCTGAATTCTTGTGTCACAATAATCAGACAAGAGCACCAGTTCTATTGATCGCAGCCCCATACGAAAGTATAGTGATAGGTGTGGCCAGATTGCTTTGACCTCGTGTTGTACTATGGTGCGACGAGACCGTTTTACCTTGTGTTTTAGATTATTTAGTTTTTGTTTTAACCAGAGTTGACTTAGTAAGTCGCCAAAGAACTGTTGAAGCTTTGATATGCGAATACTGATAGCTGATGATCATGATATGGTGCGAGAAACCCTATCAGCCTATTTGGAAAATGAAGGTGATGCGCAGGTTGAAACCGCGCATTCGTTGGCAAGTGCTTTAGAGCTTGCCAAAAAGTCCGGGCCATTTGATCTGATATTGTTAGATTATGATATGCCGGGCATGTTCGGGCTAGAGGGGCTTAAGCAAGCACTCGAGGCGCAGGTTGCGCGGGGTGTCGCGATCTTGTCGGGCAATGCACCGCACTCGGTAGCGCAAGATGCTATCGACAATGGGGCCATTGGGTTTTTACCTAAAACGATGACCGCCAAAAGCCTTGTGCATGCGGTGCAATTCATGGTCGCCGGTGAAACGTTTTTCCCGGTGTCTCACCTCAGCGATCAAGCAGAAGAAAATCCTTTGGCCAAACAGCTGAGTAAACGCGAATTCGAAGTTCTGAATGGTCTTTGCCGTGGCTTGTCCAATAAAGAAATTGCGCGTGAGTTAGAATTGCAGGAAGTGACCATCAAGTTACACGTGCGTACGCTTTGCCGAAAACTCGAGGCCAAAAATCGCACGCAAGCGGCAATGATCGCCAAAGAAGCCCGACTTTTTTAGACTGGCTTTCGCAGTCCGCATTACCCCGAAAATGACAAGGTTTCGATCAAATTGCGCTTTGATTGTAAGTAGATGTGTGCAGGAACATAAAACCTGAGGTAAAAATGCGCTTTTTAAGATTTCTTGCGGTCGCGGGCCTGGCATTCGCCTTGTTATCGCCCCTCAAGGGTGCCAACGCACAAACGCAAGTTGGATATGGCCGGTTGATCGTAAATGATTTTTTGGGGGATGGGCATGATCGTTGGCGCAGTGGGTCCATTGCCGCTAGCCATATTTTTGGCACGCCTTGGGGCGGTGCATTGCCTACCAGGCCTGGCGAGAACATCGAGTTGCGTATTCTTGGTCAAATCATAGCGCCTGAAAACCTTGTCTCGCCGGGTGTTGGTGATCGACCCTATGTTGGGGCGCTGTCACTGGGTGTTCATACCCATTTCAAACCCAAGATGATTGACTACTCACTTGGGGCCGACGTTGTCATTCTTGGTCCGCAAACCGGTTTGGCAGATCTGCAATCCTGGTTGCATCAGGGATTTGGCCTTGCGGGTCCCTCTGCGAGCGTGCTGGCCAATCAAGTAGGCAATGACGTCAAGCTCGCCGCGGTTGCCGAAGCCGGGCAGGTCTTTAACATTGGGGCAAACAGTCAGATACGACCTTTTGCAGAAGCGCGCTTTGGTCTGGAAACTTTGCTGCGCGTTGGCTTTGACTTGTCGATTGGGGCAAACATGGCGAACGATTTGTGGGTGCGTGACCCCGTCAGTGGTCAACGATATCGTACGATGAGACGCGCCGAAAGTGGCCTGTCTATGCATTCGGCGCAGATGTCGGCTTTGTCGAAAAGAGTGAATTTCTACCTGCCTCATCAGGTGTGACACCAGAGCAGGTTCGCAGTCGCCTGCGGGCAGGCATTCAATGGCAAGGTGCTCAGCATTCGATGTTTTATGGTGTCACTTGGCTTAGCCCAGAGTTTCAAGGCCAATCCAATGGCCAAGTTGTTGGGGCCATTCGCGTTAAGTTTGAGTTTTAAGTCTTAGTATCAAAAAGAGATTCTTTAGGGGCTTCCCACAGCGAATCACTTTTGCTACCCTCGTGATAATAAAAAAACGAGAGGCAGGACACGAGCAATGGGAACGGGCTTTTTGGGCACGTTCGTCATCTCTTGGTCGCAAACAGAAATAGATGGCTTAAAAGCCGCACCAATAAGCGCTGTACAACAAGGCGCGGTGTGGACTTGGAATGGTGAAACCGTTCGCGTTGATGGGCCTACAGATGTGTTGCGACTTGAGCGCGGCGAAGGCGAAACGATGTTGCGGCGCAAAGCGGCGCGCATGGTGCGCAAGCTCGTTGGCGCAGCGATGACGAATGCGACACGGCTAGATGAGGTGGTTGTTGAAGAGGGCAGCCCTGATAGTAGTTTTGTCGTCACAGACGGGCAGAACAGTTATACTGTGACCTTGATCGAGGTGCATGATGGTGCACCGCTTTTGATGTTTGTGGACAGCATTCCTCCCGCACAAACCGACCTATGGGTGGTGCATCATACGCTTGGGGAAAGCCCCCAAGATCCGCTCGATCCAGAAGCTGCACGGGTCATTTGTTTCACCCCTGGCACGTTGATTGAAACTCCAAATGGTGCTTTGCCAATCCAACAGTTGCGCGAAGGTGATCTGGTGCAGACCAAAGACAATGGCGCGCAAGAAATTCAATGGATTGGATCGCGGAAAATGACCGGGGCCCGTTTGTTTGCTTTGCCAAAACTGCGCCCCATTCGTATCAAGCCCGGTGCCTTAGGGGCCAATTGGCCCATGCAAGAATTGATCGTTTCACCGGAACATCGTGTTTTGGTGCGCGGCGAGGTGGCACGCGCATTGTTCAACACACCCGAAGTTCTGGTTTCGGCGCGGCAACTTGAAAACGGCCATAGCATAGGTGTCGATTATAGGCTTCGGGAAGTGACCTATGTGCATTTGCTTTTGCCTAGGCATGAAATTCTTTTTGCCAATGGTATTGAAACAGAGAGCTTTCACCCTGCGAATACAGCTTTGTCCTCGCTTGGCACAGAGGATCGCAGCAGATTGCTTGCTTTGAATCCCGACCTGGCGATACGTCCCTTTAGTTACGGCGACCATGCACGCCGGCAACTGACTTCCTCCGAAGCCGCTATTTTCAAACATGAAGCCGCCTAATCCTCAAAGAAAGACGCTGTGGTTGCGGCCTGTCTAGATAAGTTGGCACGACGACGTGATGTTCTGTTGACACCCGACAGACTCGGCGTATAAGCGCGCATTCATTGGTGTTGGTGGCCCCCGCAAGGGGATTCCTGTCAATTCGGCACAATCCGAATAGAGGACAACGCCCTTCGAAACCTAAACGAAGGAGAACAGTCGTGACTAAACGTACGTCTGCCAAGTATAAAATTGATCGCCGCATGGGCGAAAATATCTGGGGCCGTCCTAAATCCCCAGTTAACCGTCGCGAATATGGCCCCGGCCAGCACGGTCAGCGCCGTAAGGGCAAACTTTCCGATTTCGGTATTCAGTTGCGCGCCAAGCAAAAGCTGAAAGGTTACTACGGTGATCTGACCGAGAAGCAATTCCGCCGCATCTATGGCGAAGCTGAGCGTGTTAAAGGCGATACAGGTGAAAACCTGATCGGCCTGCTGGAACGCCGCTTGGACGCTGTTGTTTATCGCGCAAAATTTGTAGCTACTGTTTTTGCAGCGCGCCAGTTCGTGAACCACGGCCACGTCAAAGTGAACGGCAAAAAGGTAAACATCCCTTCTTACCGTGTTAAAGAAGGCGACGTTATCGAAGTGCGTGACAAGTCCAAGCAATTGGCTGTTCTGCTCGAAGCCGTTGCTTTGCCAGAGCGTGACGTTCCCGACTACATGGACGTAGATCACTCTAAGATGACAGCGACTTTCGTTCGTACGCCTGGTCTGACCGATGTGCCTTACCCGGTCATCATGGAACCAAACTTGGTTGTTGAATTCTACGCGAAGAACTAATCTTCGCCGACATTGTTAAATATGGGCCGTGTCAGGGAACTGACGCGGCCCTTTTTGTTTTGCCGCTTGTGTGGCGCTTAAACTCTACTTTAACAGCCAATTGCCGCTGCAATCCGGCCAAAGGTGTGCCTTGCGCGCATCGGAGAGGGAATTGCGTCGTTCAGAAAAAGTTGTGTTGGCGAATGGTGCTGGTTTTGTGAACAGGGTGCCGATAGAACGGCGTGGCGAAAAGGAGAGCACCAATGAGCCGCATTTCACCGCAACCTGGTATTATGGAGATCGCTTTATACGAAGGCGGTCAATCCACGATCGAGGGGGTTTCGGACTTTGTTAAGCTGTCGTCAAATGAAAACCCATATGGGCCAAGTGACGCTGCAAAAGAAGCGTTTCGCAAACTTGGCATGAATTTGCATCGCTATCCTGGGACTGATCACGCCCAGTTGCGTGGCGCAATCGCGGATATTCACGGGTTGAATGCCGAGCAAATTATCTGTGGTGTCGGGTCTGACGAAGTGCTGCAATTCATCTCTCAGGCCTTTGCGGGTCCTGGTGATGAAGTAATCTATACCGAGCACGGGTTTTCCATGTACCCGATCCTTGCACACGCCTGCGGCGCCACGCCCGTCAAAGTGCCAGAGCGGGAGCGGGTTGTTGATGTTGATGCAGTGTTGAATGCCTGCACTGAACGCACGCGCATCGTGTTTATTGCCAACCCAGCCAACCCGACCAGCACCATGATTGGCTCAAACGAAGTGACGCGATTGGCAGATGGCCTCCCCGAAGGCGCACTGCTTGTGCTTGACGGTGCTTATGCAGAGTACGTCGAAGGTTTTGACGGCGGAGCAGCCATGGTGCAAGCCCGCGACAATGTGATTATGACGCGTACTTTCTCAAAGATTCACGGCCTAGGTGGTTTGCGCATTGGGTGGGGCTATGCGCCCAAGCCGATCATCGAAATCTTGAACCGAATTCGACAGCCTTTCAATCTTTCCGAGGTGCAGCTTGGGGTGGCAGAAGCCGCCATGCGAGACACAGAATTTGTTAAGAAATGTCTTGTGGACAATACGCGTATGCGGGCGTGGCTTGCAAAGGCTCTGGCCGAAATCGGCGTGCCGTCTGACACGTCTTGCACAAATTTCATCTTGGCACGATTTGCTTCGGAAGAGGAAGCGACAGCTTGCGATGCTTATCTTAAAAGCCAGGGTGTTATCGTGCGCAAGGTCGCTGGATATGGACTTCCAAATTGCTTGCGAATTACAGTGGGTGACGAAGCTGGGTGTCGCCGGGTTGCCCACGCAGTGAAGAGTTTCAAGGAAGCCGCCGAATGAGCCAAATCTACGATCGTGTTGCTTTGATTGGTTTGGGTCTTATTGCTTCGTCGATGTATTGGGCATGCAAGCGAGATGGCTTGGTGGGTGAAGTTACGGGCTATGCCAAAAGCACAGAGACGCGTGATACGGCGCGCCGCATCGGGCTTTGTGATCGAGTTTGTGACACCATTGAAGAGGCCGTGAAAGATGCCGATCTGGTTGTCCTTTGTGTGCCTGTTGGCGTTATGGGGGATGTTGCGGCGCAAATTGCGCCGCATTTGAAAGCCGGTGCAACCGTTTCCGATGTTGGCTCTGTGAAGCGCTTTGTAATTGATGTTGTGACGCCCCAATTGCCGGCCGAGGTTCATTTTGTACCTGCGCATCCATTGGCTGGTACGGAACACTCTGGGCCGGAATCTGGTTTTGCAGAACTTTTTGACAATCGTTGGTGTTTGCTGGTCACTGACGATCAAACAGATCGGACCGCAGCCGACACGTTGAAGTCATTTTGGATCGCAATGGGGTCCAACGTTGAAGAAATGGATGCGGACCACCACGATCTTGTTTTGTCCGTCACCTCCCACACACCGCATTTGATTGCCTATACCATGGTTGGCGTCGCAGACGATTTGCGTCGGGTATCCGAAAGCGAAGTTATTAAATATTCTGCGTCAGGCTTTAGGGACTTCACCCGTATTGCTGCAAGCGATCCGACGATGTGGCGCGATGTATTTCTGTCAAACAAGGACGCAACGCTTGAAATTTTGGGCCGCTTTACCGAAGAATTGTTCGCTTTGCAGCGGGCTATTCGCCAGGGCGACGGGGCACATCTGCACGACTATTTTACGCGCACACGCGCGATACGTCGCGGCATTATCGAAGCAGGGCAAGACACGGATGCGCCTGATTTTGGTCGAGGCGCGTCTTAATGTGGTTGCGCGCAGGTGTCATTGTGTTTGCTTTGATCGGAAGCGTTGTGCATGCAAACGCCCCTGCGATTTCCTTGCGACCTGTGGCCCGCATCGACATCTATCCGGTCGCTTTGCCAACATTTGCCCCTGCGGTGTCGCTGCGCCCGGTGATTAGGCCGCGTTCTGTTCACCGGGCAAAACAGCCCAGAATAGATCGGGTTTTTAAATCAAAGGCACAATCGGCCAACAATATTGGACGCATTTGCCGCGACCGCGATTTGCAAGGCGTTGTCGTTGGACGGGTCCCCGCTAAATTGCGCGGATGTGGCATTGATAACGCCGTCAAACTCTTCTCGGTTTCAGGCGTGCGTCTTAGTATGCCTGTTGTTATGGAGTGTGGTACCGCAAAATCATTGAAAACATGGGTCGAGGGTGGTCTTGCCAAAGCGGTGGGCGGAACAGGTGGTGGCGTGTCAAAATTGCAAGTTGCGGCTGGTTATGCCTGCAGGACACGCAACAGCAGGCCGGGGGCCAAAATTTCGGAACACGGCAAAGGCCGGGCGATCGACATTTCGGCAATTTATCTTGAAAACGGTGACCGTATTTCTGTTCTAAACGATTGGGGGCGGGGCAAAAACGGTCGTATGCTTAAGAAAATGCACCAATCCGCCTGTGGCCCATTTGGAACAGTTTTGGGCCCTGAAAGTGATCGTCATCACAAAGATCATTTTCATTTCGACGTCGCGCGGCACAGAAGCGGCCCCTATTGTCGTTAGGTTCAGCGGAGTCTTAGTTTTGGCGCAGTTCCAATTGGCACTGGCCCCAAAAACATCTTTTTATCAGCCAATCTAAGGGGGATGTCGAAAGCCTGCGTATTGTCTGAAAGATGAGACACAAGATTTAGACCTTGCTCCAGCAGATCAAGCGTCAGCTGGTCATGGCGGTTGTTCTTGCGTGCAATCGCAAGCATTTCCATCCAGTTTTGCGCGCGGACCGTCAGGTTTCCTGTTGGATATCCTTGTGCATCGATCTCTAGCTCGCCCGCCAGTTTTATTTCGAATTTTCCCCAATTTGCCATGGCATTTCGGATCGATATTTTGACGGGTTGCGGACGTTGTTGTTCAAGCGCGCGTCTGTCCCATGTTTGGTCGAATTTTATTGATAGCTCTAGCAGAAGCGTATCAATGGTGGGTGCAACTCGCTGAGGATTGTCAGAATACCGGCGCGTAACGCCATCTGCCTGAACCGCCACAACAAGCGTGTCTGGCACGTCGTCAACTTGGCGCACGGCAACGCGCAAATCTGATAGCAAAAGATCCGTTGTGCTTTCAGATGCAATTGTAAGGCCTTTACCCACCAAATTCGCGCGTTTGATTGCGCGTTGCTGCGTTTTATCAAGCACGATGGAAGCGCGCAGATCCTCGGCTGAGATCAGGGATTTTTGATGTGGTGTTTCAACAATCTGCTGGTTTGGCCAAAGAGCAATGACGTGGTTTGGTTGATATACGAGCGTAAATAACTTGAACTTATCCGTTGACCAAAAGAGCCCCGAATTCTGATCGGCCAGCGAAATGCCTTCGAATGTGGTATCCAGCCGATTTGGAAATCCTCGAGTTTTTAGGCTGCCATATTCGGCAAGCCAACCAGAGTTACGGCGATCCTCGAACCACGTTTCATAGGCCGCATTTGTGTTGAAGTGCCCTATGCCCCAGTAAGAGAACCATGCACCTGCACCAAGTAGAATGACAATCAAAAGCCGTTTCACGATAGAGCCCTTTGCAGCTGCCTTGTTTTTGGTGTTTAACCGCGCGAAACAGATTTCTCCAGACATGGTTTAAACAATGGCACTTTGGGTATTTGGATACGGTTCTTTGCTTTGGAACCCTGGTTTTGAAATAGAAGAACAGGCTGTCGCCACATTGCATGGTTGGCATCGCAGTTTCTGTATGTCGTCGATACATCATCGGGGTACGGAACAAGACCCGGGATTGGTCTTGGCATTGGACGCCGCTGAAAACGCCGCGTGCCATGGCTTGGCGCTGCGAGTTAAAGAGGGCACTGAACAATCTGCGATGGTTGAACTTCGCGCCCGCGAATTGGTGTCCTCTGCGTATTTGGAAAGAGAACTGCAAGTGATGTTGGCGGACGGCCGACAGGTGACAGCCGTGACCTATGTGATTGATCGCGACCATAACCAATACTGTAATCATCCTTTGGAAAAACAAGCGACGATCATTTCTCGTGCTGTCGGAGGGCGAGGGCCGAATACAGAATACCTCTATAATACCGCCTCTCATCTGACTGAATTGGGCATTGAGGATCCTGAATTGGATTGGCTGTCAGCGCGCGTGCGCGAATTGATGGTTTAACGTTCCGCAAGTGCATTAAAACCTTGGCACCTGAGTGCCATGGAAGTAGTGTGAGCCCAGAAAATAACAGTGTCAGGAGCTGTCCACATGGACCAGCTAGACCGCGAGGCCGAGCCACATTTCTCGCACCCCGTACGCCAAATCTTGTTTATGTTGGTGGTGCTGGGTTTAACCGGTGCTTTGACCTATGTCGCAGCGCCAGCCGTGATGCCTGTGTTTCAGGCGAACCCCTATTTGAATGGGTTCATTGCGTTTGTCTTTTTGGTTGGTGTTCTTGCCTGTTTTGGGCAAGTTATTTCGCTGATTAGATGTACAAATTGGATCAAGGGGTTTGCAACCCATGCGCCAGGCCACGAGATGGTCAGCCCTCCACAGTTGCTTGTGCCTTTGGCATCGCTGCTGCGCGCGCGCGGTGCGCGCGGTCAAATCAGTGGTTCCTCTTCGCGCTCAATTCTTGATTCAGTCGCGACACGTATTGATGAAGGGCGTGAAATCACCAGATATCTGGTGAACATGCTTATCTTCTTGGGGTTGTTGGGAACATTCTATGGCTTGGCAACAACAGTGCCCGCGGTTGTCGACACAATTCGCAGTCTGGCCCCGTCCGAAGGCGAAGGTGGCGTAGAGGTTTTCAATCGGTTGATGACCGGGCTAGAGGCCCAGCTTGGCGGTATGGGCGTTGCCTTTGCATCGTCCTTATTGGGCCTTGCGGGATCCTTGATTGTTGGACTTTTAGAGTTGTTTGCCAGCCATGGGCAAAACCGATTTTACCGTGAGCTAGAAGAATGGCTGAGTTCCATCACCCGTGTTGGCTTTAGCGCCGGCGAGGGCGACGGCAGTGTTGAGCAAAATGTTCTGGGCGAAGTCCTGGAGCATATGGCAGAACAGATGGACCAGTTGCAAACCATGTTCACCCAATCGGAAGCGGGCCGTGCACAAGTGCAAACCCAGATCGGTGATATGGTGGCTTCGGTGCGCGATTTAACCTTGCAGCTTGGCGCAGAAAGCGGGTCAAGCGCATCCTTGTCGCGCATAGCAGATGGGCAAGAGCGGCTGGTTGACACGTTGCGTTCGCAACATCATAGCGATGGTGTCGACGCAGAAAGCCGCATGCGTTTGCGATCTATTGATGTTCAAATGTTGCGTATCCTCGAAGAGATTTCGGCGGGTCGTCAAGACACTGTGGTTGAATTGCGATCTGATCTCGCGGCTCTGACCAACGCGATTTCGCGTCTTGGTGACTCTCAAACCACCCTGCGACGACGAGACCAAAGCGCATTTAACTCTTCGGAGAACTAAGCATGGCTTTGTCTCGGCGCACAGGTCAAAGATTCCAAGCATCGATTTGGCCGGGCTTTGTTGACGCCATGACCGGTTTGTTGCTGGTTCTTATGTTTGTGCTAACCATTTTTATGGTTGTGCAATTTGTGCTTCGCGAGACAATTACGGGCCAGGAAAGCAAATTAGACGCTTTGTCGTCAGAAGTCGCCGCGCTTGCCCAAGCGCTGGGATTAGAACGTCAAAAAACGTCAGATCTGGAAACACAGGTTGGCGGGTTGCGCGCAACATTGACTTCTGCGCGGGATGAGGCAAATGCGCAAGCGGCGCTTATCTCAGCTTTGACCACAGAGCGGGATTCCACGGCCAGCGCATTGACCGCAGCCCAATCAAGAATAGTCAGTTTCGAAGAGCAAGTTGCAGGGCTTTTGGCGCAACGCGCGGAGGCGCTTGGCTCGATTTCTGATTTAGAGGCAGAGCGTAATACCTTGGTGACGGCGCAAGAGGCATTAAACTTAGCGCTCGCACAGGCACGTGACGAAATAGATCTAAACACCGAAGCTGCCAGATTGGCAGCAGCCCAGCGAGACGCGCTTGATGTTTTGGTTGAAGAACTACGTCAACAGGCACAGCTTGACAGCCAGAGCAATACGGCACTGGCTGCAAAGGTCGCTGAATTAGAATCTGAGCTTTCAAATGAAGAAATCAACCGCCTGGCAGAGGCTGCAGCAGCGGATGCTTTGCGCCAGCGCCTCGAGAATTCCGATGCAGAATTGACGGCGATGACCCTTGCTTTGGAAGAGCAAAGAAAACGCGCGGAAGATACCCTGACGTTGTTGGCCGCCGCTGAGGGCGCACGGGATAATCTAGATATTAAACTGGCAGCTGCCCTGGCTGAAACCGGCGATTTGCAAGGAAAGTTAACTGCCGCGCTGTTGGATTTGCAATTGTCAGATCAAAATACCGAACGCACTGTTGCCGAACTTGCCACGGTTCTTGCGGCATTGGGTACCGCACAATCTGATCGCATTCAAAGAGAAGGGGAACTTGCAAGTCTGCGTTCCCAATTGACGGCCGCGCTGCTGCAAGCGGATCAATCAAATGTGACAATCGCAGATTTGGAAGTGAAATTGGCAGACTCGCAAGCGCGTCTTGAGACAATTCAAACAACTGCAGAAGTGACCAAGTCGGACTTGCAAACCGGACTTGCTACACTGGAAGAGAAACTGCAAGCCTCACTGCAGTCTCAACTTTTGGCGCAAACACAGCTCTCGTCGTCCGAAGAGAAGAACATCGGGTTGCAAGCACAGCTGTCCACGCTTGAAGACCAACTTGCAGCGGCACTATTGGCCAAACAGTCCGCAGAGGACGCCCTGAATGCGATAGACACCGAAACGTTAAACGCCAATCTAGAAGCTGCGCTGGCGGCAAAATTCGCGGCTGAGTCGGATCAAAAACTGGCCTCAGACAACATTGCGCAACTCGAGGCCCAACTTACCGCTGCATTGGCCGAAAGGCTTGCTGCACAGCAACAAAACGCTGAGGTCACAGCCGAACTTGAAGATTTGCAAACTGAATTGGCCATAGCTTTGGCCTCGCGCGTTGCGGCTGAAAATAATATTGACGACACAGAAGCCGTCCAGCGCCAACTTGCAGCGGCACTGGCAGCTAAAGCCAAGGCCGAACTGGATGCTGCCAACCGCCTTAGCGAGGCCGAAGAGCGTGCTCAGTTGTTGGCAGTCGCGAACCAGGCTTTGCAGGACGCCCGATCTGAAGCCTCTCAAGGCGAAAAACAAACTGCGTTGCTCAATCAACAAGTCGCAGCTTTGCGCCAGCAGTTGGGCGAATTGCAAAGCTTGCTAGATGACAGCAAGGCGCGTGACGCCGCAGCGCAGGTGCAATTGCAGTCTTTGGGGTCCGATCTAAATGCTGCCCTCGCCAGAGCAGCGGCAGAAGAGCGAAAGCGGCGTCAACTTGAAGAAGTCGAACGCAAGCGCTTGCAGGCAGAAACAGAAAGACTTGCATTGGAAGCAGCTGCTCTGGCGAGCGAAGCGAAGGATTTAGAGCGGTATCGGTCAGAGTTCTTTGGCCGCATGCGCGAACTGCTAGGCACGCGCGAAGGTGTGCGCGTGGTCGGGGACCGCTTTGTGTTTTCCTCAGAGGTTTTGTTTCCGTCAGGAACGGCCACACTAAGCGAAGCGGGCCGGGAACAAATTGCGGGGATCGCAGATCTATTGTTAGACGTCGCGCAGGATATTCCACCTGAAATCAACTGGGTGCTGCAGGTGGACGGGCACACAGATAACATTCCGATCATCAATGGGGCGCTTTTTTCCGACAACTGGGAACTCAGCCAGGCTCGTGCTCTGTCGGTCGTCCGGTTCATGGCAAATGAACTTGGTTTGCCGCCGCGCCGCCTGTCTGCAAACGGCTTTGGTGAATACCAACCCATTGATCCGGCCGATACCCGTGAAGCGCGGGCAAAGAACCGCAGGATCGAGCTGAAGTTTACAGAAAAATAGTCAGTTTACCTGAAACTCAAACACCTGATAGCCCAATATCTCTGAACCGCGCTGCATGGTTGAGGTCGCAATATAGGGCCCTGCGGACCATCCCCCCGCTGGGCGCCGTTTGCCCCAGGCATAAAAGAACTGCGCGCGATTGCGATCAGCGGTCACAATATCTGTAAATGTTTCTCCGTCGGGATATTGCAGCGAAAACCGAATTTGATCGTTGGGGTTCAACCCAAAGCCAAAAGACCAAACAACAAGCGCGGGACTGTTGGTCGGCCATTCCGTCGACCTGTTCTGATCCGCTTTAAGATCGGCATATGCAGGCACCTTGTCGTCGATCGCGGTCGCAATCAAGCCGCCACCGACATATGCAATCGGATCGGTCCACAGGTCTTGGGATTGCGCACCGCAACTTTGGCTTTCAGTGGGATCAAATGGGTCAACTACATTCCCATCTTTTCGAAGTGACAAATGAAGATGTGGAAAGACAGTATTGCCACTGGCCCCGATTTCACCAAGCTTTTGCCCGGCGTCAACTAGAGCGCCAAGAGAGACGGAAACGCTGTTTTGCTTAAGGTGGCAATATTGCGTTTCCCAACCGTCGCCATGGTCCAACACAACGCCGTTGCCGCATTCCCGCCCGGCAATACCGCTTTGGTCAATGTCAAAAAAATTGTGGTCAGGCATATCATTACGCAGCCCAACAACGACGCCAGGCAAAGCCGCCAAAACATTGACAGCGCGATCGAGGTCCTTGTGGCTAAACAGGGCAAAATCGGTGCCCTTATGCCCATCATAGCTGAGGTTTTTGCACGCAAAATCCGAAATGCCTTGGGTCGGGTCGATATCTACATAGTTCTGGATGTAGCAATCAGAACCAAGAGTGCAATCGACCGGAAAGCCGAGTGAAACGTCGCTCGCAGCCGGAGAGGCTGCGAGCGCAAATACGCTAACGAAAGAGGCGCGCATTTATCAGTCCGCGGTCAACAGTGGTGGCTTGTCGCCGGTTATACGGGGATTATCTGGGCCATTAAATTGGAGTTTAAGCGACCCATCTTTCATGGAAACGATAACAAGTCCGCCCTTGGCGAGTTTGCCAAAAAGCAGTTCCTCGGCCAGCGGCTTTTTGATGTACTCTTGAATGACACGGCCCAATGGTCGCGCGCCCATACGATCATCATATCCTTTGTCTGCAAGCCATGCCGCAGCAGGGCGTGACAATTCGATATGCACATTGCGATCCAAAAGCTGCGCTTCAAGTTGCAGCACAAATTTTTCAACCACTTGCAGGATGACTTCTTTGCCAAGCGGAGCAAACGAAATGACCGCATCCAAACGGTTACGGAATTCGGGCGTAAATGTCCGTTCGATGGCGGCGGTGTCTTCGCCCTCGCGACGATCTCGGCCAAAGCCGATGGCTGATTTGGCCTGTTCCATGGCACCCGCATTGCTGGTCATGATCAATATCACATTGCGGAAATCGACGGTGCGCCCGTTGTGATCTGTCAACGAACCGTGATCCATGACCTGCAGCAGGATATTGTAGACGTCTGGGTGGGCTTTTTCCATTTCGTCCAAGAGCAAGACGCAATGTGGGTGCTGATCCACACCGTCCGTCAATTGGCCACCCTGATCAAAGCCAACATAGCCCGGAGGCGCACCGATCAGGCGAGAGACCGCATGTTTCTCCATGTATTCAGACATATCAAACCGCAGCAATTCGACACCCAAAGTGCTTGCGAGTTGCTTGGCAACTTCGGTTTTTCCGACACCGGTTGGTCCAGCGAACAAATAGTTCCCAATGGGTTTTTCGGGTTCGCGCAGGCCTGCGCGCGCCAGTTTGATGGCGCTTGATAACGCTTCGATGGCCTTGTCTTGCCCAAATACCACGCGCTTGAGTGTTTTTTCCAAGTCTTTGAGAACTTCGGCATCGTTCTTAGAAACATTCTTTGGGGGAATGCGGGCAATCTTGGCCACAACCGCTTCGATTTCTTTTGTGCCAATCGTTTTACGGCGCTTGGATGCCGCCACCAAATGCTGGGCGGCACCGGCTTCGTCGATCACATCAATCGCCTTGTCGGGCAATTTTCGGTCATTGATATAGCGCGCCGAAAGTTCGACGGCTGTTTTGATAGCATCAGCTGTGTATTTAACGCTGTGGTGCTCTTCAAAATATTCCTTCAAACCTTTCAGGATCTTGATGGTATCTGGCACTGATGGCTCGTTCACATCGATTTTTTGAAAGCGTCTTGAAAGCGCGCGGTCTTTTTCAAAATGCTGACGGAACTCTTTATAAGTTGTTGATCCCATGGTCCGCAATTTGCCGCCTTGAAGGGCAGGTTTCAGCAGGTTAGACGCATCCATTGCGCCGCCAGAGGTGGCCCCAGCGCCAATCACGGTGTGAATTTCGTCGATGAACAACACTCCATCCGGGTGGTCTTCAAGCTCTTTCACCACGGCTTTCAGCCGCTCTTCAAAATCGCCGCGATAGCGCGTGCCGGCCAAAAGCGCGCCCATGTCGAGGGAGAAAATGGTTGTTTCAGATAAGACCTCTGGGGTTTCGCCGTTCACGATGCGGTGGGCAAGGCCCTCGGCAATAGCGGTTTTGCCAACCCCAGGATCCCCAACCAAAAGCGGGTTGTTTTTGCGACGACGGCAAAGCACTTGAATACAGCGTTCCACCTCATGATCTCGGCCAATCAGCGGATCAACGTCCCCGGCGCGGGCCTTGGTGTTCAGATCAACGCAATACTTTGAAAGCGCGCTTTCCTTTTTTTCGTCCTGAGGGCCGCTAGTCGCTGCGGCTTCTTCTTCATCATCGCTGCCAGAAACCGGTCGGCTTTCCCCAAAGGCTTCGTCTTTAGCAACGCCATGGGCAATATAGTTCACCGCGTCATACCGGGTCATATCTTGTTCTTGAAGGAAATAGGCGGCATTGCTTTCGCGTTCCGCAAATATCGCCACCAAGACATTGGCCCCAGTTACTTCAGAGCGGCCAGAGGATTGCACGTGAATAGCGGCGCGCTGGATGACCCGTTGAAACGCAGCAGTGGGCACGGCTTCGCTGCCCTCGATGTCTGTGACGAGGTTGGCTAGATCTTCTTCGATAAATTCATTTAGTGTCTGGCGCAGCTCTTCGGTGTCCACGCTGCAGGCTTGCAGAACGCGCAATGCGTCTGGCTCTTCCAGAAGTGACAGAAGAAGATGCTCTAGGGTTGCAAATTCATGACGCCGCGCATTCGCCTGCGCCAACGCCGCGTGGATGGCTTGTTCTAGTGTTGTCGAGAATGAAGGCACTGCTCAAACTCCTTCCGTCTGCGGTAACTTTGGGAACGTCCCGCACTCACCTTGGCCTGATAGTATTAAAGTTTGGTCGATCTGCCGCCAGCTTCAAGGCTTTTCTTGTATTTTTCGCTCACATTTATCGTCAAACATGTGACTTTTGCTTCAAAAGGCGTGATGACCCGTCGGATTTGAGCATATTTTAAGCAAGCGTCGGCTCGAGAGCAGAGACACCAAATAGTCTGTAATCAAACCTGCCAGAAGGAGAGACGAAAGGCAATAAGCTCTGTTTATCATTGGGAAATTAGAAATTGTCCTTACGTTTTCGAACCTCCGTAAACACGTCAGGGGCAGGGGCGTTTGCAAGTCCAACTGCGTTGCGTACACCGGCGGTGTCACACCGCAAGAACGGGTTTGTTGCCAATTCCAACGATAATTCAGAAGGAACTGTTGGTTTGTTTTGCGCTCGGGCCTGTTCGATCCACGAAATACGCGCTTTGAGAGCAGCGTTGTCTGGATCAACTGTTATCGCAAATCGGGCATTGGATTCTGTGTATTCGTGCCCAGAGTAAACGATTGTTGTTTCTGGTAGCTGCGCTAATTTGCTTAAACTGCTGAACATTTGTTCCGGCGAGCCTTCAAAAAGCCGACCACATCCTAAGGCCATCAAGCTATCGGCTGTAAAAATGGCGTTCAGGCTGGGAGCGAAAAAGGCGACATGGCCGATTGTATGCCCTGAAACATCAATCGTCTGGAATTCATGCCCGGCGAATGAAAAGAGCTGCCCATCAGAAAGCGCAAGGTCAAGTGGCGGCAGGCGATGCGCATCTGCTTTGGCCCCAAATACTTGGGGCTTATACTTTTGTCTCAGCGCTTCGGTGCCATCGACGTGGTCCCAATGGTGATGGGTCAAAAGAATATGGGTTAATGTCCAGCCGCGTGTATCCAATTCAGATATGATGGCCTCCGCGTCTGGTGCGTCGACCAGTGCGGTTTGTTGCGTATCAGGGTCGTGAAGCAAAAACGCGTAGTTGTCAGAAAGGCAAGGCACGGTGACAATTTCGATGGGCATCGCAAATCCTTTTTTCATAGCTTTGGTCTTCCGAGGTTCAATCTTGATCAAAACACATTATGTTGGTCGAAGAATTGCCGATTTCTTGGGCGGGCTCAATGCATCTTGATGTTAAAGATCTGAGGAACTTTTATTATCGCAGCGCGCTGGGGCGAGCGGCGCAAAAAGCTGTGCGCGACGAGACCTTGCAGCTATGGCCTGATGCAACGGGGCAAACTATGGTTGGATTTGGGTTTTCCGTACCTTTGCTGCGCCCCTATCTGCCAACGGCACGCAAGGTTGTGGGCCTCATGCCAGCACCGCAAGGCGTGATGCCGTGGCCAGCGGGCATGCCAAACGTCTCGGTGTTGTGCGAAGAGACGCTTTGGCCACTAGAGACGGGTCGCGTAGATCGCTTGATCATGATGCATGGTTTGGAAAACAGTGAGCGCCCTACAGATTTGCTAGATGAAGCCTTTCGGGTTTTGGGGCCAGGTGGGCGGGCTTTGTTTATTGTGCCACATCGTGCAGGTCTTTGGTCACGTTCTGATGCAACGCCCTTTGGCTACGGTCGACCTTATTCGACAGGCCAACTTGAAGCACAATTGCGGCGCCATGGCTTTATGCCCGAACGTCATCGAACAACATTGTTTCAGCCACCAAGCCACAAAAGGTTCTGGCGCAAGACCGGGCAATTTTGGGAAAGCACTGGCCGCGCGATGTCGCCGGTCGTTTCCGGAGGTGTGTTGATGGTTGAAGCGAGCAAACGGGTTTATGCGCCAAACCGTGGGTTACGCCAGACAGTGCGAAAGCCATTGGAAATCTTGGCACCAAAACCGGAAGTCGCCCCGATTTAGGCGCATCCGCTGAATTGTTAGCGCTGCACAGCTCGAAACTTGAGAATCGGAAGGCATTTTGCATCCGCAGGTTCCGCAGCCCCAGGTGTGCAAAACGCGGTTTGTTCCGAAGTGCGAAACAAAAAAGCCGCGGGAATCGGGTAAATTTTCGATTTTTCTTGTTAATTTTTTGTCACAGGACGTGGGCAATCTGCCGCATGCACCGCAACGCCTTAAAAACATGGTGTTTTTGCGGTTTACGCTTTGTGACAAACAATGTTGCTAGCTTAACAACGCTCTGCTACACCCCGGCTGGATTTTGCCGTTTTGATTTGCGTCAAAACTAGAAACGTCCTCGGAAGTCGAATTGTCGGCGAACCGGGGCCAAAATTTCGGAAGGGTGGACGTGTCCGAACCAGCTTCGATTTCGCAAGGCATTGCTGCACGCTATGCCACCGCGGTCTTCGAGATCGCGAAAGAGTCCAAGGCTATCTCTGATCTAGAGAAGGGCCTTGACGACCTTAGCACCGCATTGGCTGAAAGCGCCGATTTGCAGAACTTGATTCATTCGCCAATTGTGACGCGCGACGAACAAGGGAAAGCGATTGCCGCTATTTCTGCCAAAATGGGTTTGACAACTGTGCTGAACAGCACACTGAGCCTGATGTCTCAGAACCGTCGCCTGTTTGTGCTGCCGCAGCTTCTAGAAAGCTTGCGCGCTTTAATCGCAGAAGACAAAGGTGAAGTGACAGCAGAGGTGACCTCTGCCAAAGCGCTAACCAAAACACAAAGCGAAAAACTTGCCAAAACGCTGAAGGCGCGTGTGGGTAAGGATGTTAAAATCAATGCGACCGTTGATGAAACTCTCATCGGCGGTCTTGTTGTTAAAGTGGGCTCGAAAATGATTGATACGTCGATTCTTTCCAAGCTCAACGCACTCCAGAATGCAATGAAAGAGGTCGGATAATGGGTATCCAAGCAGCCGAAATCTCGGCGATCCTGAAAGACCAGATCAAGAATTTTGGTCAGGAAGCCGAAGTGGCCGAAGTTGGTCGTGTTCTCTCTGTAGGTGACGGTATCGCCCGCGTCTACGGGTTGGACAACGTTCAAGCCGGTGAAATGGTCGAATTCCCTGGTGGCATCATGGGCATGGCGCTGAACCTTGAGAGCGACAACGTTGGTGTTGTTATCTTTGGTTCTGACCGTGACATCAAAGAAGGTGACACAGTTAAGCGTACCAAGTCGATCGTTGACGTTCCAGTTGGCCCAGAGCTGCTGGGTCGCGTTGTTGACGGCTTGGGTAACCCGCTGGACGGCAAAGGCCCGATCAAAGCTGCACAGCGCAGCGTTGCGGACGTAAAAGCGCCAGGCATCATTCCACGTAAATCGGTTCACGAGCCAATGGCGACTGGTCTGAAATCTGTTGATGCGATGATCCCAATTGGCCGTGGCCAGCGTGAGCTGATCATTGGTGACCGTCAGACAGGTAAAACAGCCATCGCGCTGGACACCATTCTGAACCAAAAATCTTACAACGAAGCCGCGGGCGACGACGACAGCAAGAAATTGTTCTGCGTTTATGTTGCGGTCGGTCAAAAGCGTTCCACAGTTGCTCAGCTTGTTAAAAAGCTCGAAGAAACTGGCGCGATTGAATACTCCATCGTTGTTGCTGCGACAGCGTCTGATCCTGCACCTATGCAGTTCCTGGCACCATATGCGGCGACATCCATGGCCGAGTACTTCCGCGACAGCGGCAAGCACGCGCTGATCATCTATGATGATTTGTCCAAGCAAGCGGTTTCTTATCGTCAGATGTCTTTGCTTCTTCGTCGCCCACCGGGCCGTGAAGCTTATCCCGGTGACGTTTTCTATCTCCACTCTCGTTTGCTGGAACGCTCTTCCAAGTTGAACGAAGACAACGGTTCTGGTTCTTTGACTGCTTTGCCAGTGATTGAAACTCAGGGTGGTGACGTTTCTGCGTTTATTCCAACCAACGTGATTTCCATCACCGACGGTCAGATCTTCTTGGAAACTGAATTGTTCTATCAAGGTATCCGCCCAGCGGTGAACACCGGTCTGTCCGTTTCTCGTGTTGGTTCTTCTGCACAAACCAAAGCGATGTCTTCGGTTGCTGGCCCAGTTAAACTGTCTTTGGCTCAGTATCGTGAGATGGCTGCGTTTGCTCAGTTTGGTTCCGATCTCGACGCCGCAACTCAGCAGCTTCTGGCGCGTGGTGCACGTTTGACAGAGCTGATGAAACAGCCTCAGTATTCGCCTCTGACCAACTCTGAAATCGTCTGCCTTATCTTCGCAGGCACCAACGGTTACCTCGACAAAGTCGACGTAAAAGATGTTGGTCGCTACGAAGCAGCCCTTCTGGCGCACCTGCGTGGTAAAAACGCAGACCTGCTTCAGTGGATCACGGATGAAGATCCAAAGATCAAAGGCGATGCAGCAGACAAAGTGAAAGCAGCGCTCGACGAATTCGCAGCTGACTTCGCATAAGGGGTTCGGACAATGCCTAGTCTGAAGGACCTCAAAAACCGGATCCAGAGTGTTAAAAACACTCGGAAGATCACAAAGGCCATGCAGATGGTTGCCGCGGCGAAACTTCGCCGCGCGCAGGATGCTGCCGAGTCTTCGCGTCCCTACACAGAGCGCTTTAACGCTGTTCTGGGTGGGCTCGCGGCAGGCGCCGGTGGCTCTGACTCTGGGCCGAAGCTTTTGTCTGGCACTGGTAGCGATCAAACCCATCTTTTGGTGGTGATGACAGCTGAACGTGGCTTGTGCGGCGGCTTCAACTCTAACATCGCCAAATTGGCGCGTGCGAAAGCAGCAGAGCTTAAGGCGGCGGGCAAAACTGTTAAGGTTTTGACTGTTGGCAAAAAAGGCCGTGATGCAATCAAACGCGACCTCGGAGATGCGTTTATCGGCCACGTCGATCTGACGGAAATCAAACGTGTGGGCTATGACAATGCGCAAGATATTGCGCGTGATATCCTAGCACGCTTTGATGGAAGCGAATTTGACGTTGCTACGATCTTCTTTGCGAAGTTCGTAAACGTTGTCACACAGATCCCGACGGCACAGCAAATCATCCCAGCAACTTTCGAAGCTGTGGAAGAGGGCGCTGCGGCCACTCTGTATGACTATGAGCCAAGTGAAGACGCCATTCTGGCCGACTTGCTGCCGCGCGGTGTCGCGACACAGATCTTTGCAGCTCTGCTTGAAAATGGTGCGTCCGAACAAGGTGCGCGTATGTCTGCTATGGACAACGCAACCCGGAATGCGGGCGAAATGATCGACAAACTGACCATCGAATACAACCGTTCGCGTCAGGCTGTGATTACAAGCGAGCTTATTGAAATTATCTCGGGCGCTGAGGCGCTCTAAGACCGGAGACGAAACATGGCAAACGCAAAAGGCAAAGTCACACAGGTGATTGGCGCCGTTGTGGACGTGCAGTTCGAAGATTCCCTACCGGAAATTCTGAACGCGCTGAATACAGACAACAACGGAAAAAAATTGGTACTGGAAGTTTCCCAGCACCTTGGTGAAAAAACAGTTCGCTGCATCGCGATGGACGCGACCGAAGGTCTTGTTCGTGGCGCAGAAGTGTCTGACACTGGCGCACCTATTTCGGTACCAGTGGGTAAAGCGACATTGGGACGTATTCTGAACGTTATCGGCGAGCCGGTTGACGAGCAGGGCCCAGTGAACGCAGAAGAAACACGTGCGATCCACCAGGACGCGCCGGAATTCGCGGAACAGTCCACTGAATCCGAAGTTCTGGAAACAGGCATCAAGGTTATCGACCTTTTGGCTCCATACGCCAAAGGTGGTAAAATTGGTCTGTTCGGTGGTGCTGGTGTTGGTAAAACCGTTTTGATCATGGAATTGATCAACAACATCGCGAAAGTGCACTCTGGTTACTCCGTTTTTGCGGGTGTGGGCGAGCGTACACGTGAAGGTAACGATCTTTACCACGAGATGATCGAATCCAACGTTATCAAACCTGATAACCTCGAAGAGTCTCAGGTTGCTCTGGTTTACGGCCAGATGAACGAGCCTCCAGGTGCGCGTGCACGTGTTGCTTTGACAGGTCTGACATTGGCGGAACAGTTCCGTGACGCGTCTGGTACTGACGTTCTGTTCTTTGTTGATAACATCTTCCGCTTTACACAAGCGGGCTCTGAGGTTTCCGCGCTGTTGGGTCGTATCCCATCTGCGGTTGGCTACCAGCCAACACTGGCAACCGACATGGGTGCGATGCAAGAGCGTATTACATCCACAAAGAACGGCTCGATCACCTCGATCCAAGCGGTTTACGTTCCTGCGGATGACCTTACCGACCCTGCACCTGCGACTACCTTTGCTCACTTGGACGCGACAACCGTTCTGAACCGTGCGATTTCCGAACTGGGCATCTACCCAGCGGTTGACCCGCTCGATTCATCGTCTCGTTTGATGGACCCATCTGTTGTGGGCGAAGAGCACTACAAAGTGGCCTTCGAAGTGCAAGGCATCCTGCAACGCTATAAGTCTTTGCAAGACATCATCGCAATTCTGGGCATGGACGAACTGTCCGAAGAAGATAAGCTGACTGTTGCGCGTGCGCGTAAGATCCAGCGTTTCCTCTCTCAGCCGTTTGACGTTGCGAAAGTGTTTACAGGTTCTGACGGTGTTCAAGTTCCTCTGGAAGACACAATTTCTTCATTCAAAGCTGTTGTAGCTGGCGAATATGACCACCTTCCAGAAGGTGCGTTCTATATGGTTGGTGGCATCGATGAAGTGATTGCGAAAGCCGAGAAAATGGCTGCAGACGCCGCTTAAAACGGATTTTCCTCTGCGTTTAGGCGCAGAGGAACCCTAAACGGAGGCCCCAATGGCACAAACCATGCAATTCGACCTGGTCAGCCCGGAACGTGCGCTTGCTTCTTTGCAAGCCGTCGCCGTGCAGATCCCTGGTGCGGATGGTGACATGACCGCGATGCCGGATCATGCCCCAACCATCACCACGCTGCGTCCCGGTCTTTTGACTGTGGAAAGCGCAGAAGGCACCACAAGCTATGCGGTGACCGGCGGTTTCGCTGACATCAATGCTGAAGGCACCTCGGTGCTTGCAGAAAAGGCTATCCCAGCGGCTGACATTACAGCTGCAGACATGGATGGCTTGATTGATCTGGCAAAGGAAACTGCTGCAACTGCGACAGCGGAAAACAAAGACGCCGCTGCCAAGAATGTGGCAGATCTCGAAGCACTTCGTGCAGCTTTGAACGTCTAAAGTCAAAATTTACAAAATTTATTGGGCTTCGTCATCCGACGGGGCCCAGTTTTGTTTAAGAGTGTTCTATTTGAGAGTGACCCATATCCAATCTAGGGAATGATCTTATGCGAAAGCTAAAGGGCCGCGCGCTGGGGATTGATCAAGGTGACGAGCAACTTTTTTCGGACTTTGAAAACGGTGGCGATATGTGGACCGGTACAGGCCCGCGCGAGCGTCGCAAACATATCGCGTTTTCTGAAAGCTTCTTGGCCCCCCCGGTTGTGCAAGTGGCCCTGTCGCTTTGGGATATCAGCAACGGGTCAAATATTCGGGCAGACGTGTCGGCTGACAAAGTCCAAACCGACGGCTTTGATCTGGTCTTTCGGACATGGCAGGACAGCAAAGTCGCGCGTGTGCGGATGAACTGGATTGCTTTTGGCGAAGTCGATGACGAAGATCAGTGGGATGTCGAATAAAAACGCGCCAAACGCTGGCGCGTCTCAGTCTTTAGGTCAGGCAAACTAGTCCAGAAGACCTTCGTAAGCTGCTTCGAGGGTATCGGTTTCAAACAATGAGGACACCGAAGCCCCATTCCAAATGTTCAAAATAGCATGCGCAAAGACAGGTGCCGTTGGCAAAATACGAATATTTGGCGCAGCTTTGACAGCGGCAGTTGGCTGGATTGTATCGGTGATCACCAAGCTCTTCATGACAGAGTTGGTCACGCGCTCAACCGCTGGCCCGGACATCACCCCATGCGAGATATAAGAATGCACTTCGGTTGCACCGTGGTCTAGCAGCACCTCAGCGGCCTTACACAGCGTGCCTGCGGTGTCACACATATCATCTACAATGATACACTTCTTGCCTGTCACATCACCGATGACAGTCATCTCTGCGACTTCACCGGCTTTTTCACGACGTTTGTCGACGATCGACAAAGGCGCGTTGATCCGTTTGGCAAGTTCACGCGCCCGTGCCACGCCGCCCACATCTGGAGACACAACCATAAGATCGCTCATGTCGTCCTTGAACTGATGCATAATATCCAAAGCGAAAACCGGGGACGCATAAAGGTTGTCTACGGGGATATCAAAGAACCCCTGAATTTGAGCCGCATGTAGATCCATTGTCAAAACACGTTCTACACCGGCCTCAACCAGCATATTGGCAACAAGCTTGGCTGAAATCGGTGTACGTGCCTTGGCGCGACGATCTTGGCGGGCATAGCCGAAATAGGGGATCACTGCTGTAATGCGCTTAGCAGAAGACCGACGCAATGCGTCGGCCATGATCAGAAGCTCCATCAGGTTGTCGTTTGCCGGATTCGAGGTCGGCTGGATGATGAACATATCCTCGCCACGCACATTTTCGAACACTTCAACGAAAATTTCGCCGTCGTTGAACCGTTCGACGCGCGCATCAACCAGTCCAAGATTGCGATGAATAGCCATACGCCGGGCAATGGCAGTCGCCAACGGCTTGTTGGCATTTCCCGTGATAAGCTTTGGTTCCATAGTATTCGGCATTTGCGCTAATCCCCAATGTCGCAGATGTCAGATTCGTGACGTTGCGGACGCTCTATCATGTCACAGACCATTTGTTAAAGTGATGCTAACACTTTGGGGGCGGAAATGACTCATATCGACTACTATTTTGCAACGATCTCACCCTATGCCTATCTTGCCGGCGCACGGCTCGAGGAAGTTGCGCAGAAACATGGCGCATCGGTGACCTATAAACCTTTTGATATCGTATCAATATTTGGACGCACTGGCGGCACTCCTCCAAAAGACAGGCACCCCAGCCGGCTGGAATACCGCGCACAAGAATTGCAGAGATATAGCAAGAAACTGGGTTTGCCCTTCAATTTGAAACCCGCCCATTGGCCGACAAATATGGCACCGTCGTCCTATGCGATCATTGCGGCCCAAAAGGCGGGCGGCGGCGACCTCGCTGGCTTGGTTCAGGCACTGTTGCGCGCGTGCTGGGCAGAAGAAAAAGATATTGCGCAGGATGAGGTTATTCGCACCTGCTTGGCAGACGCCGGATTTGACCCGTCATTGGCTGACAGTGGATTGCTTGTTGGCGCTGAAACCTATGCGCGCAATTTGGAAGAGGCTGTAGAGGCAGGCGTTTTTGGCTCGCCGTTTTATGTATTGCCGGATGGCACGCGTTTCTGGGGACAGGATCGTCTGGATGACCTTGATCTACACTTGGCTGGTGCATTGTAAATGATGACGTCTCATGCAGCATTCTGGAGAACGCTTGGTCAAGGGCCAAAGGCCGCGCTGGCATTGCACTGCTCCTTGGCGCATTCTGGAGCCTGGAAAGGCATCGCTGCCGTTCTGGGGGATAAACTGACGCTTAACGCAGTTGATCTTCCTGGACACGGCAAAAGCCCTGATTGGGACGGGCAGGGCGATTTTACAGATTTTGCGATATATATAGCAGCTGCAGGGTTAGCTAAGCCCGCCGACATCGTCGCGCATAGCTTTGGGGCGTATTTGGCGCTGCGCCTTGCCGCGGAAAACCCCGAAAAAGTGCAACGTCTTGCACTATATGAACCGGTGTTCTTCGCGTCCCTACAAACTGCCAATCCAGATCTCTATCAGCGCAACGCTCTGGAAATGCAGCAAGCGCAGCAAAGGCTAGATCACAAAGATCCCCATGCCGCAGCGCGCGCCTTTTTGCGTGTTTGGGGCGATGGCACACCTTGGGAGTTACTGCCCCAAGAAGCCAAGGACAGCTTTGCCCGTCGTATACACCTGACATGTGCGATCCAGCCTGCGGTATCTGGGGATAATGCGGATCTTCTTTCGAAACTACCCAATATCCATGTGCCAGTTTTGTTGATGGTTGGGGAAAACTCACCCGACTATATGCACGCCGTGCAACAGCAATTGGTGCGCTTATTGCCGAATGCGAAATTGGTCACAATTCCAGAGGCCGCGCATATGGGACCGATTAGCCATCCAGACGCCGTCGCTCGCGAAATTTCAGAGCATTTTCAGCTTGGCTAAAGAACACCTATCTCAGCCAAGGCGCTGGCAAGCTCTGTCGGCAATGCGTCGTCTGTGGAATGCCCTTTCGGCAGGTCCATTGGGCTATCTTCGGGTTTTAGGTAACGCCAGCCCTGAAAGGGGCGCTTGATGGTCACCTGAGTGCGAACAAGGTCTGGGGCCAGCACAATTGCGCAACGCCGTATGCCGTCCTCGCCAAAAACCTCATCAAGCCGAAGAATCCTTTGCCTTGCCTGAATAGAGCCCTTGATCACCCAGTAAATCGATCCACCCGCCAGTATTTCTTTTTCGCGCTTGGGCCACATGCGCGTGACATGGCAATGCAGCCCGTCATCTGCCTGACCACGCTTGGTTTTTTGCCAATGCTCTAAGCTTTCCACACTTTCCGTGCCTACGCTAAGTTTTACTAGATTTATGTGTTTCAATGCTTGAACCTACAAGGGGTTGTGTTTGGGTTGTGTTTTTTGATTGCCGAAATTTTATTTGCTGATCTATAGTATAGCTCTCTATAGGGCTTTCAAGCCCCTGAAAAAGATGTCACTACACAAAAAACTTTCAAAGACAGAGGAAGCCGATGAGTCGTTTTGCCGCCCCGATCGCAGAATCCATATGGGATATGAAATACCGTTTTAAGCAAGCGGACGGCACTCCGATTGATGAAACGGTAGAAGACAGTTGGCGGCGGATCGCCCGCGATCTCGCAAAGGTTGAAAAGAAACCAGAGGCTTGGGAAGATAAATTCTACGCCGCATTGGAAGACTTCAAATATCTGCCAGCAGGCCGCATTACCGCAGGCGCAGGAACCGCGCGCAAAGTCACATTGTTTAATTGTTTTGTTATGGGCACGATCCCTGACAGCATGTCGGGTATTTTTGATATGCTCAAAGAAGCAGCGCTGACAATGCAACAAGGCGGCGGGATTGGATATGACTTTTCAACCGTGCGTCCAAAAGGCTCTGATGTAAAAGGCGTGGCAGCAGACGCTTCTGGCCCACTGTCCTTTATGGATGTGTGGGACGCGATGTGCCGTACAATCATGTCCGCAGGCTCTCGCCGTGGCGCGATGATGGCGACGATGCGTTGTGATCACCCAGATATTGAACATTTTATCACTGCTAAATCTGACCCGGCCCGTCTGCGCATGTTCAACATGTCTGTGCTGGTGACCGATGCCTTTATGGAAGCCGTCAAAGCCGACGGCCCGTGGGAGTTGGAGTTCGGCGGCAAGATTTATAAAACTCTAAATGCCCGTGATCTTTGGAACCAGATCATGCAGAATACCTATGATCAGGCCGAGCCGGGCGTTATCTTTATTGACCGTATCAACAAAGCCAATAACCTGAACTATGTTGAAACCATTGCTGCAACCAACCCTTGCGGCGAACAGCCATTGCCGCCCTATGGCGCATGCCTGCTGGGGTCCATTAACCTTGCACGCCTGGTCACTGATCCGTTCGAAGCAAATGCTGAGCTAAACGAAGTCGCTCTGACGGACTTGGTCAAAACGGCCGTTCGTATGATGGACAATGTGGTTGATGCCTCAAATTTCCCACTCGAAGCACAGGCGCAAGAAGCACAGGCCAAGCGCCGTATCGGCCTCGGTGTGACAGGTCTAGCAGACGCGCTTTTGATGCTGGGCCTAAAATACGGTTCTGAAAAAGCAGCGGCCCAGACCGAAGCTTGGATGAAGGCCATTGCACACGCCTCTTATCGCGCCTCCATGGAGATGGCGAAAGAGAAGGGCGCGTTCCCGCTGTTTGATGCCGAAAAATACGTCAACGGCGGCATGGTGCAATATCTTGATGACGACCTGAAAGCAGATATTGCCAAGCACGGCATCCGCAATGCTTTGCTGACATCGATTGCGCCAACCGGCACAATCAGCCTCTATGCGGGTAATGTGTCCTCGGGTATCGAACCGGTTTTTGCCTATGCCTACACGCGCAAAGTGCTGCAAAAAGATGGATCACGCACCGAAGAAGAAGTCGTTGATTATGCTGTGAAATTATGGCGTGAGAAATTTGGTGATAAGGAATTGCCAGATTATTTTGTAAACGCTCAGACATTGGCTCCGCTTGACCATGTGCGCATGCAATCCGCGGCCCAAAAATGGATCGACAGCTCGATTTCCAAAACCATCAACTGTCCTGAAGACATCAGTTTTGACGCCTTCAAAGATGTGTATATGGAAGCTTGGGACACCGGCTGCAAAGGCTGCACAACCTATCGTCCAAATGACATCACAGGGTCGGTTCTGACCGTTTCTGAAACCAAAGACCAAGCACCGGGTGAAAACCCTGCGGATCATGTCGCGGACACTGGCGAAGTGATCTATATGGCAGAACCACTAGAGCGGCCTCAGTCGCTTGAAGGTTCGACGTATAAACTCAAATGGCATGACAGCGAGCATGCGATCTATTTGACCGTAAACGATGTGATCGTGAATGGGCATCGCCGTCCGTTCGAAGTGTTTATCAACTCAAAAAACATGGAGCACTACGCCTGGACTCTGGCGCTGACACGGATGATCTCTGCAGTGTTCCGTCGTGGTGGGGATGTGTCCTTTGTCGTTGAAGAGCTTAAAGCGGTGTTTGATCCGCGTGGCGGCTCTTGGATGGACGGCAAATACATTCCATCGATCCTTGCGGCGATTGGTGGCGTTATTGAAAAACACATGATCTCTATCGGGTTTATCGCAGGCGAAGGTATGGGGCTAAAAGCAGACCCAACCGCCGAAGCAATGGCCGTCGGCGAGACCCCTCGCGGCAAAGCCTGCCCATCATGTGGCCAGTTTGATTTGCAAATGGTCGAGGGCTGCATGACCTGTCGTAGCTGCGGACACAGCAAGTGTGGCTAGAAAGGTCTTACAAAGGCCTTGGCTATTGAAACGCTGCAGACTTTGCCCATCAATTCTAAGCCTGAATTGAACAAAAATTGCTCCGCGCGCCGCTTTGTAAGGGCGCGCGCGGAGCCTGCGCAAGCCTCTAGAACTTAGCTGTGCACTTTCTCTGCACCCCAAAAACTTCAGAACCTGCGCGAGCCTGCGTCGATTGGGCGCCGTCTGAGTTCGTAAGGGGTTATGTCATACTGCGCTCTGAAACATTTTGAAAAATGACTGGGCGATGTAAAGCCGGTCATCAGCGCAATCTGGGCAATCTCAAAGTGGGTTTGAACAAGCAGGCGGTATGCTTCTTCAAGGCGAATGCGACTATAGTGTTTTTTGGGCGATTGTCCGATATATTTCTTGAACAAACGCTCTAGTTGGCGCGTCGAGATATTCAACTTCGAGGCCAGTAAATTGGGCGATGCAGGAAACTCGAGGTTTTTTTCCATTTCCGAAATCGCCCTAGATACCGTCGGATGCAGCACGCTGACACTATTTGGGGCTCCTACATCCACGGCGGCCTGCATCAGTCGGGTCTTGCGGTAACACATGCTGTCGGCGACCAGGTTGGCAAACGACGCTCCATGATCTTCTTCTATGAAATCTAGAAACAGGTCGATGCTGGAGGTGCCTCCAGAGGCAGAACAGCGGTTTCCAACGCTGATATGTGTGCGTGAACTTAGCGGGGTTTCTGGAAATTGTTCCATAAAGCCAACGCGGTACCAAGGGTGAATTGCCGCGTCATGGCCAGTCATCAATCCTGTCCGGGCCAGTATGATTGATCCTGTTCCCAAAGCTGTTAGGCGCACGCCCGAGCGCACATGTTTCCACAACCACACCTTAAGCCGAGACACATCTACATTATAGGCATTTTCACCGGAAACGACGACCAGATCATCGACCAACGATAGTGCAGACAGGTCGCCTTCGGTGCTTTGACGCATGCCGGTGCTTGCGACGACTTCCCCGGTTTTGACAGCGACGATGCGCCAAGAATACAGGTTCAGATCCGCAACAAGATTGGCATTCTGCAGGGCCTCTATGGCCGATGCCAGCGACAATGCAGAGAACCCTTCGACCAACAAAAAATCGAAATGATGGGTGAACGCCAAAGTGTGTGTAAGTTCTGTTTTGCTGTCTGTCATCGGCCACTGGTGGAAAAATGAGGATAGAAACTGCCTGCAAAGTGCAGACCGCGTAGCTAAAAGAATACGCCCAATATGTACGAGCACATTTGGCCTCGTGACCAAGCTTTCAAATTCAAGCCACTCAGTTTAGGGCGCGTTTCTTACAAAAGCTCCTTTGGTAGGTAGATCGGGAAAGTCTCTCGTATCCGTTGATCCAGCTCGGGCGACAAAGCAGCAGACGTACGCCCGGCCAGTATCTGATCTTTCTTTTTGACAGCTGCGGCAATCAGCTCTGGTTTGCCGACTTCGGCCCACTCTTTTGGCGAAAGGCGATCGCTCAATTCAGGATAAAAATACTCGGTCTGCATTTTCGCTAGAGTTTGCGCTTCGCTCAGATAATGGCCAGGCCCCTCAAGGCACACGGATTTTATCCGTTCAATATCAAGGTTTTCGTCACTCACCTCTAAGCCACGCACTGTGCGCAGGCATTGGCCCAAAACATCGTTGTCGATAATAAGACCTTCGAGCGAGAACCCAAGCAAAGATCCGTACATGCCCGCAGCTTCATAAACCATGTTCAGGCCCGCAAGACCGGCGGTGACATTGCCAATGCCGTGTTCTGATCCGGCTTGTGCATCCGGGAATTTGGCGTCTGCCATGCCACCGGGCGCACCAGTGGGCAGATCGTAATGCTGGCCCATTTGAGCGCAGGCAGCGGTCAATATCGCCTGTTCGGCAGAGCCAGAACACATCGCACCGCTGCGCAGATCCGCAACAAATGGCCAGGTACCAAACACAGCTGGCGCACCCGGTTGAATGGCCTGCACATAGACCAGACCCGCAAGGCATTCTGCAACGGCCTGGGCCAATGCGCCAGCCAGAGGGGCAGGGGCGGTGGCACCTGCTTGACCCGCCGACAGCAGCAGCACAGGCATGCCAGCTTTGATGCAGGTTTCCATGACCTCACAGGATTCAGTTGCAAACTTCAAAGGCGGGACAACAAAGCAATTTGAGTTCAACACAAAGGGTCGCGCACGCCATGCCGCTTCGCCGCCAGCCACCATATGCAACATGTCGATGCAATCATGCGCAAATGCATCTTCGGTGAAAGCCGTACCGATATGTTTTGTTGTGCCGACAATCGAGGCATAAAGCGTGTTTAGATCCATCGCGCGGTTATCGGTGATATCCCGAGCGATCAGACAACGTTGAAAGAAATGCACATTGTCCAAATGATCGACAATTTTGGCTGCCTGGAACAAATGCTCTAATGTGCTTTCTTCGTATTCTCCGGTTTGTAAATTCGCCAAATGAACCGCAGCGCCTGCCGTTCCATAGTGCACCCGTGTGCCAGACAGCGTCAGATCGTGTTTGGGGTCACGGGCAAATAAAGTCATCTGCCGGTTTGCATCCTTTAAGGCCTTGTCGATAATGGTTCTGGGAAAGCGAATCCGCTCATCTTTTGGCGAATAGACCGCCCCATAGGCGCGCATGGCTTTAACCCCAGACTCGGGGGCCAATGACAATCCAATTTCTTCAAGAATTTGCACTGCTGCTTCGTGGATCCTGACGACTTCGGCCTCTGTGAGCGGTTTATACTGGCCACCCGTCATGCCGGGGCGCACTGGGCGCATATCAGCGGCCAATGGTGCAGCGCGCATCATTTTTCGCGCGTTACGGCCTCCGGATCGACGCGACGGTCTTGCGGTTTTTTGATCATCCATTGCGGGGCTCCCTAGCGCGCGATTGGTCATGAATTTCAAGCAACCTACCTTGATAAATTGCGCACACCTATCGATTGAAGTGACGATATTAATCGGTTATTATGATCAAATGGATCGCGTACTTTTGACCACATTTCTGGACCTTGTTGAGAGTCGAAATTTCAATCGAACAGCCGACAATCTGGACATCACCCAATCAACAGTCAGCAACCGCATTCAAACGCTAGAAAAAGATATTGGCGCTGTGCTGTTTGAACGTGGCCGCGGTGGGGCGACGCCAACGGCTTCGGGGCTGCTGTTTGCCACGCACGCGCGGCAATTGTTGGCCTCTTGGACCCATGCGGTGCGCGATATTGGCGTGCGCAAAGGGCACGATCGGTTGCTACGCTTGTCAGCCCAGCTGAGCTTGCAACGGTCCATACTTGGCGACTGGGCCTTGGCTCTGCGTCGCGATAATCCGCGTATCGCGCTTGATTTGCAGGCAGATTACTCTGCACAGATCATGCGGGATGTCGCCGCCGGGCACGCCGATATTGGCGTGTTATATGCCCCGCAAATGCAACCTGATGTGCGGGTGCGCAAAGAAGGCGACGAGATTTTTCACATGATGTCCAGCTATGCCACCACGCTGGATCAGGTAAAAGCCGCTAAATATTTCAAAGTTGGTTACACCGATGCCTTCAGCCGAAGCCACGAAGCGGCTTTACCGGACTTATCAAGCACCTCGATTTCGATGGGCAATGAAACCGTCGCACTGGATCTGATGAGCAAAGAAGGGGGAACGGCTTATTTGCCAGCGCGATTTGGCACCACAAAAGGCGGCCAAAATTTGCACAGGGTCAAAGACGCCCCGGTGATCAAACAACCGATTTACTCGGTCATCCACCGCAATCGAAAATCCGATCACGACGTGGCCAAAGCCCTCGCAATCCTGCGCCAGATTTTCCACGATACCTAAGCTTTGGCGGGATACCCGCATCTCAGGCCATTTTGGAATCAAAGTTCTCGCAAGGTTCTACTGAACCCGTGACCAGTTGATGCCTTCGACGTTCACTGTACGCTCATCCACGACCTGCACATTAAACTGCATGGGCGACTGCTGATGGGGCTGGCAATTGTTGCTTTGGTCACAAAGCATCTGGGGCGACCATTGGGTTGGGTTTACCGCAACAACAATACCGCTTTGCCCAGAAACCTGGGCCTGCCATGTGCCGACCACTTGCACCGGCCCAACCGAAGTCTCGGCATAGCTTTCATACTGGCCGTTATTGTCATAGGCCACCTTCATATGGATCATGCCATATTGCGACGGAAAGGACGCCTGCCAAACGCCCGTCATGAAAGACACCGCATCTGATCCACCGCCCTGATTTGGTCCGGGCTGCCCTTGACCGGTTTCGGCCTCAAGGATGGTTTTAGAGGCAAACTCCACGATGGAATAGCACATCGTGACTTTGCCAGCCCGCGGATCATACCAAGCGTTTATTTCCTGGCAGTCGCGGAATTCAATCTGCAGATCGCGTGGCCAAACAATCTCGTTTTCCAGCTCAACCATGATCTCTCGCAGGGTGCCATCGCCAAGTACCGCGGCAATAAAGCCGCCAACTTGCCCCTGAGAAGGTTGGAAACTCACATGAATTTTGCCGCCGGGTGTATTTGCGGGATGATCGCCGGGGCTATCTGGGCCCAAATCACGCGACACGGTTTTCAGTATGGTTTCCCAGGCTTGCAGCCGCTTGGCGTATTCCCCTTTGCATCGCTCGCGGGTGCGCGCATCCAGCTGAACCTTGGCTGCAATGGCTTCATAGCGGCTTGGATTTGATCCAAACAAAATGCAAAACGAATTGCGAAACCGTTTGATGTCGGGGCTATGTTCGTCTTGCCATGGGTTTTTTTGGCCGGATTGTTCGTTCCGCACACCGCTATAAAACCAATATAAAGAGGCAAATTCCGCGAGTTTTTGAACAAACAATTCCTCTTCCGGACTGTCAAAATCGCCTTCTTCGACCAGCGACGCAAGCACAAAGGCCGAGAACCCATCTGCGGTATCTTCTTCTGGCCCTGTGGCGGGCAGGTTGGTTTCACCAATCACCGCGTGGCCTAGTTCGTGAAAAAAGATGCCCAAAGTGGTGCCCAGCATGATTTGCGAGGCGTAGATGTCTTCTTGGCTCATCCCTTCAAAAGGATTGCCGCCTGTGGTGCCGGGTTGCTCTGGCTGCGGTGCCCCTCCTGTGCCATCAGCCACGGGACCGGGAAATTTTGGTTTTGGATCGTTCTGGGTGCCACCCGGGGTCGGGAACGGATTGGCCGCGGCAATTTGTTCGATCGTCAAACCATTATAGGCAAAGCGACCGGTGCCTATGGCGATTATGCCAAAGGTAGGTTCAAACCCAGCTTGATTGGTCAGCTGAAACACCGAAACATCATTCAGCAAAAGATCAATAGATGTCGGACTTTGACGCATGGTCAGAATGTCAGAGCCATCAAGACGTGCCCGCGCAACGGTCGAAGCCTCTTGTTGAAAGCCACTTGGGGTGCGGGTGAACTTAACCGCCGTGCCATCCTCTTTGATGGTAAAGGCGATATATTGATCATCTGCCTGTTTATTGACAATAAGCCCGACATAAGCGTCGCTTTCAGACAAAAGCATCACATTGGCATTCAACACCCGTTCGCCCTGTTCAACTGGGATCTGCGTGACGTGATAATACAGCACGGCCCCAGCTTCGGTTTGGTTGAAAAAATTGAACCAACCATCCTGTAACTTGGCCTCCCATGGCCCATTGACCCCAAGCGGCACAGTATCTGCCAAAGGCCCCAAATGCCGATCTAGTTGTGCCGCGGCCGGGCTGGCGAGGCCAAAGAAAACAGCGCATAGCAGCGCGACCCAGTTTTTTGGCGAATACATATTCTGTCCCCCTCTAAAACGAAATATTTCTTAAAAACGCGGGGCGGCCTTGGCAGTTATTTACAGCGATATTCTGCCGTCACGCCGTCTTCGGACCGGATCACAAACCCACCGTTTCGCATAACCAACTGCATATAAGTCGAGCGATGCGAGGCCCCGTTTATCCAGAATGCGCCGGTCCCTTGGGTCCCGCCGGTTAAGAAAACTTCAAAATTGATGATTTGTTGCTGACTGTTGCGCAGATCGCCAAAAAGCTGGACGGTTCCGGGCACCAGATGCCCCTGTCCAGTCATGAGGTAATAATAGATCTGTCGATAGCCCGCAGGTCCGGAGTTGCCAAAATTAGGACTATTCCACAGGCTCGCATAAACTTGACCTGCAATCCTGATGCCAGAAAATTCTGCTTCGCAGTGCATCTGCCCAAGCGGTGCTCCCTGGGCCAAAGCTGTGTTCCAAGAGGCACAGGCGATCCAAAGCGCCGCTGCCAGCCGTTTTGCGAAAGCTTTCCCCATCAGACCTCCCCTAACCGCATCAGCATAGCAGAAAAGGACAGTTTTCCCAAATTTGGGAACGGTTTGAACATTGGTGGCAGATCTGTTGCCGCGCTAACATGAGAGTTGCTTTGCGTGCCCAGACCAGCCCTGTGTATCCCTATTAGCGGCTATGGATTATCGGCGCAGCAGGTATATATCCATGATCCAGCCATGCTCGGCGCGGGCCTTGGCGCGGGCCTTGATGATGTCGTCGGCCACGTCAGACAGCGGCCCTTCGCACAGGATTTGCTGCGGCATGCCCACATAGGCCCCCCACCAGATCCGCACGCCATTGGGTTGCAGATGCTGAAAAGAACATTGACCGTCCAGCATGACTGCAACCGTATCTGCCCCCTGTGGCCAGCCTTGGTCGCGCAATTGTCGGCCGGTTGTGATGATCACCGGAGCGCCCAAATCGTTGAGCGGAATGGCATGCGCAGCAGTCAGCATCTGCAGCGATGTCACGCCGGGTACAACCGAAACAGACAGCGTCATGCCTTGCGCCAAAAGCCGCTCTGCGATCCGCAAAGTTGAATCGTAAAGCGACGGATCGCCCCAAACCATCAGGGCAACACAAAGGTCATCCCCAGGCTTCTGGCTGGCCTCAGCTGTGATCAACCCCGCCCAGATCGCAGCCAATTCATCATGCCAGGTGTTCACTCCATCCAGATATTTGGGCGTCTTTTCATCACGTTGCGGGTAATCAAATTCGACCACCTTTGGATTGGTCTGCAATATGTCGCGCACAATTATCCGGCGTACATCAGCAAGTTCAGTCTTTTCATCGCCCTTTCTGGGCAACAAAATCACATCCGCACCCTCAAGCGTGCGGATCGCCTGCAATGTCAAATGTTCGGGATTTCCGGAACCGATGCCAACCAACGACAGACGCATCATCCCGCTATTCCTCGGCCAATTCGCCAAACAAGATCAATCCCGGTGCCGAGGACACATCGCCAGCAAGTTGCTTGGCCAAGGCCTCCATGGTGGTACGTTCCAGGGTCTGATCCGGATGGCTGACGTTTTCGGCCAACAAGGCCGGGCAATCCCGGCGCAATCCGGTTTGAAACAGCTTTTCCGCCAATTCGGGAAAGGTGCGTTTGGGCATAAACAAAACCGTGGTCGCGCCAGTGTCTGCCAGGGCTTGCAGGTTCAGATCGCCGGGCAAAGCCCCCGCCACATCATGGCCAGTCACAAATTGCACCCGGCGCGCCACCAACCGACGCGTCAAAGGAATGCCAGCCGCCGCCGCTGCCGCGCAGGCCGAGGTGACACCGGGGATAATTTCATAAGAGATCCCAGCCGCCTTAAGCGCTGTGATCTCTTCTTCCAACCGGCCAAAAATCCCGCTGTCACCTGATTTCAACCGCACAACGCGTGCCCCGCCTGATGCGTAATCCACCAACAGTTGGCTGACATGATCCTGCTTAGGCGAAGGCCGTCCAGCACGTTTGCCCACGCCAACCAAATCAGCCTCAGATCCAGCATGTTCCAAAATCGGACCAGAGCTCAGATCATCAAATAAGATCGCATCCGCCTTGCCCAAACGGTCCACGGCCTTCACGGTCAACAGCTCGGGGTCGCCGGGGCCAGAGCTGACAAAACTAACAAATCCGCTCATCAAGATGCCTCTGCGATTAGGTGAAAGAACGTGCCGGTGACATTGCCTTTGACCGATCCGGTTTCCGGTACCGGATTGCCATCGGCATCGCCAACCTGCGCCAGGGGCGCGTCAGGTTCTTGCAAAATGGTGGAATAGTGAAATTCGTGCCCGCGCAGCTTTGCGCCAGCTTCAAAGCCTAACATCGGCGCATTCAATGTGGCCTGGCGATAGCCCAGGTGGAATTTGCGCTTTTCATAAGAGGTCACCAGCCCCAACAGCCCAGCCATCTGGTGGCGCGTGCCGTCTTTGTCAATCAGGGCCTCGCCCAGCGCCATATAGCCGCCGCATTCGCCATGCACGGGCTTGGATAGCGCATGGTCGCGCAGAGCCGCTTGGTAACGCGTTGCCGCCGCCAATTTGCCCGCGTGCAATTCCGGGTAGCCGCCTGGCAACCAAACCAGATCAGCATCTGCGTCAGGCGCTTCATCTGCCAGGGGCGAAAACGGCATGATGACAGCCCCCGCAGCGCGCCAACCTTCGACCAAATGCGGATAGGTGAAACTGAACGCCGCGTCCTGTGCCATCGCAATGCGCTGTGCGGGCGGTTTGGGCAACGCTCCTGATTGCGCCGGACCCGAGGCCGCCGCATCGCGGATCGCGTCCAAATCAACATTGTCGCGTAAAAACGTTGCATAACCGGCAATTGCGGCTTCCAAGTCAGGGTGTTCTGAGGCTTGGATCAACCCCAAATGTCGCTCTGGCAGAGCCAGATCACCGCGCCGTGGCAGCACCCCCAGAACCTTTACGCCCGCATGGTCCATGCCCAATCGCGCCAAACGTTCGTGGCGCGGGCTGGCGCAGCGGTTCAAAATCACACCGGCAAACGGCACATCTGGATTATAACTCTTGAACCCAAGAGCTGTGGCCGCCGCAGATTGCGCCTGACCGCCCACATCAATCACCAAAACAACCGGCCAACCCATTTTCAGGGCGGTTTCCGCCGAGGATCCAAACCCTGTTTCGCCGCGTGTCGCAACCCCGTCAAACAGCCCCATAGAGCCTTCGGCAATCACGATATCCGCGCCCGTAGATTGATCGGCCACGCCGCCAATCAAAGTCGGGTTCATCGCCCAAGTGTCAAAATTAAACGAAGGCCGCCCTGCTGCCGCACGGTGAAACGCCGGATCAATATAGTCCGGCCCGGATTTAAACGGCTGCACCTTAAGACCATCCTCGGCCAAGGCCCGCAACAAACCCAACATCACGGTTGTTTTACCAGTGCCAGACGAGGGCGCAGAAATCATCAATCCCGGAGGCCGCGTAGTCATATCAGTCATCTCCATGGTTCCAGCTTGACCAGGGGCTTTCAGCCGTCTGAGGGCGATAGCGCCGATCATAATCTGTGGCGTATAAACAGCTTTCCTCAAATCCTTCACCCGCCAACGCGGGGCCAACAAGGATCAAAGCGGTGCGTGTCACATGTTCAGGCGTATCCGCCTTTAATTGCTGCAAATTTGTGCGAATGATCTCTTGGTCAGGCCAGCTTGCACGATACACCACCGCGACCGGACACGCCGCACCATAAGCCGGGGTCAGGTCCGCAATCACCGCATCCAAATTGCCAATCGACAGGTGTATAGCCAGGGTTGCGCCGGTCGCTGCAAAGTTTTGCAGACTTTCACCCTCTGGCATGGTCGAGGCGCGGCCAGGCGTGCGGGTCAGAACCACAGATTGCGCCAGACCTGGCAGGGTTAATTCGGTCTGCAAAGCCGCAGCCGCCGCCGCAAAACTTGGCACGCCAGGGGTCACAGACACTGCAATGCCCTCGGCTTTTAGACGGCGGATTTGTTCACCCATGGCTGACCACACCGACAGATCGCCGGAATGCAGACGTGCCACATCGTGGCCCGCCGCCTCTGCGGCCTTGCACTCGGCAACAATGGCGTCCAGATCCAACGGTGCGGTATTCACCAACTTCGCGTCCTCAGGACAATGCGCCAATATCTCTTTGGGCACCAAAGAGCCCGCATATAGACAGACCTTGCAAGCCGCGATCAGGTCACGCCCGCGCAGGGTGATCAGATCCGCTGCACCGGGGCCTGCGCCGATGAAATGAACGGTCATGATGCGATTCCTTTTGCCGGTCTCTTTGCCACAGCACATGTGGCCATTCGGTCAGACGAAATTTGCCGCGTTGCTATCAGCTGGCTTTCTGCGCCAGCAACCACCAAAGCGCAAGCCTCTGCCACGCTACCGGTGCCGCGTTTTTCAATCACGCGCTGGGCCTGGGTTGGTGTGGTGATTGCCGTCATATCCTTGGCAGAAACACGATGCACAGGCAACGCCGTGGTCTGCGCCAATTCGGTGACACATGCGGCATCCGCTTTGTCTGCGGGCACAGCAATTGCATCCACGACCGCGCCGATCTGCGCCAGCGCATCTTTCAGACTGTCCAAAGTGGCAGCCTGCCTAAATCCAAACCCAGCGACAATCATAGGCTCACACTCCATTGCACAATCGGATAGCTGGCTTTCCAGCCGCGTTTTCGGCCCAAAGGCTTGCTTTCGCTCAGTTCGATCCGCAGCAAGGTCCCGCCTTTTGCCGCGTGCCAATCCGCCAACAGCATTTCCGCCTCAAGCGTGACGCCATTGGCCACCAAACGCACACCTGCGGGCACGTTTTCCCAAATCCAATCCAGCATTTCGGCGCTGATGCCGCCGCCGATAAAAATCGCATCCGGCATTGGCAATCCCGCCAATGCCTCTGGTGCTGCGCCGGTTACGACATTCAGACGCTCCAACCCCAATTGCGCAGCATTGGCGCGGATACGACTGGCCCGCGACGGGTCGATTTCAATCGCCGTGGCCTTTGTGGTGGGATGGGTCATCAGCCATTCCAACCCAATAGACCCAGAGCCGCCGCCAATGTCCCACAAATGTTCCGTCGGACGCGGCGCAAGTGCCGACAGCGTCAAAGCCCGCACCGGCCGCTTGGTGATCTGACCATCATTGTCAAACAGCGTGTCAGGACGCCCAGTTGCCAGCGGCATAACCGCGCCTTGGCCGGTAACTTCCAGCGCCACACAGACCGGATGGGCAATATCGCTTGGAATGTTGGTTGCCAGACAGCCACGAATACGTTCGCGCGGCCCCCCAAGCGCCTCTAGAATATGCACCGTTGTGGCACCAAAGCCCTGTTCTGTCAGCCAAGCGCCCAGCTGCTGCACCGCAGCGCCGTCGCGCATGGTTGCAATCATGCGCGCGCCAGGGAACATGGATGAATGTAACCGTTCAAACGGGGCTGCATGAAATCCAAAACATGGGGTTTTCTCTAGCGGCCACCCGAGTGCCGCCGCCGCCAAAGACATTGTCGATGGCGCAGGCAAGGTGCGCCATTCATCCGCTTGCAATTCTTTGACCAAAACTGCGCCAGCCCCGTGCCAAAACGGATCGCCCGAGGCCAAAGCCACCACACGGCGGCCCCTGTAAGACATCACAACCGGAACCCCATCGGCAAAAGGCACGGGCCAGGTCACCAATTTGGCGGTAAGTTTGGGCAACAGCGACAGATGCCGTTTTGCGCCCATAATAATTTCTGCATTTTCCAGCGCGGCAAGGCTTGCAGGTGGCAAGCCATCTGGGCCATCTTCGCCCAACCCAACAATGGTCAACCACGCGGACCTGTCAGCGAAAGAAGCGGTCTTAGACATGACAATGCGTCTCCTTATTCTCGGCGGCACCACCGAAGCCAGCACTCTGGCCCAAGCGGTGGCCGATCGGGGTCTGAACGCGGTGTTTTCCTATGCTGGGCGCGTGCATACACCGCGCAGCCAGCCGATCCCACATCGGGTGGGTGGCTTTGGTGGCGTTGCCGGTCTTGCGGGGTATCTGCGCGACCATAACATCAGCCACGTGATTGACGCGACACATCCGTTTGCCGCGCAAATGAGCTGGAACGCCTTTCACGCCTGTCAGCAAACAATGACGCCGCTGATCGCCTTGACGCGCCCGCCGTGGCAGGCTCAAGCAGGGGACAATTGGCAAAACGTGGCGGACATCGACGGCGCGGTCGCAGCCTTGCAAGGGCCGGCCCAGCGGATCATGCTGGCGCTTGGCCGGTTGCATATGAATGCCTTTGCCGCCCAAGCCCAACACCACTATGTGTTGCGACTGGTGGATGCGCCGAGTACGCCACCCGCCTTGCCCAACCACCAAGTGATTGTGGCGCGCGGCCCGTTTGAAACCGCAGGTGATATTGCCCTGTTTCAGGACCACAAGATCGATCTGATTGTCTGCAAAAACGCCGGCGGGCAGGGGGCCGAGGCCAAAATCCATGCCGCCCGCGCGCTGGGCCTGCCGATCCTGATGATCAACCGCCCTGATTTGCCACCGCGCAAGGCCGTGGCCACAGCCGAAGAGATTTTCGACTGGCTTGACCATCAGCCAGCAACCGATCGCGGCGTATAGACCAAAGGCGCGCCATCGCGCTCGATAATCCGGGTTTGTGACGACCCAAGCAAAACCACCGTGCGCATATCGGCCATCTCTTCGGTGACTTTGGTCAATGGCACTATCTTGATCGTCTGATCTGGCCGCGACACGTTGCGCGCAAAAATCATTGGGCGGTCATCGCCACAAGCCTCTTGCAGCGCTTTTAGGGCCTTAGCAAAACCCTCGGGGCGCGATTTTGAACGCGGATTATAAAACGCCATGGCAAAATCCGCCTCAGCCGCCAGCCGTAAACGCTTTTCGATCAAGGCCCAGGGCTTCATATTGTCTGACAGATTTATGGCGCAGAAATCATGGCCCAAAGGCGCGCCACATGCCGCCGAAGCCGCCAACATTGCCGTGATGCCGGGCAACACCCGAATATCCAAATCACGCCATGCCGTGTCGCCATGTTCAACCGCTTCTAGAACCGCCGCCGCCATGGCAAACACACCCGGATCGCCGGACGAGACCACAACAACGCGCTTGCCCGCCGCTGCCATTTCCAACGCATGTCGCGAGCGGTCAATTTCAACCCGATTGTCGCTTGGGTGCAAGGTCAACCCGTCGCGCGCTGCGATGCGCTCTACATAGGGGATATACCCAACGATATCAGTGGCGTCTTCGATGGCACTTGTGACCTCGGGCGTGACCAAAGCGTCATTTCCAGGACCGATGCCGACGATGGTGACCCAGCCGGGCCCTTGGCCACTCACGGGCGACGCCCCTGACCGTGCACGACGATGATTGAAAAATATGGCGTCACTTTTTCAGTCATCTCAGACAGCTTGCACACAGTCTGTTTGGCCATGGTGGCAAATTGCACCAAATAGGCTTGCTCATATTTGCCACCGGTTTTTAACGCGCGCACCACTTTGTCAAAATTGGTGCCGATCTTCATGATCACCAAAGCATCCGTGTCGCGAATATGCTGCTCTAGTTTGTCTTCTGAATGGGTGCCCATGATCACGGTCAGCACGTCGTCGCCCCAAGTGATCGGCGCGCCGGTAGCTGTCCACGCACCTGACATGCCAGTGATGGCCGGCACCACATCAACCGGCACGCTGTCTTTGACGCGGGAATAAATATGCATGAAAGACCCATAGAAAAACGGATCACCTTCGCACAGCACCACCACATCTTCGCCCGACTGCGCCAGCGCAATCAAATGACCGGTCACTTCGGCATAAAACGCGCTCAGCATTTCGTTATAGCGTGGATCTGTCAACGGGATTTCAGTTGTAACCGGGTATTCCATCGGGAATTCGATCACGTTTTCAGGAAGCATTCCATTCACGATTTGTCGCGCTTGGCCTTTGCGGCCCGCCTTGCGGAAAAAGGCGACATGTTTGGCGTTGCGGATCAATCGATCCGATTTCACACTCATCAACTCTTGATCGCCTGGCCCAAGGCCAACGCCGTAAATCGTACCTGTCATGACTATTCCTTCCGGCTGGCGATGGCGTTGATGGCCGCGACCGTCATGGCCGACCCACCCAGACGCCCCTCAACAATCATGCAAGGCACCGGTTGATCAGCCCAAAGCGCGTCTTTGGATTCAGCCGCGCCAATAAAGCCCACTGGACAGCCGATAATCGCTGCCGGGCGCGGACAATCGGGATCTTGCAGCATATTCAGCAGGTGAAACAAAGCGGTCGGCGCATTGCCAATCGCCACAATCGCGCCGCCCAGACGGTCGCGCCAATGTTCCAGCGCGGCCGCAGATCGGGTGTTGCCCATTTCTTTGGCCAGCGCGTGAATGCCTTCGGCATGTAGGGTACAGATCACTTCGTTATCAGCGGGCAGGCGCGGGCGGGTCACGCCTTCGGACACCATGCGCGCATCGCAAAAAATCGGCGCGCCGTCTTCCATAGCTTTGCGCGCAGCCGCCACCATGCCGGGGGTGAATTTGACGTGTTCTTCCAAGCCGACCATGCCGCAGGCATGCACCATGCGCACCGCAACCTGTTCTTCATCTTTGTCAAATCGGCCCAGATTGGCCTCGCGCCGGATGGTGGCAAAGCTTTCATCATAGATGGCCTGGCCATTCTGTTCGTAGGTGTAGGGCATCACAACTCTCCGATGCGGTCGATAAGGTCATTGGGGGCAAGGCCGCTTTGCTGGGGCTCATCCCATGGAAGCCCATTGCGAACAAGATCAAATGCGCCGTTGCGCCCCACCAGAGTGGTGTGACAGGGGCGCGGATGGGCACAGCCTTTGGCACAGCCACTGACATGCAGCGGGCCTTTGATTTTTGCAGCCAGGGCGCGGGCCACAGCATGGGTGTTCACCGATGCGCTGCCACAGAGCGGCGCGCCGGGGCAGGCGCTGACATGCAGCAGCGGATCATCCGCAGCGGTGATAAACTTGGGTGATGGCACAGGCTCTGCGTCGTCTAACAGAAATAGCCGCCAGGGGGTTACACGCAGCGCGCTGCCTTGGCTGGTCTCGATGAGATTTCGCAACTCTGCAGCCTTGATCTGCCCAAAGGCAGCCCCATAGGTTTGCCCCAAAGCGTTTGGTCCTGGCGTCGCTTGATAGGGCTTTAAGACCGCAGGGCTGTCTTGCCAGACCGCGGGCAAATCCACCCCGTCAATATGGCGCGCCATTCGCTTAGAGCGTGCGCCGCCTGTGCTGACAAACCACTCCGCCAGTTTTATGGCCTGATCCAATGCGTCATCCGGCGTCACCAAACGGCCAAATACGGCCCCATCTGCGCGCAAAATCAGACCCTGCGCGGTTTGCTCAAACCGAATGTCGGCTGATTGCGCCTGCAGCACAGGCGATTGGGCCGTGTCGATGGCAAAACCAAATTTCGCCGGCAATTGCGGGAAGTCGGCCAGCCGATCATACAACTCTGCCGCCAACTTATGCGCCAGATCGCCGTCAGTCCAAAAGGGCGTGATCAACACATTGCGCCGCCCCTCGATCGCCGGATCATCCGGCAACAGCCCCAGCCCATTTAACGCCGTCAGCAAAGCCGCGTGGTCTGACTCTTTAACACCGCGAATTTGCAGATTGGCGCGGCTGGTCAAATCCATCACACCCGAGCCAAATTCCAACGCCAGATCGCACAACCCAATCGCTTGATCCCGCGTCAGCCGCGCAAACATTGGCCGCACCCGCACCACCAACCCATCGCCCGACATCATCGGTTGATAGGCTCCGGGGCACCAGCCCTTGGCGCTGGGGCGCGTCAAATCACCGTCTCCAGATCCGCCAGGATCGAATTGCGCCGTGTCTGCCACAGCCCCGCGGCATGCAATTCAGCAAACCGGTCGCGCATTGCGGCCAAAGCCTGCGGATTCTCATGTTCCAAAAACGCCACAACCGCGTCCTGACCCAAGGTCGCCTCGTGATAGGCATCAAACAGCGCCGGATGCACCGCATCTGCCAAATGCGCAAAGGCCGCCATATGCTCGAGCGTCGCGGCAATTTCAGCCCCGCCACGAAAGCCGTGCCGCATCATCCCAGCCAGCCACTCTGGGTTGGTCGCCCGCGCATGCACCACGCGCGCCACCTCTTCATCCAGCGCCCGCGCCCGAGGACGATCCGGCACTGTGCTGTCAAGATGATACAGCGCCGCCTTGCCACCCGTCACCGCCTGCGCGGCGGCAAACCCGGCCTCGTGGGCAGCATAATCTTGCGCCAGCAAAATGTCGGTCTCTGGCATGTCCTGCAAATGCACAAAGCTATCGGCGGCTTGGACCCGGTCACGAATGCCATCGCCGTCCTGCCACGGCTGATCTTTGTCCAATGCCCAGGACGAGGCTGACAACCAAGCCTCGCCAGCGCGTGTGCGACCCGCGTCGCCATAGTCATTCAGATGTCCCATGCCCACGCCATAACTGCCCGGCGCTGGCCCATAGACCCGTGGTGCGGCGATCGCCCCCACAAATGGGTTCCAATCGGCGGCTTCATCCCGATCCGCGAGGGCGCGAACGGCTTGGGAAAACAACGCCGACAATGTCGGGAATACATCGCGAAACAATCCAGAGACCCGCAAAGTCACGTCAATCCGTGGGCGCTCCAGCATGGCAATCGGCAAGATCTCAACGCCAGACACCCGCTCTGATCCTTCGTCCCAGACCGGTTTGGCCCCCAGCAAATGCAACGCCATCGCAAATTCCTCGCCCGCCGTGCGCATGGTGGCTGATCCCCACAGATCGACAATCAGGTTTTTGGGGTAATCGCCTTCGTCCTGCAAATGTCGCCGCACCAATTCTTCGGCCAGAACCACCCCCTGCGCATAAGCAGATCGGGTGGGCACAGACCGTGGGTCGGTGGTGAACAGATTGCGCCCGGTGGGCAATACATCGGTGCGCCCCCGATAGGGCGACCCAGAGGGGCCAGCCGCAATGCGCTTGCCCGCCAAAACCCGCAACAACCCTTCGCGCTCTGACACCGCCGAGGGAGCTGCATCAAAGGCCGCTTGGCCCACAGGCGCGCGGCCGTAGACATGCAGCCCATCGCCAAATTGGCTTTCTTTGATGTCACAAACAAACGTATCAATCCGGGTGATGGCCTCGGCCAAAGACGTTGCCGCACCCAGGCCCAATTGGTCTGACAATCCCAATGCGTCGGCTTCTGATCTGATACCATCCTGCAGCCGATCCCGGCGCTTTGGGTCCAGACCATCCGCATTGGAAAACTCATCCAGCAGATTCTCAAGAAACGCAAACTTCTGCGGTGCTTCGCTTGCTTTCAAGGGCGGCGGCACATGGCCCAAGGTCACAGCGCCAATGCGCCGCTTGGCCTGCGCCGCTTCGCCGGGGTCATTCACGATAAACGGGTAAATCACCGGCATATGCCCGGTCAAAACCTCGGGCCAGCAGTCTTTGGATAAGGCAACGGATTTTCCCGGTAGCCATTCCAGAGTCCCATGCGCGCCCACATGCACCAAAGCATGTGCGCCAAACTGTTGCCGTACCCACAGATAAAACGCCACATAAGAATGGCGCGGCGTGCGGGCAAGGTCATGATATTCATCTTCGCGCACATCTTCTGAACCGCGCTCTGGCTGCAGGGCCACCAGAACCTTGCCGCGCTTAACAACCGAAAACTCAAACGCGCCATCCACGACCAGATCATCGGCAAAAGCATCGCCCCAGACCGTCGCCAAATCATCGCGCAAGGTTTGCGGCAGGGCCACCAAAGCTGCCTGATAGTCAGAAACAGACCAGCGCAGCCGTTCGGTGCTCAATGCCCCAGCCAGTGGCGTGCCATGGGCCACGTCAAACCCATCATCGCGCAGGTCATCCAAGATTGCCTCGGCACTCGCCAAAGCATCCAACCCAACCGCATGGGCCATATTCCAATCAGCCCCCGGATAGGTCGACAACACACAGGCCACGCGCTTTTCAGCCGCAGGCAAAGTCGCCAAATCCACCCATTTAGAAACCTTTTCAACCACCGCCGAAATGCGATCTGCAACCGCACGATGGCCAAAGCGCGAATATTCAAGCTGCGGGTCTTTCTTGCCGGGTTCCTTAAAGCTGGTCACCCCGGCAAACAAACGCCCGTCAACTTCGGGCAACACAACATGCATCGCCAGATCAGCCGGGGCCAGACCGCGTTCGGCCTCTTGCCAGGCTTTGCGGCGAGAGGTTGCCAATGCCACCTGAAATACCGGCGCGTTGGTGGCATCAAGCGGCGAAACCCCGTCGGTTCCCTTGCCGGAAAACGCCGTAGCATTCACCACAGCGCTGGGCTGTAAATCGCGCAGCGTCTGGGCAATCCAAGCGGCGGCCTCTGGTTGCTTCAAGGTCGGGGCAAACAGCCCCAAAACGTCAAAGCCACGCGCCTCAAACTGTTGGGCAAGCGCTTCTACCGGGGCCAGATCCGCAGAGCTGAGGTAAGACCGATAAAACGTTAGCACAATCAGCGGCCTGTCACTTTGACGTTGTGCTGCGCAGATCCCATTCGCCAATGACCAAGTGCCAAACAATGGCAAAGCTTTGCTGCCCACCACCGGTTTGGCATACAAGCCAGCGGCCAAAGCCAATTGCGCCAAGGCGGCCTGTGCCGCCACCGCGCCGCCGGTGTCACACAGGTGGGCCAGTCGATCCAAAGTGGATTTGGGCAGGGTCGAGACATCGTCCAGCCGTGTGTCTGGCCGCCCGTCTGCGGGCAAAATGGCCAAAGCCACACCTTTGCGCCGTGCCAAGTCCTGCAATTGTTGAATGCCATAGGCCCAATAGGGAATGCCACCAATCAACCGCACCAGCACAGCCTTTGCACCCTCTAGGGTTTGCTCGACATAGGTATCCACTGACAGCGGGTGTTTTAAAGCGGCCAGATTGGCCAGCCGCAACGAGGGCAGATCGCCGTCTGCTCTATGCCATCCTGCCGCGAAAGCCCCAAGGTCACTGTCGGAAAACGACAAGACAACCAAATCGGCCGGGCTTTGGCCCAGATCCGTTGGGGTCTCAGATTCCTCTAACCCGTGACTTTCGCGAAAGACGACATGCATAGGGTTTAATCCACCAGCGCCGCGCGAATGGCTTCCTTGTTTACGTCGTCATGTTCCGCAATCACGACAACGCGCCCTTTACGGCCTTCTTCAGCTTTCCAAGGGCGATCAAACTGGTGCCGCACCCGCGCGCCCACGGCCTGCACCAGCAAACGCATCGGTTTGCCCTGCACCGCCGCATAGCCTTTGACTCGCAGAATGTTCTGATCTTTGGCCAAACGCTCGATCCGTTCGGCAAAAGACACCGCATCAACCTGTTCTGGCAAATCAATCACGACACTTTCAAAATCGTCATGCTCGTGATCATGGTGCCCATCGTGATGGCTGGGCCGTGCGTCCATGTCATCCTCGGCCGCCGCATTCAGCCCCAAAATAATCCGTGGGTCCACCACGCCTTCGGCCACTTCAACAACCGGAATAGGACGCGGCGATTCAGCGGCAATCACCTCTTTTGCCTTTGCAACACCCTCAGGCCCAGCCAAATCAGGCTTGGTCAGCAAAATGATGTCCGCACAAGAAATCTGATCCTCAAACACCTCTGACAATGGGGTTTCGTGGTCAATGCTGTCATCCGCTTCGCGCTGGGCATCCACCCGCGCCACATCAGTGGCAAAACGACCCGCAGCCACAGCCTCGGCATCCGCCAAAGCAATCACGCCATCCACGGTGATCTTGCTGCGAATATCAGGCCAGTCAAAGGCCTTTAGCAATGGCTTTGGCAAGGCCAATCCCGAAGTCTCGATGATGATATGCTCGGGCCGCGGCTCCAGCGCCATCAACGCCTCGATGGTCGGAATGAAATCATCTGCCACCGTGCAGCAGATACAGCCGTTAGACAGCTCCATGATGTTTTCAGCCGGGCAATCCGGGATCGCGCAAGATTTCAAAATCTCGCCATCCACGCCCACATCGCCAAATTCATTAACCACCACAGCCAAACGCCTGCCCTGCGGATTTTGCATCAGGTTGCGCACCAAAGTTGTCTTCCCTGCGCCCAAAAAGCCAGTGATCACGGTGACGGGTAGTTTCTCAAGGTTGCTCATAAGTCTCTCTCACTCGGGCAGAACAAGCGGCGGAATGCGCGCGATACAATTTTTGCGGAAATGAACAGAACGGGTGCGCCATGGCACAAGCCCATCTGCGGTGTCGGCGTATTTCACGATGCCGTCATGCACCAGCTCGGCGTCATCCGCGCCAGTGAAATTGCCATAAACATAGGTCCAACGTGCGTCGCCGCCACGCACCGCCACCGAACAACCGCTGTCACAATTGCTGAGGCATTCAACCGATTTCACAGTCACATGCGCAGGCCACTCGCGTTCCATCAGGGCGGATGCCAGTTGCGCACCGGGACGCGGGCCTTCGATATTTGTGGGCTGTCCCGCACGGCAGGTCGCACAGACCAGCAGCTCAACAGGGGCCAGATCGCGAGCCAATTCAACAGTCACTATTTGTCTCTCCAAATCTCAGGAGGACAAGGGCGATAGGGCGGGGACGTGCAATACGTTTTCCCGACACCGGAACACCCCGTCCGGTTTCATGTCTTTCTGCGCTGGCAGGTCTCCCGGCTTGCGGATACCAAGGCCAAGGCCCTGTCGCTTTCCCAACCTTCCCGGCGCATTGCCAGTGGTCTGCGGAAAAACTCTCCGGTCACGGTCGCGGGGGCGGCTGCGCTTGGGATCTATCAAATCCTGTCGCATTCCCTTTTCACCTGTATTACCTACAGGAACCAACCAGACGGAAATGCGCGATAGGGCGTAACGAGTCAAGGACAGAGGATAGCACCGTGAGCGATAACACCGAGCAAAACGCCCGCCACACAGAGAAAATGAAGAAAATCAAGGCCGCGCGCGATCGCCTGATGGCCACCAAGACCGAAGAAAAAGGTCTGATCATGGTCCATACTGGCCCCGGCAAAGGCAAAAGCTCGTCTGGATTCGGCATGATCATGCGCTCGATCTCCCACGGCATGCCCTGCGCGGTGGTGCAATTCATCAAAGGCGCGATGGCCACCGGCGAACGCGACTTTCTGGAAACCCATTTCCCGGCTGAATGTAAGTTCTTTGTCTCTGGCGAAGGCTTTACTTGGGAAACCCAAGACCGCGAACGCGACATCGCCAAAGCCGAAGCTGGCTGGGAAAAAGCCAAAGAGCTGATCCGCGACGAGACCAACCGATTTGTCCTGCTGGATGAAATCAACATCGCCCTGCGCAATGACTATCTGAACATCGATGATGTGGTGGAATTCCTGCTGGAAGAAAAACCCGCCATGACCCACGTGTGTTTGACCGGCCGCAATGCAAAACCCGAACTGATCGAGGCGGCAGATTTGGTGACAGAAATGACGCTGGTGAAACATCCGTTTAGGGACGGTATTAAGGCGCAGAAGGGTGTGGAGTATTAATGCTTGAGGGTAGCAAAACCAAAATCAGCGTAAGTTCGATCGGTCAGTTCAATACCGTCGCTTGAACTGACCAGAGAGCCGACTGCCATTAACAATCCAAACAAATCTCGGGCAAGATCTTCGTCTTCTCCCTCCAAGTCATAAAATACGTTTCGGTCATATTTGATGTTTTCGAGCATCCTCAAATAAATGTTTCGCTTTGCGAAACGATCATAGGATTGACCGTAAGTTGTCATGTGCTCGGTCTCTACAAAGTTTCTTATTTTCGTAGCTACAGGATCATCAAATATGAATGCACTATCCTTTGTCGCTTCGAAAATTTTCACTTTTTCTCTTAGCTCAGCAAGTTCCAAGGCAGCAGAACCGTCAATCACGGTGTCACTCCTTACCCACCCTACAGCGTTTGTCCGTTTCTTTATGTCGGCCAATGCTACAAATGCCTCAAGGCCTAATTCTTTGGCTGTCTCCCAAAATCGAACGAGTTTTTGCTCGGTGAGTTTAGCTCTAAATTTCTCTAACGCGGCCCTGCCTCTATCCGAATTCTCAATAAACTCCCCCTTCAACTCATTAAACGGATCCCTATGCAGCAAGCGTATGATCGGCTTCCCAATTTCAATGGCATAATCATATTCCATCTCGGTATAGCTCAGCCCGGTTTCAGGATGGATTGACCCATAGCGCCCTGCCGAAATCAGGATGTAATAATCTGACTGATCAATGATCGTTTTGATGAATTCAAACTGCTCTTCATCCGCTGCCGGAAACAACTCCATCCCTGCCGGAAAGCAATCAGCCCGCAACAGTGCTTGCGAAACTTCTTGCCGTGCATTTTGCAAATCCTGATATGTGGACGAGATAAAAACTTGAAAGCGCTTTTCCATAGTCAGTCTAAATTCCAAATCCTAAAATCGCGTTAAACCTGTGAGTAATTCAGGGGGAGGTCAAGGCGATCTGAATTGTTTGCCCCCCTTAGCCCCGCAAAATATTTTCTTAAAATTTTTCCATTGTACGTTTCAGCCCGCCAAACGTACAAATCGTACGACTCATCGCGACGCAACAGGGCGTATTCCATGACCAAATCCATCATGATCCAGGGCACCGGCAGCAATGTTGGAAAATCCATGTTGGTGGCCGGCTTGTGTCGTGCAGCCTTGCGTCGGGGCCTGTCGGTGGCTCCGTTTAAACCGCAAAATATGTCGAATAATGCGGCGGTTACGGCAGATGGTGGTGAAATTGGCCGGGCGCAGGCGCTTCAGGCTTTGGCCTGTAAAATCCCGTTAACCGTGCATATGAACCCGGTGCTTCTTAAACCCGAATCAGATGTAGGATCGCAAATCGTCCTACAGGGTAAACGTTTCGCAACCGCTAAGGCCCGCGAATATGCAACGTTGAAACCGCAGTTGATGGAACGGGTACTTGAAAGCTTTAGTCTGTTGAAATCACAGCACGATTTGGTGATTGTCGAAGGCGCAGGCAGCCCTGCTGAAATAAATCTGCGCAACGGCGACATCGCGAATATGGGATTCGCCCAAGCCGCTGATGTGCCGGTAATTTTGGCAGGCGATATTGACCGGGGCGGGGTGATTGCCCAGATCGTTGGCACCCAAGCGGTGATCGATCCGTCAGATGCTGACCTTATAAAAGGGTTTATTATCAATAAGTTTCGCGGTGACCCTACGTTGTTTGACGATGGCTATGCGATGATCGGGCAGCGCACCGGATGGCGTGGCTTTGGGGTTCTGCCCTATTTTTCAGAGGCCTGGAAATTGCCTGCCGAAGATGCGCTCGACCTTCAAGGCACTCAAAACAAAGGGAAAATCCATATTGTCTGTTTGGGCTTGTCGCGCATTGCCAATTTTGACGACCTTGATCCGCTGGCCCAAGAACCAGACGTGCGTCTGACCATGCTGCGCGCAGGCCAAGCCATCCCAGGCGACGCCACCCTTGTGATCATTCCTGGCAGCAAATCCACCCGCGCAGATCTGGCGTTTTTGCGCGCCCAAGGCTGGGACATTGACCTGCAGGCGCATGTGCGACGCGGGGGGCATGTATTGGGAATTTGTGGTGGATATCAAATGCTTGGAGATAGTATCTCTGACCCAGAGGGCATTGAAGGCACGCCGGGAACCACCAAAGGATTGGGCCTGTTGCAGGTGCAAACCACCATGTCAAATGACAAGCGCCTGACCGAAACCCAGGCGGTCCACGCGGCCACTGGTCAGGGGTTCAGTGGCTATGAAATTCACATAGGGCGCACAGATGGACCAGATCGGAAAACCCCATTTGCCACCGTCACTAACCGCCCCGAAGGGGCCACAAATGGCCATATTTCTGGCAGCTACCTGCATGGTATGTTCAGCGATGATGGCTTTCGCGCGGCGTTTTTGCAAAACCTTGGTGCGGTGGTTAGCGGTGCCTCTTACGCGGCCACGGTGGATACGACGCTAGAGTCGCTTGCGGATCACATAGAGGCCCATCTAGATGTTGAAAGCATTTTGAATACAGCAGCTTAGGAGCGTTTTGTGCGTCCAGTTTAGCTGCAGTCTTGCCTTCGGGAATGGCTTGGGAAATAGTGCGGCAACTGACCTTAGCAGATTGCGTTCAATGTTCTCACGTTTGTGGCTCATATTGGGACTGGCGTTTTGGCTACCGGCATCGGTGGCGCGCGCCGAGGTGACTGTTTTCGCTGCGGCAAGTCTGCGCGGTGCGCTTGATCAAGTGAATGCCGCCTATTGGGCTGCTCAGAACAACGCAACGGATGTCACGGTCTCCTATGCAAGCAGCGCGGCTTTGGCCCGGCAAATCCAGCAAGGCGCTCCCGCTGATATTTTCATTTCTGCAAATCAGGAATGGATGCAGGTTTTGGTGGATGACGCGCTGACAGTCGCTGGCAGTCAGGTGATATTGCTGCGCAACCGGCTGGCCCTGATTGCGGATCCACAAGAGGATGTTTTTCCGATCTCAGCCTTGGCGGAACGCTTACAAGATGGCAATTTGGCCATGGGTTTTGTCAATGCTGTGCCAGCAGGAATTTATGGAAAACGCGCGTTGCAAAAGCTAGATTTGTGGCAAGATGTGCAGCCCTATGTTGTGCAAACCGACAACGTGCGCGCAGCCTTGGCTTTGGTGGCCTTGCAAGAAGCGCGATATGGCATTGTCTACGCCAGTGACGCAGAGGCAGCCCCCAATGTTGCGGTACTTCATATATTCTCAGAGAGTCATGCCGGCCCCATAAATTACCCAGCTGTGGCGCTGAGAAAAACGCCTAATGTGCTGGAATATTTAGATTTTCTCCAATCAGTGCGCGCACAAAAAATATTCGCGCAGCACGGTTTTATCACAGGGGCGGGGCAATGAATTCGGTGACCGCCTTTTTGGGGCCCGAAGGCTGGCAGGCCGTCGCTTTGTCCCTCAAGGTTTCTTTTTGGGCGACATTGCTGTCATTGCCAATCGCAATCTATGTCGCCTTTATCTTGGCTCGCAAAAGATTTTGGGGCAAACAAATCCTAAACGGGTTGGTGCATTTGCCACTGATTTTACCACCAGTTGTCACCGGTTATCTGTTGCTTTTGACCTTAGGTCGCAAAGCACCGCTTGGGGCCTGGCTTGAACAAAGCTTTGGGTTGGTGTTTGCCTTTCGCTGGACCGGCGCGGCAGTGGCTGCGGCGATCATGGGCTTTCCCCTGATGGTGCGGGCAATACGGTTGGCCATCGAGGCTGTCGACCCCAAACTGGAACAGGCGGCGGCCACATTGGGCGCAGGGCGTATCTATGTATTTTGTGTGATCACGTTGCCCCTGATTTTGCCCGGTGTCATCGCCGGTGCGGTCTTGGGGTTTGCAAAAGCGCTGGGCGAATTTGGGGCCACCATTACCTTTGTGTCAAATATCCCAGGCCAAACCCAGACATTGCCCTCGGCGATCTATACATTTCTGCAAGTACCCGGAGGCGAGACACAGGCCCTGCGCCTGGTGATCATGTCAGTGCTTCTTGCGATGTCAGCCCTTATTGCCTCTGAATACTTGGCGCGACGTGTGGCAAAAAGGAGTCGTGGCACATGAGCCTTTCCGTCTCGTTAGCCCATGATTTTGGCGGTTTCTGCTTAAATGCCAGCTTTGAAGCCCCACAGGGGCTGACCGCGATATTTGGTCCGTCGGGATCTGGTAAAACCAGTATTGTCAATGCGTTGTCTGGTCTTTTGACGCCACAGCAGGGACGCATTGTGATGAATGACGCTGTGTTTCTGGATACCTCGCAACGACTTGTCATGCCGGTGCACAAACGGCGGCTGGGTTATGTGTTTCAAGATGCGCGTTTGTTTCCCCATATGAACGTTGCGCGCAACCTAGATTTTGGACGGCGTGCGCAACGCTTGCCCAAATCCAAAGAGACATTTGAGCAAGTTTTGGCGTTGCTGGGTTTAGAGGGGCTTTTGCTGCGCGCCCCAAATCAGCTGTCGGGGGGCGAAAAACAAAGGGTGGCCATTGGCCGGGCGCTGTTGTCTCATCCACAACTTTTGTTATTGGACGAACCTTTGGCGGCTCTGGACGAAGCGCGTAAACAGGAAATTATGCCCTATTTGGAACGTCTCAGGGATGTGTCCGAAATCCCGATCCTCTATGTTAGCCACTCTGTGTCCGAAGTGGCGCGTTTGGCCACCACCGTTGTTGCGATTCAAAATGGCAAGGTGCTAAGGGCAGGGCCCGCGGCGCAGGTCTTTGCAGATCCAGAAGCTGTGCCCGCGCTTGGCGACGCGGCTGCCGGTGCGATTTTAGAGGCAAAGGTCACAGCGCATCACGCCGATGGAATGACCGAATTGTCGGTGGATGGGGCAAGGCTTTTCTTGCCGCAGATAGCCGCCCAGCCCGGCAGCGCGTTGCGTGTGCGGGTACGCGCCCAAGACGTAATGTTAAGCCTGAGTGAACCACAGGGTGTCTCTGCCCTCAATATTATTCATGGCCACATCTCTGCGTTATCGCCTGGGCAAAACGCCGGTGTTTGGGTTCAAATCCGGTGCGGTTCACAGGTGATCCTATCCCGGGTGACACAGCGATCAGCCACAGCATTGCAGTTGGCTCAGGGCATGCCGATTTACGCTGTGATCAAATCTGTATCGGTTGCGCAAAATGATATTGGCGCCGTGTCCTCTAGCGCGTCCCTGCCGGGCCAAACGGGGGCCTAAGATCCAACGGGTGTGAAACATCCAAAACTGCACGCGTATGGTTTTTTCGATGGTATTCCGCGCATGGCGGCGCAATAAACCCCTATGGAATTATGGATTTTTCTTTCGATCAGTGCTGCGCTGTTTCAGACCGTGCGCTTTATGCTTCAAAAACATCTAAGCCAGGTGAAATTGACAGCCAGTGGAGCCACATTTGCGCGTTTTGTTTATTCGGCCCCTGTGGCCTCGGCGATTGCGCTGATTTATTTCTGGCAGTCAGGCCAAGCCTTTCCCGGTTTTTCAACAGGGTTCTGGGCCTACGCCATTGTTGGTGGAACCGCTCAAATCACCGCAACCGTCTGCACGGTACTGTTGTTTGGCCGCCGAAATTTTGCAGTTGGTCTGACGCTGATCAAAGTGGCCGTATTGCTTGCGGCTTTATTTGGCTGGGTCATGTTGGGTGACCGCGTCTCGCTGTTGGGGCTTGGTGCCATTTGCATCGGGTTTGCAGGGGTGCTGGTGCTGTCAGACAAGTCTTCGGTTGAAACCGCATGGTGGCGGCGTCTTGTCAGCCCATCTGCGGCTTTAGGGCTGTTGGGGGGCGCTTTGTTTGCGGTCTCTGGGGTTGCCTATCGCGGCGCGACATTGGCCGTTGAAAGCGCCTTGCCGTTTGAACGCGCGATTGTGACACTGGCCATTGTCACCGCCTTTCAGTTGGCAAGCATGGCGGTCTGGCTTTACGTGCGTGACCGCGCGGAAATTATGCGCGTGCTCAGTGTTTGGCGCACCGCAGGGTTTGTTGGGCTGACGAGCTTGGCAGGGTCGTTTTGTTGGTTTTCAGCCTTTACGTTGCAGAACGCGGCCTATGTGAATGCGGTCGGGCAGGTGGAACTAATCTTTGGGCTTATCGCCACAATGTTGTTTTTCAAAGAAAAAATAACGATGCGCGAGTTCCTTGGGATCCTTCTAATATCCGTCAGCGTTTTGGGATTGGTGATCTGGTCCTAGGCCCAAACGTCTAGCCACCCATTTCGTGCTTGGTCAAAGAGCGCCCATAAAGACGTTTGAACAAGCCCGCTTCATCGGTGTTCTTAAAAAACGGTACAGATGCTGGGGCCGCGTCGGTTGTCAAATGCGCTTGTACCTCTGCCAAAACCACTTCGGTGATAAAGGGTAGATCAAACTCGCGCGCGTCCTGCAGCGGCACCCATTGCAAATGGGAAAGCTCGTCGCTGGCATGGGAAAAGTCGTCGATATCACCTTGGATGTGCTCGGCATCCAACTGAAAAAACCGCGCATCAAAGCGCCGGGGGCGACCCGGCGGTGTTATGGCGCGAAAGACAAATTGCAGCGCTGCGGCATTGGGCACATGCCCTTGGTCGGCAAAACCGGCCCAATCTTTCGGGATGGCTGATTGCCAACGCCCCGCAGTGCCTAGCCGCAATCCCGTTTCTTCCCAAAGCTCGCGCACCGCAGCAACCGCAAGCGCATCGGCAAGACCGGGCAAGGTCGCGCCGTGCTGCTCTTCTGACAGCCTTTCAAAACAGGGCGCGGGCACAGAACCCGCCAGGGCAATGTCAAAGTCCTCAGCATCTACTGCGCCGCCCGGAAAGACAAATTTATTGGGCATGAACGCCGCCTTTGCCCCGCGCTGCCCCATTAAAATGCGCGGCGCGGTCAACCGGTCGCGCACGACAATCACAGTGGCAGCGTTACGAATAGCGGTTTTGTCCTGCGTCATACGAATTCCCCTGATCTCACCACGCAGCTAGGTCTGGAAATGGAATAATTCCGCCATGTGTGTTGCTCAAAGCCTATAGAAACCGCGTGACCCAGCCAACCAGAATAAGCGCGCGCTTGTCTGTGCGGTCCCTGAAAACGTGACGTAATAAGTTTTTTAAAAAAATTTTGAAAACCGCGACGGAAACTTCACTGCCACGCGTTTGACCTTTTGAAAACGGGCATTAAGCCGGTTGAAATCGAAAGGAAGAAAACATGAAACGTGCAGTACTTATTTCCAGCGTAACCGTTGTCGCCCTGGCCCTTGGCGCAGCCACTGTCTCTGCCAAAGGCATGGGGGGTAAACACGGCCAGCAGGGCCCGCGCTTCAATTTCGAAGAAGTAGACGCCAACGCTGACGGTAAAATCACATTGGAAGAAATGGCAGCCCACGCACAGTCCAGATTTGCCGCTGTTGATACGGATGGCGACGGCAACCTGTCAGCAGACGAATTGCAGGCCGCGAAAGAAAATGCGCGCGGCGAGCGCACACAGCGGATGATCGAGCACCGTGACACCAATGATGATGGCATGCTGAGCTTTGAAGAAATGCAGCCAAAAGATGATCGCGCTGCCAAGATGTTTGAACGTCTGGATGCAGATGGCGATGGCGCGCTCAGCGAAGAAGAGCTGGCCAAGATGAAAGGCAAACACAAGGGTAAACGCAAAGGCGGCAAGCGCGGCGAAGACAAGTCGTCAAACTAAGCGTTCACGCCTGACCTGTGCTCCGCCATATCCCCCGATTGGGCGGGGCACAGTTGTAACGATTGCCACATTTGACGGAACAGGTTAGTCCAACAGGACAATGGAAATGCCGCGAGACACCTTTGACGATGTAAGCGACGATGCCTTGTTGGTGTTATATGCCAATGGGGATGCGTCAGCGGCGCGTGTTTTGACCTTTCGGTTGACGCCAAAGGTGTTTGGGCACGCCTATCGTATGTTGGGTGATCGGGCCGAAGCTGAAGACATTGTGCAAGAGGCTTTGGTGCGGCTCTGGAAGCTTGCTCCGGATTGGCGACAGGGTGAAGCCAAAGTGACCACCTGGCTATATCGCGTGGTTGCAAACCTGTGTACGGATCGCTTGCGCAAACAGCGTGGGGTGGCGCTGGATGCCATTCCAGAACCAGAAGATGACGCCGCAAGTGCCGCCGAAGTGATGCAAAACAAGGCGCGTGTGGATGCGCTGCAAGACGCCTTGAACACTTTGCCCGATCGTCAAAAGCAGGCTGTGATATTGCGCCACATCGAAGGCATGACCAATCCTGAGATTGCAGAGATCATGCAAGTCGGGATCGAGGCGGTCGAAAGCCTCACCGCAAGAGGCAAACGGGCACTTGCCAAAGCTTTGGCAGACCGAAAAGATGAGTTAGGGTATTCAAATGGCTGACAAGAACCCAATGGATGATATGCTGGATGGCCTGTTTGCAGAGGCAAAAGCCGACCCCCGCGCGCAGGTCGATATGGGGCTGATGACCCGTGTTCTAGACGAAGCTGACAGGTTGCAACCCGTTGCGCCAACGCCGGCGTCTGCAAAGCCACTGAACAGTGCCCCACGTCGCCCACTTGCGCAGGTTCTGTATGACATCTTGGGGGGGTGGCAGGGCACATCCGGCCTTGTCGCCGCCACAATGGCCAGCGTCTGGATCGGATTTAGCGGGGCCGACAGCCTGTCGGTCGAAAGTTTTCAAGCTGTCATCAGCGGGGATGCAGAATATTACCTGTCGGACCTAAGCGGTGAATTCAGCTTTGATAGTGAAGAAGGATAAGCACATGGCGGCACAAAATTCAGACAGCCAACCGCCCAATCCAACGCCGCGCGCTCCGATGCGTCGCAGCATTAGGGTTTTGCTGATAGGGTCCTTGGCCCTCAATCTGATTGTTGCGGGCTTGGTTGGTGGGGCCATGTTGGGCAACAAACGCGTCGGTGACCGTCCACCGCGCGACGTTGATTTCATGGGGGCTTACACACGTGCCTTGCCAAACGAAGACCGTCGTATCCTGGGCAAGGCCCTGCGTGATCATCACCGCGCTGCGGGGCTTTCGCGCGACGCGGTTCGCAATAATCTTAAAGAGACTTTGCAAGCGCTGCGGGCGACGCCGTTTGATCCAGACAAAGTCGCGGCGCTGTTGGAAGCGCAGTCCTCTGTTGCCTTTGAGCGGCGCGAGTTTGCGCAGGATTTGTTGCTGCAACGTTTGACAGCCATGTCAGACCAAGAGCGTCAATTGGTGGCGGATCGGTTTGAAGATGCCCTTACAAAGCGCCCCAAAAAGCTGCGTAAATAACAGCCTTCAGGCATGTTCCGGGTGAAAATAAGTTTGGTCGCGGCCGTGTGATTTTGCGCCATAGAGCGCTTTGTCTGCTTCCTGCAAAAGCAAGTCGATTGGCGCGCCGTCGCCGCCCATGGTGATGCCAATGCTCATGGTGATCGGCACGACGAGGTTTTGGGTCTTGATTGCAATCGGCGTTTCACGCATGGCAGCGCATAGCCGCGTGGCCGACCTGTCAGCCTGCGCCACGCTTACGTCAGGTAAGGCGATTAAGAACTCTTCGCCACCAATCCGGGCTACCATATCAACTGCGCGTAAATGATCGCGCATACGGCGGGCGGTCTCAGCCAGAACCGCATCTCCAGCCGCATGGCCATAACAATCATTTACTTGCTTGAAATGATCCAGGTCGGCGATCATCACAGCAAAGGGCTGCCCTGCTTGGCTTGCCTGTTTTGCGAGCCTGGTAAGATGTGGCAGCGCATAGCGACGATTAAAAAGACCTGTCAACGGATCGGTCAGCGCGGCTTGCCAGCCATCATTTACATGGGCTCGCAATTGATCCGAAAAGCGTTTGCGTTGCACCAGCCCCGAGATGCGCAGGGCAATTTCTTCCGGGTCAAAACCATCGGTGACAACTTCATGCGCCCCAAGATCCAAAGCATCGACCAAAACGCCGCGGTCATTCTTTGATAAAACGCCCAATATGCCGGAATTGCGCGTCGCCGCGCGCGCCCGAATTTCAGCCACAAGACGCAACGACAGCTCCGGTTGATCGCGATCGATCGCGATGACAAATACATCCGGCACATTTTGGTTGGCAATGTCACTCAAAGCTTCGTGCAACGGCAACGATTTGACCCGAAAGGGGAGCAGCGGGCCAAGCAGAGTGCGCCAACGCACCCCAATCGCCAAATCAGCGCCTGTAATTGTAATCAGCGCCGGTTTTTGGAATTGAGCCTGATCTTCGGCAAGCCCAAGCATTTCAGAAGTATGGGTGCGCAGATCACTTTCGGCGACATTTTCTGTCGCGCGCAACAGGCTGCGCAACCGGGCCAGCAGGACCAGGTCATCCAAAGGCCGCACCAACACGTCGTTAACGCCTGCCTTTAGGGCCGCCAGCTTTTTCTTGCGATCACAGGCCGATGTTAACAAAACAATAGGGATATGTGCGGTGTCAGGGTTCTTGCGCAACTCTTTACAAAACCGCAGCACATCCAAATCCTGCATTTGTTCGTTCAGTAAAATGATGTCGGGCACCACTTTGGCAATACTGTTGCGTGCTTCTTTGGCCGTGGCGGCTTGCGACACTTCGTAAAACGCAGTTGACAGCCGAACTTTCAAAACGATCCGGTTCGTGGCAATGCTGTCTATGATAAGCAATTTGCCGGGCATTGATCCTATCCTTGCCAAATGTTGCCTACCATTAGTATTCAGCTAGGTTAACAAACCCTTTCGGAAGCCGTAAAAAATGTCCTTTTCTCCAGAAACCGCTGAAACCCTTGCATTACAGGCGCTTAGCTGGCTTGCGGGCCATGATGAATTGATGCCAGTCTTCCTGGGAAGCACCGGTGTCTCTGTTGAAGATGTTAAGAAACAGGCTGGAAATTCAGAGTTTCTTGGCTCTGTGTTGGATTTCATAACCATGGACGACAGTTGGGTGATAGAATTTTGCGACAAACATCAATTGGAATACACAGCCCCGATGATGGCGCGCCAATCGCTGCCCGGCGGTGCGCAGTTTCATTTCACCTAGGGACTGCACGGGCCATGTCACCAGTATACTCACCGAAATTCATGAAAGAAAACCATGCGCGTTGACGGACTGATCTTTGATAAAGACGGTACATTGTTTGATTTTGATGCCACTTGGAACCAATATACCGTCAGCGTGATCTCGTATTTCGCACAAGGGCGCGCGGCACAAATGGCAACTATTGCCAATGTGCTGGGGTTTGACCTGTCTGCAATGGCCTACCACCCCACTAGCCCGGTGATTGCCGGAACCAATAGGCTGGTTGCAGAGCTATTGGCCTCGGTGGTGACGACCCATGATGCGGATGAGGTTGAGCGGTATTTGACGCAAACTGCCGCGCAGGTAAAGTCGGTGCCTGCGGTTCCGCTCGCCCCCTATTTGCGCGGGCTGAAAAACCAGGGGCTTAAACTTGCGGTTATGACCAACGACAGCGAATTTGGTGCAAAATCGCATCTAAATGACGCCGGCGTTTCAGAGTATTTTGAGGCCATCATTGGGGCCGACAGCGGATATGGTGCCAAACCGGATGCTGATCCTTTGCACGCCATCGCTGGGCTTTTGTCACTGGACCCGGCTCAACTTGTCATGGTGGGCGATAGCACCCATGATTTGCTGGCTGGGAAACGCGCAGGCATGCGTACAATTGGCGTGCTTACAGGTGTTGCAGACAGTACAGAACTGTCCCCATACGCAGATTTTATTTTTGACGACATTGGCGGCGTAACCGATTGGCTTAAAACAGTAAATACCTAAGCGGAGTAAGTATATCCATGCCCGAAAATCTCCCTAATAGCACCGCGAGTCGCGCCTATCTCTGCGGGATCGGGGCCTTGGCAGGTCTGTCTCTTTGGCTCTTGTTTGACGTGCTGCCTGATGCGCTTGGAAATCAATATCTGCTCTTGTGGATCGCCAGCACATCAATGGCGTTTTTCGGTCTGACCCTTGGGCTCAGCGGCTATCTGCACCCCAAACAAGCGTTGGGCGTTGCCAGCGTCTGGGCGCTGTTTTGCGGTGCGCTTTTGCAGTGGAGCAGTCAACGGTATTTTGAATTTGACGACCTGTTTGAAGCCGGGTTTGCGCCACTGTGTTGGGCCTTGCTTGTGCTTTTAGGGGCCCCTTTTGGCGCAGCTATCTTGCGCAGAAATCTTTGGGATTACAGGTATTTGTTTGATACAGCCTGGGGCATCGTTGTGCGCTATTTTGCCGGCTTCATCTTTTTGGGCCTCTTCTGGGCGTTGATATTTCTGTCTGACGCCTTGTTTCGCACGGTTGGTTTAACCGTCATCCAAGATCTGCTGGATATTGAACCCGTGCCCTTCGTGCTTTCAGGATTGGTGCTGGGGCTTGCCTTGGCCGTGGCGCAAGAGCTTAGCGATTTTATTTCGCCCTATCTCGTGTTGCGGCTGATCCGCTTATTGGTGCCATTGGTGTTGATTGTGGTCGCAACATTTATAGCCGTTTTGCCAGCGCGCGGGCTTTCAAACCTTTTTGGCGACTTTTCAGCCGCGGCAATCTTAATGTCGGTCACGCTGATCAGCATTACGATGATCACCTCTGCATTGGACCGTGACGATCAGGGTGCCGTCGCAACTCGGGTGCTGTATTGGTCCTGCAAAGCGCTGATCCTTGCGTTGCCATTGCTCTCGGGACTGGCGCTTTGGTCGATTGTGCTGCGCGTAGAGGCCTATGGTTGGACACCCGAACGTTTGGCTGCGGCGCTGGCTGCGGCTTTAGTCTTTGCTTATGCGGCCCTCTATTTGGTCGCGCTGTTGCGCGGTGCGCGCTGGATGGCACACATCAGACGCAGTAATATCGTGATGGCGCTTGCGGTAATGGCGCTGGCGGCCCTTTGGATGACCCCGGTGATGCACGCAGAACGCATTGCCGCGCAATCCCAATTGGCTCGGTATCTATCGGGAAAATCCACCGCACAGCAATTTCCAGCCTGGGAAATGCAAAACAAATGGGGTGTGGCGGGCCAAGCAGTTATTGCCCAATTGCAATTGGACCCCACAGCCGTGCACGCAGCTGTGTTGGCCGAGCTTGCCCGTGCCAAGGGTCTGACCAGCTATCAATTTGAACGGGGCAATACCGAGAAAAGCAGCGAAACCCTGGCGCAGGAATTACAGGGCCTTGTGGTCGTCAGCGGTCAGGAATTGCTGGATGTAAGCCCAAAGTACGACAGGCTTTCAAACAGGCATCTGAAAAAATGGGTGCAGGTGTGCAGCCAAGCCACCACGATGAAATGTCATCTGATTGTCGGGCCATTTGCAGATTACGGCGCGCTGTCAGCTCTGTTCTTTTTGCCCGATCAACCAAAAACCGTATCTGTTTATGGGCTTGTCTGGGACAATGGTGCTCTCATTGCAGCGCGCGCCCTAAAGGACAAACTGGGCCAAGTTCTCTCGCTCACCCCCACACAAATGCAGGCTATTTTGGATGGTCATCACAAAGTGGCACCCGCTACCCGTCAATCGCTTTGGATAGGTGATTTGGAAATAATTGCAAACAATTAGATCTATTGGGGAAATCTTAAAAACCTCGCTCCCATACTAAGCCTCAGGATTTGAGGGAAGTGTGGCATGCATGGGCTGATCAACAGGGCCGTTCAATGTTTCGTTCGCGATACATATGGGCAAGAACGCTGGCTCAGTGTTACGCGCGCCTCTGGGCTGGATTTCACTGATTTTGAGGCCATGTTGCACTATGACGATGCCCTGACAGAGCAGGTGGTTCAGGCCATTGCCAAGGCCATTGGCGTGCCGCGCGAAGCGGTGCTCGAAGATATCGGCACATATTTGGTCACCCATCCCAATGTAGAGGCGCTGCGCCGCTTGTTGCGGTTCAGCGGCGTGACCTTTCTGGAATTTCTGCATTCTCTTGATGATCTGCCAGAGCGGGCGCGCCTTGCGGTCGAAGATCTCGACCTGCCAACGTTTGAGTTGCACGAACATGGCAACAACAGGTTTAGTTTGCATTGCTCGCATCCGCATATTGGGTTCGGTTTTGTTATGATGGGAGTATTGCGCACCATGGCGGACGATTATGGGGCGCTTGTGCTCTTGAATTACGAAATTGACACCAAATCAGTGGAAATCATCGAAATAACCGTGGTTGAGACAGCCTTTAGCGAGGGGCGTCGTTTTGAACTTGGGGGGCGTGTGGGATGACAATGACCAGCAGCCTGCGCCAGCTTTGTGCTTTTCTTGATTTGCTTTGCCCCATGCATTTGGTGGTTTCAGACACTGGTGAAATTCAACATGTGGGACCAACTTTGGCAAAGCTAAGATCTCGTAAGGTCCTAAGTGGGCTGCCTTTTCTAGAGGTTTTTGACCTGCAAAGGCCGCGTGCGATCAAATCGATGGATCAGATGTTGAACGCTACCGGAACCCGGTTGCACATGCGGTTTTGTGATGCGCCACAGACCGGCTTTCAGGGGGTTGTCGTCAAATCCCCAAGCGCAGAGGCTGCGGTGATCAATCTAAGCTTTGGCATCAGCGTTCTGGACGCGGTTCAAGACTATTCCCTAACCAGCACCGATTTTGCTGCGACCGATTTGGCCATCGAAATGCTCTATCTTGTCGAAGCCAAATCCGCCGCGATGGAGGCATCGCGCAAGCTTAATCACCGGCTGCAATCAGCGATGGTCGCCGCCGAAGAACAAGCCTTTACCGACACTCTGACAGGGTTAAAAAACCGCCGAGCCGTGGATCATATCTTGCCCAGGTTGATGGAGAACCAGACCGGGTTTGCGGTGATGCAAATGGATTTGGACTTTTTTAAGAAAGTGAATGACACCAAAGGACACGCCGCCGGTGATTTTGTTTTGCAGCAAGTGGCACGCATTCTGGTCGAGGAAACCAGAGAGCAAGACCATGTCGCACGCGTTGGTGGCGATGAATTTGTACTGGTGTTTGAGAAAACCCGCTCTCGCAAAATGCTTTCGGGAATTGCCGGTCGGATAATCGAGCGTATTCAAGAGCCTATGTCATTTCAGGGCGAGACCTGCTCGATTTCTGCGAGCATTGGAATCGCGCTTTGGCATCCCACGGAACCGCCATCTCCGGATCAGATCGTCGCCAATGCTGATGTGGCGCTATATGCTTGCAAAAACAATGGGCGTGGTTGCAGCAGTTTCTATGAGGATTTGCTGGGCGAAGAAATCGGCACAGCGCTTATTCCAATGCCGGATTAAAACCAACAAGTGTTTTGATCCAAGGGGAAATGGCAGCCCGTAGGGGAATTGAACCCCTCTTTCCAGGTTGAAAACCTGGCGTCCTAACCGATAGACGAACGGGCCAGAAACTTTTGTTTCCATGTTCTTTCTCAAAAACATAGCTTGAATGGCAGCCCGTAGGGGAATTGAACCCCTCTTTCCAGGTTGAAAACCTGGCGTCCTAACCGATAGACGAACGGGCCGTATCAAGCGTGAGCCGGTATTTAGGCAATGCGTGCAAGCGGTGCAAGTAGAAAATTACGGCGGCAAGCATTTTTCTTACCACAAAGAGAGCGGGCCACAATAGATCCCTAGCCGTCCCGGCTTTGGCCGGGGGCACCCGCCAATCCACAGCAAGAAATACACAATAAATTCAAGCCTCTGCAGCGTCTTCCAGGCGCAGTTGTACGGTTTGGCGGCCGCCCCAGGTGTTAATATCCAAGCGCCCGGCGAGGTGAAACCGCTTGCCTTTGTGGTTTTCAAGGGCCGGACCTAGCGCGCTGTCAAAGGCCCCAAAGCAAATGGCCTCTAGCCGTGCGGCCAGCCCATCGCTGAAAGTGATCTTCAGATGGCTTTCGCCAATACGCTTGGCAAATCGAATCTCGACATCCGGAAAGGCAAATCTTGGGGCAGGGGCGCCGGAGCCAAACGGGCCAGCGGCCTCTACCTGATTGACCAGATCAATCGAGGCGGCACCGGGCATCAGCATACCGTCCAATTTCAGATCCGCTGGGCCCATGTCCCCCGCACCTTGTTTGGCCAGCAATTCCGTCAAACGCGCCATAGCGGGTTCAAGTTTGTCGCGGGTCACCGTCAGGCCAGCAGCCATTTTGTGACCGCCACCTTTAACCAGCAGCCCCTCGGCTGCAAGCCGCTGAATGCACGCTCCCAAATCGACGCCAGCCACTGAACGGCCAGAGCCCTTGCCCTCATCACCATCAAAGCCAATCACAATCGACGGCCGGTTTGTCGCTTCTTTCAGGCGGCTGGCGACAATGCCAACCACCCCGGGGTGCCAGCCGTTTCCAGAGGCCCAAACCAAGGGCAAGTCCAATCCCCGGTCTTCGGCCTGATCCAACGCCGCCGCACGCACGCCGGCTTCGATGTCCCGGCGCTCGGTGTTCAACTCGTCTAGCCGATCGGCAAGCGCGCGCGCTTCGTTTGGATCTGCCGTCGCCAACAGACGCGCGCCCAAGTCGGCCTGTCCAATACGACCACCAGCATTGACCCGCGGCCCCAGCAAAAAGCCAAGGTGATAGGAATTTGGCGCGGTATCCATGCGGCTGACATCCGATAGGGCCACCACACCCACGCGATTGCGCCGCGCCATCACCTTCAGACCTTGACGCACAAGGGCGCGGTTGACGCCGATCAAAGGGGCAACATCTGCAACAGTGGCCAACGCAACCAGATCCAGCATGCTCATCAAGTCAGGGCCTTGCGCCCCATCATCGCGCATCTGCCTGTTGGCCTCTACCAGCATCAAGAACACCACCGCAGCCGCGCAAAGATGCGCCAATTCACCCGTTTCGTCCTGCCTGTTGGGGTTCACGACCGCCAGACAATCGGGCAAGGTTTCCCCCCCCAAGTGGTGATCCAGCACAATCACATCCGCCGCCTTGGCCGCGGCAATCGGCCCATGCGAAAGCGTGCCGCAATCCACGCAAATGATCAGATCATGGGCCGCCGCTAATTCAGCCATCGCCGCTTCATTTGGGCCATAGCCCTCGTCAATACGATCGGGCACATACAGCGTGGCTTGCAGGCCAAGCTCGCGCAACCAAACAATTAACAAGGCTGCCGAGGTGCCCCCATCCACGTCATAATCGGCAAAAACCGCAATCTTTTCGCGGGATTTCACGGCTTGCAGAAACCGGGCTGCGGCGCGTTGCATATCTTTCAGGCTGCGCGGGTCTGGCAACAAATCCCGCAGCACCGGGGCAAGAAAGCTTTCAGCCTCTTGGGCCGAAACACCGCGCCGTGCCAGAACCTGACACAGGGGCCGTGGCAGGGTGGTTTCTTGCTCCAGCAATTCTGCTGCACGGTCAAGATCAATCGAGGGACCGACCCAGCGTCGTCCCGTCAAGGAATTGGAAACATTCAGAAAATCACGCATAGCGACGCCCGTCTAAGCGCGCGCCGCGCGCGATTTCAATTACAGCGAGTCTGTTGGAGTGCGATAGGTCATGCGGCGCACAGAGCCGGATTTTGACCGCATCAACAACGTGGTGGTTTCCAGCCAGCCCGGTGCCCGTTTGATACGTGGCAACAAAGACCCTCCGGTCACGCCGGTGGCGGCAAAAATCACGTCCGCTGTCACCATATCATCGCGGCTATAGATGCGGTCAAAGTCGGTGATACCAGCCTTGCGTGCCCGGCCACGTTCATCGTCGTTGCGGAACAAAAGCCGGCCAAAAATCTGCCCACCCATGCATTTCAGCGCAGCAGCGGCCAGAACGCCTTCGGGTGCGCCGCCAGAACCCATATACATGTCGATGCCGGTGGTCACGCTGTCGGCGCAATGCATGACGCCTGCTACATCGCCATCGGTGATCAAACGGATCGATGCCCCTGTGCTGCGCACTTCGGCGATCATTTCTTCGTGGCGCGGGCGTTCCAGAATGCACACTGTGATGTCTTCTGGCATGCATCCCTTTTCTGTGGCCAGTGCCGAGACCCGCGTCGCAGGTGGCATGTCCAAGGTCACGATGCCTTCCGGAAACCCCGGACCGATGGCCAGTTTGTCCATATAAACATCTGGCGCGTGCAACATGGATCCGCGTGGCCCCATGGCAATCACAGTCAGAGCATTTGGCATGTCTTTGGCGGTCAGTGTTGTGCCTTCAAGCGGGTCCAGCGCAATATCCACACCCGGGCCGTTTCCAGTGCCCACTTCTTCGCCGATGAACAGCATCGGAGCCTCATCACGCTCGCCTTCGCCGATCACCACGACGCCCGCAATATCTAACAAGTTAAGTTGTTCGCGCATTGCGTTTACCGCGGCCTGATCTGCGGCTTTTTCGTCGCCGCGCCCAACAAGCGTGGCCGAAGCCAAAGCCGCTTGTTCAGCGACACGGGCAAGCCCAAGTGACAGCAGACGATCGTGAAATTCTGGCGTGGTGGTCATAAATGTGGTCCTTGCAAATCGTTCCACAAAAAGTCTAGCGGGCAGGGCGCTTGGGAACAAGCACTCTGCCCAAAAAGACCAAGGATCTCTTAGACGTTTTCGATCCGCAGGGCGACAGGGTCGCTTGCCAGAACCCCGGTAGAGCTCATAGCTGCAATCGCCTCGTTCAAGGCGCTGCGCTGGGTTTTATGTGTGACAATCAAAACGGGTGCTTCTGATCCGTCGTGCTGCCCCTGGCGCATACGGTCAATGCTGATGCCAAATTCGCCCAGAACGGTGGCCACTTTGGCCAAGGCACCAGGACGATCCAGCAAGGCCATGCGCAAATAAAACGGTGCCGGAGAGTTCGATTGCGCCGGTTGTGTGCTTTCCAACGCACCAACGGGCACCCCAAAAGTCGAGATCCGCAAGCCGCGGGCAACGTCACAAACGTCGCCCATAACTGCGCTGGCGGTGGGGCCTTCGCCTGCACCAGGTCCGCGCAATACAATCTGTTCCACCGCGTCGCCCTCAAGCACCACCATATTGGTGCCGCCGGTCAACTGCCCCAAAGGGCTGTCCGCGGGCACCAAACATGGGGTCATACGCTGTTCCAGCCCTCGGCCAGTCAATTGCGCGACCCCCAACAGCTTGATGCGATAGCCCAGATCTGCCGCCTGATTGATGTCTTCGATAGAAATGCGCTGAATGCCTTCCAACTCGACGCCGTCAAAGGCAACCTTGGTGCCAAAGGCGATAGAGGACAACAAAGACAGTTTGTGGCCAGCATCAATGCCGCCTACATCCAGATTTGGGTCTGCTTCCAGATACCCCAAAGCGTCCGCTTCCGCAAAAACCTCGTCATAGGGCAATCCCGCGTCTTGCATGCGGGTCAAAATATAATTGCAAGTGCCATTCATCACACCCATGACGCGGGTGATGTCATTGCCAGCCAGACCCTCGGTCAGCGATTTGACCACCGGAATGCCACCGGCAACGGCGGCTTCAAAACGGATAACACAGCCCTTGGCCTCGGCGGCTTCTGCCAGGGCCTGACCATGAATGGCCAAAAGCGCCTTATTGGCAGTGATAACATCTTTGCCTGCGGCAATCGCTGCCTCGGTGGCGTCTTTGGCGGGCCCTTCATGGCCGCCCATCAGCTCGACAAAAACATCAATATCGTCGCGTTTGGCCAGATCCACCGGATCATCTTCCCAGGCATAGTCTGCGAGGTTGACGCCGCGATCTTTGTCGCGTGATCGGGCAGAGACTGCGGTGATCACAATCGGGCGTCCGGTGCGTGCCGCCAAAAGATTGGCTTTTTGACGTATGATTTTGACAACGCCGACACCAACGGTGCCAAGCCCGGCAATGCCCAGGCGCAAGGGGGTGGTCATCATAATCTCCTTTAACTCGACGGCTGGCTTGCCGTTTAGCCAATTGTGCACCGCGCTGCAATCGCGCGTTCGATCAAAGCGCCGATTTTGCCCCGAATTTGCGTCAGCTTTGCGGAAAACAGGCAGCGCTTTGACCTTGCGTCGTGCTTGATCTAAAGAATAGAACAAGTGTTCACTTTACCGCGGGCCCTTTGGGTCAGCGCAACGCAGAGGCATCTTTGGCACGCACATCCGGATCACATGCTGACAAAACCGGTCCGCGGGTTTCGCAGGCTGCGCTGTCCTTATTTGCGCAGCACGGCTATGCGGCCGTTTCGATGCGCAAAATTGCCGGTGAAGTTGGCGTGCAAGCTGGCGCGCTTTATAACTATATTCCAGACAAACAAAGCCTATTGTTTGGCCTAATGCAGACTCACATGCAGGACCTAAGTGATGCATGGCAAAAATTGGATAAGCCTGACCAACCCGTTGATCAGCTTGAACAATTTTCCAGATTTCACATACGATTTCACCACGCAAGACAAGATGCGGTTTTCATTTCCTATATGGAATTGCGCAACTTGACGCCCGAAAATTTCAAAGCCATTGAAATTCTGCGCAGCGACTATGAGACCGAAGTCGAAAAGATCCTTAAGGCGGGCGTCGCCACCGGCGCATTTCAGGTCGCGGACACCAAAATTGCCGCGATGGCGCTGATTGCGATGTTGACCGGCGTGAATACTTGGTTTCGAGAAGGCGGGCGGCTGTCCCTTTCAGAGATTGAAACGATCTATTGGGACATGGCGCGCAAAGCTGTGGCGGCGTCCTAGGTTGCCCCAAATGCCCGACAGTCCGACACGGCAGCTCGGTGTCAGTTGCCATGTCAGAATATGTGTCGCGTCGCCCTAATGAGCCGGCTTGATAAAGGTCCCGTTGTTCAGATCAGACATGGCCTGACGCAATTCTGCCTGCGTGTTCATGACAATAGGTCCATGCCACGCCACGGGTTCTTGAATTGGTGCCCCTGAAATCAAAAGAAACCGAATGCCCTCGGGGCCAGCCTGAACAGTGACCTCATCGCCAGTCCCAAACCGAACCAGCGTGCGGTCTCCGGACATATCCCGGATGTTAACCTCTTGGCCTGCAATTTCTTTTTCCAAAAGCACGCCTGTTGGTTGGCTTGCATCCGCAAAGGCACCGGCCCCCTCAAAGACATAGGCAAAGGCCCGGCGATACGTGTCGACCGGAAAGGTTTTTTTGACCCCAGCGGGTACAAAAATATCCAGGTATTGCGGATCTGCGGCAATGCCATCCACGGGCCCGCTTTGTCCCCAAAAATCGCCAATAATAACTTTCACGCGGGTGCCGTCGTCTTCCAGAATTTCCGGAATCTCGGCCCCCTTGATGTCTTGATATCGAGGGTCCGTCATTTTAAGCGAGGCCGGTAAATTGGCCCAAAGCTGAAAGCCATGCATTTGGCCGCGTTTGTTGCCCTTGGGCATTTCCTGGTGCATGATTCCAGACCCGGCGGTCATCCATTGCACATCCCCAGCGCCCAAAACGCCGGTGTTGCCCAAACTGTCGCCGTGCTCCACAGCGCCATTCAGCACATATGTGATGGTTTCTATGCCACGGTGCGGATGCCAGGGGAATCCTTTCTCAAACATTTCTGGGCTGTCATTGCGAAAGTCATCAAACAACAGAAATGGGTCAAGCTCGGTGGGATCTTGAAAGCCAAATGCGCGGTGCAAGTGCACGCCGGCCCCTTCTAGGGTCGGTTTGGCTTGGCGGTTTTCCAATGTGGGTCTCAGAGACATGGTGGTGCTCCTTTCGCAATTTATCTAGGGTGCGCCAGTTGTCGCGCCAAGGGGTGGATCTGTGCTCTGGCGAACGCAACTTGTGCAAAGAGTGTCAATCTACCTTAAGGGGAATTTGGCGATGGGTAAGACGACTTTGGATCCGCGGTTAAAAGAGCCAAACTCTGCTATGCAGGATCATCTGGGCTATCAGTTGACCCATTGGGGCCAAGACCATGCACGCCTTAAGCAGCCAATAAGCGCGCAAATCATGAACCGGGCAGGCATACCACACGGCGGGTTATACGCCACGCTGCTTGATACCGCCATGGGGTTTTCCGGATGTTTCACCGGCGACCCCGCACAAAAAAGCATCGCGCTGACCCTGACGCTGAATGTCAATTTTCTCAGCCAGCCCACCGGTGCTTGGCTCTATGCAGAGGCAACTGTTACGGGCGGCGGCAAATCCACGTTCTTTGCAGAAGGGTCGATTTTGGATGAAAACGGCAGGCTGATCGCCCACGGTACAGGCGCATTTCAACGTCGACAGGGCTGAATAAACCCGGTAAATGGCAATTTGGGGCCAATAATTACTTATACAAATTACATATTTTGGATCGTAATATGGTCTTTTCTTGAGATATTTTATCCAAATACGATATTTGTCCAAATTCTACCAGTGTGCGCTCTGCAGGTGAAACAAATGCCAGATAGGTTTTGATGCTCAAGAACAATCACGCGCCTTGGTGGTCTATTACAGGCATCGTGATATTTAAATATTAAAAAACAATGCATTACATGGATTTCATAAAGTAAAATGGCGGCCAGTAACGGCGATAACCCTGCTTAGAACTCCAAGACCCAGCAGGTGCCCAACGTAAGAAACGATGGGGCTGACCTTTTGAGGTAAATTGATTTTGAATTTATAGAACTTTCTGGCGTTACGTTTTGTCCATATGCCGAACGCAGGTTTTAATTTATTAAAAACAACAATTTACGGGTGTTTCCAAATGCAATTACTCGCAATTACCCACAGGTTATCCACAAGTTACGCACAGGCATTGATATCACCTTGCTGTGCAAATTGCGCTACAAGTTGCGGTACACAGTGCAAAATATGCGAAATACTCTCTTCGGACATCAAGTAACTAAGGTTCAGGCGAATGAATCCAGGTTTGTCCTTTTCCTGACCGCGCAGGATGTCTTGGCGCAATTTGTCAGACTGCTCTTGGCTGATTGAAAGCAACTGATGCACATAGGGGCCAGCGCAGGAACAGCCACCACGCGCCTGAATGCCAAATTGATCAGACAGCGCGCGGGTAAAGTCGTGATAGTTCACGATGTTGCCGCGCGCATCAGTTGGGGCAAACGATAGAAAGGGCAAACGTAGTGTCTGGGCGGGGGCCAAAAGGTTTAAATGTGGCACATCTTGCCAGGCGGCAAAGGCCCGGTCAGTCAACTTTTGGTTGATCATGGTGATTTGATCTTGCCCAATCGCCTGTTTCACAATCAGGGTTAGCGCCGCTCGGATGTCGCCAATAACGTTTGGCGTGCCCCCTTCTTCGCGCTGCTCGATCCGCGCCACATAGTCGTGTTGATGGGCATTTACAAAAGCCACAGTGCCGCCGCCGGGCCGTTGGGGTGTCTGTGCCACAACCGCATCGCGACGAACAATCAACACGCCAGAGGCCCCGGGCCCGCCTATGAATTTATGCGGGCTGAACACCAAGGCATCAATGTCACAGCCAGCGGGTGACATCGACATTTCAAGATAGGGGCCACCTCCGGCATAGTCCCAGATCACGCGGCCACCATAGGCTTTGACAAGTTTTGTGACTGGGCCCGGGTCGGTGCAGACCCCTGTGACATTTGACGCGGCTGAAAAGGCCCCTACCTTGACGCTGCTGTCTGGCAAAGTTCTTAAGACTTGCTCCAAGTCTTGCAAATCAACGCCACCCCCGACGGCTTCTGCGATTTCAATCACTGTTGCGCCGCTTTCACGCCAGGGCAGGATATTTGAGTGATGTTCATAAGGTCCTACCAAGACAAAAGCCTGGCGACCATCGCGTGCTGCCTCTGCAAGACCAAACAAATGCACTAATTGGTTCAAGCCCGTTGTCGCGCCAGAGCCACCAAAAATCACAGCATGGTCCAAAGCGTTGGCCCCGCATTTTTGCGCAATAATCGCACGCGCGCTTTCACGCATTTGCGTCATCTTTGCCCCGCAATAGCTTTGTTCTGTGTGAGAATTTGCATAAAACGGCAAGACCTCCTGCATCACAAAATCCTCGACCTGCCGCAGCGCGCGCCCCGAGGCAATGTAGTCTGCATAGACCAGTTTCTTGCGCCCAAACGGTGTAACAATTGACAGACCTGCGCCAATCAACCCGTCCCTTAGCGCCGCTATCGGATCGGGCAAAGCTGTGAGCTGGTGTTCAAATTCCATCAATTTACAAGTTTCGTGGGTCATGTGATCGCTCTTTCATCTATTATGCAAATAATATGATCGATTAAACATCAATAATGTTTGTCAAAAACACTGTACAAATCAGAAATCTTGTGTCATTTAATAGAGAAAATGGAAAAAACAGACGAAATTGATCGCCGCATACTGGATGTGCTCCAACGCGACGCTGCCTTGTCTCAGAGAGATATTGCAGATCGGGTAGGGCTGTCGCAGAACGCACTTTGGCGGCGGCTTAAACGTCTGGAAGAGGCTGGTTTTATGCAGGGCGCGCGCATGCGATTAGACGCATCGCGGCTGGGTCTGGATCTGACAGTGTTTGTCATGGTCCGGACCCGCAACCACTCTGTGCAGTGGGCGGACAATTTTCGCAAACATGTGGCGCGCATCCCGGAAATCGCCGAAATGCATCGCATCGGCGGGGATTGGGATTACATGCTCAAGGTCGTCACCCGCGGCATGGCGGGGTATGACGCCGTGTACCGGCGGCTGACGTCAAATATCGAAATCGATACGGTCACCGGTCTGTTTTCAATGGAAACCATGTTGGATGACCGTCCACTTGATGTGTTTGGCGGCTGACTAGCTGCCCGCTGCCCACTGGGCTAAATGGTCTGGGGTCAGATGCCCGGTTTTTACGTAAATCAAGCAGCCTTCCTCTGTAAACGGTTTGTGCTGTGAAAGATGCGGGCTTCGGATCCAACTGCCGGCAGGGTAATCCCCATGCTCGTCCTGAAACGTGCCTTCCAAAACAAAAATCTCTTCACCACCCCAATGGCGGTGTGCATTAAATCTTGTGTTCGGTGCCCAACGCACCAAGGCAACATTTTCGGAGGTCGAAGAATGCAGCGGCAACACACTCAGGCCGTCGATCAAGCCAGGGCGAAACTCTGACGCCTTGGTGTCGATCGCAAAATGCGCCGTGTCATCTGCGTCAAATTGGTGCAGCTTTACAAAGATTGTACAGCCTTGTTTCGTGTGTGGCTTATGTGCGGTGCCGATTGGATTGCGCACATAGCTGCCCGCCGGATAGTCGCCGCTTTCATCGGAAAAAACGCCTTCCAATACAAAGAATTCTTCGCCGCCACCATGGGTGTGAGCGTCAAAGTAGGACTCTGGTGCAAAACGCACCAAGGTTGTGGCGCGCGCCACCTCGTCGCCAACCCGGTCCAGCATCATGCGCTCAACGCCCGCCGCAGGGGAGGTGATCCAATTATAGTCTTGCGGCCGGATGACCACTTTTTCATCAAACTCGGCATTTAAACGCATGGCGTGATCCTTTTGTCTATCTACCACTAGATAGGTAAAATCCGCACCCTGTCAAGCGCCCTGTTACCAAAACGTCATGCAATTCGGGCTATTTATGGTTGACCTGGAAAACTCATATCAATAAATCCAGATATATGGATAAATCAAACGCCTTAAATGCTTTTGCCGCCCTCAGTCAGGCTTCCCGATTGGATGCCTTTCGCCTATTGGTCCAAGCCGGTCAAACCGGCATGTTGGCGGGCGAGGTGTCCGATGCGCTGAACGTGCGCCAAAACACTATGTCGGCCAATCTGGCCATACTGCTCAGCGCAGGACTGCTGCGCAATAAACGCGAGGGCAGGGCGATCCGCTATTTCGCCCATATGGAGGGGCTCAGCGGTTTGTTGGGTTTCCTGCTGCAAGATTGCTGCGGCGGACGCCCGGATCTATGTGAACCCCTGATCAAAGACATCGCCTGCAACGGCGCGGCCCCAAAGGAAAAATCAAATGAGTGATGCAACCCAAGCCGCGCAGGTCGAGGCTGGCCTTGGCACTTTTGAACGGCTGCTGTCCCTGTGGGTGGCGCTTGCCATTTTGGCGGGACTGGTCCTTGGAAATATAACGCCCGGTGTATTCGCCGGGCTTGCAGGGCTGGAAATCGCCAAGGTCAATTTGCCCGTTGCAGTGCTGATCTGGGCCATGGTCTATCCAATGATGGTGGGAGTCGATTTTGGAGCGCTCAAGCAAATTGGCGACCGTCCCAAGGGCATCGTGATCACGCTTGTGGTGAATTGGCTGATCAAACCCTTCACCATGGCCGCCTTGGGGGTATTCTTCTTTAACACCGTCTTTGCCGGGCTGATTCCGCCGGATGATGCCCAGGCCTATATCGCGGGTGTCATTCTGCTTGGTGCCGCCCCCTGCACAGCCATGGTGTTTGTTTGGTCAAACCTGACCAAGGGCGACGCGACCTATACCCTGGTCCAGGTCAGCGTGAACGATGTGGTCATGGTTTTTGCCTTTGCGCCCATCGTCGCCTTTTTACTGGGGGTCACGGACATCACCGTGCCCTGGGATACATTGCTCTTGTCGGTGCTGCTCTATGTGGCATTGCCGTTGATTGCAGGCCTAATCACCCGGAAATCCCTTATGAAACAGGGCGGTACCGCCAGAGTCGACGCATTTCAAACCAAGGTCAAACCAGCCTCGATCTTCGGCCTCTTGCTGACAGTGACGCTGCTCTTTGGGTTTCAGGGCCAAGTCATCCTCGAACGCCCCTTGGTGATCCTGTTGATCGCCATTCCTCTGCTGATCCAAAGCTATGGCATCTTCTTTGTCGCCTATGGGGCCGCGCGCGTTTGGGGGGTGCCGTTTAATGTGGCAGCACCCTGTGCGCTCATTGGCACATCCAATTTTTTCGAACTTGCCGTGGCCGTCGCCATAAGCCTCTTTGGCCTTGGCTCCGGGGCCGCGCTTGCCACCGTTGTGGGGGTGTTGGTCGAAGTGCCTGTGATGCTATCGCTTGTTGCATTTGCCAACCGCACCCGCGGCTGGTTCCCTTCTTGATCTGCCCTAAAGGACTGAACACATGACACAATTCGCAATCAATGGCCTGGGCCGCATGGGGAAACTGGTTCTGCGCCGCCTGTTTGATATGGGTCTTGGTACCCAAATCAGCTTGATCAACGATCCTTTTGGCGACATCGCAACCCACGCGCTGTTGATCGAATTTGACACCGTGCATGGCACATGGAAGGCCGAGGTCAGCCATGATGAAACCTCCATCACCATCAACGGCCACCGCATAAAATTCACTCAAGAAAAGTCCCCCGCCGCGCTGCCCCTGAAAGACATCGACCTTGTGGTTGAATGCTCTGGTCAATTCAAAACCGCAGAAACACTACAGCCTTATTTTGAGGCCGGCGTTAAAAAAGTTGTCATCTCTGCCCCAGTGAAAATCGAAGGTGCGGCCAATATCGTCTATGGCGTCAACCACGATACCTATACTGACCAAACCATCGTCACCGCGGCCAGCTGCACCACCAACTGCATCGCCCCGGTGGTCAAGGTCTTCCACGAAACCTTTGGCATCCAGCAAGCGTCCTTCACCACCATTCATGATGTGACCAACACCCAAACCATCGTCGACAAAGCCCACAAAGACCCGCGCCGCGCCCGTTCTGCTCTGAATTCGCTGATCCCAACCACAACAGGGTCTGCCAAGGCCGTCATCCAGATTTTCCCCGAGCTTGAGGGCAAAATTAACGGCCATGCTGTGCGCGTGCCGCTGCTGAACGCTTCCCTGACCGACATCGTATTTGACGTTGCGCGGGATGTCACAGAGGCCGAAGTCAACGCCGCCTTGCAAAAAGCCAGCGAAACCAACCTTAAAGACATCCTTGGCTTTGAAACCCGCCCTTTGGTCAGCTGCGACTACACAAATGACGACCGCTCTACCATCGTTGACGCGCCCTCGACCATGGTTGTGAACAAGCGCCAGGTGAAAATCTATGCGTGGTATGACAACGAATGGGGCTATGTCAGCCGATTGGCCGACATCACTGATATGGTTGCAAAATCCATATAATGCACTGAAAATAAACAGAGATATGTCAGATATGACCGACCAAAAGCCAAACGGTCTTGCAGCTTATGTCACCGTCACAGCGGCCTATTGGGCCTTTATGTTGACCGACGGGGCCCTGCGGATGCTGGTGCTTTTGCACTTTCACACCCTCGGCTTTTCCGCCGTGCAACTGGCCTATCTCTTTTTGCTTTATGAACTCATGGGCGTCATCACCAACCTGTCCGCCGGCTGGATTGCCGCCCGCTTTGGCCTGACAACCACGCTTTATGCGGGTCTTGCTATTCAAATCGCTGCGCTTTTGGCACTGGCACAACTCGATCCGGATTGGCCGCTTGCGACCTCTGTCCTCTTTGTGATGTCTGTGCAGGGCCTGTCAGGCATCGCCAAAGACCTGTCCAAGATGTCGGCCAAATCCGCAGTCAAATTGCTGGCCCCCAAAGGAAACGGCGGCTTGTTTCGCTGGGTCGCCATCCTGACCGGGTCCAAAAACGCGGTCAAAGGCCTGGGCTTTTTACTTGGCGCGGCTTTGCTGGCCACAGCCGGGTTTCAAACCGCCATCTGGGCCATGGCCGCGGTGCTTGCAGTGATCTTGACGGGCACAATGGTTTTCATGCCCTCCGGTCTGCCCCAGGGCAAGAAATCCGTCAAATTCAACCAGGTCTGGTCCAAAGACCGCAATATCAACCGGCTGAGTTTGGCGCGCATGTTTCTGTTTGGCGCGCGCGACGTTTGGTTTGTGGTCGGAATTCCGATCTATTTTTACGCAGTTTTGTCCGATGGCACGCCGTCAGGCGACCGCACCGCGTTTTTCACCATCGGCACCTTTATGGCCGTCTGGATTATTCTATATGGGTTTGTGCAAAGCCTCGCGCCAAAAATCCTGAACGCCAGCCAGAAATCCACAGTTGAAATCAGCCAGGCCGCCACCCGTTGGGTTGCCATTCTTACACTGATCCCAGCCGCGCTTGCCGCCATTGTGGCGCTAGGTCTGCCAAATCTTACACCCGTCTTGGTGATGGGCCTGTTGATTTTTGGCTTTGTTTTCGCCGTCAACAGCGCGGTGCACAGCTACTTGATATTGGCTTTCACCAGCGACGAGCGCGTCACAATGGACGTTGGCTTTTACTATATGTCCAACGCGGCTGGCCGTCTTTTGGGCACGTTTTTGTCGGGTCTAAGCTACCAAGCCGGTGGCCTGCCGCTGTGTCTGGCCACCGCCGCGATGATGGCAGGCGCATCCACACTCGCCGCCCGGCAGCTTACGCGCCAAGCCTAGTGCACCCGCAGGGCTTCTTTGAAGGTTTCCAGAAATCCGGACGTCACCGCATCTTTGTTCAATTGCTGCCCCCTTTGGCCGGTGAATAGATCCCGCAGGTCAACAAAGGCGGTATTTGTGGGTTTGTTTTCAGCATCCGCCGGTACAAATGCCATGGAATATCTATCAAAAATCCGGTCCGGCACGTCCTCTGCCAGCACCAGCAATACGCTGTGATGCATGGGGCTTTGGCAAATGCGATCAAAACAGGCATCAACTTTTGCGCGATCCCCTTCCAGAACTTGAATAATCGTATGATCGTGATACGCCGCAACGCCCGTAATATTGTCCCGTTCATTGTTGCGGCGCGCCGCGATCATCAGCGCCTCAAGATCGGCGTCTCGCAGGGCACCGCTAGATGTACTCATATAAATCAATCGAAAAATCATGCTGTCGCCTCAATGGGTTTTAATAATCCGCGACGAAGTCTTAACATGAGACTTGCACATAGCATTGATCAAGATCAATTTTGGGCTGAATGCAGCACCCAAAAACCCCGTTAGAGGCGAATGCGCCCAACTCTAGATGCCACAACCATTCTGCGCCCGTCGCGGGTCTGGGCTTTAACCCGGCGCAGGCCGCGACCCAGCCACGCGACAGACCCAACACGCTGCAAGATCACCGGCACCCAAAGCGTCGCTTTTCGGCCCCTCTGACCATGGATAACGCGTATTCGTTAAAAATCTTTCACCAAGCTGGCTTGATCAAACGCAGTGTTGCTTGACTGTTGCGTGTTTCCCCGTAATACGCTGACGTTATGACAAAGCTTTCGAAAATCCGCAATTTCTCCATCGTTGCTCACATCGATCACGGTAAATCCACGCTTGCTGACCGCCTCATCCAAGAGACGGGCACAGTCAAAGATCGTGACATGAAAGAACAGCTGCTGGACAGCATGGATATCGAACGCGAACGCGGCATCACCATCAAGGCCAACACCGTGCGCATCGATTATAAAGCGCAGGATGGCGACACCTATGTGCTCAACCTGATTGACACCCCCGGCCACGTCGACTTCGCTTACGAAGTCTCCCGCTCTATGCGTGCGGTCGAAGGCTCTCTGTTGGTGGTCGATAGCACCCAGGGCGTCGAAGCCCAGACCCTGGCCAACGTGTACCAAGCCATTGATGCCGATCATGAAATTGTGCCGGTGCTGAACAAAATTGACCTGCCAGCCTCTGACTGCGACCGCGTTGCCGAACAGATCGAAGATGTTATTGGCATTGACGCCACCGGTGCCATTCAGGTTTCTGCCAAGACCGGGCAGGGCATTGTTGAAACGCTCGAAGCCATTGTCAAAGATCTGCCAGCCCCAAAGGGTGACCGCGATGCACCGCTTAAGGCGATGCTGGTGGATTCGTGGTATGACGCGTATCTTGGCGTCATCGTCTTGGTGCGCATTATGGACGGCACCCTGAAAAAGGGTCAGCGCGTGAAATTCATGTCCAATGACACGCTGCACCACGTGGACCGCATCGGCGTTTTCCGCCCTGAAATGGAAATGATTGACGAGCTTGGTCCGGGCGAAATCGGCTTTTTGACCGCCTCAATCAAACAGGTGCGCGACACCCGTGTTGGTGACACCATCACCAACGACCGCAATGGTGTAACGCAGGCTTTGCCGGGCTTTAAACCGGCGCAACCGGTTGTGTTCTGCGGTCTTTTTCCGGTTGATAGCTCTGAATTCGAAGATCTTCGCGACGCCATCGACAAATTGGCATTAAATGATGCCTCCTTTAGCTTTGAAATGGAAACCTCTGCCGCCTTGGGCTTTGGTTTCCGTTGTGGTTTCCTGGGTCTTTTGCACCTCGAAGTGATCCGCGACCGCATTGAACGCGAATATAACATCGAGCTGATCACCACGGCCCCATCGGTGATCTATCACATCTATATGAAGGCCAAAGAAGGCGAAGAGCCACAAAAAATAGAGCTGCACAACCCGGCCGACATGCCCGACATGTCCAAAGTCGATCACCTGCAGGAACCCCGCATCAAAGCCACCATTCTGGTGCCCGACGAATACTTGGGCGACGTGCTGAAGCTGTGTCAGGACCGCCGCGGCATCCAAGAAGACCTGACCTATGCTGGCACCCGCGCGATGGTGGTCTATGACCTGCCGTTGAACGAAGTGGTGTTTGATTTCTATGATCGCCTGAAATCGGTAACAAAAGGTTACGCGAGCTTTGATTATCAAATGATGGGCTATCGTCAGGATAATCTGGTGAAAATGTCTGTGCTGGTGAACGACGAACCGGTGGATGCGCTCTCGACCATGGTGCACCGGGATCGCGCCGAACAACGCGGCCGCGCCATGTGTGAAAAGCTCAAGGATCTGATCCCGCGTCACATGTTCAAGATCCCGATCCAAGCGGCTATTGGTGGCAAAGTCATCGCCCGCGAAACCCTGTCAGCCCTGCGCAAAGACGTGACCGCCAAATGTTATGGCGGCGACGCAACCCGTAAGAAAAAGCTGCTGGAAAAACAAAAGGCGGGTAAGAAAAAGATGCGCCAATTCGGCCGCGTCGACATCCCGCAAGAAGCGTTTATTTCAGCGCTTAAAATGGACGATTGATCGTAGGGCGGGGTTTCACCCCGCCTTTTCTCTGTCAGCAAACGCATCATGTGGTTTGGCGGGCTGGTACATCGTCATGCCTAACGACATGAATTGCCAAGAGCCCCCCGAATCGTACGATTCAACGCCCGAAACGTACAAATTGTACAATTAACGCTTCATCCAGGCATCGACCGTTGCGATGAATTCTGCGGGCTTTTCGGCATGCAGCCAGTGACCAGCGCCCGAAATCTTAACGAATGCGGCCTTTGGGAACAAATCGCGGATTTTGGGGCGGTGATCTGGCAGAACGTAATCCGAATTTCCGCCCGACAAGAACAGGGTCGGGGCCTGAAACACACCCGTCACATCTTGGGGAAAGCCCATGATTTTGGGCATCTCGGCCTCCAGCACATCCAAATTCAACCGCCAGGTTTTTGATTTCAAATCAAGCGATTGGGTGAAAAAGCTGCGCAGTGTCGCGTCGTCAACGCCTGCAGCCTCAAGCATGGCCAGTGCGTCAGAGCGTTTCTCTACCCGGTCCAGATCCACCGCGCGCATGGCGTGGATAAACGGCAGCTGTGTGTGTGTGTAAGCCACTGGCGCGATGTCGGCCACGATCAGGCGGTTCACCAGTGCTGAACGCTGTGTGGCCAACAGCATCGCCGCCTTGCCCCCCATCGAATGCCCCATCACATCTGCTGGCCCAATCTGCTGCAAGACCTCGGCCAGGTCACCTGCAAGGTCATGATAGGAATGGCTATTTTTGTGGGGGCTTTCACCGTGGTTGCGGTTGTCGACGGTAAAAACCTGGCGGTGCTCTGACAGTTTTTTGGCCACCACTCCCCAATTTCTGGCAGAACCATAAAGCCCGTGCACAATCAGCAAAGGTAAACGGTCGGTCGGGGTGCCATGAGAGATCATATTCAACATGCGGCTTTGATAGCACATCGACCCTATTGAGCAAGCGCAGCATCGTGATAGAATGTCGCGGGGGAATAGCTAAGTGATTGCGCATAATGAATTAAATTCGGATCTGAAAAAGATTCAGCGGCTGATACACCGCAAGTTTGGCATCGATTCCGATGACTTGCCCAAGGCAATGCGCAAAATCGGCAGGCGCTTGCCAAAATCGGCGCATAAAAACGCTAAAATTCTACACACTTCGCTGCAAAAAACAGCACATCCCAAGCTGATCATGCAGGTCAATCAGGTTGAAACACTGACCGCTGTCGAGGCGCTGTTAACCACGTTGCAAGCCTATGATCCCAAAGAGCGTCGCTGGGGGCTGATCCTGAACACGCTGGCCAGCATGGCATTTAACCTATTGTTGGTGTTCGGAATTTTTGTCGTGGTGCTGGTGTGGCGGGGCTACCTTTAGGCAGGTCAAACCGGTTCTGCAGCCCGGCGCTGCATGACGTCGCGGGTGACAAGTGTTACCGATACAAAGCTGACATATAGCAACAGATACCACGAGCCGAGTTTTGCTAGGCTGACCCATTGGTCTGGCGTTTGGCCACGGTACAGCCATGTCGCGGAAATTGTACCAACGTTTTCTGCTAACCACATGAAAAGACTAGACAACAATGCGGCCGCTGGCAGGGGCCATCCGTAAAACTTCTGCCCGATCCGAAACAAAATCCGGGTGCGGAAAAACACCAGAAGCGTTGCGACAAACAAGATCCAGCGCAGGTCAGGCAGAAAATGATGTGTGAAAAAGTTTATGTAAATCGCGCTGGCCAAAAGCAACGTCATCCAAAACGGTGGATACTGGGTGAACCGCATATCAAATAATCGAATGACACGTGCAAGATAGCTGCCGACAGACGCATACATGAACCCGGAAAAAAGCGGCACATTCAACAACTTAAGATATCCCTCCTCGGGATAGTGCCAGCTGCCCGCGTTGACTTTGAACACTTCCATCACGGTAGCGATCAGATGGAATAACAAGATCACCTTGGCCTCTTGGAAGGTTTCCAGCTTGAAAACCAACATGATGATTTGCCAGCCAACAGCCCAAATAACCAATGCGTCATACCGCGCAACTGCCCAATCTGCTTGCCAGATTTGGCTGCTGAAATAGATGCCAAACAGCAATATGATAGAATAGATACTGGCCCAGGCCTGTTTGATCCAAAAGACAATGAATTCCATCAATGCCGCCGGTAGGTGGGCGCGCATCCAGTCGCCAATGCGGCGTTCTATGTCTTGGGTCGTGGTCATGTAATCACTTGGCCGTCTAAGTCAGGAAATGTCCAGCGGTTCGGCAAAAAAATGCTGAAGCGTCACTGTAAGGTATTGAAAATAATAAATAAATAACGCCGCCCAAAGGGGCGGCGCTGTTGTGTAATGTGCCCGGCTTACAGGTTAGAGTACAGTGGGAAGCGACCGCAAAGCTCTGCCACTTCCGCTTTGACCTTCGCTTCGACCTCGGCGTTGCCCTCTTCGCCATTTGCGGCCAAGCCTTCGACAACTTCGATGATCAAATCGGCGATTTTGCGGAATTCTACTTCGCCAAAGCCGCGGGTTGTGCCCGCAGGAGTGCCCAAACGAATACCCGATGTGACCATGGGTTTTTCTGGGTCAAACGGAATGCCGTTTTTGTTGGTGGTGATATGGGCACGCCCCAGGGCCTTTTCGGTTGCATTGCCTTTCACGCCTTTGGGACGCAGGTCAACCAGCATCACATGGGTGTCGGTGCCGCCGGTCACGATGTCCAGGCCGCCTTTCATCAACTGGTCTGCCAGTGCAACAGCATTGGCACGAACTTGCTTTTGATAGGATTTGAATTCCGGGCGCAGCGCCTCGCCAAAGGCAACTGCCTTGGCTGCGATCACATGCATCAATGGACCACCTTGAATGCCTGGGAAGATCGCGGAATTGACCTTTTTCGCTATGTCAGGGTTGTTGGTCAGGATCATGCCGCCACGTGGGCCGCGCAGGGTTTTATGCGTGGTTGTGGTTGCAATATCAGCATAGGGGAAGGGCGAGGGGTGCTCGCCAGCGGCGACCAGACCAGCAAAATGCGCCATGTCGACCATCAGATAGGCACCAACGCTGTCGGCAATTTCGCGGAACTTTGCAAAATCAATCTGACGTGGAATGGCAGAGCCACCGGCGATGATCAGTTTAGGCTGATGTTCGGTTGCCAGCGCTTGCACTTGGTCATAATCAATTAGATTGTCCTGTTGACGCACGCCGTATTGGATGGCGTTGAACCATTTGCCAGATTGGTTTGGCGCGGCACCATGGGTCAAATGTCCGCCAGAGGCCAGGTTCATGCCAAGAATGGTGTCGCCTGGTTTGATCAGCGATTGAAAGGCACCTTGGTTGGCCTGCGACCCTGAATTTGGCTGAACATTGGCAAACTCACAGCCAAACAGTTGCTTGGCCCGGTCAATGGCCAGGTTTTCAGCGACATCCACATATTGGCAACCGCCATAATAGCGACGACCTGGATAGCCCTCTGCATATTTGTTTGTCAGAACAGAGCCCTGCGCTTCCATAACGGCCGCAGATACGATGTTTTCAGAGGCGATCAGTTCGATCTCGTCGCGCTGGCGACCCAGTTCGTCGGTGATCGAGCCGAAAAGCTCTGGGTCACGAGAAGAAAGAGACTCGGTGAAAAATCCTGCGTCGCGGGTAGGGGCGTTCATTTGCTGTGCTCCAGAAGTGAGTGAATTTGCGTGTTTCCTAAAGGAAACTTTTTCAAATTGGAAGATCATAAACGACATCCTTTGGCAAAACATGGTCAGAAGTCTGGCGTGTCAGATAAACTTGTGTTTCTTTCGGAACCACATGTCGGCCTTTGGAAACAGGAAACAGTAAAAACCCATGATGGAAAGAATCGCTTTTCTGGCGTCTGATGCCCCAACAGCCCAAACCGCGCGCGCTGCCTTGATTGGTCGCTACGGCGATATTGCGCCCCAAAAGGCCAAAGTCATTGTCGCTTTGGGCGGGGATGGCTTTATGCTGCAAACCCTGCATGGCACCCAGGAACTGGGCCTGCCTGTCTATGGGATGAACCGTGGCACGGTTGGCTTTTTAATGAATGAGTATAATGAAAGCGATTTGCTGGATCGCCTCGCCGATGCCGAAGAGGAAGTGATCAATCCGCTGTCGATGAACGCCACCTGTGCCAACGGGAAAAATCACAAAGCGCTGGCGATCAACGAAGTCTCGATGCTGCGTCAGGGGCCTCAGGCTGCCAAGCTGCGTATTTGGATCGACGGGCGGCTGCGCATGGATGAATTGGTTTGCGACGGGGCCTTATTGTCGACCCCGGCAGGGTCCACAGCCTATAACTATTCCGCGCATGGGCCGATCCTGCCAATTGGGTCAGATGTCCTGGCTTTGACCGCCATCGCGCCATTTCGCCCACGGCGTTGGCGCGGTGCATTGGTGCAAAAACAATCGCTGGTGCGGGTCGAAGTCATGAACCCTGAAAAACGCCCTGTAATGGCGGATGCCGACAGTCGTTCGGTGCGCGATGTGGTCAGCGTGGAAATCCGCTCGGACCCCTCTGTGCAGCATCGCATCTTGTTTGATCCGGGCCATGGCCTAGAAGAACGCTTAATTCGCGAACAGTTTGTGTAACGAAAAACGGGCGCTAAAAAGCGCCCGTTTTCCAATTCACTGCAACAAGAGGGCTTACGCCAGCTCGATGTTACCTGCAGATTCGCGACCGTCGCGACCAGCTTCCAGATCGTAAGTTACTTTCTGGTTGTCGTTCAGGCCTTCAAGACCTGCGTTCTGAACGGCGCGGATGTGTACAAATACATCTTTGCCGCCATCTTCTGGTGCAATAAAGCCGTAGCCTTTGTCGGAATTAAACCATTTTACGGTGCCTGAAGCCATGTCCGTATCTCCAATTTTGTGGCTCGCCGCATCATGCAGCAAGTCCTAGGGCGTCTGTGCAGAATCGAATGCGTGGTCGCCATAGGCAGAGACAGGTAAACGATAGAAGGCACGTCGTGCGTGGTCCATTTGCCATGGGCCAAAAGCTTTGTAAAGGATTATGAGCCGCCGTAGCCGATAGAATTTAGGGCGATGGTAATTTCGTCCAAAATCGCCGGATCATCAATGGTTGCAGGCATTTTCCAGTCTTTTCCATCTGCAATTGCCACCATTGTTCCGCGCAAAATCTTGCCAGAGCGCGTCTTGGGCAAGCGATCAACTACCACGGCCTGTTTAAAGGCTGCAACGGGTCCAATCTGCTCGCGCACGCGCTTCACAACTTCAGAAATCACTTCAGCCGGCTCACGATCAACACCTGCATTCAGGCACAGAAAGCCCACCGGAGATTGCCCTTTTAAGGCATCAGACACCCCGATAACCGCACATTCGGCCACATCTTTGTGGCCCGCCAAAACTTCTTCCATCGCGCCGGTCGACAGGCGGTGACCTGCAACATTGATCACGTCATCAGTGCGGGCCATGATATAAAGATAGCCGTCTGTATCCTTCATGCCCGCATCCCCGGTCTCATAATATCCCGGAAAATTTGTCAGATAGGAACTGCGAAACCGATCTTCGGCATGCCAGAGGTTGGGTAAGGTCCCAGGCGGCAAAGGCAGTTTGATAGCAATAGCACCAAGCTCTCCATCCGCCACCGGGTGGCCTGCATCATCCAGAATGTCGACGTCATAACCCGGCATCGGCACCGCGGGCGATCCAAGTTTCACGGGCAGCGCTTCGATGCCCAGCGGGTTTGCAGCAATGGCCCAGCCAGTTTCGGTTTGCCACCAGTGGTCAATCACCGGCACATCAAGATGATCCTGCGCCCAGGTGATGGTGTCAGGATCTGCGCGTTCGCCAGCCAGATACACTTGTTTGAGGCAACTCAGATCATAATCTTTGATCAACTGGCCTTCGGGGTCCTCGCGTTTGACAGCACGAAACGCAGTGGGGGCCGTAAAGAACGAGGTGACATTATGCTCGGATATCACCCGCCAAAAGGTGCCGGCATCGGGCGTGCCAACGGGTTTGCCCTCAAACACCACCGTGGTGTTGCCATGAATAAGCGGCCCATAACAAATATAGGAATGGCCAACGACCCAGCCTACATCCGAAGCGGCCCAAAACACGTCGCCTGGCTTAACGTTATAGATCGCCTCCATTGTCCAATTCAAAGCCACCAATTGCCCGGCGGTGTGACGAATGACCCCCTTGGGCTGGCCGGTGGTGCCTGACGTATACAATATATAAGCAGGGTGGTTGCCCGCGACAGGCACGCAGTCTGTTGGCGCTGAAGCCGCAACCAATTGCGCCCAATCTACATCGCGCCCGGCGATCATTGGGGCAACCTCTTGCGAGCGTTGCAAAATAACGCAAAAATCCGGCTTGTGACTTGCCATTTCGATGGCACCGTCCAACAGGGGTTTGTATTTTATCACCCGTCCAGGCTCTAATCCGCAAGACGCTGCGATGATGGCTTTTGGCTGAGCGTCGTCAATCCGCACGGCCAACTCATTGGCGGCAAATCCACCAAAGACCACCGAATGCACTGCGCCAATACGGGCACAGGCCAACATTGCTTCCAATGCTTGCGGCACCATGGGCATGTAAATCAGAACGCGGTCGCCCTTTTCTACACCTTGGGCTTTCAACCCCCCAGCCAAGCGCGCCACGCTGTCTTGCAATTCTGCAAAGCTGATCCTGCGCTGACTGTCAGTCATCGGGCTGTCATAGATAATGGCGATTTCTGCGCCTTTGCCAGCGGCGACATGTCGGTCCACAGCGTTCCAGCAGGTATTGACCTGCGCATCTGCAAACCATTCGTATAAATCTTCGCCCGTTTGCGACAATGCTTTGCTGGGGGCTTGATCCCAGTCAATCGCTTGCGCGGCCTGCATCCAAAACCCCTCGGGGTCCTGTTTCCACTGGGCATAAACCTCTTGATACGACATGGCAGCTCCTCTTCTGACCCTTTAAGGTGTAGAAGGTAAAGCGCGGACCTGTAAAGAGTTGCGGGATTACAGGCCATAAAACGTGGCAAAACTTAGCAAAATTGTAGTAAAATGAATTGCAAACTATTGCAAACTAGGCGCTTTTTAACGAAACTTTGCAGTGTTTGCAAAATTTACAAAATCTTGACGACTCAGGGTGCCGATCTTGTAAATTTTGTAAAAATCACCCGTGAATCGGGCGATTTTTACTTTTCCTCTGAAACCGCTTAGCCGTATTGGCTGACAGGTGTTCCTGATATGGCGGCCATGTTCAGCAAGCCCCGCGCCGTGACCGAAGGCGTCACGATATGGGCGCGATTGCCCATGCCCATCAAAATCGGTCCAACCGCCAGCGCATCTGCTTTCATTTTCAGAATATTGCGGGTTGCCGAGGCCGCATCTGCATGGCCGAAAATCAGCACATTGGCCGGTCCACTCAAACGATTAGATGGCAGCAAGCGCGCGCATAGCTCTGGGTCAAGCGCGGCATCAACATTCATTTCGCCTTCGTATTCAAAGTCGGTCTCTGTTGCGTCCAGCAAAGCAATGGCATCGCGCAGGCGTTTGCCCGACCCTTCGCTCTGATTGCCAAATTGCGACTGCGAGCAAAAGGCAACCCGGGGTTCCACGCCAAAGCGCCGCGCGTGGCGTGCAGCCCCCTGGGCCACCATCGCCAGCTGTTCCGGAGAGGGCAGGGACCATACATGGGTATCTGCTATAAACAGCGGCCCATCTTCCATGATCATCAGCGACAACGCCCCATGTGGCGCATGCTCTGCATCCCCCAAGACCTGCGAGACATATTCCAAATGCCACCTGAATTCGCCAAAGGTGCCGCAAATCAAACTGTCGGCTTCGCCGCGATGCACCATGGTTGCGCCAATCGCTGTGGTGTTGGTCCGCATGATGGCCCGTGCAATATCCGGCGTTGCGCCTTTGCGCGCCATCAAACCGTAATAGGTCTGCCAATAATCCCGATACCGTGGGTCGTTTTCCGGGTTCACCAAGTCAAAGTCGCGCTGGGGTCGGATGGTCAGGCCCAATCGTTCACAACGACGCTCAACCACATCAGGACGGCCAATTAAAATGGGCTTTTCGGTGGTTTCCTCCAAAATTGCCTGTGCCGCGCGCAACACGCGCTCATCTTCACCTTCACTAAAGACAATACGTCGCGAAACCGACCGTGCCGCTTCAAACACCGGGCGCATCAACAGGGCTGACTTAAACACCGATTGCTCAAGCGTCTTCTTATAGGCTTCCATATCGGCAATCGGCCGTTTGGCCACGCCGCTTTCCATCGCGGCCTGGGCAACTGCAGCAGACACAATGCCGACCAATCGAGGGTCAAATGGCTTTGGAATAAGATAATCCGCCCCAAACGTCAGCTGTTCACCCTTATAGGCCGCCGCCGCTTCTGCCGAGGTTGTTTCGCGCGCCAATTTGGCAATGCCCTCGACACAGGCAATTTTCATCTGGTCATTGATTTCTGTTGCCCCAACATCCAGCGCGCCGCGAAAGATGAACGGGAAACACAAAACGTTATTCACCTGATTTGGGAAATCGCTCCGGCCCGTTGCGATAATCGCATCTGGCGCGACCGTGCGTGCCAGCTCTGGCATGATTTCCGGATTGGGGTTAGCCAAGGCAAACAGGATAGGTTGCGACGTCATTTTCGCCACCATTTCCGGCTTCAGAACGTTTGGTCCTGACAGGCCCAGGAACATATCGGCACCTTCAATCACCTGATCAAGCGTGCGCAAATCGGAGGCCTGCGCATAGGCCGCCTTTTGCGGGTTCATATCCTCGGCGCGGCCCTCATAGACCAAACCATGAATGTCACACAGCCAGATATTTTCGCGCTTGACCCCAAGCTTGACCAGCATGTTCAAGCAGGCGATGCCCGCAGCGCCGCCGCCGGTTGACACAATCTTAATGTCTTCAAACGATTTGTTGGCCACGCGCAGCGCGTTGGTCGCCGCTGCACCAACCACAATCGCCGTGCCATGTTGATCGTCGTGAAAAACCGGAATGTTCATGCGCTCGCGGCACAGTTGCTCGACCACAAAACAATCAGGTGCCTTGATGTCTTCTAGGTTGATCGCCCCAAAAGTTGGCCCCAATGCACAGACAATATCAGCCAATTTTTCCGGATCGGTCTCATCAACTTCGATATCAAAACAATCAATATTGGCGAATTTTTTGAATAAAACCGCTTTGCCTTCCATCACAGGCTTTGACGCCAGCGCGCCAATGTTACCCAAACCAAGCACCGCGGTGCCGTTGGACACAACCGCCACCAAGTTGCCGCGCGAGGTATAGCGCGCAGCATTCTCGGCATCTGATTTGATTTCCAAACAGGCTTCGGCAACGCCGGGTGAATAGGCCAGTGACAGATCTCGCCCGTTGGCCAGGGGTTTGATGGCCCGCACTTCAAGCTTACCGGGTTTGGGGTGTTCATGATAATCCAAAGCCGCCTGGCGCAATGTTTCTTGTTTTTCGTCTGACATGCCCTAGTCCCCTACCGTGTATTGTTTAGAGTTAAACTATTTTTTCAAAAATGAGAATAGCCATTTATTTGTGCTTCAGATTTCTTGCCATAGGCTTGCATCTTGCACTTTGATCAGAAACAAAAACACCCCCATCAACCGCAAGATCGTTGCATTCGTTTGGCAGAGCTTCATTGTAAAGCAATCGGCGCGGGCTTTGAGTTGTGTTTTTTGACCGATAAGTTAAAAATACGTGCTTTCAGCGTCGAATCTTGTGGCGCTGGCCGCAGGGCGTCGATGCAATTTTTTTTGGTGCGTGCTTGGTTTGCGTGTGGTTTGAAAGGAAACAAAGATGACATTGAAAGACAAAGCGCTTTCCGTACGTGAAAACGCCTATGCCCCCTATTCAAATTTCAAAGTCGGCGCGGCCATCACCGCTGCGAACGGCGAGATTTTTGTTGGGTGCAATGTCGAAAATGTTGCTTATCCCGAGGGCACCTGCGCCGAAGCCGGTGCCATTGCCGCAATGGTTGCTGCAGGTCAGTCCAGATTGACCAAAGTTTTTGTTGTGGCGGATGCGCCGCTGCCGGTTTCACCCTGCGGAGGCTGTCGGCAAAAGCTAATCGAATTTGGCGACGGCGACGTTCAGGTCACAATGGCCACCATAAACGGTGTCGAAAAAAACATGACGCTCGCCGAATTGATGCCGGGTGCCTTTACCGAGCAGCATCTGGAGAATACCTAAATGGATGCACGTGCGATTATCGCCAAACTGCGTCAGGGCTATGAACCCGAAGCCGCAGAACTGGCATGGTTTGCGCAGGGTCTGGCCGATCAATCAGTCAGCGATGCACAGGCCGGGGCCTTTGCAATGGCCGTGTGTCTGAGTGGGCTGACCGAACAATCCCGTGCCGATCTGACCCTGGCGATGCGCGATAGCGGTGACCGTTTGCAATGGAACCTTGATGGGCCAGTCTTAGACAAACACTCAACAGGTGGCATTGGCGATTGTGTGTCGCTGGTTCTGGCCCCAACTTTGGCGGCCTGCGGGGCTTATGTTCCGATGATTTCTGGCCGAGGTCTGGGTCACACTGGCGGCACATTGGACAAGCTGGAAAGCATTCCGGGCATGCGCGTTGATCTGTCAGAGCGCCGGTTTCGCGCCACCATCGCAGCGGCTGGCTGTGCAATTGTCAGCGCATCCGCCAATATCGCGCCAGCGGACAAACGACTTTATGCCATTCGCGATGTGACGGCGACGGTTGAAAGCCTCGATCTGATCACCGCCTCTATCCTTTCCAAAAAACTGGCCGCTGGTCTGGATCATCTGGTGCTGGACGTTAAAGCAGGCAGCGGTGCCTTTATGAAATCCACCGAGGATGCGCGCGCATTGGCACAATCCTTGGTGCGCACCGCCAATCTGGCCGGCTGCGCGACATCGGCCTTTGTGACCGATATGAACCAACCCCTCGCCGCAGCGCTTGGCAATGCTTTGGAAATTGGCGAAGTGATGCAGGTGCTGTGCAATGGGGCCGCAGGGCGTCTGGCCGAACTCAGCACCATCTTGGGGGGCAATCTGCTGGCCAATGCGGGGCTTGCCAAAGACGCCAAAACGGGCGAACGCCTGTTTCAGGCCGCACTTACTGATGGGCGCGCCGCCGAGGCCTTTGGCAAAATGATCTTTGCACAGGGTGGGCCGGTGGCGTTTGCTGACAATTGGCAGCGGTTCTTGCCCGAGGCGACCGTGATCCGCGAAGTCACCGCACCCAAAAGCGGCTTTGTCACTGCCATTGACGGAGAGGCCCTTGGCTTGGCAGTGGTCGCCCTAGGCGGTGGACGCCAGGTCGAAAGCGATGTGGTGGATCCGTCGGTTGGTTTCTCTGATATTGTACCCTTGGGTCAGAAAGTGACCAAAGGACAGCCGTTGTTGCGGGTGCACGCCGCGCGCGAAGATGCCGCCACCCAAGCCGAACAGGCCGCCATAGGCTCAATCACTATTGGGCCCAAAGCGCCGCAGGTTCTGCCCCTGATATTAGATCGGATTACACCATGAGCCGCGCGTTTCTTGTTGTCATGGATTCCGTCGGCTGTGGCGGCGCACCAGACGCGGATCGGTTCTTTAATGGATCGCTGCCAGACACCGGTGCCAACACGCTTGGCCATATCGCCCAAGCCTGTGCCGAGGGCCAAGCTGAAGACGGCCGCAGCGGTCCGCTTAAGCTGCCCAATCTGGATGCGCTTGGTTTAGGGGCCGCAACGCGACTGGCCTCAGCTGAACCAACACCGGGTTTGACAATCACGCCAACAGGGCGCTGGGGCTCTGCGATCGAACGTTCCATTGGCAAAGACACTCCGTCTGGGCATTGGGAACTCGCGGGCCTGCCTGTGCCATGGGACTGGAGCTATTTCCCAGACAGCCGCCCGGCCTTCCCCGAAGATTTGGTCAAGAAAATCACCGCCGCTGCCGGCATCGACGGCATCTTAGGGAATTGCCACGCCTCTGGCACAGAAATCATCGCCGAAATGGGGGCGTTGCATATGCAGATTGGCTTTCCAATCTGCTACACCTCTGCGGACAGCGTGTTGCAAGTGGCCGCACATGAACACAGCTTTGGACTGGATCGCCTGCTCAGCATGTGCGAAACCATCGCGCCGATTTTGCATGACATGAAAGTTGGGCGCGTAATTGCCCGGCCCTTTGTTGGCGACGCCAAAAATGGCTTTAGGCGCACGCCAAATCGCAAAGACTTTGCCATCACGCCTCCCAGCCCGATCCTCACCAATTGGGTGCAGGATGCAGGGCAACAAGTCTATGCACTGGGTAAAATCGGCGACATCTTTTCGATGCAAGGCATTGATGAGATCCACAAAGGGCCAGATGCGATATTGATGCAGCACCTGCATGACCTTGCCGATACCGCTGTGAATGGCAGCCTGACCTTTGCAAATTTTGTCGAATTTGACAGCCTTTATGGCCATCGTCGCGACATCTCTGGCTATGCCCGAGCGCTGGAATGGTTTGACGCTGAAATCGGCGCGCTCTTGCCCAAATTGCGGGCCGACGATCTGCTGATCATCACCGCAGACCACGGCAATGATCCCAGCTGGCCCGGCACCGATCACACCCGCGAACAAGTGCCCGTTCTGTGCCATGGCGTGGGTCCCGGCGAAATCGGGAAAATCGAGTTTTCAGATGTGGCCGCCTCTGTGGCCCATCACCTAGGGGTGCCCGCACAGGGGCCCGGAAGGAGCTTTCTTAAATGAACGTCGCAGACCTGCCCAAAGTTGAACTTCATTTGCACCACGAAGGCGCGGCTCCGCCAGCGTTTGTACGCCAGCTGGCGCAGGAAAAAAGCGTGGATATTTCCAAGGTTTTTAATGCGCAGGGCGGTTATGCTTTCAATGATTTTGTGCATTTTCTTTCGGTCTACGAACAGGCCACATCCGTGCTTAAAACCCCGGAGGACTACGGGCGTTTGACCACTGCGGTGCTTGAAGAAAGCGCTGCAAATGGCGTGGTGTACACCGAAAGCTTCATTTCGCCTGACTTTTGCGGTGGCGGCGATCTGGGCGCGTGGAAGGAATATTTGCACGCCATCCAAGACGCTGCTGACAAAGCAGAGGCCGCGCATGGCATTATCCTGCGGGCTGTTGTGACCTGTGTGCGCCATTTTGGGCCGGAAAAAGCCAAGGCCAGCGCGCTTTGTGCGGCTGAAACTGCCGGTGACTGGGTTGTAGGCTTTGGCATGGGCGGCGACGAAGGGCAGGGCCGTCAAGGCGACTTTGCCTATAGCTATGACATGGCGCGCGAAGCAGGACTGCGTCTTACCTCTCACGCCGGTGAATTTGGTGGCCCTGACAGCGTCCGCGACGCTATTCGCGATCTGGGGGTCGAACGCATCGGCCACGGCGTGCGTGCCATCGAAGATCCCGAGTTGGTGCAAGAGTTGATTGATCGCGACATCACCCTCGAGGTCTGCCCCGGCTCTAACGTGGTGCTTGGCGTGTTCCCAGACTTCGCCGCCCATCCCATCGAACGCTTGCGCAGCGCTGGTGTGAAAGTCACCGTGTCTACCGACGATCCCCCGTTTTTTGCCACAACAATGCGCCGTGAATATCAGATGCTGAACCAAGCCTTTGGCTATGATGCCGATATTTTTCACACCCTGAACACCACAGCCGCGCATGCGGCGTTTTGCAATGATGAAACCCGTGCGCGGGTTCTAAAAGCACTGGAAACCACATGACTGACCATCTGACTGTTGTGAACCACCCTTTGGTGCAACACAAACTGACCCTGATGCGCAAAACCACAACCTCGACCTCAGAATTTCGCCAACTGCTGCGCGAAATCAGCCAATTGTTGGCCTATGAGGTGACGCGCGAATTGCCCCTAACCTCGGCGCGTATCACAACCCCGATGCAAGAGATGGATGCGCCGGTTCTGGCCGGTCGCAAGTTGGCTTTGGTCTCTATTTTGCGCGCAGGCAACGGGCTTTTGGACGGGATGCTAGAGTTGATCCCATCAGCGCGCGTTGGGTTTGTTGGCCTGTACCGTGACGAAGAAACCCTGCAGCCTGTGCAGTATTATTTCAAAGTGCCAACCCAAATGGACAAACGGTTGGTGATCGCGGTGGACCCGATGCTGGCGACTGGCAATTCCTCGGTAGCTGCCATTGATTTGCTGAAAGAAAGCGGTGCCAAAGACATACGCTTTTTGTGCCTTCTGGCGGCCCCCGAAGGCGTGGCGCGCATGAAGGAAGCCCATCCAGACGTCCAGATTGTAACCGCATCTTTGGACGAGCGCCTAAACGAGCAAGGCTATATCGTTCCAGGGCTAGGTGACGCGGGTGACCGCATGTTTGGCACAAAATAGCTCTATGCCTGCTTTACTCATATAGGGTTTTGCGGCTAGTGTGTCCCCATATCTTGTGGGGGCACGATGCAGTTAACCAGGACCATAGCGATCGCTTTGATTGCCAGTATTGCAAGCTTAGGCACGGTCGATGCCCAAAGCCTGCGCAAAGACGGCACGCCGTCAGAGTTTCCACCCGCGTCTTTTTCGGGCAAACAATTTGTCGATAGTCGGGGCTGCGTGTTTATACGCGCCGGTATTGATGGCGCTGTCACCTGGGTGCCACGTGTTGCCCGAGATCGCAAAATGATTTGTGGGTTCAAGCCGACCTTCGCCAGTGGCACCGGGGGCGCAACCTCTGCGCAGCCAAGTGAAACCGTGGTGCAGATCGTGCCAAACGCGGCCCCTGTGTCTGCGCCGGTGAAAACCGCAAAACCCGTCAAAATCGCAAAGCCCAAAAAGGCAGCGCCCGTCCGGGTGGTCGCGGCCCCAAAGCCGCGCGCATTGCCTAAGATGGCCAAGGCCAAGCCTGCTGCCAAACCGGCCTATAAAGCAACAAAAGTCGCAAAGGTTGCGCCTCAGCCCGCCGTCACGGTGCCCACACCTGCATCGCATCAGACTGCAATTTGCGGTAATATCAGCGCTCAAAGCGCGAAATACCTAAGCCACCCCACCGCTAAAGTACGGTGCGGGTCGCAAGTTCAGGCGGCCAATACCGCTATTGCGGGCAAACCGGTGATGCAACGCAGGATTGGCGCACAGCCGCGTCGGGTGGTCTCTGCACATGCGGATCAAACCCATGCTGTCGCCCCGATCAAGCCGCGCCGCGGTCAGGTTGTGGTTCAAGGGCAGGTCAGCCCACACACCCGAGTGGTGCCGCGCCACGTTTATGAAAGCCGCTTTTATACGCTGGATGTTGTAAAGCCGCCGCGCGGCTATACGACGGTCTGGAAAGATGATCGTCTGAATCCGCGCCGCGCCGAACAAACCTTTGCTGGCAAGGCCCAGATGGAACAGATTTGGTGGCATGGCACACCGCGCTGGCCACGTTGGGGCACCGCCATTGAACCGGTGGCTACACAGCCGGTCAAAACCAAAGTTGTGGTTGGATCCAAAGGCGCACCGGCCCAGAAAACCATGCGTTTGGGGCATAATGCCTTTGTGCAGGTCGCGACCTATGCCTCGCAAAAAGACGCGCAAGCCGTGGCCCGTCGGGTGCGCGCTTTGGGGCTTCCGGTCCGCATCGGCAAGGTCAATCGCAATGGCCAAACTTTGCGGATGGTTTTAGCAGGCCCATTTGGCGACTCTGGCAGCGCGCAATCCGCTTTGAGCCGCGCGCATTCAGCAGGTTTCGGCAACGCCCGCATCCGTTAGGCCCGCAGAGCAAATGAAAAACCCCGGTGAAAAGCTTTGCTTTCCCGGGGTTTAGCATGTCTGCAAAATGGCTCAGTTGGTGCAGATTTCCTGCAAGGCCACCCAATCCCCATCCCCAAGCACTGGCGCAACTTGCCCAAGCACTGCATCCGCTTCGATCAGATCAAGCGTGGTTTCGCCAGACACATCTTGGGCATAGCCATAGGGGGCCGCCACAAGCTGAAGGTCCGAAAAATGCCGCAACATCTGATCCAGCTCAACCGCAGCAGGGGATTCAGACACCAGCGCCTCGGCATAGCCGCGCAGGGTCTTATCGGTCAATTGACCGGTTGTCAGCAGGCGAAAACTTGCGGCGATACCACCAGAACTTAGCAGTTTTTCCAAAGGGTCCAGCGCCGCAGCGCGCACGGTTTCAGCGGCCAAATAACCCGCCGCAACAGCCGGGTCTTCGTGGTCTTCCAATATGGTGCGCGACATGACAATTGCCCCGCCCGGCAGCGCCGCCGTATGGCGAATACCATCAGGCACCACAATGATTTCGCGCACATTAACCCGTTTGGCCAAGGTTTTTAACGCCGCATCCGCCGCTGGCTCGTGGCAAGGCAATCCCGTCACGCTTTGCAAATGCGCTACGATATCTTGTCCAATCACCACGCGATTGATCTGTGGCACAACCTTGGTCACGTGACTGCGCAAGGCACCGGGCAGCCAGAATATCCCCAGGGCAACCACCGCCGCTATCGAACCTGTCAACGCCACCCCACGCAACCGCCCCGGACGCGGCGTGGTTTTGTGAATGGCCTTTTGCAGCTTTTCAATCGCGGCGATCATTTCGGTTTCATCGCCGGCAATTTCCAAGGTTTCCTCGGGGCTTCCAACGGGGTGATACAGCGCTGGGGTCACGCCAGGGTTGGCACGATGGACAGCTGGCAGCGACCAATGGGCCAACGGGCGCTCTTGCATGTCGGTCACCACCAAAGTGGCATCACCAACAGCCACAATCACCTCGCGGCGCTGCGCCTCTGTGGTCTCACGCCACAGGCCCGAAGCCTCGAGCCGTTGATATTTGTTTAGGGCGACCATATGCGCTGCTGCTCTTTGTTCTTTTGCCCAAAAACTACACCGAAAAACCGGCTTTCGCAATCAGCGCTGGTCACCTCATCCTGGGGTCGATAAGCTCTGACCATGATCATCTCTCGCGGTCGCAAATCGCTCTTTGTGCATATTCCCAAAACTGGCGGTACAGCGTTGGCCTTGGCGCTAGAAGCGCGCGCGATGAAAGACGACATCATGACCGGTGACACGCCCAAGGCATTGAAACGGCGGCGTCGGCTGAAGGACGTGCAGACCTCGGGGCGGCTTTGGAAACACTCAGGTCTGGCAGACATAGAAGGACTGGTGAGCGCGCAGGAAATCCAAGATTTCTTCACGTTCACGCTGGTGCGCAACCCCTGGGATCGGGCCGTCAGCTATTATCATTGGTTGCGTGGCCAAAGTTTTGATCACGCCGCTGTCATGCTGTCTAAGGTTTTGACCTTCAACGAATTTATTGCACATCCGCAAACCCAAACCAGTTTTCGCGCCAACCCTTATCACCGCTACATGACCATGCGCTCGGGCCTCGAAAAATGTGACCTTTATATTCGCCTGGAACATTTTGCGGATGATGCCCAGCCCCTGTTTCAGCATCTGGGCTTCAGCTTGGAACTAGCCCGCATAAACAGCTCGGAACGTGACCCGGATTACCGCCGGTACTATTGCGAAGAAAGCGCTGCCATCGTGGCAGAATGCAGTGCTGCTGACATTAAGAAATTCGGCTACAGCTATTAAAAACCCGGCGCGGTGGCCGGGTTCCTGTTTTTCATACGCGCGATTTTACGCCGCTTTGTCAGCCTGTGTGCCAAAGCGCTCATAGAAGCCTTGGGTTTTATCTGCCATCTCGCGCAACAGATTTGGGCAATCAAACCGCGCACCATGCGCCGCCGCCAGCGTATCGCATTGCGCAGCCGCCCAGGGTGTGCCCACAATGTCCAGCCAACTAAATGGCCCGCCTGACCATGGCGCAAAGCCCCAACCCAAGATCGCGCCAACATCGCCCTCGCGGATGTCTTCCAGCACGCCTTCTTCTAACGCACGCACGGCCTCTAGCACCTGCGCAAACATCAGTCGGTTTTGCACTTCGGTCACATCAGGCTGTTCTGCGGCACGCGGGTAGTGTTCGGCCAGGCCACCCCAATATCCCTGACGCTTGCCCTTGTCGTCATAGTCATAAAACCCAGCATTGGTCTTGCGACCCAGCCGGCCTTGTTCTTCCATCCAGAACACAACCTCGTCCACCGCGCCATCAGGATAGGCCGCGCCCATCGCAGCCTTGGTTGCGCGGGCAATCTTGGCCCCCAGATCAATCGATGTTTCGTCCACCAACTGTAAGGGTCCCACCGGAAAGCCCAGCAACTGTGCAGCATGGTCAATCAGGGCAGGGGCCACGCCCTCACCAATCATGCGCAGACCTTCGTTGATATAGGGGATGATACAGCGATTGGCGTAAAAGAACCGTTCGTCATTCACCACGATTGGGGTCTTTTTGATCTGACGCACATAGTCCAGCGCCTTGGCCACCGCGCGATCCCCGGTTTCTTTGCCCTTGATGATTTCCACCAACAGCATCTTTTCAACCGGGCTGAAAAAATGGATGCCAATGAACTGATCCGCGCGGGCAGAGGCCTTGGCCAATTGCGTGATCGGCAGGGTCGAGGTGTTAGAGGCAAAGATGGCGTCTTTGGGAATAACCGCTTCGACCTTTTGGGTCATTTCGGCTTTGACTTTGGGGTCTTCAAACACCGCCTCAATGATCAGATCTACATCTTTTAAAGCAGCCAAATCGGTGGTCGCGGTGATCTTGCTCAGCATGGCTTCTTTCTGGGCCTCAGTGGCTTTTTTGCGCTTGATGCCCTTGTCTGCATAGCTTTCGGTATAGGCCTTGCCGCGATCTGCCGCCTCTTGGTTCTGATCAATCAGCACCACGTCGATGCCCGCCTTGGCAGACACAAGCGCAATGCCCGCCCCCATCATGCCAGCACCCAAAACACCCACTTTTTTCACCCGTTCATCAGCCACATCCGGGCGGTTCGCGCCTTTTTCCAATGCTTCTTTGTTAATGAACAGGCTGCGGATCATTGCGCCCGAACTCGGGTTCATCAACACATTTGTAAACCAGCGCGCTTCGATCCTTAGGGCTGTGTCAAACGGCACTGTTGCGCCTTCATACACTGCTGAAAGCAACGCTTTGGCGGCAGGAAAAGCCCCCCAAGTTTTACCGTGCACCATCGCAGAAGCACCCACATAGGTCATAAACCCGGCCGGGTGATACGGCGCGCCTCCGGGCATTTTATATCCCTTTTCGTCCCATGGCTTCACGATCTTCGGGCCACTCAAAACCCATGCGCGCGCATCCGCCATTGGGTCATCAGACACCTCATCAATCAAACCGGCTTGCTTGGCTTTCATCGGCGAACTTAGCTTGCCTTCCAACAAAAACGGAGCCGCCATCATCGCGCCCATCTTGCGCACCAACCGCGTGGTGCCGCCCGCACCGGGAAAAATACCCACCATGATCTCAGGCAAGCCAATCTTGGCCTTCGGGTTATCCGCCGCAAAAATGCGGTGTGTCGCCAATGGGATTTCCATGCCTATGCCCAGACCTGTGCCCGGCATCACACAAGCGATGGGCTTACCGCCTTTGTTGGTTTTTGGGTCCATGCCTGCCCGCTCGATCTTGCGCAGGATACGATGCATGTTCATCACACCGTCAAACAGGCCCTTGGCCGGATTATCTCCCGCCATCTCTTTCATCTTGGCGATGATGTTCAAATCCATCCCACCGGCAAAGGTGCCCGCTTTGCCAGAGGTCAGGATGACGCCTTTTACAGCCTCATCTGCCAGCGCAACGTCGATGCAATCTTCCAGCTCTTGCAGCGCCTCAAGGCTTAACACATTCATGCTTTTGCCCTGAGTATCCCACACCAGCGTTGCGATGCCCTCGGCATCTGTGGTCATTGTAAAATCAGTCATTCTTTGTCTCCCGAAAAGGGGCTGCCATCTTTGCGCGTGAAATCATAAACGCCGTCATTAACGGTCACTTTCATGTCGATATCGCTATACCAAGCGACCTCGGTTGCGGTGCGCGTGCCAATGATCAAAAACCGCGCTTCGGTGTCCGAAGTATTCACAACGCAATGCCCATTGGCATCGCCCGCCGGAAAGGCCGCGCAGTCGCCAAGCTGTAATTCGGTCTCTCCATGGTCATCAACCAAAGTGCAGACCCCCTGCAAAACAACCATGAACTCGTCTTGGTTTTCATGCCAATGGCGCAGGCTTGATTTCGCACCGGGCTGCAAAATTGTGATATTGGCCCCAAACTGAGTGATCCCCGCAACGTCGCTGATCCGTTTACTGCTGCGGCCCCCCATTTCGTCACCAAGTTTGCCCGGATACCCCGATCCAAGCCGCGGCTCTATTTTATCAAGATCTATCTTTGGCATCAGACCCTCTCAATAATCGTTGCGGCACCCATGCCTGACCCAATGCACAGCGTTGCCAGACCAGTTTCTTTGTCGCTGCGCTCCAGTTCGTCCAGCAAGGTGCCCAAAATCATTGCGCCCGTCGCACCCAAGGGGTGCCCCATTGCAATAGAGCCACCGTTCACGTTCACTTTCGCTGGATCCGCCTCAAAGGCTTGCATGAACCGCATCACAACGCTGGCAAAGGCCTCATTCACCTCAAACAAGTCCAGATCACCAATTTCCATCCCGCTTTCGCGCAGAATTTTCTGGGTCACCGGCACAGGCCCGGTCAACATGATGGTTGGATCGGTGCCGATTTTGGCCGTGGCTTTGATCCGCGCACGCGGGGTCAACCCCATGCGTTCGCCATAGGCTTTGTTGCCAATCAAAACCGCCGCAGAGCCATCTACAATGCCAGAACTGTTGCCCGCATGGTGAATATGATTGATCCGCTCCAGATGCGGATATTTCATCAAGGCGATCTTATCAAAGCCGGGCATCACTTCGCCCATCTGCTGAAACGCCGGGTTCAACCCACCCAGTGACTGCATATCGGTGCCCGGACGCATGTATTCGTCGGTTTCCAAGATCGGCAAACCGTTGATGTCAAAAATCGGGATGACGGATCTTGCGAAATGCCCCGCATCCCAAGCCGCCTTGGCGCGCTTCTGGCTCTCTACTGCCAAAGCATCGGCCTGATCACGGGTAAAGCCATATTCGGTTGCGATGATATCTGCGGAAATGCCTTGCGGTACAAAGTAATTGTCCATGGCAATCGACGGATCCACCGCTATCGCGCCGCCATCCATACCCATGGGCACGCGGCTCATACATTCGACACCGCCGGCAATATATGCGTCCCCGCCGCCGCCACGCACTTGGTTGGCCGCCATGTTCACCGCCTCAAGACCCGAAGCACAGAACCGGTTGATCGAGACCCCCGGAATGCTTTCGTCCAGATCCGAGGCCAAAACAGCGGTGCGCGCCAGACACGCGCCCTGTTCTGCCACCTGCGTGACATTGCCCCAAATCACATCCTCTACCGCGTGACCTTCCAGGTTGTTGCGCGATTTCAATGCGTTCAACACGGCCGCGCTCAACTTCGGAGCTGTCACCTCATGCAAAGATCCATCTTTGCGCCCCTTGCCGCGCACCGAACGCACAGCATCATAGATATAGGCCTCAGTCATGCTCATCTCCTTTACAACCCACGATCACTTGGGTGACCGGGCATCAATTCATATGGGGGCTTCCAGCCCGGCGTGCTTTCAATATTGCTCAGCCAACGGTCGATATTGGGCCAGTCGGCGCGTTCAAACCCAAACGGTTCTGGGTAAAACAAATAGCCACAGCAGGAAATGTCGGCGTTTGTTATGTCGTCCCCAACCATCCAATCGCGCCCTTCAAGATGGGTGTTCAGAATGCCGTAGGCGGCTTTCAACCGCCCTTGAAAGAAACCGATCACCTCTTGGGGTCGCTTTTCAACCGGCAAAAAGTTCATCAAAAACCGGGTGAGGCCATTCTGGCTGGACAGCTTGTGATTGTCCCACAAAACCCATCGCAGGATTTCATATCGCTCGGCCTCGGTTGATCCGCCAAACTTCCCGGTTTTTTCCGTGATATATTGCTGGATCGCCCCGGACTGACTGGTTTTGAAATCACCATCCACCAAGACCGGCGCTTCACCCATTTCGTTGATGTTTTCCAAATAATCGGCGCTGCGGGCCTCTCCATTGAAGAAATCTACATAAACGGCTTCCCATTTGAGGCCAGATAGTTCCAATGCAAGCGCAGCCTTATAAGCGTTGCCGCTTTCCCCAAAGCAATAGAGTTTAATCGTCATAGGTCTCTCTTATAGATATTGGCAGAGCGGGGGTTTCACACCCCCGCACCCCCGTGGAGTATTTTTAGAAAGATGAATGCGGCCATTCATCTTGAATTAGGAATTTGCGCGTTATTTGAATATGCGGAACAGGCAGGAGTGCCGATGACCGTGAAAGGTGAAGCCTTGCCCGCTTGCCATTTTGTTTGGCCTGAGCGGGTAAGGTGGACTGCGCCTTCATCTTTCCAAAAATACTCAAAAACAAACCTCTCTACTTACGATATTGTCAGCGTTTGCGCGCCTCAAGTTCCAGGTTAAACCGGCGCAATCTTTGCGCCAGCTGGTCTTGGTCTGTGACCGCCTCAAAGTTTTCAAACAGGAAGGAAAGCGCTTCGCCTTCATCCAGACCAGCCTCTGTCGAAAACCGTTTCATCCGCCGATAGGCGTCTTCGGTCATGGCAATCGGCAGACGGCGGGTCAGGCGAAATCGTTTCGGCATAAAGCCTCCTTAGAATTGGTCTGCGTCAAGCGTCATGACGGTGTCCGCACCGCTTTGGATGCGGGCTAGATGCATCTGCGTGGCCGGCAAGCGACGCGCCATATAATAGCGCGCTGTGGTCAGCTTGGTGTCATGAAATGCCACGTCTTGGCTGCCATTTGCCAAAGCGTTCTGGGCCGCCTTGGCCATACGCCCCCACATCAATCCCAGACACACGTGCCCGAACAGATGCATAAAATCATAGGAGCCTGCCAGCGCGTGATTTGGGTTCTTCATGCCGTTCTGCATGAAATACATGCCCGCCGCTTGCAGATGTTTTGAGGCTTCTTTTAGGGGGCCGACAATCTCGGCCATGGCGTCATCATCTGCGTTTTCTTTGCAGAAAGATTTCACCAGTTCAAAGAACGCCATCACATGTTTGCCGCCGTCCTGTGCCAGTTTGCGCCCCACCAGATCCAGGGCCTGAACCCCGTTTGCACCCTCATAGATCATCGCGATACGGGCATCGCGGGTAAACTGGCTCATGCCATGTTCTTCGATATAACCATGGCCCCCGTAAATCTGCTGGGCCTGCACCGTCATGTCATAGCCCTGATCGGTCAGAAAGCCTTTGATGACGGGGGTCAGCAAAGACACCAATCCGTCGGCCTCTGCATCCTTTGCGCGATGGGCCGCGTCAATCATCTGCGCCCCCCACAACAGAAACGCCCGCCCGCCTTCGACAAAGCTTTTCTGGTCCATCAAGGACCGCCGAATATCTGGATGCACTATCAGCGGGTCTGCCGGGCCATCCGGGTTCTTCACCCCGGTTACATCGCGGCCTTGCAGCCGGTCTTTGGCATAGGCGACGGCGTTCTGATAGGCCGCCTCGGCCTGTGCCAGCCCCTGCATGCCCACACCAAGGCGTGCCTCGTTCATCATTGTGAACATGGCGCGCATGCCCTTATGTTCTTCACCCAGCAAATAGCCGGTTGCGCCGTCATAATTCATCACACAGGTCGAATTGCCGTGAATGCCCATTTTCTTTTCAATATTGCCCACGGCCACACCATTGCGTGCGCCCAGCGTGCCATCTGCGTTGACCAGAAACTTAGGGACAATAAACAGCGAAACGCCTTTGATGCCCTCGGGGCCACCTGGGATCTTTGCCAATACCAGATGGATGATATTCTCGGCCATGTCATGTTCACCGGCCGAGATGAAAATCTTTTGCCCCGTTAGGTGATATGCACCATCTGATTGCGGTTCGGCCTTGGTGCGCATCAGGCCCAGATCCGTGCCGCAATGCGGCTCGGTCAGGTTCATTGTGCCGGTCCATTCACAGCTGACCATTTTGGGCAGATATGTGGCTTTTTGGGCCTTGGTACCATGCACCAAAATGGCGGATGCGGCCCCGTGGGTCAGCCCTTGATACATGGTAAAGGATTGATTTGCAGATGAAAACATCTCTCCGACAGCGGTGCCCAACAGATAGGGCATGCCCTGACCACCAAATTCCTCTGGCATGTCCAACCCAGTCCAGCCGCCTTCTTTGACCTGCTCAAACGCCTCTTTGAAGCCCGTTGGCGTATAGACCACCCCATTTTCCAAACGACAGCCTTCGGCGTCGCCAACCACATTCAAGGGGGCCACAACTGCGGCAGTCAACTTGCCCGCTTCTTCTAAAACAGCGCCGGTGAATGCGCGGTCTAAATCGCCATAACCGGGGATCTCGCTGGCACTGACATTCAGCACGTCATGCAGGACAAATTGCATATCTTTGGTGGGGGCGGAATAAGTGGGCATAGATACCTCTGTACTCGTTGATGTTACTCTGCGGCTTTGTCTGCGGCGGCCTGCGAGGCGATCATTTTCTCACCCCATTTCAGCTGCTCTTTTAGATCTTCAATCGCTTCGTCCAACTCTTCGCGCTGCTGCTCAAGATCTGCCAGACGTTCTTGGGCAATCTCATAGGTGCGTATCAGCTGGGTCTGCTGTTGGTCGCCCATGTCATAAAGATCCAGCAACTGGCGGATTTCTTCGAGCGAAAACCCAAAGCGTTTGCCGCGCAATATCAACTTAAGGCGGGCACGGTCGCGCCGGGTGAAGAGGCGCTTTTGCCCTTCACGTACGGGAAACAACAGTTCCTTTGCCTCATAAAACCGAAGCGTGCGCGGGGTCACGCTATAGCTGTCGCACATCTGGCGAATGGTCATATAGTCTTCAGTCATTCTAAAAACCTTTTCGGTGTCACTGCCGTTAAGTTGCGAATGTTTCTGAGTCGATACAATACCGGTTGACGTTTACGTAAGTTAGACGCTGCGTCACTTCGTAGGTTGACGTAACTTCCTTTTACGTAAGGCGGCGTTTTGCGCAATATCCGTTCGTCTGCCCCTGGGTAAAGGGCAGTTGTTCTGACGTTATCGCGCGGCCACAAGGGGTGCGCGCAGGACCATCATAGGCCACAAATGGCGAGTGGGCAGGCTTATTTCAGGCTATTGGAGGTTTCATTGCGCAGCGTTTCAAGCTCGCGAATGGCATCTTCCAATTGAGAATGCTGACGGCGCAATTCTATCAATTGCTGGTCGGCCATCTCGACAAAGGCCGCCATCTGGGCTTGGCTGCCTTCGTTTTCATAGATCATCAGCCACTGGCGCAATTCTTCCAGTTTGATCCCAAAAGTGCGACCGCGCATGATCAATGTCATGCGGGCGATTTCCCGTGGGCCATAATACCGTGACCGACCTTCGCGATCCGGTTGCAGCAATTCAATGTACTCGTAATACCGCAACGTGCGCGGCGTTACTTCAAATTTCGCGCACATTTCCTTGAATGTAAGGCGATCAACCGTCATGACTTAATTCTCCCTAAGGGGAATTTAGGCGCAGTGCGCAGAGAGAGCAACAGGTGTTGCCACATAAGACGTAACATCAATTGCAAGTGCAGGTGAAAGTTGTGACCGAAGATAAAACCAAAAGAGCTCAACAGTTTATCGAGAACATTCCCCACGCCAAGGCGCTGGGCATGGAAGTGACTGATATCGGTGATGGCTTTGCCCAGATCGAAATGAATTACGATAAACGGTTTGTCGGCGATCCAGACACCGGCGTCATTTCTGGCGGCGCGGTTTCGGCCCTGATGGACACCTGTTGCGGGGCCGCCGTCATGAGCCACCCCGACGTGGTGGGCGCAACAGCAACCATTGATCTGCGCATTGATTATATGCGCGGTGCCAAGCCGGGCGACCGGATCTGCGCCCGTGCCGAAGTATATCACCTGACACGCAGCGTGGCCTTTGTGCGCGCCAAAAGCTTTGACAGCGATACAGAAAACCCCGTCGCAACAGCCACAGGTGCCTTTACCGCGGAGAAAAAATCATGAGCCGTCCTCGTCCTGAACCCGTCCAGGTGGTCAAGCAACGGCGTGACGCCGTTCTGGGAGCTTTGGTCAGCAACATTCCCTATAGCCAGTTTTTGGGCATCCAGTTTGATCGTCGCGGCGACGAGCTGACCGCAACCATGTCCTTTGATGACAAGATCATTGGCAACCCGCTGCTGCCGGCCCTGCATGGCGGGGCCACCGCAGCCTTTTTGGAAATTACCGCCGTGATTGGCCTCAGCTGGGCGCGCCTTTGGGAGGACATGGAAAGCGGCCGGCTTTCGCTTGACGAAATAGAGGCCGGCCACATGCCGCGCCAACCTAAAACCATTGATTTCACCATCGACTACCTGCGCTCGGGTCTGCCGCGTGACTCCTATGCACGGGCGCGCGTGAACCGGTCAGGGCGCCGCTATGCTTCGGTGCACGTCGAAGCCTGGCAAGACAACCGCAATAAACTGTTTGCCCAGGGCACCGGTCATTTCCTGATGCGGGATGCCAAAACCTGACATGACCGCAGAGCCTCAATCCACCAATCCGCAGATCACCCACCGGCGCATCCTTAAGATTGCGCTTCCGGTGGTTTTGTCCAATGCAACCGTGCCGATCTTGGGCGCGGTTGATGTGGGGGTTGTGGGCCAGTTGGGCGAAGCCGTGCCCATCGGCGCGGTTGCCATGGGGGCGATTATCCTCAGCACCATTTATTGGATATTTGGCTTTCTGCGCATGGGCACGGCGGGTTTGGTCGGTCAAGCCGCCGGGGCTGGGGACGCAGCCGAGGTGTCGGCCTTTTTGACCCGTGCCTTGCTGATTGCAGGGGCAGGTGGGTTGGCGCTGATCTTGTTGCAACCCTTAATCTTCGCCGGGGCCTTTTGGCTGTCGCCCGCCTCGCCAGAGGTCGAGAGTCTGGCCCGCGAATACCTGTTTATCCGCATCTGGACCGCCCCTGCGGCCATCGCGGTTTACGCCATCACCGGCTGGTTGGTCGCGATGGAGCGCACCACCGGTGTCTTTTGGGTGCAACTCATCATGAACGGGGCCAATATCCTGCTGGATCTGTGGTTTGTGCTGGGGTTGGGCTGGGGCGTGCAGGGCGTCGCCATCGCCACCGTGATTGCCGAGCTTTTGGGCGCAGGCGTGGGGCTTTACCTTTGCCGTGACGCGTTCCAAAACATAGAATGGCGCAATTGGGCGCGGGTGTTTGATCGGGCCAAATTGATCCGCATGGGCCTGCTGAACGTCGATATCCTGATCCGCTCTGCGCTTTTGATGGCGATTTTTACCAGCTTTGTTTTTATCGGGGCACGCTTTGGTGATGTGACGCTTGCCGCCAACGAAGTGCTGATCCAGTTCACCTATATCACCGCCTATGCGATGGATGGGTTTGCCTTTGCCGCCGAAGCCCTGATCGCACGGGCTATTGGCCAAAAAGACTCGCGCCGTTTGCGCAAATCCGCGCTGATGTGCAGCTTTTGGGGCATGGTCACTTGCGCCTCGATGTCGGTATTTTTCGCGCTGGGCGGCACTTGGCTGATCGCGGTTATGGCCAAATCGCCCGAGGTTCAAAACACCGCGGCGGTCTATTTGCCGTGGATGATCGTCGCGCCTGTTCTGGGCTGCGCAGCCTGGATGCTAGATGGTATTTTCATTGGGGCCACCCAGGGCCGCGACATGCGCAATATGATGATCCTCAGCGCCATCATCTATGTGATTGCGGTCCTCACCCTGACCCCGGCCTTTGGCAATCACGGCCTCTGGGCCGCGCTTGTCATTTCCTTTGTGGTGCGGGGCATCACGCTTGGCGCGCGCTACCCAGCCTTAGAACGTTCGCTGGCCTAAAGGATGTCCAGAACCGACACTGGCGGCCGCCCCAAACGCGCCTGACCACCGGCAATCACCACCGGGCGCTCTATCAGTTTTGGCACCGCAACCATGGCCGCAATCAGCTCATCCTCAGAGCTGTCCTTAGAAAGACCATGGTCCTTGAACGCCGCTTCGCCCTTACGGATCAGATCAATCGCCTTGATCCCCAACATGCCCAGAACCGCGCGAATTTCTGCCTCGGTCGGGGCATCTTCCAGATACTTGCGGATTGTCACCGGGCCTTTTTCCTCAACCAAAGCCAAAGTCTCGCGCGATTTTGAACAGCGCGGGTTGTGCCAAATTTCGGTCATAGCCAGTCACTCCGTTTGCTGCCAACAGCATCGGCAACGTTATCAAACCCATCCTGCGCCAACAGGTCATCCAACCCGCGCGCAATGTCTGCCACCATTGATAGCCCACCATAGACCAGCGCCGTATACAGCTGCACCACCGATGCACCGGCGCAAATCTTGGCATAGGCTTGCTGGGCATTGGAAATCCCGCCAACCCCCACCAATGGGAGCTTGCCCTCGGTCATCGCAGACAATTGCGCCAGCACACGTGTTGATTTCTCAAACAAAGGCGCGCCTGACAAGCCGCCCATTTCATCTCTATGAACCGACGCCAACCCAGCGCGATCCAGCGTTGTATTGGTAGCAATGATCGCATCCAGCCCGCTGTCCAGCGCGACCTCTGCAATCTCAGCCAATTCCGCCGTGCTTAGGTCCGGCGCGATCTTCAGGAAGACTGGGATCTTTTTGCTCAGTCCCTCACGCGCTTGCATCACACCGGCCAACAATGCTGACAGCGCGGCCTTGCCCTGCAAATCCCGCAGTTTTTCGGTGTTTGGCGAACTGACGTTCACCGTCGCAAAATCCAGATGCGCACCGCAATGGGCCAGAACCTTGGCAAAATCCGCCGCGCGATCCTCAGAATCCTTATTGGCCCCAAGGTTCAGACCAATCACCGCATCGCGTGGCCGCTGCGCCAAACGCGCCCCGATGGCTTCCATGCCGTCATTGTTAAATCCAAAGCGATTGATTGCAGCTTGGTCTTCGGTCAGGCGAAACAGGCGCGGCTTCGGGTTGCCCGGTTGCGCACGTGGCGTCGCGGCCCCAACCTCAAAGAACCCAAATCCAGCACGCGACAAGCCCAACAGGGCCGTCGCGTTCTTGTCAAACCCTGCGGCCAACCCAACAGGGTTCGGCACATCCAGCCCCGCAAAGGTGGTGCGCAACCGCGGCGAGGTGACCAATCCGGGTGCTGCTGCCGCCCCCAATTGCAAAGCCTTAATCGCCAAACCATGCGCGGTTTCTGGGTCCACCCGATGCAGCAACGGCATGCCCAATTTTTCCATCAAGTTCATTGCGTCATCTCCTTGGGAAAAATATGTGCGCCGTTTTCAAAGGGCAAGGGTTTGGCCCACAGCACCTCATCCAGCGTCATGGCGCGATACAGATGTGGAAACTTATCACCACCCCGTGACACCTCCCATTTTAACGCATCCCCCAGCTCATCGCCGTCCAGCGCCAACAGCCAAAGACCGTCCAAACCCGCAAAATGCTTGGCGGCCGTCTCTGCGGCCTGCGCAGCCGTCGAGAAATGCACAAAGCCATCGGCCAAATCAATCGGTGCACCCAAAGTTTCGCCTTTGGCCTGCAACGCGGCCCATTCATCGGCCTTAAATATCTTGAAAATCAGCATGCCGCTCACATGCCCAGCAATTGCCCATAGGTCAAGCTTTCCGAAGCCGTCATCACGCTGTTACGCGCAAAACGGTATCAACGGAGCCGTCAATGCAAAGAAATTTTGACTCAAGGGTCAATTCTATGCCCAACTCTACCAGTGACCAGCGAAAGGGGAGCAATATGTTTTCGCGATTTTTAACGACTGCCGCGGCTTTAGCCGTCACCACCGGAATGGCCTCTGCCGATTATGCGTTGACCATTCTACACACCAATGATTTTCACGCGCGCTTTGAACCGATCAGTCGGTTTGATTCAGGCTGTTCTGCCGACAGCAATGCCGAGGGCAAGTGCTTTGGCGGATCTGCGCGCCTGAAATCAGCCGTTGATGCGGCCCGTGCCCAATATGCCAACTCGGTGCTTGTCGATGGGGGTGACCAATTTCAGGGCACATTATTTTATACCTATTACAAGGGTAAGCTGACCGCCGAGATGATGAACACGCTTGGCTATGATGGCATGACCGTGGGCAACCATGAATTTGACGACGGCCCAGAGGTGCTGCGCGGCTTTATGGATGCGGTGAATTTCCCGGTTCTGATGTCCAACGCAGATGTTTCAGCTGAACCAGCCCTTGCTGGGGTTCTGAAAAAATCCACCATCATCGAAAAGGGCGGCGAAAAGATCGGCATGATCGGCCTGACACCGGAAAACACCGATGAATTGGCCTCGCCCGGCGACAACATCACCTTCACCGGTGCGGTGGGTGCGGTGCAAGCCGAAGTCGACCGTTTGACCGCCGAAGGTGTGAACAAGATCATCGTGCTATCGCACTCCGGCTACTCTGTTGACCTAAAGGTTGCGGAAATGACAACCGGTGTTGATGTCATTGTTGGCGGCCACACCAACACCTATCTGTCCAACGTGTCCAGTCGCGCCGAAGGCCCCTATCCAACCGTGGTGGGCGACACGCAAATTGTCTCGGCCTACGCCTATGGTAAATTCCTGGGCCAGTTGAATGTGGTGTTTGACGACGATGGCGTGGTCAAGTCAGCCTCTGGTGAGCCATTGATCATGGATCGCTTCATTTCCGAAGACGATACGGTTAAATCCCGCATCGCCGAAGCCGCAAAGCCGCTTGATGAAATCCGCAACAAAGTTGTGGCGGAAACCGCAAGTGAAATCATCGGCGTGCGCGAAGAGTGCCGCGCCGTGGAATGCGCCATGGGCAATCTGATTGCTGATGCGATGCTGGATCGGGTCAAAGACCAAGGCGTAGAAATCGCGATCCAGAACGGCGGTGGGATTCGCGCCTCTATCGACGCGGGTGCGGTGACCATGGGCGAAGTCTATACCGTGTTGCCATTCCAAAACACATTGTCCACCTTTCAGGTCACTGGCGCGACAATGATCGCTGCGTTGGAAAATGGTGTGTCCCAAGTCGAAGAGGGCGCAGGACGCTTCCCACAAGTTGCGGGCATGACCTTTGCGTTTGATCTGGCTAAGCCAGCTGGCGAACGGGTCTCTGACGTGATGGTAGGGGGTGCCGCGATCGACGTGAACAAGGTCTATAACGTTGTGTCCAACAACTATGTGCGCAACGGTGGCGATGGCTACAAAATGTTCAAAGATGCGATGAACGCCTATGACTTTGGCCCGGATTTGGCCGAGGTAACAGCCGATTTCATTGCCAAGAACGCCCCCTATGCACCCTATAAAGATGGGCGTATTACCCAAAAATAAACTGATTTACAGTTTGACCTCCCTAAGCCCGGCAAAGAAATTTGCCGGGTTTTCTTATGCTTAGATGGTGCCGCTAACCTTTCTCGGATTCAGATCTTGCAAAATGAAGCAATTGTCACATAATTAATGACAGTCGATATAATTTAGCAATTGGAACCCCGTTATGAAAGTCTCTCGCAGCCTCACAATAAACGCCTCACCCGATGTCATCTGGTCTAAACTGGTCGATGACTTTGTGCCCCTGCACGAATGGATGGCCGCCATCAAATCCTCGACCGCACGTCCAGGTCCAGCCCTTCCCGGTGCCCCCGCCGCCGGGCGCGACGCCGCCATCGGCCCAGGTGCACCGGGCACAATTATGGAAGAGGTCTTCACCCATCTGGATCGCAGCAAAAACCTGATCGAATTTGAAACAGTGCTCAATGCGCCAAATTTCAATCCCATCAAAGGTTGGTCAAACCGCATCACGCTGACGCCACAGGGCGAGGCAACTTTGGTGACATGGTCGATTGTCGTGCAACTGCGTTTGATGGGGCATGTGATGCGCTTTCCGATTAAGAAAAGCCTGCGGGCTGGGTTCCTGCGCAGCCTTCAAGAAGTTGCTCACATCATAGAAACCGGTCAGCCGCATCCACGTAAAGCCAAAAGTTTTGCCAGCGAGGCGGCGAATGCCACCTTGGCAACTGCTGCGAGCTAAGGTTTTATGCGCGGAAACAATTTTGGATGATGTTGTGACCCAAGACGCCAAATCCCGCTTGCTGGCAGCAGGTACCAAACTGATCGCCGAACAGGGTTTGGCCGGGGCGTCGGTTCGCGATATCTGCGCCCAAGCCGGGGTCGGGCGCAACATGATCCATCACTATTTTGGCTCCAAGGATGGTCTGTTTCAGGCCATCTTAGATGCCTTCTCCTCTGATGGCTTTGCCCCCGCGATCCGTACCATCGCCACCCCCGCCCAAAGCGCCGAAGAGTTCCGCATCAAAATGCAGCTTTTGCTGACAGAAACCCTCGAAGTGCTGGTCGCCAACAGCCGCGTTTTCCGCATCATGACGCGCGAACAATCTGCCTTTCTGCCACTCAAACCCTACCGCGGCGCATTGCTCAATTTCCTGAATCAGGCCAAACAAAGCGGTTTCATCCGCGAGACAATTGCCGTCGACATGATCGCCGGCGTTCTGCTGGACCGTTTGGGCAATCAGGTGCTCTATGCGCTGATGCTGGGCGACAACAAAACCCAGAACGTCATCCTCGACCCTGTCTATCGTCAGGACTGGATCAAAACCAACGCCGACATTCTGATTTTTGGCTTTGCCAAGCAGACAGGCTGACTCAGTCTCCCTTTGGCAGCTTGATCTTCATGCGTTCCATGTCATCAGTGATCGGGATGAATTCATCCGTATCTCCGGGGGGCAATTGAAACGGCCCGCGCGCCCAATCTGCCGCTTTCCACGCCACTTTCGCCGCCTCGATTTTTTCTGCCGACGACGAGACAAAATTCCACCAAATATAGCGCGGCCCATTTAACGTCGCGCCCCCCAAAGCCATCAAACGCGCCCCACTGGCTCCCGCTTTGATCGACAGCTTATCGCCCGGGCGAAACACCATCATTTGCCCCGCCTCAAACGTGTCGCCCGCCACTTCAATCGAGCCCTGCAATATATACAGCCCACGATCTTCGTGATTATCAGGCAAAGGCAATTGCGCCCCGGCTTGCAAGACAACATCGGCATAGAAAATCTCTGACTGCATTGTCACCGGCGCGGCTTCCCCCCAACCCGTGCCCAAAATCAACCGAACCGAGGCACCGCCATCTTCGATAAACGGCAAGGCCTCCTTTTTGTGATGCTCAAAATCCGGAGCCAAGTCCTCTTTGTCCTCAGGCAATGCCACCCAGGTCTGAATGCCAGCCAAGCTGTGCGGCGCAGCCCGCGTTGCCTCAGATGTGCGTTCCGAATGGGTCACTCCGCGCCCCGCTAACATCCAATTGACCTCGCCGGGGTAGATCATCTGTTGCGTGCCCAGACTGTCGCGATGTTCAAATTCGCCCTGATACAGATAGGTGACCGTGCCCAGGCCGATATGGGGATGCGGGCGCACATCAATGCCTTGGGCTGTGATAAATTCCGCAGGTCCCATTTGGTCAAAAAACACAAACGGTCCCACCATTTGCCGTTGGGGCGAGGGCAGAGCACGCCGCACTTCAAAACCGCCCAGATCGCGTGCACGTGGCACAATCAGTGTTTCAATCACATCGTCGGTTTGATTTGGGTTCCAGCTCATGGCACTTCCTTTCCGCTGTCTGCTTTAACTTATCGCGAAACCGCGCTTTTCCAACTCTGCAGCGATGCACGCGACCTGCGCGGCTCTTCACAGACGGGGTTTCAACCGCTAAAACAGCGCCCATGGACCACCCGCTGATTGATCTTATCAACCAAAAAATCGCACAGGCCGAGGCCGACGGTGAATTTGACAATCTTAAAGGCGCAGGCAAACCCCTGCCCAAAACCGATGATCCGGAAAACGCGCTGATCAATCGCCTGATCAAAGAAAGCGGTGGCGTGCCCGAATTTGTGTCTTTGTCGCGCGAGCTTGAGCGGCTACGCGCCGAGCTGCGCGAAACCGGTGATCGCACCCGCCGCCAAGAGATCCTGAAAGACATGTCGATGATGGAAGCCAAAATCGATTTTGCGCGTAAAGCGCACAAGTAGGGTGGGCTTATAAATCACCCTGCGCAATTTTCAATTTTGACCAGCAATCTCTGGCCTGTCTGCAATCCGCAGAAATTAACCCTTTTGCCCAAATGTTTCGCGCGAAACTCAAGTTTTGGCTCGAATCGTACAGTTCAGCGTGTGAAACGTACAAATTGTACAAATAATCAAAAATTTAGCGGCCGACCCTTGTGTTAACCTAGGGGCCAAAACCCCAGATATGGCGGCTGAAACTCGCAAGAAATGCGACCGAGGTCGACCTTAACGCAGCGCATGCTGCCAACTGATGCACACTCTGGGCATCTTTGAAAAAATGGTTAATCTAGGCCCATGTGTGGACGTATCGCCAATACCTTACCCTCTGACGCCATGGCGCAGCTCTTCAGTGCGACACCCGCCAATAACCTGCCCAGTGTGCCAAATTTCAACGTCTGTCCAACCACCGGCATTCACGTGGTTATGGGGGCTGATCCAAACAGTGCAGACAGCACGCGCAGGCTGGTGCAGATGCGTTGGGGCTTTATCCCGCATTGGTACAAGGCCCCCAATGACGGGCCGCTTTTGATCAATGCCCGCGCTGAAACTTTGGCAGAAAAGCCCGCATTTAGAATGGCTTGCCGGGAAAGGCGCTGTCTTATTCCGGTAACTGGCTACTACGAATGGACCAAGGATGACGCTGGCAAACGCTGGCCATGGTACATCCATTCTGACGCGCCTTTGGCCTTGGCGGGCATCTGGCAAGACTGGTCACAGGGGGGCGAAAACTTGCGGTGCTGTGCGGTGGTGACAATCGGGTCCAACATCAAACTATCGCAAATACATCACCGCATGCCGGTTGTGATTGCACAGGACAACTGGGATCTGTGGTTGGGCGAACAAGGGCATGGTGCCGCTCGGTTGATGCAGCCAGCGGATGACGATCTGCTGTCGTTTCATGCGGTTGATCCAAAGGTGAATTCCAACAAAGCCAGCGGCCCTGAACTGATCGAACCATTCGAGTGATTATCAATCTCTGCCTTAAAATGCTTCATGTCTTAAAGGCTTGGAATATATCTATAAAAAGCGTCTGATAGACGGGCATTACAAAGGCGCATTTATGTCTGATACCCCCTATGCCAGCCCGCCGGGCGGCCTGCCTCCGCAAAGCCAAATCACCACCAACCGGGCGGTGTTTACCCCGTCTTATGCGGTTATTCCCAAGGGAGTGATGACAGATATTGTCACCTCGAACCTGCCGTTTTGGACGGATACCCGAGCCTGGATCATTGCCCGCCCGCTCAGTGGATTTGCCGAAACTTTTGCGCAATATATCGTCGAGGTTGCCCCTGGCGGTGGCAGCACCCAACCAGAGCCGGATTCAAGCGCCCAGGCTGTGCTTTTTGTCGTCTCTGGATCGCTAAAATTGTCTGCAAATAACACAGAAAATATTTTGCAGGCTGGTGGATATGCCTACATTCCCGCGGGCTGTGACTGGCAGGTTGAAAACATCAGCGACGCAGCTGTCACGTTTCACTGGGTTCGCAAACGTTATGAACAGGTTCAGGGCATTGATAAACCAGAGTTTTTTGTGTCTAGCGACCATGATGTGACGCCCGTGCCCATGCCCGACACCGAGGGGTGCTGGTCGACAACTCGATTTGTGGACCCGCAAGACATGCGTCACGACATGCATGTGAATATTGTCAGTTTTGAACCCGGTGGTGTGATCCCATTTCCTGAAACCCATGTCATGGAGCACGGTCTCTATGTGCTTGAAGGTAAAGCAGTTTATTTGCTCAACACCGATTGGGTAGAGGTTGAAGCAGGCGATTTCATGTGGCTCCGGGCGTTTTGCCCACAGGCCTGTTATGCCTCTGGCCCCGGCAGATTCCGTTATCTTTTGTACAAAGATGTGAATCGCCACCCAAAACTTGGTAAGTGACGGCAATTGTATCAAATACAATCTGGAACTGGTCATTTCACATCAATAAGTGTGAACTAAGCGCCTTGCTTCAGGTGTAAAGGTCGGACCATGGCGGAACAGAAAATTCGTATATTTATCAATGGTTTTGGTCGTATCGGGCGAACCGTTTTACGAATCTTAACGCAAAGTGATGCATATAAAGGCTTCGAAATCATTGGGATCAACGACATCGAACCGCTGGAAACATGTGCCTACCTGTTTCAATACGATTCGGTTTTTGGAACTTTCAACGGCACAGTCGATTACGACGAGGCCGCCATCATTGTGGACGGCACGCGCTTTCCGTTTCACGGAATCTCTGACATTGCCACGTTAGATTTGCGAGATGTTGACGTTGTTTTGGAATGCACCGGCATGGCTGGCAAGCGCGCGATTGCTGAGCAGGGCCTGACCGCTGGCGCAGAAAATGTATTGATATCAGGTCCTTCTGACGAAGCTGACGTCACTTTGGTGATGGGGGCCAATCACGAAATTCTACAAGATCAACGTATTGTGTCCAACGCATCCTGCACCACAAATGCCTTGGCCCCTTTGATGAAAACACTCGATGATGCCTTTGGTCTGATATCTGGCCACATGACGACGGTGCATTGCTATACCGGCTCGCAACCGACGGTCGACAAACCCCGAGTCGCTTTAGAACGCAGCCGCGCCGCCGCCCTGTCTATGGTGCCCACCACCACCAGCGCCCAGCGTATGATAGACCGGGTTTTGCCGCATCTGAGTGGGCGTGTAGAGGCGCGGGCGATCCGTGTGCCAACCGCCAGTGTCAGCGCAATTGACCTTACAATTCAAACAGATAAGCCAGTGAGTGCCCAAGCTGTGAACGCGGTTTTAAACACCGAAGCGGCGCGCGCAGGCATTTTAGGGTCTACCAAAAAACCCTTGGTTTCAACCGATTTGCGCATGCGCCCAGAATCCTTGGTGGTCTGCGAAAAAGAAACCTCGGTGTCTGTCGGCGGCCTTCTGCGAGTGTTTGGCTGGTATGACAATGAATGGGGATTTTCTTGCCGCATGCTCGACATGGCACGGCTAATGGCAAGCCGGTAGTGAAAAGCCCCGCGCGCGGCGGGGCCTTTGTTTTACTTACGTTTTTTCGGCGGCATCAGGTCGGTGATGGTGCCTTCAAACATTTCAGCGGCAAAGTTCACCGTTTCTGACAAGGTCGGGTGGGGGTGAATAGTATGGCCCAAATCCACCGCATCCGCGCCCATCTCGATGGCCAGGGCCACCTCGGCGATCAGATCCCCGGCGTTTGGCCCAACTATGCCCGCGCCAATCACGCGGTCACCGTCTTCGTCAAACAGCACTTTTGTTAAGCCCTCAGAGCGCCCCAATGACAAAGAGCGCCCAGACGCCGCCCAAGGAAACACGCCTTTGCCGACTTTGATTCCTTCCGCCTTGGCTTGGGTTTCTGTCAGGCCAACCCATGCAACTTCTGGGTCTGTGTAAGCCACCGACGGAATCACGCGCGCATCAAAGAAACGTTTGTGTCCCGCGCACACCTCTGCGGCCACTTTGCCCTCGTGAACCGCCTTGTGGGCTAGCATCGGTTGGCCAACAACATCGCCAATCGCAAAGATATGTGGTTGGCCAGTACGTTGTTGATTATCAACAGAAATAAACCCACGTTCATCCACCGAAACACCAGCTTTTTCAGCGTCGATCAGCTTGCCGTTTGGCTTACGGCCGACGGCAACCAACACCTTATCAAAGGTGTCAGTGGTTTCGCCATTTGGCCCCTCCATTGTGACTTTAAGCCCCTTTTTCTGGGCTTCAATGCCAGTCACTTTGGTCTTGGTCAGGATGTTTTCGTAGCGGGTTTCGATGCGTTTATGCAGCGGTTTGACGATGTCTTTGTCAGCACCCGGAATAAGCTGATCCATGAATTCAACGATGGTGACTTTGGATCCCAATGCGTCGTACACGGTTGCCATTTCAAGGCCGATGATACCGCCGCCCAAAACCAAGAGCCGCTTAGGCACATCTGCCAATTCCAACGCGCCAGTTGAATCAATGACGCGTTCGTCGTCGTGCGGGATAAAGGGCAAGGTGACTGGCACAGAACCCGCGGCGATGATACATTGATCAAAGCTGACAGTTGATTTAACGCCGTCGTTGTCGACCTCAATCATGTTTGGCCCGGTGAATTTACCATAGCCATTTACAACCTGAACTTTGCGAGCCTTTGCAAGGCCACCCAATCCGCCAGTCAATTGATTCACAACGCTTTCTTTCCATCCGCGTAAAGCGTCTAGATCGACTTTCGGTTTTGTGAATTTGATCCCAAAGTGGCCCATTTCCTCAGCTTCGCTGATAACTTTTGCGCCATGCAACAAAGCTTTGGATGGGATACAACCGACATTTAGGCAAACACCACCGAGGTTGCTGTCCTTTTCGATCAGAACAACTTTCTTGCCCAAATCCGCTGCGCGGAAAGCGGCCGTATAGCCACCGGGGCCAGAACCCAGAACTACCACTTCGGCATGTACGTCACCGGGACCAGTTGCAGAACCTGTGGCCGCCACAGCGGTTGGCGCTGCTGGGGCCACTGGTGTCGCTTTTGCTGATGGTGCCGCAGAGTCTTGGGTCTCAAGGACCAAGATCAAAGAGCCTTCGGCAACATTGTCGCCCTCAGCCACTTTGATTTCTTTGACCACACCCGCGGCAGGCGAGGGTACTTCCATGGTCGCCTTGTCTGATTCCAATTCGATCAAGGCATCCTCTGCGGCGACGGTGTCGCCCACAGAGACCAAGATTGAAACAACAGGAACGGCGTCAAAATCACCGATATCAGGTACTTTTACATCCATTGTTCAAGTCCCTTTATAGCATCAGTCGACGCACATCGCCGAGCAGGTGTTTCAATGTTGCACAGAAACGTGCGGCCAGTGCGCCATCGATGGCACGGTGGTCATAAGACATAGACAGCGGCTGCATCAAACGTGGTTCAAATTCGCTGCTTTCCTTGTTCCAAACCGGGGCCATTTTGGACCGCGTCAGACCCAAAATTGCAACTTCTGGCGCATTCACAATTGGGGTGAATGACGTGCCACCAATGCCGCCTAGTGATGAGATGGTGAATGTCGCGCCGGACATATCATCGCCCTTCAACTTGCCATCGCGCGCTTTAGCAGACAATTCCATCAGGTCTTTGGAAATCTCTACAATGCCTTTGCGATCGGCATCTTTGATCACTGGCACCATCAGTCCATTGGGCGTATCTGCCGCAAAACCAATGTTATAGAAGTCTTTCTTAATCAACTTGTCGCCATCGGGGTGGATTGAAGAATTCACTTCCCAATGCTGTTTCAGCGCAGAGACCGATGCCTTGACCACAAAGCTCAGCAGTGTGACGCGGTAGCCTTCGGTTTTTGCAATTCCGTCCAATTCGCGACGATAGCCGTCAAGGTCGGTGATGTCGGCTTCTTCGTTATGGGTCACATGCGGGATGTTCAACCAGCTGCGGTGCAATGCTGGGCCAGAGATCTTTTTGATCCGTGGCATTTCAACATCTTCGATCTTGCCGAACTTGCTGAAATCAACAGCTGGGATCGGTGGGATGCCCATGCCACCAGAAGCTGCCGGAGCTGTCGCCGCAGGTGCGGTTGTAGATTTCAGATGCGCTGTGATATCTTCGCGCAGGATGCGGCCCTTGCGACCCGATCCGTTTACTTTGGCAATATCGATTTCCAATTGACGGGCAAATGCGCGTACCGAAGGCGACGCGTGGGCCTTGCCAAATCCGCTGTCAGTAATTGCCGCCACTGGGGCAGTGGCCGCTTGTGCCGGGCTCGATGCAGGTGCTGCGGTTGCGGCGGCAGCTGGGGCAGGGGTCTCGACGGCCCCCGAAGTAGCGTCTGCTTCGAGAACCAATATCAGAGAGCCTTCAGCGACATTGTCACCTTCCGCCACCTTGATTTCCAAAACCTTGCCCGCAGCCGATGATGGCACTTCCAACGTGGCTTTGTCGCTCTCCAACTCTACAATGGGATCTTCCAAGGCGATGACGTCACCGACGCTCACCAAAATGGATACAACAGGAACTTCCGCAAAATCCCCAATATCTGGTACTTTGACTTCAATTGTCATGATCTTTTCTCCTCTGTCCGATCACACCAGCCGTGGGTTCGGCTTGTTTCCGTCGATGTCATATTTCGCCATGGCTTTCTCAAGCACAGCTTTGGTGATGTTGCCTTGGCGATATAGATCCACCATGGCGGCCGCTGCGATATGGTTTGCGTCCACTTCAAAGAAGCGGCGCAAGTTCACGCGGCTGTCGCTGCGTCCATATCCGTCTGTCCCAAGAACCGTGTAATGCCCTGGAACACAGGCCCGAATTTGTTCTGCATAGTTTTTCATGTAGTCGGTAGCGGCAATGATTGGCCCTGTGGCCTTTGCAAGTTGCTGCGCGACAAAGGGGACTTTTGGTTCTGCCAATGGATTTAACCGGTTGTAACGCTCGGCATCCTGACAATCACGCGCCAGCTCGTTAAAGCTTGGAGCAGACCAAATTTCAGACGTCACTCCAAAGTCGTTTTCCAGCATTTCCGCGGCTTTGATTGCTTGGATCAAGATTGTACCAGAGCCCATCAAAGTCACGTGTTTCTTGCCCGGTTTGGCGACTTCCTTAAAGCGATACAACCCTTTGATGATGTCGTCTTCAACACCCATCGGCATATCAGGATGGCTGTAGTTTTCGTTCATCAAGGTCAGGTAGTAAAACACGTCTTCCTGATCTTCATACATGCGCTTCATGCCATGCTGCACAATCACTGCAACTTCGTGCTGAAATGTTGGGTCATAGCTGACGCAGTTCGGGATCGTGCCCGCCAGAACGTGGCTGTGACCATCTTCGTGTTGCAAGCCCTCACCGTTCAAGGTTGTGCGTCCGGCAGTGCCACCCAACATAAACCCGCGTGCCCGACTATCGCCAGCCGCCCAAGCCAGATCGCCAATACGTTGGAAACCAAACATCGAGTAATAGATAAAGAAGGGGATCATTGGCACGCCGTGGTTGGAATACGACGTCGCGGCAGCGATCCAATCGGCCATCGCCCCGGCTTCGTTGATGCCTTCCTGCAGAACCTGACCGTCGATGCTCTCTTTGTAGAACATCATTTGATCAGCATCTTGCGGCGTATATTTTTGTCCAAGTGGGTTATAGATGCCCACCGAACGGAATAGGCCTTCCATGCCGAACGTGCGGCTTTCGTCAGGAACGATTGGCACGATATTCTTGCCAATTTTCTTATCCCGCAACAGGGTTGTCAGAATACGCACAAACGCCATTGTGGTGGAAATTTCGCGGTCGCCGGTACTTTTCAACTGGGCAGCAAACTTGTCGAGTGCTGGAATCTCCAGCTTGTCTGACTTTGCATCGCGTTTCGGGAAAGCACCTCCAAGCGCTTGCCGACGATCTGCCAGATAGGCTTTTTGTGCGTTGTTCAATTTGACAAAGGGTGCCTTGCCAACGTCTTCGTCGCTGACCGGGATCTGAAAACGATCGCGGAAGGCGCGCAGCTGATCTTCGTTCATTTTCTTTTGCTGGTGCGTGGTGTTCTGACCTTCGCCAGCTGTCCCCATGCCGTGACCCTTTACGGTTTTCACCAGCAGGCAGGTTGGTTGACCCTTGGTGTCTGTGGCACGTTTGAAGGCGGTATAGACCTTTTGCGGATCGTGGCCGCCGCGACGCAACGACCAGATTTGTTCATCTGACCAATCAGCCACCAATGCAGCGGTTTCAGGGTATTTTCCAAAGAAGTGCTCGCGAATATAAGCACCGTCTTTGGATTTGAAAGTCTGATAATCGCCATCCAGCGTCTCGTCCATCAACTGACGCAATTTACCGGAAGTGTCTTTTTCCAAAAGCGCGTCCCAGCCCTTGCCCCAAAGCAATTTGATGACGTTCCAGCCTGCACCGCGGAAGTCACCTTCCAGCTCTTGCACAATCTTGTGGTTGCCGCGGACCGGGCCATCCAAACGTTGCAAGTTACAGTTTACGACAAAGATCAGGTTATCCAGACCTTCGCGTGCTGCCAGATCGATGGCACCGCGCGATTCCGGTTCGTCCATTTCGCCATCACCTAAGAAACACCAAACCTTTCGGTCTGCCATATCGATGTGGCCCCGGTTGTGCATATATTTCATAAAGCGCGCTTGATAGATTGCCATGAGCGGTCCAAGCCCCATCGAAACCGTTGGGAATTGCCAGTAATCCGGCATCAACCAGGGGTGTGGGTAAGACGAAAGCCCATTGCCAGCCACTTCAGAGCGGAAGTTTTCAAGCTGCTCTTCTGTCAGGCGGCCTTCCATAAAAGAGCGTGCATAGATGCCTGGGATCACGTGCCCTTGAAAGAACACCAAATCACCGCCGTGAATGGCTGATTTAGAGCGCCAGAAATGGTTTAGGCCAATGTCATACATGACAGCCGAAGAAGCAAATGACGCGATGTGACCACCGTATTCGCTGGACACTTTGTTGCGGCGCACAACAGTCGCCATCGCATTCCAACGGTTGATAGTACGGATACGCCATTCCATATCCATGTCACCTGGGAAGGGTTCTTGGTCGTCTGCAGGAATGGTATTCTGATAGGGTGTGGTTGCAGAAAATGGCAGGTTTGCACCGGCGGCACGCGCCTGTTGCACTGCTTTGTCTAGCAAGTAATGCGCACGGTCTGCGCCATCACGTGCAATTACGTCTTCGACGGCTTCTTGCCACTCGCGTGATTCCACCGGATCAATATCTTCGAATTTCGTCGCCATGATGGCTGCCTCCTCCAAATGTCTCGCTCCACCCTTATAGTTCAGTGTTAAACTACTTGGGTAGGTCGATAGCCTCATAGCAGCCATGCGTCTAGCGGTCATCTCTTTTTTTGAAAGAGTTTCGCCAGATAGAATGCTAGTCTGAGTAGAATTAATGAGGGGGGATATGTGAATTTGGTATTTAGTTTACAGTTAAACTATCTCAACTGAGGCAGCTAGCCGGTATTCTTCCAGATTTGGCCCGGGCCCCATTCTGTCAACCACAGCAAAAAGACCTGGCGCGTGGAGTGGCGTTAAAACACCGTGCCAAACGCCTTTATGAATGTTGATTGCTTGACCAGGGGCAGAAACAAATGCGCAGGGTTCGCCCGGCGATCCGTTAACGTCGGAGGCTACAATAATCAAAAAGGAGGTTAGGCTCATCGGAATAAAGGCTTGGCTTCCGTCGGGATGACGCTCTAACAGGTCAAGTTGATAAGGCAGGCTGCGCGGCTTGGCGTCAAACAGGCTTATTCCGGCGCGTCCGCCGCCAAAGTCCAGTTTGGCCAAATCGTGGTGTCGCCCGCAATTGCCTTGGTTGATAATCTGGTCCGGTTGCTCTTGCAGTTCCAGTACATCGCCAAACGGTGCGAATTTGTCCGCAGAGAGCGCAGAAGTCTGAATAACCTTACTCATTCCAAAGACTTTCTAGGCGGATTTCAGCAATGCGCTCGACTTGTCGGCATGCTTCGTCGAATTCAACGTCGCTAGACTGAGCAATGCGTCGTTCAAACGCTCGCATAATGCTGGCTTTAACATGGTCGCGTACTGCTATGATAAAAGGAAAACCATGAGTTTTGACGTATGCATTGTTGAGGTCATGAAATTGGGTGCGTTCGACATCGGTCAGCAAGTCCAGGCCAGCGCTTGCCTGTTCCGCATTTGAATCGGCGGTCAACTGCCCTGCAGCGGCCAGCTTGCCAGCCAAATCAGGGTGGGCCTTTAGAACACCCAATCGTTGCGCTTGGCTTGCACTGCGAAAGATGCGTAACAATGCACTGTGTATACCAATGGGGGTGTCATGTGCAGGACCAAGTTCCAGATCAAACGCCGCCTCTGCAATCCACGCTGAATGTTCAAAGATACTGCCGAATTTTGAGACGAATGCTTTGCGCGGCATTTGGCTGGGACGCATATGATGATCTGGTTTGTGGGTTTTTGCCCAATGGGTTGCAATATCAAGCCGTCGCGGTGTCCAAACGCCCTCAAAGCCCTGAATGTAATGCAAAAATTGGCGTAGTCCGGCGATTTTTCCAGGGCGACCTATCAGCCGGCAATGCAATCCAACAGTCATCATCTTCGCCGAACCTGCCCGGCCTTCGTGATAAAGTTCGTCAAATGAATCTTTCAAATAGGTGTAGAAATCCTGCCCGGTTACCCAGCCGGGCGCGGTTGCAAACCGCATGTCATTGGCTTCTAGGGTGTAGGGAATGATCAGTTGGTCATGGTCGTCATAGGAGCGCCAATAGGGCAGGTCATCGTCGTAGGTATCGCTGACATAGTCAAAGCTGCCGTTTTCGGCGATCAAACGTACGGTGTTTTCTGAACAGCGGCCAGTATACCACCCGCGCGGGCGCGTTCCGACCACATCTGTGTGCAATCGAATAGCTTCGGCAATTGCGGCGCGCTCCTCGTGCTCGGGCATGCCGCTGTGTTCTACCCATTTCAGCCCATGCGAAGCGATTTCCCATTTTGCGTCTTTCATAGCGGCCACTTGTTCTGGCGATCTGGCGAGTGCGGTCGCGACACCATAGACCGTGAGCGGTATTTTTGCCCCAGTGAACAACCTGTGCAGTCGCCAAAAACCAGCACGGGCCCCGTATTCATAAATGGATTCCATATTCCAATGGCGTTGCCCTTGCCATTGGCCTGCGCCAGGGATGTCAGATAGAAACGCTTCGCTCGCGGGATCACCGTGCAATAGGCAGTTTTCACCGCCTTCTTCGTAGTTCAAAACAAATTGCACTGCGATACGCGCCTTTCCCGGCCACCGAGCGTCCGGCGGTGTCTGGCCATAGCCGCGCATATTTCGTTGATATCGTTTCATATTCCGCCTCTCTCAGCGAAGTGTACTCTAACAAAAGCCTATGCGGTTTAAGGTTTAATTTGAAAGAGCTATCACGCGCTGTACAGTGGCGCTGGTGATATATTTGTCATTATGTGCAGTTGTCTGAGGAGTAGAGCATGTCAGGATATTTAACGACGCATGTGTTGGATACCGCGCGCGGTTGTCCGGCAGATGGTATTCGGGTCTCATTGTTCCGGCTTGATGGCAGCGCACGGCAGCATTTGGCAGATGCACTCACCAATGCGGATGGCCGCACTGATCGCCCGATTTTGCCGAAAGATTTGTTTGAAACAGGCACCTATGAATTGGTGTTCGCTTGCGCTGGTTATTTTCAGGGCAGCGGGCAGGCGGGCCGTTTACCACTGTTTCTAGAGGATATTCCCATTCGCTTTGGAATGAATGAGGCAACGCATTATCATGTTCCCTTGCTGCTTTCGCCGCACGGATATTCCACTTACCGTGGCAGCTAGTCCGAATGTGGCCCTAAGCGTTTGGTGATATGCTGCGCCATATGATCAATAAACAAACGTGATTTAGGGTCTTGATGACGACGGTGCGAATAGAGGCAAGCAAGTTGTACCGCGACCGGCGGAAACTGTTCCAGGACCGGTATCAATTGACCTGTAGAAAGCGCCTCTGAAATTTCAAATTTTGGTTTTAAAACAATGCCATGACCCGCAAGGGCCCAATCCGTAAGAACGTCTCCGTCATCTGATTCAAAGGGGCCTTTCACTGCAATCTTTTTCACGCCCTCGGGGGTTTCCAAAGGCCACTGAAACTCTGGCGCACCCGGATAACGCAGGTTGAGGCAGTCATGGCTGTCGTCGGTCAATTGATCTGGTGAACTGGGTATTCCGCGGTCTTTAAGATAGGCTGGCGCGGCACAAAGCACGCGGGGGCAATCTGCTATCTTGCGAATTTTTAGCGTGCTGTCTTCGGGGACACCTAAAAAGAACGCGATATCAAGTCCCTCGGCTGTCAGGTCAAGTTTGCGGTCCGAGAGCCGAAGCCGCACGTCGATCAGAGGGAATTTCTCTTTAAAATCTGGTACTTGTGGTGCGATCAATCGCCGACCTAAGCCAAGCGGCGCGGCGACAAATAACGAACCTCGTGGTTGAGACGTCACATTGCTGACGGCCGCTTCGGCGTCTTGGATGGTTTCAAGAACCTTGCAGGCCCCAACATAGAATATTCTTCCCTGCTCTGTGGCGTTCAATTGACGGGTTGTGCGTTGGAATAGGCGGACGTTAAGGTGCTGTTCTAATTGAGAAATTCGAGAACTTGCCACCGCAGCCGAGATTCTTTGATCACGGGCGGCGGCGGACATGTTGCCGAGTTCGTAGACTCGGACAAAAGTTTTGATGTTATCGATATACGACATTGTATTGATTTACTTGAAACTGCTGGGGTTTCTTTCATTATAGAAGATAATATTTGAATGCGCTAGTCTGGTGATTGCGGAAGAAGGATGGAAATATGCTTGAGATTCCAATACTTTACGAGTGGTTGGGCTTTGTGGTGCGTTGGGTGCATGTGATCACGGCAATCGCTTGGATTGGGTCGTCTTTCTATTTCATCGCGCTGGACCTGGGGTTGAACCGCGAGGGCGATTTTGGCGGGGCTGATGGCGAAGAGTGGCAAGTGCATGGCGGCGGATTTTACCATGTTCGCAAGTACTTAGTCGCGCCAAACGAGATGCCGGAACACCTGACCTGGTTCAAATGGGAGAGCTATTCGACCTGGCTTTCGGGATTTGCGCTGTTGATGCTGGTCTATTGGGCCGGGGCAGAGCTGTATCTGGTCGACGCACAAAAGTCTAACATGTTGATCTGGCAGGGAATATCACTATCGGCCGCTGTGTTAACCATTGGCTGGTTGGTCTATGATTTCCTGTGTAAATCCCCGCTTGCGAAACATCCAACGGTTTTGATGGTCTTGCTGTTTTGTCTATTGGTCACAATGGGTTACGGGTTAAATCAGGTCTTTACAGGTCGGGCGGTCATGCTGCACCTAGGGGCCTTTACCGCCACGATCATGACGGCCAATGTTTTTTTTATTATCATGCCAAATCAACGGGTTGTGGTAGATGACTTGCAAAATGGCCGGGTGCCGGATGCGAAATACGGCAAGATCGCCAAGTTGCGATCGACTCACAACAATTATCTGACGCTGCCGGTGATTTTTCTAATGTTATCAAATCACTACCCGTTGGCTTTTGCGACAGAATACAATTGGCTGATCGCGGCGCTGGTGTTTTTGATGGGCGTGACCATCCGGCATTTTTTTAACGAGATGCACGCGCGCAAGGGCATGTTGTGGTGGACATGGCTGGTGACCGTGGTTTTATTCATTGTTATCATGTGGTTGTCGAGTGCCGGACCAATTCAGACGCCGTTGGAAGAGGCAGAGCTTGAAATGCCAGTGGCCGCGCAGAAGTTCGCGGAAGCTGAGGGTTTTCAAGAGGTTAGCGATATTGTGTTGGGCCGCTGTTCCATGTGCCACGCGCGCGAGCCGTCCTGGGATGGCATTCACCGTGCGCCCAAGGGTATCTATTTGGAAACACAGGGAGAAATCGCGATGAATGCGCGTGCGATTTACGTTCAGGCGGGGTTAAGCGATGCGATGCCACCGGCGAATGTGAGCTGGATGGAGGACGAGGAACGCGCCGCCATCGTCGCTTGGTATGCTGCGCATTAAGCGACCGGTGGGTTCATTTTGGGTTATTTGTACAATTTGTACGTTTCACGGCCCCAAACGTACGATTCGCGGTGGGGTTTGGGATTTTTTGAGTATTTTTGGAAAGATGAAGTTGGATTGGGCGCGGGTAAGTTGATTTGACATACAGCCTAATGGGTTCTCGTGCTTGCGTGCCTTTACACTAACGATGCAATCATTTGAATAATTCCTTGGGCTGCCAAGTTGCCGGACGCTCCTTCAGCAATTGTTTTCAAGCTATTTAGATGACTTCTTTTTTCTCCTTCTGTTTTGGCACTTTCGATTGCTATTAGCTCATCGAAAGCCGCACGCTTTATGGTACTTGGCAACAGGGAAGTAGCCTCTTTTGATTGCGACAGAAAGTCGGCTAATCGCTCTTGGTCGATTACTTGGTTTCCTGAGGACTCGATGGTCACGGTATTCTTGGCATTACCAAGGTTATCGCCAATTGTGCCGATATTTTGAGCAATGATGGTTTGCGTCACATCTGACGCCTTTTGCTGTTCTTCTTTATTAAAGGTCATGCCTTCACCAAGTATTCCATTACTCTCCAATTCTAAAGCCCAATTCAAAACTAATGAAGTAACTTGGCTGAGTGCATTTTGAATACTCGAAGTTGGAAGCTTTAAAATAGGCTCTAGATCAATGTCCATCATTTCCATGATAATTTTTTTGTGCTTCCCGGACATTCGGTATTGGAGATCACCGTTTGCGCTATTTCGTGCTAGGAGTTTTTGTAGTGTACCAACACCACCATTAACAGGCGTCCTGGTAACCAACTCTTCAGTTCTGCTATCTTGGATAATGATCGGTATGAAGCCGTTATAAGGGTTCCACGCTTTAAGTTCGCCGTGAAGTCTTCTGTATCTTGGAAGTTCGTTGAACACGCAATCATAACCATCGAGTTCATGATCAATCCAACTGATTGCTTTTGGTTGCAATAACTTGACGGCCGCGACCTTTGCTTTCCGTAGGAGGCTTTCAATGTCGACGTTTTCTGCCATCGCGGCAGTTTGAATTTCAAGAACTAAACTTGATGATTTTGATTGGCTCCTAAACATCCAACTCCACCGCAAACCGCGCGTTCTCCTGAATATACTCAAACCGCTTCTCTGGTTTTTTGCCCATCAGGCGCTCTACTAGGTCACCGGTTTCGCCGGGTTCGTCTTCGTCGATGGTGACGCGAATAAGTTTGCGCGAGCTTGGGTCCATGGTGGTTTCTTTGAGGTCTTTTGCGTCCATTTCACCAAGACCCTTAAAGCGGGAGACGTCGATCTTGCCTTTGCCGCCAAGGCCTTTTTCCAACAGGTCATCGCGTTCGGCTTCGTCGACGCAATAGACCCGGCGCGCGCCCTGGGTAAGGCGGAAGAGCGGTGGGCAGGCGAGATAGAGGTGACCCTGGTCGATCATCGGGCGCATTTGGGTGAAGAAGAAGGTCATCAAAAGGGCCGCAATATGGGCCCCGTCGACATCAGCGTCGGTCATGATGATGATCTTGTCATAGCGCAGATCGTCGGGGTTAAAACGGGTGCCAAGACCCACCCCAAGCGCCTGGGTCAGGTCGCTGATTTCGGCATTGGTGCCCAGTTTGTTTGAGGCGGCGCCAAGCACGTTGAGGATTTTGCCGCGCAGGGGCAGCAGGGCCTGATTTTTGCGGTTGCGGGCCATTTTGGCAGAGCCGCCCGCAGAGTCACCCTCGACGATGAAAAGTTCGGTGCCCTCGCGGTTGGTGGCTGAACAGTCCACCAGCTTGCCGGGCAGGCGCAGTTTCTTGGTGGCGGTTTTGCGTTGGGTTTCTTTTTCCTGGCGTCGACGCAGGCGCTCTTCGGCGCGCAGCACCAGGAAATCGAGGATGGCTCCGGCGAATTTGTTGTTGGCGGCCAACCAGTTGTCAAAGTGATCGCGCACGGCGTTTTCGACCAGCCGCTGGGCCTCGACGGTGGCAAGGCGGTCTTTGGTCTGTCCGACAAATTCCGGTTCGCTGATAAAGCAGGAGACCAGCGCGCAGCCACCTGTTGCCAAATCGTCACGGGTGATTTGGGCGGCCTTCTTATTGTTGACCAATTCTCCGTAGGCTTTGATGCCCTTGAGGACGGCGGCCCAGAATCCGGACACATGGGTGCCTCCTTCGGGGGTGGGCACGGTGTTACAATAGGATTGGATGAAGCCGTCACGGGCCGGGGTCCAGTTGATGGCCCATTCGACTTTGCCGGGGACGTTAAAGCGTTCTTTGAAGTCGACGGTGCCCGCAAAGGGGTGCTCGGCATAGGTGGTGGAGCCGTTGAGGGATTCGTTGAGATAGTCGGCCAAGCCCCCTGGGAAGTGGAAGGTGGCTTCGGTGGGGGTTTCGCCGTCGTCGATGGCGGATTTCCAGCGGATTTCGACGCCCGAGAACAGGTAGGCTTTGGAGCGGATCGATTTGAACAGGCGAGCGGGTTTGAACCGGTGCTTGCCAAAAATCTGCTCGTCGGCGTGGAAAGTGACCTGGGTGCCACGCCGGTTGGGGGCGGCTCCTATTTTTTCAACGGGGCCTTGGGGGATGCCGCGCGAGAAGCGTTGTTCAAAAACTTCTTTGTTTCGAGCGACTTGCACGACCATGCTGTCAGAAAGCGCGTTGACGACCGAGGCCCCAACCCCGTGCAGACCGCCAGATGTTTGATAGGCTTTGCCAGAGAATTTACCGCCGGCATGCAGGGTGCATAGAATGACCTCGAGCGCGGATTTATCGGGGAACTTTGGGTGCGGATCAATTGGGATTCCGCGGCCGTTGTCCCGGATGGTGACGGCGTAATCGGCGTGCAGCTCTACTTCGATGCGGTTTGCAAAGCCCGCCACGGCTTCGTCCATCGAGTTATCAAGCACTTCGGCGACCAGATGATGCAGGGCCCGTTCGTCGGTGCCGCCAATGTACATGCCCGGTCGCTTGCGCACGGGTTCGAGACCTTCGAGCACTTCAATAGAGGAGGCGTCATAGGATTTATCGTCTTCGGTGCTCGCGAGGAGATCGTTCATGGGCTGCTCTATTATCCTGTGTTTGACGCACAGTATTTCACTGCCTTGAGAGTAGGGCAATAGGCGGCTGACAATTCGGGAATTTCGTGAGTCGCTGCCGGTTTATGCAAAATGTGGCATTTTTGAGATACAGCCTAAAGTATAGCTTATTGTTTGTAATGATTTTTTTTGTTGCATTATGAGACTTTTGCCCGCAGGGTTGACCGAAAGATGGAATTACACCCTATGGGAGACTTGTGTCATGGTTTGGACTGACACGATGGGGTCCCTTGGCAATGTTCAGGGGCCGGCCGTTCGGGAAGCCGAACGAAAAGAAAAAGACAAGCAACGCAAGGCGATGGAGCGGTCCAACGCCAAAGACATTGCTGAGCTGGACAGCTATATCCATCACATCACAAGCTTGCACCATGAGACCATTGCCGGCATCGATTGGCCAGCTGTCGCCCGCCGTCCGGCCCCGGAAGCGCCGGAAGTCGATTTATCGAGATCAGAGCGGATTCGCACACAACTTGCTCATCACGAACCGGGATTTGTGCAATGGCTGCTGGGACGAGGCCGCCAGACCCGCGATGCTTTGGACAGAGCGCTGCATGTGGCCCGCCAGTTGGGGCACCGCGAGATTCTGGCTACGCTGACGCCTTATCAGCAAAGTTTTGAACAATGGGAGTTGGAGCAGGCCGCAGTCTATGGCGTGCACAACAAGGATGATGCGGCGATCTTGTCAGTGATCAGAGGCCATCAAACATTAACACGGCAGCATAAGCTGGCGCGGGGGTTGGGGATCTCGGTGTTTGAGGGGCAAATTCAGGCGGTTTTGAGTGTGCATGATCAAAGCATTGTTCCAGATTTCCAGTTTAAGTTTACCCCAAGCGGAAAGCTGACAGAGGTTAAGATGCCGCGGGAACGCCATATGGCGATTTATCGCGCCTATGTTGGCAGCGCGGCGCTGAAGGTGGCATCGGATTTATTTCGCACAATTCCGGTGAAGGAACTTGTGGTGACTTGTATTGCCCCCTTTATGGACGCTGGTACCGATGTAGAAGACGAACTGCCGGTGTTGTCGGTTGAGTTTGATCGGGATCGTATGATGATGTTGGATATGGCACGGACCGATCCTGTGGCCGGTTTGAAACTGTTCAAGGTGGCGGAAGCATTCCACCCGGTTCAGGGATTTGCACGCATTGTGCCGATTGTTGATATCCCTGTGCGTATGGCGATTTAGCCGGATTTCAAAAAACCAAACAGACGCGGCGCTTTCTCGCAATCCGGCGATTTGCAGGTGCGCTTTGGGCGTGGGTGGGGTAAATGGCGCGCAGAAACCTGTTTTGGAGCGCTTCGCATGTCTGAAAAATCTTTGGATCCGCAAGATTGGGATACGTTTCGTGCAGAGGCGCAAGCGCTGTTAGATCACTGTATTGATCAAATGCAACAAGCGGGCGAGCGGCCCTGGCGCCCTATGCCCGAAGATTTGCAGGCGCAATACAGCATTGGCCAAGGTGGTGATGTGATGGCGCGGCTGCGCAGGGACGTCCTGCCGTATCATGCGGGCAACACGCATCCAAAGTATTGGGGCTGGGTGCAAGGGTCAGGTCTGGCGACGGATGTGACGGCTGGGATGGTGACCGCAGTGATGAATTCAAACTGTGGTGGGCGCAATCATGGTGCCAATTACATGGAACGCGCGGTCATTGATTGGACCCGCCAAAAGATGGGCATGCCCGATACCGCGTCGGGGGTCTTGGTGACAGGCACATCGCAGGCCACAGTTCTGGGTTTTGCGGCGGCGCGTTTGCGCGCCCTGGGGGCTGAGGTGCGCAAGACCGGGCATGGCGAGGTGCAATTGACCTGCTATGCGGGGCAGGGCGTGCACAATGCGACGCGCAAGGCCATGGAGCTGTTGGGCATTGGGTCAGATAACATTCGCCGGGTGCCTTTGGTGGACGGTCAGATGGATGTGGCGGCACTGCGGGCTTTGGTTGCGGAGGATCGTGCGGCTGGTGCAAGGCCCTTTTTGGTGGTGGGCACGGCGGGCTCTGTGGATTTTGGCCTGTTTGACGATTTTAATGCGCTGGCTGACTTCACCGAAGAAGAGGGGCTTTGGCTGCATGTGGACGGGGCGTTTGGTGCCTGGACCCGGTTGGCAGAACCACCGTATCGCGGCCTGAGCGATGGGATTGGGCGCGCGGATTCCATCGCGTTGGATTTTCACAAGTGGATGTATGTGGGCTATGATTGCGGGCTGGTGTTGATCCGCGACGAGGCAGAACAGCGGGCGGCGTTTGCGGCGCGGCCTGTGTATTTGCGGGGCAAGTCGCGGGGCGTGGCGAGCGGCGATCCGTGGTTTTGCGATTACGGCGTGGATTTGTCGCGTGGCAATCGGGCGTTGAAGGTCTGGTTGGCGCTGGAGACCTATGGTGAAGCGGCGTTTTCTGCGGCGATCACCCACAACTGTGAATTGGCCAAGGTTATGGCGGCGGAAGTGCTGGGCGCGGATCATATGGCTTTGGCCATGCCGCCCGTGTCAAATGTGTGCGTGTTCACCGCGCGGGCTGATCTGAACGCAGCGGCGCAATCAGAGCTGAACACGCGCATTGCGCTGGATTTGCAGGAAAGCGGCGATGCAGTGTTTTCCACAACCATGGTGGGCGAGGTGGAAATGCTGCGGGCGGCCATTGTGAACCACCGGTCGACCAAGGCAGATATTGTCAGTGCAGTGGCGGCAGTGGCCGCACGGGCATCGGTTTTGAGCGCCGCTGAATAGCGCCGAAGATTGGCATTTCATTGAGGTGAATCAAAGCTGTGATGGCCTTGGGCTGTTAGGATGTGGGCGTTCAATCAGACCGAAGGAAACGCCTATGACATCCAAAGATACTCAGCCCGTTCAACCGGCCAAAAATGCACCTGACGCTGCCAAGAATTCGGTTGCCGTTAAGCCAATAGAAAACGGTGAAGCAGACGGCATGCGTCAGGCTTTTGAGGCCGGGCAGTACCCCTATGCAGAGCGATTGTCGCGCAAGGATTACGAAAAGCAAAAGGCCAAGTTGCAGGCGGAACTTTTGAAGGTGCAGCATTGGGCGCAAGAGACAGGGCAGAAGTTTGTCATGCTGTTTGAAGGGCGTGATGCGGCGGGTAAGGGCGGCACCATCAAGCGGTTCACCGAGCATTTGAACCCAAGGTCAGCGCGGGTTGTGGCCTTGAACAAGCCGACAGACGAAGAACGCGGGCAGTGGTATTTTCAACGCTACGTGGATCATTTGCCCACCTCTGGTGAAATGGTGCTGTATGACCGCAGCTGGTACAATCGCGCCGGCGTAGAGCGGGTGATGGGGTTTTGTGAGCCATCAGAGTATCTGGAGTTCATGCGCCAGACGCCGGATTTAGAACGGATGTTGGTGCGTTCGGGTATTCGGCTGTATAAATACTGGTTTTCAGTCACCCAAGATGAACAAAAAGCGCGGTTTGCCAGCCGGGCAACGGACCCTTTGAAACAGTGGAAACTTAGTCCGATTGATAAGGCGTCTTTGGACAAATGGGATGATTATACCGAGGCCAAAGAGGCGATGTTTTTCTATACGGATACGGCAGATGCGCCCTGGACGGTGATCAAATCCAACGACAAGAAACGCGCGCGGCTTAATTGTATGCGTCATTTCCTGAGTTCTTTGGATTATCCGGGCAAAGATGCGTCTATCGCAGAAGCGCCCGATCCGTTGATCGTGTCAGCGGCCAATCATGTTGTGCATCAATCAGATCATATTCTGGGCACTGCTTTGCATCCAGACGCGCGCCGGGCGAATGGCGGGTGATGGGCAGCTAGAGCAGGGATTTTAGCTTTGTCATCAACGGAGTTAAACGTTGAAAAACCGTGGCAAGCGCCGCGGTTGGCGCGCCTAGCTCTGCGGTGTCAAAATCCTGCCATGCTGACAGGCTTTTGCGCCGCAAAAGGGCCGCTTGGGGGTGATCTTTGGCATAGGGGGCGGGTACGCGTTTGAGTTCGGGCTCTGCGATGCGAAATCCCTGAGACGCCAGATCATCCATCAGCGTGTCAAAACCCTGTCCGGCGGGGCCATCCACGGCGGCGCGCCAATCCAGCAGGGTTTGTTTTTCAAACCCCATCAGGCCGCCACCAATAGAGATGTAATCCAGCCCAATTCCAAAGAACCATCCCAAAGGCTGACGCCCGCCGGTGTCTGTTGTCCAGAGCATATGCAGATGCAGGTGATAGGGTGTTTTGTCCTTGGAAAACCGCACGTCACGGTGCGGGCGAAACAGCTTGGTTTTCACAGGGTCGCCAGTGATTTTCCCAAGGTCGTAAGCGGCTTGGTCGAGCAGCAATTCAGCTGGGCGCTTGAGGTTGCTGTCGTAGCGGTCTTTGTGGTCGAGAAACCAATCCCGATTGTTGTTTTTTTCCAGCGCTTTAAGGAAGGCACGCGTCTCGGGGATCAATTGGGAAAAGGCATCTGACATATTGGCGCTCCGGTGGTTTTGCCCAGAGTGCCTTGTTGTGGTTCAGAGGTCTAGGGTTGGGCGTTTTCAAGTTGCCTGAAATCTAGGCATTTGTGGCTTGCCAAGGGGAGGTAAGCTTCCTAATCCTTACCGTATGATAAAAACTCAGATGACATATGGCGGGCATATGCGCGCGTTGCTGACGCTTGGGCTGCCGCTGATTGGTGGTCATGTGGCGCAATTTGCAATTGGCCTGACCGATACCATCATGCTGGGGTGGTATTCGATTGATGCATTGGCCGCCGTTGTGCTGGGCAGTACCTTGTTTTTTGTGACTTTTATTCTGGGGTCGGGCTTTGGCATTGCAGTGATGCCGATGGTCGCGGAAGCGGATGCACAAGGCGACGAACGCGCGATCCGGCGCATTGCGCGTATGGGCCTGTGGTTGTCTGCGCTCTATGCCATCGCTTTGTTGCCGTTGTTTTGGTTTTCAGGGCCGGTGCTCGTGGCGATTGGTCAGGACCCAGAGCTGGCCGCTGAGGCGCAGATTTATCTGCGAGTTATGGGAATAGGCCTGTTGCCAGCATTGCTGGTCATGGTGCTGAAAAGCTATTTGGCCGCGCTGGAGCACACGCGCATTGTGTTTTGGATCACCGTGGCGGCGGCACTGGTCAATGGGGTGGTGAATTACGCCTTAATTTTTGGCAATTGGGGTGCGCCCGAAATGGGTATTTTGGGGGCTGCGATTGCCTCTTTGGTGGTGCAGGTTGTGTCGATCATCGGCGTGGTGATTTATGCCCGCCGTGCCTTGCCAGAGCACGCGTTGTTTGCCCGTATCTGGCGGCCTGATGGCGAGATTTTAAAGGCGGTTTTCCGCGTCGGCATGCCGATTGGCATGACCAATTTGGCCGAGGTGGGTCTATTTGCCGCCAGCACAACCATGATGGGCTGGCTGGGAAAAATTCCGCTTGCGGCGCATGGGATTGCGCTGAACTTGGCCGGGCTGGCCTTTATGCTGCATTTGGGTCTGAGCAACGCCGCCACGGTGCGGGCTGGCAATGCGTTGGGACGTAAGGATCCAGATCATTTGGCGCGCGGAGCAATCACGGCAATTGGTGTAAGTCTGGCCATGGCGGTCTGTGCTGTTTTGGTTTTTGTTAGCATCCCAGAAGCCCTGGTTGGGGCTTTTGTTGACGGTGCCGATCCGGATTTTGAAGCCATTGTTTCGACAGGGGTTGCCCTTTTGATGGTGGCGGCGCTGTTTCAGTTTGTCGATGGGGCACAGGCGCTGGCGCTTGGGCTGTTGCGTGGTGTGATGGACACGCGCAAACCAATGATCATAGCGGTCTTTAGCTATTGGGCTGTGGGCATGTCGTGCAGCTATGTGTTGGGCTTTGTATTGGGCTGGGGCGGTGTTGGTGTCTGGCTTGGCTTGGTGGTTGGCTTATGCGTTGCTGCGGTTTTACTCATGAACCGATTTTGGCGCGGCAAACTTATTGAGCTGCGCGCCGGGTGAGCAAGCCAACTCGGGCCGCTGCCTAGGGCTACTTTGTGTCGTTTTCACCCATCAATCGTTCAGCGCGTTTGCGCACCAAGACGCTGCGCAGATCATGCATGGCCATCAGCAATGCGTCGGTGACGCTTTCAAGTTGATGATCATTGGCCTGTGTTTGCGCCCAATGGGCCGTCAGGTTCATGTGATCGACCGCGCGGGCGATATCGTCAAACCGTCGCCAATCCAGGGTTTCTGTACGATCCGCAATCCAGGTTTTGATCGCGGCACGGTCCTCTGGTGTGAGCGTGCGGTCGCCTTGGGGGCGGATTTCGCCGGTGCGCATGATGACAACAGCGATCTGGTCCATTTCCAGACGGCGGTGACGATTAGAGCTGTCGACCTTAAAGACCGACGCTCCGGTGTCACGGACGCGAAAGAAATACTCGGGCAGATCGCTGTTCATAGGTGCCTCTTGGTTGCCGTTCTGGGCGCTTGTTATGTCAGGGACGCGCAGAAATTCTGAATGCGGGTGCAGGCCTCTTTCAGTGCCGCGTCAGATGTAGCGTAGCTGACTCGGAAATTTGGCGAAAGCCCAAAGGCTGCGCCAAAAACCACGGCGACGTCTTTTTCCTTGAGCAGCGCGGTTGCGAAGGTTTGGTCATTGTCGATCTTGGTGCCCGCCGGGGTGGTTTTGCCGATCAGCCCAGCAATTGATGGGTAAACGTAAAAGGCCCCTTCGGGCTTGGGGCAGGTGATGCCGTCGATGGCATTTAACATTTCAACCGCCATATCGCGACGACGCACGAATTTTTCATTATTTGGCGCGATGAAATCCTGGGTGCCATTCAGGGCCTCGACGGCGGCCCATTGGCTGACCGAGCACGGGTTTGACGTCGACTGGCTTTGGATTTTGCGCATGGCGGCAATCAGATGCTCTGGACCCGCCGCATAGCCAATGCGCCAACCCGTCATCGCATAGGCCTTGGAGACGCCGTTGCAGGTCAGGGTGCGCTCGTAAAGCTGCGGTTCGACCTCGGCCGGGGTGCAGAATTCAAAATCGTCATAGGCCAAGAGTTCATACATATCGTCGGTCATGACCCAGACATGTGGATGACGCAGCAAGACATCGGTCAGCGCCTTGAGTTCATCCCGGCTGTAGCCCGCCCCAGAGGGATTGGAGGGGCTGTTAAAGATGAACCATTTGGTTTTTGGGGTGATCGCGGCTTCGAGCTGATCGGCGGTGAGTTTGAAGTTGGCCTCAAGACTGGCCTCGGCAATCACCGGCGTGCCGCCCGCCAGCAAAACCATATCGGGATAGCTGACCCAATAGGGGGCGGGAATGATGACTTCGTCGCCGTCATTCAAGGTGGCCATCAGCGCGTTATACAGCGTTTGTTTGCCTCCTGTACCAACGGAAACCTGTTTCACTGTGTAGTCCAAGCCATTGTCGCGCTTTAGTTTATCGCAAATCGCTTGCTTAAGTTCTGGAATGCCATCAGGTGCCGTATAGCGGGTTTTGCCCGCATCAATTGCAGCCTTTGCGGCATTGCGGATGTTTTCGGGCGTGTCAAAGTCAGGCTCGCCTGCAGACAGGCCGATAATATCGCGTCCAGCAGCTTTTAGCTCTGCGGCTTTGGCCGTCATGGCGATGGTCGGAGAGGGTTTGACGCGCGACAAGTTGGTGGCAAGGAAAGACATTGAGAGCCTCGTTTGTGTTCATGACTTGCATGTCTTAGGGTGCGCGTGACTTTGGATCAAGCGGCAAGACCGCGGAGGCGTTTATGAGTGAAGAGCTGTCAGGCACAGAGACCACGGAGACAGATTGGTATGCGCAGGATGTCGCGACTTTTGGGGATCGCTTACAAGCTGCCCGCGAGCATGTGAGCATGTCGCAAGCCCTGTTGGCCAAACGCATCGGCGTAAAGAAAATCACTTATTGCGCCTGGGAGCAGGATCAAAGCGAACCGCGCGCCAATAAATTGCAAATGCTGTCGGGCCTTTTGGGCGTGTCGATGCGTTGGCTTTTGACCGGTGAGGGCCAAGACTTGGGCGCGCCTGATGTCAAACCAGAAGCGCAATCCAAACTTGAAATTTTGGCAGAAATTCGCGATGTGCGCATGCAGCTTAAGGTGGCGTCAGACCAATTGGCGCGGCTTGAAAAAGTATTGCGCCTAGAGGACAGTTGAACATGCAAGAAACCTATGAAAATCGGCTGAAGCGGATGCAAATGCGCTCGATGCGCCGGGGCATCAAAGAAATGGACATTATCCTGAACCGCTATGCGCAGGAAAAGCTGGCCGCGATGAGCACATCAGAGCTGGATCACTATGATGCATTATTGAACGAAAACGATCAGGATCTTTACCAATGGGTCAGTGGTCAGGCGGCAGCACCAGCGCTGTTTGGCGCGCTGATTGCGGATATCGCCTCGACTGCACTTGCGGCAAAGTAGGTGGTATTTTACCTAATTGGCCTGACTTAACGGATTTTTGGCGATTTTAGCGCAGTTTTTGTCTGAGTTTTAGACGGAGACTGTAATGAGCATACATACATCCTTGGACATGACCGCCGATCGTGGCTTTATGTCTGGCTATCTTGATACGCTGGCTTTGGTTGAGCGGTTACATCGGCTGTTGTTGGACGTCATCAAGGATGAGTTCGAGCGGGTTGGCGTTTTAGAAATCAACGCGGTGCAGGCGCTGCTGTTATTTAATATTGGCGACAACGAGGTGACGGCCGGCGAATTGAAATCGCGCGGTTATTATCAGGGCAGCAATGTTAGCTATAATCTGAAAAAGCTGGTTGAAACCGGCTATATGCACCATGAAAGATGTGAAATTGACCGCCGCTCTGTGCGGGTGCGCCTGACCCCCAAGGGTCGCGGTATTCGCGATGTGATTTCGACGCTGTTTGAAAACCATGCCGAAGGGTTGATGTCCAAAGGCGTGTTGGGACCGGATGGATTGGAAGATATCACCGCATCGTTGCGGCGTGTCGAACGGTATTGGAGTGACCAGATCCGCTATATCTATTGACGGATCTGGTCTGCGTTTGCTTACCAGTGGCCGGTGTTTTCCATGCTGACCCAAGGTTCGGCCGGGGGCAGGGCATCACCCATTTGCAAAAGTTCCACCGAGATATTGTCGGGAGAGCGCACAAAGGCCATGTGACCGTCGCGTGGGGGGCGGTTGATTGTGACCCCGTTGGCCTGCAATAACGCGCAGAGATCATAGATGTTTTCCACCGCGTAGGCCAAATGACCAAAATGACGGCTGTCGCTTGGTAGGCCTTCGTCACCGTCCCAATTGTGGGTTAGTTCGACTGGGCAGTCTTCTTGCCCCGGCGCGGCCATGAATATCAGGGAAAACCGCCCCTTTTCAAAGTCGGATCGGCGCGTGACTTTTAGGCCCAAAAGCTCAAAAAACGCGATGGATTTGTCCAGGTCAGCGACCCGCACCATGGTATGGAGATATTTGATTTGCATGCTGTGCTCCTTGCTTGGGGGTATCTTAGGCCCTGGAGGGACATTGTCGAGGCTGGATACCTAGCTTTGTCTTGAAGAAGGGTGGCAGCCGAGAGCAAGTGATCAGATCATCTGGTGGGCCAGAATTAGTACACAGCTAGATCTAGCGATTTCGGATGTGATCCTGTATCACGTGAGTCACCTTGCAAATCTGTGCCTTGGCACCCAAAAGCGGAGACGGCGGTGAAACAATATCACGAGGCGTTGCAGACAATTCTGGACCATGGGGTCACCACTTCGGATCGCACGGGAACCGGAACAACATCGTATTTTGGCATGCAGATGCGCTATCCATTGGCCGATGGGTTTCCTTTGGTCACCACCAAAAAACTGCATCTGAAATCGATCATCCACGAATTGCTTTGGTTTCTAAGTGGCGACACGAATATCCGCTATTTGCAAGAAAACGGGGTGCGAATCTGGGACGAATGGGCTGATGAAAATGGCGATTTAGGCCCGGTTTATGGCCATCAGTGGCGCCGGTTTCCGGCTTTGGAACCGGTGGATGCACCCGAAGGTGAAGAGCAACTGTATCGCAAGAAAACCGTCGATCAGATCGAGGATCTGGTGCAGCTGATCAAAACGGCGCCAGACAGCCGCCGGATGATTGTGTCGGCTTGGAACCCGGCGGATGTGCCAAATATGGCGCTGCCGCCGTGTCACACGTTGTGGCAGGTCAAAGTGCTGGGTGGGAAACTGCATTTGCAGCTTTATCAACGATCAGCCGACATGTTTTTGGGCGTGCCGTTTAACATTGCCTCTTATGCGTTGTTGCAGGCGATGTTGGCGCATGTGACCGGATATGAAGCGGGTGATTTTGTGCACACGCTAGGGGATGCGCATATCTATTCAAACCATATGGAACAGGTGCAAACCCAATTGTCGCGCGCGCCAAAATCCCTGCCGCAGCTGCGTATCAACCGGGATGTGAAATCGATTTTTGACTTTAAGTTCGAGGATTTTGAAATTCTGAATTATGATCCTGATCCGGTGATCAAAGGCGCGGTGGCTGTGTAAATGATCAGTTTAATAGTCGCACGCGCGCGTAATGGGGCGATTGGCAAAGACAATGACATTCCTTGGCACGCGCCAGAAGACCTGCAGTTTTTCAAGCGGGAAACTCTGGGCGGGGCTATCATCATGGGGCGCAATACCTGGGAAAGTCTGCCGTTTAAGCCGCTGAAAAATAGATTGAATTTGGTTGTCTCGTCGCAGGGCGGTTGGGGCGATCATTGTTTTGGCTCGATCAACGAGGCGGTGGGTTGCGCCCAGGCCGAAGGCTATCAGCGCATCTATGGCATTGGCGGGGCAGGGATCTATGCCGCGATGCTTGAGATGGCGGATCGGCTTTTGGTGACCGAAGTGGATTTGGATATTGCGGATGCAGATACGTTCTTTCCGGATTTTGGGCCGCAAGATTGGCATTTGAACGCTAAAACGCCGTTGCGGGCGGCCGATCCCGGCTGTGTAATGCATGAATATTTGCGTCGTCGCCCCTAGGAGAGTGGTGTGGCGCGTGAAAATGTCACGCATTTCGATCAAAGTATTGAAAGGTGGCGGTTAAATTTGACTGATGTGCAAAATCAGGTAGGCTGCCTCGGTAAAAGACCACCTAATAATGACGAGCAGATTAAAAGAGAAAAGGTGTCATTCATGTTGAAGAAATCGCTGATTGCCGCGCTTTTGGTTGCGGTTGCCGCGCCTGCACACGCGACTTGCGTGATCTTTCCTTGTAAGATCAAAGAAGATCCAATTGTAGAGTTTATCCCCAAAGTGCCCCCGCAGATTGCGGCGGGATGCGCCTATCGTGCGTCAGCATCGCGGGATAATTTCTGCCCAGCGGGCCTGCAGCCCGTTCAATCCGGCGGCATGATCAGCTGCGGCGTGCCTGCCAAAGGTGAGATCTGTCACCAGCCAGTGCATAAGGTTGTGAAAAAGATGAAGCGCGCACGGGTGGTTTGCCCAGTAGGCGAAAAAGGATGCTATACCACCAACTAAGGTTAGTGGATTGCTGCTTTACAAAATGCGTCAGGGGCGTTTGCACGCCCCGCGCGATGTTATGTGAGTTTTAGATCACCGGCCATTTGACGACCGTCGCGGCCTTCGGACAGTTCAAATTCAACTTTTTGATTGTCTGCCAGGCCTGTCAGACCTGAACGTTCAACGGCAGAAATATGGACAAAAACATCTTTGCCGCCGTCATCTGGTGCAATAAAGCCGTAGCCTTTGGTTGTATTAAACCACTTTACGGTGCCACTTGGCATACCGTCTCTCCTTCTACTTCGATCAGTCAGCCCGCGCTGCGGGACGTGCCATCTTATCGAGCAATTCCAAGCGTTGATCTTGGTCAGGCCTTTGAAATAAAACGCCACAAAGGAATGATTGCACGGACGATGTAAAAATCAAGCAAAACAACTCAGAAAATTTTCAAGGTTGGACAATTCAACACAAAAACGGGAACGAACTATGCGTCTATTTGGGCTGAAAAACTGTGATACTTGCCGTAAGGCATTGAAAACACTTACCTCTGCAGAATTTGTTGATGTGCGCGCTGTGGGTGTTCCCAATGAGGTGATGTTGCAAGCTTTTGCTGCTTTTGGCGACAGTTTGTTAAACACGCGCTCGACAACTTGGCGGAATCTGAATGCAGAGCAGCGCAAAGTCGCGCCTTTGACATTGTTGGCAGAGCACCCAACTTTGATGAAACGCCCCCTGATCGAACATGAGGGGGAATTGTTCCTGGGTTGGACCCCCAAGGTGCAGGCGGCCCTTGGATAATGGATCTGGCTCTCATATGTGAAGAGGGCAAAGGAGAATAAGATGCGAAATGCAGCGCTTGTTTTGGGGATTATTGCCGGGGTTGTCGGCATGATGGTTGGCTTTTTCGGCTGGGCCTATACTGCGGCCATCGAGTCCTATGGCGCGTTGGATGGGATCGCTGAACAGGTAGAGAATATAGAATTGGTGCGCAGCACGGCTTTGATTGCGCCCTTGTTGGCCATCGCAGGCGGTGCAATGGCCAAAGCGCGCGCCCTTTGGGGTGGCGCGCTGTTATTGGTGTCTGCGCTCTGGATGTATGTCGGCTTTGGTTTCAACGTGTTTACGATGTTTCCAATCGCATTTGCCGGTTTGGCCGGGGTTTTGGCGATCGCCGCGGGCAAACCAGATGAACCCAAAGCCCATTTTTGAGGGCGCTTGCGTTGCTCAGTCTTGCGCGGTGTGACGGTTGGCCAGAACCCGATCAAGCGACAATGCACCGCCGCCTTTGACTGCCAAGACCAGCAATAGAAACACCCAAAAGGCCCGTTGGTCCAAGATGTGGGCGTCGGCGACCCGGTCAAACCATGCGCCAATGGTGTCAGAATCTGCCCCATGACCGTGGATATCTGTCAGCGATTGCACCACTACAAAGCCAATCATGCCAAGCGCGGCAAGGCGGGTGAACAGGCCAAGAATAATCGCGGCTGGCAACAGGAATTCTGCAATTGTGCCGCCAAAGACCACTGCCCAGTGAAACAGACCCAACTGGCTTGTGTCATAGCTGACGGCTTCGAGCACCTTCGGCCAAATCTGCGCATAAGCGCCTGTGCTGGGAACAAAAATGCCAAAAATCCCGTCACCCAGTTTGGTCAATCCAGAATTCCAAAAATAGAGCGCCAGAACAGCGGCAAACACAAAGCGCGCCAATGTTGGCAGCAGCCAGTCTTGTTTTTCGATACGGTCAAAAACGGATGCGTGGAGCGAGATGAGCGTGTTCATTGCGGGTCCTCGTTGTGAAGCGATATGATCGCGGCGTTGCTGAGCAAAAGACTGAGCACGGGACCTAGATCAAAGTTTTGGTTTTGTTTGGTTGCGCGTTCTGATGCGTGTTCGGCGGCTTGGCCCAATGTTTTGCCCTGAGCAAGAGCGCTGATAAAGTCGGCTCCGCCTGCGGGCAAGGCATGGGGTTCCGGGTCAAATTCGGGGCGTGTGATCAGGATGTCTTGGGCGCGGGCCTGGGGTTTTTGTTGATTTTCCAGCGTGTTAAAGAGCCAGATGTCATAAATTGGCCAGGGGGACTGCCGCAATTGCAGGGCAGGTGCCAAAGTGAACGTCAGCTTTTCAAGCTGGTCGGGCGCGACCTTTGTCAAAGCGTCGGGTGCAACGGGTTGGCTGTCAGCGGCGTGGTAGGACTGGCGCAGGGCCATCTCGACGTCGGCGACATCCCCAAGATAGCCCAGGTGTTTTACAGGTTCAAAACGGCGCAGAAAATCTGGGAAACTGGCCCCGTAGTGCATCATGAGCGGTGACTGTGGCGGGGACTGGCGCAAATAGATGCCGGCGATTGGTTTGAAATTTGCTTCGCCCAACAGCTTTGCGATTACAGGAAAGCCGGTTTCTAGTGCTTCGGTTAACGAAACCGCGACGTTGTTGCGGTAAACATTGAAACGGGCTCCGGCTGGGTTGTTGTGGCCATCCAGCAACCCGTCGGGAATATCTGTGGCGCTATCAAGCATGGCGGCGCGAAACTCTAGTTCTGAAACCATCATTGCGCTGGGACCTTGGATAAAGCGGACGCCGCGCGGTTTGCTTCGGCTGACAGCACTGGCCATTCCGGCACATCGGTGTCCCACTCGATCAGAATTGGGCGCGGGCCGGATAGGGCGAGCGTGTGGTCAAGCAAAGCCCAGACCGGATCGACAATTTCAGCGCCATGGCTGTCGATCAACAGGGGTTTTCCGTGGTCGTCGTGATCTTCGTCATGCCCGCCCAAGTGAATTTCCCCAACCTTATCAAGCGGGTAATCCTGGATGTAGGCGCGGGGGTCGTAGTCAAGATTAGTGGCAGATACAAAGACGTTGTTGACGTCCAGCAACAGGCCACAGCCCGTGCGGTTGGAAATTTCACGCAGGAAATCTGTTTCAGACCAAGTGCTTTCTGCAAATTTCAGGTAACTGGACGGGTTTTCCAGCATCATTTGGCGACCCAGCGTGTTTTGCACTTCGTCGATATGTGCGGCGACATGGGTCAGCGTGTCTTTGGTATAGGGCAGGGGGAGCAAGTCGTTGAAAAAGGCCCCGTCGTGGGTGGACCAGGCGAGGTGCTCTGAAAAAACGGTGGGGTTCAGCCAAGAGATAAGGTTTTTGAGGCGGGAAAGATGTTCTGGATCAAGCGGGCCTTGGCCGCCGATCGACAGGCCAACACCATGCACCGAAATGGGGAAACGTTCTGCGAGGTGTCGCAGTTGGGCGAGGGGACGGCCCCCCATTCCCATATAGTTTTCGGCGTGCACTTCGAGCCAGCCAACATGGCCGGGGTTTTCTAGGATGTCGTTGAAATGCTGGGGCTTATACCCAACTCCTGGTTTGTTTGGCAGAACCGTAAGGTTGTTTGGCGCATCAAACATAGGGCAGGCCTTTGGGATTACGTGTTAAGAAGAGGTTGGCCCCGCCAAGGGGGCGAGGCCAGAAAGCTTATCCTGCGGATTATGCTGGCAGGTCGCGGTCAAGCGCTTCCAAAGAGCCCATGCGTGCAGAACCATCGGCCATTGCTGGCAATTCCAGTGTTGCACATGTGCCTGAGTCTACCAAAGTCCAAGCGTTGCCTTGGTAATCTACTTTGGATGTGCCGGCGCATGTTGTGCCTGGGCCTGCTGCGCAATCATTTTTGCCAGCCAAAGAGACGCCGTAGCATTTTTCTTTGCCCATGGCAGAGGCAGAATGTGTTGTTGCTGCGGTTACTGCTGCTGCAACGGAAGCGGCGACGGCCAGAGTTTTTACGGTTTTAGACATTTTATATTTCCCTAAAAAGGTTTGAATTCCAGCCACTCGATGCGGCATGAAAACAACTTAGCCGGAAGCCTGCCTAAAGCTCCAATAACGCATTCGTGGGTCACGCGTGCGTTATAAGATGTCAGGAATGCCTTGAGTTAAACCCCTGTAAAATATGAAAAGCCGGACCCTAGGGCCCGGCTGATTTTGTGTAAGAAACGGTGAATTGTTACAATATGGCCTAGAGTTGGTCTGGCGCGGTGGCCTCGGTTTGCAGGATTGAAACAATTTCCTGCAACTCTTGCACTTTTGTTTGTTTCTCGCCCAGACGCCGCACGGAAACGGTGCGTTGATCGATCTCTTTCATGCCACAGGCCAATATCACAGGCACTTTGCCCACAGAATGTTCGCGGACTTTGTAGTTGATCTTTTCATTGCGCAGGTCAGCCTCGGCGCGCACGCCAACGGCGCGCAGGGCGGCGACAACCTCGCGGCAATAGTCATCCGCATCAGAGACAATAGAGGCCACAACCACTTGGCGTGGGGCGAGCCAGAACGGCAGTTTGCCGGCGTGTTCTTCGATCAGAATGCCGATGAAACGCTCAAACGAGCCAAGCGTCGCGCGGTGCAACATCACAGGGCGGTGCTTGGCACCGTCTTCGCCAATATAGGTTGCGTCCAGACGTTCGGGCAGATTGGCATCAACCTGTAGCGTGCCACATTGCCAATCCCGGCCAATGGCGTCGGTTAGGGTGAATTCAAGCTTTGGACCATAGAACGCGCCTTCGCCTTCGAGGATTTCAAAGTTATGTCCAGCTGCCTGACAGGCATCGCCAAGCGCCTTTTCCATCTGGTCCCAGGTTTCATCAGAACCAATGCGCTTTTCAGGGCGGGTCGACAGTTTGATGCTCCAGTCGTTAAAGCCAAGGTCGCTGTAGATTTTGGACAGAAAGTCGATGAAGATTTTGGTTTCGGAGGTGATCTGATCATCGGTGCAGAAGATGTGGCCATCATCTTGGGTAAAGCCGCGCACCCGCATGATGCCGTGCAAGGCCCCAGATGGTTCATAGCGTGCGCAAGAGCCAAATTCTGCCATACGCAATGGCAGGTCACGATAGGATTTCAGACCCTGATTGAAAATTTGCACATGACACGGGCAGTTCATTGGCTTGAGCGCGTTGACGGCTTTTTCACGGGCGTGTTCTTCGTCAACTTCGACGATGAACATGTTTTCTTGGTACTTGTCCCAGTGACCGGATTTTTCCCATAACTTGCGGTCTACCACTTGTGGGGTGTTGACCTCGACATAGCCGCCCACGCGTTGTTTGCGACGCATGTAGTCTTGTAGTTCGGTATAGACGGTCCAGCCATTTGGGTGCCAAAAGATCTGACCCGGAGCCTCTGGTTGCATGTGGAACAGGTCCATCTCGCTGCCCAGTTTGCGGTGGTCGCGTTTGGCGGCCTCTTCCAGCATATGCAGGTGTTTTTTCAGGTCTTCTTTGTTTTTGAAGCCCACACCGTAGATGCGTTGCAACATGGCGCGATCGCTGTCGCCGCGCCAATAGGCCCCGGCCACGCTCATCAGTTTAAAGCCATCAGCGGGCACTTGGCCGGTATGTTGCAAATGGGGGCCGCGGCAAAGATCTTGCCAGTCGCCATGCCAGTACATGCGCAAGGGTTCGTTGCCGGGAATGGCATCGATCAGCTCTACTTTGTATGGCTCATCACGGTCTTGGTAATATTTGATGGCAACATCACGCTCCCAGACTTCGGTCCGCACCGGGTCACGTTTGTTGATGATCTCTTTCATCTTTTTCTCGATCGCACCAAGATCTTCTGGTGTGAAGGGCTCTGAACGATCAAAATCGTAATACCAGCCGTGTTCAATCACTGGCCCAATGGTGACTTTGACGTCAGGCCAGAGTTCTTGCACCGCGCGCGCCATGATGTGGGCGCAGTCGTGACGGATCAGTTCAAGCGCTTCGGCGTCGCTGTCTTTGAGCGTGTTGATGGCGATGGCCGCGTCAGATGGGATGGGCCAAGCCAGATCCCAGTGCTGACCGTCAACGGTGGCAGAGATGGCTTTTTTGGCGAGCGATGACGCGATGGAGGCTGCGACCTCGGCAGGGGTGACGCCTGCGTCATAGGAACGTGCATTGCCATCGGGGAAAGTTAGGGAAATTGATTTTTTATCGACGTCATTCAGTTTAGTTACAAATTCAGTCGACATATAGCCAATTTTATTTTCGGTTGCCATTCTATGGCCTCCTCGTCAGTTTGGCGCCCACGGAACGCCCGGTTGCGGGTATATGGTTCGTCGCTTTAGTGGCCTGAGATCTGCGGTGTGTCAACCGGGCATGAGGGGTTTTACCCCTCCGGCTGAAACAGGGTTTCATCCTCCTCCCCAGAGTATTTTTGCAAAGGTGAAGCGGCAGGTGGCTTATGGCTTTGACGGTCTTGGGTTTCTCGGGTTTAAGAAGACGGGATAATGAAGGGGTGCATCGTGACTGATTTTATCAAAACGCCGCAGGGGCGGCGCATTGCCTATCACAAGACCGAGGGCAAGGGACCTTGTGTGGTGTTTTTGGGTGGGCTGAAATCGGACATGCAGGGCACCAAAGCTGTGCATCTAGAGGCCTGGTGTCAGGCGCAGGGGCGTGGGTTTCTGCGATTTGACTATTCTGGACATGGGGAGAGTTCTGAGGCGTTTGAGGATGGCTGCATTGGAGATTGGCACGAGGATTCTATTTTTGCTGTCAACAACTTGGTGGATGGTCCTTATGTATTGGTCGGCTCGTCTATGGGCGGGTGGCAGGCGCTTTTGCTGGCGCGGGCGCAGCCTGAACGCTTGGCGGGTTTGGTGACCATTGCGGCGGCCCCGGATTTTACAGAGGACGGCTATTGGGCCAATTTCAACGACACCCAAAAGGCAGAGCTTGAGACGGTGGGACATGTGGCGCTGCCCAGCGATTATATGGAGCCTTACATCATCACCAAGCGCATGATTGAAGATGGACGCAGGCGGTTGGTTTTGCGCGATCCGCTGGTATTGCGGTGCGCGGTGCGGTTTTTGCAAGGCACCAAGGATACAGCTGTGAGCACGGCCACTGCGGTGCGGCTTTTGGAGCACGCGCAGGGTGATGATATGCGGTTGTCCTTGATTAAAGGGGCGGACCATCGGTTTTCTGACGCGGTGTGTTTGGGATTGATAGAAGAGGCTGTCGCCGAGGTTTTAGGCTGCTGATTGACCATTTTAGAGCGGAGGCCTTGCATGGCAGAAGCGATTGTATTCTTACCGGGTATTTTATGTGACGCGCGGCTGTTTGGGCCTCAGATTGCGGAATTATCAGCGCAGTTCACGGTGATCAGCGCGCCGGTCGCTGCAGATGACACAATGACAGCGATGGCGACGCGCGCCCTGAACAGTTTGCCAAACCAGTTTGCCCTGGTGGGGGCCGGATTGGGCGGTGTTGTGGCGATGGAAATTTTGCGACTTGCGCCCGAGCGGGTCACGCGTCTTTGTTTGATAGCGACCTCGCCTTTGCAGGGGGTGCCGCTGGAAACGCTTGCCTATGAGCCTTTACTTGTTGCCGCGCGGGCGGGGCGTATTGATGAGGTTGTGACGCATTTATCAGGCCATGATCCGGCCAAAGCGCAGGTGATTGATGCGGATGTTTTGGCATTGCTGCAGGATATGGCGCTGGCCATAGGTGTGCCGGGCTTTGTCAATCAGGTGCGTGCGGTGCAGCGACAGCAGGATATGCAAGCGGTTTTGCGCAAATCAAACTGCCCAACGCAGATCATTTTTGGATTGGATGATCCGTTTATCATGCCCAAGCGCTATGAGACTTTGGCGGCGTTTATACCGGATGCGCAGCTGACGGCATTGCCGCATGCCAGCGTGGTGCCAAGTCTGGAAGCGCCAGCCGAGGTTACGCGGGCCTTAAAGGCGTGGATGGCGCGGCCGCTGGTGCTGCGCCATTCTTAGGAATTGTACATCGGATCTGCAGCGGTGTTTAGGCCGCTGCGTTTTTGTTGGCGGGCTTTTTAGGTGCCGGTTTTTTGGTCTCTCCAGCCGCCTCTTTTGGGGGCGTGCTGTTTGTTTTGATGAAATCAAGCACCAAGGGGCGAATGTTGTTGCGCCAGCTTTTGCCCGCAAAAATGCCGTAGTGGCCAGCCTCTGGTTCCAGGTGGCTGGCTTTTTTGTCATCGGGCAGGCCGGTCAATAGATCAAGCGCAGCCACACATTGGCCCGGGGCCGAGATATCGTCCTTGGCACCTTCGACGGTTTTGACGGCAACTGTCGTGATCTTGCTGAGGTCGATTTTATGCCCGTCGACAACAAATTCGTTGTTTGCGATTTCGCATTTTTTGAAAATCCGATCGACGGTCGAGAGATAGAATTCGGCGGGCATGTCCATGACAGCCAGATATTCATCATAGAACCGGTTGTGAGCGTCGTGATCAGAGGCTTCGCCCTTAGCGACACGTCCGATTTGATCCATGAAGGCCTGCGAGTGACGCTCGGCATTCATCGACATGAAAGATTGCAGTTGCAAAAGCCCGGGATAGACTTTGCGGCCCACACCGTTGTATTTGAAACCAACCCGCTGAATCATGGTTTCTTCGAGTTGCCCCATGGTGACACTATGGCCAAAGTCGGTGACATCTGTTGGGCTGGCCGAAGGATCGATTGGCCCGCCGATCAGGGTCAGGGTGCTGGGCTGCGCATCGGGATCTTGTTCAGCCAAATATGCCGTGGCTGCCAGCGTTAACGGGGCAGGTTGGCAGACGGCAATAACATGAGTGTCTGGACCAAGGTGGCGCATGAAATCAACAAGATAAAGCGTGTAGTCTTCGACATCAAATTTGCCGCTGCTGACGGGAATGTCGCGGGCATTGTGCCAGTCAGTCACATAGACTTCACAATCAGGCAGTAGCGAGATGACGGTGGATCTGAGAAGCGTAGCGTAGTGACCTGACATTGGCGCGACAAGCAAGACTTGGCTGCGCCGACGTTTGCGACCCAGGACAGAGAAATGCAACAAATCGCCAAAATCGCGTTCGACGACCGTTTCAATCTGAACAACGTGGTCTTTGCCATCTTCGCAGGTAAAGGAATGAATGCCCCAGTCGGGTTTGGTTACCATGCGCGCAAAGGTGCGCTCGGTGACTTCGCCCCAGGCAGCCATCCAGTTCAACGCCGGGTTAGGGATCATCGAAAACATCGGGTAAGAAGCCATGGCCAAGGCAGAGGCTCCAAGCCACTGATTGGTATTGCGAACCGTTTCCATCATGTCGTACGTGGCCATGTAGCGCATTGGCTTCTCCTGTTTTTTCCCGTTATGCTCGTAACATAATGTCGCTAAGGGGCTCGACTTTAAATTTATGCTGCGTAGCAGCGAAGATAGGGTGTGGAAATTCATATGACAACTGACGACGATGCCGCAGTCGCAAAAATTGACAAACTAACTGAAAATTTGACAAAAGTTGAAGAATTAACTCAGCGTTTAGTTGAATTGATGGCGTCCAGAAAGCCCTTAAGGAGAGAGTTGAACGCTCCGAATCAAGAAGTTTTTACAAATGCTGCAACCGCGTATTGGGCGGATATGGTGCAAAATCCAACCAAGTTGTTGGAACAACAAATGGAATTCTGGGGCAAGTCCGTTCAGCATTATGTGGACGCGCAACAAGTGCTTGCTCAGGGGGAAGCAGAACCTAAATCCGACGACGGCCCACCTGATCGGCGATTTTCAAATCCGCTTTGGCAAAGCAACCCCTATTTCAAGTTTATCAAGCAACAGTATTTGCTAAACGCAGAAACCATTCGCACCGCGGTGGACTCTCTTGAGGATATTTCTCCGACCGAACAACGACGGTTGAAGTATTTCTCTGATCAGATCGTCGAGATGATGGCTCCGACAAATTTTCTAGGCACCAACCCTGATGCGCTAGAACGAGCGGTTGAAACCGAGGGCCAGTCCTTAATCACCGGGTTGCAGAACCTGATTGGCGATCTAGAAGCAAACAATGGAGAGTTGATTGTGCGCTTGGCGGATGAAACCGCTTTTAAGCTTGGCGAGAATATTGCGACCACGCCGGGTAAGGTGGTGTTTCGCAATAGCATGATGGAATTGATCCAATACACTCCTACAACCGAACAGGTACACGAGATACCTCTGGTGATTTTTCCGCCATGGATCAACAAGTTTTATATTCTGGATCTTAAAGCGAAAAACAGCATGATCAAATGGTTGGTTGATCAAGGATATACGGTGTTTATCGTCAGCTGGATGAACCCTGACTACAGCCAGACTCAAGTGGGTTTGGAAGATTATATTGAAGAGGGGTATCTGGCGGCCATCAGCGAAGTGAAAAAACTGACCAAACAGAAACAAGTGAACGCAGTCGGCTATTGTATTGCGGGCACCACGTTACATTTGACCCTGGCCTTAATGAAAAAACGCGGTGACACCTCTGTGAAATCTGCGACCTTCTTTACCACGCTGACTGATTTTGTGGATCAGGGTGAATTCACGCCTTTCTTGCAAAATGACTTTATCGACGGAATTGACGATGAAGTGCAGGAAATGGGGCTTTTACGGTCGTTTATTATGCAGCGCACATTCAGCTTTTTGCGCTCTAATGATCTGGTGTATGGGCCAGCCATCAAAAGTTATATGATGGGAGAGGCCCCGCCAGCCTTTGACTTGCTGTATTGGAATGGCGATGGATCAGGATTGCCTGGAGTGATGGCGATGCAGTATTTGCGCGGACTGTGTCAGCGCAATGAGTTTGTGAAAGACGGGTTTAAACTCTTGGGCGAGACGCTGCATATCAAGGATGTCAGTCTGCCTATTTGTTCTGTCACTTGCGAAACAGATCACATTGCGCGCTGGAAAGACTGTTATGTCGGGTTTCAGCAAACCTCGAGCCGGTCAAAAACATTTATCGTGTCCCAGTCAGGTCATATCGCCGGTATTGTGAACCCACCAAGCAAAAAGAAATACGGCCATTACACCAATAAAAATCTTAAGCAGGGTGCAGATGATTGGATGAAGACAGCTGAATTCACCGAAGGGTCCTGGTGGCCCCGATGGGATACCTGGTTGTCAGGCAAGTCTGGCAAGATGATTGCGGCACGAGATCCGGGTGATTCGGAACATCCGGCACTGGAAGATGCGCCTGGTAGCTATGTTAAGGTTCCGGCAACACGTTGATTTTAAAAGGTATAGTAAATTTTTCTGCAGTGCAGCATAAAAATACTTGAAATGCCGCATCGCAGAAAGCATATTGTTTGCAGATGCAGAAAACGCGGGATTGGCCCGCTCCATCGAAAGGAATTGTAAAATGGCTAAAACACAAGACATGAATGCCGTTCTGAAAGACATGATGGGTGCCTTCCCGGTAGACACCTCCGCTCTGGAAGACGCATATAAGAACACTGCGGCGCTGAACGAAAAATTCGCGAACGTGGCTTTGGAAGCAGCTGAAAAATCTTCCGAGATTTCCAGCAGCTGGACAAAAGACACTCTGTCGAAAATGGCAGATATGTCCAAAGCTAAAGCAGAGCCTGCTGATTATGCAAAAGCGATCACTGACTTCGCATCTGCACAAGCCGAAGTTGCTGCTGAAAATATGGCGGCTTTCGCCGAAGTTGCGAAAAAAGTTCAAGCAGAAACTGTTGAGCTGATGATGTCTGCTTCTAAAGAAGCAACAGAAGAAGCAACTGCAGCTGTTAAAAAAGCAACTGCTGACGCGACTGCGGCTGCGAAAAAAGCGGCTAAGTAATATCTGGTTCAGATCTAGGGATCTGACGCAATAAGTATAGGGCGTGCCGCTGGCGCGCCCTTTCTTTTTGTTCTGCACTCGCATAAGCTGTTCTGCAACGCGGCACAATGAGGGGAATGGCACGTGGCAGAGACCGAGAAACCGCTTTTGATTAAGCGCTATGCAAGCCGCCGGCTGTATAATACTGAGACCAGCGATTATGTAACGTTGGACGACATCGCCAGTTTCATCCGGGATGGTCGCGAAGTGCAGATCGTCGATCTGAAAACCGGTGATGATCTGACCCGTCAATATTTGCTGCAAATCATCGCGGAACACGAAAGCCGTGGCGAAAATATGTTGCCAGTCAACGTGTTAAACGATCTTGTGCGTTCCTACACCAATCAGGCCAGCAGCGTCGTTCCACAGTTTCTGGCCCAAAGCTTTGAGATGCTGCGCGAAGGGCAATCAAAGATGATGGAAAACATGACCACCATCAATCCGGTCAATCCGTTGGCCGCATTGCAAGCGCAGCAAGAAGCGTTTCTGAAGGCGATGTCCGGTGGAATCGGCAATTGGCCTGGGAACACAAGCCCTGCCGAAGAAGATGCGGGTGCATCCAGCAATTCTGAGAACCTGGATGATATCAAAAAGCAGTTGGCAGAGTTGCAAGCAAAGCTTTCAAAGCTGTCCTAGCCGTTTGTCATCAGTATTAGGAATATGGCGCGTCCTATGGGGCGCGCTTTTTTTGATTTATTCGGCTGCTGTTGGCAGCATCACATCATCCATCGCGTCCAAAAGGGTGCAGGCGATGACGTCAAGTTCGGGCCGCGTGAGGCGTGCTGGCAGGCGCACGTCGCAAGCATGCATCAGCATCTTGCGGGTTTGGGGCAAATTTGGTGTTTCACCCAGAAACTGCCAGTTCCAAAAGGCGCGTGCATTGTCTTGCGAAGCCCCGAAAACCTGAACTTTGATACCCCTGTTTTGGGCGGCTTGTTGGTAGGCGGCGACTTGGTTTCCGCTCATGCCCTGCAGATTAAACTGAATGCTGTCGGGGGCACGTTCTTCGGGTGCGAGTTTTGGTGGCACCGAGATCCATGCATTTTGGTTTAGTTTATCTGCAACATAATCGTGGTTGGCGCGCCCGTCGCGAATGCGGCGCGGCAATTCGGCGAGTTGCGGGCGGATGATGGCAGCCGAAAGGTTGCTAAGACGCAGATTATAAAGCGGAAGTTTGTTTTGCCAACGTGCAAAGGCATTGGCCAAATCACTGGTGTTGTCGCCCGGTTTTGCTTTGTGTTTTTGCCAGTTGTGTTCATAGGCCCCGGACATGATCACTGCGCGCGCAACCAAATCGGCATCATCGGTGACTAGAATACCGCCTTCGCCGGAATTCAAAAGCTTGTAGGATTGGAATGAAAAGCAGCCGATCTTACCAATCGTTCCAATGTTGCGGCCGTGCCATGTGGTGCCAACGGAATGGGCCGCGTCTTCGATGACGGGAATGTTTTTCGCATCACAAAGTGCCATTATGGCATCCATATCAGAAGTATGGCCGCGCATATGGCTGATGATGACCGCCTGAACGTCGTCTAACCTGGCCGCAAAATCTGCGATCTCTATCCGGTAATTTCCACCTACTTCGCACAGCACCGGCACACAGTCGGCGTGAACAACAGATGACGGCACAGCGGCAAAGGTAAATCCTGGGATCAATACTTTGGCGTCGCGTGGTAGGTCTAAGGCTTTGAGAGATAGGAATAAAGCAGCAGAGCAGGACGAAACCGCAAGCGCGTATTTGCTGCCTAAAAGTTCGGAAAATTCTGACTCTAGCAACGCAACCGGCGCATCCTGTGATGCCGTATAGCGAAAAAGGTCACCGGTTTTGAGAAGGCGTTCTACTTCGGCTTGTGCAGCGGCGGGGATGGGTTCGGCAGAATATACGTCTGGCAGGGTCATAGATTTTGCTTTTCTTAAGTATTGCTTTCAAATTCGTAAATTAGGGTGATTGGGAACACGAGTCCAATCTTGAATAGGCATTCCATTTTTCAGAGTTATGGCACTTAAGTCACGCGTTGCGAGGACGGCGGAGAAAGTCAGCAATTTGATCAGCGATCACTTCGTTGGCGGTGGGGTCTGCCAATGCATCCATGACAGCATCCAATTGCTCTTGTGGGACTTTGCCGGGGCCTACAAAATCGACCAGACCTTCGATGGCATCCGGCCCAAATTCAGGGTGGCCCTGAACGGTAAATGCGCGGTCGCCATAGACGATGGCGGCATAGTCGCAGGTGCCATTAGACGCCAGCACATGAGCGCCTTGTGGTAATTCGACAACCTGGTCTTGGTGCCAGGCGTTGAGGGGCAGTTCGACACCGCCAAAGTCATAGATCTGGCGACCCACATTCCAACCACCTTTGAATTTTTCGACTTTGCCGCCAAGGGCTTGGGCGATCAGCTGGTGGCCAAAGCACACCCCAACAATGGGGCGAGATTGGGTTACTGCATCACGGATGAAATCCTCGAGAGGTGGGATCCATGCGTGGTCTTCGTAGACACCAAATTTGGAACCGGTTATGAGCCAGCCGTCGCAGACGGCAACGCTGTCGGGAAATTGGTCTTCGAACACCCGCCACACGTCAAAGGTAAAATCTTGACCGGCCAGCATGACCTTGAACATATTGTCCACGTCGCCAGTGATGTCGTGCATTTCTTGCACAAAAGAGCCTGCCTGAAGGATGCCGATTTTCATGAAATTTGTGCCTGTTCCAAAGACCTATTGTCGAGTCGGCAGAGTTTGCCATGGGCGCTTGGCGGTGACCAGATGGGAAATGGATTGGCGGTGGGGTGCTGACAAAAACTGGCAGCAATCGCTACTGACAATTTCTGGCATCATGCTGCGCTACATCCCCGTTTACGACTCAAATTTAAGTAGACGGATGGATGATGTCTAAAATGAAAATGAATTACTTTGTTGTTGGCACAAACAACATGGCGGCGGCGATTAGGTTCTATGATGGGCTGTTTAACGGGGCGGGATTGTCCAAGATGGTCGCGTCTGATCGGATGACCTATTGGCTGTGTGATGACTTTGCCTTTGCGGTGGCTTTGCCGTTTGATGGGGCACCTGCCACCAATGGCAACGGCACCATGGTTGGGTTTGCCTCTGGATCTGCAGAAGAGGTCAAGCGGTTGCATCAAAAGGCGCTTGAATTGGGCGGGGTTTGCGCGGGCGCACCATGCCAAAAGGGCCCCAAATATTCGGCCTATGTAAGAGATCTAGACAACAATAAAATCTGTCTCTCTGACTAGGGCAGGGCGCGCGCCATCGCGGCCGCAAACGGTGAGCGTGGTGAGGTCGCCCCGACCAAACCCGCTTTACCGGATCAGGTTTGGACGGATTTTTAGCTTTTTGATGGTGGCCCCAGGCAAGTGCCGGTTCAGACGGCGGTTGGCGACACCAAACAGCGTGATGACGATCAGGGTCAAGATGATGAAATACATCGCCAAAATCGGATAGGGCACAAATGGGTTGAAAGTTTTATCGGCGAAGTAGTTTGCATAGTACAGCGCGTCACCTTGTTGGCGCAGGGCTGGGAAACCAGAGAAAAACACCAGGGTTGTGGCGTGAAACAGAAAGATTGCTTCGTTGGTATAACCGGGCCAAGCAAGGCGTAACATGGTTGGAAAGGTGACGCGTTTGAAGCGGGTCCAGCCGGTCATGCCATAGGCATCGGCGGCCTCGATGTCACCTTTGGGGATCGATAAAAGCGCGCCATAAAAGATCTCGGCGGAATAGGCGGCGGTGTTGAAGAACAAAACAACCAAGGCCCCCAGCCACGCAGAGGTGAAGCTGTCAAAGAACGGGGACACGCTTTTGAGGCTGAGAAAGCAGAAGTAGCCAAAGAAGAATTGGATGAACAGAGGGCTGCCGCGGAACAAAAAGATGAACCATCGGGCGACTTGGTTGGGCAGGGCGCGTTGGCTGTATTTGCCAACGGCCAAAGCGACGGCCAGGACAAAGCCAGCGATCAGGGCGATGACGCCGAAATAGATATTCCAGAGCATGCCGGACCCGATCAGCGTGAATTGTTCACATAGCGTAAAATCATTGCGTGGCAAAAGGCGTTCGCCATAGCCCAGGGAGCGCAGACCATAGGCTTGGATAGTTTCCATACAGGTCATGCTGCGGCCTTTCTTTGAGTTTCGCCGCCCGAGGTGGCCTGACCTTTGGTGAGGCGCGCCATGATCCGATCAAGTGTCATCTCTGAGACTTTGGTGAAGCCAAGGTAAAAGACCAGCAGAGCCATGAAATACCACATGCGCCAATCGCCATGGGGGTAGTCGGTAAAGCGCGCATTTTTGGTGCCGCCAAGTTCACGTGCCCAATAGACGATGTCTTCGACGCCGAGCAGGAATAGCAGTGGTGTGGCTTTGATCAGCACCATCCAAAGGTTTGACAGGCCGGGCAGGGCAAAGACCCACATCTGCGGCACAAGGATGCGCCAGAACGATTGGCGGCGGGTCATGCCGTAGGCTTCGGCGGTTTCCATTTGTGCACGTGGCACGGCGCGCATGGCTCCATAAAGTACATTGGCAGCAAAGGCACCAAAGACGATGGAAAATGTCAGGACAGCCAGAAAGAAACCATAGGTTTCATGCACCCATTGCGGGGCGTTGCCCAGAGGCAATTTGGCGGCATCACAGACAACAAAATCAATGCCTTGGCGAACAGGTTGGTCCCAATCCGGGCATTTGATCTTGTGGCGCAGCCATTCAAAGCCCTGGTCCAGCGCAATGACAAAGAACAGAAAGAAGGCGATGTCAGGCACGCCGCGCACAATGCTGGTGTAGCCTTGGCCTAGCCAGCGCAACGGTAAGATCTTTGAGCGGGTTGCGGTTGCCGCGCCAAAACCAAACATCAGGGCCACAGGGGCGGTGATTGCCAAGAGCACCAAGACGACGAAGACCGAAATATAAAGGCTCATGTGTTTGCCTGTGGTCAGGTAACAGCTGAGCCAAGAAAAGCCTTCGAGGAGGGATGGGTCGGTGCAATAGGAAAACATCGCATGCCTTATGCAAGGGGAGAGGGGTGGTCTGCGGAAAACCCCGCAGACCAATTTTAAGAGGCGGTCAGTTTACCACTGAGAGGAAACCTGCCATTTGGCGATCAGCGTGTTTAGCGTGCCGTCGTCTTTCATAGACTTGATCGCCACGTCAAACTTGCCGCGCAGATCCGCATCAGACTCGCGCAGACCCATGCCAACGCCGCCGCCAATGGCTTCGGAACGCTCTAGCATCACCAGACCATCCGTGCCCGCGACAGTGTCAAGGAAGGACTGATCAGCCAGAACCGCATCTGCTTCGCCGTTGCGCACGGCTGCGACGGTTTCTTCAGGGGTTGCGAATTCGATCAAGGTCCAGCCTTGTTCCGCGATAAACGCCGCTTGCAATGTCGAAGCCTGCGCCGCGATGATGCCGGTGGTCACGTCAACGCCTGCGTCAAGCGCAACATAGGTTGAGGGATCTGGTGGTGTGTAGGGTTGGGTGAAGTCAATGACGGCTTCGCGTTCGTCGGTGATGGACATGCCGGCGATGATCACGTCGTAGTTTCCAGATACGAGGTTCGGGATGATGGAATCCCAGTCGTTTTTGACCCATTCACATGTTAGTTCGGCGCGGGTGCACAACTCGTCGCCCAGCTCGCGTTCGAACCCGTCGATTTCGCCCTTGTCGTTTACAAAGTTCCAAGGCTCGTATGCGCCTTCGGTACCAAGGCGCACAACGGAATGTCCGTCGGCCATGGCAAAGCCAGCGGAGAGTGCAAGCGCCGCTGTGCTAAGGATAAGGTTCTTCATGGTATTCGCTCCCTTAGTTGATTTATGCGTAGTCAGTTGAAGACAGAAACTGCTTCAACCGATCGGATTTTGGTGCGCCAAATAGTGTTTCTGGCGGGCCTTCCTCCTCGATCAAGCCTTGATGCAAGAACACCACGTGGCTTGAAATATCGGCAGCCATTTTCATATCGTGGGTCACGATAAGCATGGTGCGTCCCTCGGCTGCGAGGGATTTAATCACTTTGATGACCTCTTGTTCCAATTCGGGATCAAGGGCGGATGTGGGTTCGTCAAACAACAGGGCCTGAGGCTCCATGCACAGACCGCGCGCGATGGCAGCGCGTTGTTGTTGACCACCGGACAGCTGGGCTGGGTAGGCGTCACATTTGTCACCGATGCCGACCTTGGCGAGGTACTCGCGCGCCTTGGCTTCGACCTCTGCTTTGTCACGGCCCAGCACGGTGACGGGGGCCTCCATGACATTCTGCAAAATGGTCATATGGGCCCAGAGGTTAAATTGCTGAAAGACCATCGACAGGTTTGTTCGGATGCGAATGACTTGTTTCGCGTCGCCTGGCACGCGGTTGGAACCGCTGCCTTTCCAGGTTACTGGTTCGCCGTTGAACAGGATCTCGCCTTGTTGGCTGTCTTCCAGCAGGTTGGCGCAACGCAAAATGGTGGATTTGCCAGACCCTGAACTGCCAATCAGAGAAACGACGTCTCCTTTGTGGGCTTTGATATCAACGCCCTTGATCACTTCAAGGTCGCCATAGGCTTTGTGTAAGCCACGGATTTCAAGCACCGGAGTCAGGTCGGTCAATTCAGCAGTTCCCCGTCATTCTTTGTTATTTACCAATTGGTATCTTTTTTATGGAAACCACTTGGACCGAAAAAATAGAGGAATGCAACTCGCAAAATGACGACAGGCGCGTCTAGATGAGCGAAATGACGGGATAAACATCTAAATTGACGGATGTGCGTCGACGGCCAATTTGCGTATTGCGGCAAGTGAGCGCAGGAAATCTGCTTAGCGGGCAGCGATCCGTTGGCGTGCCAACGCGCTGTCGCGGTCGCTGATTCCCAATAGATTGGCTGCCAAACGGACAATTGTTTCCTCATGCGCGTCGCGCTCTCCGTCGACCATGACCACTTGCCAAAGCGCCTCGATCACGCCGATGCGGTCTTCGTAGTCGACGGCATCTTTGATCGCGCGGGTGAAACGCACGGTGTCTGGCGCTTCTGCTTCGAGGGTTTCAGCGTCATTGCGCAAGGCTGTGGCCTCAAACGGAGACAGACCATAGCGCTGCTTTGTGATGCGGTCGATCCGCTCGATTTCAGCTGGGGCATAGTCGCCGTCTGCGCGGGCAATGCGCACCAAAAGCGCAGTCAAAGCAAGCCGTGCGTCGGTGTCATTGAGCGGGGCGGGGGCGGGCGCAGTCAGGCGCTTGAGAAAATCAGCAAACATAGATGATAGATCGGCCTTGGTGAGGGAAAGGTCAAGCCATGGTCACGGGCTTTCATTTTGAAAATAGTATTGCGGCAAACCTGTCTGCCATTTATCCATGTAAATTCATGCATGAAACGCAGGACCCTGTCGGTTTCTCAAGTTCAATTATGGTGTTTGTCTTTGCGCTTGCCGAGTTTGAGGCAGGGTCTGGATTTACACAATTTGCCAAAGGCGTTGCCCAAATGCAGCCGCAATTGCGGCCGCGCAAAACTATAGACTTAAGGTGCAGGGCTGTCGGCTGGGGCAATGCCAAGATGCCCCTCGATTTCATGCAAAGCTGCGTCTTCTTCGGGGGTGTCACGGCCATCCGCCAAGATGACTTTCCATAGCGCATTCACCATTTCCAGCCGATGGGCATAATCGACATGTTCGCGGATCAGCAGAGCGAAATCCGGTGTGCCAGGAGCCTGAGCTTCGAGTTTTTCGCATGTTGCGCGCATTTTTGCAGCTTCTACAGCATTGATATTAAACGAATTTGATAGAATCTTGTCAATTTCCCCTATTTCAGTCACGTGGTATTCACGATCAGACTTTGCAACACGCACCAATAGCGCACCCAGCGCGAGCTGTTCATCGGGCTCTGGCAAGGGCTGCTGGGTTCTGGGTTTTCCTTTTAGGCGGGTTATCAGGCCATCCCACATGTGTATTCCTCCCCTGCGTGTGTCGCGAACTTCTAGGTCAATGTGGAAGAGTATTGCGGCCAATGCAATCCCAGCTTTAGGGGGAATTGCCACATTTCTGCCTCATTTGTTCCGCAAAAACGGCGACGCTATTTGCGCCAGAACGGCGCGCGTAACCTTAGGCCAGACAAGAATGCCCGTTTTTTATATTTACAGCCGCAAGGATTTCCGTGGGGGATTGCCCAAGGAATCTGGCGGAACGGCCAAAGGCGATGGCATGTTCAGGTTGCGGTTGAAACCGGGGGCAGAGCCAACGCGCGTGGAAATTCTTGACGATGACGCGGTTTTTCATGAGCTCGATAACAATCAGGTTCTTGCGCAAGATATTGATCTGGATGGCAAGGCCTATGCGGCTGGCACCACAGTGCAAGCTGCCTATGATTTGACAAATACAACTACAGGCCATCGGGTGACCTCATTGCATTTGGGTGGCAATGGCCATCAACAGGGGCAGGTACATGGCTTGGTGTCTTCTGAACCGCTGGACGTGGGCACACCTTATTATTTTGACCACCGCCAGACCTCGTATCTGAAGGAAAACAAATACGAGGATTATGTGGCTTGTTTTGTGCAAGGCACTCGTATCGCGACAGATGCCGGGGAAGTGCCAGTTGAGGAACTGCGGGCAGGGGACCGGGTGGCTTTGCATGACGGTGGCTATGCTGTGCTGCGCTTGCCACTGCATCGCGAAGTCTCGGTAAGAGAGCTAAGGCGCAATATGAATTTGTGCCCCGTTCGGGTGACAGCTGGTGCCTTGGGATTGGGTTTGCCAAAGCGTGATCTGGTTGTTTCGCCGCAGCACCGCATGCTGTCAAATTCGCCAATATGCAGACGCATGTTTGATGAAGATGAAGTCTTTGTTGCAGCTAAGAAGTTGACTGCATTGCCAGGAGTTTATGTGGATCACGCGCTGGAAGGCGTTGTTTATTATCATCTGGTTTTTGCAGCCCATGAGTTGATCGTGGCCGAGGGGGCTCCGACTGAAAGCTTTTATTGTGGACCAAATGCTCTGGCGAGCTTGAGTGAGGATGCGCGTTTGGAAATGGCGGCGCTATTTCCAGATCATGTAGAAAATTCAAGTATGCCTGAAATGGCGCGATTTGCGCCGAACGAAAAACTGCAGAAGCAGTTGGTGCAGCGGCATCAGAAAAACGACAAGCCGGTTTTGGTTTGAGCCGCCGCAAAGGGAAACGCCGCGCTGTTAAGCGCGGCGTTTTGAATTTGACTTGATTTAGACGAGGCGTGAATTGTCTTTAGCCGCTCGCACAAAGTCTTTGAACAATGGGTGTGGATCAAAGGGTTTTGATTTCAATTCCGGGTGGAACTGAACGCCGATAAACCACGGGTGATCTTTCCATTCAACGATTTCTGGTAGGCGACCGTCCGGGCTCATGCCAGAAAAGGTCAAACCAGCCGCTTCGAGCTGTTCACGGTATTTGATGTCAACTTCATAGCGGTGGCGATGGCGTTCTTCGATCTGAGTACCGCCATAGACTTTGGCCACATTGGAACCTTCGTTCAGTGTGGCGTTGTAAGAGCCAAGCCGCATAGTGCCGCCTTTGTTATCATTGGCTTTGCGCGTCACTTTGGCGTTGCCCTGAACCCATTCCTTGAGGTGGTAAACCACAGGTTCGAAACGTTTCTTACCAGCTTCGTGATCAAATTCTTCAGAGCCAGCATCTGCAACGCCAGCAACGTTACGCGCAGCTTCGATGACAGCCATTTGCATGCCAAGGCAGATGCCCAGATATGGGATTTTGTGTTCACGAGCAAATTGCGCTGCTTTGATTTTACCTTCGGTGCCGCGTTCGCCAAAACCGCCGGGGACCAGAATGGCGTCATAGCCTTGCAGGTGAGGCGCTGCGTCTGTTTTGTCAAAGACTTCGGCGTCAACCCAATTGACGTTGACTTTGACCCGGTTGTGCATACCGCCGTGGATCAACGCCTCTTTGATGGATTTATAGGCATCTTCAAGCTGGGTGTATTTGCCTACGATGGCAACGTTCACTTCACCATCTGTGTTGTGGATGCGGTCCTGAACGTCGTACCAACGCTCTAGCTTTGGTTTTGGGGCAGGGGCGATACCAAAGGCATCCAGCACAGCCTGATCCAGACCTTCGTGGTGATATGCCAGTGGGGCTTCGTAGATCGATTTCAGATCATAGGCCGCCACAACGTGTTCTTTGCGCACGTTACAGAACAAAGCGATTTTTTCGCGTTCTTTGGCCGGGATTGGTTGTTCAGAGCGGCAAACCAGAATGTCCGGCGCGATGCCGATGGATTGCAATTCTTTGACAGAGTGCTGTGTTGGCTTGGTTTTCAATTCACCTGAGGCCGCAAGGTAGGGCAACAGAGTCAGGTGCATAAAGAGGCACTGGCCGCGGGGTTTGTCATGGCTGAATTGGCGGATGGCTTCGAAGAATGGCAGACCTTCGATATCCCCAACAGTGCCGCCGATTTCACAAAGCATGAAATCGACTTCGTCATCGCCGATGCCAATGAAGTCTTTGATTTCATTGGTGACGTGGGGCACAACCTGAATGGTTTTGCCAAGATAGTCACCGCGACGTTCGCGTTCCAGAACGTTGGAATAGACGCGGCCAGAAGAGACGGAGTCTGTCATGCGCGCCGGCACACCGGTAAACCGTTCGTAGTGACCAAGATCTAGGTCGGTTTCCGCACCATCGTCGGTGACAAAAACTTCGCCGTGTTCAAAGGGGCTCATCGTGCCGGGATCAACGTTGAGATACGGATCCAGTTTGCGCAGGCGCACTGTGTAGCCACGCGCCTGTAAGAGCGCGCCAAGTGCTGCGGATGCAAGACCTTTGCCCAGTGAGGACACAACACCGCCTGTGATGAAAATATACCGTGCCATTGGTTTGGCGACCCCCGTGATTGCCGACACGCCGAACCGGCGCGAATTGCTTGAAATTTGTAAGGCCCATAGCAGGTAAAATGCCATAGCATCACGGGACTTAAGACATAAAGGATTCGCTTGGATTTGGCAAGTGGACCGCAAGATGCTGTTGCAGTCTAACCAATAATCTCAAGGTATAGTGGTTTGCCCGCAACGCGCGGCTGGGACGTACCAAATGTGCTGTTAGTTGGCTTTTGGCACCAATGGCGCGTCGTCACCTTCGGCCGGTGGCAAAAGTTGGTCTGCGTTAGGGGCAGGCATTGTTGCGTCAGGTGCAGTCGCTTCGGTGCCGATCAGGTCGACAACGGAACTTCCAGATGCATTTTTCGCCGCAATCACTGTCAATGCAATGGATGTGCAGATAAAACAAGCGGCCAAAACCCAAGTGACTTTGCCAAGCGCTGTTGCCGCTGCACGACCTGCGTTGGCCCCGCCACCGCCGCCGCCCATGCCCAGGCCTCCGCCTTCGGATCGTTGCATAAGCACGATCCCGATCAAAGCCAGCGCGAGAAGCAGGTGTATAATCAGAACAACGTTTTCCATGGTGGCCTTGTATTTGCGAGCATTCGGAGTTTCAGCGGGGTATCTATGCAGTTTTGTCGTCTAGGGCAAGGCGCTTTCTTGTGATTAGGTCTGTTTGATAGAAGGGGCTTTGCCCCTCTCGGCGAAATCAAAGATTTCCCCGCTCACCCCAGAGTATTTGCGCAAAGGTGAATAGGGGGCTTTGGCGCAAATCAAAGTTTAGATGGACTTGTATTTGGTTTCCGTGTTGGCTGTTTTTATGCCTCATGATCATGCTCATACCCTGTTGCCGTCAGACCCTGCTTTGCGGGTTAAGGCGCTAGAGACCTTGCTGGTTCAAAAAGGCCTGGTTGATCCAGCCGCTTTGGATGCCATTATTGAGACCTATCAGCATAAGATTGGGCCGCAGAACGGCGCGCGGATTGTTGCGAAGATGTGGGTGGATGCCGCGTTTCGCGACATGATGTTGCGCGACCCCATGCCTGTGTTGCAGGAAATGGACCTGTACGGGCGTCAGGGCGAGCATATGGTGCTGCTTGAGAACACCAAAGAGGTCCACAACATGGTCGTCTGTACCCTGTGTTCCTGTTATCCGTGGCCGTTGTTGGGCATCCCGCCGGGCTGGTACAAGTCAGACGCATATCGGGCGCGCGCTGTGCGCGAGCCGCGTAGGGTGCTGGCTGAATTTGGTGTGACATTGCCGGCCAAAACATCCGTGCGGGTCTGGGATTCGACTGCCGAAATGCGATACCTTGTTGTGCCGCAGCGACCAGCGGGCACGGCGGGCTGGTCGGAGGCGGATTTGGCGAATTTGGTGACACGCGATAGTATGATCGGAACTGGGCTGTTGGTGGAGGCACAGAAATGACCCGCGTTCACGATATGGGGGGGCGCTTTGGAGACGGGGCGATTGACCCAGGTGACGATGCCATTTTTGCAAAAGAATGGCATGGGCGCGCTTTGGCTCTGAATTTGGCCGTTGGGGCCTTGGGCAAGTGGAATATTGATGTTTCTCGCCACGCGCGCGAGCGTCTTTCGCCACGCGATTATTCGCAGTTTTCCTATTATGAAAAATGGCTCGCCGGGTTGACCGATCTTATGGTGCAATATGAGGTGGTTAGTGAGGCGGAGCTGATTGCGGGAGTGGGTGCAGACGCGCCGGCGCTGGGATCGCTTTGCCTGAAAGCTGAGGCGGTGGCATCTGTTTTGGCGTCGGGTGGTCCGTCAGAGCGCCCTTCAGAGATAGCGCCTGTTTTTGACGTTGGTGATTTGGTGCAAACCCGGCGGCCTGCGCGCAATCAAAAGGTGGAAGGCGGCCATACCCGTTTGCCAGCCTATGCCGCAGGTGTCGTGGGGCGTGTGGCGCTGTATCATGGGACCCATGTTTTGCCGGACGCAAGCGCGCATGGGTTGGGGGATCAACCCGAACCGCTGTATGCTGTGGCTTTTCCTGCGGCTTCGGTGTGGGGTGTAGCGGAAAACCCCAGAGACGAAGTGGTGCTGGACCTGTGGCAAAGCTATTTGGTGCCGGTATGAGTGCGCCGCGTGTCAGATCAGCAGCACCGCCAGAGCCGGTGTTTGAAGCGCCTTGGCATGCGGAAGTGTTTGCGCTGACGGTCAATTTGAATGAGCGCGGGGCCTTTGACTGGCTAGAATGGACAGAGTGCTTGGGCAAGGCCTTAGCAGAGCAAGGCGTTGCAAACGAGCTTGATGGCGGGGATGATTATTTCACCGCCTGGGTGATCGCGCTGGAAGAGATGTTATCGGCAAAAGGCATGGCGGATGCTGCTGTATTGAAAGCGCTGAAAGAGGCGTGGACGCAGGCCTATATGAACACACCGCATGGAGAGCCGGTGAAGTTGGATGGTGGGTAGGGGGGCGAAGGGCCCGATTGAGTTTAGTAAATTTATGTCTGCTTTGAGTCCATATTGACCAATTCTGCGATCTGCACGAGTGGCAGCTATTGCGAAAGCGCTAGGCTCGACACCTCGGCCCACTTCCGGCTATATTTCGCAATAACTGAATGTGTGTGAGGTGAGACCGTCAATGCCGATGCCTTGGACATACCGCCACGCTTCCAAAGAGTGGCGCGCCTTTCTGGATGATGTGAAGGAGCGCATGTCTCTCGAATCCGACAATATGGCGTATACCGCTGTAGATGCGGTTTTGCTGGTCTTTAGACGTCGCCTGACAGCACAACAGGGCCTGGCATTCGCAAGTGTCCTTCCGGCCGTTCTTCGCGCGATTTTTGTAAAGGATTGGGATGTTTCCGAACCGCCGGTTCCATTTGTGGAGCGGCAGGCGCTCACGAATGAGGCAAAGCAAGTCCGCGTGAACCACAACCTAACACCAGACAACGCAATTGAAGCGACAGCCTGGGCAATCCGACGGTGCACCGACAATAGGGATTTCGAAAGAGTGCTGATGCAGTTACCCGACGAGGCCGTGGCGTTCTGGCATGTCGATGTCCAAGACCCTTCGGAGCTAGACCTGAGGATAATTTAGCGGCGAACGCGGACGTCCCAAATGAGACCTTGAATGTCAGATTCGTCCCGCTTAGCGGTCATATCGTAAGATTGTGAACCCCGTATTCTCAACAACTAGATATTGCTCACTCATCCACATCATCAATGTCTGCCTGACCGGACAGTTGGCGGCGCACGAGGCTCCAGCTGAGGCCGATGCCCAAAACGCAAGAGAGCGAGAAGATGCCAAGCCACGTATTGAGGGCGCGGTTTTCCAACGTCAGGATGCCCCAGTCATAAAGCACCCATAGTAGGGCGGCGACTACGGCGAGAATCAAAAACATGCCAAAGCCACCGATCGAGCGCAGAGTGGCGCGAAGGTAGATGATGTAGCCAATTGTCAATAAGAGGGCCATGAGGACCGTCACCGGCAGCTCTTCGGCGTAGTTCATCATGCTCCAGCGGACAAAGTTATAGTCCGATGGGTTGAAGGTCACTGCCAATAGAAGAAAGGCGAATATCCATCGCAGGAAAAAGCCCATCTGGTCCCCCAATGTTTTTCTAAAGCATTTGCGCAAATTTGCGGTGCGTGTCTAGGGCTTAGGGGGGGGACGGGCGATTTTTACGTCAGAGCGTGACGAGTTTGTCGTCAGATTTGCTCCAGGAAAAGATCCTAAAACTGCGGTATTGTGGATTATACAGTGGGTCTTTTTGAACAATATCAATGACATCGTCAAAATCGCAGCCTTTTACAATCCACATGCCGCCTGAATAGGGCGCGCCGGGCATGGGGCGCATATTGCCAGCGATCTTAATGCGGTTTTCGTTCTCTTGCAGAAAGGCGTGATGGGCGTCGCGGTGTTCGCGCCGGTGGCTGATCATTTCAGGCTCGTCTTCAAACAATACAACCCAATACGCGTTTGGCATACCTATACTCCCTCACTCGATCAGAGTAACGCGCATTTTTGGCCACGAAAGGTCCAGATTGTCCACCTGTGTCAGCCCAGTGTCTGTGGAAAATGCAGAATTGCAACGCAGAATGCGCGATTAGCGGTTTCCCAAGCGGCACACTGTCGTTACAAGGGCGCGGGTTTGACATCTGATTTAAGGACCGGACATGGCCAATGTTGTCGTCGTAGGCGCCCAGTGGGGCGATGAGGGTAAAGGTAAGATTGTAGACTGGCTCAGCGAACGCGCTGATGTCATCGCACGTTTCCAAGGTGGGCATAATGCCGGCCACACGCTCGTCATTGACGGCAAGGTTTACAAACTGCACGCGCTGCCATCCGGTGTTGTGCGTGGCGGTAAGCTGTCGGTCATTGGTAATGGCGTGGTTTTGGATCCGTGGCATCTGATGAAAGAGATTGCTACCGTTCAGGAGCAAGGTGTTGAAATTACACCCGAAACCCTGATGGTCGCGGAAAATACACCGTTGATCTTGCCAATTCACGGCGAGCTGGATCGCGCACGTGAAGAGGCTGCAAGCAAGGGCACCAAGATCGGCACCACCGGTCGTGGCATTGGTCCAGCGTACGAAGACAAAGTGGGCCGTCGCGCGGTCCGCGTCGCTGATTTGGCTGATCATGCCACACTTGAAGCGCGGGTTGACCGGGCCTTGCAGCACCATGATCCGCTGCGCAAAGGTCTGGGTATCGAGCCGGTTGATCGCGATGCGCTGGTTGCGCAGCTTAAAGAGATTGCAGGAAAGATTCTGCCATTTGCAGCGCCTGTTTGGAAAGTTCTGGCTGAAAAACGCAAATCCGGTAAGAGGATTTTGTTTGAAGGCGCACAGGGCGCGTTGCTGGATATCGATTTTGGCACCTATCCGTTTGTAACGTCATCCAATGTGATTGCAGGGCAGGCGGCAACTGGTGTTGGCGTTGGTCCAGGTTCTATCGACTATGTTTTGGGCATCGTGAAAGCCTATACAACCCGCGTCGGCGAAGGCCCGTTCCCAACAGAATTGGAAGATGAAGACGGCAACCGTTTGGGTGTGCGTGGCCACGAATTTGGCACCACAACTGGCAGGAAGCGTCGCTGTGGTTGGTTTGATGCCTGTCTGGTACGTCAGACATGCGCCACATCAGGTATCACTGGTATCTCTTTGACAAAGCTTGATGTTTTGGATGGGTTTGAAACGCTGAAAATTTGTGTGGGCTATGAGCTGGACGGCGAGCGTCTGGATTATTTGCCGACAGCGGCGGATCAGCAGGCGCGTTGCACGCCGATCTATGAAGAAATGCCAGGTTGGTCTGAAACCACAGAAGGCGCTCGCAGCTGGAACGACCTGCCAGCCAATGCGATCAAATATGTCAAACGCGTTGAAGAATTGATTGAGTGTCCGGTAGCGCTGTTGTCGACTTCTCCAGAGCGGGACGACACCATTCTTGTCACTGACCCTTTCGCGGATTGATCTGATGGCTTTGTCCTACAAAGCCCGTCGGCGCTGGGCAGCCTTTATCCTTTTGGTGGGGCTGCCGATCTATATTATATTGGCGACGGTACTTGCGACGGCGGTTGTTGGATGGTTTGGCCGTCCCGTCTTTTTGTTGCAGTTGGTCATCTATGTGGTCTTGGGCATTGCCTGGATCTTACCGTTCAAAAAGATTTTTCTTGGGGTTGGACAGGCAGACCCCGATGCGCCGAGCGACGAATAACAATTAAACAGAACCGCGACAAAAGGGTGGCGGTTTTTTTATGTCCGAAGCGAAGTTAGTGCCAATAACGCGAGAGTGAGAACCCTTTCGTCGGATCCAAAAAATGACCGTATTATTGAATGAAAGTGACCTCCGACGAGGTGACTTGGCTCAAGATTTCGCCAGTGTTGACCGCTGTATATATTGACCTTGGTGGCCGTGCGACTTCGTTGATTTTGCGGCACACCCAGTTTCTAGCCTCCATTGATTTTAGCGACTGAGATAAAGCGCGATCCGTTATCGGTGACAAATTCCGTTTGATTTCTATGAAATGGTGCGGAGTATGAAGGGATGCCAAAACGGGTAACGTCCACGAGCGTCGCAACAGATCTTGGTCTTCTCGTTTCGAAACTTTGTTGATTTGATGAGCAAGTTTTGCGGCGGAGGTCCCAATTTGCGTAAGTCGGAATTCTGGACGCAGTGGATGACCATAGCCAGGGTTTCGCTCGAGCAATCCTAATGCGATCAGATGATCCATACTTTGTGCGAAAGCAGTTCTGCTTGCGCCTGTTGCCGCCAATAGCGCGGCCTGCCGACCGGGGGTCCCAGAGTGCAGTTGCGAAAGAATAGGCAAAGCCCAAGCTCTTGAAGTGATGTTGACAAAAAGGTCAATGTACATAAAGTATAGTTACTATATATTTATTAAAAAGGAAAGCCTATGTCGCTCATTTCAGTAGATCAGACGATTACCATCGCAATGTCAGTCAAAGATCGCCATGTCAGCGCGAAGTGGTATGAAAACATGTTGGGTTTTGAACAGCTTTACCACGCAGACGAAGCGGGATGGTCTGAGATTAAGACAAACACAGTTGGTGTTACAATTGGTCTTGGTGAGCATACCAAACCTGCACCAGGCAACTGTGTCCCAGTTTTCGGGGTCGCTGATTTGGATGTTGCGCGACAAAAGCTGGAGCGGGCCGAAGTAAAGTTCGATGGAGAGACGGAAGTTGTTGAAGGCATGGTCAAAACCGCTACGTTTTACGATCCAGATGGAAATGCGCTGATGCTTGCTGAAGATCTGACAGCGGGAGCAAACTAAGAGAGTCAATCATCGCTGCATCGAAAAGCACGGATTTGGCGAAATCACATTGGAACTCCACAGATCTGCAATGCTTATGCTTGGACCTCTGCGTCTTCGTGTCGTGTGTCGGAGTTGAGTACTTGAGACTTGACTATTTTCAGACAAAAAAACCGCCGCTAGTTGCGACGGCTTTCTTTGTTTTAGGTTTAACCCCTTAGCTTGCTGCGCGGTCGCCGGGTTTGAAATTGATGCTTTCGGAAACGGTGAACCGACCGCCTGCGATCTTTTCGATTTTCTTGTCGCGCAACAACTGGCCAAAGCTGCGTAGGCCTGCCTCGCGTTCAAAGCGCTGTTCGCCAACTTGGTAAGCAAGGCGCATGACCATTGGGCGGGAGAAGCGATTGCGGCCTTCGACGAAGGTCAGATAGGATGCTGCGGCTTCGAGCACTTCGGGAAGCTGCGTTGCACCCATGTTTTCGGCGAATTCCACGAAATCGCTGCTTTCCGCATTGGCTTCGATCGCTGCGAGATCCTCAGGGGATACGCGGCGCGGACGGACGCCGGATGCTGGATCAGCCGTCGGTGTGTCGCGCGCAGCGTCGCTTGCATTGATGCGTTGTGCAGGCACCAATTTCAACGGAGCTGCAGATTTACGCGGGCTGGCATCTGACGTGTCGTCGCTTTTGCCACGGGGGCGCACAACGCTCTCTAGATCATCGCGGTAAACTTCGGAATGGTCGGTCTTTTTCAATGATTTACCAGCAGCTTTTTCTGCTTTTGTGGCGGCAACAGCAGCGCGCAGATGCGCGATTGCGCTGCGACGACGGTTGCCTTCTGGTTCGTCCAGCTTGGTATTGGTTTCGTCGATCAGTCGATCTACCGCACCTTCTTCTGGCGCAGCTTGATCCAATTGCGCGCGGGCCTTGCGGTTACGGCGTGCAGGTTTGACGGGCTTTGCAGCCGCCGGGATCGGTGAGTCAGTGAGGTCAATTTCAGCGTCGACTTCGGCCAGCTCGGCCAGCAGGTCTGCCTCGTCCTGATCAGACAGGTCGGTTGCGGCAGGCGCATCGGCCTCTGCGAGCGGAGCGTTGTCTTCGTCGGTTTCTTCTTCCAAAGCGCCATCGGCAACGGCTTTGTCAAAGTCCGCACGTTTCATGCGAATAATACGGGCACGTGGCTTAACGGGTTCTGGTGTTTCGTCTTTGAGAATCTCTGGAGCTTGGATATCGTCTTCGAGCTCGTCGATGCGGTCGTTGTTGTCTTCAGAAATGTCTTGCGAAGTTTCAGCAGCAAAGACCTCTGCAGGAATGGAACTGTCAGGGGCAGGCTCGTCCGCATGCTGATCCTCGATGAAGTCATCTTCATCATCATTTTCGGTTTCGACACGTGAGACAACGGCACGAATGCGACGCAGTTTGGCTGCGATGCTGTCTTCTTGTGGCGCGTCTTCCACTGGGGCGCTCTCTTGGCGGATTTCCGCAAAGTCGGCGACACTGTCGGGCTGATCTTCTTCGCTTGCTGCGATGATATCGAAGGCTTCTTTAAACAGGTTTTCGGACTCTTCGGTGACCTCTAACGGTGCGGCCTCTGGAATATCATCAGTTGTGGGTGCGTTGTCTTCGAGTTCTGCGATCTCGGAGATCATGTTGTCGTCGTCAAGATCAACGGTTTCGACGATTTCCATTTCTTCTTGCGCAGCCGCAACGACGTCTTTGACGAGAGGCTCTTCGTCCTGAGGCTCGGCATCAAACGCTTGCTCTGATGTGGTGTCATCATCGGCTGTTTGGATGATCACCTCTTGCGGCTCGGGCGCAAAATCGGTGTCAAGATCTAGTGCGGGAACCTCGGGTGTCGCGGGCACCATAGCCTCGGCAACTGGGGGCTCTGCAATGGGCTGCTGGGCTGGTTCGATGGGGGCGGGATCTGTTGCGCTGAGTACAATTGCACCACCCTCGTGACGCGCCTGAACACGGCGTTCAATCTCGCGTTCCGCGATGCGTGTCAGCATTTCAGCGTCGGGGGTTGGCGGCTCGGCACCAAAATACCGGTCGTCTGCGGCCAGATCCCGGAAATATTCGGCAATCGCCTTCATTGTATCAAAGGACTCGTCAAAGCCCTCAAGGGTACAGGAGAATGTCCCGTAAGAAACTGTTAGTACTTTGTTGTTGGCAACCATTGGATTCGGGTCCTTTGCACTACTCAGAGCCTGTTTACCATGTCGAGGGTGGCCAAACGTGACCGATTCTGTGCCTTTGAGCGTATCATTTTAGGGCTAAAATGGGGCAAGGTCGCTATCACATATCTGTCGATGGGGGAGATTCGCGTGATTGTTCAGAGTTTGGAGACAGTTACGCTGGTTGGTGCTGGATTGGCGACAATCGCGGAAATTGCCCGTTGCGAGGCGCTGGGGCCAACTTTGGTGGCGGCGGATGGCGGCGCTGCGCATTGTTTGGCGGCGGATAGAATGCCGGATGCGGTGATTGGGGACATGGATAGCTTGGGTGCGCTGGCGGCACAGGGCATCGCGTCAGAGCGGCTTCACGCAATTCCTGAGCAAGACAGCACAGATTTTGATAAGGCGCTGCGCAATATTACGGCCCCTCTGGTTTTAGGGGTCGGGTTTTGCGGCGCGCGCATGGATCATCAGCTCGCCTGTTATAATGTCTTGGTGCGCCAGCCACACAAGCGCTGTGTGTTACTGGGCGATACCGATGTCGTGTTTCTTGCTCCGCCAAATCTGAAGCTGGATTTACAACCGGGTACGCGGGTGTCGTTGTTTCCATTGGGATTGGTCGAAGGGGTGTCGGATGGTTTGAAATGGCCTATCGCTGGTTTGAATTTTACACCTGATGGGCGCATTGGCACATCCAACGCGGCCCTAGGACCCGTTGAGATCTCTGTGACTGGTCCAAAACTATTGGTGATCTTGCCTAGGTCCGAGCTGGAAAACGTGGTGCAGGCTTTGCTTGCAACGCCCGGTGCTTGGCCCGCTCTCTGAGTTTAAAAGAAAGCCTGGCGCTGACACTGATGAGAATGCCGAGGGCGGCGATGCCATTGGGCAAGTCACTGAAAATCAGAAAGCCAACCAGAGTAGTGATGGGAATTTCGATATAGGCAAATGGTGCGGGGGCTGCGGATGGTACAAATTGCAGGGACCATGTCACCTTTAGATGCGCTATGGTGCCAAACAGGCTGATCAGAAAAAGCAACATAAGTGAGTTCCAAGTTGCACGTGTCCTATAAAACATTCGAGGTGAAGCGCTTGGCCAATCAGAGGGCAGGGCAAAAGAAACGCCGTTGCCAAGGTGCCGCAGATAAACTGAATGGCGTTTGCGCTATTTTCGCGCGGCTTCATAGGCGGGGAGGCCCGCGCTGACCAACTGGCTCATTTTTTAAGATAGTAGCAGTGCTCGCAGGCAATATTGCATCGCGGACAAATGGGGTTGCTCACGATGTTGGATGCGGTTGGCTGGTTCATATTCTGTTTCTGACGCTTACTGACGGCGTCGTTTTAGGAGGGTATGGGGCGTTACGAAGTAGCGAGCCAGGCTTCGGCGGCGATAGTGTCGTTTAAGTGGAAGCTTCTGATTTCAATTCCAGGAAAAACTGCGCCTTCGATTTCGGCAGCGGTACGAACCCAGCTTGCGTCACTCAGCACTGCGCATTTGTCGAATTTTCCCAAGAGCCCAAACAATTTGGACAAACGGGTGAACTCGACACCAATTGCGCCGAGCGTTGGCATGGTGAAATCGGTGATCGTATAGAGCATTTTGCCATTGTTGACGTCGGCGGAAACCTCAATCAATTCGTCCAAGCCCAGACGCATGTCGTCAGTGTTCAATGTACCGAACAATTCTATATCGACGCGGTTTGGTGATTTCTTAGTAATTTTAAGCATATCCCGGTCTCCATCCTTTTCAGTTCCTAGAGGATGAGCTTAGCAGATTGACAAAGGCCGGTTTTTGACGCGGATCAATAAAAAGAGGGGCCAGCTTAGACTGGCCCCTTTAGGGTGACACCTGAGCTGGAAACCCTCAAGTGTCGGGGGAAACGTCGCTGGTGTCAGCGATTCATTCGGTTTTCAATCAGGTCGTCGACCACAGCAGGTTCTGCGAGCGTGGACGTGTCGCCCAATGCGCCAAAGTCGTTTTCGGCAATCTTGCGCAGTATGCGGCGCATGATTTTACCGGAACGGGTTTTGGGAAGGCCCGGTGCCCATTGGATCAGGTCGGGTGAGGCAATAGGGCCGATTTCGGAACGCACCCAGGTGCGTAGTTCTTTGCGCAGCTCTTCGGTGGGTTCTTGCCCAGCCATCAACGTGACGTAGCAATAGATGCCTTGACCTTTGATGTCGTGAGGGTAGCCCACAACGGCGGATTCAGCCACCATAGGATGCGCAACAAGTGCGCTTTCGACCTCGGCGGTGCCCATGCGGTGACCAGAGACATTGATCACGTCATCGACGCGGCCAGTGATCCAGTAATCGCCGTCCTCGTCGCGACGACAACCATCGCCGGTAAAGTAATACCCCTTGTAGTCAGAGAAATAGGTCTGCTGAAAGCGCTCGTGATCACCCCAAATGGTGCGCATTTGGCCGGGCCAACTGTCTTTGATGCACAAGACGCCCTCGACACCATTGCCTTCGATCTCTGCGCCGCTTGTGGGTTCAAGCACAACTGGCTGGATGCCAAAGAAAGGTTTCATCGCTGAGCCGGGTTTCATAGCGTGAGCACCGGGCAAGGGTGTCATCAAATGACCGCCGGTTTCGGTTTGCCACCATGTGTCGACGATTGGGCAGCGTCCTCCGCCGATAACGTCGTTATACCAGTTCCAAGCTTCGGGGTTGATTGGTTCGCCGACTGTGCCAAGGATACGCAACGAACTGAGGTCACACTTTTCGACATATTCGTTGCCTTGACCCATCAGCGCACGGATGGCCGTCGGGGCGGTGTAGAATTGATTGACCTTGTGCTTTTCGCAGACCTGCCAGAAACGGCTGGCGTCTGGATAGGTGGGGGTGCCTTCAAACATCACGGTCGTGGCACCATTCGCAAGCGGGCCATAGACTATATAGCTGTGGCCAGTGACCCAACCGACGTCGGCGGTGCACCAAAAGACATCCCCTTCGTGGTAATCAAACACTACCTCGTGGGTCATGCTGGCATAGACCAGATAACCGCCTGTAGTATGGACCACACCTTTGGGCATGCCCGTAGAGCCAGAGGTATAAAGAATGAATAACGGGTCTTCGGCGTTCATTTCTTCGGCAGGGCAGATGTCAGAGGCTTGTTGCGCCAAGGCATTATAATCTAAGTCGCGGGCCTCGTTCCAAGCCACATCACCACCGGTGCGTTTGACAACCAAGAGTTTTACATCGTCACTGCAGCTTTCCATCGCCTTGTCCGCATTGGCTTTCAGCGCAGTATTGCGACCGCCGCGTGGTGCTTCGTCGGCGGTGATGACCACTTTGGCCTCGGATCCATTGACCCGGGCTGCCAGAGCGTCGGGGGAAAACCCACCAAACACAATCGAATGGATTGCGCCAATGCGTGTACAGGCAAGCATAGCATAGGCGGCCTCTGGGATCATTGGCATATAGAGAACAACGCGGTCGCCTTTGGTCACGCCCTGATCTTTGAGGATATTTGCCATGCGATTTGTGCGACGAGACAGCTCGTCATAGCTGATGTGCAGGGTTTCTTCGCCGGGATTGTCAGGTTCCCAGATGATGGCTGTTTGGTGACGGCGCGTTTCAAGATGGCGGTCAATGCAATTGGCAGAGACATTAAGGGTGCCATCAGCGAACCAGTTGATATCTACATTGCCAAAGTCATAGCAGACGTCTTTGACTTGCGTAAAAGGTTTGATCCAATCGATGCGCTGGCCTTGTTCGCGCCAAAAACCTTCGGGGTCAGCCAAGGAAGCGGCATACATTGTCGTGTATTTTTCAGCATTCACGTGAGCGCGCGCGGCTAGATCAGCCGCGGGGGGGAATGTTTGTGAGGTCATCTTAAGATCCTATATTCAATCTGCGGACCCTGCGGTTACCGCAGGGTCGCTCCTCCGAGTCAGATAGCAAGATACTCGGCGCGCAGTTCTTCGTTTTCAAGCACTTCTTGGGCTGTGCCGTCGAAAACGATGCCGCCGGTGTCCAGGATTACGGCGCGATCCGCCAGCTCTAGAGCACGCACCGCGTTCTGCTCGACAATGATTGTAGTGATGCCCTGGGCTTTGATGATGCGCAGGGTTTTCTCAATTTCATCGACAATGACAGGTGCAAGGCCTTCGTAGGGCTCGTCAAGTAAAAGAACTTTGATGTCGCGGGCAAGCGCCCGGGCGATGGCAAGCATTTGCTGTTCACCGCCCGAGAGCGTGACCCCTTCCTGCTTCCGACGCTCCCCGAGCCGGGGGAAGAGATCATAGAGGCGCTCGATCGACCAGCCAATTGGCGGAGCAATTTGCGCCAGTTGCAGGTTTTCTTCGACGGTCAGGCCGGGAATGATGGAGCGATCTTCGGGGACGAGAGCAATGCCCTCGGCAGAGGCCTCGTAGCTACGCATTTTGTGCAGAGGCTTGTGATCCAGCCAGATTTCTCCGTGCGTTACCTGGGGGTCATCCATGCGGGCGATCGAACGTAGTGTAGACGTTTTGCCAGCACCGTTACGTCCAAGTAGCGCCAGGATTTCGCCCTCGTGCACGTTAAAGCTGATGTTCTGCACGATATAGCTTTCGCCATAATAGCTTTCCATGTCCCAGATTGACAGAAACGCAGGCGCGGTTTCTGCTCGGTTGCGGCTGTTTGAAAAGTCGGGTTTCGAATTCATGGGTGATCCTCCCTTTATGCCGCTTCGCCAAGATACGCTTCGCGCACTTTGGGGTGGCCCTTGATATTGTCAGGCGTGTCTTCGACCAGAGGCGTGCCCTGCGCCAGAACAGTGATGCGTTCCGCCAGTGAGAAAACCACATGCATATCGTGCTCGATGATCGCGATAGTGATATCACGCTCTTCTTTGATCTGTTTGAGCAAGTCGATTGTGTTGTTGGTGTCAGCACGTGCCATGCCGGCAGTGGGCTCGTCCAAAAGCAGCAAACGCGGCTCTTGGGCAAGACACATGCCGATTTCCAACCGGCGTTTGTCGCCGCGAGACATAGAAGCAGCATGCATGTGGCGTTTGTCGGCCATATTCATGTCTTTCAGCATCTTTTCTGCGCCTTCTACAATATCGCGTTCTGCCATCATGTTTTCGATGGCATGCATGCGAAAGGCCCCATCGCGTTTGGCAAAGATCGGGATCATCATGTTTTCCATGACCGAAAGATCGCCGAAAATTTCTGGTGTTTGGAAAACGCGCGAAATGCCCATCTGGTTGATTTGGTATGGCGTGCGTCCCAGAACCGATTGGCCGTCAAACATGACAGATCCGGTGTCGGGGATGAGTTTGCCCACCAAGCAATTCAGCAAAGTGGATTTGCCTGCACCGTTCGGCCCGATGATTGCGTGGACCGAATTTTCGGCGACGTTGAGGTTAACGTTCCCCAACGCCTGAAGACCGCCGAACCTTTTGCCTACGTCTTTGACTTCAAGAATACCCATCTGTCTGTCTCCTATTCTGCAGGTTCGGTTTTAGGGGCGGTATCCTCGGCCTTTTTGCCGCGCGACACCCAATTTTTGATGCGCTGTCCACCTTCGACAAGGCCGCCTGGTAGAAAGATCACAACCAGCATGAAGAGGATGCCCAGTGTCAGGTGCCAGCCTTTGCCGATGAAAGGGTGGACCAGGAAAACCAGGGAGTCTTCAATGCCATCTGGCAAGAAGCTGAACCAGCTGTGCAGGATGTTGTCGTTGATCTTGGAAAAGATGTTTTCGAAGTATTTGATGAAGCCAGCGCCCAAAACAGGTCCGATCAACGTGCCTGCGCCGCCTAGGATGGTCATCAGAACAACTTCGCCTGAGGCAGTCCATTGCATACGTTCCGCACCTGCAAGGGGATCCATCGAGGCCATCAGACCACCCGCCAGACCAGCATACATGCCTGAGATCACAAAGGCAGCAAGCGTGTAAGGTTTTGGGTTCAGGCCAGTATAGTTCAGGCGTGTTTGGTTGGATTTCACCGCGCGCAGCATCATGCCAAATGGACTGCGGAAAATACGGATTGAAAGATAGAAGGTAGCCAGAAGTATCAATCCACACAGGTAGTAACCCGCATTGAATTGAAATGCCCAAGGGCCAACCAGCATTTCGTAGGTCGAGCGCATCTCAAGTCCAAACAGGCTGGTGACTGGGATGCCGCCGTCCGCTGTGGCTGAGGTGCCCAAAACACGGGGGTCGTTCAAAGTGAGCTGTAATCCGGTTTCGCCGTTGGTGATGGGCGTTAGCACTGAATAAGCGAGATTAAAGCTCATTTGTGCAAAGGCCAATGTCAGGATTGAAAAGTAGATACCGGTGCGGCGCAGGCTGACAAAGCCAATCAACAGAGCAAATAGACCCGAGATAACCACGGACAATAGAATGGCTGGGATCACGTTCATGGACAGCAGTTTGAACATCCAAACCGCTGAATAAGATCCGACACCCAAAAACGCCGCATGCCCGAATGACAGATACCCTGTGAGGCCAAAGAGAATGTTGAACCCGATGGCAAAGATACCGAAGATCACAAAACGTTGCATGAGATCTGGGTAACCCGCGTTGAACTGTGCCAGAGCGCTGTCGGTCGGGAAGGGGTTTAAGATGAATGGCGCCAAAAGAACGAGGATCGCCACGATGATCATAAGTGTTGTGTCGTGTTTGTTTAATCTGAGCATGGCTTAGTCCTCCATCACGCCTTTACGACCCATAAGGCCTCGGGGGCGGGTGAGCAGAATGATGATTGCAACGACGTAGATAATGATTTGGTCGATGCCTGGGATCAGGGATTTTACTTCGTTCATCGAAGCGAAACTCTCGAGAACCCCGAGTAGAAATCCTGCCAGTACAGCGCCGGGTAACGAACCCATGCCACCAACAACCACAACCACGAAGCTTAGGACCAAGAAGTCCATGCCCATGTGATAATTCGGCGAGTTGATCGGCGCGTACATAACTCCGGCAAGGCCCGCGACAGCGGCTGCTATGCCAAACATGATGGTAAAGCGTTTGTCGATGTTGATGCCCAGAAGGCCTACGGTTTCACGGTCTGCCATGCCAGCACGTACAACCATGCCGAATGTGGTGAATTGCAAGAAGGCAAAGACACCGCCGATGATCAAGGCTGAGAAAGCAAAGTAAACCAGTCGCCAGTACGGATAGATGATGGCGTTGGGGTCAAAGCCAAACATCACACCAAAATCAAAACTGCCTTTAAAGACATCTGGTGCGCCCGTTGGGATCGGGTTGGCACCGTAGAAGTATTTGACGATTTCTTGCATCACGATGGCCAGACCAAAAGTCACGAGGATTTGGTCAGCGTGTGGACGCTTGTAGAAATGTTTGATCAATCCGCGTTCCATGATGTAGCCAAATGCGATCATGATCGGGATTGAAAACAGGATGGCGAGCGGGACGGCCCAATCTATGATGGATGCACCAACCTCTGGACCAAACCAGCTTTCGACATAAGGCGTTTTGACTTTGAGCGGATTGCCTAAGAAGTCCTTTTTAGTCGGGTCGATCGTTTCGAAGCTTAGATTGAGAATCTTGCTGAGCGTGACGGCACAGAAGGCCCCAATCATGAACAGGGCACCGTGGGCAAAGTTGACCACTCCTAGTGTGCCAAAAATGAGCGTTAACCCAAGCGCAATCAGCGCGTAGGCTGAGCCCTTATCGAGCCCGTTTAGAATTTGAAGAATAATTGCGTCCATGGTCCCCACCGAGGTCTTGGATTGGTAGGCTTCCCAGGGCAGGTGATGCCTGGGAAGCCCGTTCGGTCGCGAAATGTGGTCTATGCGATTGGCAGGCCGGTACGTGTCGGGATGTGAGGGCCTGCCACCCCATTACGCGCCCGGGTTACAAGAGCCGAGTTGGCCGCCTGCAAACATCGGATGATCTGCTGCGTATGTCACCTGAGCAGCAGGTGTAACTTCTACGATTTCCAACAGATCGAACTCGGATGTCGGGTTCTCTTTACCCTTCACAACAAGCACGTCTTTGAAGCACTGGTGATCTTCGGCACGATACAGTGTTTTACCGTTGCCAAGACCGTCAAACTCAAAGCCTTCCAGAGCTTCTGCAACTGCGCATGGATTATGCGAACCCGCACGCTGACATGCGTCAGCATAAAGCAGTGTCTGGCAATATACGGTGTGTGCTGCCTGTGAAGGAGGGAAGCCGTATTTTGTACCAAAGGATTTCACAAAGGCCTGGGATCCTGCGTCCGTCAGAGACCAATGCCAGTTTGTGGACCCAAAGATACCTTTGACGTTTTCACCTGCACCACGTGCCATGAGGCGCGAGTAAAGCGGAACAACGATTTCAAAGTTTTTGCCGTTGACCTGCTTGTCGCGCAGACCAAACTGAACGGCGTTGGTCAGTGAGTTCACCATGTTGCCGCCGTAGTGGTTGAGAACCAAAACGTCCGCACCGGAGTTCAGAACCGGAGCGATATAGCTGGAGAAGTCGGTTGCCGCCAAAGGCGTGCGCACCTTGTTGACAGTATTCCACCCTAGAGCTTCTGTTGAGGCTGCGATGGACTCTTCTTGTGTCCAACCCCAAGTATAGTCAGCAGTCAGGTGATAGGCAGTACGGTCTTTGCCATACATTTTTTCTAGCACAGGTGCGAGGGCAGCACCGGACATGTAACCGTTAAAGAAGTGACGGAAACCGTTGGCCTTTTTGTCCTTACCAGTGGTGTCGTTAGAGTGGGTCAAGCCCGCCATAAAGATCACGCCGGCTTCTTGGCATAGGCCCTGAACCGCGATTGCAACGCCAGAAGAAGAGCCGCCAGTGATCATCACCGCGCCGTCTTTTTCAATCATCGACTTGGCAGAGGCACGGGCCGCGTCAGACTTGGTTTGGGTGTCACCGGTTACAAATTCAACCTTACGGCCAAGGATGCCGTTGCCCTGAAGGGCGTTTGAGCTGAATGTATTCATCATGCCGCCATCGCCGCCACCGTTCAGGTGTTCGACAGCCAATTCATAGGCGCGCAGTTCGTCTGCACCTTCGTCAGCATAGGGGCCGGTTTGTGGAACGTTAAAGCCCAAGGTGACTGTCGAGCCACCTGGGGCATTTGTGTAAGCCGCTGCAGAGCTTGCGGTAAAGATCGTTGGTAGAGCGAGACCTGCGCCAGCGACGGCACCTGACTTCAGCACTCCACGACGTGAAATTGTTGACTTAGACATTCTTATCCTCCCGTTATGGATAGTGGCAAAGGGGCTCCTCTTCCGCTTTGCACAAGCATTTACATGCAGCTCTATTATCAAGGGGGGTTGGAAAATTTCGCAATAACTGCTTTTAATTAAACAGTTTTTTTGTAAAAATAATCACCAGGGAGCTTGTGGTTTTGTAAATTAATTTTTTTGCAGTGCAGAAAGTCGTTGAAAACGTGAGGAAATGAGATGGTGCAGGACAGTTTGGCAGGAAGTCGGATTCGCGAAAGGCGGGTGATGGCTGGGAAGCGGCAGGCGGAATTGGCCAAGGCTGTGGGGATATCTGCCTCTTACTTGAACCTGATTGAGCACAATAAACGCAGAATCGGCGGAAAACTACTTTTGGATTTGGCGCAGGTGTTAGAGGTTGAACCCTCTGCGCTCAGCGAGGGCGCTGAAGCAACTTTGATCGCAAAGTTGCGAGAGGCGGCGTCAGATGTGAGTATTGCAACGCCTGAGCTCGACCGGATCGACGAGTTTGCAGGGCGGTTTCCTGGCTGGGCCCAGTTGATTGCGGAAGGACACCAGCAGCTGCGGCACTTAGAGCGCACGGTTGAGGCTTTGACCGACCGGTTGGGACATGATCCGCATTTGGCCACATCTATGCATGAGGTGCTGTCTATGGCCGCGGCGATTCGATCTACAGCGGGCATTTTGTTTGAAAATAAAGAGCTAGAGCCTGAATGGCGCGGTAGATTTCACCGAAATCTTAACGAGGACAGTCAGCGGCTTGCGGATAGTGCCGAAGCGGTTGTGTCTTTTTTGGATGGCGAAGACGATGCAGGTGCTGAGTTGAACTCGCCACAGGATGAGTTGGATGCATTTTTGCAGGCGGCTGAGTATCATTTTCCATCACTTGAACAGCCAGGCTCGGATATTCGAGCGGTACTAGAGCGCTCTGATGTACTGTCCAGCCGTGCCGCTCTAGACATGGCAAAAGCTTATTTGACGACCTATCAGTCAGATGCAATTCGAATGCCATTAGCCGTTTTTGGCCCAGCTGTTGCAGAGCTTGGGGTGGATCCTGCAGCGCTTGCGGTGCGATTTAATGTTGGTCTGGCTGCGGTCATGCGCCGTTTGGTGGCAATGCCCAAGGTCCTGAAGCTGCAAAGCATCGGACTAGTTGCCTGCGACGGTGCCGGCACGTTGGTGTTTCGCAAAGAGCCGGAAGGGTTTCCTTTGCCTAGGTTCAGCGCGGCTTGTCCCAAGTGGCCATTGTTTCAAGCACTGACGCGCCCAATGCAGCCCATTCAGGTACAAGTTGAAATGGCCGGGCGTGATGCCTTGCAGTTTGACTGCATGGCAATTGCTGAGCCAACGACGGCACAGAGCTTTAAAGATGATGCCTTGTATCATGCGTTTATGTTGATTCGACCAGACACATCGCGCGCACCGAATGCAAGGCCAGTTGGCTCTTCATGTCGGATCTGTCCGCGTCTCGCATGTCAGGGCCGGCGGGAACCTTCGATCCTTGCGACGGGGCTTTAGTGCGGAATTTACTTGGTTTTTTCATATGCGTGGATAAGAATGTATCAACGCGAGCTTTTGCTTAAGGGGAGATATGCATGGGCAAGCGAGTTCTTCTGATCGAAGATGAACCGAATATCATTGAAGCTATTAGCTTTATTCTGTCACGGGATGGCTGGGAGGTGTCTACACATTCAAATGGACACGATGCGCTTGACGCAGTGCGTCGGCGTGCGCCGGATGTGGTGATTTTGGATGTCATGCTGCCCGGCAAGAGTGGCTATGATATTCTAACAGAAATGCGGGCGGATTCAGATATGCAGGACTTGCCGGTCCTGATGCTTACAGCGCGTGGGCAAGTGAAAGACCGTGAAATGGCGCAACGTGCCGGGGCAAGCCAATTTATGACAAAGCCGTTTTCGAATGCGGAAGTGCTGGAAGCGGTCAAGCAACTGGTGTCCGCATGACACTGCGCCGCTCTGCAGTTTTTCTAGAGCGGCAGACCTATCGGCGGCGTCGGCTTGTCGATTGGATTCGGGTTTTGCCGGTGATTGGTCTTGGTCTTTGGTTGGTGCCCTTGTTTTGGCCGATGGGTGGGGAGGCCGAGGTTTCGACATCCAGCGCGCTGATTTATTTGTTTGGCGTCTGGTTGCTGTTGGTGATTGCCGCCGGGTTTTCGGCGCGTGCGCTGCGCTGGGCGGCGCAAGACCCCGATATCGGCGAAACCGACAGGGCTGATGGCGCAGATCGGACAGAGGAAGACTGATGGGCAATCTAAATGCTTTGGTCGCAGTATGTCTGGTGTATGTGGCGATTTTGTTTGGTGTTGCTTTTGCAGCCGAGCGGGCAGCGATGCGAGGGCAGGCGGCCTGGTTGAAATTACCGGTGGTCTATACGCTGTCTCTGTCAATCTATTGCACCGCTTGGACATTTTATGGAGCGGTCGGCTATGCGGCACGATCTGGTTTAGAGTATCTAACCATCTATTTGGGGCCTTCGCTGGTACTTATTGGCTGGTGGTGGGGGCTGCGAAAATTGGTGCGCATTGGGCGCAGTCAACGCATCACGTCGATTGCAGATATGATTTCGTCGCGTTACGGCAAGTCAAATTTACTGGCCGTTGGTGTGACAGTTTTAGCCGTGATCGGGACCACCCCATATATTGCGCTGCAGCTGCAATCGGTCACGGCAAGTTTCGCTGTTTTTTCCGGGGCATCAGCAGATGCTCAGCCTGATCTATCGGCGACGGCATTGTGGGTGGCAGCGGGACTAGCGATTTTTACCATCTTATTCGGTACCCGTAACCTTGACGCAAATGAACGCCACTATGGGGTTGTGATGGCGATTGCTGTCGAGGCTGTAGTAAAGCTTTGTGCCTTGCTTGCCGTAGGCGTGTTTGTGGTCTGGGGCATTGCTGACGGTCCTAGTGATATTTTGGCCCGTGTCGAGGCATCAGATATTTCCACATGGAAAGTTCAAAGCGGGCGTTGGGCGGGGCTGATCTTTTTGTCGGCTGCCGCCTTTCTATGTCTGCCACGCATGTTTCAGGTCATGGTGGTCGAGAACGATAACGAGAACCATTTGCGCACAGCGAGTTGGGCGTTTCCGGCCTATTTAATGGTCATGAGCCTATTTGTCATACCTATCGCTGTGGTCGGGCTTGATATATTACCCGCGGGGTCCAACCCGGACCTATTTGTTTTAACCCTGCCATTGGCAAGCGGGCAAGATAGCCTGGCAATGCTGTCGTTTTTGGGTGGATTTTCGTCTGCTACGTCGATGGTAATTGTGGCCGCAATTGCGCTCTCAACCATGGTTTCAAATCATGTGGTCATACCGATCTGGCTGTCGGCGACAGGCGGCGGTGCGCAAGTTTCAGGAGATGTTCGCAATTTGGTGATTGCTTCGCGCCGCCTATCCATCATCGCGGTATTGGTGTTTGGATATCTTTACTATCGCTTGTCCGGAGGCGGCACAGCCTTGGCCTCAATCGGTTTTATATCCTTTACCGGTGTGGCGCAATTCCTGCCGGTATTGTTGGGGGGCATTTTTTGGCGGGGGGCCACGCGGACTGGAGCGTTTGCAGGGCTGACAATTGGCTTTGTGCTTTGGGCGTATTGTCTGCTGTTGCCAAGCTTTGGGGCGGGGACGCTGTTGCCAGTTTCGGTGATGCAGGAGGGGCTGTTTGGTATTGACTGGCTGCGTCCGCAGGCGTTGTTTGGCATTCAAGGTCTTGATCCGCTCATTCATGCGGTATTGTGGTCGATCTCACTGAACACATTTTCCTTTGTTGCCGTTTCCTTATTGGGCTTCCCGTCGCCGTTGGAACGATTGCAGGGCGCTCAGTTTGTGAACATATTTGAGCTTTCTTCTCAGACCCCAAGCTGGGCCGGCGGGGTTGCGAAATCTGAAGACTTGATGGTGATGGCGCAGCGCATTTTGGGGTCGCAAGAGGCACAGAAATTGTTTGCCAGAGAGGCGGAGCGTCAAGGCATAAGTGGTCTTTTGCCCGAGCCTAACCCTAGTTTTTTAGAGGTGCTAGAACGACAACTTGCTGGCTCGGTCGGGGCCGCAACCGCCCATGCAATGATTGGTCAGATTGTCGGCGGGGCGTCGGTGTCTGTGCAAGACTTGATGGCTGTGGCAAATGAAACAGCGCAGATTATGGAGTATTCCAGCCAACTGGAGGCTAAGTCCGACGAGTTGGCGCGCACAGCATTACAACTGCGGCAAGCCAACGAAAAATTGATGTTGGTGTCAGAACAAAAAGACGCGTTTCTAAGCCAGGTCAGTCATGAGTTGCGCACGCCGATGACGTCGATCCGCGCGTTCTCGGAGATCTTGCGGGACAGCGAACGGTTGAGTAATCGCGAAAAGCGCAAATATAGTGGAATTATCCATGATGAAACCATCAGGCTGACACGACTTTTGGACGATCTTTTGGATTTGAGCGTGTTGGAAAACGGTCAAGTTCGATTAAACCAACAAACAGACAGCTTGCAAAACCTGCTTGATTTAGTGATCGATTCTGCATTGTCCAGCAACGAAAGTGAAATGCGTATTATCCGCGACGGGCCAGATTTGAATACGGTGATCAGCACAGATTTGGACCGGCTGCGTCAGGTATTCATTAATTTGATTAGAAATGCGCAAAAATATTGTGACGCTAAAGCGCCAGAGTTGCATATCGTTGCGACGATGTCTGACGAGAACCTGTTGGTCGATTTTATTGATAATGGCAGCGGAATCCCACGCGACTCTCAAGAGTTCATTTTTGAGAAATTTAGCCGGGTCAGCCCGCAAAAAGCAGGAGGAGCCGGATTGGGTTTGGCTATCTCGCGCGAAGTTATGCAGTGTTTGGGCGGGAAGATTTCTTATTTGCCGGGGCAGGGAGGTGCGGCCTTTCGTGTGACTTTGCCGTCGCGGGTCAAGCTGGCCGCCCAATAGAAACTTGCTTTTTTAAAGATAATCGTAACGTTCTGTAGACTAGCCTATTGCTTGCGCCAGATTTCATGCGGCGGGGACCATGGGCAAAATGCATAGACAGACATTGTTGCGCAACGCGGCAACTGCGCAACCACTGCGGCAGCAGAATCTCTCTGCCGTGGAACGCGGCTTGCCAATGGCTTTTGCACGCGCGGCAGAAAATCTGTTGGGATTGCCGTTGCAAGTGCGCGATGTAAAGACCACTCAGATAGAACTAGCTGCAGTCGACGCTAATCTAAGCAATAACGGATTGTATTTGCTGTTGGAGGGCCCTGAAAAGCCCACTGGGGCGGCTGTGCTTGATCAGGCGTGTTTGTCGGCGTTATTAGAACATCTGACAATGGGGCGGGTGCTTGGCAAATCCACAGCGGCAGACCGCGTGCCAACTGCTGTCGATGCCGCGCTAATGGCCCCGGTTCTGGACGGTTTATTGACCGAATGTGATAAGGTCTTTGACAAGCTCCCACTTGAAAGCTGGGCACCTGATCATCGCTTTGGTAGCATGATAGAGGAATGCCGTACTTTGGTGCTTTCCCTAGCGTTTAAGGGCTTTTCTTTATTCGACATAACCCTGAGTTTTGGTGAAGCAGCAGTAGAGGGGCGGCTGCAATTGTTGCTGCCAAATGCAAAGGCCGTAGCCGAGCCTGGTGTTGACGCAGTGACAGGTAATGCGCGCTCTGAGGCGTTTCATGAAAATCTATTGTTAGCGCCAGCTGAAATGCGGGCCGTGTTGACAAAAGTGTCTATTTCTTTGGAAAGATTACGAAACTTGCAACCGGGTGATCAACTGACGTTTCCGGCTATAGCTTTGCAACAGGCCATCTTGCAATTGCAGGACGGTCAGGAAATCGCCCAGGCCGTATTGGGGCAGATTAAAGGGCAGCGTGCCATTCGCATTTACTTGTCTGAGGGTACGAAAGTGGGCACTGCTGAAATTGAGCGTGTGCCTCACCTCAATTTCACGGGTCCAGAACCCGACAAGGCTAATACCTTAACGATTCCGCGGCAGTTAAACACCGAATCCGTCGCTCTGGCGGCACCTGCTGAACAGGCCTCAGGCATAAATAATGCAAAAATTGACGATTTGGACGCCTTGGCCAAACTAAGCTAGGCACCCAACCTAGCCCTGCTTATTCGGCTTGGCTGGCCAAATAGTTGATTTGGGGGCGCAGCGCTTCCAGCTGATAGCCGCCGTTTGCGGCCGCTTGCAAAAGATCATCTGCAGAAACATCAGTGGCATGACCCAAAATCCATGCCACAGTTGAACGTGTACCCGAGGCACAATAGGCGAGCACTTTCCCCGGAGAATTCTCGAGTGTATTGCGCTGAATGGCCAACCGTTCAGGTGTCATCGTGTCATGTGTCAAAGGGTTAATGACAAAGTTCAACCCGGCAGCTTCAGCGGCTGTTTGCATTGCTGCGGCCTGATGCGAAGGCGGAATTTCCACATCCGGGCGGTTGCACAGCAAGCAAGTGAAGCCTGCTTCTATCAAAGCGGGAATATCTTCAACAGAAATCTGCGGAGATACAGCGTAGCGGGGCGTGATCTGGCGAATATCCATAGCGCTGTGCTTAACTGGCCTGTGCGACTGAGTCCAGACGCTGACGCAAGGTTGGGGCGGCAAACATGCCCAGTATCATGGCCATGAAAAATACCAGATGTGGCCAGCCGCCATAGCTTAGCGACGCGATTGCGGGCCCTGGGCAAAGGCCAGCGAGCCCCCATCCCATGCCAAACATCACTGATCCCAGAACAAGGTTTGATCCAAGTTTAGGCTCGGGCTTTGGGGGAAACGCCCCCCCAACAAATGGCATGCGACCGGGTGTCAAGCGCCACGCGATTGCCATTGGTATTATTGCCCCGCCCATAACAAAGGCGAGCGTTGGGTCCCAATTTCCGAACACATCCAGCCAACCTTGTACCTTGCTGGTGTCTGTCATGCCGGACACAAAAAGGCCCAAACCAAATAGCCCACCTGCGGCCAGCGCGAATATCATGCGTAGCATTTAGATGGCTCCTAGTATGTGACGGAAAATAACGACGGTTAGACCACCGGCCAATATGTAGAACACAGTTGCCACAATTCCGCGCAGATTAAACCGCGATATGCCGCAAACGCCGTGCCCAGAAGTACAGCCATTTGCCAATCGTGTACCCAGACCAACCAAAAGCCCGGCCGCGAGCAGTACAAGGAAATTGGTGGTGGCATGCGTTTCCGGCGCGCCAATCAGCAATTGCAACAATGATGGCGCAAGAAAAAGGCCGACCAAGAATGCTATACGCTCGCGCCCCGTTGACCAACCAGTGCGGTCAACGAGGCCACCTATAATACCGCTGGCCCCCATGATGCGCCCATTGGCCAGCAAGAAAATGGCACCAGCCAATCCGATCATTAACCCGCCCATTAGCCCATATGCCCAGTCTGGATTCATCTTAAGATCCTTTGTAAGTCGTTGTGATTCTAAAGTTTATTTATGGGCACCTTGAGAAAGACGTCGCCATTTTCATCTGGTTCAGGCATTTGGCCAGCCCGCATATTCACTTGAATAGAGGGAATGATTAGTTTGGGCTTAGCTAATGTTGCATCACGGGCGTCGCGCATTTGCATGAAACGTTCCTTTGAAGCGGCACCACCGATGTGCACATTGTTGGTTTTTTCCTCGGCAACAGTGGTTTCCCACGCGAAATTGTCTCTGCCAGGTGCTTTATAGTCGTGGCCGACAAAAACCCGAGTCGCTTCTGGCAGTGCCAAGATGCGTTGGATTGACGTGTAGAGCAACTCTGAAGAACCACCAGGAAAGTCGCAACGGGCGGTGCCAAAATCTGGCATAAAAAGGGTATCACCTACGAAGGCGGCGTCTCCGATAACGTAAGTCATACAAGCTGGCGTGTGCCCGGGCGTGTGCATCACATCAACGCGCATCTGCCCGACCATCACGCGATCGCCTTCTACAAAAAGTTGGTCAAATTGGCTGCCATCGCGCTGAAACTCCGTACCTTCATTAAAGACTTTTCCAAATGTATCCTGAACCACGGTTATACGGTCACCGATGCCAACCTTTCCGCCCAGCTGGTTTTGCAAGTAGGGGGCAGCAGAAAGGTGGTCGGCGTGGACATGGGTTTCTAAGAGCCATTCAACCGTTAGATTTTGCTCTTGCACAAAGGCAATTACCCGGTCTGCAGATGCAGTGTCGGTGGCACCAGCAGCATAGTCAAAATCTAAGACGCTATCAATTATGGCGCAGGCGCTGCCATTGGGATCTGATACAACATACGAAACCGTGTTGGTGGCGTCGTCAAAGAAAGCGGTCACATTGGGGCGCATGAGTGTCTCCTTTTCTAAAACATATTTGTAAAATTGAATATGTTCAAGTAACCATTCGCGTGTTGATATGGGTCAAAGAAGTATAGCGCACTTTGTTTAAGATGCGTTTTGGTTTCTCAGGTGTCGTAAATTCTAGATGTTTTATTGATATTTGGTCTTTGGCACTGACGAGCAAACGCAGTAGGGATGGAGCCAAAAACTGACGATGGAAATTGAACGTGTGTCAGCAATGTGATACACTTTAAAAGTACTAATCATTTTTTGAGTTATTCTTATGGTTGAAAAATATTTGAGGAGGTGGACACCATGAATGTTTCGGAACTTATTGAAAAAGCAACGTTAATTTCGGAAAGTGTGGCAGAGGCGCAAGGCGATGCGCGGTTAGAGCTGCACGAACAGTTGCACCGCACGCTAGAGCTGATCAAGCTACAGGGCGGTAAAGTTCCCGCTGGATTGCGGCGTTTAGACCTGGAATTGATCGACGAGGCTGTGGAGAGCTCTTTTGACAACATGCCCGTGTGAAAAATGTGCAGTTGCGCTTGGCTCTGGTCGTTCCCATTATCTGCGTGATATTGTTGATTATGTTCAATAAATAATTGCGGAGGGGACCTTGACCGAATTGGTGGCATTTCAGAGCCTGGGGCCGGTCGGACAAATTGCGTTCAGCAATGGTCACGTCAACACGATTTCGAAATCACTTTGTGTTCAATTGAAGGAAGCAATTGAGATCGCAGCGCAAGATTCTGCGGTTTCAGTGATTCTTTTGGCTCCATCTGGGCCGTTTTTTGGGTATGGTCTGGACGTTGCTTGGCTGCAAACAGAGGAACCCCTGATTGAGTTGTCAGAACTTTGCAGCGCGCTGGAAGCCTGTGAAAAACCGGTGGTCGCCGCATTGCAAGGCACTGCCTTTGGGGCTGCAGCGGAAATAGCGTTGGCGTGTCACTACAGATTGGCAGCTCCGGATGTGCGCTTTGGATTTCCCGATGTTCATATCGGAATACCACCCGCTGGCGGAGCAACGCAGCGCCTGCCGCGTTTGATCGGTGCTGATTTATCTTTGCGGCTTTTGTTGAGTGGTCAAGCGACCAGTGCAGCTAATTTGGACACAGTTTTTGATGCTATTATCGAAGGTCAATTTGACGACGGGGCCGTTCGCTTTGCCAAAGCTTTGGCGGAACAAGGTGTCGGTCCCAACCCGACCTGCGACCGACAGGAAGGATTCGGTGATCCCTTTGAGTTTCAGAAGCAAATCGCAGAAATGCGCGCAATTGCCAAAGATCGTGGACTTGTAGCCACCTCTATTTTGCAATGTGTCGAGGCGGCCGCTTTGTTGCCTTTCTCTGCAGGCTTGAATCTGGAAGAAGAGAATTATTTAGATTGTGCCAAAGGAGAGCTGTCACGCTCTTTGCGGCATGTGCAATCGGTTGAGACGCGTGCTGGAGAAGTGACCGGACGTTTTGCCAAAGCCTGTCGCCGCATAGAAACCGTGGCAGTTGTTGGCCCAGGAGCGCAGGGTGTTAGCTTGGCAGTTGCAAGTGTTCTTTCAGGCATGAAAGTGTCCTATGTAGCATTGGAACGCGCACAGATAGAGCCAATGCAAGAGGCCACTATTTCTGCTTTAGATCAAGAGCTTGTGCATCGAAAGTTGGGCCAAGATGTGCGAAATGCGGCACTGCAAGGATTGAACTTTACGTCAGACTCTCAACTCTGCGCGGATGCCGACTTGGTCTTGATCACAGAGTTACAAGACAGGGTGCATAGTCTTGCGTTATTTGAAGCAGTTGGAAAGCGCATTCCCGACAATGTGGTTTTGGCAAGTGTGAGCGGCATGGCAGATGTAACAGCCTGTGCGACTGCATCCGGGCGTGCTGAACAATGTATCGGCTTGCTCTTCCCACTTCCGACCCAAACAAAACCCATCGCGGAACTGATAGTGACGGATAGTTCGTCGTCGTTTGCACAGGCCGTTGGCGCGCGGTTTGTGCAGCAATTGGGCAAAGTCGCGATCAAAACAAAGTTTGTACCTGGCATGGTAGGCGGCACATTGATGACGGCTTATTGGCAAGCGGCTGACCAGCTGTTGCGTGATGGTGCATCCTTTGCAAGCATTGATGCAGCAATGCGGGAATATGGGTTTGCAATGGGGCCGTTTCAGGCCTTGGATTTAGGTGGTATCGGCGATGCTCTTGCGTTGAGCCAGCGCGTTTTGGAGGCCCATTCTGTTGCGCCAATTACCGTCGAAATACTGGATCTGATGACGGAAAGCGGATTTGTGGGACGTCGAAACGGGGCAGGTTTCTATCAGTATGAAGCTGATAATCAAGCACAGCCCCCACATCCCGACGCGATCAAGATTGTTCATGGTTTGCGCGCGGGACGCGGCGAAAGCTTGTCGAAATCAGTTATTCAAATGCGATGCGTTGGGGCAATGGCCAATGCAGGTGCCGTATTGATAGCCAATGGTTTTGTGGAAACACCCTCCGATATTGATGCTGCGGCCATTCTTGGGCTTGGGTTTCCGCGCGCCAAGGGTGGTCCGATGTTTGCTGCAGATCAATTTGGAGTGTTGAGATTACGCAACGCGCTTGCCAGCTGCAAAGGCGCGGGCGGCTTTTTGGCCCCAAGCTCGATATTTGAAACGTTAATCAAAAACGGTGAGCATTTTGAAGACCTGAACCATTGGGAAACAACGTAACCCGGGTTGTGAACTTGGGTTAGCTGAAAAAGATACCGAGCATAACAGTCATCAAACCGATAACCGACAGGAATAGGGACCCTAGGTTCAAAGGCATCGCGCTTTGGACTGCCGCCCGCAATTCTTCGTCGCTTAAGCCAGCTTTGCGGGCTTTGTTTACTTTTAAGACCGAGAGCACCAAGCCCACCAGGCCAGTCACCGAAACAACTGTGCCAATCCAGATCAGCCACTGCATGTCAAAACCCTTGATTTATTATGGTTTGGCCTCGCTAAAACAATATGAGCACCCTCGCAAGCCCTACGGAACAGAAATTGGGCCAGTGGTGGTTTGGTATCTTGCGGGCAATTGGCGTGGTCGCTAGGGTGCCGCAAAGTCAAAAAGGAGGCAAGAATGTCCGAGCAAGGATCAGATGCAACATATCGTGTGACCGCCGATGAGCTGCGCCAGTTCGTAGAGCGCTTTGAGCGTTTGGAGCAGGAAAAGAAAGACATCATGGAGCACCAAAAAGAGGTGATGGCCGAAGCCAAAGGGCGCGGTTACGATGTGAAAGTGCTGCGTAAGATCATCGCTTTGCGCAAGCGTGATGAAAACGACATTGCCGAGGAAGAGGCTGTGTTGGAAATGTACAAAGAAGCGCTGGGCATGTCCTAAGGCGAATGCCTAATACGCTGAAAACCCCGGTTCTTCCGGGGTTTTTTATGGCATTATGAAATTGATGTTCGGCATGTTCTGGATGGTTTGCACATCCGCATCATATTGTTCTGACAAGTGATCGACGTGGTCAGCCGTCCAACCGGGAAAATCGACTTCTTCTTCCAGTGCGTCTTGCTCGGCAAATTTGTCTAGAAATGCCATGACGACGCGTTTGGTTTGCTCTGGTGTCATGCCAGGGCGCGCTTTGAGAAACTCTTTGAAACGCGAAAAGCCTTTCTCGGACATAATTTCTTCTGCCAAATCGAAGGATCCGGTCAGGGGATAAGACCCATCAACACCGGCGACTTCACGCAAGATATCATCCCAAATCAGCGGGGTGTCTTCGTTGCACCAAACTGTCAGTTTTATTTGCGGGAAATCTTGTTGGATGCGTTCCATGAAGTGAGACCAGCGCAAATTTACTGGGTCGCTGTGACCCAATAACGTATCCAAATCTTCGCCTGGATGGGCCTGAATAAGTCCCTGAAGAAAAGTGGCAGGATTGCGAATCGCATAGAAAAGTTCAATTTCTGCCCCGTCAAAAAGCCGAAAAAAACTCTCTAAGCGATTGAACGGGCCAGGGAAAAACAGATCTTCCGCTACCGACATTCTTGGCACACCCAAAAATGTGTCGTTTGAAAAGACAATCCGCTCTGCCTTTTGGTCCCCCACCACGCTTTGCAGGAACTCAAGGCGCAGATCATCATCTCCGGTTCCATCCTTGAATCGGTTTAAAACCGGGCGCAGACTTTTACGGTAACTAGATGGGCGCGGAATAACGATGCCCCGTTCTGCCAATTGATCACGGTTCTTACCAAGACAAAGCTGGAGCCGATTTTCGTCGGTATAGGGGGCTCCAAAATGTAGTGCGACCTGCATAGTTGTTTCGATCTTTCTGCTGCTTTACGTCACAATATAGCTTCGTTTCTGGACAGCGAAACTAGATTCAGGCAACAGGGCACTATGAAACCATTTTCGCTGGATATGAACCCTAGATCTGCCCTGGCTGTTGCGCTGAATCCCTGGTCGGTTGGCGCTTTGATTATTTGTGCATTGGTTTTGGTACCAATTATTGCGGTTGGGGTGCTTGCGCTATTCCCCACAGAGAATATTTGGCCGCATCTTCTGGCAACAACATTGCCAAGATACTTTAAGACCACATTGATATTGATGTTGAGTGTCGGTGTATTGGCCGCAAGCGTCGGCACTGGGGCAGCTTGGTTGATCACGCGATACCGCTTTCCTTTTGCCAAATGGCTGGAATGGCTGCTGCTGATGCCCTTGGCGATCCCTGCTTATGTCGGGGCCTATGCGCTGGTGGATTTTCTGGAATACGCCGGGCCCGTGCAAACAGCGCTGCGGGATGTTTTTGGGTGGCAAACATCGCGCGACTATTGGTTTCCGGAAATACGATCGATCGGTGCTGCGGTGGTTGTGCTGGCGGCGTCGTTGTTTCCCTATGTCTATATTCTGACGCGCGCGGCGTTTAAGGAACAATCTGGCGAAGCAGAAGAGGTGGCCCGATCATTAGGGGCAGGGGCGGTTGCGCGTTTTTTGCGAATTGGTTTGCCTTTGGCGCGTCCCGCCATCGCGGCCGGTGCGGCGATTGTCATGATGGAAACTGTGAATGATTTCGGTACAGTGGACTATTTTGCAGTGCAAACGTTGACCACCGGAATTTTCAACGTTTGGTTGGAAAGTCATAATGTTGGCGGTGCTGCGCAAATTTCTTCTGTTGTGCTGGTCTTGGTGATTTTGCTTGTCACTATGGAAAAGGTGAGCCGTCGAAAGATCAAATTCTTTAACCTGTCTAGCCGGCATCGCCCGGTAAAACGCGTTCCCCTTGTGGGAATCTATGGTTGGTTGGCCACTTTGGCGTGTTTGATTCCATTGCTCGTCGGCTTTGTGTTGCCGTTTTCGGTGATCATGAGCCATGCCCTGGATAACCCAGAAAGCTGGGTCGATCCGGGACTTGCCAGAGCATTGACTAATACCATCACCGTTGGCGGTATCGCGGCTGTTTTGACTGTTCTGGCGGGTGTGTTTCTAGTATATGGCGTGCGCTTGTCAGGGCGCAGCCTGCCCAGGTTGCTGCTGCCGGTTACAACAATTGGCTACGCAGCGCCCGGTGCGGTGTTGGGGGTCGGTATCTTGATACCCCTCGCGGTTTTAGACCACCGTATCGCTGAAATCATTGAGAGTTTTACCGGTGAACGCGCAGGATTGCTGCTGACGGGATCAGCTTTTGCGCTTGTGTTGGCCTATTGTGTTCGGTTCTTTGCCATCGGGCAAGGGGCGGCAGATGCGGCTATGGGGCGCGTCTCTCCTAGTTTGGACATGGCCGCGCGTTCACTAGGGCGCACACGCGGTCAAACACTGCGCGAAATCTATTTTCCGCTTATTCGAGGGTCGATAGGGTCGGCGTTGTTACTGGTATTTGTTGACTGCGTGAAAGAATTGCCAGCAACAATGCTGCTGCGGCCGTTCAACTATGAAACGCTAGCGACGCGTGTGCACGATCAAGCCAGTTTGGAAAACTTGGGTGACGCCAGCCCAGGCGCTGTTCTTATTGTGGCGGTTGGGCTGGTGGCGGTCTCTTTTCTTGCGCGCGCGAACCGTTAGTTACTTTTTGCTTAGGGCGAAATCCCAATACAATTCGCGGGTGCGCCGGGTCACCGGACCTGTAGGTAAGTTGCGCTCTTGGAAGCGTTCAACGGGCATGACTTTTGCAATGTTGCCAGTGCAAAAGATCTCCTCTGCGGTTTCAAAATCCGCGACCTTCAGGACTGTCTCGTGTACTTCAACACCGTCATTGCGTAAGAGGCCGATAACGCGTTGTCGGGTTAGTCCATTGAGAAAACAGCCATTTGGGATCGGAGTGAATACTGCGCCGTCTTTCACAAGAAAGACATTGGTGGAGGCGGTTTCCGCCACATGGCCGTCAATATCCAACGAGAGTGCATTGGAGTAGCCGCGTGCACGCGCCCAAGCCATGATGCGACCATTGTTGGCATAAAGCGAACCAGCTTTGGCTTCTGTCAGCGCCATATCCTGACGCGGGCGGCAAAAAGGAGCAACGGTCAACGAAAACCCGTTGATGTTGGGCATGGCCATTTCTTCGATACAGACAGAGAATGCCGTTGAATCTGGATCAAGATCGATGACTCCTGGGGTGCTGTCAGTCGCCCACATCATAGGGCGAATATATAGCTCGGCGTCGTCAGCGTACCGCGTGACGCCTTCTTTGACGATGTTGACGATTTCGTCGCCTGTGACCTTGGCGTTCATACCTAAGGCGTTTGCTGACCGGATCAGGCGATGGCAGTGGTTTTCAAGATCTGGCATAACGCCTTGAAATTTACGAGCCCCGTCAAATACTTGCGATCCCAGCCACGTTACATGGTCCGCAGCTCGAATAATGGCGACATTTCCATCTCGCCAGGTTCCATCGAAATAGGTTTGCACATTGTCGCTGAGTGCCATGAAATTCTCCGTGGGCAAGCTGTTTTAGGGCGCTGCTTAACGCCAACACCGTACCAAGAGCAAGCTTAGTGATCTTCGGGGCGTCGGAACGCGCCGTCACTTACGTTGAGTGCAATAGCGGTTGAGCGTTTGTGGCGTGACGATCAACCAAGCGCTTTTGGTCCTTTGCCGACGGGATCAACCGGGCTGCATTGCCTTTGGTTTGCATCTTGGTGAATTCTGGAAACAGCTGCAAAATTTCTGCACGTGCTTCGGGGGCTAATGTCTGAAGCGCTTCTGCTCCGGAATACAGGCTTTCTGAAGGCGCACCTTCTGCAAATATCACTTCATGGGTGTCAAATAGCAGGTGATGATAATCAATGTTTGCGATATCATTGTCGACAAATATGCCCGGCAGCGCGGTTAACCGGATGGCAGCAATTAGCGTTTCTTTTTCGCCAAACATACGTTGTGAAATTTTTGAACTGACCAGCATGCGATGTTGTCGCGAAACCAGTAAATCACGTGTTGGCAACCCATTTCCAAGTGCCCCGGTCGTGATGCGGACTGGACGTAGTTTTTCATTTTCCCGCAACAGTTTGGCGGAGACCGAACGGCAAAGGTTCATTGCCAAAGGCTTAAATGACGCATCGCTGGTTTTCACCAGATCACCAGAAACGAGGTGTTCAACGCTTACCTCACCAAGGGATGTTTGAATCTTGGTACCAGAGGCAAAACACACGACTTCGTCATAGTCCCATCCAACGGAATGGCTTTGATAGCTGCCTAATGTTGCCCCGGTCGTGAAAGCAGAGCCGGGTTCAGCGGCAAAATGCCAACCCCCATCCGACGTATGAAAAAAATTAAAGTCTTCGACATGAGAATTGCCGTCGGTATCGGTGAAACTGATCGCGATTTTATATGGGCTGCCGTTGGTGGCACCAGCGGCACCGCCATTGATGCTGACTGTTTCGTCAGAGTCGCTACTTCCGCCAACGGAATCGTCGTTGTCATCAAAAGTAGCCGTATAGGAGGTGTCATATTGGGCGTTATAGCCGGTTCCACTCCAGCGGAACACTTCCATAGTATAAGTTGGCATGCTCGTGCCTTTGCTATTGGTCGCCCGTTTTCTTTTGTGGGGCGCGATTTCTTCGAATGTCTATAAACCTTCTGGTTTATTATTATCTTAACAGAGGTCATACCGAAAATCATCAGTACTCGGCAACTGGCTTGTAATACCGGTGGTATTTCGAATTGGTGACTGACGTTGTTACCTTTGCCTTGTATGTTTTGCCAGTTAAGCTTGGCGCATGCAGGCTTTGCAAAGTGTTTTGTTGAATAAGGAGTGGGCGATGTTGTGCTGGATTCGCGGGTTATGTGTCTTGGCTGTTTGGTTTTGCGGGGCCGTTTCTACTCATGCAGAAACGCGCAAGATCTATGTCTTTGGTAACAGTTTGATCCATCATGCCTCCGACACTGAAGCCACAGCAGTACCGCACTGGCTCGCCTATTTTGCCAAAGAGGGTGGTCGCGACTTCGAGTTAGACGGTCAATTTGGGTTTTTGCAAAATTTTGCAAATGACCTGCCGCCAGATCCGCAGTGGGGGTTTAAATCTGTCAAGAGCGCTTGGACACGTAAGTACCGGACATTTGACCAAGTTGGTTATGACACAATTATGTTTAACCCAGCCAATTTTGTGCAGTACCAGCCCGCCGACCATCCTTATGATGGCGACAATGCAGATCGGCTGTCCCCAGTCACTGCAGCGGAAAAATTGATGCAAACCGTGGCGGATGGCAAACGCTTTGTTATTTACGAGGGTTGGTCGGATTTGGCCCTGATTACCAGCCGATTTCCGCCTCGCGCTCGACATCTGCGAACCTATCACGCCTACAACAAAGATGAATACCACGATTGGTACGTTGACTTTGCCGAAAAACTGGCAAAACGATCAGGCGCAACAGACGTCGTGTTGTTGCCAGTTGCAAAAATATTGGCGCGCGCATTCAGTGAGACTGAAATGCGCAATATGAAAGCCACGGATCTTTATCTTGACGATGCGCCACATGGCACGCCAACTTTGTATTTCCTTGCCGGCGCAATTTCTTACGCGGGCTTGTTTGGTGAATTGCCACAAGTTGGCAATCCGCCGCCTGATGTACATCCAATTGCAATCAAATATTTCGCGGATTTTGTGGCTTTAATTCAGCAAGAACTGGCATTTGATGTGTCTGACGCCACGTCGCGGGAGGTGGAAGATAAGCAATCGACCGCTTCCGTCAAAACCATACCAGCTACCAGGCCAGGAACGGTTTTAGAGGAAGGTGTAACGCCAGCCCTGGCAATTGGATTGGATGGCATTTCGGATTGGTCCACGCAGTTACCTTTTGTGAATTTGATGAAGTCTTCGCGCCAGTGGACAGGACATTTGCACGGACAATGGGGCGGATGGGGGCATGACGAGTTGCAAGCTGGCGGGTATTTGGACGCACATGGGTGGCCCAAAACGATCCCAGCGGAGTTGGACAAGATAGAAGCGATCTTGCTGACTGATTTTCCTGAGGCTGTCACGCAACTGGATGCAAAATATCGCCTGACATATGAGGGTGAAGGGCAAGTAGAACTGAGTGGTGATGCCCGGCCTATTCGGTACGATGAAAATGAAATCTGGTTTCGTTTTCAGCCCGGTGAGGGATCGATCGCTATAGCAGTACGAGACAGCGATCCAGCGGGAACCGGAGATTACATTCGTAACATCGCTGTTGTACGCGAGGATCAGGTTACCTTGTTTGAAGCGGGGGTTGTTTTTAACCCCGACTGGATTGCACGCATAAACGACGTGCGCATTGTGCGGTTTATGGACTGGATGTTTACTAATGGGTCACCGATCCAGTCTTGGGATGCACGTCCTCAGGTCGACGATTATAGTTACGCTTGGCGTGGTGCACCCCTCGAGCACATGTTGGCGTTGGCCAATCAGATCGGCGCGGACCCATGGTTTAATATGCCACATTTGGCAGATGATGCTTATGTTCGGGCCTTTGCTGAACAGGTGAAAGAGGGATTGCGCCCAGGATTGGTTGCGCATGCTGAATATTCAAATGAAATGTGGAATTTTTTGTTTCCTCAAACTCACTGGGCGGTACAGCAGGCAAAAGAACGATGGGGCAGCGCAGTTGATGATGGGGCGTGGATACAATTTGCTGGAATGCGAGCTGCTGAAGTTTTGGCCATTTGGCATTCTGTCTTTGGCGAAGAAGCCGACGCGCGCCTGAAGCGGGTTGTTGCGACCCATACCGATTGGCCAGGCCTTGAGCATGGGCTTTTGCAAGCGCCATTGGCGGTGGAGGAAGGAATGGCCCCCCCAGTGACCCAATTTGATGCTTATGCCGTCACAGGATACTTTGGACATGAAATGGGTACTGATGACGTTGCTCCGCGGATATTGAAATGGATCAAAAAGGGGCAGAACAATGGGCGAGGCTATGAATTGGCTGTGCAAAACTCGATAGCGCTGCTGCGTCGCGGATCGCTACGAGAATTGCTGAGCGAAGCGTGGCCCCATCAGGCTGAGGTTGCACAGAAGTATGATTTAGAGTTGTTGATGTATGAGGGTGGTACCCATGTGGTTGGCGTTGAAGACTGGCCTGCCGACGAAGAGTTAACGGCGTTTTTTAACCACTTGAATTACACACCAGAGATGGCAGAGTTGTATCAAGAGTTATTGTCCGCTTGGACGGCACTGGGTGGCACAACGTTTAACGCCTTTGTTGATGTGGCCAAGCCAAGCCAGTGGGGCAGTTGGGGGGCGTTGCGGCATCTTCAAGACAAGAACCCGCGCCATGATGCACTGATGGCCTACAATGCGCGCGGGGCCACGTGGCAAGATGCGCGTCTGCCTAGCGATTTCGCGCATGGCGTTTTAACACGCGGCACAGAAGGTGCGGACAAGTTGATGGGCACGCAATATGCCGACATTTTACTGGGTAATGAAGGCGACGACGAATTGCTGGCGCTTGGCGGGGATGATCATCTGCACGGCGGTGATGGTCTGGATCACGCGATTTTGCCTGGACTTGTTGAAGAATATGCGTTTTTTCGAGAAGGCAATCGGCTGCGGGCACAGTCCGTTCACGGTAATATTCGCTTGTATGGCGTAGAAACAATATCGTTTTCTACGGTTCCAGGCTTTGTTCTAGCTGTCTCAGATTTCTTCTGAAACGCGCAGATCTAAGGCCTCGCGCGCAATAAGTTCTGCGCCTTTTTCACAGTTGAAACGTTCAATAATACGCGTGCGCCCGGCTTGGCCCAGCCGCTGAGCATCTTTCGGATTGCGGGCTAACAGCATGATGGCATTGGCCAATGCGTCTGGTGACTTTGGTTCTACCAGCAGACCATCGATTCCGTCACGAATAAGCTCTGGAACACCCCCGGCATTTGTACCAATTGTGGGGACTTCGCAAGACATGGCTTCCATATAGGCAACCCCCAGCGGTTCATGCCAGCTGGCCAGAGTAAAGACGTGTGCCGAAAGCAAATATCGGCGCACTTCTTCAGCGCTAATAGCCCCCAGCAAGGCAACGTGATCTTGCAGATCTAATTCCGTTATTCGGTTTTCCAGCTCCTTGCGATACCCGCTGCCACCGTCATCATCCTCTCCTGCGATGTCCAACCTGACGTCGATGCCTTTGTCCCGCAGCAAACGGATTGCGGCCATCAGGTCTTGGTGACCTTTGACGATATTTAGGCGACCACAGGCAAAGATGCGCAGCTGTTGAGGAGATTGGTGGGGGTGATAAGGCACATCGCGTATCAACGCATTGACATCAACGCCCATGGGTTGGACAAAGATTTTTTCCGGCTGATCTTCGCCCAAAAGTTCAGGCAACTCTTTGCGCAGTTTTTCCGTGATTACAGTTGCGAATTTAGCGTGACGCCATTTCAGGCGCTGACCTGGACCATAGTCTGACAAGGGCCCGTGTAAGGTTAAGCTGTAGGTCGGCCCCCCCAATTGTTGGGCCAAAAGCGCAACCAGTGCGGATCGGGCGCAAGAATGCGCATGCACATGTTGAATACCCCGTGCGGCACAGCTTTCTTTCAGTTTTTGGGCAGCAGCAGAGGCGATTGCCAAATCTTTGGCCAAAACCCGGCCCTCGCGCAGAACATCTTTGGCCCAAAGTGCAGGTGATACGCCAAGGGTTGCCTTGGCAGCCCGTCTTGGGTCCATATTGCCCAAATATTCGGTGCGCTTCATGGCCTCATCGGACCAGACATGGGAAATTAAGCCAGGCGGTGGGGGCCGTGTGCTAAAAAGAGCGACATTGATGCCCATACGCTCCAGCGCGAGAATTTCGCGCCAAAAGAAAATATGGGTCTGGCCCGGGAACTGAGGTATCAGGTATCCAAGTGTTGGCGAATTAGACAAGAAAGCGCTCGATCTGCTGTCAAAAGTGTTTTGTGGTTTGTTATTATTAGCGGGCTAGCACATTTGGCAGCATATTCCGAGTATAAACAAGCCAGTACGATGCTGGAATAAAACAGAGCATAGAAAATGGTGAAAACAAGTATCATCATACCAGCAAGCAATGAAGCGGCGTGGATCAGTCATTGTCTAGAGGCCGTATTGGCCTCGGTACGATTTGAAGGTGCCCAAATCATTGTTGTGGCCAACGGGTGTCAGGACAAAACCGCTGATGTGGCAAAGCGTTATAGCGTTTTGGCGCGCGAAAAAGGTTGGTCCCTCGATGTGATCGAGCTGGAGATTGGCGACAAATTGCACGCACTAAACGTCGGAGATCGGGCCGCTGATGGTGACATTTTGGTCTATCTGGATGCAGATGTTCGGGTCAGCTCACGCATATTGGGCCAGATCGAACGTGTGCTTGATCGCGACGCAGCAGCTTGGGCAAGCGGCAAATTGCAAATGGCTGCCGCAAGCCGAGTCAGCAAAGCCTACGCGCGATTTTGGGGCAAAGTGCCCTTTATGGCAAAAAGCGTACCTGGTGCAGGGCTTTTTGCAGTCAATCGTCAGGGGCGTGCCCGCTGGGCCAATTTTCCCGACATAATTTCAGATGATATGTTTGTGCGACTGAATTTTTCCCCGCGCGAACGTCTGGCGGTTTCCGGTACATATATCTGGCCTGTGGCCGAAGGGTGGGCAAATCTCGTGAAAGTACGCCGTAGGCAAAACAAGGGGGTCGCACAATTGGCAGAGCTGTATCCCGATTTGATGCGCAATGAAGACAAGGGTGAAGTCGGTAGGGGGCTAACCCTATCGCTGGCGTTCAGCGATCCAATTGGGTTTTTGGTTTATTCGATTGTGGCTTTACGGGTTCGGCTAACAAAAGAGCAAGCCAATTCCGAGTGGAGTCGTGGACGATGAGCAGCCCAGGCGAGGCTCAGAGCGAAGGGCGGTTGCGCCGTTTGATGAGTGGCCAAGGACTGGCTGCCAAAGCGATGCGCGGTTCAGCGTTAACGATTGTCGGCTTTGGTGGTTCGCAGGTTTTGCGACTGGCCTCAAACCTGATACTAACACGTCTGCTGTTCCCAGAGGCCTTTGGCATGATGGCGCTGGTCTATGTGTTTATGCAGGGGCTGAACAATTTTTCTGATGTCGGCGTGACGCCCGCGATCATGCAAAGCAAACGCGGGGATGACCCGAACTTTCTGAATACCGCTTGGACAATTCAAGTCACACGTGGCTTTCTTTTGTGGCTGGTCAGCTGCGTCATTGCCTGGCCCGCTGCGCAGTTTTTTGATGCACCTGAACTTTCTCAAATCATGCCGGTCATTGGCCTGACATTGATAATATCAGGCTTCAATCCAACACGCCTTGATACGGCTAACCGACATTTGAAATTTGGTCGCCTGACAGTCATTGATCTGTGCTCTCAGGTGATAAGTTTGATTATTGCGGTCGTGGCAGCCTGGATCTTGGGAACGGTGTGGGCACTGGTTATTAGTGGTGTGCTTGCAGCGCTTATCCAGTTGATTTTGTTGACTGTGTACCTCCCGGGAAAGCGAAATCGCTTTCAGTGGGAAAAACCCGCAGCCCGTGAATTGATCAACTTTGGTAAATGGATATTTCTCAGTACCGTCGTAGGTTTCTTTCTCAGTCAGGGTGATAAGATCATCTTGGGAAAATTCTTGTCTTTGGAAATTTTAGGGATCTACAATATCGGCTTTTTTCTGGCTAGCTTTCCGTTGCTTTTAGGTGGGACCGTGACGCGCAGAATTTTGATTCCAATTTATCGTGAAAGGCCACCGAACGCGTCGATCCAGAACTTCAAAAACTTGCAAAAAATGCGGTTTTTGCTGTCAGCAGCATTATTGAGTGCTTTGGCTGTGCTTGCCATTTCTGGGAGTTGGCTGATCGAAACACTCTATGATCCGCGTTATGTTTTGGCCGGCGGGATCTTGGTTTTGATCGCCAGTGCGCAACTGCCACAATTGATTGTTTTATCATATGATCAGGCCGCTTTGGCAGCAGGGGATTCCAAACGGTTTTTTGTGCTAGCATTAGCGCGAACAGTTTTGATGATCTTGGGTCTTATGCTTGGGGTTACGTACTTTGGATTATTCGGGGCCCTGATTGGTCAGGGACTTGCGATGGTTTTGGTCTATCCGGTTGTCGTTTGGTTGGCCCGCCACCAAGGCACTTGGGACCCTGTCCATGATGGCGTTATAGCTTTGGTTGGCGGGGCGTTTATGCTTTTGGCAGTCTATTTGAACTGGCCCGCTATAACCGCCCTTATCGCCTTGAATTCGCCCTGATCCGACCAATTTACCGCTAGGTTTGGTTGATAGTTTGTTTTGTAAGAAGGCGGGTCAGTCAGGCCACGTCTGTTAGAGATTATGTAATCGAGCGGAATTATGGTGTTGAAAACTGCAGCAGATCACTGGACTGAAAACGACATTGCAATTGTTGGCATGGCCGCACATCTGCCTGGCTCTGATACATTGGATGCTTATTGGGCCAATCTGCGCGACGGTGTTGAGTCTATCACCCAACTGACAAAAGAAGAACTGCTAGAAGCAGGTGAACCTTTGTCAAAAATCAACAACAAAAACTATGTGCCGTCAGCTGCGGTGCTCGATGATTTTGAGAAATTCGATGCAGAGTTTTTCGGACTGAGCCCTAAAGAAGCCGCAATCATGGATCCTCAACATCGCCAGTTTCTAGAGGTCAGTTGGGAAGCGCTGGAAACAGCGGGGCATATGCCGGAGAATTTTGAGGGGCCCATTGGGGTTTTTGCCGGTTGCGGCATGGGGAGTTATTTCTATTTCAATATTTGCTCAAATCGCGAGCTTGTAGACAGCACCGGAATGTTTTTGTTGCGCCATACTGGCAATGACAAAGATTTTCTCTCTACGCGCTTAAGCCATTTTCTTGACCTGAAAGGTCCTAGTCTAAATTTGCAGACGGCCTGCTCAACCTCCTTGGTTGCGGCCCACTATGCATGCCAATCTTTGTTAAATGGCGAATGTGATATGGCACTGGCGGGTGGGGTGACAATCGAACTGCCACACAAACGTGGGTATATTTTTGAGGACGGCGAAATTCTTTCTCCTGACGGACATTGCCATGCGTTTGACCATCGTGCGCAAGGCACAGTTTTTGGTAGCGGTGCCGGGGTCGTTGTGCTGCGCCGCCTTTCAGATGCGCTAGCAGACGGAGATCACATTTGGGGTGTCATCCGTGGCTCTGCTGTCAATAACGATGGATCCGCAAAGGCAGGCTATCTTGCACCATCAGTTGATGGCCAGGCAGCTGCCATAGCTGACGCGCAGGCCATCGCAGACATTTCCGCGGATACAATCGATTATGTTGAGTGTCATGGCACTGGCACCTATTTGGGTGACCCAATTGAAGTTGCAGCGCTGACCGAGGCATTTCGCGAGACCACAGAAGACAGGGCTTTTTGCCGGCTTGGCTCGGTGAAAACCAATATAGGCCATTTAGATACAGCTGCTGGTGCTGCAAGCCTGATCAAAACCGCACTTTCATTGCATCATAAGCAGTTGCCGCCAAGCCTAGGCTACGAGAAGCCCAATCCTGCGATAGATTTTGAACATAGCCCATTCACAGTAAACGATAAACTTTCAGATTGGGTCAGCCACAAAGGACCGCGCCGGGCAGGGGTGAATTCATTGGGTGTGGGGGGGACTAATGCACATGTGGTGCTGGAAGAAGCCCCGGTTTCAGAGCCATCCGAACAAGCGGATTGGCCGTTTCACATACTGACGATTTCGGGGCGATCCAAAAAAGCCGTAGACGCAAACGCAGCGCGTTTGGCCGCGCATCTGCGCGCGCACCCAGAGCAACCTCTGGCCGATATTGCATATACGCTAAAAAACGGACGCCGTGCGTTTGAAAACCGCCGCGTGGTGGTCGCAGAAACCCATGAAGAGGCCGCAGCGCTTTTAGAAGCTGAAGACACTAACCGGGTCTTTAACCATGTCGCAGATCATGCAAACCCAGAAGTTGTGTTCATGTTCCCAGGAGGAGGGGCACAGTATCTGCGCATGGGCCACGATCTTTATGAGACTGAGCCGGTGTTTCACGACTGGATGGATCGCGGCTTAGATATCCTTCAAGCGAAGGTTGACTATGATGTGCGTGCTCTCTGGTTGGCAGAAAACCAATCGGAATCTGAAGCAAACGAACGGTTAAAGCAACCTTCTGTTCAATTGCCCTTGATCATGATTGTCGAATACGCATTGGCTCAATTGTGGATCAGTTGGGGCGTAACCCCAACAGCTTTGGTTGGTCATTCAATGGGCGAGAACACAGCCGCCTGCCTAGCGGGTGTGATATCGTTTGAAGATTGCATCGGGCTTGTTTTATTGCGGGGGCAGCTCTTTGATACAGTGCCAGAAGGTGGCATGCTAAGCGTGCCATTGTCACGTTCGGAAATCACACCTTTTCTTGGTCAGGAGCTTGATGTCGCCGGTGAAAATGCCAAGGATCTAACAGTTGTATCTGGCCCGCAAGCAGCGCTTGACGCTCTGCAGGCTCGGCTAGCAAAACAAGATATAGAAGTGCATTCTATTCCAATTAACATTGCAGCTCACTCGCGCATGTTAGATCCAATTCTGAGGGATTTTGGCGACTATCTGCGCAGCATAGAATTGCAGGCTCCGCAGGTTCCGGTGATGTCAAACCAAACGGGGCAAACGCTGACGGCAGAACAAGCCACTGACCCCGAGTACTGGGTGCAACATCTTCGGGGCACCGTGCAGTTTGCAAAATGCATTGATACGCTGTCCAAGACTGCCGGTCGCGTTTTTCTTGAAGTCGGCCCTGGTAAAGCGCTGAGTTCGCTGGCACGAATGCACAATGCTGTCGGGAACGATAAATCGTTAAGCAGCCTGCGCCATCCAGATGAAAAAATCGAAGATGACCTATATTTTATGGGTATGCTTGGCCGGCTTTGGGCCTGTGGTGTTGATTTTGATTGGACGCAAGTCTGGGGAGATGCGCGACGCAATCGTGTTGTGTTGCCAACCTATGCGTTTCAACGGTCTTCGTATTTCATTGAACCAGGCACAGTACGGGTCGAAGGCCAGAGCGAGCTGATGCGTCGCGATGATATCGCAGATTGGGGGGCGCGCGTGGCCTGGATACCTCGGTTGGCCGAATGCGAAATCGACGTGGTTCAGCATCTTGGAGCCGCAGAAAAACGCGGCTGGCTGGTGTTTGATGACCAGTCCGAGGTTGGCAAAAACTTAATAAGGGCTTTGCGACAGGCGGGGCATTCAGTGACCACTGTTGTGCCGGGCGATGCCTTTGGAAAAATTGATGAAAACGCCTATGTCTTAGCGCCAGAACGTGGACGTGAAGGATATGATCAACTGCTTGCGGATCTCATTGCACATGGGCGGGCACCAGACCGTGTTGTGCATTTGTGGCTTTTGACAATGGACGAAAAGTTTCGGCCTGGTAGCAGTTTTTTCCACCGAAATTTGGAGCAGGGATTCCACGCTCTGATGTTCTTAGGGCAGGCGATCGTGGAAGAAAACTTGCCGCGTCCGTTGCATATAACGACTGTCACCAATGGTGCTGTGCAGGTGCGAAAAGAGCCGCTTGCTTATCCCGAAAAATCTACAATTCGAGGCCCTCTAGGTGTCATGCCGCGCGAAATTACCGGCGTATCATGTGCAAGCATCGATATTGAGTTGGGTGCGCCAAACTTGTCAGATCGATTGTTAGAGGACCTGATCGCCGAACCAGTTTCAGCTCAGGTGGCCTATCGTGGAGAAAAGCGATTTGAGCAAACCTTCAAAAGCGAACCGCTTGAATCTGAGGCGCCAAAAACTTGGCGGGCTGGAGAAACATATTTAATCACCGGCGGCTTTGGTGGCATCGGCATCGCCATTGCACGAGAAATGCTGGAGGTCGGGGCTAACGTCGTGCTGCAAACGCGCAAAGCCATGCCTGAACAGAAAGACTGGGAGCGCATCACGCATTTCGGTGCGTCCAGCGACAAAGTTGTCCGCAAAATACTGGCAGTGCAAAGCCTTGAACAACTTCGCGGCGACCTTTTGGTTGTTCATGGCGATGTATGCAACATCGATGACATGCAAGTAGCCAAAGCGGAGGCCATTGCAAAATTCGGCACAATTCATGGTGTCATTCATGCGGCAGGCGTCATTGATGATGCGCCAATGCTAGCAAAGTCCTCGGCTGATGCCGAAGATGTGCTGGCACCAAAATTGCATGGAACAATGGTTTTAGACAGTGTTTTCACTGATGGGGAATTAGAATTCCTTGTACTTTTTGCATCGACATCGACGGTGACCACGCCCGCGGGCCAAGTTGACTATGTAGCCGCCAATGAGTTTCTGAATGCCTACGCGAAATCTCGAAACAATGACAAAACCCAAGTCACTGCGGTAAACTGGGGGATCTGGTCGGATGTTGGGATGGCTGCAGATGCGATGGCCGATCGCACTGGCGATGTTGTCGTTGCCCAAGACAAGCCGGTCGCAGCGGCATTTTTGCGGAATGTGCAGGTTGAAGTTGATGGTGCTATTTTGTTTTCAACGCAGTTGCACCCGCAGTCTTGTTGGATGCTTGATCAACACCGCACCATTCACAACGATGCAGTTTTACCAGGCACCGGCTATTTGGAATTGATCGCCGAGGCGATACGCGCTTTGGATGAAGATCGTGCGTATGAAGTGCGGGACCTGATGTTTTTGCGCCCATTCCAGGTTGCTGACGGTGAGACCCGTCGTTTACGCCTGCGGCTAAGGCCAACAGATGCCGGGTATAATGTTGAGATATTGGGTGACTACCAAGATGGGTTCATAGTGCATGCCGAAGGGCGCGTGTCGTTTGTTGCGCTGCCAAAACCAAAGCTATTTGACATGCAATTGGTTGCCAAGCGTTGTGCACCTGCGGTGATCGCTTCTGAAGGCAAACATCTCAGCAGTCTTCAAGAAGCCCATTTGAAATTTGGGCCGCATTGGAATGTGCTCATGTCCCAGTCATTTGGATCAGGCGAGGGCTACGCTGAGCTGCGACTGGCACCAGAATTGAGCAATGAACTTTCTGGCATTTCTTTGCATCCAGGTTTGTTAGATCTGGGCACGGGCTGGGCGATGTCGTTGATCGACGGGTATTCGGCAGATCATCTTTGGGTTCCTGTTCGCTATGGTGCTTTGCGCCACTATGGGACCTTGCCTGCCGAAATTGTCAGTTGGGTGAGCGCAGTACGAGGATCTGCCACAGAAGGCACTGCAAGTTTTGACGTCGTGTTGGCTGATCGTCAGGGAAATATTTGTGTCGAAGTCGATGGCCTGACGCTTAAACGCCTTGAAGCAGGCTTTGATTTTGCAGGGCTGCCCGCACCGACGGTGGCAGAAATAGAGTTGGACGAGGACGCATCAATCGTTCAACCTTTGTCGCCAAACGAACGGCGATTGCAACATAACCTATCACAGGGAATACCTGCTGCTATGGGGCCAGAGGCATTGCGTCGGGCGCTGGGCAAGCGCCAATCTCAGATTATTATTTCGTCATTGGATATAGATGGGTTAATGGCCCAAATGGAGAGTGTTGATGAAACAGTTCAATCTCAAAATCAGGGGTTTGAGCGTCCTGAATTAAGTACAGATTTTGTCGCGCCAACCAATGATTTAGAGCGTACATTGGCTGGTTTCTGGCAAGAGCTGTTGGGGATTGAACAAGTTGGAATTCGGGATAGTTTTTTTGACCTTGGAGGACATTCGCTGGTTGCAGTGCGGCTTTTCTCGATGGTCAAACGCGCTTATCGCATCGAATTCCCAATTTCTATTTTGTTTGAAGCGCCCACCATTGAAAAATGCGCTGCGCTCATTTCAGAAAAGATTGGGCCACAAGATGAAACCGAAGCAAGCGAAAAGCAGGTTGAGGTTCCCGTAGCTCCGGAACGTCGTTACACGCATCTGGTGCCGATGCACACATTGGCAAATGTCGCGAATTCGGGGTCCAAGACACCGTTTTTTCTGGTGGCCGGAATGTTTGGTAACGTGTTGAATTTACGGCACTTGGCGCATCTGATCGGCGCTGACCGGCCGTTCTTTGGTCTGCAGGCGCGTGGATTGTTTGGTGATGTTGCGCCGCATGATGATTTGGTTGATGCCGCGGCTGATTACATTGCTGAAATGCGGCAGGTGCAGCCCGATGGACCATATATGCTAGGCGGCTTTTCTGGTGGTGGGATCACCGCATATGAAATTGCGCGACAGCTTAAAGAAGCAGGGGAGGACGTGTCGCTTTTGGTATTGCTGGATACGCCACTACCACAACGTCGACCGCTAAGCCGCGCTGATCGGTTCAAGATCAAACAGCTTGAATTTAGAGAGGCGGGCATCGGTTATGTTTTCCGCTGGATCAAGAACCGTGTGCTGTGGGAGATCAACAAGAGACGTAGTTCAGCGACCACTGGTGATAATGCCGATACCCAGTTTCATGATGCTGAAATCGAAGCTTCGTTCTTGGCTGCGGTTGAGAAATATCAGGTTAAACCTTGGAAGGGGCGAGTTGCTCTGTACCGGCCACCGCTTGTTGGCAAATGGCAAGTGGGGCCTGATCGTTGGGTTGATAGTCAGCGCGCCTATGTTTTGGCTGACAATGATTGGGGGCAATGGATTGATGACCTGAGTGTCACAGAAGTGCCTGGGGATCACGATAGTATGGTGCTTGAGCCGAATGTGCGGGTGATGGCAGCACATATTCGCAAGAACATTGAACAAGCAGAGCGCGCGGCTCAGGTTGTTGTTCCATTTCGAAAAGTTGCGGAGTCAAATTGATGACCAAACCAACGGTATTGACTGTCATATTGAATTTCCGCACGGCCGCCATGACCATCAAAGCCGCAGAGGCGGCTTTGCGCGAAATGCACGACATGCCCGGTACCTTGTTGATCGTTGATAATGACAGCGGTGATGGTTCATTTGAAGCACTCCAAAAAGCAGTCAAAGAACAGAGCTGGGTCTCGCCTCGCGTTCAAGTTTTGCAGACTGGGCACAATGGTGGTTTTGGCGCAGGAAATAACTTTGGTATTCGACACGGTTTTTCCCAAGGCATCGACGGCAAGGTGCCCGACTATGTTTATATTCTGAATTCTGATGCATTTCCCGAAGAAGGCGCAATTTCCATATTGTGCCAACATTTAGAGCATAACCCCAAAACCGGATTGGCAGGCAGTTACATACATGGACCAGACGGAGACGCCCATCTTACGGCTTTTCGTTTCCCCTCGGTCTTAGGAGAGCTGGAAGGGGCTGCGCGGTTTGGGCCAATAAGTCGTCTGCTCAAGAGATCAATTGTGCCTTTGCCAATTCCAGAGGCGACTTGCTCTGTCGATTGGTTGGCTGGGGCATCAATGATGATCAGGGGGCAGGTCTTGCAAGAGATCGGCCTGTTTGACGAGGCGTTTTTTTTGTATTTTGAAGAAACCGACCTGTGTCGGCGCGCGGCGCGGGCAGGCTGGCTTACTGACTATGTGCGCGACAGCTCTGTCATGCATATTGGATCGGTCTCGACTGGAATGAAAACCTGGGAGAGAATTCCTCAGTTTTGGCTTGATAGCCGTCAGCACTATTTTCGGCGCAACCATGGTCGGGCTTATGAAATCTGCGCGACTTTGGCGCATCTTCTTGGCGGATGTATTCCACGCCTACGTGGCTTATTTCAAGGTAACTCCATATCCCAGCCCAAATATTTCCTTAATGATCTGGCATTTCATGCCCTGAGAACGGCGGTGAAAGGCAACTCTAACCGTCCAAGGCAAATATCATTTCCCAAGGGCTTAAGCCCTTTGAATGGAGAGCAGGCATGAGTTTACTGAGCAAATCCGCAAATGCGTCTCAGACAGCAGTGTTGATTGGCAACGAGTCGTTGCTGGTACAGTGTGCTGAGATTTGGATGAGCTCAGGTCACAAAATTGCCCAAATTGTCACGCGCAATTCTGAAATTTCTGATTGGGCAAAAGTCAAAGACATTCCGGTTACATTGCATCTAGGCCCGCTTAAATTTGTCGAAATCACACGGGGTTTTGACTGGTTGCTGAGCATCGCAAATTTGCAAATAATTCCGCAGGATATGCTGGATCTGGCGCAGCGCGGCGCAGTGAATTTCCATGACGGTCCTTTGCCCAAATTCGCGGGTTTGAACGCGCCGGTTTGGGCGCGCATCGCTGGCCAAACCTGGCATGGTGTCACCTGGCATATGATTGAGGGCGACGTTGATACCGGTGACATCCTGGTACAGCGCGAATTTGAGATTACCGAGCGCGACACCGCTTTGACCTTGAATACCAAATGTTTTTCAGCGGCCATAGACAGCTTTCCGGATGTGGTTACGGCGCTTGAGGCGGAAAAGTTACCGCGCCAACCTCAGGATTTGGCAGGACGTGACTATTATGGTCTGGACATGCGTCCAGAAGCTGCCGCACGTCTTGATTTTCGAAAAGCAGCTAAGGATCTGGTCGCGTTAGTACATGGTCTTGATCATGGTGGGTATTTCAATCCGCTGTGCTGCCCAAAAATCGCAGTGCAAGGCCAAATTTTTGCCACTGGTTTTGCCGAAATTATTAACAGAAATGGCACTCCTGGGCAGGTTTTGGCAGTAGAAGAAAACCATTTGACCGTCGCTACCCAAACAAACGCTGTTCGCTTGGGTGGATTTACAGATTTGAACGGCAAGGCTGTGTCCCTCAATACACTGGTTGAAGAGGGGCAGACTTTGCCGTCTCTGGAAAATACCGCTGGGTTGACCGTCGCGATGCAAGCCGTTGCCAAACACGATAACTTTTGGCGCAAGTGGCTATCTGACTTTATGCCCACCAAGTTACCCCTGATTGCGCCACATAGAGAGCAAGCTGACTGGAGTGCATTGCCAGTTGCAACGCCAGCTGAGTTGACAGAGCAAGCCTGCATTGCAGCCATCGGCTTATTGGCAAAATCAAGCGGAGCCGAAAATTCTGTACAGCTGGCACTGGTGCAGCCAGGTCAATCCAAAGCCGTTGGTTACATCAATCCTTGGGTGCCAATCGGCTTTGATCTTTCACCCGAAAAAATGGTTTCGGAACTTGTCGATCAAGTGCAGCATACGTGCGAATTACTGCGTCGTAAGGACAGTTTTGCGTTGGATATTATCGCGCGAGATAATAATCTGAGCAGCCTTGAAACACCTGATATTGCAATAATTTCTGATCAGGATGCGATGCCGCTTGAAGATGCGGCAATGAATTTCGTTCTAAACGACGGAAAGCTGCGCCTGCGCTATGATCGCAACCGGCTAGAGGAAACCCATGCCGCGCGCTTGGTGGCACGCTTTGAATTGATCTTGTCGCAAATGTCTGGTGCGACAGGCGTAATTTCGGATCTTCAGGTGTTGCCAGAGGACGAACGTCGCGCGGTGTTATCAATGTGGCGTAACGACCAAAATGATCCGCTGCCTGATCAATCCATTCACGCGGCAATTTCTGAGCAAGCCAAAAAAACTCCGGATGCTACAGCTGTTGTCTTTGAACACCAAAAACTAACCTATGCCGAGCTAGAAACCCGTGCCAATCAAACTGCGCAAGTGTTAGTGCAGATGGGCGTCAGCAAGGGCGATATAGTCGGTGTACACTGCAAACGCTCGCTGGACCTGATCATCGCTTGTCTTGCGATCCTCAAGTCCGGTGCGGTATACTTGCCGCTGGATCCAGGGTTTCCAGCGGACCGTCTGGCCATTTACGTGCAAGACAGCGCGGCAAAGCATATTATTTCGCAATCATCAATCGCGGATACTCTTCCAGCCTCTGATGCACAAATTTTGCTGATCGACGTTGACCCAAGTATAACACAGGCGTCAGAAAACGATTTAGAAGCTGGCGTAAATGGTCAGGACCTTGCTTATTTGATATTCACCTCTGGTTCGACAGGTCGTCCCAAAGGCGTCATGGTAGAGCATCGTAATGTGGCAAATTTCTTTGCGGCTATGGATGAGGTAATCCCGCATTGCGAGCAGGCAACGTGGATGGCTGTCACAAGCCTGTCTTTTGATATTTCAGTGTTGGAATTGTTTTATACGCTATCACGCGGATTTAAGTTGGTTCTTAGTGGTGATGAAAGCGCTACACAGATTTCTGATGGTCCTGTGGGCACCAGCGAACAGGGTATGGAGTTTAGCCTGTATTACTGGGGCAATGATGATGTTTCAGGCGCAAACAAATATGATTTGCTGCTTGAAGGTGCAAAATTTGCAGACGAAAATGGGTTTTGTGCGGTCTGGACGCCAGAGCGGCATTTTCATGCTTTTGGTGGACCTTACCCAAATCCTTCGGTGACTGGGGCCGCAGTTGCCGCCGTGACCAAGAATATAGGTGTACGTGCTGGCAGTTGCGTCGCGCCTTTGCATCATACGGCGCGCATCGCAGAAGAATGGGCCGTGATAGATAACCTGACAAACGGACAGGCCGGGCTTGCGATTGCGAGTGGCTGGCAGCCCGATGATTTTGTTTTGCGCCCAGAAAACACACCGCCAAACAACAAGCCCGCAATGTTTCAGCAAATTGCTGATCTGCGTAAGCTTTGGAAAGGCGAGGCCGTTGAATTTGCCCGCCAAGACGGTGGAATGTTTGCCGCTGTTACCCAGCCTCGCCCAATTTCTGCACAGCCTGAAATTTGGGTTACAACTGCTGGAAATCCGGAAACCTGGAAAGATGCAGGTCGCAACGGGTGTCATGTTTTGACCCATTTGCTGGGGCAAAGTATCGAAGAAGTTGGCGAAAAGATAAAGCTATACAAAGCGGCGCTTCGCGACGCCGGGCACGATCCTGCGGACTTTAAGATCACGTTGATGTTGCATACATTTGTAGGGGCTGATCGAGAGGTCGCACGCGAAATGGCACGCGAGCCTATGAAAGATTATTTGCGCGCAGCGGCTGGCCTGATCAAGCAATACGCATGGGCGTTTCCGGCGTTCAAAAAGCCCAAAGGTGTCAACAACCCATTCGAGCTGGACTTGGGCATTCTGAGCGACGAAGAACTGGACAGCATTCTGGAATTCGCGTTCATGCGCTATTTTGAAGACTCTGGCATGTTCGGCACCATCGACGATTGTGTGCAACGCGCAGAGGACCTTAAGAAAATTGGCGTCACCGAAATTGCTTGTCTCATTGACTACGGCATTGCAAATTCCGATGTGCTCGAGGGCCTCAAGCCTTTGGCGCAGGTGGTAAAAGCTGCAAATCAGACAGGCGGCGTTGCTGAAAATGATGTGTCTATTGCAGCGCAAGTTTTACGCCATAAGGTCACGCATATGCAATGCACGCCTTCGATGGCACGCATGTTGACCCTGAACGAAGAGGCGACAACGGCACTCAGTCAAATCAAGCATCTCTTTCTTGGTGGAGAAGCGCTTTCGGGGGGGTTGGTGCAGGACCTTAACGCCTGCACCTCAGCGCAGATCACCAACATGTATGGTCCAACGGAAACCACCGTTTGGTCCACAACAGCCCCTGCAAATGTCGTTCCCGGTACTGTTCAAATTGGGGGACCAGTTGCCAACACTGTACTCTACATTTTGGACGCTGACATGCAGCCAGTTGCCTTAGGGGTCTCTGGCGAACTCTACATTGGCGGTGCCGGCGTGACACGAGGGTATTGGAAACAAGAAGCCCTGACTGCGGACCGCTTTGTTCAGAGTCCTTTTGGGGATGGCGAGCGTTTGTACCGGACGGGCGATCTTGTGCGTGCACGTTTGGACGGCGGTCTAGATTTCCTAAGCAGGGCTGATCACCAAGTGAAATTGCGCGGGTATCGTATTGAACTTGGCGAAATTGAGAACTTAATATCTAAATTTAACAATGTGTCACAAGCGGTTGTTATTGCAAGGGAAGATGCGCGTGGAGATCCGCGTTTGGTTGCATACATTCAAGGGGATGCCGATGAGGCGAAATTGAAGGCTTACTTAGCCGCTACCTTGCCTGATTATATGATACCCAGTCACTTTGAAATGCTTGAAGCATTGCCCCTGACCCCAAATAAAAAGGTCGATCGCAATGCTTTGCCTGCACCGAAAAAACGCGCCTTGCCGCTGAATGTTGCACCGCAGGACGCACCTCAAACTACTGTCGCCCAGGGTATCGCCGAGGTGTGGTCCCGGATATTGGGTGTGCAAAATATTTCCACGTCCGACAATTTTTTTGATCTCGGGGGACACAGCCTTTTAGCGGTGCAGGCGCATCGAGAAATGCGTGAAACTTTGGGGCATAAACAATTGTCGATCACAGATATTTTTCGTTTCCCGACGCTGGCGTCATTGGCCGGACGGGTCGAGAAGCTTACCGGTGCGCAGGCGGCACCGGATCAAACAAACCTAAATAAAAATGCGGCAACACCGGCAGAAACGGATCGGGCGCAATCACGCCAGGACGCTATGTCAAAACGCCGCGCAATGCGAGCACGTCGAAGGGAAAAATTGTCATGAGCATGCAAATGAGACGTTTATCTATGTTGGAAATGGCTGCGCGGGTGATGGCCCCTGTCGGCGTTGCTGTCGCTGTGACATCGCCCAAGGCAGACCCAGAACCTCTTTGGCCAGCGGAAGAGTCTGCAATGGCCAGCGCACAACCAAAGCGGCGCACAGAGTTTGCAAATGGACGTGCGGCTGCCCGAAAGGCATTGCAGGCATTGGGCCGAGCGCCATCCGCAGTTCCGATGGGCGATGATCGCGCACCGGTTTGGCCACGTGCCGTGGTCGGCAGTATTTCGCATGATGAAAAGTCTTGCATCGCGATTGTCGCTGAGCGCGACCGTTACCAAGCCCTTGGCATTGATATTGAACCTGCCTTGCCCCTGGAGGCAGAGCTGTTTGCGCGGATTTGCCGCCCAGAAGAGCTAGCCTGGTTGCGTCAATTACCATTTCAGTCGCGTGGTATCGTGGCGCGGCGTTTCTTTTGCGCAAAAGAAGCGATTTATAAGTGCCAGTACACGGTTAGCAAAGAAATATTTGATTTTCAGTCGCTTAGCATTGTTTTCGACAAACAGGGTGGTTTTGAAGCACGCCTTATGCGCGATGTCCCTGGCTTTGCCAAAGGCACGGTATTTCAGGGACTTACAAATCTTGTTGGCGAACAATTGGTAAGCATTTGTTATATTTCTGAGGGCGTTGGTGAGGATTCAGGCTTTCCAACTTCGGTCATGGGATAAACACATTGGGCTGTCATAGATAGCGCAAGATCAATAATGATGCGGGTAAAAATACACCGCGAGCCTAGAACGGGCAGAGGATACGAGCAGCAACATGAAACGCCTGGCCACAGTCGACGAAATTTTGAGCGCAATTTTGCGCCATATAGTATTGTTAGCGATGGTTATCGCCCTTGGTGTGGCCGCGTCGTTGTTTTATGCGTTAAGCCTGCCACGATCTTTCGAAACAACGGCAATCATTCAAATTGAACAGCCTCAAGTGCAGCAGTCCATGGGGGCAGGCGACACGGTTAACGCGCGTACTTTGCAGCAATTGCAGATTATCGAGCAAAGGGTAATGTCGCGCGATAATCTGTTGGTTATTATCGACAAACTCGACCTTTATAGCGAATTTCCGGAAATGAGCGACAACGAAAAGGTCGTCGCTTTGCGTGAAGCTGCGGGCGTGTCGCGTGTCTCAGATCCTGCTCTAGCGTGGCGGCCTGACATCATTCCGACGGCTTTGAATATTGTGGTGCGCCTTGGCGATCCCGAGTTGGCAGCCCAAGTTGCCAACGAACTGGTTAGCAATGTACTAGAACAAAACAAAAGCCGTCGTGCCGGGCGCGCGCAAGAGACTCTCGATTTCTTTGTAAGCGAAGAAAGCCGTATTGGGGCAACCATCGAGAAACTAGAAATCACAGTTGCTGATTTCAAACGTGACAACGCTGAGTTTTTAACTGCTGGACTGAATGGGCAACGCGAACAATTGCTGTTGCTGCAGCAAGAAAAGCTTGAATTGGAGCGCGAATTTGTTGAGTTGAATACAGGGTTGCGTGGCGCACGGAATGCGGCTTTTGAAAATCGAGTTGCGCAATTGAACCAACAGTCCGAACTATTGGACCGACGGATCGACGTGATCGAAGCATTGGTGCGTCAGGCACCCGAAGTCGAGCGTGAACTGAGCGGCCTTGAGCGGCAGCTGCAAAAATTGACCGATCAATATCAAATTATCACACGCAACCAGGCCGAAGCAGAAATGAGTTTAATGCTACAAGCTAGCCAGCAGGGTGAGAGTTTTCGCGTGCTTGAACGCGCGGTCGTACCTGAAAAACCTGTTGCACCTAACCGCAAACGCATTGCCTTTTTGGGCTGTATCCTGAGCGCAATTGCTGGATTGCTCGTGGTTGGCTTTCTAGAGATGCGAAACCCGATTATCCGCACGGAACATCAGCTTGAACGCCATCTGGGGCTTCGCGCTGTTGCGGTCATTCCAAATGTGCAAGTGGCCCGCGAACGCGCTTGGCGTCGCGCATTTTGGATCGTTGGGATAATCGTTTTTGTAGTGGCATGTGTGATGGTCCTTGCGGTTGTATCCGCGCGTTAAAGATCATCCAAATTTTGTGTTATGAAAAGGTGCCTTAATGGCGCCTTTTTTTGTTTGGCAATAACTTAGCGTCGAATCGATTCTTAACACCTTCTTCCTATGGTTGCGATCTGTCGTCGTATTTGCGGTAAAGTGTGTGCAAATTCTGCGCTTTGGCATCCAGAGAGAAACAATGCTTATTTCCATTTTGGCAACAATTTACGGCATAAAGGTTCATTAGTTGCGAATATTGAAGAATTAAGCCTGAATTAGGTGAAAAATGTGCGTTGAATATGCCAAGTCAAAGCTCAATTTACAGAAAATTGTTTAAAAACAACGAGCTATACCTATGCGTGCAGCGCAAATTTCTGGACGATTTTTGACACATTTGCTAAAGTGAATATGGAAGTTGACCAATTACGAGTAAACCAAAGTTTAAATGGAACTGTCTTACCTAACGTCAAGCAATTGACATTTGGGGCACAAATAAGGTGAGACAAAACTCCTGCAACCTCGATGAGACATGTCGCATATTCTGTGTGGCACGAGGGCATAAGGTGAACTCATTCCTGGGAAGGGAAATGGGATGGCATATTTCGAACGGCGCGATGTCGCGTTGCCCAAATCTGCAGACAGTTCGCTTCGCGGATTGTATCGCGACAGCCTAAAACGGTTTTTCGACCTGTTGGTCGTAGCGCTTTTGGCTGTGCCAGTGCTCGCTATAGTGGCGTTGCTGTCGGTCTTTATCATGCGCGACGGCAAGTCACCGTTTTATCTGCAAAAACGCGTCGGTAAGAACGGCCGAGAGTTCCACATGATCAAATTGCGCAGCATGGTGCCGAATGCAGATGCGTTGTTGTCCCAACATCTGGCGCAGGACCCAGAAGCTCGCCGTGAATGGGATTTGATGCAGAAACTTAAGCACGATCCACGCATCACGTCTGTTGGTCGCTTTATCCGCAAAACGTCTTTGGATGAACTTCCACAGCTGTTGAATGTTTTGACCGGTGAAATGTCGATGGTTGGTCCGCGCCCGATGATGCCTTGCCAGAAAGAGATTTATCCTGGTCGTGCATATTACGATATGCGCCCTGGCATAACTGGTTTGTGGCAGGTGTCAGAACGAAACGAAGCAAGCTTTTCGCAGCGCGCCTTCTACGACAACCAATATCACACAGAACTAGGCCTTGGCACGGACCTGGCGATTATGGCGCGCACTGTAGCCGTTGTTTTTTCAGCGACCGGTCACTAAGCAATATTTCGCTTTGAACCAAAGTGACGCCATGAAAATGGCGTGATTTTCTGTCAAATTGATTCATGACTAGCAACACGCGTTGTCCTGGCCCGCCAGCACAGCGCGTTTCCGTACTAGACCATGGATAACAGGGACGCAGGCGCAGCATGCCAAACAGCATCGCCTTTTTTGCATTATTGGCTTGGCCTTTGGTCATGCTCTTTTTGTTTCGCAGGTTACCCCTTGGCCGGGCGGTGATCTGGTCGTTTTTAGGTGCCTATTTGCTGCTGCCGCCTTTTCCCGCTGCTATCGATTTACCGCTTATGCCACCCTTAAACAAAGACACGCTGCCAAATGTGGTCGCCCTGTTTCTTGTGGTTTTCATGGCCGGTCAAAAGGTAACTTTGTTGCCGCAAACGCCAATGGGCAAAATTCTGATGCTGGTTTTTGTCTTCAGCCCGATTTTGACCGTGATAACCAATCCAGAGCCTATACTTTTTGCCACGTCTGGTTTGCGCGGGCTCTATGCAATGGACATGTTGGCCTTGATCATCAATCAGGCAATGGTGTTGATTAGCTTTAATTTAGCGCGCATTTTGCTAAGGACCAAAGAGGATCTGCGTGACATCTTAATCGCTTTTGTGATTTCCGGTGTGATCTATGCCTTTCCGATGCTTCTTGAAATTCGCCTTAGCCCGCAGCTAAATCTTTGGATTTACGGCTATTTCCAACATATGTTTGAACAGATGGTACGTGGGGACGGGTTTAGATCCATTGTATTCCTGTCGCACGGTATTTGGGCAGCAATGCTGGCAATGGTAACGTTTTCATCTGCGATTATTTTGATGCGTCAAAGCGACAGTAAGAACCGACCTTGGTTTCTTGTAGCGGGTGTTTTCATGTTTGGGGTTTTGGTTCTGAGCAAAACCTTGGGGCCATTTTTATATGCTATAGTTATGCTGTTGTTTGTTGGTCTGTCCGCATGGCGTATGCAATTACGGGTGGCCGTGGTTTTGGCCGCATTAACAATTGCTTATCCGGTTGTTAAAAGTCTGGACTTAGTTCCTGAGAAACAAGTTGTTGCTCTTGCCGGTCAGGCCAGCGATGACCGTGCAGGTTCGTTGAAGTTCCGCTTAGACAACGAGAGGATTTTACTTGATCGAGCAAATGAGAAGCCCGTTTTTGGCTGGGGCACTTGGGGCCGCAATCATGTACACAACCCAATAACCGGCGAAATTCTGTCTGTTTCTGATGGGCGCTGGGTGGTCACAATCGGCGTGTTTGGTTGGGTTGGATTGTTGGCGGAGTTTGGTTTGCTGTCACTGCCGATCTTCTTGCTTTGGCGTGAGGTGATCGCATTGGAGCGCAAAAAAAGGCCAGGCAGCGCGACATCATCATTGGCCTCTATTCGCCGATATCCAGAGCCGCAAAAAGCGCCTTATCACCCGTCGCCATTGGCAGGTGCAATTGCGCTTTTACTTGCATTGAACATGGTTGATTTACTGCCCAACGCCACGCTGTCGCCACTGACATGGTTGCTGACCGGCGCCTTACTGGGCTATGCGGAAAGCGTCAGAGCGCGTCGATTGGTGGCAGAAGGTTCGATAAACGAGCCAACGACCTCTGGCCCTGTATCTTCGGGACAAAAGCGGGCACGGACTATCCTTTAGCCGGGACGAATGCGCGGTTAAAGCGGTTTGGCCGGGATGCCAACCCAAGTTTCGTGCGCTTTGACATCTCGTGTTACAACAGCGTTGGCACCGATAGCGGCATGGTCGTCGATCTGCAACGGGCCAAGGATTTTTGCACCTGCGCCGAAGTCGACATGTCCTCCAACTTTTACCGCGTTTGAAATGGTAACTTGCTGAAAAATAAGACAGTTTACACCAAGTGTACAATCCGGATGAAGAATGATTCCGGTTGGGTGCGGCAACATCAATCCCCCACCAATCTCCATATGCAGGTGAATTTCACTCTGGGTGATCACCGACCAAAATCGGTGCACAAGCACCCAATACTTGCTGGTAATTTGGCCCCAAATACCGCTACGCGATTTCGCGTCTTGATACCTGCGGATCGATCGGATCAATTTGGGGCCCGGATCCCAAAAGCAACGTACAGCCTCACGATTCCAATCAGGGATTTCGGCAGAGATTTCAACAGTTTCAGACACCAAAAATTCCCCTTGTTCACGCGCGCCATCTTTGCGCGAGTGACTGCACAAAGTGGTGAGGTAGAATTGCGAAACACGACAGATATCGGCGCCACATTCGCGCCGGGCTTTCCAATAGACGCCACAGCCATTCGCAGGCGATTTTTTGCACCCAAACTGGCGCACGCACTTGGGTGCCAGCCAAGAAATCAAGCCCAGCACCAATACTTGCAAATCCAACGCTTGGGGCGTGCGTGCGGCCATGAATTGCAAAGGTTTCTTGCTTGGGTGCGCCAAGCGCAACAAAACACAGGCTGGCACCCGAACTTTCTATTTGTGTCAGGTATTTAATGGCCGTTTCGCTGTTTACGTCAAAACCAAATGAGGGCGCAATTAGGCAAACAATCTGCAGCGAAGGCACATGACGCCTAAGGTCGTCAGCGGCGGCTTCAAGCGCGTTTTGGCTACTGCCAAATAACGCCACCGTGCGGCCTTCTTCGCTGGCCCATCGGGCAAGAGGTAACACCATTTCTGATCCGGGGATCAGATCAACTGGTTTGGCTGCAAGGCGCGACATCCAGACAATCGGATTTCCATCGGCAACGACGTAGTCCTGCGCCTGATATACTTTATAATAAGCAGTGCTTTTGGCCATTTTGACCAGATGATCCAAATTTAAGGTCGCCAGAGAAAACCCTTGTTTTTGCTGAAACTTTTGTCGGACAATAGTCTCGAGCGATGCGCGGTCTGGCACATTTACGGCAATCTCACCCTTTGCGGTCTTAAAACGCACAAAATTCTCCCGCGATGCTTTTGCTTGGTTTATCATGGCCATACGGTTTTCACACAAGCTGTGCAAAGATTTTTTCAAAGTGCGGCAATTGCCCGACAACTGACTTAATCTTGTCGGTTTTTGTGGTTAATTCGAGCGCAACGAAGGTCGTATGGCCAAACAACTTAATTAGGCGAGCAGGCCAACAAATGACGTCATTGTCCATCATAGGATGTGGGTTTGTGGCTGACCTTTACATGAGGTCGCTGACAACCTTTCCAGATATTAACGTGACGCAGGTCTATGATCGAGATGCTGATCGATTGGCAGAATTTTCATCATATTGGAATGTGCCTAGCGTCAGCAGCCTGGAAACATTTTTTGCCTCGCTGTCAGCTGGTAGTGTTGTGGTTAATTTGACCAATCCCAGCAGCCATCATGACATTAACAAAGCATGCCTTAGTGCCGGTCATCACGTGTATTCTGAAAAACCGTTGGCGGTCAGGATGGATGACGCTATCGAATTGCATGAGCTGGCGCAATCAAAGGGGTTGCTTCTCGCCTCTGCGCCATGCAGCGCGTTGGCTCAGTCTGCACAAACGCTGGGCAAAGCCATTCGCGATGGTGTCGCAGGCACGCCCCGTCTGATCTATGCCGAATTGGATGACGGGTTTGTCCCGCAGGCACCTTTTGACAATTGGCGAAGCGAAAGCGGAGCACTTTGGCCGGCAAAAGACGAATTTGAGGTCGGGTGCACCCTAGAGCACGCTGGGTATTACCTAAGTTGGTTGATCGCTTGGTTTGGCCGAGTTGAGCGTGTGATAGCGGCGTCGGCCGAAGTCTTGCCGCATAAGCAACCAAGCGGGAAGGGAACCCCTGATTTTTCGACCGCTACGCTGTTTTTTGCAAATGGCCCTGTCGTGCGCCTGACGTGTTCTATTGTCGCGCCACACGATCATCAGATCCGTGTCATTGGTGATGACGGTGTTCTAAGTTTGAAAAAGGCTTGGGATAACGGCGCAACCGTGAAATTTCATCGCCGTTTTCGTGTGCGCCGCAGGCTGCTGGAAAACCCGATTGGCCGCAAAATTAAGCTCGGCAAGGCCACCCACCCAAAAGTTGGGCGTTGGGGGGCCGCTTCGATGAATTTTGCTCTGGGGCCAGTCGAAATGCTAGATGCCATTGCCCAGGATCGCCCCTGCAGGTTGTCAGGTGAATTTGCCTTGCATTTGAACGAAGTGACCTTGGCCATTCAGAACGCAGGCCGTGATGCAGGGGTGCAAATCATGACAACCACCTGCGCGCCAATGGAGCCGATGCCATGGGCGCTTTAGATCATATCGCATACCTGACCGGCGAGTACCCGCGCGCAACTGATACGTTTATTCAACGCGAAGTGGCTGCATTGCGTGATCTGGGCCACGACATCACAACATGCTCTATACGCCAAACGGATAAAGCGCATTTGGTTGGCAAAGAACAGCAAGAGGAAGCCGCGCGCACCTTTTATGTGCTGCGTGCAGCCAAATCGCCCTGGCACATATTGAAATGTCACTGGCGTTTCTTGCGCGAAAATCCGCGGCGCTATTGCAGCGCTTTGAAACTCGCGCTGCAAACAAGCCCAGGGGGCTTGCGCAACATGGCCTACCAGTTGTTTTACTTTGCCGAAGCTGCCGTGCTTGGTCAGCATTTGCGAGAAAACCAAGTCTCGCATCTGCACAATCATATCGCCAAGGCAAGCTGCACTGTGGCGATGTTGATGGCAGAGATGTCAGGCATTTCTTATAGTTTTACCTTGCACGGCCCTGATATTTTCTTTGCACCGGATCATTGGGCGCTGCGTAAGAAAATTGAAAAGGCACGCTTTGTGGCCTGCATTAGCCATTTTTGCCGCTCGCAGGCGATGTCGTTCTCTGCGGCAAACCATTGGGGAAAACTGCATATCGTACATTGCGGCGTTGACCCTCAACGCTACGATGTCGATCGAGTTCAGAGCAAGAATTCGCTGTTGTTTGTTGGGCGTTTGGCCGCTGTCAAAGGGTTACCCATTTTGTTGCAAGCAATAGCTAACTTGCCAGACCTGTCGCTGACGGTCATTGGCGACGGCCCAGATAGAAGACAATTAGAACAACAGGCCCGTGATTTGGGATTAGCTGACCGAGTAAGCTTTGTGGGTTATAAATCCCAAACGGACGTGGCAGGCAGTCTTAAGCAGCACGATATCTTTGTCTTACCAAGTTTTGCCGAAGGCGTGCCTGTTGTGCTGATGGAAGCCATGGCAGCTGGCATGCCGGTTGTGACCACGCAGATTGCGGGAATTCCAGAATTGGTTGAACATGGTGTTTCTGGATATCTTGTACCGCCCGGTGATCATCTGGCGCTGAGTGAAACGTTAGAGAAATTGTCAAAAGATCCCGAACTTCAACACAAAATGGGGGCAGCGGGCCGCGCGCGCGTGCAAACCGAATTCACGTTGACCACCGAAGCCGCCTGGTTGTCACAACTTTTCACTCAATATGCGAAAGGCTCAGCACCAAATGTGTTGCGGCCAAAAAACGAGGCTCAGATATGACCTGTGTTGTCGCAGTCATAGCGATCGGTCGTAACGAAGGTGCGCGACTTGAGGCCTGCCTTGCTTCGGTAAAAGGCAAAGCTGATCGCGTGATTTATGTCGACTCGGGTTCAGTTGATAACAGCGTGGCGATGGCCCGCGCTTCTGGCGCAGAAGTAGTGGAACTTAGTGCCGACAAGCCATTTACCGCAGCCCGCGCGCGCAACGCCGGTTTTAGCCAGCTTTCAAACGGTGCCTCTCCGGATTTTGTTCAATTTGTCGACGGAGATTGTGTTGTCGTCGACGGCTGGATGCAGGCAGCAACCCAGGCGCTGTTGGACGATCCAAAATTGGGGATCGTCACTGGATGGCGTAGTGAAATCCAACCAGAAAAAAGCATATACAACGATCTTTGCGACTTTGAATGGCACCGTCCTGCCGGCAGAATTGTCACATGTGGCGGCGATATGATGGTGCGGCCTCAGGCTTTTGAAAGTGCAGGCGGATTTGACGCGACTGTCATTGCCGCTGAAGATGATGAATTTTGCGTGCGTCTGCGGGCTCAGGGTTGGCAGATACGTCGCATTCCAGTGAATATGACCCGACACGACGCTGCAATGCTGCGCTTTGGGCAATGGTGGCAACGGGCAGTGCGTTCGGGCCATGGGTTTGCGCAGGTCGGGCATATGCACCCACCATATTTTGCACGCGAACAAAAACGCGTTTTGGCCTATGGTGCTGCTCTACCGCTTCTGGCCGCTGTGTTTTTGGCCTCTTGGGCAGCGGGCCTTTGGATTGTCGTTGCAATTTATGGGTTCAACTACCTGCGCACATATAAGGGCTTGGTCGCAGAGGGCATGTTGCCCAAACGCGCCCGAAACCACTCTGTGTTTCTGACACTTTCTAAAATTCCGAACATGCTAGGCATGACGCGTTTTCATTGGCGGCGTCTCAAAGGGCGCAGCATGCAAATCATCGAGTACAAATAACATGACGCAATCCAAAATACGTACAGCGATCATCGGCGCGGGTTACATCGCTGATTGGCACGCCGAAGCATTGAAAGTCACCCCAGGGGTTGAATTGGTCGCTGTATGCGATCTTTCCAAGTCGTCCGCTGCCGCCTTTGCGGAAGCTTATGGTGTAACCCCGTTCCACAACCTGGACGAATTGATTGCAGCCGGCATTTGCGATGCTGTGCACATCCTAACGCCACCGGATTCGCACGCCTACATAGCTGAAAAGTGCCTGACTGGAGGGTTGGATTGTCTGGTAGAAAAGCCCGTTGCACTTAGTCATCAAGAAACGCAGCGTATCGTACAGGTTGCAGAGGATTGCGGCCAAACATTTGCAGCAGGCCATAACTTTATGGGCCTTCCGGGATACGAACGTCTTAAGGCCTTTAAGAAGGCAGGCAAACTTGGCCGCGTGACCTCTGCTGAAATCAATTGGCATTTTCCCCTAAGCCCCTTACGTTCAGGTCCTTTTGGGCTTTGGTTGCTAAGAGACCCCAAAAATTTGCTACTAGAACTGGCTCCTCACTTATTTGCTTTTGCAGTTGACTTGTTTGGTCCGCTTGAGATCGAATATCTCAGTCTGGGCAAACCGATAGAACTGCCCGCTGATACCAATCGACCGCAAAGTTGGCGTATCTTGGCGCGCGCAGGAGACGTTGACGTGACCTTGAACCTGTCGCTTGTGGAGACGATGGACGACCGATCGTTGACCGTCCGAGGGACCACCGCCCAAGCCCGTTTGAATTATGCACACGACACCCTGGTGGTAGAATCAGAAAATGCCAGTGACATCGTTTTGAACCCATTGCGCAAACAAGTTGGATTGGCTGCGCAAAACCTGCGCGAAGGGGTAGTGAATGCAGCGCGCCAGATCACGTCGCTCAATCGAAAGTCGGCCTATGGCGTCAGTTTTCAGGGCGCATTTCGTGCATTTTACGGCGCGTTAAACGAAAACACGAAACTTGATGAGCGTTTTGCTGGGCCTGCAGCTTTGCATGTGATGAAAGCCATAGACGACACTTTGGCACTAATGCCGCCTCAAGATGAGAAACCAAAGCCTGCAACCAAAAAATCTCCCAAGCCCTCTGTCTTGGTGATCGGTGGAACCGGCTTTATTGGACGCGCTTTGACCAGATGTCTGGTTGCGCGTGGTTTGGATGTGCGCGTGTTAAGTCGCGGCAAAACGGGCCCATTTGACGATATTGCGGATCACGTGGAGTTGTATTCAGCGTCTTTGACGGATTCAGATGCTTTGGCAGGGGCCATGCAAGGCATCAAAGCCGTGTATCATTTAGGCAAATCTTTGGACTCCACTTGGGAAGATTGTCTCAAAAATGATGTGGACGTTACGGTTGGTGTTGCCAAAGCCGCGATGAACGCAGGTGTAAACCGGTTTGTTTATACTGGCACAATTGCCTCTTATGATATGAGCGATCCAACAATAACCATTTCGGAAACCACTGGCTTTGCCGATGATATGACTGACCGCAATCTCTATGCACGGTCCAAGGCACGATGCGAAGAGAAATTGCTTGAGATGCATAAAGCCCTAGGTTTGCCGTTGGTGATTGCGCGTCCCGGTATTGTGGTGGGCAAGGGCGGTCCTTTGCAGCATTGGGGTATTGGTCGCTGGCATGGGGCAGGGGCAGTACGCATCTGGGGCTCAGGCAGCAATGTGCTTCCATTTGTATTGATTGATGATGTTGCAGAAGCTCTTGTCTCTATGATGGAAAACCAGAATGCAGTTGGGCAGTCTTTTAATCTCGTTGCGGATCAGATGATGTCAGCCAGAGATTATTTTGCAGCAATACATAAGCAGCTGGGCGCAAAGATTGACGTTTCTTCTGGAAATTTAACCGCCTTTTGGATGGCGGATGCGGTAAAATACTTGCTAAAGCGTTATGCTTTGCGACGACATGGGGCCATCCGTCCGTCTTTGGCGGATTGGAAGTCTCGGGCCCATTTATCGCCGTTTGACAATGCCCACACCAAGCAGGTCCTAAACTGGCAACCTGAAACCAGCAAAGCCGAATTTATACGACGGGCGATAAAAGAGGCTGACTTGCTAGGCTTTTAGCAAGTTGCCATATTTTACCCCTAATTTTCAGTTAAGCTTGGCGCTAATTCGCCTTTGATACAGGATTTGACCATGAGCAAACTCACAAAAACCAGCGTTGTCAGTGGCGATGTCTATATGCCCCTTGGCGACGAGGCGCAGGTACTTTGGGATGAAATGCATCAAATTCAATTGGATGAGTCCCATCTAATGCGCAATCGGATTGTAACGGCGAATAAGAAAGATCCTGTTCACAAGAAATTTGATATGCTGCGGACGCGGTTGTTACTCGCCATGCGAGAACACGGTTGGACTCGTATTGCTGTGACTTCGCCAACAGAAGAATGCGGAGCGAGTTTTGTCGCTGCAAATTTAGCACTGTCTGTCGCGCGTATGGAAAGCGTGCGCACGATCTTGTTTGATATGCACTTCACCAAACCCAGCCTTGCTGGTCTGCTTGGGGTCGAGAATCCGGGCCGGCTAAGCGATTACCTGATGGGGCATATTGCGCCCGAAGAATATCTGATCCGTGCGAGCAACGGGCTTGCGCTTGGGCTGAACGACACCAAGGTTTCTAATTCATCGGAATTGATCCAGCAGATGATGACGACAGATGTGCTGTCGGAAATGCAAGATCTTTTGTGCCCAGACATGGTCATTTTCGATCTGCCGGCGGTGTTAGACAGCGATGACGTTCTGGGCTTTTTGCCAAATGTCGACGGGGTTTTGCTGGTGGTTGGCGGCGGGCAATCTGTACCTGAAGAAGTTATGCGCGCTGAACAAGCATTGGGTGACCGAGCGCAGCTTTTGGGTGTTGTTTTGAACAAAGCCGAGGGCTTATTCTCTTAACTAAAACGCATAATTTATCTTCTTTTGGGTGATATTGTTGCAGCATTCTTATCTTTATCAAGAATCCGCTCTAAGCGCGCGCCATAATCACGAGCCCTAGCGTAATGACCAATAGTCCAAGAACACGCATAGAGTTTAAGGGTTCGCCCAGGGCAAAAATCCCGATCAAAAACACAACGATAAAGCTCAGCGCAACAAAGGGGTAGGCCAAGGACAGGTCAAGATTGCGCAACGCGAACAACCAAAACAACGTGCCGACAGCGTATAACGCCAGGCCGGCCAAAATAAATGGCGAGCCGGCAAAACCGAATATTTTGCTTAGGGTGCCTGCCTCAGGGACAAATTGCACGCGGCCAACGCCAATTTTGAATGCCGTTTGGCCAAATGCTGAAAGAGTGACAGAGGCCACAACCAATAAAAAACTGTGCAAAGTCATGGCGTTATCCCCTGAGTATTCAAAAAGCGCGATGTAATCACAATGGCGACGGCAAGAAGCAAGACAAGTCTGCTCGTGCGATCCTTAAGGGCGAAAACCACGGGATCATCATCAATTTCATCTCTTAAGGCGCGCAGCCAAGCCCTAAAGATCCAAAACATAGTCACTGGTGCGATCAGCCACAGGATTTGCGGCGAGTTGTAAGTCTCTGCAACATATGAACTATTTAGGTATAGTGTAAGTGTAAGTACAGCCAAACCGCCACAGGAAATACCCATGGGACGGATGGCGTCCATGTCGTCGACCAAATAGCCTCGTGCCTTAAGTTTCCCAGCGGCTTCAACACGGCGCATCTCGGTATAGCGTTTCATGAAGGCCAGGCTTGCGAAAAAGAACAGCGAAAAATTCAAAAGCCAAGGCGACAACGCAGCGCCAATTGCGACGCCGCCAACAAAAATGCGCAATGTGTAAAGACAGGTTAAAACCACTACATCGATGACGGGTTTATGCTTTAGCCACGTCGAGTATAGTGTTGTAATAACAATATAAAAACCAAATAGAGCAGTGAGTGGCCAGCCAAAATATAACATGCTTAGACCGAGCCCCCCCATGAGCATTACGATACCTGCCGCGACACCAAAAATTGGCTGCAAATCTCCTGCCGCAAAGGGGCGTGACTTCTTCTTTGCATGGGCGCGATCAGATTCGATATCCATAAGATCGTTGAAAATATAGATTGCCGAGGCGCAGATCGAAAAAATGAGGACAGCCAATAGGGCACGCATCATCAAATCCATCGCATCGTAACTATGGGAAAAGAACAGCGGTAACAAAATCAATGCGTTTTTTGCCCATTGATGCGGGCGCATCGCTTTGAGAAGCGATTGCCAAGGACGCGTGTTGTTTTGAATGTCGACGGAAACCAGTTGGCTGTCAGAGGTCATCTTACGCGCACTGTCAGGTGCGTTAACAAAGCCGCAAACTTTGGCCGCCTGCCAAATGGGTATATCGACTGAAGAGTCGCCGATGTATTCAAATTCACCGTTGCAATCAGCCTGAATCGCCTTCAGCTTCGCAAGGCCTTTTAGGTTGTTCCCGGCTGATGAGGCAATCACACTATCAAATATTCCAAGATGATTAGCCACTTTATGCGCCACAGCGCGGTCAGTTGCACTGGCTAACACAATGCGGCGGCCCAGAGATTTTTGCGTGCTTAGGTAATCAAGCACCTCGGTGTTATATGGCAGTGTTTCAGGATCAAACGTTGATTTTTCTGATAGCAGCAGCTTTGTCTGAGAAACGCCCTGCGTTAATGACCTCAACAAAGACGGTATTAGGCTTGGTTTGGTAGCCACTTGCAGCATAAGTTCTTGTGCCACATCGGTTTTGACCAATGTGCCATCCAAATCGACGTAAAGGGGCAGAAGTTCGCCTGTCAAAGTCTCATCCGTGCTTTTGCGTGACATAGTGCACCAGTAGACCTGGCTTTTGGTATGGGTAGTCTACGCCAATCTCTTCATTATATTGACCCAATTGCGGTTTAAATGCGAAATCAACCACAATCGCAGTCAAAATGCGAATTTCGAGCAACAGTTAAGAGGTTTAAGAATGAATAACCGCAGCGGGTCACAGATGGAATGGCGTATCCTAATGGCGCTTTTTTTTGCTGCGCTTGCGGTTCGGGTTATTGGACTTGATCATGGTGTGGTCCTTGGCGACGAACGGATCAACGAAGCCGCAAAGGTTTTGACGGGGCAGTTGGTCCCGGACCAACACTTTTACCCGCCTTTAATGAATTACTTAACTGCCATACTTTTCGGATTTGTTTACGCGGTTGGGCGTTTAATAGGCACGTGGCCTGATGCAGCGGCATTCCGAGCCCAGTATTTCACTGACCCAACCATCTTTTTAGTTTCTGCGCGTGCGCTGGTTGCCGCAATTGGTGCCATCAGCGCCCCATTGTTTTACCGCATTGCGCGGCAATTGCAGTTTTCGAAATTCGAAGCGGTAGTGGTGGCCCTATTTGCAATCATTGCGCCAATTTCTGTATACTTGTCATATATTTACAAGGGAGATATCCCTCAGGCCAGTGCCACCGTATTTGTGGTTTTATGCCTGATTCAGAAATGGAATTCGCCAGACAGCCGTATGCAGGATTTCTGTCTAGGTCTTGCTCTTACACTTGCCCTCAGTATTAAGCATTCCTTTATTTTGCTAATGCTGCCCCTGTTTGTAGGCTACATCGCGGTTTTCTGGCCGCACTTGGGCAAAGCACGTTTGATGGCGTCTTTGTCCAGGGTATGCATTACAGGTTTTGTGCTCTGGCCACTTCTCAATATTGGGATTTTGCTAGATCTTGAGAACTTTCTGAATTTTCAGAAGATTCAGGCGGTTATGTCGATCACCGAAGGGGCAAGCTTGCTAGACGCCCTAGTTCTGTTGGTAGAACGCGCTTTGCACTGGCAGAGCGGGCTTGGCCTGTTAATGCCCATTGCATTTGCAGTTTTTCCATTGCTGGCTCATCGCGCGCCCTACGCTGGCGTGACATTGATGATCTGGCTGGCCTTTATCGCTGGCATGGTGCTGGTTGCCCATCTTGTGCGTTTGCGTCAGCCTGAACATTTGTGGGTTAGCTTCTTTGTGGTTATGCAGTTGTTTGGGGCACTGACGCTTGTTCTATTTGCACGTGTGTTGCGCCCATTGGGGTGGGCGATGACAGGCACGGCCGCAATTCTAGCGATGATAGGCTGCATCGGAATTTGGCGTGAAACCCTGGCAAGGCCAATTGCAAATGACATCGCCGTTTATTTGCAAACGCAGCATGCGGGCAGAAAGGCGGTCACAGGTGTACCGTTGCCGTTGCAACAATCCCGTGCAGCGCAAGATTATGAATTTGCCATCGTTGATCGCACTGCAGCAAAATACAACATTGCATTGCCCGAACGCGCCGAAGAACGTCGTGTTGCCCCTGATGCGGAAAATGCCTATTTTGTTTTGCCGATTCCAGCTGTGATGTTTGGCTTAGAAGACGCAACAGATGCTGAACTTGAAGGCAAAATTCGCGCATACGCCTGGCCGCCTCAAGAAATCGATTGGACTTTGGACAATTGGGTTGATGATGACATTACCCTATTTGTGGTGACAAATCTGGCATACCTGCAGAACGAAACCCCTAGCGAAATGTTGCGGTTGTTCTATAATGACCTGGCGACGCGCTGCGCCGTTGCGATTGAATTCGCACCACGTAAGCCATTGTTTTTAGAAAGACAAATTACAGTTTTGGACTGCGCTAAGAAATCCTAGGATTTGACCGTTGGTCTATATAGAGGGGGCGGCCAAGGAATTGCGAGTTTGCACAAATGTCGCAAGCTTTTCAGAGCTGGCCGTTTCATTTTTCTCTAGCATTTGCACTAGCAACCGCGCTGCCTTTTTACCCATTTCCCGATGCGGTACATGCACAGTTGTCAGCGACGGTTCTACGATTGTTGCCAATTCAATATCATCAAACCCGGTGATGGAAACGTCTTGTGGCACCGAAAGTCCCAGCGATTTTGCCCGCAAAATCGCGCCGGCGGCCAAGACATCATTGCCACACATTATCGCCGTAGGCCGAATGTCCGATTTTATCAATTCTTCAAATGCATCACCGCCCGCAAGCACGTCATATTTTGTCTCGATCAGCGGTAATACGGTCCCCGATAAATTATGGGCACCAAGAGCATCCTGAATACCAAGAAAACGCGCGCGGGCGCGGTCGTTTGCTTCGATCGGCGCGGAAATCATGCCTATTTTCGTATGCCCAAGGGCGATTACTTGCTCTGCCAGAGCCCGCATGGCTGCTCGATTGTCAAAACCGACAGAAGGAAACACTTTGTCCTGATCAAATGTCCAGGCAACAACAGTTGGAAGATTGCGTTGCTGTAAAAAGGTATTAATGGATCCTGCCCGATCATGCCCGATCAGCAACAATCCTTCCGCGCCGCGTGAAATCAATGACCGGATTTGCTCTTCTTCAATGTCCGCGCGATAGGACGAACTTGCAACCAGCAGATTGTAGCCCAGAATATGCAATTCTTCCTGAAAGGCCTGCAGCCCACGTGCAAAGATTGCGTTATCCATGGTTGGAATTACGGCGCCAATGGTATGTGAGCGCTTTGCCGCCATGACGCGTGCCCCAAAATTAGGTGAGTAGTTCAGCTTTTTTACGGCGGTAATAACTTTAAGGCGTGTTTCTTCGATCACCTTGTCTGGTGAATTCAGGCAGCGTGACACCGTCGCCGTCGACACCCCTGCAAGCTGTGCCACATCTGCTAGGGTTGGTTTTGCGCGCAATTGGGTCATGCGCTCAGATTTACCGATTTGACCCATGTTGCACTAGAGCAATTTGCAAAAATAGAAATGTAAGCGCTTGCACTGATGTAATGTAAGCGCTTACATTGAGGTCGGAACTGATTCCCCAACGGAGATCTTTGTCATGGCCTTAATAGGTTCTGTTCTTCTTTTCGTATTTTTTACCGTGAATGTGGCGATAGGGGCATTTGGAGGAAATGCGCCACTCGGAGATGTGGGTGAAATGCTGGTTCTACTTGCTGCTTCGACAGTGTTTGTCGCGGCAATTTTGAAAAAAGAGGCTGATCGTAATTCAGAAACCGACAGCTGACAGTCCAATGGGAGGACACGATTTGGACATTCAAGAAAATGAACTGAAATCGGCAGAGCGCCGGAATTTTCTAAAACTATCCGCAACCGGTGGCTTCACAGCCGCACTGGTTGCAGGTGCCAGCGGCATGCTTTGGTCAAGCAAGGCGACTGCGCAAACCGCAACGGAAGAGCGCTCACGTGAAAAAGCCGCTGATCATGTGATGACAATTGCGACAGCATATGTGCTTGGCGCGTCGCGCAGTTATCCAATCATGCAACTAGACCTGAAAGAAAACATTCAGAACGCCACAAACGGCAAAGTATATGTGAAATTGGCTCCTGGCGGTCAGCTTGGCGCCGGTGGAGCATTGGTTCAAAAGGTGCAAGGTGGCACGATTCAGGCTGCGCAACACTCTCTGTCAAATTTCGCGCCCTTTGCGTCAACGGTTGATTTGATCAACATGCCCTATCTTTGTGGCTCCAATCAACGGTTTACAAATCTTGTGACGTCTGATCATTGGCAAAAAGAAGTGCATCCAAAAGTAGAGGCAGCAGGTTTCAAAGCACTGTTTTATGTGAACATTGACCCGCGTGTGGTGGCTGTTCGCAAAGGCGGCGATGGCGCAGTCCTAAGCCCCTCTGATTTGTCTGGCGTCAAATTCCGCGTGCCTGGATCCAAAATGTTGCAGCAATACTATCGTCTTGTGGGTGCAAACCCAACACCTGTGGCGTGGGGTGAAACGCCCTCAGCCATTAAACAGGGCGTTGCTGACGCATTGGACCCATCAGTTGGAGCACTCTTTGTCTTTGGCTTCAAAGATATCCTAAGCCATGTGACGTTCACACAGGCAGTGCCAGATAGCCAAGTTTATTCCTGTAATTTGGAATGGTTCAACAGTCTGCCTTCAGACGTGCAAGAAGGCGTCATGTGGGGGTCTGAAATGACCGCGCACCAGAACCTGTCCAAAGTGCCATCGGCCCGCGCTTATGCCATGTCTGAACTGGCAAAGTCCGGTGTTCAATTTCATTCGCTCAGCGATGACCAATTAGCGGAATGGCAAGACGCAGGTGGCTATCAACGTCCAGAATGGGATGTGTTCAAGAAGGATCTTGCCGGATCCATGGATGCGTTTGCCAAACTCGAAGAAGCCGCGTCAACACAAGGGAAGTACTTCGTTCACGACGCGTGAGCCTTCGCGCAGGCACCTCGTTTGGTGCCTGCGAACTTCTTCTTGCACAGGAACTCATGATGTCACTCTTGCAACGAATTGACAAAAACGCCGAGCGTTGGTTGCTTCTGGTGTTCTACGTGATGCTGGTTGTCACGATGGCCATCGAAGTGCTGCGGCGGGAAATTTTTTCCTACTCCTCAATATGGGGAGAAGAAATCGTACGCTATTCCTTCATTTATCTTGCGTGGATAGGGGCCTCGGCGGCCGTGAAAGAACGTGCGCATATACGCATAGATGTTGTGCTGCACTATCTCGGGCCGAAACTGAAAGCGCTGGTTTATATCTTTGGCGATCTCGTCATGTTTGGCGTCGCAATTGTTGCACTCTATTGGTCGTTTGAGACCGTTTTGGTTTCGGCCAAATTTGGATCTGTAACCGATGGCCTGCGGGTATCTAAGGTCTGGTTCTTGTCCGCTGTACCAATTGGGTTTGGGTTGATGATGTTTCGTCTCATTCAATCCTTGCTGCGTGATTGGAAATCCCTTCGTGATGGAAAACCCGTCTACGAAGGCGACAAATTGTTTGATTGAGGACATGACACATGCTTTGGAATAGTCTTCAACAGACAGTCGAACTCGGATGGGATTTCTATCTGCCGGTCATTTTGTTCGTAGGATTAATTGCATTGGCCGTGCCAGTATGGGCCGCCATTGGCTCTGCCGCGATTACGATGTTAATCATGTCGGGCGATTTGCCGCTCAGCTTGGTTGGCGAAAGTCTTTTCTCGGGGATTGATGCGTTTGCTCTGACGGCTGTGCCATTGTTCATTTTGACAGGCGATGTGTTGGTGCGCACCGGTCTAAGCCGAAAGTTTCTGAATGTTGCAGAGGCGCTGACCTGTTGGGCTAAGGGTGGGTTTGGCTCGGCAACGGTGCTAGTATGCGGCATGTTTGCAGCAATTTCAGGCTCTGATGCCGCTGGGGCAGCTGCTGTTGGTCGTATGACCATCGATCGTTTGGTCGAAAGCGGCTATCCAAGACCATATGCCTGTGCCTTGGTTGCCGCAGGGGCCTGCACTGGGATTTTGATCCCACCTTCGATTGCTTACATCATCATTGGGCTTGTGTTGGGCATATCCGCATCGACACTTTTTCTTGCAGCCTTGATCCCAGGTTTGATTATCCTGACATCTATTTTGCTCACCAATATCGTCATGAATCGTATCTACGCCTATGAGGGCGGCGGCATGATGACCTTTGGCGAATGGTTCACCAACCTGCGCAAAACCCTGTTTCGGGATTGGTACGCGTTTATCGTGCCCGGCATCATTTTTTATGGTATTTTTTCTGGTCGACTTACCCCGACCGAGGCCGGGGCAACCGCTGTGGTTGTCACAATCATCATGGGTTTTTTGCTTGGCACTCTAAAGCTCGCTGATTTTCCTGCGATGCTTGTAAGCTCGGCAAAGGTCAATGGCATCATCCTACCGATTATCGCCTTTTCAGCGCCGCTTGCAGAGGCCCTTGCGATCATGGGCGTCCCTCAGGGATTTGTTACTTCGGTGACGTCATTGACCGAAGACCCCTATCTGCTGATACTGTTGATGATTGGTATCCTGATCGCAGCAGGTTGCGTCATGGAAACCACTCCAAACATTGTGATCTTGGCACCGATTCTAAAGCCTTTGGCTGATAACATCGGCATGAATGAAATTCAGTTCTGTATCATGATGATTACCGCCTTGGGTGTCGGGTTTATCACACCACCTCTTGGACTGAATTTGTTTGTTGTCTCCGGTATTACCGGCGAGTCGATCTTAAAGATTGCCGCGCGCGCAGTGCCGTTTGTTTTCTTTATGCTGATGGTTGTTTTGCTGATTGCCTATGTGCCCGCAATTTCGACTACGCTACTTCCCGATATCTATAAATAGGACGTCTTAAATGGCCAGGAACTATCTTAAAAAAGCTACTCTAACCTCCAGTTCAGATGCATCAGATGTGCATGATACTGTTGTTAAAATTCTGTCCGATATCGAAGCTGGCGGTGACAAGGCCGCCCTGGAATATGCCGCAAAATTTGACAAGTACGAAGGCAATATATTGTTGTCTGCCGAAGAAATTGAAGCCGCAATAGCGCTTGTTCCTGAAAAGCTAAAGGCAGATATCCGCTTTGCGCACGACAACGTTAGGCGTTTTGCGGAAATGCAGAAGTCGACCGTGTCTGATGTGGAATATGAAGTGGTACCAGGCTTTGTTGCCGGCCAAAAAGTGATCCCTGTGGACGCTGTTGGTTGCTACGTTCCTGGTGGACGCTACAGCCATATCGCAAGCGCGATCATGACAGTGACGACGGCCAAAGTGGCCGGATGTCAGCACATCACAGCCTGTTCACCACCTCGTCCGGGTGTAGGCGTCGCACCAGCTATCATCTATGCCGCGCATATTTGCGGAGCTGACAAGATCATAGCGATGGGGGGCGTGCAAGGCGTGGCTGCGATGACTTTTGGTCTGTTTGACTTGCCAAAAGCCAATATCCTCGTGGGTCCTGGCAATCAATTTGTTGCCGAAGCCAAACGCATTCTCTTTGGGCGCGTTGGGATCGATATGATTGCGGGCCCGACAGACAGTCTAATTCTGGCAGATAGCACTGCTGATGCGCATGTTGTGGCCACCGATTTGGTCAGTCAAGCAGAGCACGGGTATAATTCTCCTGTTTGGCTGATCACCAATAACCAAGCGCTGGCCGAAGACGTCATGGCGCGTGTGCCTGGTTTGATCAACGATTTACCTGACATCAACCGAGAGAATGCAACGGCTGCATGGCGTGATTATGCCGAGGTCATCGTTTGTGACAACCGTGAGGAAATGGCCGCGACATCAGATGATTATGCGCCAGAACACCTGACAGTCCAGGCCGAGGACCTTGATTGGTGGTTAGAGCGCCTGACCTGCTATGGTTCCTTGTTCCTAGGAGAAGAAACCACTGTTTCTTATGGCGACAAGGCGGCCGGCACCAACCATGTTTTGCCCACCTCCGGCGCGGCCAATTATACCGGTGGGCTATCCGTGCACAAATATATGAAGATCGTGACGTGGCAGCGCGCAACCCGTGAAGGGGCCAAGCCTGTGGCTGAAGCGACAGCCCGAATTTCTCGCTTGGAAGGTATGGAGGGCCATGCTCGGGCGGCAGACGTGAGACTGGCCAAATACTTCCCGAACGAAGAATTTGATCTTACTGCTAATGGCTGATCCGCTTTCGCTATTTAGCCTTGAAGGCCGCGTTGCTTGCGTTACCGGGGCCAGTTCAGGCCTCGGACAACAGGCCGCCATTGCGCTTGCTCATGCGGGTGCAAAGGTGATCTGTGTCGCGCGTCGCGCAGAGGCGCTTGAAAGCCTGGCGCAGCAAATCGGGGCTCAGGCAACCTCTGTTGCGGCGGATCTGTCGCAGCGCGCGCAAATAAGGGACATTGCGGCGCAGATATCAAAACCATTTGGCCCCCCCGACATTCTTGTTCATGCGGCGGGCATCAATACGCGACAGACCGCTGACGATGTCACGGATGCGGCGTGGGATATCACTATGAATCTCAATCTCGCGGCACCCTTCTTCTTGAGTCAAGCACTGGTGCCACCCATGAAATCAAAGGGTTGGGGGCGAATTGTGAACTTTGCTTCGTTACAAACTACGCGGGCTTTTCCTGCAGGGCTTAGTTATGGCACCAGCAAAGCAGGCGTTGCTCAACTGACGCGGGCCATGGCTGAAGCTTGGTCCCCAAGCGGCATTACGGCCAATGCGATCGGGCCGGGATTTTTCCCAACCGAGCTAACAGGACCGGTGTTTGCAGATCCGGAACGTGCAGCGCGCAATGCTGCGCAAACTTGCGTTGGTCGTAACGGCGCGCTCAGCGACATGGACGGGCCACTTTTGTTTTTATGTTCAGAGGCGTCGAGGTTTGTAACCGGGCAAGTTTTGATGGTCGATGGGGGGTATACGGCAAAATGAAAGCACTGGTGTATCAAGGTCCCAAAAAACTGCGATTTGAAGATGTTGCAGATCCTGTGCCAGCCTCGGGCCAACAGCTTGTTCGTGTACAGTCAGTCGGCATTTGCGGCTCTGATATGCATGCCTTTTTGGGGCATGACGACAGGCGTCCAGCACCATTGATCCTAGGGCACGAGGCCGCGGGCGTGATCATTGGCGGCGCACGAGATGGCGAACGCGTCACGCTCAATCCATTGGTGTCTTGCGGAACCTGTGGGGCCTGCAGCTCTGGTCGCGACAATCTTTGTCCTGATCGCATGATCATTTCGATGCCACCGCGCGAAGGTGCTTTTGCGCAGATGGTTGTCATGGCTGACGCCAATCTTGTCACGGTCCCTGATACCATTTCGTTTGATCAGGCCTCCTTGGCAGAACCCTTAGCTTGCGGATGGCATGCGGTTCGACTGGCAAAACAGGCGCTTAAGCAAAATGTCGAGACGGCTTTGGTTCTAGGGGGTGGGGCTATTGGTTTAGGCGCAGCATTGGCTTTGTATGCGCAATGTGGGTGCCACGTTACAATAGTGGAACCCAATGAAATTCGGCGCAACTTTCTAAATCAGCAATGCGGACAAAACGCAATTGCACCCGGGGCTCTTGGATTAAATCAAATGTTTGATGCAGTTGTCGACGGTGTGGGCTTTGCCCAGACCCGTGCAACGGCGTCAGCCCATTGTCGCCCAGGTGGTGCCATTGCCCACATTGGACTTGGTGAAGATACCGGTGGGTTGGACATCCGCCGGATGACACTTCAGGAAATCACCTTTTTTGGCACTTACACCTATACAGCCCAAGATTTTCGGGACACGGCGCAGGCGATCTTTGACGGAAAACTTGGCCTGTTGGACTGGACAGAAGGCCGCCCGTTGTCTCAGGGAGAAACCGCGTTTTCTGATATCTTGGCAGGCCAAATCGCGGCTCCAAAAATCATTCTTCATCCAAATAGCTAAAGAACGCCGTGATCGCACGGATTAACATAGGAGTGTCCCAAGTGGATATCAGTAAAAAGATCGTTGACGATTTCGTCGCCAACGACGTTTCATTCATCACGACCGTACCTTGCAAACAACTTGGCGGCGTGATCGACGAATGTGAGGTTCGTTCAGAGATCTATCATATCCCGTCAAACAAAGAAGATGAGGGTATGGGGCTTTGTGCAGGTGCTTATATGGGCGGCAAGCGTCCAGCGATAATAATGCAAAACACAGCCATCGGCGTTACAGTGAATACCCTAGTGACGCTGACACAATTTTATCGCATGCCCTTGCCGATGCTGATCAGCTACCGGGGCGAGCTGAAAGAGCCAGTGGCCTGTCAGGTCGAAATGGCCGTTCACACCAAGGCTCTGTTAAATCAGTTGAATATTCCGACTTATCATTTTCATGATCAATCAGATGTCGAAGAATTTGATGCGATTTTGAAATACACTTACATGTGCAACAAACCTGTTGCGATCCTGACGGACGCAACTTTCTGGGGAGGCTACTAATGATCCGTTCTGAAATCCTGCGCGATATTGCCCCAATTCTACGCGATCAGTTGGTTGTTTGTAACATTGGCTTGCCCAGTCAAGAACTGCATATGATCGATGATCAGCCAAGCAATTTCTATATGCTTGGAACCATGGGTCTATCATCTTCCATTGGGCTTGGCGTGGCGCTGGCCCAGGAAAAAACCGTCATTTCAATTGACGGCGATGGATCTGTTTTGACAAATTTTGGTACACTGCCAACCATCGCAAACAACGTGGCTGACAACTATATTCTGTTGATTATCGACAACGGTTCTTATGGCTCAACAGGTGACCAGCCGACATATGCTGGCAAAAAGACGTCACTGGCGGCGGTTGCGAAAGCTTGCGGTTGCGAAAACGTAATTGAATGTCAGGCTGAAGAAACTGGCGCAGTTTTGCAAGCTGCTATCGACAGTCATAAAATGACGGTGATCGTTGCCAAATGCGATAGCGGCAACATCAAACTACCGGTGATCACCAAAGATCCCGTTGTCATCCGTGACCGTTTTATGAACGCGGTCGCAAGTTAAGATGGCATCAAACATCCATTCCAGCGCAGATGCGCGAAGTCTCGCCAAAAAACGTCTGCCTTGGATGGTATTTGACTATATTGACGGTGCCGCTGGTCAAGAAACAGGGGCCGTGCGCAATCGCGCGGCCTTTGATGCTATTGAACTGACGCCGCGCATTTTACGCGATGTCAGTCAGCGATCTCTTGCTACAAGGGTCTTTGGACAAGAAACCAATGCGCCCTTTGGAATCAGCCCCATGGGCATGTGTAATCTGTCGGCACCAGGAGCTGATCTAATGCTGGCTCGGTTGGCAGCTCGCGAACGGGTGCCGCTGGGGGTTTCAACCGTCGCCTCAACGGCAATGGAACCCTTGATAGAAACAGCCGAAGGCCATGCCTGGTTTCAGCTCTATTTCAGCGGCGATGGGGCAGGGACCTTCAAATTGGTTGAACGTGCCAAGACCGCTGGCTATCAAACCATTGTTCTAACCGTAGATGTACCCGAAGTTGGCCGTCGCCCGCGCGAACTTAGGCACGGGTTTACCATGCCGTTTCGCATTGGCCCAAAACAGTTCTTTGACTTTGCAATGCATCCGCGTTGGTCCTTGACCACATTGTTCAAAGGTCGGCCGGAAATGGCCAATTTCCAAATGCCTGGATATGAATTTGATCGCACAGAAAGCCGTGCCAAGGCCAATTGGGATACGTTGAAAACTCTAAGAGACATTTGGCCTGGAAATCTTGTGGTTAAGGGGGTTCTGGATGCAGAGGACGCCATTCATTTGCGTTCATGCGGCGTAGACGCCATTCAAGTTTCAAGCCATGGAGCGCGTCAACTTGAAAGCGCTACAAGGCCGATAAATGCGCTTTCGACCATTCGAGACACCTTAGGCGATGAATTTCCGTTGTTCTATGATACTGGTCTCCGATCGGGCGAAGATGTGTCTAAAGCCTTTTTGCGGGGTGCGAATTTCACATTTCTCGGTCGAATATTACAATTTGCGATCGCTGCCGAAGGTGAAGAAGGCTTACATGCGCTTTGGAACGTGTTGTGCCAAGAAACCGACAGCACACTTGCGCAGCTTGGTCTGACCTCAGTTGCTGATCTGACAGTTGCCAGCCAATAAGCGCCGCACTTAGCTGATTTGGGTTTCCAAAGTGTTGTGTACGAGTTTCATACCTATGCGAGTCGGCAAATTTAGATAATTGGCGAAAATTTTCAATATTGACTTGGAAACTCAAGTTTTTCGCCTATCGTGCACATGTTGTATGTCATTGATAAATATTCATAAAAAATGTTAAATCCATCTTAATTTCGCATTTTTAATGCAACCGGTTGCAAAAAAGTTTTTCTGCGCTAAAGTTAATCTACCGAAAGACCGAGGATTTGGGAAAGCGCGCGCCTTGGCAGCAAATCAAGGAGTGCCATTTTCGTTTGAAGCAAAGTGGGGCTTTTTGGAGCCATGCCAATTGCCTTTGAATTTGTAGCTTTTCCGTCCTGACAAAACTTTCGGTAGCGGCGTTTCAGTGCCGTTTAATTTACAAAGAATACCGCCCCTTATGGGGGTCCCGGATCAAACATTTCGTGGGTCGGGCACGGTTCTTGGGAGGAATAAATGAAAAAGCTTCTACTTACAGCAGGTCTCACAGCGCTTTTGGGCACATCCGCAATGGCTCAGGAAATTGGCGCGACGATTTCGCGTTTTGACGACAACTGGCTGACTGTTATGCGCAACGGCATGACCGAGCACGCAGCCGGCATGGATGGCGTCAGCCTGCAGATGGAAGACGCGACCGACGATCTGGCAAAACAGATTGACCAAGTGACCAACTTTGTTGCGTCGGGTGTTGATGCGATCATTGTTAATATCGTTGATACTTCAGCCGGTGCTGCAATCACTGCTGCGGCGGGCGACACACCTTTGGTGTTTGTAAACCGAGAGCCTGACAATGTGAATGAACTGCCACCTACTCAAGCGTTTGTGGCCTCTAATGAAATTGAATCCGGGACGTTGTCTGCGTTCCAGATCTGTAACAATCTGCGTGCAGATGGCAAAGCAGGCGGCGCGCGCGGTTATCTGATGAATGGTCAGCTTTCCAACCAAGCGGCCGTGCAGCGTTCCAAAGACGTGCATGACGTAATCGGCATGGATATGTGTAACTTCATGACGCTTATCGACGAGCAAACCGCGAACTGGTCACGTGACGAAGCGCAGGATCTTATGACAAACTGGATGGCCTCCGGTGAGCCGTTTGATTTTGTTCTGGCAAACAATGACGAAATGGCAATCGGCGCGATCCAGGCCATGAAAGCCGCAGGCATTGATATGGCTGATGTACAAGTGGGTGGCGTAGATGCAAGCCAAGACGCGCTGTTGTCCATGCAGTCTGGTGACTATGATGTAACTGTCTTCCAAGATGCCTTTGGTCAAGGTGCGGGATCGGTGAACACTGCGCTGGCGCTTGCGGCTGGCGAGACTGTTGACCAGAAAGTCTACATTCCATTCAAGCTGGTAACGCCTGCGAATATGGATGAGTTCCTCGCAAAGAACTAATGCGACAAAATTAATCTAAGTGGACGGGGCGGTGCCATAGGTACCGCCCCGATCTCTGGCAAGCGTTAAACGGGAGACGTAATAAATGTCTGATACCAGCCATGGCATTGGTGGGCTGACTTTCGACAAGAGTAAAAAATCTTGGCCCAACGAGATGAATGTGCTTTTTGCGCTCCTCATCATCATCGCAATTTTTGAGATTTTGGGGCAGGTTCTGCCCTACATGAACGATCAAAGCTTTCTATTTGATACAAAAGACAGATTTGACACCGTCTTTAACGAGGCGCGCCTCAAAATTATCATTCTTCAGGTCGCGATTATCGGGATCATTGCCCTTGGAGCCACGCAGGTCATCATCACCGCTGGCATCGATCTAAGTTCCGGGCCGCTGGTTGCTGCCACCGCGATGATCGCGATGAGTTTCGCGCAAACCGAATTGGTCAACGGTAACCCGAATCCAAAGGCGATCTTTGGTACCTGGGCAATGGATCTGCCCGTACTCATTCCTGTCGTCGTCGGACTTGCATTCGGGGCCTTCATTGGTTTGATCAATGGGACATTTGTTGCCTATTTCCGTATTCCACCCTTTATCGCCACGCTGGGCATGTTCCTGATCTGCCGCGGCATCGCGCTATGGTGGTCTTCGGGGCGTCCGGTATCTTTCCCAACAGAAGGCTACAAATTCCTTGGGTCAGGCATGATGCCCGTCGTCTGGTTCTTATCGTTGGCCCTGATTTTCCATCTGATCCTGCGCTACACTGTTTATGGCAAGCACACCTATGCAATCGGCTCTAATGAAGAAGCTGCGCGCATGTCGGGTATCAACGTGAAGCGCCATAAAGTGATGGTGTATATGATTGCCTCTATGCTTGCTGCATTTGCTGGCGTTGTTCTTAGCGCTAAAGCATCGACCGCGCAGGCAGGCATGGGTGAATTCTACGAACTGTTCGCCATCGCAATGGCGGTTATTGGTGGCATCAGCCTGACCGGTGGTCGTGGCTCGATCATCGGGACCGTTCTTGGTGCCATGGTGCTAGGTGTTATCCGCTCTGGTTTTACCTTTATCAAACTGGACGGTTCTTATCAGTTGATGGCTATGGGTGGGATCATCATCGCAGCCGTTATTCTTGATCAATACCGCCAACGAAACCGAGCTTAAGTTAGGAGAATAAGATATGAGCGACGATGTTGTTCTGAAGACCGAAAACCTAACCAAGCATTACGGTGGGGTCCACGCGCTGAAAGGCGCGAATTTTGAAATGAAAAAGGGCGAGCATGTCGCCATCATGGGCGATAACGGTGCGGGTAAATCCACATTTGTGCGCCAGATCACCGGGGTCGAGCAGCGCACAAAAGGCAACGTTTGGCTATATGGTGAACCGGTCAGTTTCGCTGGTCCGCTGGAGGCCCGCGAAGCGGGCATTGAAACGGTGTTTCAAACGCTTGCTTTGGCTGATGATCTGGACGTGCCTGACAACTTGTTCTTGGGTCGTGAAAAGACCTTTGCCAATTGGTTGGGGCCGTTCCGACTGTTGGATTATAAGGCGATGCGTCAGGCCACGATGGACGGTCTGCAAAAAACCGGGGTCAAGATCCCGAACATTCGCAACACCATCCAAAATATGTCAGGCGGCCAGCGGCAATGTGTTGCGATTGCACGTACAGCTACGTTTCACTCGCGACTTACCATCATGGATGAACCGACAGCAGCTCTGGGCGTTCAGGAAACCGCACAGGTTGAAAACATCATCCGCACTTTGAAAGAGGCGGGCGAGCCCCTGATCCTTGTCAGTCACAACATGCGCCAAGTCATGGATCTGGTGGATCGTATTGTTGTGTTCCGCCGAGGTGAGATTGTCGCCAACTTGCGCAAAGAGGAAACCGATGGCCAAGACATCGTGGCCTATATCACCGGTGCAAAGACCGGTTCGGAATTTGGCGGCGAACAATAGAGCCGCGATGTTTGATGTAGCATCGCCTTTCTTTCTTCCAGTATGGCGGCGGCAACTTGTCGTCGCCATCGTTGTGAGTTGGGGTTTGTTTGAACTTGCAACCGGGGCAACGATTTGGGGGATGATTTTTCTTGGCATGGGCGGTATAGCGGCGTTCAAGTTCTGGACAGCTGACTGGTCGGCGGTTGCAGAGGAAGATGAAGAGGCCTGAAGCAGGCAACAAGGAGACGGTTCTCGTGGCGGTGACACTAAAGGATGTAGCAGAGCGTGCTGGGGTTTCCCGATCTGCTGTTTCTCGGACCTACACAGAGGGCGCATCTGTTTCCAAACATACGCGCCGCAAGGTGGAAAAAGCTGCAAACGAGCTGGGCTATAGCCCCAATGCACTGGCTTCGTCGTTGACCACAGGGCGCACAAAACTCATTGGTCTTGTCTCAAACAACTTTCACAATCCGATCTTTCTTCAGGTTTTTGACCTCTTTACAAAGGGGCTACAAGATCGCGGATTACGTCCTCTTTTGGTGAACTTAACAGACGAAGTTAATCCCGAGAACTCGGTTCGGATGCTGCGCGCCTATTCGGTTGATGCTGTGATCGTCGCCTCGTCCACACTGCCCGAGAGTTTTGCCGAAGGCTTCCGAGATGCTGGCGTACCAGTGGTGCATTCTTTTGGCCGTCATGTGGCCAGCCCCAAGGTCAATGTCCTGGGCATCAACAACATCGAAGCCGGGCGTATGGCCGCGCAAAGCTTGATCGCCAGAGGCTATGATGATGTGGCATTTCTTGGTGGGCCAAAGTCGGCCACCTCCACCCAAGATCGTTATAAGGGATTCGTTGACGAGGTGGCGCAACATCCGCAAGTAAAGCTAAGTTCAAGCTTTGCAGCCGATTATACCTTTGATGCAGGGCGCGCTGAAATGACACGTTTGTTAAAAGCCAAGCCAGCGCAGGCCTATTTTTGTGGTGACGATGTATTGTCGATCGGCGCTTTGTCGGCTGTGCAATCAGCTGGGCTGAATGTGCCAGATGACATCGGGCTATTGGGGCTGAACGATATGGAAATGGCGCGGTGGGAAAACATCAATCTGACCACCATCCACAACCCATTCCGACAAATCATTGCCTCTTCGATTGAACTAATTGAATCGATGCTCAAAGATGACACGCGCTATCCTGAAGCGCGGTTGTTTGCGTGCCACATCGTTGAACGTGGCACGCTAAGACCACTGCCTTAGTCTTTTAGCAACGCAGGCACAGCGTCAACCCACTTGCCATCGGCTTTGGCAGAGGCAACACACGCGTGCACCGCCGCCATGGAACGCAACCCATCCACCGCACGCGGAAACAGATCTGCAGCCTTGTCAACGGCCACACCAGCTTGTTCTGCACGGATGGTCGCCGCCAAATCAGAATAGATATTTGCAAAGGCCAAAGGCATGCCTTCCGCATGTCCAATCGTCACCCGCGTACTGCGATCCGCTTCCGGCGACAGATCAGCTTCGCCACGTTCGATCACCTGAACACGGCCATTTGTGGGGGTGAAATACAGTTGGTTTGGCTGTTCCTGGGCCCATCGCAAACCACCTTTTTCACCAAATACTTGAATGGTTAGCCCATGCATACGGCCGACCGCCACTGCAGAAGTCCAAAGTCGGCCAACCGTGCCACCACTCATGCGAAAATTTACCATCGCATCATCTTCCAACTCGCGGCTGGAAATCGTCGAGGCAAAATCTGCAGACAGGGTTTCAACTTCCTGACCTGTCACAAAGCTGGCCATATGCATCGCGTGGATGCCGCAATCCGCAAATTGCGCAGAGGCCCCCATTTGTGCGGGATCATACCGCCAACGCACCCGAGGGTTATCCGCCTGCGCGGCATCTGCGTGATGCCCATGGGAAAACTCGCTGACCACAACCCGCACATTGCCCAAATCGCCGCGGGCAATCATTGCGCGCATGTGGCGCACTAGTGAATAGCCCGAATACCCATAGTTGACCGCGCAGATTTTACCCGTCTTGCGGCAAATCTTTACGATTTCTGTGCCTTCTTCGACGGTCATGGTCATCGGTTTTTCACACAGCACGTGAAACCCGGCTTCCAAAAAATTCTTGGTGATCTCAAAGTGTGTAGCATTTGGCGTCGCCACGGTCACCAGATCAACGCGATCCTCGCGATTACGTTCGCCCCCCAACATTTCTTGCCAGTCGCCATAGGCACGATCAGCCGCGACGCCTAGCTCTTGGGCATAGGCGCGGCCTGCGTCTGGATTATGGTCCAGCGCCCCCGCAGCCAAAGTAAACTCGCCATCTAAGCCGGCACCCAACCGGTGTGCCGGTCCAATTTGGCTGCCTTTGCCGCCACCGATCATGCCCCAATTCAAACGTGCCATAGTTACGCTCCTTCAAAGCCAATAGATTGCAGATAACTGCGATTTAATTTTGCATCTGCAATGGGCGAGGTGTCGCCTTCAGGGTCACAGTCCTGTTCAACCGTGCACCAGCCATCAAAACCTGCGGCTTCCAGCCGAGCGCGCACGGCCGGAAAATCAACGTCACCCTCACCAAGGTTGCAGAAAATGCCCTGTGCGCAGGCCTCATAGAAATCGGTGCGTTTTGCGACAACATCCGCCTTTACCGCCGGATCGATATCTTTGAAATGCATATAGCTGATCCGGTCGATATAGCGGTCCATAAAGGCCACCGGATCAAATCCCGCATAGGAATGGTGGCCGGTGTCAAAGCAGATTTTCAGGATGCTTTCGTCCACTTCGCTCAGCAGACGTTCTAGCTCTGGTTCAAAGTCAATAAAACCAGCAGCATGTGCATGCATGCCCACCGTCAACCCATAGTCTTCGGTGCCCATTTTGGCCACGGTCGCAATGCGATCCCGAAACGCAGCCCATTCAGCAGAATCCATTTGCTCTGCTTCAGTGGCGCGGCCCGCAGTTGGTGCGCGTCGTGGCGAGATAGAATCAATCAGTACAAGATTCTGGGCACCATGTGCTTTCAACGCCTTGCAAGTGCGCTGCGCCGCATCCATCACCTCGTCCCACTTAGAGGCATCATGAAACGGGCGAAATACCACACCGCCCACCAGCTCTTGTCCAAATTCTTCTAGCGCTTCCCCCAAAACGGCTGGGTCTTCTGGCATAAAACCAATCGGGCCCAATTCAATTCCGGTATATCCTGCGTCTGCATTTTCCTGCAGGACTTTGCGCCAATTTGGATTACGCGGATCATCCGCAAATTCCACGCCCCAGCTACAGGGAGCATTGCCAATCTTGATCATTGCATCTGCCTTTTCTTAATAGTCTGCTACGGAAACCCAGGCCCGTTTGGCGCTGGAATCAATTGCCGCAGCAACGACGCGATTTACTTCTAAGCCTTCCTCAAAGGTCGGCCATACGAGTTGGTTCTTTTCGATAGCCATCAAGAAGTCATGTGCTTCTATGATGATTTGGTCTTGGTATCCGGTGCCATGCCCAGGGCCTTGGCAAAAAGGTAAATAATCCGGGTGGGCAGGTCCGGTCAGGACCTTGCGAAAGCCTTGCTCTGCCTCGGGGCCTTCACGCAAATAGAGGTGCAGCGCGTTCTGATCTTCGCCATCAAATCGGATCGCGCCTTTGGTGCCGTGAACTTCATATGAATAGCCCATTTTACGACCCGTCGCGATGCGACTCACATGAATGTGGCCCTGCGCGCCGTTTTCAAATTCGACCATCATATGCGCTTGGTCATCATTGGTGACAGCCACCCCGCCACGGTCGCTGTGAACCGTTTCAACAACCGCACTTAGGGACGTAATCGGGCCCATAAGCCGGCGCGCTCCATTGATCATATGCGGGGCAAGGTCTCCCATTGTGCCGTTGGCCATGCCGCTTGTGCGCCAGGTGGCTGGCGCATCTGGGTCCGCGTAAAAATCTTCGGTGTGCTCACCGCGGAAATAAGTGATGTCGCCAAGGCGTCCACTTGTGATCAACTGTCGGGCATACTGAGAGGCCGGTGTGCGGATATAATTGAAGCCAATCATATGGATAGCACCCGAATCCTTTGCGGCAATGTGCATTGCGCGGCTGTCGTCCAGCGACGCGCCCAGGGGCTTTTCGCACATCACATGTTTGCCAAGTGCAAAGGCGGCAATTGCGATCTCGCGGTGGGTTTCCTGTGGCGACGCAATAATGATTGCATCGACCTTCGGATCGCTCACCAGAGTGCGCCAATCATCTGTGCCGCGCGCAAAACCATAGGTTAGGCGATAGCGTTCCGCTGATTCTGCGGAAGATGCACACACCATCTCTAGGCGGGGCCTAAGTGCTGTTCCAAATATGGCGCCGACCGAAGAAAAAGCCACTGCATGCGCCTTTCCCATATAGCCACCACCAATGATACCAATGCCAATTTCCGTCACGAGAGCACTCCTTTCAAGAAAGCGTTTGCAACCGGTTGCAAAATGGTTATCTTGGATTCTGGTAGCGGGTCAATATGCAATCGCGCTACGGAACGAATTTGACGATCTAAGGAGACGTGCCGTGGTACAATCCAGCGACACTGTAACACTGACCACTGCGCAAGCAATCGTGCGATACCTTGCGGCGCAATTTATTGAAATAGACGGTCAGAAAACCCGTTTATTTGGTGGCGGTTTTGGCATTTTTGGCCATGGTAATGTCACCTGCTTAGGCGAAGCATTGTATGACCAACAAGATGTGCTGCCACTTTATCGTGGCCAAAACGAGCAGGGCATGGGATTTGCTGCAGCTGCTTACGCCAAAGCGCAATTGCGTCGCCGGATCATGCTTTGCACTGCGTCAGCGGGGCCGGGAACGGCGAATCTTCTGACAGCAGCGGCCTTGGCGCATGCCAATCGTTTGCCAATGTTGATGCTGTGCGGTGATGCCTTTATCACCCGCCTGCCAGACCCGGTGCTACAACAGCTAGAGCACTATGGCGATCCAACCCTTGGCGTTAATGACGCTTTCAAGGCCGTCACCCGGTATTGGGACCGAATTTGCCACCCTGCACAGATCATTCAGGCCCTGCCAGCAGCGATCAATACCATGTTGGACCCGGCCGATTGTGGTCCGGCTTTCATCGGTTTGCCGCAGGATGTCCAAGGCTGGACCTTCGATTATCCGCTTAGCTTTTTTGACGAAAAGACCCACCGTATCAGGCGTCAAGCCGCGGATGTTGATGAAATTGCCGACGCGATGGCACTGCTGACGTCTGCCAAGCGGCCAATGATCATAGCTGGCGGTGGGGTGCAGTATTCTGGCGCGGTTTCGGAATTGACTGAATTCGCGGAGATCAGCGGCATTCCAGTTGTCGAAACCATCGCCGGTCGCGCAAACCTTTTGGACAGCCATCCTCAGAATATCGGCCCGCTTGGGGTCACTGGTTCTAATTCTGCCAATGCGATCGCCGAACAGGCTGATGTGATTTTGGCGATTGGTACCCGGTTGCAAGATTTCACCACTGGCAGCTGGACAGCCTTTGCACATGACGCCAAAATTATCGGTATCAATGCGGCACGCCACGATGCTGCCAAGCATATGTCGGCCACCGTAGTTGGCGACGCAAAGCTGGCGATCACAGCGCTGCAATCTGCATTGAACGCTTATAAGGCCCCAGCTGAATGGCTTGCGCACGCCCAGTCAGAGCGCGCCAAATGGGTGGATTACGTCGCTGAAAACACGCGCATCGGCAATGGGCCCGCCTCTTACGCTCAGGCTATTGGTGCCGTGAACGCATTGTGTGATCCGCGAGACCGCGTGGTGGCTGCTGCTGGCGGTCTGCCCGCCGAAGTTACCGCCAATTGGCGCACGCTGGATATCGGCACGGTTGACGTCGAATTTGGCTTTTCTTGCATGGGGTATGAAATTGCGGGCGGGTGGGGCGCACGTATTGCCCAAGCCGAAACCGAACCGGACAATGACACCATCGTCTTTACTGGCGATGGGTCATATTTACTGATGAATTCAGATATTTACTCTTCGGTTCTGACCCAAAAGAAGCTGATAATCATGGTGCTGGACAACGGCGGTTTTGCAGTGATTAACAAGTTGCAAAACAACATGGGCGGCGAAAGCTTTAACAACTTGATCGCTGATACGCCAACCGCGACACATCAAGTCACCGTCGACTTTGAGTCACATGCGCGGTCGATGGGGGCGATTGCAGAAACTGTTGAAAACCCAACAGATCTGGCGGCTGCCTTTGCGCGCGCCAAGGCGGCGGATCAAACATATGTCATCACAATGAAAGTTGACGCTTACGAAGGGTGGAGCAAAGAGGGACACACGTGGTGGGAAGTTGGCACCCCTCATGTCTCTGACAAAGAAAAAATCAATAGCGCCCATAAAGACGTCGAATCCGCGCGCGTAAGACAGCGCAAGGGGGTCTGAATGAAACGATTTACCGCTGAAACTGCACAGGCAGATGAAATTGTCCAAGAGCTGTTGCATGGCAAGGGGGCCGTCTTGTTGTCGGGTTTGTTTACCCCAGAGCAAATTGCCGAAGCCCGCGATATTGTCATGCGCGAATCTTCGGTCGCTGACAAAGTCACCCATTTTCAGGGCAAGGCTGTGGCTGAAGGTTCCGCAAATCTGCAACGACGTGTCTGGAACTTGTTGGCAAAGGGGCAGATCTTCTCTGACATGGCGTCACATCCGGTCTTTATGGAGATTTTGCGCAAGTTTCTGGGCAGTGAATTCATTATGGGTTCGATTGCCGCCAATCGAATTTTGCCGGGTGGTCCAGGGCAAGAACCGCATGTGGATTACCCATATTGGGATTTTCACAAGCCAGAAACCCATCCGGTTGGCCTTAACGGTTCCTTCCCGATGAACGCGCAAATTTCGATCTTGCTGGATCCATTCACCGCGCAAAGCGGCGCAACAGCCTATGTGCCGGGATCACAAAAAGAACTTCGCTATCCCGTTGAGGAAGATAAGTTTTTTGACAAGTGTGAACAAATGTTAGGGCAACCCGGCGATGTTGCTTTGTTCTTTGGCGTCGCATGGCATTGTGCGATGCCAAACAAGGCGGATCATGATCGCACTGCCGTATTGATCAACTATCTTCCCAAATGGGTTAAGCCGCTCGAAGATATGCCCGCTGCTTTATCCGCTGACTTTATCAAATCAGCTTCTCCTGAAATCAAACAGCTTCTTGGTCTGAATTATCCCTATCCGGAAATTCTTGATCAAGCTGCCGCAACAAACGCAGCTGGGCGCACATGACTGACGTAATTTCTGGTATCAAACAAAACAATTTTGTCATCGTCGGGCGGGCTGGAATGGATTTCTTCCCAGATCCACCAGGTACAAAAACCGAAGACGGTGACATTTTTCGCGCTAGCCTAGGTGGCAGCTCTGCCAATATAGCAGCAGGGATCTGCAAGTTAGGCGGTAAATCCGCTTTGGTCACCCGCGTGTCAGACGACAGCATCGGGCGCTATGCCACCAATCAATTGCGTCACTATGGCGTAGACGCCAGTCATGTCACACCTATTGGGGGCGAATTTCGCAATTCTTTGGCGGTTTATGAAAGCCGGATCGAAGATCATCAATCGGTGATCTATCGCAACGGCGCAGCCGATTTCCAACTTGAAAAGTCAGATGTTGACGCGGTTGATTTTGCCTCCTTTGGCGCATTGATTACCGCGGGCACAGTTTTCGCAGCTGACCCGTCTCGTGCGGCCACATTCCATGCCTTTGCAAAGGCCAAAGCCGCGGGCTTGCCCATCATTTTTGACGTGGACTACCGCCCGTATTCTTGGCCCAGCAAACAAGTTGCCTCTGACGTTCTAAGCCGTGCGGCGGCTTTGTCAGACGTGATTGTCGGCAATGACGAAGAATTTGGCTTTATGGCGGGCAACTATGATGACGGCCTGGAAAAAGCCCGTAGCCTCGCCAAGTCGTCCGCAACCATTGTTGTCTACAAAATGGGATCAAAAGGCGCGGTTACGTTCTTTGGCGAGCAGGAAATTCGCACCGGTATCTATCCGGTGCAGGCGCTGAAACCGACCGGTGCCGGCGACAGCTTTATGGCAGGCATGGTCACCGGCATCTCCGCAGGAATGGATTTGCACGCCGCCATTTTGCGTGGCTCTGCCTGTGCCTCGGTCACAGTGTCAAAGCCCGGCTGTGCCCCAGCCATGCCCGACACCAAAACACTCCAAGATTTTTTGGCCAATCACCCTGGCCCGACATCCGCTTGAAAGGATACCTGCAATGCACATCGCCCCCTTTGACAACCAGAATAAACCCATTGTTGACGTCGATGATGCAACGGTGCCGCTCAATTACTTCAATATCGTCAAACTGAAAAAAGGCCAAGCATTTGAATATGCTGTGCCGCGTTATGAAACCTGTATTGTGCCTGCGACTGGGACAATCGACATCAACGTCGAGGGCTTCAAGGCCGACGGCATTGGCGAGCGTGTCGAGGATGTTTGGGATGGTGAGCCAGAGGGCGTTTACGTGCCTACTGCTGCCAAAGCAGAGATCGTCTGCACCAGCGATGAAGCCGAAATTTTTGTTGCCGGGGCCTTGTATGACAAGGTTTTAGACGCCTTCGCGGTACGCTCTGATGAACTTGACAAAGTGCAATACGGTTCTGATGACACCAAGACCCATCGTAAGATCAAGCATATTCTTGGCACAAAATACCATGACAAGGTTGGGCGTTTGCTGGTCTCAGAACTCTTTACCGTAGGCGAGGGCGGATGGTCAGGCTTTCCATCACATAAACATGACACTGATCGTCTACCGCTCGAAACCCGCCACGACGAAACCTACAACTTCCGCTTTAAACCAAACAATGGATCTGGCGTGCAAATGTTGCAACGCGAAGACGGCAAAGCCGGAGATGCCTATCACATTGTGGATGGGTCAACCATTTGCCTGGACAGCGGCTATCATCCTTGCGCGGTTCTGCCGGGCTATCAGATGTATTATTTCACAATCCTGGGCGGCCTTTCCCAGCGCAGCTTGGTGCAGTATTTCCAGCCAAGCCACGCGCATCAGCTTGAGACCATTCCCGGCATCAAAGACATGATTGCGAAATTCAAATGACATTGGCAACTTTGGCAGAGGTCCTTTTGCCCGCGCGGGCAGGGGGATATGCAGTGGCTGGCCTGGTCACTTTGGGTTGGGAAGATATGCGGGCCTATGTCCAAGCCGCCGAAGCAGAAAATTGCCCGGTAATCTTACAGGCTGGCCCAGGCTGTCGTGCGCATACGCCGCTCCCAATTCTGGGCAAAATGATCAGGTATCTGGCTGAAAACGCCAGCGTGCCGGTGGTTGCCCATCTGGACCATGGCTATACTTATGACGAATGCTCCGAAGCCCTAGACAGCGGGTTCACCTCATTGATGTTTGATGGATCGCGCAAACCTCTTCAGGACAACATTGCAGAGACACGCCAAATCGTTGAAATGGCCCACGCCGCTGGCATCTCCTGCGAAGGCGAAATTGGTTTTGTCGGCTATGCCGATGGGGAAAACTCGGCCGGAACAGATCCACAAGAAGCGGCAATTTTCGCCACTGAAACCGGGGTCGACGCAATGGCAATCTCGGTTGGCAACGTGCATCTGCAACAAGACAAAGAGGGCGGGTTGGACGAGGCCCGGATTGCCAGCATTCAGGCTTTGACCGACGTCCCATTGGTCATTCATGGTGGATCGGGTGTGCCAATTCCTCAGCGTCGAAAGCTGGCACAAACGACGAATGTCTGCAAATTCAACATCGGAACCGAACTGCGCATGGAGTTTGGAAAAGCTATTCGCGCAGCCTTGGCCAAAGATGATGCGCGTTTTGACCGGGTCTCGATTTTGAAAGACGTTGAAGATCCAATTATGCAAGCTTCACGCAACGTACTTTCCGCAATGAAAGGAGCGTAAATGTTAAACATTGGTATTCTTGGCTGCGGCCGGATCGGTCAAGTGCACGCCCGGGCGATTATGGCATCAGAACACGCGCGCGTCGGCGCGGTTAGTGACTTCATGCCCGAAGCTGCGCAGGCGCTGGCGAAAAAGACTGGTTCGATCGTACTGACAAGCGATGAAATTTTTGCTGACAGCGCTATTGATGCGGTCATTATCGGCACGCCAACAACCACGCATTACGATCTTATTCATCAGGCTGCCGCTGCTGGCAAAGCGATTTTTTGTGAAAAGCCAGTTGATCTGAATTCCGATCGCATCCGCGCGTGTCTGAAGGTCATCGAGCAGCACAACGTGCCATTTATGGTCGCCTTTAATCGTCGTTTTGATCCCAATTTTAGCGCACTGAAATCCCGCATCGATGCCGGGGAGATTGGCGAGGTTGAGCTGGTCACGATCCTGTCGAGAGATCCGTCCCCGCCACCAATTGACTACATCAAATCCTCGGGGGGAATTTTCCGCGACATGATGATCCACGATTTGGATATGGCACGCTTTTTATTGGGCGAAGAACCCGTGTCATTGCACGCCAGTGGCGCGTGTTTGGTGGATCCAGAGATCGGGCAGGCGGGCGATTATGATACCGCCGCCGTTACCATGCAAACCACTTCGGGCAAAATTTGCCAGATCAGCAACTCGCGCCGGGCCTCTTATGGCTATGATCAACGTATCGAAGTGCATGGTTCCAAGGGCATGATCCGTGCCCATAATCTATTGGAGAATTCGGTCGAAATCGCCACACAGGATGGCTATCAGCGCGCGCCCACAATGAACTTCTTTCTAGAGCGCTACGAGGCCGCCTATGCCCACGAATTGGCGCATTTTATAAGCTGCCTCAGCAAAGGGATTGCACCAACGCCTGATGGTGAAGACGGATTGAAAGCCCAGTTATTGGCTGACGCCGCCAGCGCCTCATGTGCAGACGGTTTGCTCAAAACGTTCAAGTGAAGCCTCAAAAAAATCATGAATCGGGACCCATGTAGGTCTCGATTTGAAAATTGTCGCAAATGTCAGCCAAGTAAGCGCACAGGTTTCCATGTGGAAATGAAGGGGCTTTGGGACATTTTCTGTCAATTCCCAAATCTGGGGCGGCGGAAGTTTTGATGATGATAGAAGAACGCAACATTCAACATTTACTGAGCGTTTAGATATCACCGAAACGAGAATGCTGGAAAACCGAAAATAACTTTGCCGTTCAAGGTGTTAGGTGTGCTTTGGCTTATCGCGGTTTGATGCCGCTCCTTTGATAGCATTTACTGCACCAAAGGAGACTGACTATGGGACTGAAACGGACGGACGAGTTGCGCCAAGATGCGGTGCGTATTGTACTGACCAGCGGTCTTACACCCAAGCAGGTGGCTTCTGATTTAGGTGTCGGTCTGTCGACGTTGAACAAATGGATCACGGCACGTCGAGACACGGATGGGATGTCAAAAGAGGATATGAGCCTCGCTCAAGAGAATGACCGGCTTGGACGCGAGGTGCGCATTCTCAAGGAGGAGAGGGACATCCTAAAAAAGGCCACCTATTACCCGTCAGGCGATTACGCAGTAATCTACCGAGAGGGCAGTTATGCATCGCAGGGCAGTTGAATACTTGCATTCAATGAGAGTGGCAGGCCACGCATGACCGAAGAGTTGAAGGAGATCGGTTTGAATGTGGGCCACCGACGTGTTGGCCGCTTGATGCACCAGCACGGCCTATCAGTTGTCAGAACGCGCAAACATAAGGTGACGACCGACAGCAATCATAAGTTCAACATCGGGCCAAACCTACTGGATTGAAACTTCGCAGCGAACGAACAAAAACCAAAGTGGGCTGCTGACATCAGTTATATTTGGACGCGTGAAGGTTGGTTGTATCACGCCGTCATCCTAGACTTGCATTCCCGCTGTATCATCGGCTGGGCCGTCAGTAACCACATGAAACGTGATCTGGCGATCAGAGCCATGCAGACGGCCATCCCATTCCGTTCACCCCCAAAAGACTGCATCCACCACACGGATCGTGGGAGCCAATATTATTCTCATGATTATCCGAAGATCCTGCGCCGGCATGGCTTCAAGGTATCGATGAGTGGCAAGGGCAATTGCTACGACAACGCTGCCGTCGAAACGTTCTTTAAAGCAATCAAAGTTGAACTGAGCTGGAGACACCCTTGGGATACGCGGCAGAAGGCTGAAATGGCGATCTCCCACTCTCATTGATACTGCGTATCAACTGCCGTGCGGTGGCATACATCAACGGCTTCTACAATCCGCGCCGACGGCATTCAGCACTGGGCTGGAAAAGCCCCGTCGCAATCGAACGGAAAGTGGCTTAAACGAGCACTTGCGCCGGCACTAACGCGGGACAGGTCCCTAAATTGGGCTGAGGGACGTTTCCGACGCGGCGTCGTTCAATGTACTTTGCAGATGTCCCGTTGAGGCATGTCGAACGCGCAGCGAGCGCGAAGGTATGGCAGCGTGAATTGGCAGATAGAGCGCTATTCTTGACCGGTCACAAAATCATAGGAAGCCCTAACGAGATCTAGTACGACCTCTAGCTCCTCTGCAGTCGTAGGAGTGAAGATCATGACGAACCCCTCCCACCCGGGCCGTTGGTTTGCCCAAGGGTGGCTGACGGCCCAACCAGATTCAACGGTCTGTTTCGCTAGGGATGGCGGCAATGACGCATGCAGACTACCATCGGGGTGAATGTGGGCGAACTCTCGTCCGCCCACAATGACATCGGGTCGCGCCAAGGTTACATCTTCTTTGATCCAGAACCCCAAAGCGCCAGGCAGCGAGATCACAGTGTTGCGGATATCGACACCGGGGAACATCGCGATTTTGCCGAGAAGAGCCTCCGAGATTTCCCGGATTGGCTCAATCCCAATTTGCACATGCGGCACGCCGTTCGTAGTTTCAGGTATGGGTGTTGTCCGCATCGGCAATTCATTTGCTGCAAATGCAGACGACATTGCGGCAAACACCGCTATTGCACTAAGAAGGGTTGTTCGGATCGACATGGCACGTCTCCTGCGTCAGAACTTATCCGTGATAGGCTTGGCTGACGGCAAAGCTGTCTTCGAACCAATGCCACAAAACGACCTGACCGTCGCGGACCTTGGCACGAAGGGCAAAGGTGAACTCCCCGATCTCTTTACCGGATTTCGTCGTTTTTCCGTTCATTTTGCCGAAGACGGCAACGGTATCGTCTGAGGCGAACGCGTCAGTGTTCTCCCACATCGTGGTCTCTAAGTTAGACGAGAAGACACCGAGAAACGCGAAGATCGCTTCTTTCCCTTCGGAACCACCCACCCACGGCAGGGTCGTATCGCCTTCGTTGTGCCAGACCATATCATCGGCCATGAGCGCACCTACAGTCTCCATGTCGCCACTGCCCATTGCGCCCATAAAGCTCATGACAGTGCCCAAGCTGGCGGCTGAGTTGTCGTCGGCAAGTGCTTGGTTGCCGAGGAACAGGGCTAAGGCCGACAAGCCTGTTGCCTTCAATGCAGTTCTGCGTTCCATTCTTGATTTCCTTTCAGTTTAAAATGTAGCTGCTTCCTTGCAGCTCCAAAATTTCGGTTCAACGATCAGAAAGTTGGCCTAAGGCACCTGCCCAGTCTTCAACGTGGTAGGAGCAGGCAATCTTGCCGTTCTCCAATTCATGGATGTCGATGGTCATGATGTCGAAGCTGCTACCGTCCCCATCGACGCCGAAAATAGGTCCGACGGGAGTTCCGGTGGCGCGGCTGCGGACGGTGACGAAGCTGCCGTCCTGATGCATGGCCTGGACGGCCCAGTTCAGATCAGGGACAAGCTGACCAAAGCCGCCGATCTGCCCGAGGAATCCTTCGCGGGATTTATTCGCGCCCGAATAGTCACCGACGCTCTCCCAATCTTCAGTGATAGAGGCTTCGAATGCCGCAACGTGATCCAGAGACGTGGGGTTGCTGAGCAGGTCGTAGAAGATCTGAACTGTGGCCGTGTCATCGGCCAACGCAGTGCCTGCAAGGGTCATGGTTGCGACAAGTGCAATCGGCATCAATTTCATATCGATCTCCATCGTTTGGGTTTGTTTCTGGCCCGCATGATAGAGATATTGACGAATGATTGTTTTGTGTATCTTCTGGTTTCAGACAACACAGTTCGGCCAATCAGAACAATGATAGATCATTTAAGACACATGGCCATCTTCGCGCGTGTGGTGGACCTCGGCTCATTTCGGGCGGCAGCGAAGGATATTGGGTTGGCCCCTTCTCGTGTCAGTGAGATCGTGACGGATCTTGAAGATTTCGTGGGGACGACTTTGCTTAACCGTACGACTAGAAAAATCGCTCTGACAAACGAAGGACGTAAGTTCTATGCTCACGCAGTCGAGATGGTGCGCTGCGCTGAAGACGGCCTTGATGAGTTGAATGCCCTGTCGCTGGAACCAGCAGGGTCTCTCCGGGTTTCGGTTCCCGCCTTTATGTCATCGTCCAGCCTCGCAACAGCAATGGGAGACTTCACCACGCGCTATCCACACGTTGAGTTGTCCGTATCATTCACCGACCTTCCTGTTGATTTGCTTAGAGACGGCTTCGACTTAAACATTCGTGTCGGCTGGCTTGAAGATAGTTCGATGATGTCACGTAAACTCGGCGAAATTGAACGGGTGCTCGTCGCCGGTGTCGACTATGCGAAAGCTCGGCCTGACCCGCAGCACCCTAGAGACCTCGAAACTTGGGACTGGATCAGATACAAACAACGTTCAAACGCAATGGAGTTCAGTTCCGGTTCGGGGCACCCTGTGAAAGTGGCAGGTCGTTCTAGGCTGCAGGTAGACAGCATTGATGCGTTGGTTCAATACACACGACGCAATTTTGGCGTAACGGTTCTTCCTAGGTATCTTGTGCACGAGGGACTGAAAGAGGGTGAGTTTGTGGAGCTCATGGAACGGTGGCGCCTTGCCCCCTTGGGCATCTACGCAGTCTGGCCAGACCAGTCGCGACGAGAGAACCTGACGGTTCATTTCGTGCGTTTCCTTGCTGAACAACAGGGTCATTCCAAAACACAGTGAAAAACGCGACGAATTTGGTCCCCTGAAGCGGTCGGCCCAATCCTACCTTTGAATGGAGGCGTGGCTGCTGTGGCGTGGCGCGTCCAAGGAGACATTCGCTGCCGCTACTGCAATGTCGGTTATCGCGGTTAAAAAGCCCGAGAACCACAATTCGTTGCGCCTCTCGGACAAGTTTACTCCGCCTTTCGATTAGACCATGTTTGATAGGCTGCTTGCTCGTCCGAACATGACTGCAACGTCATCGCAATCATCTGATTTTCATCGCTGCGACCAGTGCGCGTATCTCCTGTTAGCGTTAAACACATTCCTGGAGCGGACACAGGGGCAATGGTGCCTTCGCCGTCAAACAACCAGCTTTGTGCAGAAGAACCATCACACGTAGCTAGTTCAGCCGAAGCTCCAACCTCGGTTGCAGAGACCTGGATGCAGACATCAAACTCAGGCATGTAAAGCAAGCCATCTGCGAATTGGTCTGGATCGAATGCCTGATCCACAAGCACTTCGCCGGTTGGGCTGTAGCAAGTGTGAGCTTGAAGCCCATCGTTTGGATTAGCGTCCGCGCCGCGCCCTTTGGCGATGTCGATGCAATAGCCGTTCTGGATGTTGTCAAGCAAATCGACCACGTAGATTTCGACGTTCTCAGCAAAAGCGGAACTTGAAAAAGCCATTATACTCACAGCAACTGGCAGCGATTTCATAGGTGACATGTGTTCTCCGTGATTTGATTTCGGTAGCGCGTAATTGCGACCATCTAACGGTTCAACGTATTATGCCGAACTTTCCGTCGAAATTTGGGCGGGCATTCTTTTACCCTTCGAGATCAGCCACTTTAAGCTCTTGCTGTCATCGGATGCAGCGCAGCATCTGACGAAGCTTGGCTGCTGTTGGCGAAGCAAATGGCCCAAAGCCGACCTTGACCAACCCTCGACAATGCTGCGATCGCTGTCCGCATTGCCAACATTCGCGGCAACCGCAAAATCGCGAGGCGGGGGAATTCACACTTCGCGGGAAATAGTGAGCTTTCGCTGCGGATGCACTAATGGCTGGTTTCGCGCCGGGCCCAATTTGTTTCGGAAATTGGATTCTGCGCTGGCAGCGCTAGGACAAATGTCCAGCGCTGCTGAATTAGTAGTTAAAAGAACTTCGTCATCGCCGCGTCTGGCACAAGGGCACAGAAGATAAAAGCAACCGCCAATGCACCAAATACGGGCGCGGTTGTGCGCTTGACTGTGGCCGACCCAAGAGTAAATAATACAATGGCTCCACCACCATTGGACACGATAGCCATCGGGATGATCCCCCAAGGAAACTCGCCCTGAATGACTTGCAACAGGCCGCTTATATAGGCAGCAAGCAGCGCCAGCATGGCGACCCCGTACAGGCGAAAGAAAGTTGGCGAATTCGCCACAACATCCAAACGTGGTCCAAGTTTGTCTTTAGAATACAAAAGGAACGGCGGCACAAGCAAGACTGCTGTAACAATAATTTTCGTGACGAGGGTTACGGTGATTGCATCCATAGTCTGAGTCCTTATATTGAATTCAGGTAGAGATACGAGGGCTGAAACTGAATGTCAAACTCAGATATGGAGAGAACTGTGCGAAAGTCTGCACCGGTCCCTATGGACCGATGTGGTATGGCGCTTGCTACAGAAATACTTTCGGATCGCTGGACGCTCTTGATTCTGCGAGAAGCGTTCTACGGTGTGAAGCGTTACGATGACATGAGAAGTGATCTCGGAATTCCGAGGTCTGTGTTGACTGAGCGGCTTAAGCGATTAGTAGAGTTTGGAATTTTTATTCGAGAACCTTACCGCGAAGCGGGCGCAAGAACCCGATATGCATATGGCCTTTCGCAAAAAGGTGCGGAATTGGGGTTGCCCATCCTAGCTCTGATGCAATGGGGGGATAAGCATATAAATCAAAACGAACCGGCTATCGAGATTTTGGATCGCAAGTCCGGCAAGCGCCAATTTGTTGCACTAGTGGGTGACGATGCTAAAGCAACAAAGCTCGCTGATGTTCGGATAGCTGTTCTCTGATTGTTATCGTAGCACAGACGACATCCCTTCATCCATCAGCGTTCAGCCGAGAACACCAATCCAACTCTACACTCATTTGAAAGCAGCCATTCGTGCATTCCGGAGCATCGGTCGGAATGGGCTCGAAGCGGCACTTAGATCGAATGCAGCATGCTTGAGGTCAGTTTGCAAAAAAATGGCCGTGCTCGAGCGTGCACAATGAGTTTCCTCAAGCGTGGCGAAAGTCTGCTTTCTGCCGATTCTGTTAAAAACAGTGCCGTGTTGCTGGCGAAAAACATAGCTGTTTGAATTGAGCGCGAGCACATTGCTTCAGTCGTTGCGCGTTAGAGAAGATGTAGAATTTTATTAGTAAGTTTTTGAGATTATTAGTGGATGGATGTGATTGAGGTTTGTTTCCGGGTGGCGAGCTCAATTAGACAATCGTCCAAGTGTTTGATCACGAGAGGAAACCTGGAACGTTGTAGGTATACGACTTTGGGGGAGATGCGGGTACCATGGAAGGCCTAAGTAAGCCAATAGATATCCGGTTTTGAAAAGGTAGCGGAAGAACCAGTGACATTCTGTTTGAGTAAATAATCAAGTCGACAGCGAAGAGTGTAATTGTCAGATGGACCAAAAGGTAGTCTGAATATATCGCGCAACAAAAACTTGTTCTAAATCAACAGATTATCTGGTTTAATGGTGCGGTCGAGAAGACTCGAACTTCCACGGGTGTTACCCCACAGCGACCTCAACGCTGCGCGTCTACCAATTCCGCCACGACCGCACATGACTTGGTGAGGGGTCTATAGCGACTCAGATATCGGATGTGAAGCGTAAATGTGCGCGTGCTCCAAAAAACCAAAACGGGCCGCGCATGATACGCGGCCCGCTGGTGGGTCAATGACCTAAGTGTCTCATATCATTCGGTTACTGAAAACACCGGCAGGGCAGTATTGGCCGGTGCTGCGGCCCCTGCTGTGTTGCCTCCACTCAGGGCAAATGTGGCCTGCTGAATAAGATCAGCGCGCTCTGGTTGGGTTGTCGCAAACACCGGTGTGGCACCGGCACTCAGCGCATCAAGTGCAACGCCATACCAGCTGACAGCCAGGTCTTTGCGCACCGAAGCCCCAAATCCCTGTGACAGGTGATGCCCCATCAGTTCGGCATAGGGACGATTGCCCAAAGCCACCAGCAACAGGCCCGATGCGATGGCGGTGTCCAGATTGTCAGTGCGATAGCCGGTTGCCAGACAAATTTTGGCTGTGCCTGCAAGCTGCGCTGGCGACATGCCGGTTTTCAGAACAAACCCGCTGACATCGCGCACAACATCACTGCTGTCTTTTAGCGACAGGGCAGACACATGTTCTTTCAACGTTGTCCCAAGCCCCTGACATTGCTGTTCGATTTGGGCCGAAGACACGCCAGACACCTTGGCAATCATCGCGTCGCCTTCAGCGATGGCATAGGTCCGGGCCAAACAAAGCTGCTCGCTGAGGGCAAAGTCAGGATCCCCAAGCGTTGACACTGTGGTAAAGCCACCATTTGCATTGGTCAGCAGATTGACTTTGCTGCAATGGGTTGTGAGCGAGGCATTGGCTTCTTCTGTCTGAAACAGCGGCAATGCCGGAAAGGCCGGGGCGGCAACCGCGGTGGTTACAGGGGCCTCCTCAGGTGCAGTTAACGCAGGTGCAGAGGCCATTTGCGTGCTCGCAGTGCTGACCCGGCAATTGGGGCCAATACAGTCAAAGCTGGCAGGCGTAGGATTGTGCAGCAACAGATCATTGCGCACATAGCCTGCCGCCGAAGAAGCAAATACCAGGGTTTTACACTGGGTTGCGTTGCACCAAAAACTTGATCCGGCAAACGAGGTGTCCAGAATATAGTCGTTGTTGCCGTCACCATTCAGATCAGCAAGTTGAATAAAGCCAGAGCGCTGTAAAAGCTGTTCCGCAGACGGGTCCGAGCTATCTGCAATCTCGTCAACCGCCACAGAAACCTCATAGGGCAGGCCAGCATAGCCAGCGGTGCGCCGAGCGCCAGGGGCTGTACCCGACGACATATCATCACGTTGCGCGATCAAAACAGCCTTAACGCCATTGGCATCGCGGGCAATCAAACGATTGACGTCCGCGCCACCTGCGATGGCACGATGGTAGGCCCCGATTAGAATGTTTTTCTCGAACTCACTCAGCTGCCCGGTTGCAGGATAGCCCAAAAAGCTCTGGTAAGATGCAATGGCCGCTCGCGACCGCCGCCCCAAAACGCCATCCGGTGTGCCCGCCGGATAGCCAAAATAATTCAACGACGTCTGAATGTCGCGGCGTTCCTGGCGCACCGAGGCGGAAACACCACTATAAACCTTGCGCCGCTTGTTTTTGTTGGCTTCCGAAACAATTGCGCCGCCGATCAGGCCGCCTACAACGCCTCCGAGAAAATCATTTGCGGCTGCTGGCTGCGCGATGGACGCCGCCAAGATTGCCGCAGAGATGTGCTTAAATGCCATTTGGCCAATCCCCCTGGGTCATAAATTCAATAACGAAAACCTAACACATGCTTGGAAAATTCAAAGTCTCCAATTGAGCGACCGATGGGTTTTCGTGAATTCTTAGCTAAATCGGCGCTGGCGCAGGCTGGCTCCGGAAACAACCAATATGAAAAACACCAGGATTGTTGCGAATCCCTGAACTGGTGCATTGGGAAAGGCAATCTCATTCATCATGCGACCCGGCATGAATGTCAGTGAACCAGCCACGCCCAAACCCCAGAAAGCAATGGATTTCATTGTTTTGCGATGGGCAGCTATATTACCACGGATCGCCTGTCTCACGGCGTATCCAAGCCCAAAGATGGTCCACAAAGATAACAGGTGGATCGGGCTAAACAGCCCCCAAAGGCGAATGCCATGCAACCAAAGCGAACTGATCGCACAGATCATCATCGCACTGACCCAAAAATAACCCAATTGTTTGTGGCTGCGGTCGCGCCGCTCGCGAAATATCACAATTGGCGCAAGGCAAATTGCAAGGATGGCGCTTGCGACATGTAGCTGAAGCACTGGTGTCGCGTTCAAAAGGGGGGTAAATGAGGCCATTGTCTTTGCTCCGATAAGTATTAATTTTTGGATGGGACAGCTTTGGATCAAGTGCCGCGTTTTTGGCGAGCGCTGAAACGTAAACGACCGGAGAACTGCGTGAACGACACCCCCTTGCACCTCGCGAAGCGTGAAATGCAATTGATGTTTCACAGCCGTATTGTCTGGACGTGTCTCTTGGCCACTGGTGTTATCTTAGGACTTGCTGGCCCATTTGGGACAGAAGCCGTCATGCCAATTGTGCCACGGTTGTTTTATTGGGTTGGCTCTGCCACCGGTTTTTTCTTTTTGGGGTCCTATGTGGGCACCGCCGCCAGTGCTCTGTTCAAGAATTGGGGGCTGGGGTTTTGGCCAGCTACATTTGCGGCAGGGGCCATGGCAGGCTTGGCAATATTTGCGGCATTGCTGCTGTTAAATGTGGCTTTGTTTGACGTTTCCCTAAGCTGTCTGTCTTGCACCCTGACGCTGGGCGCAAATGTGGTTGGTATTTCAATGATCATCACTGTGGCCTTCGTGCAGATCAGGCGTCACTTTGAAGCCGCGCAGATCCCGGTTGCTGACACAGGCACCAGCCTGGCCAGAACCCAAGCCAGTAGTCAGACGCCAGAGCCAAGCCTGATGCGGCGTCTACCCTTTGAAAAACGGGGGGCCTTGATTTCAATGTCGGTCAGCGATCACTACGTAGAGGTTGTAACCGTGAAAGGGCAGGAACTGTTGCTGATGCGCCTAAGTGATGCCATGGGCGAAGTGGGCGACACCAATGGCATGCAGGTCCATCGCAGCCATTGGGTGGCGCTTGATCAGATTTCCGCGGCGCGGCGCGACGGGGCCAAAGCGGTGCTTTCGATGTCGGATGGACGTGACATTCCGGCCAGCCGCACCTATGTCGCTGCTCTAAAGGAGGCCGGAGTGTTTCCAATCTCTGCAAAGGAACGCCCGCATGGTTGAATGGAAAATCAGCACTGGCCTGACGGATTACGCAACGGCTGTGGCCTTTATGGAGGCGCGGGCCGAGGCCATTCGTGCTGGCACCGAAGACGAATGCATCTGGCTGGTCGAGCATCCTGCGCTTTATACCGCAGGCACCAGTGCCAAAATCGAAGACCTGACCGACCCAGGCCGTTTTCCGGTGCACACATCCAAGCGCGGCGGGCAGTATACTTATCATGGTCCCGGCCAGCGCGTGGCCTATGTCATGCTTGACGTCGCCAAACGCGGCAAAGATGTGCGGGGCTTTGTAAAGCGCCTCGAAGAATGGGTCATCACCACGCTGGATCAGTTCAACGTCAAAGGCGAGATCCGCGACGGCCGTGTCGGGGTGTGGGTCGCGCGGCCCGATAAGCCATTAACGCTGACAGGGCAGGTGGCCGAAGACAAAGTGGCCGCAATTGGTATCCGGCTGCGCAAATGGGTCAGCTTTCATGGGGTGTCGATCAATGTCGAACCGGATCTGGAGCATTTTTCTGGTATTGTGCCCTGCGGTATCACCGAACACGGGGTGACGTCGTTGGTTGATTTGGGTCTGCCAGTAACAATGGAAGACGTAGATGTGGCGCTGCAAAAGGCCTTTGCCGAGGTGTTTGAGGCCCAAATCTCGAGCTGACATAGAAAGGGGCGCTGCCCCCGGTCAAAACATGTTTTGACCTCCCCCGGGGTATTTTGATCAAGCACAAAGGCTAAAGCGCGGCAATCAGCCTAAGCGATCACAATGGGCGCGCCGCGTTGATTTGTCCGTTGTACATCCCCGGCGAATGCCGCAAATTATAGCGAACGCGCAACTTTTACAAAGGCAATCTTATGAAACTGGTTTATAGCGCCGCGCTTGCGCTTTTTGCACTCTCGACAGCGGCTTTTGCCGAAGGTGATGTTGAAAAGGGGCAAAAAACATTTGGCAAGTGCAAAGCCTGCCACAGCATTGTCACCCCAGAAGGGGAGGTTCTGTTCAAAGGCGGCCGCACCGGTCCTAACCTTTATGGGGTGATTGGTCGCCAAGTGGCTTCTGCTGATTTTCGCTATTCCAAAGATCTGGTGACGGTCGGCGAAAGCGGATTGATTTGGACCGAAGAAGAATTGGCCGCCTTTATTGCAGATCCACGTGGTTATCTGAAAGCCAAAGGCACCAAAGGCAAAAGCAAAATGACGCTGAAGCTGAAAAAAGGCGGCCCGGATGTGGCAGCGTTTTTGGCCTCTTTGGTCCCTGCGACCGAAGAGATGACAGAAGAGATGGATGCCCCTTCAGAAGAAGAACCAGCTGCGGCCAGCGAATAAGCCAGGCACAATTGGTAATTTTCAGATCCCTGCCAGCCACAAAACTGGCAGGGATTTTTCAATTTCCACAGGTCCGCCAACACGCATCGGTGGCGAGGCAAAGCAGCAGACCCGTGAGTTTTGGCGCAGACGCGGTTGTAAGCGCGTCAAAAGTCCCCAATTTGATCCAAGATCAGCCCCCCGCGTCACTTTTTCTTGATCTGCGTCAAAGACGGTCATTGCCGCGCCGCCACTTGCACTTTAAAACGGCTTGGAATCCAGACGCGCGGGGTGACTCACGTGTCTCTTATGCACTTTGACAGGAGGCGAAGCATGGCGGACGCAGCCATTCACGGCCACGAACACGAGGACAACCGCGGTTTCTTTACGCGCTGGTTTATGTCCACGAACCATAAAGACATTGGTCTTCTTTATCTCATCGTATCTGCAGTTGTCGGCCTGATCGCCGTTGCATTGACTGTTGGTATGCGTCTGGAGCTCATGGAGCCCGGCGTGCAATACATGTGCCTGGAAGGTCAGCGCTTCTTGGGCGGTGGCGAGGGCGTTTGTACGCCAAACGGTCATCTCTGGAACGTATTCATCACCTACCACGGTGTTTTGATGATGTTCTTTGTTGTCATTCCTGCGCTTTTCGGCGGGTTTGGTAACTATTTCATGCCGTTGCAAATTGGTGCGCCGGACATGGCGTTCCCACGCATGAACAACCTGTCGTTCTGGCTGTATGTTGCGGGTACGGCTTTGGGTGTTGCCTCCATGTTCTCACCTGGCGGTAACGGCCAGCTGGGCTCTGGTGTTGGTTGGGTTCTTTACCCACCATTGTCCACCACCGAAGGCGGCTTCTCTATGGATCTGGCGATCTTTGCGGTGCACGTTTCGGGCGCCTCTTCGATCCTTGGCGCGATCAACATGATCACAACCTTCCTGAACATGCGTGCGCCTGGCATGACTTTGTTCAAGGTTCCATTGTTTGCATGGTCGATTTTTGTCACCGCTTGGTTGATCCTTCTGGCTCTGCCGGTTCTGGCGGGCGCAATCACCATGCTGCTGACGGACCGTAACTTTGGCACAACCTTCTTTGACCCTGCTGGCGGCGGCGACCCGATCCTGTATCAGCACATCCTGTGGTTCTTTGGCCACCCAGAAGTGTACATCGTTATTCTGCCGGGCTTTGGCATCATCTCTCACGTTATCGCCACATTTGCGCGCAAGCCGGTCTTTGGTTATTTGCCAATGGTTTGGGCGATCATCGCGATTGGTGCATTGGGCTTTGTTGTCTGGGCGCACCACATGTACACGGTCGGCATGAGCCTGTCTCAGCAGTCCTACTTTATGATGGCCACAATGGTTATCGCGGTTCCAACCGGGGTAAAAATCTTCTCGTGGATCGCGACTATGTGGGGCGGCTCGATCGAGTTTAAGGCGCCAATGCTGTTTGCATTTGGCTTTTTGATCTTGTTCACAATGGGCGGCGTCACCGGCATCGTTCTGTCTCAAGCCTCTGTGGACCGAGCCTATCACGACACATATTATGTTGTGGCGCACTTCCATTACGTTATGTCCTTGGGCGCGGTCTTTGCGATCTTTGCGGGCGTATACTTCTACTTTGGTAAAATGACAGGTCGTCACTACCCAGAGATGGCCGCGAAAATCCACTTCTGGCTGTTCTTTATTGGCGCAAACCTGACCTTCTTCCCACAGCACTTCTTGGGTCGTCAGGGCATGCCACGTCGTTATATCGACTATCCAGAAGCCTTCGCTTATTGGAACAAGATCAGCTCTTATGGCGCGTTCCTCTCCTTTGCGTCCCTGCTGTTGTTCTTTGGCATCGTTTTCTACGCGCTCTTTAAGGGCAAGAAAGTGACAGAGAATAACTATTGGAATGAATATGCGGATACCCTGGAATGGACACTGCCGTGCCCACCCCCAGAGCACACCTTTGAAATTCTTCCAAAACAGGAAGACTGGGACAAAGCACCTTCGCACTAGTCCTTGACTAAAGTAATAATTACTAGGGCCTCGGATCACCTCCGGGGCCCTTTTTTTTTGAGCAGAGGACAGCGAGGCAAGATGCCAGATCTAGCGCAAATCAAAGACGCCACTGTCTCGGTTTATGATCGTCATGCGAAAGAATGGGATGCGCGCCGCAACACCGGCAAGCCGTTTGCCGATGCTATTTTGGCCAGAGGACACCGGTTGACCGGGATAGACGGCTGCGCGGAAATGATCTGTTTGGCGCAACACAATTATCCACCGCAAATCTATCCAGATGCGTGTTGGAAGGTAATGGATATGCGCAGGCCAGCCGGAATGGGTGCGTTTGACATCATCTTAAGCTGGGATGGGTTTTTTCATCTGACCCCGTCAGAGCAACAGCACACCCTGCCAAAACTATGCGAGATGTTGCGCCCCGAGGGGCGTCTGATGTTGACAGTCGGCGATCTCAAAGGCGAAGTCACTGGGCAGGTCTTCGGCGAACCTGTATATCACGCCTCGCTTTCACGTTCCGGCTATCGGCGCTTGTTGAATGGGGCGGGGCTGCGGCTCAATTATCATGAAACCCTTGTCAAAGACACCCACCAACGCACCGTGCTTTTTGCTTCCAAGCCATCAAACACACATGAGATCTAATGCCCTATCACTGGACTGATACCCCTGCCGGCCCGGTTGTTCTGACCTTGCAGGCACATCGTTCCTTGCCAAGGCGCGGCTTTGCAGCGGTGATATTGATCATCTCTGTCATGTTTGCGCTGCCGCTCTTAGCCTTTAGCGGCAAAGCTGCCTTTTGGTGGCTGCTGCCGTTTTTCATCGCTGCGGTCTGGGCGCTCTGGGCGGCGCTGCGGCGCAGCTATCGCGATGGCTATGTGTCAGAGCAGCTGACGCGCGATGCGGACATCCTGACGCTGACACACAGGCCTGCGCGTGGGGCGGCGCAAAGCTGGGACTGCAACATCTATTGGGTGCGCGCCGAGATCCACAAGACAGATGGGCCTGTGCCGCAGTACATCACCCTTTCTGGCAAGGGGCGGCAGGTCGAACTGGGGCGCTTTCTGTCCGAGGATGAGCGTGTGGCGCTGTTTGTGGAGCTAAACCAATATCTCGACAAGGCGCAGCGCTAAGGCATAGTCCAAACCAGCCACGCAAAAGGGCGCATCGTTGCCGATACGCCCCCTGCAATCTTTTCAAAATCTCGCGTATGCGAAACTTACGCCAGTGCGATGTCTGACGCGCTTTCGCGGCCGTCACGGCCTGGTTCGATTTCGAATGTAACTTTTTGGTTGTCTGCAAGACCAGTCAGGCCCGCACGCTCAACGGCAGAAATGTGTACAAACACGTCCTTGCCACCATTGTCAGGTGCGATAAAGCCGAAGCCTTTTGTTGTGTTAAACCATTTGACGGTGCCAGTAGCCATCGTCATTCTCCTTATAAAAAACTGCCCACGGAATGCGGCAGGTCGGCAAAGCCAGTGCAAGATCGAAAGACTGAGCCGAATGGAGCAGTATAACCGATAGTGGTAACGTCGCAGCTCTTAGTTAGGGGCGAATGGTGCTTTTGGCAAGTATTTTGCACGATAAGCTTTTCAATCCGTCGACACGCGCTAATTAAAAATCAGGTGTTTCAGAATAGACGCAGGAAATTCAAACAATGTCGCAACCAAGGTTGGTTTTGGTGAATGATAAAATGCAGCGCAGCTACAGATATGAGTGCACAGCAGCCATCGGCGCGATAAGCGACCCGGACTTTCAACCCCATGTCTCACCTGCAGAAATGCTGGCGATGGGGGTGTTCGAAGGCAAATACCTCAATGATTGTACCCAAGAGTTTCCAAGCGCGTGGTTTACCAATGCCAAACTTGCAGAACGACCCGACGCGCGCCTCAACTTCTTTGGCGTACAAAGCCGACAGGCGCTTCAGGTTTGGCAGCAAAAGGGGTGGATACTTGCGCCCGACCCCAGGGGCTGGTTTCAATGGTATTGTAGATATTACATGGGGCGGCGGCTGATAGATGTTGATAAAAAACAGATCAAACGTTGGCGTGCCTTTGCCCGCCACGCCGCTCAGGTTCGACAAAACTGTGACCCCGCTGATGTGTTTTGTCGGCCAAAACAAAGACAAGCCTTGTTGCAATGGGCCTATGATCCATTGATCTAGCCCGCACAAGGCGGTTTATAACCAAAGACCTACACGCTATTTGGGCAGGGGCAAATCATAGTAATCCCCTTTGTCATCACTGCAGATTTGTTGCGTCATGACCAGTCCGGTTGGGTTGTCCAAACAGCCCGCATGCACCGAGGTCCTGGGGCGATCGTTGGGTTTCCAGAACAGCGAACTGCCACAGGTTGCGCAAAACCCGCGCTTGGCCGATGCAGAGCTTTCAAACCAAGTGATATTGGCCGCCCCCTGAATAACAAGATCTGTATCGTTCACCTGCGTGGCTGCCACATAATGGCCAGACGTTTTGCGGCATTGCGAACAATGACAGGCCATAACGTCGCGCGCATCGCCTTGGATCTCGAACGAGACTTTGCCACATAAACAGCTTCCAAACATGAAATCTCCCTTCATTTCATGCCTATACTAGCAACGGCTCAGGTCAAACTCTGCCTAAATACGAACGCTCTTTTTCTGAAACCGAACGCGTCACCAACATTTGACGCCGCCAGAGTTGTCGTAAGGCAGTTAGTGGTTGCAAGACGGCACGAGATGCCCAGCTTAGGTAACGGCGCTAAGATTTGGTGCAATCTCATTGCCAGATTTCTCATGCAACGCACGGGCTGCCATGATTTTCTTGTGCAGTTTTTTGTCGTGCGGCACGGAAACCAATTGGCCAATTTGCGGTGTGATATCGGAATGAGCCAACAAGCGTTTCTGTCTTTTAACACTTAAGCGTTTGTCAAAAGCACAGGGTGTAAAAAAGCCTTTTAGGCCGTTGATGAAAACTGGTTCCAGATTTTCACCAACAATTAGATCGAAAAAATGATATTCTTTGTCGGCCAATAGTTTTGAAAGATAGGCGTGATTTTCCGGTCCATCTGGTACAAAACGCGAGCAATTCAGCCCCAGAATGGTGATATGGCCGGTAACTTCATTGCGTCCGCTGACAATAGAGCAGGGGATATTGCAAATGCGACGGCGTCGCAAAAGACCCAGCGTAATTTGAAACAAATATCTCAGGAAATACGCCCCAGCGCAGGCTATCGCGATAAGTATCGAAATTGCTGCGACTTGTAAGAACAAAGTATTCCCCTCTAGGAATTGGGTCAAAAAGTCCTTTTCAAAGATTTTTTCGGTTTTTTCCATCTTTGTGGTCGAGGAAATACTTTCCTCACTATCTGAGGATTCTGTGCGTGTTTGCCTTTGATCAGAGGTCAGCGAGGTGTCTTCGACAATTGCGTCGTCTGTCTGCTGGCCGTCAAATTTTGGTCCATTCTCGGGTGGCTGCAATGTACAGCCTGTGATGGTTTCTTCGGTTTTTTCGGGTTTCTTGTGAAGGGGTTGCTTTCCCATGAATTCACGTTGCTTGTCGTAAAGTGAATCCCAAGCGCCCAGCTTGTCCTCAGCAGTCTCTACCTGTTTCTTAATAACCGTTTCATCGCACAGTATATTTGATTTCTGAGCATTGGAATGCGTCGCTGCCAACACAAAACTCATCGATAGACAGCAAGTTATTACAAGTGGAAAAGAAAATGTTTGTTTTTCTGTTCTAATTATTTCTGCAAAGTTGAATCTCGTGACCAATGTCATGCCTCACCTCACTTTTAGTATCAATATTAGACTGAATTACACGTAAAGGTGACTTAAAGTGGTGGTAATTGTGACCATAGGTTGTGCTGTGGCAAAACTATCACATATCAATTTGTGAATTTGTTGTCTTAGAAACATCCCAGGCCAACTATGCGCAGGGATTTTTCCGCAACGTTTCTCTGCGCTGCAGCATGTGCGGCGATCCAAATGTTAACAAGGTATTATGCTTGGAAATAGGTGACGAATCGTACGTTTCAGCGCGTGAAACGTACAATTTGTACAATTAACAAAGTGTTGCCTAGGCGATCCCGCCTTTGATCAGGCCCTCTGCAATGCGTGCATAAGCGTCGGCCATTTGGCCTTTTCCTGCAGCAATCGGTGTCCCTGCATCACCAGCCAAACGTGTGTCCAGATCAAGGGGCAGGGTGCCTAATAAAGGCAGGCCCAATTTTTCGGCTTCAGCGGCGACACCACCATGCCCAAATATATGTTCTTCATGGCCACAGTTGCTGCAGATATGCGTCGACATGTTCTCGATCATCCCCAGCACGGGCGTCTTCAGTGAATTGAACATGTCGATGGCCTTGCGCGCATCAATCAAAGCGACATCTTGCGGTGTTGAAACAAGAATGGCACCGCTGAGTTCGGTTTTTTGGCACAGCGTCAGTTGCACGTCCCCAGTGCCCGGTGGCAGGTCAACAATAAGCACATCTAGCTCGCCCCATTGAACCTGACCTAGCATTTGCTGCAATGCGCCCATAAGCATAGGGCCGCGCCAAACAACCGCTTTGTCTGGGTCCAGCATAAAGCCGATCGACATAAGGGTAACGCCATGGGATTGAAGGGGAATAATGGTTTTTCCATCAGGCGAAGAGGGGCGTTTTTGGATGCCCATCATGCGCGGTTGCGATGGTCCATAGATATCTGCGTCCAGCAGCCCAACCTTGCGACCTTGCTTTGCCAGCGCCACTGCGAGGTTGCTTGAGACAGTTGATTTGCCAACGCCACCTTTGCCGGAACCAACCGCAATAATGCGTTTTACGCCAGCGATCTTCATGGGTCCATCTTGGGGTTTTGGATGGCCGCCCACTTTTAAGCTTGGCGGGGCCTTTTGCTCGGCGGGACCGTGGGCTGTGAGTGCGGCTGACACCGAAGCTACGCCAGCAAGCTGTCCGACAACCTGTTCTGCCGCTTGGCGCAAACCCTCCATTCGTCGCGCGATTTCGGGCGAGGGGGCTTCGATCACAAAGCGCACTTTGTCGCCTTCAATGTGAAGGGCGCGTATCATATCTCCGCTGACCAGATCTCCGCCTCCTGGCAACCCCAAGGTCGCCAGAGCATTTTTCACCTGTTGTTCTGTTACCGACATCCGAATTCTCCTTTCCCCCGACCTACCCCCCCCCCTCCACCCAGAGCAACCCCTTCGTTTCTTAACTAAGTGTGAACGGTTTGGACGGTCCTCTTACGCTATTCAGTTTCTGCATAGCAGCATTGCATAACTGATTGTTGTGCGGGTGCAGCAATCTCCTATATCAATGTCACAACAGCGCCGAGAGCGCGAGAAGGATTAAGACAATGGCAATGGCAACTGGTTACACCGCAACAGCAGTTCGTATCGAGCTTTCTTCAACCTCCATTTTTGGGGATTGGATCGCGCGTTTCACTCAGTACCGCCTTTATCGCAAGACGGTTTCTGAACTTCAGGGGCTTTCGGCACGCGAGCTAAGTGATTTGGGTCTTTCCCGTTCTGGCATCAAGGCAGCAGCTTTGAACGCCGTTTACGGCCTCTAATTCGAATTCGGTTGACCTACCTCCTCCCTGGTCAATCGAGGACAGCGACGGCATCTTCCTCCTCCCTGATGTCGTCGCAGAAATTCCGGGCTTAGGCCCACACAGATACAAAGGTCTCGTCTCCTCCCTAGAGGCCTTTGTGCAAGACCGGCAGCGCTCTCCTCCTCCCTGCGTTGCCGGACCTGATTATGGGCTTTGGCCCCACAGACGCGAACGGCCTTCCTCCTCCCTGGCCTGACGCTAAAATGACGGTGGCACCCTCCTCCTCCCTGGTGTCACCGTTTTTTTGTGCCTAATGTGCGCGCAGAATGGGATTTCCAAAATCAGCTTCAGTAATGAATTCACAATCTGCATGATTTGGCTTTGCGCATGAAAAGATTGGATTTTGGGCACCCAAATGCCGTGATCGTGCCTTGGTTGCCCGATAGCTTTTAGAGCAATGAAACATTCGTAACGTGATTTTGCGCTGAACTTAGGTGCAGCGCACGCTGCAGTAACATATTTTAAGTGAAGAACTGACGACGATTGGGACAAAATAGAAATAGCCCGGGAAAAGGAGACGGGGCCAAAATGAAACTGCCAAACATCAAGTCTTTTGTACGAAGAGTTCTGCGCCGTCGTCCTGCGGCGCAACACAGCGATGTTGAGCGCAATAGAGGGCCCCAGACACATGTCATCATCCTTGACGGTACGATGTCGTCATTGACAGAGGGCATGGAAACCAACGCTGGTCACGCCTATCGCCTTGTCGCAGAAATGGCCCCTAACGTTTCGTTGTTTTACGAGGCTGGGGTGCAGTTCACACATTGGAAGAATGCCCCCGACGTTATGATGGGGAGAGGCATAAACAAGCAAATTCGGCGTGCCTATGGATTTCTGGCCTCGCGGTATCGCCCCGGTGACCGGATTTTCCTTTTTGGTTATTCTCGCGGCGCTTTTGCGGCACGTTCTTTGGCGGGCGTGATTGACCGCGTCGGACTCCTAAGTCCCAAATACGCAACTGTGCGCCACATTCGACAGGCCTATCGCCACTACGAAAAGGGCCCAGACAGTGCAACGGCTGTTGATTTCAAGCGGCTGTATTGCCACCCCGATGTTGAAATAGAGATGATTGGTGTTTGGGACACCGTAAAGGCGCTTGGTGTACGTTTGCCGATTTTTTGGCGGTGGGCAGAGGTCAAACACGGGTTTCATAATCACCATCTTGGGACATCTGTCAAAAATGGATATCAAGCCCTGGCCATGGATGAAACGCGGCTGGCCTATGAACCTGTGTTGTGGGAATGCCCGGATGAATGGCAAGGGCGTGCCGAACAGGTTTGGTTCAGGGGCACGCATGGCGACGTCGGAGGGCATATAAGCGGGTTTGAAGCCGCGCGACCGCTTGCAAACATTCCTTTGATATGGATGCTTGATCGGGCCGAAAGCTGTGGCTTGCCCTTACCCGAAGGTTGGAAAAATCGCTTTGAAACAGACGTCCATGCGCCGTCGGTGGGCACCTGGAGTGGATGGGGGAAGATCTTTTTACTCAGGGGGGCGCGCGTGATTGGCAAAGACAGATCCGAACGCATTCACGAAACTGCTCAAATTACCGAAGAGCCATCAGAGCGACGCTTTTGGCCCTTCAGAAAGCAGGCATAAGGCACAGAGCGAGTGCGCCTTATGTTCACAACCCTAGTTTTATGCGACGTTTTCTAGATTTGCAGCTTGGGTGATTCCAAGGGCGTGACACACGTCGCGGGTGAGTTCTGGCTTGTTCAGCGTGTAGAAATGTAGATCTTGCACGCCCTCATCCAGCAAAGTGCTGCAAAGCTCGCTACAGAGCGATGTTGCAAGCAAATCCTCGCGATCGTCACGTACCGCTTTTTCAAACGCGTCGTCTAGCCAAGCAGGAACATTGGTGCCGCAGCGCGTTGCGAATTTTCGCACGCCTTTCCAGTTCTCAATGGGCAAAATACCAGGGACGATCGGGGCTGTGATACCGGCTTTTACGCAATCGTCGCGGAACCGTAGAAACGCTTCGGGCTCAAAGAAAAACTGCGTCAGAGCTTCGCTTGCGCCAGCGTCCAGTTTTGCTTTAAGCCAATCAATGTCTGCTTTGCTGTCTTTGGCCTCTGGGTGTTTTTCTGGATAGGCCCCCACACGAATTGTGAATTTGCCAGTGTCAGACAAAGCTTCGATCAACTCAACGCTGTTTGCAAAACCGTCAGGATGCGGTGTGAAGGCATCACTGCCTTTCGGAGGGTCGCCACGCAATGCCACTAATTCGCTGACACCGGCCGCCGCAAAACCGTCTGCAATTTCCAACGTCTCAGATTTGGTTGCGTCCACACATGTCAAATGGGCCGCAACGTTGAGGCCACTGGATTTATGCAGGGTTGCCACCGCGTCCCGTGTCAACTCGCGCGTGGTTCCGCCAGCCCCGTAGGTCACGGAAACAAATCGCGGTTGCAATGGCGCAAGCACTTGAACGGTATCCCAAAGACGAAACGAACCTTCTAGGTTCTTGGGTGGAAAGAATTCGAGTGAAATGTTTGGCGCAGTCATTTTTTTTGGGTCCTTTTGGCGTTGACCCCTTGTTGCAGAATTCCACATGTGAGAAAACTTCATAATATTCAACAACAATATGAGCCTCACATGAGAATGCACATCGAATTTCGTCATTTGCGCACGGTAAAGGCCATTCATGAATGCGGGGGCTTGGCGCGGGCGGCAGATCAGTTGAATATCACGCAATCGGCTTTGTCGCATCAAATCAAAGGGTTAGAGGATCAGGCGGGTATTGAGTTGTTTGTACGCCGCTCAAAGCCCATGAAGTTATCGGCCGCTGGTATGCGTCTGTTGCGCTTGGCGGATCGCATTTTGCCCGAAGTGCGTGCACTTGAAGAAGAATTCAGCGGTCTGCGTGACGGAAGTTCCGGACGGTTGCACATCGCAATAGAATGCCACGCATGTTTTGAGTGGCTTTTTCCTGTGCTGGAAAAATTCCGAAAGAAATGGCCGGATGTCGACGTTGATATTCGGCCAGGTCTTGCATTTGACGCCTTGCCAGCCTTGCAGAAAGAAGAGGTCGATTTGGTTGTCTCCTCTGATCCGGAAAAGTTATCTGGTGTCGAATTTACCCATCTCTTTGATTACAAACCCGTTTTTGTGGCATCAAGTCAGCATCCATTGGCGCAGAAAGATTGGATTGAAGCCGAGGATTTTCGGGGGCAAACCCTGATTACCTATCCGGTTGAACGCTCGCGCTTGGATATTTTCAGCCAACTTTTGTCGCCGGCAAAAGTAGAGCCCGAAAGCGTGCGGCAGGCAGAGCTAACTGCTGTCATTCTTTTGCTGGTTGCCTCAAATCGTGGCGTCTCGGTGTTGCCAGACTGGGTAGTGCGCGAGGTGAAATATTCGTCTGATTATGTCACACGCCCATTGACGAAACAGGGGCTGACACGGGGGCTTTTTGCCGCGACACGCAGCGACGATTTGGCTAAGCCTTACATGCAGGAATTGATTGAACTTGCTGGGAAAGAGGCCAAAAAGCTGCAAAGCATATAGTCGCGTGCAAGCCTAGAGACAAAAGCTTGTTCATTAGGGGTTTGGGCCTTGGCAACTGGTCCTTTCCCGCGTATACGCGCGCTCTGATATCAAAGGAGCCAAGCCATGGTGGGCAGTGCAAATCTAAACGTCATGATGAAGGCGGCTCGCAAAGCTGGACGCTCTTTGGTGAAGGATTTTCGCGAAGTCGAAAACCTTCAGGTCTCGATGAAAGGCGCAGGCGATTTTGTCAGCCGCGCCGATGTCGCAGCCGAAGAAATCATCAAAGAAGAGCTGATGGCGGCGCGCCCGACATATGGTTGGTTGGGCGAAGAAGGCGGTGGTGAAGAAGGGAAAGACCCAACACGACGCTGGATTGTCGACCCTTTGGATGGCACCACAAATTTTTTGCACGGTATGCCACATTGGGCGGTTTCCATCGCGCTCGAACACAAAGGTGAAATCGTTGCCGGCGTGGTTTTTGATGCCGCTAAAGATGAAATGTTCTACGCAGAAAAAGGCGAAGGTGCTTGGTTGAATGACAAGCAGCGGCTGCGTGTTTCAGCCCGTAGCCGCATGATTGAATCTGTCTTTGCAACCGGCATTCCTTTTGCGGGTCGTCGGGATTTGCCTGAGACTTTGCAAGATCTGGCTCGTTTGATGCCGACATGTGCGGGCGTGCGCCGTTGGGGTGCTGCGTCGCTTGATTTGGCCTATGTCGCGGCTGGCCGCTATGATGGCTATTGGGAGCGCGGTTTGAACGCCTGGGATATCGCAGCAGGGATCATTATCGTGAAAGAAGCCGGCGGCTTTGTGCATGCAATTGATCCAAGTGAAAGCGTGATCGATAGCGGAACAGTTTTGTGCGCAAATGAGCCGATTTTTGATCAATTCTCAAAGGTTATTCGCCAGTCCTAAAGTAAATCAGGCGCTCTTTAGAGCGCCTTTTTTTGTTTCCGGTCACATGGGTGGTTTATCCCATCGACCCATCTGACATCGCCCAAATCTTTTGGGTCAACGCCCTCTAGACAGGCCACGTTGATACCAAATTGGTTTGGGTCGGATCGACGCTGATGGTGTGTGTAGATCCCGCGATTGTTACAAAAGTAGTGCTTCGCCGTTTTGGTGCCCCATTGATACAGCGACAGCATATCATTACCCGTGACAATTTCTAAGCCGTCAAGCGCGGCGCTGACGGCAATTGCGCCACGTCTACTACAATAGCTACAATCACAACGTCTAGCTGTTTCCAAACCCTCAGACAGAGTGACATGAATTGTAACGGCCTTGCAGTGGCAAGTTAGAACATAATTCATTTTCTTCTATTCACCTTTGGAATGTCTGTTTTGGCAAACCGATAGCGCGCTTCAGGGTTGCGCGGTTGGCCAAGGGTAAAACTCCAGAACTCGGTGCCTCCGCGCCGCAGCCACAAGGGAATGGTAAGGATCAGCCCAATGGCAAAACCCCCGGCGTGGGCCCAATACGCCACGCCGCTTGTTGCAATTTCTGAGGTCAGGCCGCTGGCCAGCTGCAGCACAAACCAAAGGCCAAGCATGAGCCAAGCGGGGACGGTGAAAACCTTGAAGAACACAATCAATACCACCAAGATATCTACGCGAGCTTTAGGATACATCAGCAAATAGCCCCCCATGACACCAGAAATTGCGCCTGACGCTCCAACTGTGGGAATGCCACTTTGCGGGGCAGCGATGACTTGGGCCAATCCGGCTCCAATGCCTGCAAAACAATAGAACGCCGCAAATCCCAGGTGCCCCATTTCGTCTTCTAGGTTGTCGCCAAAGATCCAAAGAAACAGCATGTTGCCTGCAAGATGCATCAGCCCCCCATGCAAAAACATAGAGGTGAAAAGCCCTTGGAAATCCTGCCCACTGGAAACGCGATTTGGGAACAATGCCCAATCTGAGTAGAACGAAGCCAATAAAGCGGGCTGAGCTTCCAGCGGCCAAGTGTAAAGAAAGATCGCCACATTTGTGGCGATCAATGCATAGGTCAAATAGGGTATGCGGCCAGATGGATTGTGATCACGGATTGGGAACATCTTTCCAAGCTGGCCGGAATACGCAGGGGCGTCAAGCTCCTCCGCCAAGCAAAGCAGCATTGCCGCCAGCCGCAGTTGTATCAACACAAACGTGACGTTCTGCGCGCGCCCGTGCTGTGTCTGGCAGACCAGTGATCAACGGCACAATTGCTCCGTCGCGTGTGGCCAGCGCTTGCTCGTATTCACGCGCCGTGGTGCTGTCACCCCACCAGATCACTCCAGCAATCCCTGAAAGCTTGGTCAGGTCTTGTGCTGAAACCGCGCCGTCGGCAATCGCGGCGCGCCCACCCAAGGCCAACAGGGCAGCTGCCTGCTGTTTGGCAGCTTCTGCACCGGGGCCCATGCATAAGACGGGTGGTCGGGCCATGGTGGTCAACCGATTGGATTCGCCTGTGGGTCCTGGCAAAGATACGGTGGTTTCGGCCGCCCCAGGGGCGGCATTATCTATGGCTGTTTGCAGGGATTGGGCAGGCATTGTTGTCCCCCAACGATCGTCGGTTCTAACCGCTTCAACGTTCAGAAAGCGCGATAGATATAGCGGGCCACCTGCTTTTGGGCCGGTTCCAGATAATCCCTCGCCACCAAATGGCTGACTTCCGACAATCGCCCCAATTTGGTTGCGATTGACATAGATATTGCCGGCGTGAATGCGGTCAGAAACATGCTGCACGCGATCGTCAATGCGGGTTTGAAGACCAAACGTTAGCCCATAACCAGTCGCATTGATCGCATCAATGACGTCGTCTAACTCGTTGGATTTAAAGGTTGCCACATGCAGAACCGGCCCGAAAATCTCTTTCTTGAGGTCGGCAATACTATCTACTTTGATCATGGTGGGTGCAACAAAGTGACCCGTCTGCGGGGTTGCCAATTGAAAGATCACCCGGCCGTCGGCCTGCGCTTGTGCGATATGGTCGGCGATGTCGTGCTGTGCAGCACCATCAATGACCGGGCCAGAATCGGTCTCATAGTTCCAAGGGTCACCCAAGCATAATTCTTTCACCGCACCTTGCAGCATCTCTAGCAAGCTGTCGGCAATGTCTTCTTGGACATAAAGGCAACGCAGTGCAGAGCAGCGTTGCCCCGCTGACTGGAATGCGCTCTCAACAATCGCGGTTACAGCTTGCTCGGGCAGGGCAGTTGAATCGACGATCATCGCATTCAATCCGCCAGTTTCAGCAATCAACGGGGCACCAGGGGCCATGTGAGTGCTCATCGCCGCGCGAATGCGTAGCGCAGTAGCTGTGGACCCCGTAAAACAAACGCCATTCACGCGCACATCAGACGTGATTGCAGCCCCCACTTTAGAGCCAGAGCCGGGAATGAATTGTAGTACACTGCGCGGCACACCCGCTTGGTGCAACAGCTCAACTGCTCTAAATGCGATTAATGGGGTTTGGTCTGCAGGCTTTGCCAGAACGGCGTTGCCCGCTGCGAGGGCTGCAGAAACCTGACCTGTGAAGATCGCGAGGGGGAAGTTCCAGGGGCTAATGCAGCTGAATACTCCAGCAGCCTTTTGTGATGGCGCATTGGCTGCATAAAAACGCAGGAAGTCGACAGCTTCTCGCAGCTCAGCAACCTGATCGAGAGGTGTTTTGCCTGCTTCGCGGGCCAAAATTGCAAAGAATTCGCCAAAATTCTCTTCGTATAAGTCCGCAGCTTTCGCCAAAATTTGCCCGCGTTCCTCGGGGCTGGCATCCCAGGCTTTGGCACCAGCAAGGGCGGCCTCAATACCTTCGGGGCTTGTGTGGGTGATTGTACCCAAAGTATCTGCCAGAGAATAAGGGTTTTTCACATCAAATGTTGCGTCAGGTTTGGCCTCTGCCGCCAGCAAAGGCACCGCGTGCCATACCTGTTTTAAAAATGGCGCACGTGCAGCATCAACGCGCTCTAATGTTGGAACATCTCGGAGGTCAAACCCCTGCGAATTTTCGCGTTCCGGCGCGAACAGATGCGGGCCGGTCTCGATTTGCCGCTGGCCGTCTTCCAGGGCTTCGAATGGGTCGCGCGCGACGATTTCCGGCGCAACGTCTTCGTCAACAATCTGGTTCACAAATGAACTGTTGGCTCCGTTTTCCAGTAAGCGACGTACCAAATAGGCCAGCAAATCGCGATGCGCCCCAACTGGTGCATAGATGCGGCAGCGCGTTTTGTTGTCATCCAGAACAATGCTATGCAGGCTTTCGCCCATTCCATGAAGTCTTTGGAACTCAAAAGTCGATTTATCACTGCCCATATCCAAAATGGCGGCCACAGTGTGCGCATTGTGAGTGGCAAATTGCGGATAAATCCGATCCGTCATCCCCAGCAATTTGCGGGCATTAGCGATATAGCTGATGTCGGTTGCCGCTTTGTTTGTAAATACAGGAAAGCTCTCTAACCCTTGAACTTGGGCCAACTTTACCTCTGTGTCCCAATATGCCCCTTTGACAAGCCGAACCATAATCTTGCGATCCAGCTTCGCCGAAAGCTCATACAGAAAATCAAGCGTCGCGCCCGCGCGTTTGCCATAGGCTTGCACGACAACTCCAAAACCGTCCCAACCTGCTAGGGCAGGTTCAGACAAAACTGCCTCGATAACATCCATCGAAATGGACAAGCGGTCCGCTTCTTCTGCATCAATATTCAGCCCCATGCCCGCGGATTTAGCTAGCAAAGCCAAGGACCTAAGGCGCGGCACCAACTCATTTATGACACGCGTGCGTTGGGTGACCTCATAGCGGGGATGCAATGCGGAAAGCTTTACAGAGATCCCTGGGTTGTCACGGATGTCGTCATTTGTGCAAGCAGCGGCAATCGCAGTAATCGCCCGGGAATAAGCCAGATGATACCGCATTGCGTCCGCTTCGGTCTTGGCCGCTTCGCCAAGCATGTCATAGGAATATGAATAGCCTTTTGCTTCCATTTTTGCAGCGCGATCCATGGCTGATACAATGGTTTCACCCAGTACAAATTGACGCCCCATTTCTTTCATTGCGCGCCCAACAGCCGTACGAATAACCGGTTCGCCCAGACGTTTTACGGCACTGCGAAGAGAGCCAATGATGCCTTTGTTCTCGTCGTCCAAGACTTTGCCCGTCAGCATCAACGCCCAAGTCGAAGCATTGACAAGCGAGGAGGTCGAATGCCCAAGGTGCTTGCCCCAGTTGGAAGGCGCAATCTTGTCCTCGATCAAAGCGTCGATCGTTTCCGCATCAGGCACACGCAACAAAGCTTCTGCCAAACACATCAGCGCGATGCCTTCATCCGTGGATAGACCATATTCTGCCAGAAAGACTTCCATCAATCCCGGCTGGGTTTTCCCGCGAATTTGACTCACCAGATTGGCCGCTGATTTTGTAATTCGCTTTCGGTCCTCGGGACTTAGCCCAGTCTGTTCTTTCAGCTGCGCTACAAGCAGATCTTCGTCGCAATATGTGGATGTATCTATCAGGCGGCGGTGGGATGTCATCTGATTCTCCGAGAATGAGGTGGGGTGTTTTGATCAGCTTAATGGTTATTTTGAAGTCGATTTTCCTGAATTTTTCGTATATGCCTTCCGGAAGGACTTAATTTTGGGTAAAACACGATGCAATCAGGGCAGATAGAGGTCGACAGCTTTGACCGAAAGATTTTGGACGTGCTTGCGCGCAATGGGCGGACGTCGATCACGGATTTGGCCAAAGAAGTCGGACTTTCCAAAAGCCCAACTCAAGCGCGCTTGCGTCGCCTTGAAAGCGAGGGCGTGATCACCGGCTATTGCGCGCAGCTAGACCCCATTCGACTTGGCCTTGATCATGTGGCCTTTGTCGAAGTGAAATTGACCGACACGCGCGAGGCCGCCTTGGCGGCTTTTAATGCCGCAATTTTGGAAGTACCCGAGATTGAACAAGCCCATATGATCGCAAGTCATTTTGACTATTTATTAAAGGTACGCGTAACAAATATGGCGGCTTATCGTGCGGTTTTGGGTGAAAAAATCTCGGCTTTGCCGCATGTTGCCAGCACCTCAACTTATGTGGCGATGCAGTCTGTGAAAGAAAGTGGATTTTCTGAAATAGCATAGCGTCTTGGCTCTTTACACCTCAGACGAGAGCGCTATTGTCGCCCGCAGTTTGAAAGATTGCTTTGGCCACTATTGCCTTGGTGTTTACAGACTGAAAACGCCAGATGCGGGCGTGATGGAATGGTAGACATACCAGACTTAAAATCTGTTGGGCCTTGTGCCCGTGTGGGTTCGAGTCCCACCGCCCGCACCAATTCACCAGCTTGAAATCATTGATGAATACTGTAGGCCACGCCTTGAGATTTTGGTGAGTTATTGGTCTTTGGGTAGATTGGCGCGGCGAGACCGCGCCAATGTTCTTAGTCGCGGGTTCCGGCAAAGCGGGTTTGCCACTCTTCGCGTTCGTCGTCGGTGATTTTTCGGAATGTCACTTCGGGCACCGTGAAGGCATGACCAATTTTTAACTGCTGCAAAGTTTCCGCGACATCATCGGGCCATTCCGTGTTTGACACATTCATTGACGCCAGCAACGAGGCGCTTGCGTCGGGGATGAAGGGGGCTGAAAGCACGGCGTAGAAGGGGATCAGGTTCAGTGCCAAACGGATTTGGATAGCGGCCTGATCTGGATCAGTTTTGAACGTTGTCCAGGGGGCAACGGCTTGCAGGTATTCATTGCCCGCTGCCCAAATCGCACGCAATTCTTGAGCGGATTTGCGCACTTCCATGTCCTGCATGTGCTGTTCATAGGCGCGCACGCGTGTGGTCAGCTCTTGGATCAACGCCAATTCCTGCGGGCCATAGTTTGCGCCTTCGGGCACGGCTTCGGAGAATTTGGAACGGCAGAATTTTGTCACGCGGGACACAAAATTACCCAGCACGTCCGCTAAGTCTTTGTTCACGGATCCTTGGAAGTTTTCCCAAGTAAATTCCGCATCAGAGCTTTCAGGAGCATGGCTTAGAAGCCACCAGCGCCAGTAGTCTGCGGGCAGAATCTCAAGCGCCTGGTCCATGAATACACCGCGCCCACGCGAAGTGCTGAACTGGCCGCCATCGTAATTTAAGTAGTTGAAAGATTTGATGTAATCCACCAGCTTCCACGGCTCTTGGGAGCCGAAAATTGTCACAGGAAATGACAGGGTGTGGAATGGCACGTTATCTTTGCCCATGAATTGCGTATAGGTCACATCCTCGGCACCTTTGTCAGTGCGCCACCAGCGTTCCCAGTCTGTGCCTTTGCCGGCATCAACCCATTCTTGGGAGGCGGCGATGTATTCGATGGGGGCGTCGAACCAAACGTAGAAGACTTTGTCTTCCATGCCGGGCCAGTCTTGGTCGCCGTTTTTCACCGGCACGCCCCAGTCCAGATCGCGGGTGATGCCGCGGTCTTGCAAACCGTCGCCATCGGTCAGCCATTTCTTAGCAATCGAGGTGGTGAGGATCGGCCAATCGTGTTTGCTGTCAATCCAGTCCGAAAGCTTTTCGCGCATTTCGGATTGGCGCAGGTAGAGATGTTTCGTGGCGCGTTCTTCCAGTTCAGTCGAGCCTGAAATGGTGGAATAGGGGTTGATCAGATCGGTGGGGTCAAGCTGCTTGGTGCAGTTGTCACATTGATCACCGCGCGCGCTTTCAAATCCACAGTTGGGGCAGGTGCCTTCGATGTATCGGTCTGGTAAAAACCGCCCGTCCGCGTGGGAATACATCTGGGTTTCTTCAACTTCGCGGATCAGTCCTGCCTGGGCCAAACGACCTGCAAAGTGTTGTGTAAGCTTATGATTTTGTTCACTAGATGACCGACCAAAGTGATCAAAGGACAGACGGAAGCCCTCGGCGATTTTGGCTTGGATCTCATGCATTTCAGCGCAGTATTCGGCAACCGGTTGACCGGCTTTGGCAGCGGCAAGTTCTGCGGGTGTGCCGTGCTCGTCGGTGGCACATAGGAACATAACTTCGTTGCCGCGGGCTCGCTGATAGCGGGCAAACAAATCGGCAGGAAGCTGGCTGCCCACAAGATTGCCGAGGTGCTTGATGCCGTTGATATATGGGATGGCCGAAGTGATCAGATGGCGCGCCATGGGGAATTCCTTTGTCCGTCGTTAAGCCTTCCCTAGACCAATCCTTGTGGCAGTTCCAGAGGGCAGGGCATTGGCGACGCAAAGAGGGGGCTTTCAGCAGAGGTTTCGCGGCGAAACGGTTGCCGTTGGTCCGTGCGCCGGGTTCATTTTCGATTATTTGTACAATTTGTACGTTTCACGGCCCCAAACGTACGATTCGCTTGGGGTCTGTGCGTGCCGCACCAGCCCCCATTCGGCACGCTCCGGGGCCGGTGTTTTGCCTCCCAACGCTTTTTGGAATGACAGCACAGCATTCAATTTCCTTGCAGTTTACCCGCAGCGGCTTAGGTTGCACGCAAGCTCGAACAGCGAGGACCGCGCGATGAAAACGAACACCCTTGGCCGCACTGGTATTCAGGTGCCCGCCCTTTGTCTTGGGACAATGACTTTTGGCACTCAGACATCACAAGAAGATGCGCATCAGCAGATGGACATGTCCTTGATGGCTGGCGTTAATTTTTGGGACACCGCAGAAATGTATCCGGTGAACCCTTTGAGCAAGCCAACTCAGGGGGACTCAGAACGCATTCTGGGCAATTGGTTTGAAACAACCGGCCGCCGGAATGAGGTGGTTTTGGCGACCAAACATTCTGGCAGCGGCTACCTGAATGTGCGCAATGGGGCAGATATCACGGCGCGGACCATTCCAGAGGCCATCGAGGGGTCTTTGAAGCGGCTGAAGACAGATCATATTGATCTTTATCAGTTTCATTGGCCCAATCGCGGCAGCTATATGTTCCGGCAGAACTGGAGCTTTGACCCGACCAGTCAGAACCGGCAACAAACGCTGGACCATATGCTGGAAGCGTTGCAGGCACTGCAAACAGAGGTGGATCGGGGCACCATTCGCGCCTTTGGCCTGTCAAATGAAAGCGCCTGGGGCATGACGCAATGGGCTGGGTTGGCAGACGCCCATGGATTGCCGCGTGTGGCCAGCATTCAGAACGAATATTCGTTGCTGTGCCGCTTGTTTGATACCGATTGTGCAGAGGTTTGTCATAACGAAGAGATCGGGTTGTTGTCTTATTCCCCTTTGGCGACAGGATATCTGACCGGCAAATATCAGAACGATGCGGTTCCAGCGGGATCAAGGATGTCGATTGGCCCTGATCTGGGTGGGCGGCGCACAGATCGCGTTCAGGGGGTGACCCAGGCTTATCTGGATTTGGCCGCAGAGCATGGTTTGGATCTGGTGCATATGTCGCTGGCATGGTGTATGCAGCGGCCGTTTATGGCGTCGACCATCTTTGGGGCCACAACCGTCGATCAGCTCGCCCATATTCTGGAAGGGCGGGATTTGGTCCTGTCTGAGGATGTGATGCAGGCGATTGATGCGGTGCACCGTGCCAACCCAATGCCATTCTAAGGGGCAAAACTCAGGGTGTTTGGGTATTGGCCTGGTCTGCATATTCAGGATAACAACGTTCAACTGATAAGGGGAACGAGCGGTGACACAAGAGGTGGTTGCGACGGTGCGCATATCTGCGCCAAGACGTTGGATGGCAGTCTTTATGCAAGCGCTGTTGGGCGCATTGGTGATTTACGTCGCCTTTGATACGCCACCGGCCTTGCCGGGGCAGGTGTTTTTGCTGGTTTTGGGAGGGGCGGCGCTTTGGTTGGCGCAGCGCACTTATTTTGCCACCTCTGGCTATATCGAATTGACCCGAGAGGGGCTGTGGGACAGCCGTGGCATGCCTATTGTGGCGCTGTCAGAGATCACCAAGGTGGAACGCGGCACATTTGCCCTAAAGCCCTCAAGTGGCTTTACCCTGCATCTGAAAAACAAAGCGCCCGGACAATGGATGCCCGGGCTTTGGTGGCGATGGCGTCGCCGGGTTGGGATTGGGGGCACCGCGTCAGGGGCGGATACCAAATCGATGGCGCAAATCATCGAAGCCCTGATGCAGGAGCAAAACCCCTAGGACGTGCTGAACACCAATTGCGGCGCGTAGCGGGGACGTGTGAAGACAAAGGTCTCGATGCTGCGCGACCCCAGGCCAACATCAAGGGCCGGATCAAAGGTGGTTTGGGTTTCGATCAGGATCACCGCGTCTTGGTCCGCCATTGTGGGCAGGGAATCTTTCAGGTCGATCAGGTTTTGCGCGGTGAGGGCGGCATAGGTATCGCCGCGGGTCTGGGACCATTCCATTTCATAAGCGTCTTCGTCTTCGTTCCAGGTGATCACCGAAATCCGCATTGAGGAGTCAGTGTCTGATTTGGCCAGAGCGTCAAACAGGCTGCGGGTGTTGGTGACGTAGGTTGGCGTGATGGCATTGGTTTCGCGCGATAACATGTCACTGATGGTAAAGGCAGCTTTTTCAGCGGCGGATTTGGTGCGATAGGCATCAAAGAAGATCGCCACGGCGGCAATGGCCCAGAACAGAAGGGGCAGGATGATCACGGTTTCGATCGCGACCGATCCTGAGGCGTCTTTTGTGAAAGACTTGAGTTTTTTCAGAGCATTAAACATGGGTCTACCTCGGCTCCTGAACAAATGCTGTCATGGCGGTGATGCTTGTGTCCCCAGCGCCGTCGGTTTGCAGGGCGGATGCAAATTTTGAGCTTGGGAAGATCGGCGTGTATTTTGCGCAGGCACGTAGAACCACCAGCTCGTTGTCCATGCCAAAGCTGTATTCAGACATGGGGGCGATGGTTTCTGAGGCGTCGGTACAGGCGAATGTGCTGGGCAGATCTGTCCAGTTGCGCACATCCCGCACCACCATTTCCAGATGCAGATTGGTGGCACAGTCTGGCACCACGTTATATTCGCAGATCCGGGCCTTAAGCTCTTCGTGTGTTGGCGCGCCACCTGTGTTCAGGCGTACCCAACGCACGGTGTCATCCATGGCGCGTTCCAGCATGGTATGGCGCAGGGTCATCAGGCCGACTTCGACGGACATCATCAGAAAGACCAGTAGGACCGGGAACATGATGGCGAATTCAACCGCGGCGTTTCCGTCTTCGGACTTTCGAAAGAAGCGGAGTTTGTTAAGCATGAAATTCTTCATTGGATCAACCTCAGCTGACGGATAGATGCGGCGATTGCGGCAAAGGCGTCAGCAATTTCTAGCCCGTCCACATCAAAATAGTGGCTTGGCGAGCTTGCACAGTTTTGCAGAACGGTTTGGCCACCGGATGGGGCTTCGAAACCGATTGTGAACACCACGATGTCTTCGGCCTTGGCGGCATCACAGATGGCTTGTGTACGTGTGTTCTTGGTAGAACCGCCCACATAGCTGCGCACACCGTAGTACCAGTCATCATTGGCTTCGCTGTCAATCATCCAAGGCTTATAGTGTTCGTCGACATTGAATTTGATCGAGGTGCGGGCCCAAAGGTCGGCATAAGAAACGATTTCCGCGCTGCCGGGTTCATCCACAGTGACGGTTTTGCGGACACGTTTGTAGCGTTTGCATGAGCCGTTGCGGCGATAGGAGCGGCACACATAAGAGGTTTGGGTCTCTTCGTAGACACCTTCGCCATAGGCGTGATCTCTCCAGGCGCTGTTATGCGGCCAATAGAACATGGGTTCTGTTGTGTCGCCGTCATTGTCTTCGTCGCCGGTGTCTTCGCCGATATAGACAGAATAGATTTCCTGTTCATCGTTCCACCAGATGTTGGAGTCTCCGGTGCGGTAATCATCCTTGATGTAATATTGCGAGGTGTTCTGACCATCTGTCATCAAGACGATGACTTTTAAGGTCTGACTGTCGTTATAGGCATTTGGGCGACCCTCAAAATCAGAGCTGACATGACCTTCGTCAATCAGCGCGCTGACAACGGGTTGTAAGCTATTGTCCAACAGGGCAGTGCCCCATTTCATGCCTACGTCAATAGAGGTGTTGCCGCCGCCCCACATCGAGTTGATGAAGTTTTTCAGCGTGGTGGCGTCTTTTTGCAGAACCACCATTTCGCGGGTGTTATCAGCAGCTGAAACACAGACCGCAGAGGGGACAGTGACCATCGGATCATTGTCGCGCCCGTCAGAATCTGACCAAGGGTCAAAATGCATGGTGCGTTGCAATTCAGCATTTGGATCAATTGATGTTTCGCTGAAATCACCGGCGGCGAAGTTCACACAGTTTGAGTAGGTGTGCTCTTCGGTCATGTTCAATTGTTCCGCCAGAATTTCTGGTGCGGAAACCTGCGTTGCATAGGGCACAATTGAAACCGACAGTTTGCCGTCTTCGGTGGTGCTTGTCAGCGTGTCAACAAAGTCATTGGCCGCAACTTTCAGGTTGGGCAGGCGGTTGTTGCTGTTCATGGAGCCAGAGACGTCAAGCACCATTGAAATTTCCACACCACCGATGCGCTCTTCGGCAGCACTTGCGGCGTTCATATTCAGGGTGTTGATGCCGGTCAGGCGCATAAACTTGGTGGTGACAGAGGTGTTGGCCGTGGCGGAAACCGTGCGATAGCCAAGACCTTCTTCGACTTGAATGTCTTCCAAGTGCTCAGACAGGTCGGATTTCGCAAAATAGTCTTCGACGACCGACTCTGGATTAAGGTCTTGTTCCAGCGAAGAAGCAGCCAGAACCGCGCGATCCAATGTATCCTGGAGTTGGGTGCGGCGCATCTCGGCGAGCATAACATCTACGCCAATGCCGCCGACCATCATGATCATGAGGAAGACCATGACCCCAAAATAGACCATGCTACCGTCTTCTTCGCGGCGGAAGCGTCGCAAAAACTGCGTCGCTGCTGCGGCTTTGTTCTGTGCAGTCCGGTGTCCCATACTACGTCCCTCGTTTACGCCCCACGAAACCCATTGAACGGATTTCGGCTACATTTACTCGCGACCTTGAATGACAGTGGATTTTGGCTGAATTGGGGCGGATTTGCGAATTTTTCAGTGGTTTTGGCTGTGAATCGTCGCAATTGGGCCGATTTGGTGGCCGGTCACGTGTGAAAGTTTGAACTGTTCATGTTTGGGAAACATTAAGAAAACTCGGCTATGCGTTAAGGGTATCTCAAAAAGTTTTCAAACTGATGAAAATTTGTGCAGTTGGTCCTCGCATCTTTTTCTGAACTAAGATTAGGTGGGGAGACTGAATGCGACGTTGAGTCGCAAAATGCTTGTCGGGAGTGAGTTATGAGCGCAGTGAAAGAACCAAGTTTTCGGGAGAGCGTGGATTTGATGTTTAACAGGGCGGTGGCCCTGATGGATCTGCCACCGGGACTGGAAGAGAAAATCCGGGTTTGTAACGCTACCTATACGGTGCGTTTTGGGGTGCGTTTGCGCGGGGAAATGCGCACCTTTACCGGCTATCGCTCTGTGCATTCTGAACATATGGAACCCGTAAAGGGCGGTATTCGGTTTGCAGGCAGCGTTAACCAAGATGAAGTCGAGGCACTTGCCGCACTGATGACGTACAAATGCGCATTGGTGGAAGCCCCTTTTGGGGGGTCAAAAGGGGGGCTGTGCATCGATCCGCGTGAATATGACGAGCATGAGCTTGAGCAAATCACGCGCCGCTTTGCCTATGAATTGGCAAAACGCGATTTGATTCATCCGTCCCAAAACGTGCCTGCGCCTGACATGGGCACCGGCGAACGGGAAATGGCCTGGATTGCGGACCAATATGCGCGCATGAACACCACCGATATCAACGCGCGGGCCTGTGTGACCGGCAAACCGTTGAATGCTGGCGGGATTTCTGGCCGTGTCGAAGCAACCGGTCGTGGGGTGCAATACGCGCTGCGCGAGTTCTTCCGCTATGAGGAAGATGTTGCAAAGGCGGGTATGACGGGCAAGCTGAAGGGCAAGACCGTTGTTGTTCAAGGCCTTGGTAATGTGGGCTATCACGCTGCGAAGTTTCTGTCGGAAGAGGACGGATCCAAGATCATTGGCGTGATTGAGCGCGACGGGGCTGTGGTCAGCAAAAATGGGCTGGATGTCGAAGGTCTGCACGCCTGGATCATGAAACATGGCGGCGTTAAAGGTTATCCGGATGCGTCCTATGTTGAGAATGGCGCAGAGGTGCTGGAAGAAGACTGCGATATTCTGATCCCTGCGGCTCTGGAAGGGGTGATCAACCTGTCCAACGCCGCGCGTATCACCGCGCCATTGATCATCGAGGCTGCAAATGGGCCGGTGACAGCCGGAGCGGATGAAATCCTGCGCGACAAGGGCACAGTGATTATTCCGGACATGTATGCCAATGCGGGCGGTGTGACCGTGTCGTATTTTGAATGGGTGAAGAACCTGAGCCACATTCGATTTGGCCGTATGCAGCGCCGTCAGGAAGAAGCGCGCCACGAGTTGGTGGTGGATCAGTTGGAAAGCCTGTCTGATGCGATGGGTAAAGCCTGGTCGCCGGATCCGGACTTTAAGCAGAAATATCTGCGGGGTGCGGACGAGTTGGAACTGGTGCGTTCGGGTCTGGATGACACGATGCGGATTGCCTATCAGTCGATGCGCAAAGTGTGGCACGAACGCGATGACGTGGTAGACCTGCGCACTGCAGCCTATCTGGTTTCGATCGAAAAAGTTGCTGCGAGTTATCGCGCCAAAGGTCTGTGATCTAGACTACATAAGATGTTATCAAAGCCCGCCATTGGCGGGTTTTTTTGTGCCCAGTATCACCCTAGGGATTTGAGATCGGCGGGGTAACCGCCGTGGAGGGCATATTTCGCAACCGGCTTAGGGTGACGGGTGTCATGCCAAGAAAGGACGCGATGTGGCTGTGGGAAAAGTTGTTTTCGTGCTCGGGGAAATTGGCGCGAAACCATGCCAGCCGATCGGCCCCCTTTAGGGCGGCGAGGCACCATTCCCGGTCAGCTTTAAAAGCCAGCTCTTTTTGCAATACAGCATTGGCCCAGTCGCGAATGCTGGATGATGTCAGCATGAGATCGACCAGACGCGCGGCGCTGAGGTGACAGATTAGGCTGTCGATCGTGGCCAACAGCGAGACGCGCGAGTTGGACTGTCTGCTGCGCGCAAGGTTTGGTGTAATGGTGCAGGGACCGCAATACATGCCAACACAAACTGCCTGACCTTCGGCACCTACAATCACGCTGACGACGCGGCCTTGCAAAAGAATATACTCATTGCTGTCCGGTTGGTCTTGATGCGCAAAGGATGTGGCTTTCTTGACGAATTTTGAGGACCATTGCGCCGCAAAGCCCGTTGCCTCGGGCCTGGTCAGCGCGGTCTCGGACTGCCTTAGATAGCTTTGAAGGTCCATTCGTATTTTTCCTTAACAAACGATAATGCGGCGCGTCCGAGCGGGGCTTAGACGTCGTCTATCTATAGGAGATTTTACGATGAGTATCAGATTATTGCGACGGAATCTTGGTTTGGTTTTGGTGCTGAGTTGTCTTGGGGCAGTGGCCATTTATGGCGTGATGGTGCAGGTGACGTTGGCGCAGTTGCAAAGCCTTTCGGGGCTGGTGCCGCTTGATATGCGGCCCATGGGTTATAGAGGGGACGCGGTCAGGGCGCTGTTTGAAGCGCTTGGTGCGCCGGGGCGTGCGTATTATTTGACCCGTCAAATACCGCTGGATTTGGTGTATCCTGCACTAATGGGGCTGAGCCTGGTGACGGCGAACATGTGGTTTGGCGTGCGTCTGGGGCAGGGCAGGTTTCTGAGGTTTGCCAGTGTGGTTGCAGGACTGGCCGCTCTGGCGGATTACCTTGAGAATCTAGGTATTGTGGTGATGATCCAGTGCTGGCCCGAGGTGCCGAGTGCCGTGATCCGCCTAAGCAGCAGCGCGACAATCGCCAAATCTGGCCTTACGACAGTTGCGGTACTGTGCACGCTTTATGTGATATTGCGCTGGGCGATTTCAGCCTTGCGGCGGGGTGTTTGCAGACAGGCCTAGCCGCCGATCTTGGCCTGTCGAAAGGGTTGCAGTCATTTGCGAAGCCTGACATCAAAGGGTGTCTGATTTGGAGGGTGTCTATGCGTCTTTTGGTGTGTGCTGCGGTTTTGATGAGCGCAATGTCTGCGCAGGCGGACGAGGGGGCCACGGCCAAGGAAAACTCTTGTCAGGCGCAATCAGATATTGTTGCCAAAGCTGTCGAAATGCGGCGGTCAGGCAAGCGCGAAGGCCGTGTTAAACGCACCCTGGCCAAAGATGCGAGCATCGCGGAAGAATTTCAGCCGGCGGTGCCTTTGTTGGTGGGCTGGGTCTATACATTGCCAAAGGCCGATCTAAAGCTAGAACCGGGTGCTGCCTATTTGACCACCTGTCTTGAGCAGTAATCCTTTTGGCGCTGACTGGACATTGTTGATGTCGCAACCCATTATTATGCTATGAGCCTGCCTCCGGGATTTATGGATGAACTTCGCAGCCGCACCAGCATCGTTCAGGTGGTGGGGCGCAAGGTCATGTGGGATGCGCGCAAGTCTAATGCAGGCAAGGGCGATATGTGGGCTCCGTGCCCCTTTCATCACGAAAAAAGTGCATCTTTTCATGTGGATGACCAAAAAGGTTTTTATTACTGCTTTGGCTGTCAGGCCAAGGGTGACGCGATTAACTTTGTGCAGGAAGCAGAGAATGTCAGCTTTATCGAGGCAGTAAAGATCTTGGCCGAAGAGGCCGGGTTGCAGATGCCGGACCGCGATCCGCGGGCGCAGGAAAAGGCCGAAAAGCGCACCTTGTTGGTGGATGTGATGGATCAGGCCGTGCAGTTTTACCGCATGTCGCTGAAAACCGGGGCGGCCGCCGAGGCGCGGGCCTATCTAGAGCGCCGCAAAATGTCACCGCAGATTCAGGATCGGTTTGGCATTGGCTATGCACCCGAAGGCAATGCGCTGTTTAAGCACCTTGTGGGCAAAGGCATTGATCCCGAGCAAATTATTCAATCGGGACTGGCCGCAAGGCCAGATGATGGCCGCGCGCCTTATGATCGGTTTCGCGGGCGCATTGTGTTCCCTATTCGCGACGCGCGGGGGCGGTGTATTTCGCTGGGCGGTCGCGCGCTGGACCCAAATGCCCGCGCCAAATATTTAAACGGCCCGGAAACGGAGCTGTTTGATAAGGGGCGCAGCCTGTACAATCATGGGCCTGCACGTGAAGCCACGGGCAAAGGGCAAACTCTGATAGTGGCCGAAGGCTATATGGATGTGATCGCCTTGGTGGCCGCTGGATTTGAGGCCGCGGTTGCGCCTTTGGGGACGGCGATCACCGAAAACCAATTGGCGCTGTTGTGGCGGATATCGCCTGAACCGATCATAGCGCTGGACGGCGATAAGGCTGGGATTCGCGCGGCGATGCGGTTGATCGATTTGGCCTTACCTCTGCTTGAAGCCGGGCAAAGCTTGCGGTTTGCGATTATGCCGGATGGGCAAGATCCGGATGATTTGATCAAGGCCAAAGGCCCGGGCGCGGTGCAAAAGGTATTGGATCAGGCGCGCCCGATGGTGGATCTGTTGTGGCAACGCGAAACCGATGGCAAAAATTTTGACAGCCCAGAACGCAAAGCCACGCTGGACAAGGCGCTGCGCGAAAAAATCAAACTTATCAAGGACCCGTCCATTCGGGCGCATTATGGCGAAGCCATCAAAGAACTGCGCTGGCAGTTGTTCCGGCCGCAGCGCGGAGGTGGCGCAAAATTCGGGGCCAAATCCGGGGGCAAACGTGGCAGCAAGACAGCGCGTGGTGTTTGGCAACAGATTGGCGCGCAGGCAACCACCAAGGCCTCGTTGCTGGTTTCGGCGGATGACGCGCGTCAGCGGCATTTGCGCGAGGCGGTGATTTTGGCGTCAATCTTGTCGACACCGGCGGTTTTGGATGAATTTGAAGAAGGGTTAGAAGGCCTGCGCTGTCAGGATGACGACCATGGATTTTTGCGGGATCTGTTGCTGCGTCAGGCGCACCGCGGCGTCGAGAACCTGAAAGGCGTGGTTGAGGACGCAATGGGCCCAGAGGCTCTTGATTTTCTGCTGGGGCATCCACATGTGCGTTTGGCCCCGCCGGTGCGCTTTCCCGGAGATTTGGACCGGGCGCGCCAGACGATTTCTGAAGAGTTGAACAAGCTGGCCAGTGATCTGGGACATGGTGCCGAAGTCGCCGAAGCCATCGAAGTGATTGGCGATGTGGAAGATGAAGCGGTGACATGGCGGTTGGGGCAGGCGGCGGCGGCGCGTGAAAAAGCCCGTCAGAGTACGCAGGAAGAAGGTGGAGAGTTTGAGACGGGCGAAAATGGGGCCCCGATCGACAAGGACGAACGCGCAGCACTGGATGCGCTTATGCAGGGAATCAGTTTTACCAAGCGGCAAAGGTAGAATAATCTGCCGTATGGTGAAGATATCATAAAGAAAATGGGTTAAACGGGTGTGCGAATCACTGAATCGCGATAATGATTCGGTTTAACGAATCACCCAGCCCTCTTTTCAGGAGCAGCGCATGGCCGCAAAAGACAACGACGACCGCAAATCTGACGATCAGGATGCCGAAATGTCGCTCGACATGAGCCAGGCCGCCGTCAAGAAGATGATCGCTGAGGCACGGGAAAAGGGCTATATCACCTATGATCAGCTCAATAAGGTGCTGCCCCCCGATCAGGTGAGCTCTGAACAGATCGAAGACGTGATGTCGATGTTGTCTGAAATGGGCATCAACATTATCGAAGACGAAGAAGTCGACGAAGAAGAACAGAAGACCACGGCGCTGGTGGATACCTCCTCGGCGAACCGCGAAGTCACGTTGGGCTCGGGTACAGCTGAAAAGCTCGACCGCACAGATGATCCGGTGCGCATGTATCTGCGCGAAATGGGCTCGGTTGAACTGTTGAGCCGTGAAGGCGAAATCGCGATTGCGAAACGTATCGAGGCGGGCCGCAATACAATGATCGCCGGGCTTTGTGAAAGCCCGCTGACATTCCAAGCGATCACCATCTGGCGCGACGAACTTTTGTCCGAAGATATTTTGCTGCGCGACGTTATCGATCTTGAGACCACCTTTGGCAATCAGATGGACGAAGAGGCCGAAGAAGAGCCTGTTGTCGCCACCGCCAATGTGGCCGCTGCCCCAAAGAAAGACGCAGGTCCGGAATTGGATGCGGATGGCAACCCGATTGTCGAAGATGATGATGACGACGAGGACGAACAGGCCAACATGTCGCTTGCGGCGATGGAAGCGGCCCTGAAGCCTCGGGTTCTGGAAATGCTGGACCGCATTGCCGAAGATTACACGCAATTGTCTGAAATGCAGGACAGCCGGATATCGGCCACGCTGAATGAAGATGATACATTTTCGGCCCGCGAAGAAGCGACCTATCAAAAGCTGCGCGCCGAAATCGTTGAGCTGGTGAATGAATTGCACCTGCACAACAACCGTATTGAAGCGCTGATCGACCAGCTGTACGGCATCAACCGTCGTATCATGTCTATTGACAGCTCGATGGTGAAATTGGCGGATCAGGCGCGGATCAACCGCCGGGAATTCATCGAGGCCTACCGGGGTCGCGAGTTGGACCCAACCTGGCTTGAGGACATGTCACAAAAGCCGGGCCGTGGCTGGCAAATGTTCATGGAACGCTCTGTTGACAAGGTCACTGAATTGCGCGCCGAGATGGCCCAAGTCGGCACCTATGTTGGTTTGGATATTCCTGAATTCCGCCGCATCGTGCAGCAGGTTCAGAAGGGCGAAAAAGAAGCCCGTCAGGCCAAGAAAGAAATGGTTGAAGCCAACCTGCGATTGGTAATTTCGATTGCCAAGAAATACACGAACCGTGGCCTGCAATTCCTTGATCTTATTCAAGAAGGTAACATCGGCCTGATGAAGGCTGTTGATAAGTTTGAATACCGTCGTGGCTATAAATTTTCGACCTATGCCACATGGTGGATCCGTCAGGCGATCACCCGGTCGATTGCCGATCAGGCGCGCACCATTCGTATTCCGGTGCATATGATCGAAACGATCAACAAGCTGGTGCGCACGGGCCGCCAGATGCTGCACGAAATTGGCCGCGAACCAACACCCGAGGAATTGGCAGACAAGCTGCAGATGCCTTTGGAAAAAGTGCGCAAGGTCATGAAGATCGCGAAAGAACCGATTTCTTTGGAAACGCCAATTGGCGACGAAGAAGACTCGCAACTGGGCGATTTCATCGAAGACAAGAACGCGGTTCTGCCGCTGGATTCCGCCATTCAGGAAAACCTGAAGGAAACCACGACACGGGTTCTGGCATCACTGACGCCGCGTGAAGAACGGGTTTTGCGGATGCGGTTTGGCATCGGCATGAACACCGACCACACGTTGGAAGAAGTGGGCCAGCAGTTTAGCGTGACACGTGAACGTATTCGTCAGATCGAAGCGAAAGCCTTGCGGAAACTGAAACACCCAAGCCGCAGCCGCAAGTTGCGCAGTTTCTTGGATCAGTAAAAAATTTCGCCCTTCTTGGTTCATTCTAAGAGGGGCGATTTTCTTTGGACCACCTGCCACCTACCGGAGCCAAAACATGTCTCTATTTTCAAAACTATTTGGCGCAAAAACCGCTGAAAAACCTGAGCCCGTCACCCATGAGGGGTTTCTGATCTTTGCAGAGCCGCAAAAGGATGGGGCGGTGTATCGTGTGGGCGCGCGGATTGAAAAAGAAATTGGTGGCGAAGTGAAGGTGCATCAGATGGTGCGCGCGGATTCCTTTCCGACGGCAGAGGCAGCGACAGAGGTGTCATTGCTGAAGGCAAAGCAGTTTATTGATCAGCAGGGCGAGAGGCTTTTTTCCTTCTGATACCTGCCAGTTACAGCGGGAAATTGAAGCGTTATGACGCAGCAGAATACCGTGGTTGTTTTTGATGGAACCTGTGTTTTATGTACCGGGTTTTTTCGGTTTGTTTTGCAGCGTGATCGCGCCGAACTGATCCAGTTTGCGACCGCTCAAAGCCCGTTTGGTCAAACACAGTTTGGCGCTTTGGGGCTGCCCACCGAGAATTTAGACACCTTGCTGCTGTTGCAGGACGGACGGGTTTACCAGAAACTTGACGCGATCTGCGAAATCCTGCGGCATTTGGGCTGGCCCTGGCGGGTTTTTACGGTTCTTCGGTTTTTGCCACAAGGTTTGAAAGACCGTCTTTATGGTCTGATTGCGCGCAATCGATATCGGGTGTTTGGCCGTTCAGATGTTTGTATGCGACCAACAGAGGCCACAAGAGGCCGGTTTTTGCCGGATGGCGGCGGTTAGAAAATGAGTTCGCTTGGCGGTGATGCCTTTATGGTTTCCAAGTGAGTGTTTCTGCGGTTTGTGGCGCAGCGTGCTTTAAAAACGGCAAGTAAGGGATAGGACATGCAACAGGTTTTTCGCGTCGCCACCCATGGGCAGGGCTTGTATGAATTTACCCGGTCGGTGTCTGAATGGCTGCGCACAGAGGGCGTGAAGCAGGGGCTGTTGACGCTGTTTGTGCGCCATACGTCTTGCTCGTTGCTGATCCAGGAAAATGCCGACCCCGAAGTTCAGACCGATCTGCGCAATTTCTTTCAGCGTTTGGTGCCGCCGACAACGGATGCATCGATGTCTTACTTGACCCATACCTATGAAGGCCCTGATGACATGCCCGCGCATATTAAGGCGGCGATGATGCCGGTTTCGCTGTCCATTCCAGTGATGAATGGACAGTTGGCTTTGGGGAGCTGGCAAGGGATCTATTTGTTTGAGCATCGGGATCACCCGCATCAACGGCAAATCGCGGCGCATATTTCGGCTTAAAATTCATCATCTAGGGGGTGCATTTCTGCTCTACCCAAACTCTAGCGGCTGACCTATAGTGGCTGTGGATAAGTTGGGGGTCGCCCCAAAATTCTTGGCACGTTAATTTCTGGGGGATTTTCATGCGCTGCCCGTTTTGCGGAAATATTGATACGCAGGTGAAGGATTCTCGGCCTGCGGAAGACCACGTTTCAATTCGACGCCGGCGGTTTTGCCCAGCGTGCGGCGGACGATTTACCACCTATGAGCGCGTACAGTTGCGTGATTTGGTTGTGGTGAAATCATCGGGCCGACGTGAAGATTTTGACCGCGATAAGCTGGAACGCTCTATTCGTATCGCGTTGCAGAAACGTCCGGTGGAACCCGAGCGCATGGACCAGATGATTTCGGGCATTGTGCGCCGTCTTGAAAGCATGGGTGAGACCGATATTCAATCCAAAACCATTGGCGAAATTGTCATGGAATCTTTGGCGCGTATCGACACTGTGGCCTATGTGCGCTTTGCCAGCGTGTATAAGAATTTTCAGGCGGCAGATGATTTTGACAAGTTCGTTTCTGAGCTGCGCCCGGACGTAAAACCTGACGAGTGAGTTCGAAGGTGTGACCCAAAGTGACAATCGCTATATGGCGCTCGCCCTGACATTAGGGCGGCGAGGGCAAGGACGCTGCTGGCCAAATCCAGCGGTGGGCTGTGTGATTGTGCAGGGCGCACGCATTGTTGGCCGTGGTTGGACACAACCAGGTGGACGTCCGCATGCAGAGACCGAAGCATTGGCGCAAGCGGGGGTGTCGGCCAAGGGGGCAACAGCCTATGTGACGTTGGAACCCTGCGCGCATCATGGCAAAACGCCGCCCTGTGCCCAAGCGCTAATAGATGCGGGTGTTGCGCGCGTTGTGGCGGCTGTCGAGGACAGTGACGGGCGTGTGGCCGGGCAGGGCTTTGATATGCTGCGTGCGGCAGGCATTGAAGTTGATACCGGGGTTATGGCCGACGAAGCGGGTTATGATCTTGAGGGATTTTTTCTAAAAACCGAACAGGGCCGGCCCTTTGTGACGCTCAAGCTTGCGACCACATTGGATGGGCGGATTGCCACATCAAGCGGCGAGAGCCAGTGGATTACCGGGTCTGAGGCGCGGCGTATGGTACATGCGATGCGGGCGCGGCATGATGCGGTGATGGTTGGGGCTGGCACGGCCCGCGCGGATGATCCGTCGCTGACGGTGCGTGACCTTGGTGTGACGCATCAGCCGGTACGCGTGGTTGTGTCACGTCGATTGGATGTGCCTTTGATGTCGACGCTGGCGCGCACCGCCAAGGATGTGCCGGTCTGGTTGGCGCATGGCCACGAGGCGGATGCGGAATTGTTGCGCACCTGGCGCGGGTTGGGGGCCACGTTGTTGCCCTGCGACAAGCAGGGGGTGCATTTGTCGCCCGTTTCGGTGTTGCAGGCCTTGGGGGCCCAGGGATTGACGCGTGTGTTCTGTGAGGGTGGCGGGGCTTTGGCAGCGTCACTGCTGCGCGCGGATCTGGTGGACGAACTGGCGGTTTTCACGGCGGGCGCGGCCATTGGTGCAGAGGGTATCCCGGCGATTGGCGGAATGGGGCTTGATCGTTTGGCTCAGGCCCCACGATTTGCATTGCGGCACCAATCACGGGTGGGCCAAGACATGTTAAGCCTATGGCGGCGAAGCCAGACTTAGGCCTTTTAACGCCAGAGGCTGCGATGACTGGCCATCGCGCCCTGAAGCTTTGACAACAGCCGATTGGCCAGACCCGGATGTGGGATTTTGCCAGACGACAGGCGTTGAACGGCGGTTTCCACAGAACAGGGTTGTTTGCTGATTGGGTCGAAATATCTTGGGGCGTCGATCAATGCGGCATGTACCAGCCCAAGCAGGGTCGGGCGGGCCTGCCGCCGCAGCGGAACCTTGCCAAGATCCTGCGTTAGGCCCCATCCGGCATAGAATGGCGCGCCTAAGGTGGTCACTTTTTTGCCGCGGATCAGGGCCTCAAAGCCGGTGAGCGAAGTCATGGTCCAAACCGCGTCGACTTGATCGAGCAGGCTGGCAATATTGCCAGTCGTTAGCACCAAATCAGCTAGGCTGTGGGCGTCGTCAATCGCGCCATTGCGCAGCCCTGCCACCACATCCGGATGCGGTTTATAGATCACCACGGCCTCTGGGTGCGCGGCGCGTGCGGCCTTGAGAAGTGCGCGATTTGTGGCGATTTTGTCGGTGCCGCACAGAATGGATTGATCATCTTCGACCTGGCCGGGCACGAGGATCTTGTAGCCACTGGGCAATTGGACCTGCTGGTCGGCCAGATTATATTTGCTGAGCCCCTGTTTGATCAGGCTGCGCATTAGGTTTTCGGCGCGTAGGTTCTGGTCGGGGCGCAGCGTGGCGCGCTGGGTGATCAGCGTTTCAAGGCGGCTGGGTTTGGCCGGGTCATAGTAGATGCCCAGATCATCGCAAATCAGCGAAAGTGGAGGCACAAGTTCTGCGCCAAGACCCCGCGAGCGTAAAAAGCCGTCTTCGACGCGGGTTGTGGTGCCTGCGCAGGGCTTGTTGCCCCAGGTCAGATTGGGCGCGGCACCCTGTGGCCTGTCAAAGGTCAGTGATTTATGTGCGCCAAAGAAGCGCTGGAAGTGGCGACGCTTCCAAAGCCTTATGCCGTGAGCGTTCCAGCCTTGGTGGTCTTCGCGCCAAGCGCGGGTCTGTGCCTCAAGATACGAAATGGCGTCTTCGAGGGGGCAAAGGCGGTCAAGGCAAGGATCATACCAGCGGGGGTAGAGGATCATTGCGGCGGCAAAAAGCTGGGCCTTGGTCAGACTGCGTTGGCGACGTGGCACAGGGCGTTCGTCTTGGGTGAGCCCCCAGCCGGCATAAAACGGCTGGCCAAAGACCCGTGGTTTATGGCCCGCGAATATGGCTTCGAACCCCATTTGCGACGACAGCGTATAAACCGCGACCGCGCCTTCAAACAGCAACCACGGGCTGATGGGGCTGTCCCAGAGTTGGATGCGTTCGTTGGTGTCTTTGGTGGAAAAATAGCCATCCCGATGGCCATTATGGGTTTCAGGGTGGGTCTTGATAATTATCGGCACGCCGGGGTTTTCGACCTGTGCCAGCACCAGCATTTCCTGAAAATGCGCGTCACCTGCACCGCTGGCGGTCACCGAGGCATCGCCGCGGGTTTGGTCGATGACCAGCACATAGCCGGGTTTGGGGGGCGTGACATCCAGCGGGACGGCGCAATATTTGCTGAGATGCGCCTCTTTTAGGCGGGCGATACAGCCGCGCGCGCGGTTCAGCAGCGCTGTGTCATCCAGCGGGTGAGTGGCCAGAAGTTCTTCGAGATCCGAAGGTTTGCTGGGATCAAAATGCACGGTTTGGTGGTCAAGGAACAGCCCGATTGGGGCGTCGCCGGACCGGCCAGGAAAGAGGGAGCGCAGAAAGGCATCTTCGACACGAAGAATGGTATTACTTTGTTTTTGAGCGATTTTTTCGCCTCTATGCGCGGTGGGGCTTTGGCCCCAAACCCCGACAAAGTCTTTTGGGCCGGGCAGGCCTAGGCTGATGTCATAGCCGCTGAGTTTTAAAATACGGCGGATGCGTTTCTGGGTCAGAAACCCGCCGTTATAAACAAAAAGCCGCCGGGAAGAGGACTTCCCGGCGGTGATGTTATTTGCGGTTTTGACCGCTGTCATCAGCCTCCGCCCAGCGAGGTCAGTGAGCTGACAGATGTGGCCGAGCCTGAGATAGACGCGATGGTTTTGTCCCATGTGGTGAATGGCGCTTCGGTGACGTAAAGCGTGTCGCCATCGCGGATCACAAAGTCGCGGGCTTGGAACATGCCGTTGGGGGCGGTCAGGTCCAGAACATAGACCAGACGCTGTGCGCCGATCAGATCATCGCGACCCATCACCTGGTTGGCGATTACACCGGGTTCGTTGCGGAAGACAAAGACGCCAGTTGGATCTGCGGCCGCCGAATTCAACCCTCCAACCTGAGCAATCGCCTCGATCGCGGACAAGTTTTGAGACTCAAACGTTACGCGGCTTTGGGTGCCCGTGGCCCCTAACGCGGTAAAGGCGCGGGTGTCAGCCTCGACCAAAATCCGGTCATCGCCACGCAGGGCGATATCAAGTTGCGGATTATCATAGAGGTCTTGGAACCAGATTTTGCCTTTTTGACCGTGGCGCAGAACGGTGACCTGCGCGATTTCTGGTGAAATGGTCACGCCCCCGGCACGCGCCAGCATATTGGCCAAAGTGCGGGTTGGGCGTTCGATGGGATAGACGCCTTGGCCTGTGACAGCGCCCGCAACGGAAACCGTGGCCCCGTCACCTGCGGCGCGGCGCACTTCGATTTGCGGATCTGGCGTTTGTTCTTCGAGTTTGGACCTGATCACGCGCCGAATGGCTTCGGGTGTGTTGCCTGCGGCGCGAATGCGACCCGCATAGGGTACAAATATAAATCCAGCGCCATCAACCTGTACTTCTTCGAGCACAGCAGCCACCTGACCTTCGGGGCCTAACAGTGGCTTGTCGACGTTTTCCCAGATTGTTAGGGCCAGAATATCGCCGGGGCGAATGGTGTCTGAGCCAAGCTTGCCAGCGTTTTTGAAGGCGCTGCTAAAGCCAAGCGCTGGCGCAACAGCGGTTGCGCGCGTCACCCTGTCGTTGACGCTGACAATAAAGGCGTCGCCTTTTTTCTGCACGGAACCTGCATAGATTTCGCGTTTGTTTGGGCCTGGACGGGGCAGGCCACAAGATGACACAACGGCCAAAGCCGCGATCAGGGCGATACCCTTCGCCCAACGGGAAGTTTGGGGTTTCACTGCTCGGTCTCCTCGACCTGTTATTGTTCTGCCTCAGTATTTTTTTTGTAAGATACCGGAATGCACCGAGAAAATCCAGCGCTAGACCTTGTGTTGATTATTTTACCGACCGCAACTGTTGCCTTGGAGCCGCTGTGCCAGAGGCGAGCGCATCATAGGGATCTTCGGGTGAGAGCATCATATCCACCACATGGCGCAGCAGTTGACGCCGGCCGCTGCGAGAATAAAACCCACCGGTGACCTGGCTGGTTTCAAGCAAGAAGCGGCGATACTCGCGATAGGCCATCATGTCAGGGCGAATGGCCCCTTTGAAAAAGCTGCTGAGCGATTGGTTGCAGATAAATTCAGGCTGGTCGTAAACGGCTTTGCCAAAAATCTTAAGTGGAATGCCGCGCCAAAGGACTTGCTGGCCTGCGGTGCTGTTGACGGTGACGGCGGTGCGGGCCTCGTTGAGCAATTGCGCGAGTTTGCCGCCGCGCACAAAATGCACCCGCTTGAGGATGCCGTATTGTTTGGCGAGCGCGCGGATTTGGCGACGTACCGGCACGCGCCCATCTTCGAGTGGGTGGGCCTTGAACACCAGATGGTGGTGCTTTGGAGCGGCTTTGGCAAAGTTTTCGATCACCAATTCCAGAAATTCAGTCATGGTGGAAAAGGGCGAATGCATCTGAAAGCTTGAATCATGTTCAAGCTGTAACAGGGCCAAATGATAGGGAAAACCACCGTTGCGCACGCGGCGTGTTGCCAAGCGGCGTTCGATGGCGTGAAAAGGCATGCGCAAGAAGCGGCGCAAATAGAGCCGGAATTCCTGTGTGACTGTCAGGGCGCGGTGGGCGCGAAAATTGGCGAATTTGCCATTCCTGAACATCACAAACCAATGATACAGCGCGCCGTAAAACACATGTTGGCGCATGTCACCCCAATGGGATGGGGGCATGGGTGGATCAAGATCAGACCCTTTAAGGGCCTTTTGCATTTCAGGGATCTTCATATCCATCAGACGCGAATGACCGTTTGAACCATCACGTTCATAGGTGACCCAAAAGGGTCGCAGGTAGCCTTCCTCGAAGATATGGATTTTGAGCCCCTTGGCACGCGCAATTTGTACAGCTTGTGCGTGAATTTCGCGGGTGTCGCCATAAAGGACAATGTCGGTGACGGATTTTTCGGTCAACAGCGTGGTAAAGAATTCAGCCCAGTCTGCGCGTGCACCTTTATAGGGGATCAAGCTGGCCTTGTTTTTCCAGAAAAACGCATCGCCCGCGTTGAAGCCAACGCGCCAGATTTTAGCACCAGAATTTTGCAGCATCGCCGCAAGACCCTGGAAAAAAGGCCCATGCGGACCCTGTAGGAATAGAAATACGCGATCTGTGTCGCTGACCTGCTTCATTTTTTCTGCCTGTTTTTGACAACTTATCACGTCGTCTTTTTCCAATCGTTAATTAACTTGATGGGCAAAAGTAAGGCGTCTTGTTTTAAAGTCGGTGGGGCGTTACCTCTTGGGCACTATTTTGAACGGAGCGGAATATGTTTACTGGCATCATCACCGATATTGGCGAAGTGCGTTCGCTGGAGCAACGCGGCGATTTGCGGGCTCGGATTGCCTGCGCCTATGACACGTCAACCATTGATATGGGCGCATCAATTGCCAGCGACGGCGTGTGTTTGACTGTGATTGCTCTGGGTGATGATTGGTATGACGTCGAGATTTCGGCTGAGACCGTTTCCAAGACCAACCTGAGCAACTGGGTGGCTGGCAAACGCGTGAATTTGGAGCGTGCCTTGAAGGTGGGTGACGAATTGGGTGGGCATATCGTTTCGGGCCATGTGGATGGTGTGGCCAAGGTGGTTGCGATGATGGACGAAGGTGACAGCACGCGCGTCACCCTGCGCGCGCCCAAGGCGTTGGCGCGGTTCATTGCTCCCAAGGGATCTGTGGCATTGAATGGCACATCGCTGACGGTTAACGACGTTGATGATTGTGAATTTGGCATCAACTTTATTCCACATACCAAGGAAATGACCACTTGGGGCGATGTTTCGGTGGGCGACGAGATTAATTTGGAAATTGACACGCTTGCGCGCTATGTGGCGCGGCTTGCTGAAATGAGCTGAGGTGGCGTGAGACAGTTGAAATCCCTGGGTTTCTTTAGGAATTTCGCCTGATCTTCACGTGTTTCTTACGCCATTCTTATGAAATTGCTCTACTGGTCATTTACCCGGGCTTGAGGTATTTGCAGGGGGCAATTTCTTAGAAAGGCCCGCACATGAGTTTTGCGACCCCCGGACCCGTCGAGGCTGCGCTGAAAGCCGCGATCAGTCCGATTGAAGATATCATCGAAGATGCTCGTCAGGGGCGGATGTATATACTTGTGGATCACGAAGATCGCGAAAACGAAGGGGACTTGGTTATTCCCGCCGGGTTTGCCACGCCGGATGCGGTGAATTTCATGGCAACCCATGGGCGTGGATTGATCTGTTTGACGCTGCCAGCGGAACGCATTGATGAATTGGGCCTGCCTATGATGGCGATGCACAATTCATCGCGGCATGAAACGGCTTTTACAGTGTCCATCGAAGCCCGCGAAGGGGTGACCACCGGTATTTCTGCGTCAGACCGGGCGCTGACGGTGGCCACTGCGATCAATCCGCAAAACACCGCTGCTGATATTGCCACGCCGGGCCACGTGTTTCCGCTGCGCGCACGGCGCGGTGGCGTTTTGGTGCGCGCGGGTCACACCGAGGCAGGCTGTGACGTCAGCCGATTGGCAGGGCATTACCCGTCGTCGGTGATCTGCGAGATCATGAAAGAAGACGGCAGCATGGCGCGTTTGCCTGACCTTGTCGAATTCGCAAAAACCCATGGATTGAAGATCGGCACGATCAGCGACCTGATCACCTATCGCTCAAAAAACGACAATCTGGTTGTGCAGACCGATCAGCGCAAGGTGGAGTCAGAGTTTGGTGGCAGCTGGGATATGCGGATTTTCACCGACCAAACCCATGGGGTCGAACATGTTGCTTTGATCAAAGGCGACATCACAACTGATGAACCGGTATTGGTGCGCACCCATGCTTTGAAGGTGGAAAAAGACATGCTGGGTCTGGGTGCAAAACGCGCGGATGAAATGCGCTCTGCCATGGAAACTGTAGATCGGGTTGGACGCGGTGTGGTCTGCCTGTTCCGCTCGCCTAAGAACCGACTTTTTGAAGAAGATGATGATGGCCCGCGCACGGTCAAGCAGATTGGCATTGGGGCGCAGATCCTGAATAATCTTGGACTGACCCGGTTGATCTTGCTGACCAATTCACCGCAGGCGGTCTATCTGGGTCTTGAAGCCTATGATCTGGAAATCGTTGATACACGTCCCATTGAAGTGGAGTAGAGCCCATGGCCGCTGCAGAACAACATTACATCATGCCACGGGCGGAATTTGACAAGGCCGTTAAGGTTTTGATTGTGGTTTCGCCTTATTACAAAGATATCGCTGACAATATGATTGCTGGTGCTGTGGCCGAGGTCGAAGCCTGTGGCGGCACATATGAGGTGGTCGAGGTGCCAGGGGCCTTGGAAATTCCAACTGCGATTGGAATGGCCGAAAATATGAGCAACTTTGACGCTTATGTGGCTTTGGGCTGTGTTATTCGCGGCGAGACAACCCATTACGATACGGTGTGCAATGACAGCAGCCGCGCCATCCAACTGCTTGGTTTGCAAGGGCTTTGCATTGGCAATGGCATCCTGACAGTGGAAAACCGGCCCCAGGCAGAGGTGCGTGCGGACCCGGCTGCGCAAAATAAAGGTGGTGGAGCCGCCGCTGCGGCCTTGCATCTGCTGGCGCTTTCGCGCAAATGGGGCGGCCCGCGTAAGGGAGTCGGATTTCTGCCGACTTCTGATGAGATCAAGATCGCGGGTGATAGCAAGGGCACACCGACCGCATGACCTCTGAGACGAAATCCGGCCTTTCCGGCAACCAGAAACGCAAGATGAAATCCGCATCTCGGCTGTTTGCCGTGCAGGCGCTGTATCAGATGGAGCAATCTGGGCAGACCTTCGATCAGGTGCGGGTCGAGTTTTTGGACCACCGTTTTGGTGAGGTTTTCGAAGACTATGAGATGCTTGAAGGCGACGTGGCGCTGTTTTCCAACCTGTTGCAAGAAGTTGTGAACAATCAAGCGCTGGTGGACCAGATGACAGACCGGGCGCTGGTGGCAAAATGGCCCTTAAAGCGGATCGACACAACATTGCGTGCTTTGTTCCGCGTGGCCGGGGCTGAACTGACCCAAATGGATACACCGCCAAAGGTGGTGATTGTCGAGTTTGTGCAGGTCGCGCAGGCGTTTTTTCCGGATGGCAAAGAAAGCAAGTTTGTGAATGGCGTGCTGGATCACATGGCGCGCGAGGCCAAACCAGAAGCGTTTTAGTTCGATCGGTGGCAGATAGCGGTGAAAGTTGATTTTTAGCCCAGCCTACGCAAATCGTGGGGTGGGCGTTTTCTTTTGTAGATATTGACTGTGTTTCTGGATGAATTTGGCCTGTGTTTGGCGAATTCGCGCAGACGCGGCTTTTGCAAATTGCAATTAATGAGAATTCTGGTATCAAAAGTCGAATTATTGGCCTGAGTCTATTGGCCATCCCACACTTCAGACACCTGCCACTAGAAAGCTCTTCACTATGACTTGGCGTTTTGGGCGACCAGCGGATGAGGCTCCGCATATTGCACCTTCTGCATCTAAGGAAAAAATTGGCGCGCGGGCGCGTATGCGACGCATGATGCCTTTTTTAAACTGGACGCCGATGGTCAATCGCGAAACATTTCGCGCGGATGTGTTTGCCGGCATCACCAATGCAGCCATTGTGTTGCCCCAAGGCATTGCCTTTGCGGCCATAGCCGGGTTACCGCCACAATATGGTCTGTACACCGCGATGATCACCCCGGTGATTGCAGCGTTGTTTGGCAGCTCTTGGCATTTGGTGTCCGGCCCAACCACTGCGATTTCAGTGGTGATCTTTGCAACATTGTCAGAGCAATTTGTGCCGGGTTCTCCTGAGTTCATAGCCGCTGTGTTTAGCATCACTTTGTTGGCTGGTTTCTTTCAGCTTTGCTTGGGACTGGTGAACCTTGGGCAGCTTGTCAGCCTAGTGTCCCATTCGGTTATGGTCGGCTTTACGGCGGGGGCGGCCATTTTGATTTTCCTGAGCCAACTGCCTGGTTTCATAGGAAAATCACTGCCCAGGCCAGATGAATTATTTGAACTTGGCAAAGAACTTTGGCACGCTTTGCCGCATCTAAACCCCTATGTTCTGGCGGTGTCAATCACGACGTTGGTTGTGGCTGTTGTGGTGAAAAAACTGCGTCCGGTTTGGCCAAATTACTTGATTGCCTTGGTGGCTGGCAGCCTGTTGGCTTACGCATTGGATGCGGCCAATCACGGGGTGATTTTTGTGCAGGCGATTGAATCGGGCATCCCGCCGATTGCGGTGCCTGACATGTCGTTTGATATTGTGCGCAGTCTGTCGCAGGGGGCATTTGCCCTTGCTTTGATTGGCTTGCTTGAGGCCGTATCCATTGCACGGGCAATGTCGTTGCAATCCCATCAGTCGCTTGATTCCAATCAGGAAATTATTGGTCAGGGGCTTTCAAATATCGGCGGATCGTTCTTTTCTGCCTATATGGGGTCGGGGTCTTTTACGCGCAGTTCTTTGAACCTAGAAGCAGGGGCCAAGACGCCTTTGGCGGCGATTTTGGCAGCAGGATTTCTGCTGGTGATCTTGCTGCTGATCAGCCCGCTGATAGTGTATATTCCCATCCCAGCCATGGCGGGTTTGATCATGTTGGTGGCCTGGAAGCTGATCGATATGAAAGAAATTAAACATATCCTGTCCACTAGCCCGTCGGAAACATCGATCTTTTTGATCACATTTGTTGTGGTGTTGTTGGTGGATCTGGAATTTGCGATCTACACGGGAGTCATCGTGTCTTTGGCGCTGTTTTTACGCCAGACCATGAAACCGGGCCTGCCGGTGAATGTGCCAAACGGCAAGCTTGAGGGGCGACCGTTTATGAGCCCGATCCATTGGAAACTGCCGGAATGTCCACAGGCGATGTTCATTCGCGTGCAGGGACCGATGTATTTTGGCGCGGTAGAATACCTGGAGAAAGAATTTCGTCGGCTTGAACGGGAGCGCCCAGAACAAAAGCACTTGGCTTTGCTGGTGGATGGCTCGGTTGGCATCGATCTGGCTGGCGCTGAATGGTTGGTGGAAGAGAGCCGCAATCGCGATGAGCTGGGTGGCAAGTTGTTTGTGGTTGGGCGCTATCCACCGCTGCGCAGGCAGATGGACCAATTCCACGTGACCAAGCTGATTGGAAAAGACCATATTTTCCGGCGCAAACGCGAAATGCTGGAGACTTTGGTGCCTTCGCTGGATCCGGATATTTGTGCCAATTGCAAGCTGCGGGTGTTCTTGGAATGTGTTTCACAGCCCAATAACGCGCTGAAGGATGATAAAGCCGCTTGATTGGTAGGGCTAAGCTGTGTGCCGGGCTGAGGCCCGGCCTAGGCCAATGTTCTAAAAATCCAAGCCCAGATCTATGGTTTTGGCGCTGTGGGTCAGTGCGCCGGACGAAATGTAATCGACGCCAGTTGCAGCAATTGAGGCGATGCGGTCGAGTTTGACGTTGCCGCTGGCCTCGGTTTTCATGCGTCCGTTGACGATTTTCACCGCTTGGCGCAGGTCGTCGTTGTTCATGTTGTCCAGCAGCACCACAGAGGCCCCGCCGACCTCTAGCACTTCTTGCAGTTGATCCAGACGGTCGACTTCGATTTCCACAGCCATCATGTGGCTGGCGTGTTGTTTGGTGGCTTCCAGAACCTGACGCACTCCGCCTGCAGCGGCAATGTGGTTGTCTTTGATCATGATGGCGTCAGACAGCGAATAACGATGGTTGTGACCGCCGCCATGCAGTACTGCGAGTTTTTCCACAAGCCGCATGTTGGGTGTGGTTTTGCGGGTGCAAGTCACGCGGGCCTTGGTGCCCTTGGCCTGGGCGACAAATCCAGCGGTTTTGGTGGCAATCCCAGTCAGGCGGCCTGCGTAGTTCAGGGCCACACGTTCGCCAGACAGAATGGATGCGGCTTTGCCCTTGATGCTCATCAAGACATCGCCTTTTTTACAGGTTTGGCCATCTGCGATGTGCAGAGTGATTTCCAAAGAGGGATCGACAAGGCGAAAGGTAAGTGCCGCGACTTGCATGCCAGAGACGATGGCGTCTTGGCGGGCGTTCAGCTTGGCGTCATAAGTCACGTCGGCTGGAATGACCGCGCGGGTTGTCACGTCGCCATAGCTGCCCAAATCTTCGAGAAGCGCGCTGCGCACCATCGGTTCAAGGATCAGGTCGGGGACGGTGGCAAAACTCATGTCGTTTCCTTGAGAATGTCGTCGCGCAGGGTGATGGCCTCTGCATATGTCATCATAGAGCGTTTCCCGTCACCGGGCAGGGCGTCGGGGTAATCGGCGCGTTCATGTGCGCCGCGGCTTTCTTGGCGCATAAGCGCGCAGGCCGTGATCAGCGTGGCCGTGGCACACATGTTCAGAAAGCTGGGCGACGGGTCGCGGGTTTCGAGATTGGCGATGATGCGCAGCGCAGATTTCAAGCCTGCCTCGGTGCGGACAACGCCGACATTGTCGGTCATGTTTTGGCGTAATTCTGCGACGACATCTGGAACCGGTGGCGTGCCATGGTCTGCAAAGTTCAGTTCTATTTCAGCGGATTGCACTTCAGAGTTCATCTCGGAAATGTCATCAGCACAGATACGGGCATAGACCAGGGCTTCGAGCAAGCCGTTGGAGGCCAGGCGGTTGGCCCCATGCAGGCCGGTGCTGCTGGCTTCACCGCAGACCCAAAGATTTCCTAGGCTGGAGCGGCCTTGAGTGTCTGTCTTGATGCCACCCATATGGTAATGTGCTGCGGCAGCAACTGGGATGGGGTCAATTGCCGGATCGATGCCGTTGCGGGCGCAGTATTCAGCAACTGAGATAAACTGGGTTTTGATGCTTTCGCCAAGGGCTGCGCGGGTATCAAGCATAGGGCGCAGCCCAGCTTGGGATTGGGCATAGATCGCGCGGGCGACGATGTCACGCGGGGCAAGCTCTGCATCTGGATGCAGATCAGCCATAAACCGTTCGCCATGTTTGTTAATCAGAATGGCACCTTCGCCGCGCAGGGCTTCGGTGGCCAAGGGGGCGGGGTCTTCGCCCACGTCCATGGCGGTGGGGTGGAATTGCACAAATTCTGCGTCAGCAATGATGGCACCCGCGCGGGCGGCCATGCCGATGACTTGGCCCCGAATACGTGGCGGATTTGTGGTAACGGCATAAAGCCCACCAGAACCGCCCCCTGCCAAAAGGTAAGCTGAACCGCGCAACATGATTGGCGCGGAACGGGTGTCGTCGCTTTCCTGAATGGTAATGCCGGTGACCTTGCCATCTTTGGTGTCTAAGTTGACGGCCATGGTACCTTCGAGCACCTGAATACTTGGGGTATGGGCGACCTGTTCGATCAGGGCGGCCATGATTTGCGCACCGGCTTGGTCGCCTTTGACGCGGACGACGCGCGCAAAACTGTGGGCCGCTTCGCGTGACAGCACATAGCCACCGGTTTCGGTGCGATCAAAAGGTGTGCCCATGGTGGTCAGGTCAAGGATGTGTTCGCGGGCTTCTTGTGTCACCATTGCCGCCACCTGCGCATCTACAGTGCCTGCGCCTGCTTTGAGCGTATCAGTGGCGTGATTTTGCGGGCTGTCTTTGGCGTCCATCGCAGCGGCAACGCCACCCTGGGCCCAGGCAGAACTCGCGCCTTCGCCCAGTGGTTCCGGAGAGATCATAACCACAGGCCGCGGTGCCAGTTTGAGCGCGGCATAGAGCGCGCCCATACCAGCGCCAACAATGACGATGCGATCGGTTTGGATCTCTTGCATTTGGCGTTACAGGCCCAGTTTTTGTGACAGGTCAATCATGGCCTGCACAGAGAGTCGGGCTTTGGCGGCCATTTTTGCTTCGACTTCGACCTGATTTTCCATGGTGTGCAGCACATAAAGAATTTTCTCGAGCGAGATTTTCTTCATGAAAGGGCACATATTGCAAGGCTTTGCGAAGTCAACTTCTGGCAACTCATCCGCAATGTTTGAGGCCATAGAGCATTCGGTGACCAGCATCGCTTTGGCAGGCTTGTTGTCGTGTACCCATTTGATGATGCCTGAAGTCGATCCAGTGAAATCAGATTCAGCCACAACTGCCGGTGTACATTCCGGGTGGGCAATGATTTTGACTTCTGGGTCATACTCGCGATAAGCGCGCAGGTCGTCGGCGGTATAAAGCTCGTGCACAATGCAGGAGCCTTCCCAGAAGACAACTTTCTTTTTGGATTGGTTGGCAACGTTTTGGGCCAGGAATTGGTCTGGCGTCATAATGACCGTGTCGCTTTCCATGGCATCCACAATTTGCACAGCGTTAGAGCTGGTGCAACAGATATCGGAGGCGGCTTTGACCTCGGCTGTGGTGTTCACATAGCTGACGACGGGGGCACCCGGGTATTTGGCGCGCATCTCTTCAACGCCTTCGGCTGTGATGCTTTCGGCCAAAGAACAACCGGCGGCCATGTCTGGCATCAGTACGGTTTTTTCCGGTGATAGGATTTTGCTGGTTTCGGCCATGAAGTGGACGCCGGCCTGCACAATCACGTCTGCTTCGACCTGTGTGGCTTTGATCGCCAGTTGCAGGCTGTCGCCGACAAAGTCAGACACGCCGTGGAAGATTTCGGGCGTCATATAGTTATGACCCAAAATCACCGCATTACGTTTGGCTTTCATTTCGGTGATGGCTTTGACGTAAGGCGCGTAAATGGCCCAGTCGGCCGGAGAAATCACCCGATCCATTTTTGCATAGATCTCTGACATCGAAGCCGCGAGATCGGGGTTCGGCGCAAGGTCATAGTGATCAGAAAGGGTAGAGCGAACATTGGTAAGATCGAGCAACAGACTGTTCCCTGTGTTCAACGGTGAGACGCATTTACACTGCTGTCACAATATAGGCCAGCAGATGCAAGAAAAAATGGGGAACTTATACGAAAAATACCCGAAATGGTCAGGTTTTGGCACCAAAGCCAAGGTGTTAGCGCTTTAAAACTTGACCCATTGTTTCAATTTTCAGCGTGGATGGCCTATTTCTTGTTCAGCTTGCTAAGTAAGACTGGTGCGAATGTCACGATCAAAACCATGCGCAAAATATGATGCAGGACGACATAGGTCAGGTCTGCTCCGGCGATGATGGCCAAGACCACCATTTCACTTTGGCCGCCGGGTAAGAAGGCCAGATAGGTGTCAAGCATTGAGGGCGTGAAGTTCAGGGTGCTGATCAAGAGAATAAAGGCCGCGCTGATGGTCGCGAGCAACAGGCCATTCAGAAAACCAGCCAAAACGAAGGTTTTCATTTCCATAAAGGTAAGGCCGACATAGCGGCTGCCTACAGCGATGCCGATAAAGAACTGGCTCGCCCAGATCATTTCGGCAGGGGGGCGTTGGGTGATGATTCCGCTGACCGACAGAATTGCGGTCAGGATCATAGGACCAAGCACCGAGGCACCAAACATCTTTATACGTAGGGCAACGCGCCAACCGACCAGGCCTGCGCCGATCAAGAGGGCAATCTGCAAAGGCGGTATGTCTGCTGCGGGTTTTCCAGGCGGTGCAATCAGGTCGACTTGCCAGAAATAACTCAAGAGAAGTGGTGCCAGACTGACGATCAGCAACACGCGCGTAGCATGTACCAGAGAGAGGGCGCGTATATTGGCTCCCGCTTCTTCGCCAAAGACCAAAAGATCCTGCAGCCCACCAGGCATCGAGGCGTAATAGCTGGTGACTTTGTCAAACCCAAAACCTTTGCGCAAAAGTGGGTAGGAGGTGACGCCCACACAAATCAGGAAGAGCGGCAGCAGAACCAATGAATAGGCCATTGCGGGCAGGGCGCTGAGCACTTGGGGGGTGATGGTGGCACCGATGGCAACGCCAAGAATCGTGCGAAAGGCCAGGCCGATCACTCCCATGCCCTTGAGGTTTTGCCCAAGCAGCGCCAGCAAAAGGCAGATGGCCATCGGGCCCATAAGAAAGGGCAGCGGAAGACCAAGCCAAAGAAAAGCCGCTGCACCCAGAGCTGCAGCGGCGGCGGTCTTAGTTTCGGCGAAATACCGTTTCATACAAAACCTTAGTTAAGTGGGCGCGGCGAGGAACGCCACGCCAAGTTTTTAATCACCGTCTGCAACACCACGTGCACGCAGGCGGGCGCGACGTTGGCGATAGCTTGGCAGAACTACAAGAATTACCGCCAAGGTCAGCAGACCAAGCGTCATTGGACGCTCCCACATGAAGGCCATGCCATCATAAAGCTGCATTGCGCGCGAAAAGTTGTTTTCCAGCAATGGGCCTAGGATGAAGCCAATCAACAGGGGAGCCAATGGGTAATCGGCAAACCTGAAGGCAGTTGCAACCACACCAAAGCCCACAAGGATCAACAGTTCTGTTGCATTGTTCTGCCCGATATAGGCCCCCATCAAGGTAAAGAACAGAATGAAGGGGATCAGATAGTTGCGTGGCACCGCAAGCACTTTGGCGATGTAGGGGATCAGCGGCAGGTTCAAGACCAGCAGAACCAGATTCCCCAGATACATCGAAATGATGACCGCCCAGAAGATTTGGGGTTCGTCGATCATCAAACGTGGGCCAGGGCTGACGTTTAACGCGATCAATGCGCCCAACAAAATCGCTGTGGTGCCCGAACCGGGAATACCTAGCGTCAACAGAGGCACAAAGGAACCGGTACAAGCCGCGTTATTGGCTGATTCCGGTGCGGCGATGCCTTTGATCGCGCCTTTGCCGAATTGATCCTGCTCTTCTTTTGGGGCGATGTTGCGTTCAACCGCATAGCCCAAGAATGAGGCGATTGTTGCACCGGCGCCTGGCAAAACCCCAATGAAGAAACCTTGTAAAGATTGGCGGCCAATGACCGGTGCAATCTTTCTGGCTTCTTCGCGCGTGATGCGCAGGTCTTTGATTTCACCGCTGTCACCGTCCCCGGTTTTAGAACGGCTTGGATCAAGCACCAGATAGATGGCTTCGGGCAGAGCAAACATTGCCATCGCGAGTGTGATAAAGCCAAAGCCAGACTGAAGATCCATAACGCCCATTGTAAAGCGCGGCATGTTAAACAGAACGCCTTCGCCGACAGTGGCCATCATCAGGCCCACAAAGGTCATCAGCAGTGCTTTGGCAATTTGTCCTGTGCCGGCAAAAGCTGCGATGGCCGACAGGCCAACAACCATAAGCGCAAAATATTCAGAGCTGTGAAACAGCAGCGCCACAGAGGCAAGAGCGGGGGCAAAGATTGCCAAGAGAATGGCCCCAATTGTGCCACCCGCAAAAGAGGAAATTGCGGCGATTGTCAGAGCTTTACCGGCCTTACCTGATCTGGCAAGTGGGTAGCCGTCAAAGCTGGTGGCAACGGTCGAAGCGACCCCCGGCGCATTGATCAGAATGGAAGATGTAGAGCCACCAAAGACTGCGCCATAATAAACACCTGCCAAAAGAATTAAGGCAGTCGCTGGGTCGCCGATGGTGATGGCAATGGGGATCATGATCGCGATGATTGACATGGGGCCAAGGCCCGGCAGCATGCCGATGAAGGTGCCGATCAGGCAACCACCGATAACCATAAGGATGTTGGTGAAAGTGAAGGCCGTTGAAAGGCCCATCAGGAGTCCTTCGAGCATGTCAGCCTCCGAACAGGAATTGAGGAAGGGGACGCAGGAAAATGCCTAGAACGGAATCAACCAAATACCAGACGCTGCCGGCTGCAATGGCAGACACGATGGCCATGGTGACAAACCGGCGTTCGCCTAGAATGTAACTGCCGACTGACAGAAACAGGAATGTTGATGCCAGAAACCCAAGCGGTCTGAGCAAAAGCGCATAGGCCACCATCAAAGACAACAGAACGACAGCTTGGCCGACCTTGTATTCGCCCAAACGCGCGAGATTGATATCTGCGGCGTCATCTTTTGGTGGTACTTTTTCCAGATTAAACAAGATGGCAAGCGACATTAGAATACCGCCGACGCACAGCACTTTTGGAAAGCTTGATGGCCAAATCGGGCTGCGTTGCATGATGGGTGGTAATAGACCGTCCATCGTAAAATAAGCGGCATATCCGTAGGCGATGCAAATTATGAGAATGACAAAGGCTATCCAGCGATCGAGCGCCATGATGTGTCCCCCCTTTGAGTGTGAAAAATGCGCCCGAGGGTCATCCCGGGCGCATCGTTTAAGTGCGCTGGGCGCGGATTATAGGAAGCCGAGTTTGCGCATCAGGTCGCCGATGACCTGTTCTTGGTTTTCCAAAAAGCTGCGGAAGTCATCGCCGTTGTTGTGGATGTTCACCCAACCGTTGCGTGAGCGCACAGTTTCCCATTCCGGTGTGTCATACACTTTGGCGATGGCATCTTGGTACATTGCAAGTTTGTCTGCTGGCAGACCTGGTGCTGCAAAGAAACCACGCCAGTTGACGAAGGTTGTGTCATTGCCTTGCTCGACCATAGTTGGCGCATCTGCATAGGCGTCAACGCGTTCGTCAGATGTGACACCGATGATGCGTACTTCGCCTGCTTTTGCCAGCTCGACAGCTTCGGAGAAGCCTGTGGAAACCGCTTGGACTTCACCAGACAGAAGGCCAGCCATCGTTGCGCCGCCACCGTCGTATGGCACGTATTTCATTTGCACCGGGTCTGCGCCTGCTGCTTGGAACACCATCGCTGCAACCAGGTGGTCCATGCCGCCTGGAACAGAACCGCCACCAACAGCAGTTTTTGCTGGGTTGGCATTGAATGCAGAGATCAGGCCATTCACGTCCTGAATGTCGCTGTCTGCCGCAACAACCAGCGCAGCATAGTCACCGATGGTGCCTGCAACCAAGGTCAGGTCACGGAAGGACTGTGGGAATACGCCGGTCAAGGACCGGATCACGATTGGCGTCGAGTTCACCATTAAAGTGCCGTGCTGGCTGTCGGCGTTTTCGATCAGATAGCCGATGGCTTTACCGCCGCCGCCGCCTGACATGTTTTCATAAGACGCAGATCCGACGAGGCCCGCTTTGGTCAGGGCTTCGCCTGTACCGCGTGCTGTGCCGTCCCAACCGCCACCAGCACCACCTGGAATGAGAAAGTGCAGGCTGTCGACAACCTGATGCCCACCAGCCATCGCTGGTGCGCCCAGGCCGATGGTTGCAGCGGCTGCTGCCATCATTACACGACGTGTAAGGTTAAGTTTTGTCATGGTATCCTCCCTGTAGACAAAATTAGGTATTTGGTTCGTAGGTGTTTGGTGTGCTGACAGGCGGAACAGGCAAGGCCTGAGCGCTGACAAGTACACCGTCTGGATCGCAATAAATGTGTTGCCCGGGCTCCAAGAGCACGTTGCCAAAAGCGACGGGGACATCGATTGCGCCAATTCCGGTTTTTCCACTGCGCAGCGGGCTGGTGCCAAGCGCTTTGATCCCAATCGCCAGTGTCTCTAGGACAGCAGAGTCGCGCACGACGCCATTGATCACAATGCCGGCCCAATTGTTTTCTTGTAGGATCTTTGCGTTTATATCACCCAGCAGGGCGGTGTTGCTGGATGCGCCGCCATCAAGGACAATCACCGCGCCGCAACCATCGGTTCGAAACAGGCTTTGCGCAAGGCGCGTGTCTTCCATTGTAACGACGGTGCGGATGGGCCCGTGAAAGTGGGAATTGCCACCAAAGTCCAAGAAATTTGATGTGACCCGACGCAGTTTTTTTGAGTTGGCATCCCACAGATCGGCGGTAGTATAGGTAACGGGTTCCGACATGAAATTCCCTCTCGTGAAACGAATTGACCTGCGCTGCGGCCTTGAACGAATGCCCTTGCCACGCCTATTTTGTAGGGTTCTGTTAATGTTTGAGGCAAGCGGGATGTGGGGACGTTTCACTGGATGAAATGGTGAAGATTTTGCCTGAGAGAACGGATTGCATATGTCCATGCCTAGCGCTTCGGCACGGTTAAGTGCCAGATCGAAAGCGTGGTCAGCCATTGGTAACGTAGGCTTGCGCAAAAGTTTCAAGTGATCCCCCATTTGACAAGCGACTGAGAAGCCGCCCATGACTGAGGGGAACATGTGAACCTGACACAAACCTGTCATGGCTTGGCAACACCATCTGGGAGCACGGCATGCGATTTTTGTTGGTTGAGGATAACGAAGGCCTGGCTAAAGCGGTTTTGGATCGCTTGCGGCTGGACGGGCATGTTGTGGATCATGCGGCGGATATTTCTTTGGCAGAAGATTTCTCAGCTACGGCTGATTACGACTTGATATTATTGGATATTATGCTGCCGGATGGGGATGGTAGGAACTTTTTGAAAGCCCATCGTGCACGCAAAGATGAGACGCCAGTCATCGTGTTGACGGCGCGTTCAGAGGTGTCTGATCGGGTTGGTGTTTTGGACCTTGGCGCGGATGACTATTTGACCAAACCATTTGATTTTTCCGAGCTTGAAGCCCGGTGTCGCGCGGTGTTGAGACGCCGTGGGGGCAGCGCATCAAATGTCCAACGATTCGGCGGACTTGCATTTGATTCGCTTGCTGGAACGGTTTCTGTGTCGGGAGAAACAGTCACATTGCGCAACCGTGAGTTGCGGCTGTTGGAGATTTTCATGTCATCGCCCGACAGGATTTTTTCTAAGGCAAAGCTGGTTGATCGCCTGTTTGCCTATGACGAAGACGTCTCTGAGAATGCAATCGAAGTCTATGTTGGACGCCTGCGCAAACATCTTGCAGGTTCAGAGGTAGAAATAGCGACGGTGCGCGGATTGGGCTATCGGATGAGCCTGATATGAGTGATGCCCCACAATCCACCGGATCCATTCGCAGGCGATTGACGTTGCAGCTGATGATTGGGGCCTTGGTGCTTGCGGTTTTGCTGTATCTTGTTGTTCTGAACGTTGCTCGTGATCTGGCCGAGCGGTCGCAGGACAATATTTTGTTTGCTTCGGCCACAGCGATCCTTGAGTCGGTCGCGGTCCAAGAGGATGAAATCGTGGCCGATATTCCCTATGGGGCTTTGTCAATGTTGGGCAATGTCAGCGATGACCGGGTATTTTACAAAATCGCAACGGGGGCAACGGTGCTGACCGGTTATGGTGATTTACCAGCTGTTGCGGGCGATCGGGATCAAGCTGCAGGCTATGTAACAGCGATGTATAAAGGTGAAAGTGTGCGGGTCATCGAAGTGTCGCGCAGACTGTCCCTGAGCAGTGGCAGTGTGCACGTGGCTGTGTCCGTGGCTCAAACCCGAAACGGACAGGCCGAGACCATCACGCGCATGAGCCGCGTGGCTTTGTCGTCTGGCGCAGGTTTCTTTTTTGTCGCTGCGGTCTTGGCTGTGATCACTGCACAATCCAGCATTCGTCCTTTGAACCGGCTTGCCGGCTCGGTCTCACGCCGGGGCCCGAAAGATATGCGTGCGGTTGTGGGGCCAGTGCCAAGTGAGATGGTGCCGCTGGTGAAGTCGCTGAACCGTTTTATGTCGCGCCTGAAAGTGTCGCTGGCGCGGTCGGAAGATTTTATCGCTGAGGCGGCGCATCGTGTGCGAACGCCCCTGGCCACTGTACGCACTCAGGCTGAAGTGGTCTTGCGGCGGGTCGAACGCGATGAGAATCGGCAAAGCCTGCGTGAAATGATCCGTGCGATCGATGAAAGTTCACGGGCCGCGGGGCAATTGCTGGACCATGCCATGGTGACATATCGCACCGATCATCTGGAACGCGAAACCATTGATATGGCTGATCTGGCCACGGAACTTGTGGCGAGATTGACGCCGGTTGCGGAATTAAAGGACATTCATATGCAGGTCGAAGTTCTTGAAAAATCTTATTTTTCAGGGGATGCGATCTTGATCCAGAATGCGGTCAGAAATGTACTGGATAACGCCATCAAATATTCACCCGGTGATCGGGAAATCACTGTTCGCGTAGGCCTTAGTAGCGCCGAAACCTTTATTCAGGTCGAGGATCAGGCGGGCGGGTTTCCTGACGTGGTGCAAGAAGAATTAACAGGACGGTTTGCGCGGGGCAGCAACTCTGTCGGCACCGTCGGATCAGGGCTGGGGCTGACAATCGCCAAGGAAGTGACCGAGGCGCATGGTGGGCGATTGGAATTGAGGAATTTGGACAATGGGGATGGCGCATGCGTAACTTTATACTTTCCTTGATCATCTGGGCCGGTGCCAGCGGCGCGATGGGATTTGAGATCGAAGAACATCGCCGATTTGGTCCGGAAAACGCGGCGCATGAGTTGAAAATTATTTCGACAGCTGACGTCGAGATATTGATCCCACTGATGGAGCTTTTTCTGCGCCGCCACCCGGATACTGTTATCGATTATACGTCGGTGAGCAGTGGCGCGTTGATGCAGGCCATTGTGACCGAAGAAGTCGCTTTTGACGTAGCGCTGTCTTCGGCAATGGATTTGCAGATCAAATTAGCAAATGATGGCTTCAGTCGTGAACATCGGTCGGATGCGACAGATTTGGTTCCAACTTGGGGAAATTGGCGCAATCATGTTTTTGCTTTTTCCCAAGAGGAAGCGTCGATTGTGGTTTCGCCACAAGCCTTTGAAGGCATCGAGATGCCAAAAGACCGGCAAAGCCTGGTGACTATTTTGCGCAAATATCCTGAGCGCTTTGAGGGGCGGGTTGCGACCTATGATCTGACGCTGAGTGGAACGGGATATTTGTTTGCCACGCAGGATGCCCGGACCACAGAGACTTTTTGGCGATTGATGGAGGTTATGGGTGGACTGAATGCGCAGCTGTTTTGTTGCTCGGGCGTGATGATCGAAGCGGTGAGCCGCGGCGACATAGCCGTCGCTTATAATGTTTTGGGCAGCTATGCGCGGGCGCGTAAGGATCTAGAGGGTAGCATACAGGTGATCGACCCGGCGGATTTCACCAATATGATGTTGCGCACCGGGATTTTGCTGGAATCCGTGGTGGCCGAAGAGCTGGCGCGTGATTTTTTAGATCATTTGCTGCAAAGCGCTTGGGGCGCTGAAGATATTGCCGAATATCCCTTTCACAAGTGGCATTTGGAAACCTCAGAGGCTGCGGCTTCGATGAAGCCCATTCGGTTGGGTCCCGGTCTGTTGGTGTTTCTGGATGAGTTGAAGCGAAAACGGTTTTTGAAAGAGTGGTTTAATGCCGTTCAGCAAGAATAATGCGCAGTCTTTCGCGAACCTGCGATTCTGCCGCTTCTGACTCTGGACCTTTGGCTGCAGATGAGTCATACGGGAAGGGAATTTGCGGAGGCATCCATGAGCATTCTGAACTCTCTTTTGCGCGCTGTCACTTGGTGGAACGGGCAAACCCTAAACACGCAGATCTATACTTGGCGCAAGGGCGAAAAAGTCGGCGAAGACGATCAGGGCAATAGCTATTTTCGCAACAAAGATGATAGCCGTCGCTGGGTGATCTATGACGGTGAGGCCGAGGCCAGCCGGATTGGTGCTGATTGGCATGGTTGGTTGCATCGGACCTTTAACGAGGTGCCGTCGGAAAAGCCGCTTAAGCACAAAGTTTGGGAAAAACCGCATCAGGAAAACTTGACAGGAACCGTGATGGCCTATGCGCCAGCTGGGTCCATTCGTTCGGGTTCTCCGGCAGAGCGGTCCGACTATGAAGCTTGGCAGCCTGAATAAAGGCAGTCTGGCGGATGTCTTCTCAGAAAACTGAAATCGCGGTTGGTGGCGTTGTGTTGGCGGCAGCGCTGGGGTTTGCCGTATATATGGGCCAGGCCACAGGGTTTGCAGCCCGCACTGCTGGCTATGAATTGACCGCGTCATTTAGATCTATCGAAGGCATTACTGTAGGCACTGACGTGCGTTTGGCTGGGGTTAAAATTGGTTCTGTGACCGATATTTCGCTGAACCCGGATACATTTCGGGCGGATGCGGCCATTTCGGTGCAAGACAACATCATTCTGCCTGACGACAGCGCCATTGTGATTGCATCCGAAGGCCTGTTGGGGGGTAACTTTGTTGAAGTTCTGCCCGGTGGCTCGCCGTTTAACCTAGAAGCAGGCGACGAAATCGAAGACACGCAGGGCGCGGTTAGTCTGATTTCGCTATTGCTGAAATTTGTGTCTGGCAGCGGTGAAGATAAATGAAGCGGCTTGGTCTGGCGGCATTAGCCCTATGCGGGGCCAGTGCGTTTGCTGTGGCCCCAGGTGTTTCAGAAGCCCAAGAGATTATCATCGAAGAATTGGACGGGCTTGAGGATGGCATCAGCCTAAGGCCGCCGCTGATATTTGAAGAAATCACCGAAGAAGTGCGCGCTGTGTCTGGCACCGGAGCCGTTTTGCGCGGCCTTGATAAGCTAAGTGGACAGATTGCTGATATCGAGCTGGAAAATGGCTTTAGTGTTTCCTTTGGAAAATTGCGCATAGATCTAGCAGAGTGCCGCCATCCAGAGGACAATGCGACCGGCGAAGCCTTTGCGTTTTTGTCGATATATGATGGCAATGTGGCGGTTGACCCGTTGTTTCAAGGCTGGATGATTGCCTCGTCGCCGGCGCTAAGCGCCATGGATCATGCGCGCTATGATGTTTGGGTTCTGCGTTGTGTGACCTCTGCCGCCGAAGGCAACGAATAATCTGTTATTTCCGCAGAACGCTCTAGCGCATTCTCTAGCAGTGTTTGATAGGTTGCTCTGGGGATTTCAATGGCCCCAAGGGACTGCAGATGTGGGGTCAGAAATTGCGTGTCAAACAGCGTGAAACCACAATTTGACAAGTGGGTTGTCAGATAGGCCAGGGCGGTTTTGGAGGCATTTGCTTCGCGCGAAAACATGCTTTCACCAAAGAAGGCAGCGCCAAGAGTTACGCCATAAACGCCGCCAACTAGATGATCTCTTTGCCAAATTTCAACAGAATGCGCCTGCCCCAGATCGTGTAGTGCAATGTAAAGGCTGCGGATTTCCGCGTTTATCCAAGTGTCGAGTCGATCCGCGCACCCATCAACCACATCGGCAAAGGCACGGTTAAGCGAGACCTGGTAGGCACCGCGGCGAATATGGCGAGCCAAAGAGCGCGAGATGTGAAATTGGTCGAGCGGAATGACACCGCGGCGTTTGGGATCAACCCAAAATATTTCTGGGTCATCGCGGTGTTCTGACATGGGGAAGATCCCCATGGAATAGGCGCGCAACAACATTTCAGCGGTGAGATCACCCATGCGGTTGCGCGCGCAATAACATTAAGCCCCGTAAGTGGCTTCGAGCCATTTTTCCAGCCAGTGGATATTATAGTTACCACTGTGAATATCGTCTTCTTGCAAAAGCTGACTGAACAACGGGATTGTAGTATCGATACCATCCACAATCAGCTCTCCGAGGGCGCGATTGAGACGTGACAGCGCTTCTTGGCGGTCCCGTCCATGCACGATCAGCTTTCCAATCAAGCTGTCGTAATAGGGCGGAATGGAGTAGCCGTCATAGAGAGCGGAATCCATGCGAACACCGAGGCCACCCGGAGCGTGAAAATGGGTGATCATTCCCGGGCAGGGCGCGAAATTCGGCAAACGCTCGGCGTTGATACGCACCTCGATGGAATGGCCATTGATTTCAAGGTCGTCTTGGGTGAACGACATCGGAAGTCCTTCGGCCACCCGGATTTGCTCGCGCACCAGATCAACACCAAAGATCGACTCTGTGACCGGGTGTTCAACCTGCAAACGGGTGTTCATTTCGATGAAATAAAACTCGCCGTTTTCGTACAGGAATTCGATAGTTCCTGCGCCTATATAGTTGATGTTTGCCACCGCATCTGCACAGATTTTGCCAATTTTGGCGCGTTCTTCTGCAGTGATGGTGGGTCCAGGTGCTTCTTCGAAGACTTTTTGGTGACGCCGCTGCAAAGAACAGTCGCGTTCGCCCAAATGCACCGCATTGCCTTTGCCATCGCCAAAGACCTGAATTTCGATGTGGCGCGGTGTTGTCAGATACTTCTCGATATAGACTTCATCGTTGCCAAAGTTGGATTTGCCTTCGGCGCGCGCGGTTTGAAAAGCGGATTCCATGTCGGCGGCCGTCTGAGCCACTTTCATGCCTTTGCCACCGCCCCCCGCTGTGGCCTTGATGATCACCGGATAGCCGATTTCTGCGCCAATCCGCTTGGCTTCTGCTAGGCTGGGAACACCTCCAGCAGAGCCAGGCACACAGGGCACACCCAGCGCGCTGATGGTTTCTTTTGCCGTGATCTTATCGCCCATGATGCGGATATGATCCGCTGTTGGGCCAATAAATGTCAGGTCGTGGTCTTCGACGATCTGTACGAATTTGGCGTTTTCAGACAAAAAGCCGTAGCCCGGATGAATGGCCTGCGCACCGGTGACTTCGCAAGCAGCGATGATCGATGCAATATTCAAATAGCTTTCGGTGCCTGAAGCGGGGCCAATGCAGATGGCTTCGTCGGCCATGCGGACATGCATCGCGTCGGAGTCGGCAGTGGAGTGCACCGCGACCGATTTGATGCCCATCTCGCGGCAAGCCCGGATCACTCGAAGTGCGATCTCGCCACGGTTGGCAATAAGGATTTTGTCAAACATTCTGTCGCCTTATTCGATGATGACCAGAGGAGCGCCGTATTCGATCGTTGCACCATCTTCGACCAATATGCGTTTCACAGTGCCCGAGCGTGGCGCGGGAATGTGGTTCATGGTTTTCATGGCCTCAACAATCAAAAGCGTGTCACCCTCGGAGATCTGAGCCCCAACGCTGATGAAGGCTGGCGTGCCTGGTTCTGCCTGCAAATAGACGGTGCCGACCATCGGAGAGGTCACTGCGCCCGGATGGCTTGCAGGGTCATCGCTTGCTGCGGCCGGAGCAGCGGCAGCGGCGGCAGGTGCGGCAATTGGGGCAGCGACGGCGGGCGCTGCAGCGACGGGGGCTGCGATGGCAGTAACCACTTCGTTTTGGCGGCTGACCCGGACGTTCAAACTGTCGTTGTCGCTGTATTCGCGCATCACTTCGATTTCTGTCAAATCGTTGGCACGCAGCATTTCTGCAAGTGCTCCGATAAAGGCGACGTCAGAGTCGTGTGTTTTTTTGCTCATGGTTGTCCTCTGCTGCGCTGTGGTCTGCGCGAGTCTTAATTGTTTCCCCTAAGGGGCAGTTATAGGCCAAATTGTAGGCAAGGAAAAGCGGGCCAATGAGACCGATTGAGCCTGATAGCACAATAATTTGCAGGGAATTGCGGGGAATTATTGCGATTGCAGGACAGGAACGAATTCACAATGGCATTCCAGAGAGCTTGGCCACCAGTTCCGCCAGTTTTTTCGCACCAAATTTCTTAAGCAGTCTTGCGCGATATTCTTCGATGGTTCGATAACTAAGATTGAGGTCTAGACCGATTTCTTTAGATGTTTTTCCTCGGCAGGTCAAAATCGCGATTTCGCGCTCGCGCTGGGTCAAGGTCACCACAGGGCGCTCGTCAGAGAGATCTGCAAATGTCCAGACACCGCAATAAAATGGGTTGTCCGGCGACATTGATTTTCCGCGGACTCTGCACCAGAAAAGCGAGCCGTCGGCGCGTTTCATGATACGTTCGTCATGATGGTGCCCGTCCGCTTCAAGGGCAATACGGACTCGGGCACCAAAGGATTCGTAATCTTCTTTTGAGGCGTAGAAGTCGGCAATCGACGCCCCATTGCAGGTCTCTTGGCTGGTGCCAAACATCTTTGCAAAAGCATCATTGGGGCTGCGAATCCGGCGGTTTTCTAACACGCAAAGACCAATTGGGGCGTTCTGGTAGGCGATATCTGAGACTTTCATCAACTGACCATGCCTTGGATGGCCACGAGAGCCAAGAGGTAAGGGCGTGCTAAGTTTGTAAATATTGGGGGTTTTGAGATGGTGATTTGCTGCGTATCTTGGTGACACCATATCAGGAGACTGTTCTATGCGAATTCGAATAATTGCGCTGGTTGGCACCGTAGCCGTGCTTGCGAGTTGCCTGTCTGATGAAAAGAAATTCGGATATAGCGTGGGATATGGTCGGTCTTATCCGGAAAAAATTGCGCTGAAAATGCCCGGCAACGCCCCGTCAATTACCCAGCAATACCGCAATACTTTGGACCATGGTAAGGTGGGGGATACCAGCGCGCATTTGGGTATTGATATTCATGCGGACATTGGGACTCCGGTAATCGCCGCAGCGGATGGCGTTGTGTTGCGGTCCTATTGGGGCCCGGCATATGGCAATCAAATTGAAATTTTGCACGCCCCAGACAGCAGTGGCAAAAGCTCCCGCACGCGGTATGTTCATCTGGACAAGCGATTGGTCAAAGTCGGAGCTCAAGTACAGCGCGGCGGCGAAATTGGCCACCTGGGGATCACTGGATTCTTGTCCAGCGGATTTCCGCATTTGCACTTTGAGGTGTTGTTTCGCGGAACCAGCATATTTGGCAGCGCGACTGACCCGCATAAGTTTTGGGCTAAAGGCCCGGGTCAGATCACGTGTTTTGGTCCGGAATGGAATGGTTTAAGCACCGACGAATTTAAGATAACTTATCCTGTTGGGTGCAAATAAAACCCGAAATATTCGGGTTTTATTAGATTTTTTATGGGCTTAATTAACGATGGTTGCTTCGGTTGCAGCGCGCAATTCGTCTTCGGTAACGCCGTCGGCAACCTCGACGATTTTCAGACCACCCTCGACCACATCCAGTACACCGTAGTTGGTGATGATGCGATCAACAACTTTCTGACCTGTCAAAGGCAGTGTGCATTTCTTTAGCAATTTGGACTGACCGTGTTTGTTGGCATGATCCATCACCACAACAACACGACCAACACCCGCCACAAGATCCATTGCGCCGCCCATGCCTTTGACCAGCTTGCCAGGAATCATCCAGTTGGCCAAATCGCCATTTTCAGCAACTTCCATCGCGCCCAAAATTGCCATGGCAATTTTGCCGCCGCGAATCATCGCAAAGGACTGAGCAGAGTCAAAATAGGCAGTCTGCGGTAGCTCGGTGATGGTTTGCTTGCCTGCATTGATCAGGTCAGCGTCCTCTTCTCCTTCGATGGGGAAGGGGCCCATACCCAGCATACCGTTTTCGGACTGAAGGGTGACTTCGACACCTTCTGGAATATAGTTGGAGACCAGAGTCGGAATTCCGATCCCAAGGTTTACATACCAACCATCTTGCAATTCTTGGGCTGCGCGGGCAGCCATTTGATTACGATCCCAAGCCATGATTATGCCTCCTCGCGCTTACGTGTGGTGCGCTGTTCGATGCGCTTTTCATGGTCACCCTGTACGATGCGATGCACATAGATGCCGGGCAGATGAATGGAATCTGGATCCAAAGAGCCGGTTGGTACGATTTCTTCGACCTCTGCGATGCAGATTTTGCCGCATGTGGCAGCAGGTTGGTTGAAGTTGCGCGCAGTTTTGCGAAAGACCAGATTGCCGGTTTCATCGGCTTTCCAAGCTTTGACAATGGCGAGGTCGGCAAAAATGCCTTCTTCCAGAATGAACGTCTCGCCGTTGAATTCGCGGTGGTCTTTGCCCTCGGCAATCACAGTGCCCACGCCGGTTTTTGTATAGAAACCTGGAATACCAGCACCGCCAGCACGCATACGCTCGGCCAAAGTGCCTTGTGGGTTGAATTCAAGCTCTAGCTCGCCGGAAAGATATTGCCGCATGAATTCGGCGTTTTCTCCAACATACGAGCTGATCATCTTCTTGACTTGCTTGGTTTGCAGCAGAATGCCGATGCCAAAGTCGTCAACACCCGCATTGTTGGATGCAAAAGTCAGGTCTTTTGTGCCGGCTTCTTTGATAGCTTGCAATGTGAGTTCAGGAATGCCGCAAAGGCCAAAGCCGCCGGCGGCAATAAACATGCCGTCATGCAGCAGGCCTTCGAGCGCCTTTTCTGCACTGGAATAGACTTTTTTCATGGAAACCTCCGTATGTCTGGTTGCTGCAAGGTATTGGCGAGAGCACTGGACAAGTCAACGCGCACCGCAAACTACGGTATTACTACGGGAGGTATTTATTGCGTCGCCCTATGGGGCAGGTGGCTAGACGCAAATTGCGGTAGGCAAGCGTGGAAAGCCGACTGTAGGAAAAGGAAAAGGCCAGAGAGGTCTCTGGCCGCTTCTTTATTCTGATGGGGTCTCTGCGGCTTTGGCAGGTTTTTTAGGCGACGCTTTTTTAGCGCTGGTTTTCTTTGTGGTTGTCTTTTTCGCCGCAGCCTTTTTAGCAGGTGCCTTTTTCTTTTTGGCACCGCCTTTTTTGGCGGCTTTTTCATTTACCAGATCGATGGCCATTTCAACGGTCAGGTCTGCAACTTCGACGCCCTTGGGAATAGTGGCGTTGACCTTCTCCCATTTAACATAGGCCCCGTAACGACCATCCATTACGTTCATTGGGCCACCATCAGGGTGTTCGCCCATTTCGCGCAAGGGTTTGGCCGCAGCGCTGCTGCCACGACGCCCTGGATTGGCACGTTTTTCCGCCAAAAGCTCTACGGCGCGGTTCATACCAACTTCGAAAACATCGTTGGGATCTTTAAGGTTGGCATAGACCGGCTTGGCCTCGTCGGGCAGCTGGTGCATGATATACGGGCCAAAGCGACCAAAGTTGGTGGTGATGGTGCCGCCGTCCGGGTGGGGGCCAATTTCGCGTGGCAGTGACAAAAGCGTCAGCGCCTTTTCAAGCGTCATTTCGTCAGCAGACCACCCGCGCGGCAAGCTTGAGCGTGGCGGTTTCTTGTTTTCTTCGGTGACTTCGCCCCGTTGCACATAGGGGCCAAAACGGCCTTTACGCAGGCTGATCTCATCGCCATTGTCTTCGCCCAATACGACATCACCTGTGTCATCTGCATCGCCGTTCAATGGACGGGTATAGCGGCATTCTGGGTAGTTGCCACAACCAACAAATCCACCGGTACGAGAGGTCTTCAGATGCAGATTTCCGGTGCCACATTTGGGGCAAATCCGAGGGTCAGTGCCATCTTCGCGCGGTGGGTAAAGCTGCGGGGCCAGAGCTGCGTCAAGCTTATCAAGCACTTCGGAAACCCGCAGATCGCTGGTTTCAGCAATGGCAGCAGAGAAGTCTTGCCAGAAGTTGTTGAGAACTTCTTTGTAATCCATATCACCAGCAGAGACGTTATCCAGATTGGTCTCAAGCTCTGCGGTAAATTCGTACCCGACATATTTGCGGAAGAAATTCATTAGGAAGATCGTAACAATCCGGCCTTTTTCTTCGGGGAAAAGGCGGTTTTTGTCTTTGCGAACATATTCGCGATCTTGGATTGTTGTGATGACCGACGCATAGGTCGACGGGCGGCCAATGCCCAATTCTTCCATGCGTTTAACCAAAGTCGCCTCGGTATACCGTGGGGGCGGCTGGGTGTGATGTTGCAACGAGAGCACGCCAGATTCTGAGGAAAGGATTGCAGAGTCCGCCCGTTGCAAACCTTTTGTTGCAGCGCCGTTTTCAACCACATCATCGTCTTTGCCAACAGCTTTGGCATATTGTGCAGCCAGACCTGTAGGGCCAAAGAGAGCGGGTTCACCCTGCATGATTTGAGGTAGGCGTTTGTCGTCATCATCTTGGGTGACATCGTCGCGGCCTTCTTCATAAACCCGCAAAAAACCATCGAATTTGACTACTTGGCCAGTGGCGCGCAATTCGACCTGTTGGTCGTCAGAGGCGATATCAACCGTTGTGCGTTCCAGCCGAGCGCCTTCCATTTGGCAGGCCAAGGTGCGCTTCCAGATCAGATCATAAAGCTTGCGCTGATCGTCTTCGGAGACTTTGATTTGGCTGGCATCGCGCGTCATTTCCGTAGGCCGGATACATTCGTGTGCTTCTTGGGCGTTCTTGGCTTTGTTTTTATAGATGCGGGGGGACTGTGGGACGTATTCCGCACCATAGCGGTCTTTGATGGCGTCGCGTGCCGCAGTGACGGCTTCGGGTGCCATGTCGATGCCGTCAGTACGCATATATGTGATGTGGCCGGCTTCATACAAACGTTGCGCGGCGTTCATGGTTTGGCGTGCACCCATGCCAAATTTTCGGCTTGCTTCCTGCTGCAAGGTCGAGGTCATGAATGGGGCCGAAGGATTGCGGTTTGCTGGCTTGGCTTCGACAGATTTAATTGTTAGATTTCTAGATGTTACAGCTTGAACCGCAAGTTCTGCGGCTGTGCTGTTTTTAAGCGACATCTTGTCGAGCTTTTCGCCGCCTAGAACGGTCAGGCGCGCTTCGAATTCTTTGCCTCGAGGTGTCGTGAAAAGCGCCTTAACCGACCAGTATTCCTGCGGATTAAAGGCCTCGATTTCGGTTTCACGTTCAACGATCAGACGCAGGCAAACGGATTGCACCCGGCCGGCAGAGCGCGCACCTGGCAATTTGCGCCAAAGCACAGGCGACAATTTGAAGCCAACTAGATAATCAAGCGCACGGCGTGCAAGATAAGCCTCGACCAGAGGCTCATCAACCTGACGTGGATTTTGCATCGCTTCGGTGACGGCTGTTTTAGTGATCGCGTTGAACACGACTCGGCTGACCGGTGTGTCTTTTTTGATCGCCCGGCGTTTGCGTAAAGCTTCCTCGAGGTGCCAGGAAATGGCTTCGCCCTCGCGATCAGGGTCGGTTGCGAGAATGAGATTGTTGTCGTCTTTCAGGGCGTCGGCAATGGCTTTGACATGGGGACGCGACTTTGTGTCAATCTCCCAGGTCATGGCGAAATCATTGTCGGTGTCCACTGAACCATCTTTTGATGGTAGGTCTCGAATGTGCCCATATGAGGCGAGCACAGTATAATCTGAACCCAGATATTTATTGATTGTTTTGGCTTTCGCCGGGGACTCAACAACAACGACTGGCATTCAATTTCCTCTCGACTCAATAGGTCGGCCTTATGGCGGGCAAAAATGTGGTGGGAAAGGGGGGAAGTCAATGTTTTGGAAAAACTCAGTCACAAAATGCTGTGAGTGCGTTTTTTGCGCCGAAGAATTCGGCGGGTGAATCGCGGATGTTTTATGAGCGCGTTAGAAGGCCGCCAGCCCGTCGTTGAATTTTACCCTCCAGTTCCAGATCAACCAACGCAGGGGCAATCTCATGTGTGGCGGCAGGAAGGTCACGAATGAGTTGATCTTCGGCCAAAGGGCTTGGGCCAAGACGGTCCAGAATTTGCCGGTGCAGTTTCGCGGTGTCCTGTAAATTGCGGTTTTGTGGCTGCGCCTGACTTCTGGCGTGTGAGTTGCGCGGGGGCGTTAGATCCAGCTCTGATTGCTGCGGCGGGGCCAGGGGGGCAATGGCTGCAAGAATATCTTCAGCGCAGCGCACCAAGGTTGCCCCATCGCGAATAAGGATGTTGCAACCAGATGCGCGCGTGTCAAATGGATGCCCAGGCACGGCCAGCACATCCCGACCCTGGTCCAATGCGTTTTTTGCGGTGATCAAAGACCCGGATTTTGAGGCGGCTTCTATTACAACCACAGCTTTTGACAGGCCCGAGATAATGCGGTTGCGGCTGGGGAAGTGTCGGGCTTGGGGGTGGATGCCCATTGGTTGTTCTGACAATGAAAGACCGTTTTGGGCAATTTCTTTGGCTAGTGATGTATTTTCAGTTGGGTAAATAACGTCAACACCGCCCGCAAAGACCGCGATGGTGCCAGTCTTCAGGCTTGCTTGATGAGCGGCGGCGTCGATGCCGCGGGCAAGACCACTGACGGTGACATGGGCTTGGGTGCCCAATTCCGCGGCGATGGAACGCGCCATACGCGTGCCCAGCGAAGAGGCATTTCGCGCCCCGACGATAGCGATAGAGGGGGTTTTTAGTAATTCAAGCCGACCAACTGCCCATAATATGGGTGGGGCGTCTGGCAGATCATAGAGTGAAGTTGGATAGTTTTGATCGCCGCTACAAATCAAGGTCGCGCCTGCCAGTTTGGCTGCATTCAGCTCGTCTGCAACAATTTGTTCGGGACAAATTTGATAGTCTTTGACGCCAGCTGCCTGAGCTATGTCAGGCAGTGCTGTCAAGGCCTCCGTAACATTGCCATGTTCGGCGATCAACCGATGGAACGTGGTTGGCCCAACCCGGCGAGAACGCAAGAGACGAAGCCAAAGGAACCTTTCTTCCTCCGTGGTGGGTGGGAGTTGGGGGTGAGTGGAAGAATGTTGACTGTCAGTCATCCGTGGCTCCGCCGTCTTGCAGAATCACTTGTAGGCGCGCTTGGTTAACGAGCCATGAATTTAGAAATGAAAAGAGGGGCAGCGTGCCCCTCTTTGTGATGCTCTACTGGCCAGCCTGTTCAATTGGCTCGTTTTAGGTGGCAGAGCCGCCAACCGTTAGGCCACCCATCAAAACCGTGGGCTGCCCAACGCCAACGGGCACCCACTGGCCTGCTTTGCCGCAATTTCCCATGCCCGGATCAAGTGCCATATCGTTGCCAAGACCATGGATCTGGGTCATGGCCGTTGCGCCGTCTCCGATCAATGTGGCCCCTTTGACAGCTTCTTGCACTTCGCCGTTGCGCACGCGGTAAGCCTCTGTGCAAGAGAACACAAATTTACCATTGGTGATGTCGACCTGTCCGCCGCCAAAGCCAACGGCGTAGATGCCATCTTTGAGGGCTGCAATTAGATCTTTCGGGTCGCTGTCGCCCCCTGCCATATAGGTATTGGTCATGCGTGGCATCGGTGTGTGTGCATAGCTTTGGCGGCGGCCATTGCCTGTGGGTTCAACCCCCATCAAGCGGGCATTCTGGCGGTCTTGCATATAGCCAACCAAGATACCGTCTTGAATCAAAGTGTTTTTTCCTGATGGCGTGCCTTCGTCATCGACCGTCAAAGACCCGCGGCGGTCAGGGATTGTGCCATCATCGATGACCGTTACGCCCTTGGATGCGACCTGTTCGCCAACGCGCCCGGCAAAATTTGAGCTGCCCTTGCGATTAAAGTCGCCTTCCAATCCATGGCCCACTGCTTCGTGCAATAGAATGCCGGGCCAACCTGGTGCCAAAACCACTTCCATTTGTCCGGCCGGGGCAGGGGCTGCATCTAAGTTCACCAAAGCGACGCGCAGCGCCTCGCGGGTTTTATCCTGCCAGTCTTTTGGGTCGATCAAGCCATCAAGACCTATGCGGCCACCGCCACCTGCGCTGCCACTTTCGCGTCTGCCGTCTTGTTCAATAATGACAGAAACGTTTACACGCGTCATGGGGCGAATGTCGGTGATGCGGGTGCCGTCCGGTCGCAATATGACGACTTCTTGCAGCGAGGCCGCCAAAGACGCGCTGACCTGAACAACCCGAGGGTCCAAATCTCTGGCAAAGGTATCGATATCGCGCAAAGTTTCGATTTTTACTGGAAAGCTTGCACCTGCGATGGGGTCTTGATCGGTATAAAGTTTACGATTGGTGGCTCGGGGTCCGTCTGCATAACTTCCGCCGCCTTCACCTACTGCGAGTCGTGCTGTTGCGACCGCGCGTTTGAGCGCAGATTCGGAAATTTCGCTTGAGTGTGCATAGCCGGAGACCTCGCCATTGACCGCGCGCAAGCCGAATCCTTCTGAGGCATCATAACTGGCGGTCTTAATGCGGCCGTCGTCAAACAGCAGCGACTCAGCGCGTCTGCGTTCCAAGAACAGTTCGCCATCTTCAGCGCCTGCGGTGGCTTCACGCAGCATAGAAAGGGCGCGACCCTCGTCTAAATTTGTGTGAAAGGGGTCAAAAAGTGTTTCTGTCATGTGCTCCTGCCTAGAAATTTTTGATCTAAATCAAAAAAGCGTCTGTTTGACGCAAGCATATTCCTTTATCTGCACGCTAGAATATGGTTCATAGCACCGACAAAACAACGGGATTCCGTCCTAAGGGATGAAATTCCCCCGTAATAACGATGAAATACGTAACCGATCAGGGTGACACATGCGAATTCTTTCGACCCTCATGGGACTTTGGGCAGCCTTTAACGCCCTTCCGGCCATGGCTCAGCAAGCTGAGCACATTGGCAAACCTGTTGATAAAGCAACGGGCTTTCAAACGCCCGTAACAGAACTGTCTCGCGATATTCAGTCGCTGGACAGCATGATCAACGTGATCATCGCTGTCATCACGGTATTTGTGGCGCTGTTGCTGCTGATTTGTATCCTGCGTTTTAACCGCAAATCTAATCCAAATCCTGCGAGCTTTACGCACCACACACCAATTGAAATCGTCTGGACCATCGGTCCAATCTTGGTTTTGATTTTCATTGGGGCGTTCAGCCTTCCGGTTTTGTTTAAAAACCAAGAAATTCCAGAATCTGAACTGTATATCAAAGTCACGGGCCACCAGTGGTATTGGACTTATGAATATCCAGAGCAAGAGCTGGAGTTTGACAGTTATATGATCGGCCAACCGGCAACGCTTGATGAAACAGCGCGCCCGGCGGATGCTGAGATCGTTCCATATGTAATGTCTGAAGCCATGGAGACCAAATTGGTCGAAAATGGCTATGAAAGCGATGAATTCTTGCTGGCGACAGACACACGGGTAGTTGTGCCTGTGGATACCGTGGTTGTTATGGGCGTGACCGCTGATGACGTAATTCACTCTTGGACCATTCCAGCCTTTGGTGTGAAACAAGATGCGGTGCCAGGTCGTTTGGCACAGCTTTGGTTCAAAGCCGAAAAAGAAGGCGTTTTCTTCGGTCAGTGTTCTGAGCTTTGCGGCAAAGACCACACCTATATGCCGATCACTGTGGAAGTTGTCAGCAAAGAGAAATTCGCTGACTGGGTGAAAGTTGCGCAAGAAGAGTTTGCGGAAACTGGCACCGTGCCAACAGCTTTTGAGTTGGCAGCAGCTAACTAAAGCCAAACACTTTCAGGGCGCGTTGTTTGCGCGCTCTGCCCAAATCCACGTGAGCTGCGGCTCACTTTTGTGAACAGGACAGATCATGAGCGACGCCAGTCTTCATTCGCCAGCGCAGGAAAGCGAGGCCTCTTTCGGGGACTATTTTGCTTTGCTAAAGCCGCGGGTGATGTCCTTGGTGGTGTTCACTGCCATGGTCGGTCTTTTGGCGGCACCTGGTGGGGTTCATCCCTTTGTCGCGTTCTGCGCGATCTTGTTCATTGCGGTCGGGGGCGGGGCCTCTGGTGCACTGAACATGTGGTATGATTCAGACATCGATCAGATCATGAGCCGCACAAAATCGCGGCCAATTCCGTCTGGTAAGGTTTCTCGCGACGAAGCGTTTGCTTTCGGCATGACGCTTTCTGTTTTTGCGGTTGTGATGCTTGGGTTGGCGACAAATCTTGTGGCCGCTGGCCTGCTGGCGTTCACAATTTTCTTTTACGTGGTGATCTACACCATGTGGCTGAAACGCTGGACACCGCAGAACATTGTCATTGGTGGCGCTGCGGGGGCTTTTCCGCCAATGATTGGCTGGGCGGTTGTCACAGGTGGTGTGTCAGTTGAAAGCGTCTTGATGTTTACGCTGATCTTTATGTGGACGCCGCCGCATTTCTGGGCGCTTTGTCTGTTCATGAAGTCTGATTACAAAGATGCGGGCGTGCCAATGTTGCACGTGACCAATGGGCGTGCGTCAACACGTAATCACATTTTGATCTATACGCTGATACTTGCTGTGGTGGCTTTGGGTATTGCATTCACCTCAATCGGTGGTCCGATTTACCTGACAGTTGCTGTTGTCCTGAATGCTTTGTTTGTTGCGGGTGCCGTTGCAATTTGGCGGCGTAGCGATGCGCAATGTGAGGCAGACAATCACAAGCGCGAAAAGAGCTTTTTTGGACTATCGCTGTTGTATCTTTTCCTGCATTTCGGTGCGATTTTGGCTGAGGCGGCTCTTGCGCCTTATGGATTTGGAGGTTGGTCATGAGCTTTCGCGAAGACCACGAATTGCATAAGCGTCGTTTGGGCCGCAACCTAGGGCTGGCCGCTGTATTGATCGGCTTTGTTGCCATTATTTTTGGACTTACGGTCGTCAAGGTTACACGTGGTGACTTTGAGCCACAAAGCGTGAAAGTGCAAAACTGATGCCAATGGATCAAAACGTCAGAACAGTTGCTAAGCTAAGCGGTGTTGTCGTTTTGATGGCCGGCTTGGCCTATGCGTCTGTGCCGTTTTACGATTGGTTTTGTCGTGTCACCGGTTTTGGCGGTGTCACAAGCATTGCCGATGCGGGGTCTGACGTTGTCTTGGATCAGACCATCAAAGTCAAATTTGATGCGAGTAAAGACCGTGGCATGCTGTGGGATTTCAAACCTCAGCAACTGGAAATGGAACTTAAAATCGGTGAAACCGGTTTGGCGTTTTATGAAGCTTATAATCCAACCGATCGGCCTATTGCGGGGCAGGCCAGCTATAATGTCACGCCCTATGAGGCCGGTGGGTTTTTCTCGAAAATCGACTGCTTTTGTTTTACCGAACAAGTGCTGATGCCCGGCGAACGCGTCGACATGCCTGTGACGTTCTTTGTCGATCCGGAAATCGTCACGGATCGTGACGCAAAATATGTTAAAGAGATCACGTTGAGCTATACGTTCTATGAGATCGACCTTCCCGAAGAAACCGCGGCTTTGACACATGGTGTTGATGCCGTAGAAACAACAATAAACCGAACCTCCAACGAGGGATAACTCCACTATGGCGCACGCTAAAAATCACGATTATCACATTTTGGCCCCTTCTTGGTGGCCGTTCTTGGGCGCATTGGGCGGCTTTATTATGCTGTTCGGCGCGGTTCTTATGTTCCACGACAAAGGTCCGTGGATGTTCCTGATTGGCCTGGCTGGCGTCTTGTACGTCATGTTTGGCTGGTGGGCAGAAGTTGTTGCTGAAAGCAAAGTCGGCGATCACACACCGGTGGTGCAAATCGGCCTGCGCTACGGCTTTATTTTGTTCATCATGTCAGAAGTTATGTTCTTCTCGGCTTGGTTCTGGAGCTTCTTTAAGCACGCAATTTACCCCATGGGTCCAGACAGCCCGATGATTGACGGTATGTTTCCACCAGCAGGCATTGAGACGTTTGACCCATTTCACCTGCCGCTGATCAATACTTTGATTTTGCTGTGTTCTGGTTGCGCCGCAACCTGGGCGCACCATGCGTTGGCCCATGAGGACAACCGTCAAGATATGAAGTGGGGTCTGATTATTGCTGTGGCTCTGGGCGTGTTGTTCACGGTCTTTCAGGTTTATGAATACAGCCACGCAGCCTTTTCCTTTGATGGAAACATCTATGGTGCCAACTTCTTTATGGCGACAGGTTTCCACGGTTTTCACGTTCTGATCGGAACCATCTTTTTGCTGGTGTGTTTGCTGCGCTTGATGAGCGGCCACTTCACCAAAGAACAGCACGTGGGCTTTGAAGCCGCGGCTTGGTACTGGCACTTTGTGGATGTGGTTTGGCTGTTTCTTTTTGCAGCGGTCTACATCTGGGGCCAATAAGGACGCGCAAAAGGTTGGACCTTTTGAGTTGATAGGATTAAAGCAAGTCGCGACGGATCATCCGTCGCGACTTTGGTTTTAAAGGGCCTGCTGTGCGGCGACTAATTCTACCTTTGACATTTGGCATTTTGGGCACTGCGATTTTGCTTTCGCTGGGCAGCTGGCAAGTGCGCCGGTTGGCCTGGAAAGAAAACGTTCTGGCGCAAATTGACCGGCAGATCGCAGCAGAACCGGTGGCGCTGCCAGTTGAACTGGATCCAGACGCAGACAAGTTTTTAGCGGTCACAGTGCAGGGCCTGATCACCCAAGACGAAGTTCATGTGCTTGCCTCGACCCGTGATACAGGTGCGATTTATCGTGTGATCGCGGCTTTTGAAACCACGGACGGGAGGCGGGTGCTTTTGGATCGCGGTTGGGTCTATCCGCCTAGCAAAGATGCGCAGCGCCCCATGGTTCAAACCACGGTCCAGGGCAATTTGCACTGGCCGCAGGAAGTTGACAGCTATACGCCAGAAAATGATACCAATGCCAATATTTGGTTTTCGCGGCATGTGCCGACACTGGCCAAAGCACTCGACACTGAAGAAATCTTAGTTGTTGCCCGAAGTACCACAGAAAAAGATCCTCAGGTCACGCCGTTGCCAGTTGCTTCCTCTGGTATTCCCAACGATCACCTGCAATACGCTGTGACTTGGTATGGCCTAGCGGCCGTCTGGGTCATGATGACGCTTTATTACCTGCGCCGCATGCGCAAACAGAAAAAGGTCTAAAAGCCGTGAAATATATATCTACGCGCGGAAACGCACCGGAACTGAGTTTCACCGAAGCCATGTTGACTGGGCTTGCGCGCGATGGCGGGCTGTATGTGCCCAAGAAGATCCCTACCATGACCCACGACGAGATCGCTGGCCTGGCTGGTTTGTCGTACGAGGAAATTGCGTTTCGGGTAATGAAGCCGTTTATCGGTGACAGTTTTACCGACGAGGAATTCCAAGGAATTATTGGGCGGGCTTATGCAGGGTTTCGCCATGACGCACGTGCACCATTGGTCCAGCTGGCCCCAAATCATTATTTGCTAGAGCTGTTTCACGGACCAACTCTGGCCTTTAAAGACTTTGCCATGCAGTTAATTGGGCAGCTGTTCCAATTTGAGCTGGCACGCCGCAAAGAGCGAGTGACCATTGTCGGTGCCACCTCTGGTGACACAGGCTCTGCCGCAATCGAGGCGTTTCGTGGTCTGAAAAACGTGGACGTCTTTATTCTGTTCCCCAATGGGCGCGTATCCGACATTCAACGCAAGCAGATGACGACGCCTGATGATGCCAATGTACATGCTTTGGCTTTGGAAGGTGACTTTGACGATTGTCAGGCCCGCCTGAAAGACATGTTCAATGATTTTGAATTCCGCGATGGCGTTAAGCTGGCGGGGGTGAATTCGATCAATTGGGCGCGCGTCTTGGCGCAAGTTGTGTATTTCTTTTCTTCGGCCGTTTCACTTGGCGCACCACATCGCAAGGTAAGTTTTACGGTTCCGACCGGAAACTTTGGGGATATTTTTGCGGGCTATATAGCTAAGAAAATGGGCCTGCCCATCGAGAAGCTGGTGATCGCAACCAACCAGAATGATATTTTGCATCGTACAATGCAAACCGGGGCTTACACCAAACAAGGTGTGACGCCGTCCATCAGCCCCTCTATGGACATTCAGGTGTCGTCCAATTTTGAGCGGGCGTTGTTTGACGCTTATGATCGGGATGGGGCCGCTGTGGCCCAATTGATGGACGAACTAAAAGAAGGTTCGTTTACGATCAGCCAGGGGGCGATGGAAGCTTTGCGCGAACAATTTGTGTCAGGTCGCGCCACAGAAGCTGAAACCAAAGACACAATCAAATCTGAGTTTGCGGCCAGCGGTGAGGTGCTTTGCCCCCATTCGGCGGTTGGCGTTAAGGTTGGACACGAATACCAATCCGAGGTTCCTATGATCACCTTGGCAACAGCGCATCCGGCGAAATTCCCGGATGCCGTTGAAATGGCAATGGGGACCCGTCCAGCGTTGCCTGCGCATATGCAGGATATGATGGGGCAGGAGGAGCGTATGTGCAAAGTGCCAAATCAACTGCCTCTGCTTCAGACCATTATTAAAGATCGGATCGCATCACGTTGACCGTAAGAATTCACACACTTTCAAATGGCTTTCGTATTGCAACCGAGCATATGCCCGGATTGCAATCTGCGTCCGTGGGCGTCTGGGTTACAGCCGGAGGGCGTCATGAACGCCCCAAGCAAAATGGGATTGCCCATTTTCTTGAACATATGGCCTTTAAGGGCACCAAGCGCCGCAGCGCATTGGATATTGCCGAGGCGATCGAGGACGTTGGCGGCTATATCAACGCCTATACCAGCCGAGAGGTCACGGCCTATTACGCACGTGTTCTAAAGAACGATGTCCCGCTGGCGATGGATGTTATCGGAGATATCCTGCGCAATCCCATTTTTGATCCCAACGAAATCGAAGTTGAGCGCGGCGTGATTTTGCAAGAGATTGGTCAGGCGCTTGATACGCCAGATGACGTGATCTTTGACTGGCTACAAGAACGTGCTTATCAAGATCAGCCTTTGGGACGGACTATTTTGGGCCCGGAAGAGCGGGTTCAGAACTTTGGCAAAGATGATTTGTCGGGGTTTGTCGCCGAGCATTATGGCCCAGAGCGCATGATCTTGGCGGCAGCCGGTGGCGTTGATCACGATGAAATCGTTAAAATTGCCGAAGATCTGTTTGGCGATATGGTGCCTGGCAAATCTATGGAGATTTTGCCTGCCGCGTTTTCCGGCGGTGAGTTCCGGCAGGAAAAGAGCTTGGAGCAAGCGCATTTTGCCCTTGGCTTGGAAAGCCCGAATTATTGCAGCCCCGATATCTATGCCGCGCAGATTTATTCTGTGGCACTGGGGGGCGGGATGTCGTCGCGCCTGTTTCAAGAGGTGCGTGAAAAGCGTGGGCTGTGCTATACGATTTACGCCTCGGCTGGTGCATATGCAGATAGTGGCATGACCACGATTTATGCGGGCACTTCGGGCGACCAAATTGCAGATCTGGCGAATATCACAATAGACGAGCTGAAGCGCGCCGCAGAGGATATGAATGCTAAAGAGATCGAGCGTGCGCGGGTTCAGATGAAAGCGGGCATGTTGATGGGGCTGGAAAGCCCCTCGAGCCGTGCGGAGCGTTTGGCGCGCATGCTGTCGATTTGGAACCGTGTGCCTGATTTGGCAGAGACCGTAGAAAAGATTGATGCGGTTACCGACAATGATGTGCGTGGTTTTGCAGAGCATATGGCAGTTCAGGCGCGGGCAGCGCTGGCGCTTTATGGGCCAGTGTCTGATGCACCTGATTTGGTGAATTTGCAGGATAGGCGTGCGGCGTGATGCTGCTGGGGCGCAAAAAAATACGCATTGACACCGAGCGCATGGTTTTGCGTCCCCCGATTCATGGGGATTTTCGCAATTGGGCTTGGTTGCGCGAGAGCAGTGCTGACTTTTTAACGCCTTGGGAACCGGTTTGGGCTGCGGATCATCTGGTGCGACGCAATTTTACCAACCGGGTGTATTGGGCACAACGATCCATTAACAGTGGGACGGCTGTGCCGCTGTTTTTGGTGCGCCGCGAGGATGATTGCCTGATGGGGGCAATAACGCTGGACAATATTCGCCGCGGGCCAGCACAGGCTGGCACTTTGGGTTATTGGATCGGTCAAGATTTCATCCGACAGGGATATATGAAAGAGGCGATTGACGCGGTTGTTCACTACGCTTTTCAGCGCCTTGATCTGAGCCGGGTAGAGGCCGCCTGTTTGCCAGAGAATGTGGCGAGCCGTGGTGTGCTGGAAAAATCAGGTTTCAAATACGAAGGTGTCGCACAGAGCTATCTGCAAATTAACGGCCGTTGGCGCACACATGTGTTATACGCTTCGTTGCGCAACGATCGCCGGGGACGGACGCTGGCCGGCTGACAAGTCGGGCTTGTGATCGGTCGCCATTCAACAATCTGTAAAGGCCTGCCTTATGAGTTTAAATGCTGCTGATTCAAATTTTGCAGACATGCTGCGGCCTTTGCTCCCCAACGATACGCTGCGCGATGCAGACCGCAAATATTTAGAAGAGTCGCGGGGACGTTTTCATCGCGAGTCCGCTCTGTTGGCCTTGCCTCGCAGCGTTGAAGAGGTTGCCATAATTGTAAAAGCCTGCGCTTCCGAGCGTGTTGGTTTGGTGCCCTATGGTGGAGGCACAGGTCTTGTTGGAGGTCAGGTTATTCCTGACGGGCCGCGACCTCTGGTGTTGTCGCTGGAGCGGATGAACATGATCCGCTCTGTTTCGGCGGCATCCGGCGTAATTGTCGCGGAAGCAGGCTGTATCCTTGCAGATGTTCAGGCCGCGTCAGAGGCTGTTGATCGGCTGTTTCCTTTGTCTCTGGCGGCACAGGGGTCCGCACAAATCGGCGGTAATTTGTCGACGAATGCGGGTGGTTTGAATGTATTGCGCTATGGAAGTGCACGGGATCTTTGTCTTGGGTTAGAGGCCGTCTTGCCCAACGGAGAAATATGGCGTGGCTTGTCGCCATTGCGCAAAAACAACACTGGCTATGATATCAAGAACCTGTTGATTGGCAGCGAGGGCACTCTGGGTGTGATAACCGCCGCATCTTTGCGGCTATTTTCGCAACCTGTTGCGCATGAAACAGCGATGTTGGCAGTTCCCTCTGTAGAGGCAGCTTTGGCGCTGCTGTCTTTGGCACAAACCCACTTTGGAGAGACGATCAGTGCCTTTGAGCTGATTGCGCGCGAAAGTCTGAATTTCCTACAAGCCAGCCTGCCAGATATTCGGTTGCCGTTTTCAGAATTGCCAGACTGGCTTGTGCTGATCGAGTTGGGCCTGCCCAAGTCAATGGCGGGACAAGATTGTCTTACGCGTATGTTGCAGGAGGCGTTGGAAGGCGAGATTGTGCTGGATGGGATGATTGCCATGTCTGCCAAGCAACGCGACGAGTTTTGGGCGGTACGCGAAAACATTCCAGCCGCGAATCGTGTTGTCGGTTCGATCAGCAGCCATGATGTTTCGATTCCAATAGAGCGTATCCCTGCGTTTATTGACGAAGGTCAGGCCGTCGTTGCGGACATCGGACCTTTTCGGGTCAACTGTTTTGGTCATCTTGGGGATGGGAATTTACATTTTAATGTGTTTCCACCCGCAGGAGGAAGAAAGAGTGATTACAGAGACCTACAAGCGAAAATTCAACATGCTGTGCATGATTTAGTGCATCATTATGGAGGTTCGTTTAGTGCAGAACACGGTGTTGGGCGCCTAAAGACCGATGATCTGAAGCGTTACAGCGAACCGGTGAAGTATGATACGATGCATGCGGTCAAAACGCTGCTGGATCCATTAGGAATCATGAACCCAGGGGCTGTTTTTTCTGCAGGGTAAATAGGGGTTTAGCACCTTGCACCTAGAGGCCCTCAAAGTCGCACAATACATGCACATCCATACCCATGGTTTCAAGTTTCTTTCGGCCTCCGAGTGCTGGAAGGTCTACGACAAAGGCGCAGCCAACGATGTCGCCACCCAATCGTTCGATGAGTTTGATTCCGGCCTCTGCGGTGCCACCCGTTGCTAGAAGATCATCGACGATTAGGACTTTTTCGCCTGGCTTGATGGCATCATCGTGGATTTCTACGATGGCTTCGCCGTATTCAAGCGTATAGTGCTGCGAAATTGTTGTGCCGGGCAGCTTGCCTTTCTTGCGCACGGGAACAAAGCCCACACTTAGCTGATGGGCAATCGCCCCCCCAAGTATAAATCCGCGCGCTTCCAGACCAATGACCTTGTCGATGCGTTCGCCAGCATAAGGGTGAACCATTTGGTCGATGGCCATACGAAAACCGCGTGGGTCAGCAAAGAGCGTCGTCACATCACGAAAGAAGATCCCTTCGTGAGGAAAATCTACGATTGTACGAATGTAGTCTTTGACTTCTTTGGTTTTGGGCATGTTGCCCCCCTTTGGCACTGTAATAGATATTAAGATAGGCACTGGTTTTGTCTGGCGTAGTTCCTAGGTAAGAACGCGCCCGGCGATGGCATCCAGTTTGGCCAGCAGCGCGGAATCGCGTGCGTCAGGCGCTGTCAAAATGGCGTATTCCAAGGCCTTGTCACAGCCATGTGGGCAATCTTCGCGCTCTGCACCCAAAAGGCTGGGCAGTTGTTTGACAAGAGCGCGCGCTTTGTCGGCGTTACCCATCAAAGTTTTGATGATTTCAGTGACGTCAACCTCTCCGTGTTCGGGGTGCCAACTGTCATAATCGGTGATCATTGCGACCGAGGCGTAACAAAGCTCTGCTTCACGGGCCAATTTTGCCTCTGGCATATTGGTCATCCCGATGACGTCACATCCCCATTGCTCTCGATAGAGTTTGGATTCAGCCAGGGTTGAGAATTGTGGGCCCTCCATGGCCAAATAGGTGCCGCCGCGATGCACTGTAATGTCGGCTGATTTTGCGGCTGCTACACAGGCGTCTGACAGGCGAAGGCAGGTCGGGTGCGCGACGCTGACATGGGCGACGCAGCCAGTTCCGAAAAATGATTTTTCACGGGCAAATGTGCGATCGATAAACTGATCAACAATAACAAAATCACCAGGAGCCATGTGTTCGCGGAACGAACCACATGCTGAAACAGAAATAACATCGGTGGCTCCAAGGCGTTTTAAAGCATCGATATTGGCACGGTAAGGCACGGTTGTAGGAGAATGTTTGTGGCCACGTCCGTGTCTAGGCAAAAACGCCATTTTCACGCCATCCAGAGAGCCGGTAAGAATCTGATCTGACGGCGCACCCCATGGTGTCTCGACGGTGACCCAAGCTGCCTTTCTGAGGCCATCTATGTCATAGATTCCAGACCCGCCGATCACGGCAATCATGGTGTCTTTTTTCGCGTCAATCACGGGGTGCTCCTGTGGTTATTTCTGGCTTTATTCTTGGACAGGCTAAAGGGGATATGCAACCAAGAATTGCGGCTTGAAGTCAGGGTGTCACATGAGTTTGAAGACCGGTTTTGAGCCCTTGGCGCAATAATTTGGATAGGGCGATTGGCTGCATCGGTTCTTACCTAAACTTGGAGCGTGAAGTCCTGTCTTTTGGCGTCAACCCGGAATTATCCTCACAGACATGGTCCATTCGGGTATTGTAGAGCTTTGGCGCTATTGTGGATTGACTGAATTTAGGGTAGGGCGGCGCAACCAAGTACTCCTCGAAATGACAGGACTTCCCCATGAAACGCGCTGCTTTGGCAAATTTTGCCAAGAATATTTCGCCCCCAAATTTGTCGATTATGCAGGATGAAGGCTGGTCAGTTTCTCGGGTACGCACAGAGCTATTGTCAGGTTTGACAGTTGCATTGGCTTTGGTCCCCGAGGCTGTGGCTTTCGCTTTTGTTGCTGGCGTGCATCCATTGGTCGGGCTTTATGCGGCTTTCATGGTTGGGTTGATCACCGCCCTGTTTGGCGGTCGTCCTGGTATGATCTCGGGGGCTACAGGTGCTCTGGCCGTTGTGATGGTTGCATTGGTTGCAGATCATGGCGTCGAGTATTTGTTTGCCACGGTTGTCCTGATGGGGATTTTGCAGATCATCGCGGGGGTCATGCAATGGGGCAAGTTTATTCGTTTGGTGCCACATCCCGTTATGCTTGGGTTTGTTAATGGGCTGGCCATCGTGATTTTCCTAGCGCAGCTCACGCAGTTCAAAGATCCGGCATCAGGCGGGTCTGAGTGGTTGAGCAGCGGCTCGATGCTTTTGATGCTTGGGCTTGTTGCATTGACCATGGTGATCATCTGGGCAACGCCAAAGATTACAACCATCATTCCCGCTCCGCTGGCAGGCATTGGGATTGTTGCGATTTTAGTGATCGTTTTGGGACTGGAAGTGCCTCGCGTGGGTGATATGGCCTCTATCGAAGGTGGCTTGCCGTTGTTTCATATTCCGATGGTGCCGCTGAATTTCGAAACATTTGAAATTATTCTGCCCTATGCGGTTATCCTTGCTGCGATTGGGTTGATTGAAAGCTTGTTGACGCTGAACCTTGTGGGCGAGATCACCGGCAAACGCGGTGGTGCGTCACAAGAGTGCATGGCGCAAGGCGCGTCCAATATTGTCACGGGTTTCTTTGGCGGCATGGGCGGTTGTGCGATGATTGGTCAGTCGATGATCAACGTTAAATCTGGCGGCCGAACTCGAATAGCGGGGATTGCCGCAGCCTTGTTCTTGTTGCTGTTCATCGTAGCCGCCAGCCCATTGATCGAGCAAATTCCGTTGGCAGCTTTGGTCGGCGTTATGTTTATGGTGGTGATCGGCACGTTTGCGTGGAACTCTTTGAAAATCATGACCAAAGTGCCTCTGACAGATGCCTTTGTGATTGTGTTGGTGACGGTTGTAACCGTGTTGACCGACCTTGCTATCGCAGTTGTCGTTGGGGTGATCGTGAGTGCCTTGGCCTATGCTTGGAACAATGCGCGCCGAATTCACGCAGTCACACGTGACTCACTGACCGACAAGGGCGCAAAGGTTTATGAAATTCATGGGCCGTTGTTCTTTGGTTCGAGCGATGGTTTCGTCGAAATTTTTGATTTTTCCGGCGACCCAGAAAGCGTCATTATCGACTTTAAAGAAAGTCGGGTTGTGGATCAGTCTGCGTTGCAAGCAATCGAGGCGGTAGCGGCAAAATATGAGGCTGCGGGCAAAAAGATTGCACTGCGTCATCTGACCCGCGACTGTCATCAGTTATTGACCCGTGCCGGCCACTTGGTTGTTGATAGCTCGGATGATCCGGAATACGGCGTGGCAGTAGATTATGGCGTGCGCACCGGAATATTGGGCGGACACTGAGTTTTTTAGACAAGTCAGTGAAACCCGGGGCACCTCCCTCGGGTTTTTTCTTGCACAATTTGATGTGGTTGCCACTGCTTGAGTGACAATCGAGGTATTCAATATGGCGTTTCATACCATTTTGATCGGGCTCATACCCTCCTTTTGTCTCGTGATTTTAGGGGGGCTTTTGCGCAACCGATTGTCCGAGAATGCTTGGCAGGGCCTTGATCGGCTGAATTTTGAAATCTTGTTTCCAGCGCTTTTGTTTGTTGCAGCCTCGAGCCGCCCGATTTCTTTTGCGCAGATAGCAGCAACGGCTCCCTTGGTCTGGGGCATCTTAATTATGGGCGTGCTGCTGGGTTTTTCTGCACGCCGCTTTGGGCCAGAACGGTTTCTTGATTTTGCGGGGTGCTGGCAAACGGCCTGGCGATTTAACACGGCGTTGGGTTTTGTGGCCATCGGGGCGCTGAATGCCGGATTTGAAGGGCTGTTTGCGGTGGTGGTCGGCATGGCAGTGCCGGTGGCAAATGTTTTTGCTGTTTTGGCGTTGTCGCGCGGTGGGGGCTTGGGTTTTTTACACACGTTAAAACGCGTCGCTTTGAACCCATTTTTACTCGCTAGTGTTTTTGGTGTGATGGTCGGTCTGTCGACGCTGCAGATACCGGTCCCTATTTTGGCTCCGCTGGATATGCTTGCCAAAGCCGCCATTCCCGTCGCGCTGATCTCGATAGGGGCGATCATGAATTGGTCGGCCTTGGCGCGGCTAAGTTTGTTCAGCGGCTTGATCAACGCGACCAAATTGATTTTCTTGCCTGCGATTGTTTGTTTCTGCGCGCTAATAAGCGGCACAAACGGGCCTCTGGTGCAGGTTCTGATCGTTTTTGCTGCGCTTCCAACGGCGTCGGCCGCACATGTTTTGGCCTCTGCCTTTGGCGCGCGTCGAGAAGCTGTTGCAACGCTAATCGCGCAAACCACCTTGCTGAGCGCTGTCACATTGCCTATCTGGATCGCGGTTGCAAAGCTGATGTTTTAGGGGCGCGGTGGCGCAATTGAAAACGGTTCTTGGACAATCGCGTAATCTCTGTAACCCAGACGCGAGAGCGGCTTGAAAAGACCAAGCTCAAACAAGCCTTTGGTGATGAAGTCGTCTTTTAGATGGACGCCAGTCACGGTCGCAATCGTCAGAAAGTTTGCTTTTCCCTCTAGTTCAATGATCTGAGATACTTTGCATTCCAAATTTGCCGGAGACTCGAATACGCGATCGCAGTCTATCGTTTGACACGGCACCGGGCTTAGACCCGCAACCTCAAATTCGTCCACGTCCTTTTCATGAGCGAAAGACGTCTTGTTCATCGCGTCTTTCAGAGCTTCTGAAACGATGTTGACGCAGAAAACGCCGGTTTCTCTGATATTAGCCAGGGTGTCTTTTCCCCGTATTTGATCAGATTTTGTACCGTTTGATCCAAACACGATTTGCGGCGGGTCGTCGGCCACGGCATTGAAAAAGGAATAGGGGGCAAGGTTGGAAATGCCAGATTGGTTTTGTGTGGAAATCCAAGCTATGGGCCGTGGCGCAACAATTGCTTTGAACGGATTATGCGGTAGGCCATGGCCGTGGTCTGGGCGATAAAACATCGTCACCTCTTGCTGTTTGCCCTAGTGGTAACCGCATGGTAGGGGCAGGGCCACCAGAAATTAGGGCCAGATGTAAAAAGGGCAGTGCGTGATTACACTTGCACAAGAAACCAAAGAAGATTGGTGGGAAGTTGAGGCCCTGTACGATCTGTGTTTTGCGCCGGGTCGTGAAGCATTGTCGTCTTATCGGTTGCGCGATGGGGCGCCGCCGGTGCCCGAACTTTCGTTGGTTGCAAGAGACACCGACAATATTTTAGCGGGGGCAATCCGGTATTGGCCGGTGGACGTTGGCAAACATGCTGCATTGTTGCTGGGGCCAGTTGCCGTGCACCCCACGCGGCAAGGCGAAGGATTGGGTGGTTTTCTCATTGGTGAAAGCCTGTTGATCGCAGCCTCATTGGGGTGGACACGGGTGATTTTGGTGGGAGACGCGCCATATTATCAACGGTTTGGCTTTGCGCGGCTTCAAGACGTCACAATGCCCCCTCCAACCAATCCGGACCGGGTGTTGGGTATTTCTTTGGTGCATGATGCATGGCGTGATGTCGCGGGCAACGTATCAGCCATTAAAGAGCCTTGAAATACCCTGCTTAACTTCCCAGCTTGAAACAGGGAGGACGCGATGCGGGACAATGAAATAATCACTGTTGATATCGAATTAGAATTGCAGGCCCTGGTACAGCGTTATCAGCGCGCTGGCGGAGTTGGTATCGATGTTCTGAATCTATTGGGTGCCCAGGCGGACGGGCTGGTAGAGCGTTTGCCTTCAGCTGTCAAAGACAGTTTAGAGGCGGCAACCGAAGCCGCATTAAGGCAGGCCATGCGGGCTGCGCACGGGTCCCGGCGTGTAGTCGGTGAGCAAAAAGGATGGCTGCATACCGCATTGGCGACGGCTTTGGGGGCGGCCGGTGGGGCTGGTGGTGTGCCAACTGCCCTGGCAGAACTTCCCATAACCACCACAATTCTGTTGCGCAGTATTCAAGATGTTGCAGTGGAATATGGTTTTGATCCGGAATCCGATAACGTGCAATTTGACTGCGTTCAGGTTTTTGGTGCGGCGGGCCCTCTGGCAAGCGACGATGGCGCTGATTTGGCGTTCTTGGGTGCACGCATCGCGCTTACCAGTGGTGGTGTGCAGCGCATGGCAGCCATGGTCGCCCCCCGATTGGCGGCGGTCATGGGGCAGAAATTAGCTGCCCAAGCTGTACCAGTTATCGGCGCGGCTGCGGGGGCGGCGACAAATTATGCCTATACAACCTATTACCGCGAAATTGCGCATGTCCACTTTGGATTGCGAAAGCTCGCCATTGATGGCGATGTCTCGCATACGGACCTTATCCAGTCTTTTCGGGAAAAACTTGTTCCTGAAATCGAAGCTGACTAGGCGGGCTATTTTGAGGCATTGCGCAAATATTCCATGACCGCAGGGCGAACGGTCTCGGCTCCTGCATCGCGTTGTGTTTCGATTACAGTACGCAATTCTTCTAAATTTGTGCGTCTTATTAGGCTTTTAACAGGCCCAATTGAAGCGGGTCGCATGGATAATGTTTGCAGTCCCATTGCTGCGAAACACAAAGCTTCGACGGGTCTGCCAGCGTCTTCACCACAAAAGCTTAGCGGTGTGTCAGTGCTTGCAGCGCGTTTGACGATGCCTTCAATAAAGGTCAGGAAACTAACGTTCAGGGTGTCGTAGCGTCGGCGCACGCGCTCATTTTCACGATCTGCGGCAAAAAAGAATTGCTTAAGGTCGTTGCCGCCGATTGACAAGAAATCGACCTCTTCAAAAAACCGTTGCGGCGCAAAGGCCAACGATGGGGTTTCAAGCATCGCGCCCACTTTTAGATCCTTGGGGATCACATGCCCGAGAATTTTTTCTCGTTCGACAGCTTTGTCCATTTCTGCCTTGGCAGCGGTGAATTCGCCACGCTGTGCGATGAAAGGAAACATTACTGTCATTGGACGGCCCTTTGCGGCGCGCAGCAAAGCCTGAAGCTGCATACGCAGAACACCCGGCTTATCAAGCCCAACACGAATAGCACGCCAGCCCAAGGCGGGGTTCGGTTCGTCCTGAGGGGCCATATACGGCAGGACTTTATCTGACCCGATATCAAGAGTCCGAAAAACCACGGTCTTGCCATCAGCGGAGTCCATTACGTGGGCGTAAAGCTCTGCAAGTTCGGTGCGTTTTGGCATTTGATTTCGGATCAAGAACTGCAATTCAGTACGGAACAGCCCGACGCCCTCGGCTCCAGAACTAGCGAGCGAGGGTAGGTCTGCCATAAGGCCAGCATTCATTTTCAATGTAATGGTCTGCCCATCCAATGACTTTGCTGGCTTGTCACGTATCGATGTGTAGCGTTCCTGAGCATTTGCGCGCATCGCGATTTTGTCGCGGAACGCTGTGATTACAGAATCATCGGGTCTCAGATGCACTACGCCCTGATCACCGTCGAGCAGGATATGGTCACCGTTTAGCGATTCGGTCGTGATGTTATGGGCATGTACAATGAGAGGGATCGCCAAAGCTCGGGCAACAATGGCAGCATGAGAGCCAACAGAGCCTTCTTCCAGCACAACACCGCGCAGTTTACGTCCATATTCCAGCAATTCTGCTGGGCCAATATTGCGGGCAATTAGGATTGGATCATCCGGCATATCAGCACCGGTGTCGCTTCCTTGGCCGGTTAGAATGCGCAAAAGACGATTGGATAGATCATCCAGATCATGCAGTCGGTCGCGCAAATAAGCATCAGTTGCCTGTGACATGCGCGTTCGCGCCGCGGACTGCTCTTTTTCGACCGCGGCTTCCGCTGAAAGGCCCTTGGCAATATCTTGCTCCATACGCTTAAGCCAGCCTTTGGAGTTCGCAAACATGCGGTAAGCTTCGAGAACCTGCAGTTGCTCTTTGTCGCCTCCAGCTGCACCAGAGAGCATCCGGTCAACACCAACGCGTAGCTCTTCAATTGCGCCTGTTAGCCGAACCTGCTCGGCCTCTGGGTCATCAGCAATCGGGTTTGTCACAACAACCCGCGGCTCATGCAACCAAACATGACCCTCTGCAGCGCCTTCTTGGGCCGTACCACCGTCGATGGAGACTGACTGTTGGTGCAAGGGCGACAGGGCAGCGCCATCGCCGACAAATGCGCCAAGTTCGGTCATTTCGGCCAGAACCATGGCGACCACTTCAAGGGCATAGATTTCGTCAGAGGAAAAATTGCGCGCCACTTTGGATTGCACGACCAGAACGCCCAGCTTTTCGCCAAGCCGTTGGATTGGGATGCCGCAAAAGGAGGTGTAAATTTCTTCGCCTGTCTCGGGCATATAGCGAAACCCGGCCTCGTTGGGGGCGTCCGCTGTATTCACGATGCGCGATTTTTTTGCGACAAAACCAACAAGCCCTTCGCCCATACGCAACCGTGTTTTATGCACCGCATCAGATCGCAGACCTTCTGTGGCGCAGAGTTCAAGTGTGTCTTTGTCGCGAAACAGATAGATGGAACAGACTTCAGTGCCCATCGAAACAGCGATGAGTTTGGTGATCTTATCAAGCCGCGCCTGACCGGCGCTGTCCTCGGCCATTGCCTCGCGCAAGCGGCCAAGCAATTTGCGGCTTTCGCTGTCCGTTCTTTCCGGCATGTTTGTCCACCCATATTGCGTGCCCATATTTTCGGGCACATAATGTGGTGCGCGCGATTAGCTAGGCAGCGTTCTCTAGTTCGAATGCATCATGCAGGGCTTGGACAGCAAGTTCCATGTATTTCCGGTCAACAAGCACAGAAATTTTGATTTCTGACGTGGTAATAACTTTAATGTTTATTCCTTCATCAGAAAGAACTTTGAACATTTTGGCCGCAACGCCAGATTGTGATCGCATGCCAATCCCAACAACCGAAACCTTTGCGACGTCTTGATCTGTCACTAGGTCAGTATAGTTGATTTCATTGCCCTTGATGGCGTCCATCGCGGTTTCGGCGCGTTGAATTTGTTCGGTGGGCAGGCTGAAGGTCATATTGGTGCGCCCGTCTTCGGAGATGTCTTGCACAATCATATCAACATTGACGCCAGCTTCGGACAGAGAGCCGAAAATGATAGAGGCGATACCGGGACGGTCAGCGACCGACCTTAAGGTCATCTGAGCTTCGTCACGAGAATAAGCAACACCGGCTACTACATTGGATTCCATGATTTCTTCCTCATCGCAGACGAGCGTTCCTGCCGCGTCAGATTGTTCTTCAAACGAGCTTAGCACGCGCAACTTTACCTTGTAGCGCATCGCAAGTTCCACAGATCTGGTCTGTAGTACTTTGGCCCCAAGCGACGCCAGCTCAAGCATCTCTTCAAAGGCAATCTTATCGAGCTTACGTGCTTTTTGGCAAATGCGTGGGTCTGTTGTGTAAACTCCATCAACATCGGTGTAGATGTCACAACGTTCCGCGCCAAAGGCGGCTGCAAAGGCAACCGCAGTTGTATCAGACCCGCCGCGACCAAGTGTTGTTATCCGGCCTTCTGGGCTAACACCCTGAAAACCGGCGACTACAGCGACGCGCATGCCTTCGGCAAATTTGGCATTAATGTTTTCCGGCGGAATGTCTTCGATGCGCGCTTGACTGTGCGCCGAAGTGGTTTGCACCGGTACTTGCCAACCTTGCCAACTGCGCGCGGGAACATTCATCTCTTGTAATGTCAGCGCCATAAGGCCAGCCGTCACATTTTCGCCAGAGCTTACAACCGCATCGTATTCGCGTGCATCAAACAAAGGAGAGGTTTCGCCAACCCAACCCACAAGTTCGTTGGTCTTTCCGGACATAGCCGATACGATAACGATGACGTCGTAGCCTTTTGCCACTTCGACACCGACACGCTTTGCAGCACGGCGGATACGATCCAGATTTGCGACCGAGGTGCCGCCGAATTTCATTACCAATGTGGGCATGGTTTTAGGGTCCTGCCATTTCTCTCCGGGTTGGGAGGCGGTTTACGCCTTGCGATCCACAGAGACAAGCGCAGGCAGCCCGTCAGGAACGCCAAATTTACAAATAGTGCTGATTTTTCTAAGTTCGGATAGGGCCCTTGCTTGCTTCATTGGAACTGCCTCCAACTTAGCAGAAATCTAGGGTCTTCCTATGCCGATAAGGAGCCTTAGCCACATTGGAGAAGCTCAGATTCGCAACTAATAGGGATGCTCGTGCCCGTCTCGTGTCTTAAAGCAACCGGTTGTTTCAAGCGAGAGTTCATCAAAGCGTGCCATAAGGCCGTCGGCTGATTGATCTTTTGTGATCTCGGCATTGGTACCGCCCATGTCTGTAGAAACCCAACCCGGATGATAGATGCCAACGGCGATGCCGTCAGATTTAAAGTCCGTGGCCAAATTTCGTCCCAGGTTTAATGCGGCAGCTTTAGAAGCTCGGTAGATAAAGCTGCCACCCGGGGCATGAGTTTGACTGGCCATTTGGCTGGAAATGATTGCAATTTTCGGTTCGGCTGCGCGCTTTAGGTTTGGCAGCAAGGTTTTGATAGTCAGATAAACGCCGGTGACATTGGCGGCAAATGTACTAGACCAAAGCTGGGGATCGTAACCTGTTTCCAAGCAATGTCCCTTGTTCAATTAAACGCCAGCATTACAAATCAAGCTGTCTACTGTCTGATTGTGGAGTGTGTTCTTCAAATTGGCGAAATCCGCTTCTTTGGCACGTCAAGATCGATAAAAGGGATCTTTTTTCTTGCTGTACCGCTGAATTTGTTGCCGCGACTTTGAAAGCGTGTGTAAGGCGCGTGCCCAATGCCACGATTGGCCACTGTGATAACCGTGTGCATATGGTGCTTTCATTTCTGTTAGTTTGACTTGCGCCCTGGACGGAATGGAAGTGGCGCAACAGGAATGCCATCTTCTATCAGGCTTTTTGCTTCTTGCGCATTTGCCTCGCCATAAATGGCTCTTTCAGGCGCATCGCCGGTATGTATTGCGCGTGCCTCGTTGGCAAAATTGCCGCCTACATAATCTGAATTGGCTTCAACTTGTTTCTTGAGTTCAGCAAGGGCTTGTTCAGAAGGGGACGCGGGCCCCGACAATGGCTTATCTTCGGCAATCTCTGTGGATGCTTCGGTTACCTCCGAAGCTGACCGAGCTGGTCGAACGCGTGGGGCCATAATGGCTTTGCTGACTTGTGTGTCACCACATATCGCGCAAGACACCATGCCCGCGGACTTGAGCTTGTCAAACGCGCTCGCCGACTGAAACCAGCTGTCAAATCGATGGTTTTGTGCGCATTTTAGAGAGTATTGGATCATTTAATTTGGCCTAACGTCTTATGCCAACCTAATATTTGTCAGTGTTGGTATCAAGATAAATGCAGATTTTTACACGTCGCTATTTCAGGACATGTGGATCGAACGTTTCAATGATCTTTACGAGCTCAGGTTCTTTTACAAGTTTTGCAGCTTTTTTTTGTGAGAACCATTTGCGTTTGCGTTGGCCCTTTTCGGGAAAGTCTTTTTCCAAACGTTTGGCGCGAAGAGGATAAACCATAACAAGGCAGGGCAACGAGCGCTCAATCGAGGTGTTTTTATAATAGGAAAACACACCCAAGCATTGTGGAAGCGCTTTTCCTCGAATACCGGCTTCTTCCCAGGCCTCCTGCGCGGCGGCTTCGGCAGGGCGTTTCCCCAACATTGGCCAACCTTTAGGTATGATCCAACGTCCGGTGCGGCGGCTGGTAATCAACAGGATTTGAATCTTCCCATTACGCACGCGATAGATCAGCGCTGCGAATTGCGTTCGTACTTCGCGCTTGCGTGCTTTGCGGATAGCGATGGGAAGTTGAATGGCCATATGCGATGTCACGGTTTCTGTCCGGATTTCTTCTCGTTGTTGTCTAAGCATAGGCCGACGATCGAAAAAGGCCAAGAGTCTCTAGCTGGATGGGAATGCGTGGGACAGGTGGTCCATCATGGGGTTGTGCGCTGTTTTGTGGAAAGTCAGGCGGGTAATTCGTGAGTAATTCGGTCATTTTGTAAGACGTGTGACGAAATTCCGCAAAATTTTTCTCAATTTCTGGGAAATCATGGACTATTTTCTGAGTTGACCCGCCTTGACTATATTTAGTTTTTGTCGTTCGTGGCTGTCTATATCTGGTGGTTATTTCTCAAAAATTCGAATGTTTAAGTATCGTGATGTTCGTTTTGTTGTGTGTTTGGTAGAATTTTGGACAAAAAAGCTATTGATTTCCATGAATTCCCATGGCATCCCTGTAAGCACGATGAGGACGGGAAATAAGGGGCGCTAAACGACCCCGCAAAGAAAATCCCAAGTCAGGTTTCATACAGGCCCCGATTTCATCGAATGAGAGATCCGGCGCGCGGGCGAGCAGACATCCCCCCAGGTGGCGCGCGCAGCTGGACATACCCGCAAAGCGGGACGAGGGCGGCGAATTGGGCAGTGGCAGCAGCTCAATTCGCCGTTTCGTTTCGGGCGGCACGCAACACGATGTGGGGTCAATAGAAGGACCGGGTCAGGCAGTGGCACGCAGGTTCAGAGGCGAAAGCCACCATAAGGTGGATACGAAGGGCAGGGTGTCTATCCCGGCCTCGTTTCGTCGTGTGCTTGAGGCGGCCGACCCAAATTGGAAATCGGGTGAAACCCCAGAGCTAGTGATCGTTTATGGGGATCATCGCCGCAATTACCTTGAGTGCTATACAATGGAAGCCATTGAGGAGGTCGATGAAAAGATCGACGCCTTGCCGCGTGGTTCCATGGAGCGGAAAATGCTTCAACGCCTGTTTCATGGTCAGTCGTTCCCAACGACTGTTGATGAAACAGGCCGTTTGGTTCTGCCTGCAAAGCTGAGAAAAAAGATCGATCTGGATAAAGAGGCGTTTTTTATCGCAGCGGGCGACACGTTCCAGATTTGGAAGACCGAAACTTATGAGCAGGAAGAGTTATCAAAAACCGAGGAATGGTTGGATGAGCTTCCTGATGATTTTGATCCGTTAGTCTTTTTAGACCAACAAAAGGAGAGCTAGAAATGCCGGGTAAGGCCACTTCAGCGTCAAACGCCCCGCATATTCCAGTGTTGTTGCGCCCATTGCTCGCCGCTATTGCGCCTGTTTCGGGGCGCTGGCTGGATGGCACTTTTGGCGCGGGTGGATATACTAAAGGTCTTTTGGAGGCCGGCGCTGACAAGGTTTATGGTGTTGATCGTGATCCGCTGGCGTTTGAAATGGCAGCGGACTGGGTTGTAGGCTATGGCGAGTGTATCGAGCTTGTCGAGGGCGTGTTTTCCAAAATGGACGAATATGCCCAAGATCTGGACGGAGTGGTGCTGGATCTTGGTGTTAGCTCTATGCAGTTGGATATGGCCGAACGCGGGTTTTCATTTATGCGCGACGGTCCTTTGGATATGCGTATGAGCCAAGACGGCCGATCGGCTGCGGATATCGTAAACACCGCATCCGAAGAAGAAATAGCAGACATTTTGTTTCACTACGGCGAAGAACGCGCAAGTCGCCGCATTGCGCGATCTATTGTGCGTGAGCGGGCGAATAAAAGCTTTGAGAGCACGCTGCAACTTGCTGAGATAATTGAGAAATGTCTTCCCCGCCCAAAGCCTGGACAAAGCCATGCTGCGACGCGAAGCTTTCAAGGCCTGCGCATTGCGGTGAATGATGAATATGGCGAGTTGTTCCGCGGGCTAATGGCGGCGGAACGCGCGTTAAAGCCAGGCGGTTTGTTGGCTGTTGTGACCTTTCATTCGATCGAAGACCGCATGGTTAAGAAATACATGCAGGCGCGGTCAGGGCGCATGGGTGGTGGCAACCGTTATGCACCAGAAGTTGTAAAAGAAGCGGCGGCCTTTGAGTTGCTGACCCGCAAAGCAGTGGGACCTGACGAGCAAGAATTAGACGAAAATCCAAGGTCCAGATCGGCCAAATTGCGGGTGGCGCGTCGTACGGATGCGGCTGCTGGTGGCGTGGATGGCAAAAAAATTGGGATGCCAATGCTCACCGTTGGTAAATCCGGGGGACGTAAGTGATGCGTGGTTTGTTTTATGTGATGACTGCTTTTTCGGTCATTGGATTAGCGTTTTGGGCCTATCGGGAAAACTATACCACCCAAGAGGCGTTGGGGCGCACCGAAGTATTGCAGGCCGACATAGGTTCAGCCAGGGATAGGCTTGCGATGTTACGTGCGGAGTGGGCTTATTTGAACCGGCCAGACAGATTGCGCGAACTTGCCGACATCAATTACGAACAATTGCAGCTTCTGCCTCTGCGTCCAGATCAATTTGGCCGTATTGAACAAGTGGCCTTTCCACCTTTAGATACGGCGATCATCGACGGCATTGTCGAGGTCTCTAATCAAGAGATTGCCCAATGATACGCAGACCTCTGCGGCCGCTTGCGACGATCATGAATGCGCGCGCCAAGGGCGAAAACCCGGATGCGATTGAAAAACACAATATCAAGCAGCGCCACGAAGTCATGCGTGACAAGGCGCGCCAGCGTGCTGAGGGGCGCTTGTTGGTTCTAGGTGTGGTTTTCTTGGTGGCATTTGGTGCAATCGGGTTCCGCATGGGGGCCTTGGCCAACAGCGAAGCCGCGGAACCACGCGCTATTTCTGGCGAAAATTTCATCGTAGCGCAACGCGCAGATATCGTTGACCGCCAAGGGCGCATTCTTGCAACCAATCTTGAAACCTTTAGTCTATATGCGCAACCAAACCACATGATTGACAAGGAACATGTGGTGACAGAGCTTGTTAAAATTTTTCCTGATCTAAACGAAAATAGATTACGCAAAGATTTCACAGGCAAGCGTAAGTTCTTGTGGGTGCGAAAGAAAATTAGCCCAGAGCAAAAGCAAATGGTGCATGATATTGGCGATCCTGGGTTGCTGTTTGGGCCGCGCGATATGCGTCTTTATCCAAACGGAAAACTGGCTGCCCATGTGTTGGGTGGCGCTGGGTTTGGCCGCGAAGGCGTGAATGCAGCAGAATTGATCGGCGTCGCGGGTGTGGAACGTACTTTTGATGAGGCATTGCGCGACCCTGCAAATGGCGGCAAAGCATTGACACTGTCACTGGATCTGACAGTTCAAGCCGCGACCGAGCGGGTTTTATATGGCGGCATGAAGCTGCTCAATGCCAAGGGCGCAGCCGCCGTCCTGATGGATGTGCACACAGGCGAAGTGCTGTCATTGGTAAGCCTGCCTGACTTTGATCCCAACGAACGCCCCCGGCCACTGGTTGAGGGCGACGCGGCGGATAGTCCGTTGTTTAACAGGGCACTACAGGGCGTTTATGAACTGGGTTCAACGTTCAAAATATTTGCAACTGCACAGGCGCTTGAGCTGGGTTTGGTGAATCCAGACACGGTGATAGACACCAAAGGGCCTATGAAAGTTGGCGGGCATTCCATTGGCGAATTCAAACGCAAGAACTATGGCAAGCTTTCGGTCACTGACATTATTGTCAAAAGCTCGAACCGGGGCACAGGACGGATTGCGTTGCAAATCGGTGTTGCGCGGCAAAAGGCTTTCTTGAAATCTTTGGGTTTATTTGAGCCAACACCTATCGAGATTACCGAAGCAAGCGGCGGTCAACCGCTGTTGCCTGCTAAGTGGACGGATCTGTCGGCGGTAACGGTGTCTTATGGGCATGGGTTATCCAGCACACCGCTGCATTTGGCCACGGCCTATGCGGCGCTTGCTAATGGTGGTCGTTTCGTAAAACCAACGATTCTTAAGCAAGATCAAGCGCGATATGGCCCTCGGGTCATGCGTGAGGATGTGGCGGCAGCCAGCGTCAAGATGTTGCGCAAAGTAGTCACAAAAGGGACCGCCAGCTTTGGCGAGGTGCCAGGGTATTTTGTGGCCGGAAAAACAGGAACCGCGGATAAGCCAAAGCCGACTGGTGGCTATTATGATGACAAAGTTATCAATACCTTTGCTTCTGTCTTCCCTGCCCATTCTCCAAAATATGTACTGGTTGTTACCTTGGATGAGCCGGTCGAAACTTCTGGTTCTGAACCGCGTCGTACAGCGGGTTGGACAGCCGTTCCTGTCGCGGCAGAAATCATTGAGCGTGTGGCACCGCTTTTGGGTCTGCGTCCACAAGTTGAACCTGCGGTTTTGACTGATATAACGCTGGCATCACATTAGTGCCAAAAAAGGGCAACAAATGGCAGCACAGGCAAAGAGACTTTCCGAGCTGGGTTTAACTGCAGCGGCGGGCAAAAATCCTCTAGTAACCGGCATTGCGGTAGATAGTCGGGATGTAAAAGAGGGGTATTTGTTTGCGGCACTAGCGGGCACGCGCATTCACGGGGCCACCTTTATACAATATGCGCTGCGCATGGGTGCGGCCGTGATCGTGACGGACGCAGAAGGCGCGCGCATTGCGGCAGCTGAATTAGCTGGTGCTAACGTGGCTCTGGTTATCTGTGAGGATCCTCGACAAACACTCGCATTTACGTCTGCGCTTTGGTTTGGTCAGCAGCCAAATACTGTTGCTGCCGTGACAGGGACAAACGGTAAAACTTCGGTGGCCACTTTCTTGCGCATGATTTGGCAAGAGATTGGCCTTGCGGCCATTAATTTGGGAACGACGGGCGTTGAAGGCGATTTTCAATACCCGCTACAACATACGACGCCAGAGCCAATTACCCTACATAATGTCTTGGCCCTAGCCGCTGATGTCGGTGTGGAGTGCGCTGCGATGGAAGCCAGTTCGCATGGCTTAGAGCAACGTAGATTAGACGGCGTGCAACTCAAGGCCGCGGGTTTTACAAATTTCAGCCAGGACCATTTGGATTATCACGCGAATTTTGACGACTATTTTGACGCGAAATCCGGGTTGTTTGCCAGGGTCTTGCCCGAAGATGGTGTCGCTGTTGTCAATATTGACGATATGCGAGGTACGGATATTGCCGCCATCGCTAAGGGCCGTGGTCAAAATGTAATCACCGTTGGTCGTCATAGCGCCGATTTGGAATTGCAGGTTCAGCGATTTGACACCACCGGTCAGGATATTCGCTTTTCCTACCGCGGAAAACCTTTTCAAGCGCGGCTTGGTCTGATTGGTGGGTTTCAGGCCGAAAATGTGCTGCTTGCAGCTGGGCTTGCGATTGGATGCGGGGCAGAAGCAGAACGCGTTTTTGAAGTTCTCGGGGAACTCAATACTGTGCGGGGTCGGATGCAACTGGCTGCAACACGCATGAACGGAGCGGCTGTTTTTGTGGATTACGCGCATACGCCGGATGCAGTGGCGATAGCGCTAAAGGCTTTGCGGCCACATGTTATGGGGCGCTTGATTGCAATTGTAGGGGCTGGCGGGGACCGAGACGCAAGCAAGCGACCATTAATGGGGGCCGCGGCTGTCAAAAATGCGGATATTGTATTTATCACCGATGACAATCCGCGCACCGAGGACCCTGCGGCGATCCGCGAAATGGTACTGGAGGGTGCACCTGAGGCTATTGAAGTTGCAGATCGCGCCGAGGCAATTCTGCGCGCCGTTGACACTCTAGGACCGGGGGACGCTTTGTTGATCGCTGGCAAGGGCCACGAGACGGGGCAGATTATAGGGGACGACATTTTGCCCTTTGACGATGTCGAACAAGCAAGCGTTGCGGTTCTGGCGTTGGACGGAGGGTTGGCGTGATGTTGTGGTCTTCGCAAGAGGCCGCTGCGGCAACCAATGGACGCGCAACAGTTGATTGGGCATGCTCGGGTGTGTCGATCGATACGCGCACTTTAAAAAAAGGCGATTTGTTTGTGGCACTTAAGGCCGCGCGCGATGGGCACGAGTTTGTGGCCCAAGCGTTGCAGAACGGCGCTGTAGCTGCCTTAGTTACACATATCCCCGACGGTCTCGATGAAACAGTCCCCTTGTTGATCGTTGACGATGCTCTGGCCGCCCTTGAAGATATGGCCCGTGCCGCCCGCAAACGAACGCGGGCCAAGGTTGTTGCCGTAACGGGGTCTGTCGGCAAGACTTCAAGCAAAGAAATGTTACGCAAAGTTTTAGGCGGGCAGGGAAAAACCCACGCCGCCGAGGCAAGTTATAATAACCACTGGGGTGTTCCGCTAACTTTGGCCCGGATGCCACAAGACACTGAATTTGCAGTCATTGAAATCGGGATGAACCACCCTGGCGAAATCGCGCCTTTGGCAAAGATGACGCGCCCGCATGTGGCTTTGATCACGACAGTTGCTCCAGCACATATGGCTGCTTTTGAGAGCCTCGAAGGCATCGCAGTGGAAAAAGCATCGATCTTTGATGGATTAGAAGACAATGGCGCTGCGATTTACAAAGGCGACTTGCCAGTTTCGGATCTGCTGAATGCAAACGCAAACCGATTTGCCAAGACGATTGTGAGCTTTGGCGAAAATACTTCTGCTGACTTCCAACTTCTTGATGTGCGGATTGGGGATGCCTCAACCGTCGCAAAGGCGCAAATTGGCGCTGAGACACTATTGTTTAAAGTGTCTGTACCAGGCCGACATTTTGCCAGCAACGGCCTAGGCGTGCTAGCGGTTGCCGATGTTTTGGGTTTGGATCGGGCCATCGCCATTGCGGATCTTGGGCAATGGTTTCCTGGGGCTGGTCGTGGGCAGCGCGAAGTTATCGCCTTGGACCGGGCGGATGATCGCCCGACAATTGAACTTATTGATGACGCATATAATGCGAATCCAGCGTCGCTTGGGGCGGCGTTAGAGGTATTGGGCGCAGCGCAAGCCAAGGATGGCGTCGGACGCGTAAAAATTGGGCGGCGTATCGCTTATCTTGGCGACATGAAGGAACTGGGCGAACAAGAAGTCGCGATCCACGTCGCTGTTGCTAACCTTCCTGCGATTCAATCTGTCGATAAGGTGCATTGTATTGGTCCGCTCATGAAATCTCTTTATGAGGCATTGCCTTATGAGAAACGCGGTCGTTGGACCGAGACCTCAGCAGAAATGATAAATGGGCTTGCGCGTGATTTAGATGCGGGCGACGTGGTTTTGGCCAAAGGGTCGCTGAGCATGGGGGTCGGCAGAGTGGTTGACGCTATACGAAAATTGGGTCATCCCGCCTCCACAAAACGCGAAGGGACTTATTAATGTTATATTGGTTAACAGCGCTTTCTGATGGCGGCGATGTATTCAATTTATTTCGCTATATCACTTTCCGCGCTGGTGGAGCCTTTATGACGGCCCTGATATTTGGGTTTATTTTTGGGCGTCCGCTGATCAATGTTTTGCGTCGCAAGCAGGGCAAAGGCCAACCCATTCGCGAAGACGGGCCCGAAGGACACTTTTCTAAGGCGGGGACCCCCACGATGGGGGGCTTGTTGATCGTTGGGGCACTGCTGACATCCACGCTTTTGTGGGCACGGCTGGACAATGGTTTTGTTTGGTTGGTTTTGTTTGTCACCATGGCATACGGGCTGATTGGGTTTGCAGATGATTATGCAAAGGTCAGCAAGCAAAATACCAATGGTGTTTCGGGACGCGTGCGCCTTTTGCTTGGGTTCTTGATTGCAGGTATTGCCGGATATTGGGCAACACAATTGCATCCCGAGGCTTTGCAATTCAGAGTGGCTTTGCCAATTTTCAAAGATCTCCTGCTTAATTTTGGGCTGCTGTTTATCCCTTTCTCAATGTTTGTTGTGGTGGGGGCGGCCAATGCCGTGAATTTGACCGATGGACTGGACGGTCTGGCCATTATGCCCGTGATGATAGCAGCAGGCACCCTTGGCATCATTGCCTATGCGGTTGGACGCGTGGATTTCACAGAATACTTGGATGTTCACTATGTGCCGGGAACCGGTGAAATCTTGATATTTACAGCGGGTTTGATCGGCGGGGGGCTTGGTTTTCTTTGGTATAACGCCCCACCTGCGGCCGTGTTTATGGGCGATACCGGGTCTTTGGCCCTTGGTGGTGCGCTTGGGGCAATCGCGGTGGCCACAAAGCACGAGCTGGTATTGGGCATCGTCGGAGGGCTGTTTGTTGTGGAAGCGCTTTCCGTCATTATTCAGGTTCTATACTTTAAACGCACAGGCAAACGCGTATTTCTGATGGCCCCGATCCATCACCACTATGAGAAAAAGGGGTGGGCAGAACCGCAGATTGTCATCCGTTTTTGGATCATTTCGCTCATACTGGCGATGATTGGTCTGGCAACCTTGAAGGTGCGTTAAGCGGCCATAAGTTTTTTCTTTCTCTATGCCAGCGTGCCGCTAAGATGCGCTGGCTTTCGCTTTGCTAAATACAAGCTTCGTGACGCAGCATATTGAGGGCTCATATATGATATCAGTGCAGGGTTTTGCGGGTTCTAACGTTGGTGTGCTTGGGTTGGGCAGATCGGGCATGGCCACTGCACGCGCATTGCAGGCTGGCGGGGCCACTGCGATCTGTTGGGATGACAACGCGCAGGCCCGACAATTGGCCGAACAGGATGGCTTTGTCGTTGCGGATCTTGCTCGTGATGGAGCGTTTCAGGACCTGGCCTGTTTGATTGTTTCGCCAGGTATTCCGCATCTCTATCCAACACCAAACAAGATCATCGAGAAAGCACTGCGCGCTGGCGTCACGATCGACAACGATATTGGCCTGTTTTTTCGCAGTTTTGCGACGCAAGAATGGGACAACTTTGTTGTTACACCTAAAATTGTTGCGATTACCGGCTCAAATGGAAAATCAACGACTTCGGCCCTGATCCATCATGTGCTTGAGCATGTGGGACGCAGCACCCAATTGGCGGGCAATATCGGGCGCGGTGTGTTGGATATCGATCCAGCGCAAGATGGAGAAGTTATTGTGTTGGAGCTGAGCAGCTATCAAACAGAATTGGCGCGTGCTCTGACGCCTGACATAGCTGTTTTTACCAACTTGTCCCCAGATCACCTTGATAGGCATGCGGGAATGGGCGGGTATTTCGCTGCCAAACGCCGACTTTTTGCAGAAGGTGGCCCTGATCGCGCAGTTATTGGTGTCGATGAGATCGAAGGCTTGTTCCTTGCGGGGCAAATGTCTGAGGGTCGTGCCGATGATCGGGTTATTCAGATTTCGGTTGACCAGAAACTTGCCGGGAACGGTTGGAATGTTTTTGCGAAAAAGGGCTTTCTGTCAGAGTATCGCAAAGGACGCCAAGTGGGGGCTATTGATTTGCGCAAGATCAAAGGGTTGCCCGGAGCGCACAATCATCAAAACGCCTGTGCAGCTTATGCCGTGTGTCGGACTTTGGGGCTTGCACCACGCGTGATTGAAAAAGCCTTTGAAAGCTTTGCAGGCTTACCGCACCGCAGCCAGATTGTCGCCGAAAGTGGTGATGTCACCTTTGTAAACGACAGCAAGGCCACCAATGTTGACGCCGCAGCCAAAGCCCTGTCGGCTTTTGGCAAGATCCGCTGGATTTGTGGTGGGTTGCAAAAGGATGGGGGACTTGAAGGGCTTCAGGGGGCTATGGGCAACGTAGTCAAAGCCTATGTGATTGGTCGAGAAGCAGCAGCGTTTTCGATGCAATTGCCAGATATTTCCTGTGAAGTCTGCACAAGCATGGACGTCGCTGTTTCAAAAGCAGTTGCTGATGCCCAACCCGGAGAGACCGTTTTGCTTGCACCTGCGGCTGCGAGCTTTGATCAATACGACAGTTTTGAAAAGCGCGGCACGCATTTCATCAAACTGGTGCGTGACGCCTTGGGCGTGTCTGAGCCGAACGAAATCTAAGTTTCACGCAGCAGACTTGGGCAAAGCTTGTTGAATGGCTTGTCCCGCTGCAAAGCCTGATGACCAGGCCCATTGAAAATTGAAACCGCCAAGCCAACCCGTTACGTCAACAGCTTCGCCGATGACATAAAGGCCGGGTTGGTTTTTGGCTTGCATGGTTTTTGACGACAAATTGTCGGTACTGATACCACCAAGAGTTACTTCTGCTGTGCGGTATCCCTCGGTGCCTGACGGCGTTAGTTGCCATTGCGTTAGCTGTGTCGCCAGTTTGGACAATGCAGCATCGCTTTGGTCGGCGATATTGCCGTGCAGCGCCAATTCCTTCACCAGATAATCAGCAAGTCTTGTGGGGAAAATCTGGGCCATTATGGTGCTTAGGTTGCGACGACCGTCCGAAATGCGCTTTTGCCTTAGGGTTTCAAAGAGGTCTGAAGTTGGCGAAAGATTCACTGTTATTGGCGCTCCTTCGGTCCAATAGCTGCTGATTTGCAAAACAGCAGGACCAGAAAGACCTCGGTGGGTGAACAGCATGGCTTCTTCAAATTGGGTTTGCCCAGATGCGATGCGCACCGGGAGCGAAACGCCGGCCAATGGTTTGTAGCGTCCTTCTGGAAAAGTGAATGGCACAAGGGCGGGCCGGACATCTGTAAGTGTCAAACCAAATTGACGTGCTATGTCATATGCCAGCCCAGTGGCCCCCATTTTGGGGATAGATTTTCCGCCAGTGGCCAGAACCAGGTTTGTGCAACGAATTTCCCGCCGCTTTCCCGCTCGCTCGATTTCAACGGTATAGAAATCATTGGAATAAGACACAGACAGTATGTTGGTTTGGGTCCAAAGTTCCGCGCCAGATTCTTTCATTTCATCCAGAAGCATCTGGATGATGTCTTTGGCGGAATTATCACAAAACAATTGCCCCAAGGTTTTTTCGTGATAGGCGATGTTGTGCTTGGCAATCAGCTCTAGAAAATCCCACTGTGAATATCGGCTGAGAGCGCTTTTGCAGAAGTGCGGATTTTGTGAAATAAAGTTCTCGTGGCTGGCATAAAGATTAGTGAAATTACACCGCCCGCCGCCGGAAATTCGAATTTTTTCACCTGGGTTTTTGGCGTGATCCAGCACCAGCGTTTTGCCTTTGCAATGTGCTGCACACATCAGGCCTGCGGCTCCGGCGCCGAGTATTACGGTGTTATAATCCATAGGGGCGCTGTGCCTGACCAAGGCCATATGGTCAAGCAAATCTACAGATCGCTGTTACAAAGCTTTCAAAACGAATCAACTGCTGTTAGAATCACGACAGACCCGGAAAACCGGGCGATTTGAGGCAGATTTTCGGCGGTTTACGATGACAGAAATGGTTTATGGCGCACTCCCTGTACGGGATGTTGAGCCGATTCTTCCAAAATGGTGGCGCACTCTAGATAAATGGACGATGTCCTGCATCTTGATCCTGTTCGGCATCGGCTTGCTTTTGGGCCTGGCGGCCAGTCCGCCCTTGGCCGAAAAAAATGGATTTCCGCATTTTTATTATGTGTTGCGTCAGTCCGTGTTTGGGGCAGCTGCCTTATTTGCCATGGTCGTCACATCGATGATGAGTCCCAAGTTGGTGCGCAGGCTGGCTGTAATGGGCTTCTTGGCAGCGTTTTTAGCATTATTGATGTTGCCCTTCTTTGGTACAGATTTTGGAAAAGGGGCGGTGCGTTGGTACAGCCTTGGGTTTGCATCGGTCCAGCCGTCGGAATTTCTGAAACCCGGATTTGTGGTGGTAGCGGCCTGGCTGATGGCCGCAAATCAAGAAATCAACGGCCCTCCTGGGAAACTTTGGTCATTTTGCTTGACGGTTTCCATTGCCCTTGTGTTGGTCATGCAGCCTGATTTTGGCCAGGCCTGTCTGATTTTATTTGCTTGGGGTGTGATGTATTTCATCGCTGGTGCGCCAATGACACTTTTGGTGGCGATGATGTTGTTGGTGATCATTGGCGGCATGTTCGCTTACAATAGTTCAGAACATTTTGCTCGACGTATTGACGGCTTTTTAAGCGCAGATGTCGACCCGACAACTCAACTTGGTTATGCCACCAATGCCATTCGCGAAGGTGGGTTTTTTGGTGTCGGCGTGGGCGAGGGGCAGGTGAAGTGGAGCTTGCCTGATGCCCATACAGATTTTATCATTGCAGTTGCAGCCGAAGAATATGGCCTGTTGCTGGTGCTGCTTATCTTGGGGCTTTACGCTTTTATCGTGGGGCGGTCTTTTTTAAGACTGATGCGAGAGCGGGATCCGTTTATTCGTTTGGCAGGCACGGGGCTGGCCGCAATGTTTGGTGTTCAGGCGATGATTAACATGGGTGTTGCAGTACGTTTGCTTCCGGCAAAAGGCATGACATTGCCCTTTGTGAGTTATGGCGGTAGTTCTTTGATTGCAGGCGGTATCGCCGTAGGGATGCTATTGGCATTCACGCGCAGCCGTCCACAAGGTGAAATTAGCGACATTCTTCGAGGTCACTACAGATGACAGATAAGCCGTTGCTGGTAATTGCAGCCGGAGGCACGGGGGGGCATATGTTCCCAGCCCAAGCCCTTGCGGAGGCGATGCTAGCCAAAGGGTGGCGCGTGCAACTGAGCACGGATTCCCGTGGTGCAAGATATACGGGTGCTTTTCCCAGTGAAGTTGATATCCAACAAGTGCAGTCTGCGACATTTGCGCGGGGCAGCTTTTTGAACAAAATGATGGTGCCATTTCGGGTGCTATCTGGCATTCTGGGTGCCGCCATGAAAATGCGGCGCAGCAAGCCGAACGCCGTTGTAGGCTTTGGTGGATACCCCACAATTCCTGCAATGGGCGCGGCGTTTTTGTTGCGTTTGCCGCGGATGATCCATGAACAAAATGGCGTACTTGGCCGTGTGAACTCGTTGTTTGCAAAGCGCGTAAACTATGTGGCCTGCGGCACTTCTCCAACGCAGGTTCCAGAGGGAACCAATGATGTGCATGTTGGTAATCCGGTACGCGCTTCAGTGCTTGAACGCGCGGGTGCAGGATATATTCCACCGGGCGATTACCCGATGTCGATACTGGTGATTGGTGGATCGCAAGGCGCGCGCATTCTAAGTGATGTTGTGCCTCCAGCAATTGATGCGCTGCCCTCTGAAATTCGCCGTCATGTGCGAGTGTCCCATCAAGCACGTGAAGAAGATATCGAACGGGTCAGCCAATACTATGTTGATCAAGGTGTAGACGCCGATGTGCGGAGCTTTTTTACCGATATCCCGGAACGTATGACAGAGGCACAACTGGTTATTTCACGGTCGGGCGCATCCTCTGTTGCAGATATTTCGGTGATTGGCAGGCCATCGATTCTGGTGCCTTTTGCTGCGGCAACAGGCGACCACCAAAGTGCCAATGCGCGAGGACTTGCCGATGCCGGTGCTGCGATCGTCATTCCAGAAACATTGCTAGAAGTGGACAGTTTGTCTGCACAGATCGCTGTGGTCCTCGGAGATTCGGATGGTGGCTTGCAAATGTCGCGCCGCGCTTTGTCGGTGGCGAGGCCAGATGCCACCGAACAATTGGTCGCGCTGGTTGAAGAAATAGCGAATTAAGGAAAATTCTATGAACGCTGCAACCAAACTTCCGGGTGATGTCGGACCGATTCATTTTGTTGGAATTGGTGGGATTGGCATGTCTGGAATTGCCGAGGTTTTGCTAAACCACGGCTATGTTGTGCAAGGTTCTGATCTGAAATCCAGTAAGATCACCAACCGCTTGGAAAAGATGGGTGCAACAGTTTTTCTTGGGCAAAGCGCCGAAAATTTGGAAAATGCAGAGGTTGTTGTGATCTCTTCTGCTATCAAACCTGGCAATGCGGAACTGGATGAGGCGCGTTTGCGCGGCTTGCCGGTTGTGCGCCGGGCTGAAATGTTGGCGGAATTAATGCGCCTGAAATCCAATATCGCGGTTGCAGGCACGCATGGAAAAACCACAACCACAACAATGGTTGCCGCTCTGCTTGATCACGGCAGTTTTGATCCAACTGTTGTGAATGGCGGGATTATTCACGCTTATGATTCCAACGCACGCGTTGGAGACGGCGAATGGATGGTTGTGGAGGCAGACGAAAGCGATGGTACATTCAATCGACTGCCTGCAACCATTGCCATCGTTACAAATATCGACCCGGAACATATGGAACACTGGGGTGATTTTGACGCTCTGCGCGCAGGGTTCCACGAATTTGTCTCAAACATCCCATTCTATGGCTTGGCGGTCTGCTGCACCGATCATCCGGAAGTACAGGCGCTTGTTGGGAAGATAACCGACAGACGTGTGGTGACATTTGGGTTTAACACGCAAGCTGACGTGCGCGCTGTCAATTTGACCTATTCTGCGGGCATCGCACATTTTGATATCGCGTTGCAGGCTGAGGGGCAGATCATAGAGGGATGTAGCCTGCCAATGCCCGGTGATCACAATGTGTCTAACGCGCTTAGCGCAGTTGCGATTGCGCGGCATTTGGGCATGTCTGCAGATGATATCAGAGACGCATTGGCCAACTTTGGCGGTGTGAATCGCCGGTTCACCAAGGTTGGTGAAATCAACGGTGTTTCGATTATTGATGATTATGGTCACCACCCAGTCGAGATTGCGGCGGTACTAAAGGCCGCGCGCCAAGCCAGCGAGGGCAGGGTGATTGCCGTACATCAGCCACACCGTTATTCACGTCTTAGCAGCTTGTTTGAAGAGTTTTGCACCTGCTTTAACGAGGCAGACGTTGTCGCCATTGCCGAAGTTTTTGGCGCTGGCGAAGACCCAATCAAAGGGGCTGAACGCGACGATTTGGTTGCGGGGTTGATAGCGCATGGCCATCGCCATGCCCGCGCGATTGTGAACGAAGATGATCTGGAGCGCTTGGTGCGTGAGCAAACAGCACCCGGGGATATCGTCGTTTGTTTGGGGGCAGGTACAATTAGTACATGGGCAAATGGCTTACCAGCACGCCTTACTGCTTAAAATTCAAACTTTGCAATGAGAGACCGTTCCTAATGTCATATTCTATCATCGCTGCATTGATTTGGATGGTTTTGGCCAACATTAGGGCGATGTTTCCAAGCCGTGACAATCATTGGCGATTTGCCTATATCATGATGGCGTTTGGTGTCCCCATTTTGATTTGGGTTTTTCTTGAGAACGGCCCCTATGTAGCAGCAATTTTGTTGGTTGGTGCGATGTGGGTTATGCGTTGGCCGGTCATCTATTTAGTAAGGTGGGTGCGTCGAGTGTCTGGCTTATGAACGCTGAAATTCTGCTTATCATTGGCGGGACATTGGCACTTTTGCTGGCCATCACAAGTTTTGTGCTGACGCAGCGCAATGCATGGCGCGCGATTTTCCTGCTCGTCACGTTATTTGGCAGCATGAATGTCGGTGTTTTTATATGGTCTGAAATACTTGAAGGTTGGAGCAGTTTCCGGCTCTTTCTCTTTTGGATCGCAGCGCTGTTGCCGCCACTGATTGGATTGGGTATTGGAGCGCTGTTGGGGTATCTCGTGAACTGGCGAATATCCAAAATAGACGCCACCCATAATAAGCCACGGAGATAGGCGAGAATGACTAAACTGCCAGAAGTGCGCGGTAAGCTGAGCCAAAACCGGCTTTTGGCTGATTTGACATGGCTGCGCGTTGGCGGACCGGCTGATTGGTTGTTTCAACCGGCGGATTTGGCGGATTTGCAGCATTTTCTTGCGGAATTACCGAAAGATATTGAAGTGTTTCCCATGGGTGTTGGCAGCAATCTGATCGTTCGCGATGGTGGATTACGAGCCGTCGTAATACGAATGGGGCGTGGATTTAATACAATAGACATCAAAGGCAACCGTGTAACAGCGGGTGTGGCAGCGCTGGACGCACATGTTGCTCGTAAAGCCGCCGAAGCAGGCGTAGATCTTACATTTTTGCGTACAATTCCCGGTGCAATTGGTGGTGCAGTATGCATGAATGCTGGCTGCTATGGTTCTTATATTGCAGATGTTTTTGTCAGCGCAAAAGCCGTCAACCCAAGTGGCCAGCTGGTCACTTTGACAGCAGATGACCTGAGATTTGAATACCGCCAATCCCAGTTAGCACAGGGTTGGGTATTGGTTGAAGCGACATTCGAAGCACCGTTTGGTGATCCAGACGCGTTGAGAGCGCGTATGGATGCGCAACTTGCCAAACGCGACGCCACGCAACCGACCAAACAGCGCAGCGCGGGCAGTACTTTTCGAAACCCAGCGGGTTTTTCAAGCACTGGGCGCTCTGATGATGTGCATGATTTGAAAGCTTGGAAGGTCATCGACGACGCTGGGCTGCGCGGTGCAATTGTTGGCGGTGCACAGATGAGCGATATGCATTCTAACTTTATGATCAACACCGGTGGCGCAACTGCCGCAGATTTAGAAAACCTTGGCGAAGAAGTCAGAAAAAAGGTTTTCGAAAATAGTGGAATAACGCTAGAGTGGGAAATCAAACGGGTCGGCGAGTTTAAAGACTGATCCTAAAAAATGTCTCAGGTTTTGAGGCTTTAGCGAATTAAGATGCGAGAGATCTGGAGAACCGGTCAAATCTCGTGAAAAGCGCCCAAATGGGCAAATAACAAAGGCCGAAAACGGTCTGAGAATTTAGCGCTGGAGCGGGTATGTCGAGCAGGGCAACTCCGAAAGTGGCGGTACTGATGGGCGGGCCCTCTGCTGAACGCGAGGTCTCTTTGTCGTCGGGGCGTGAATGCGCCGCTGCTTTAAGAGAAGGTGGATTTGAAGTTGTCGAAGTTGATGCAGGTCATCATCTGGCACTGGAATTGCAAAAAATTCAACCTGATGTGATATTCAACGCCTTGCACGGGCGTTGGGGTGAAGATGGCTGTGTGCAGGGCATGCTTGAATGGCTGGGCCTGCCCTATACGCATTCCGGCGTTTTGGCGTCGTCACTTGCTATGGATAAAGAGCGTTCAAAAGCCGCATATCGGTCTGCAGGCCTGCCAGTTGTTGACAGTGTGATCGCTGACAAAACACAAATTCAGTCAGCACATGTGATGCCCCCCCCCTATGTGGTGAAGCCAAATAACGAAGGCTCATCGGTTGGGGTTTATATTGTACACGAAGCGGCAAATGCGCCCCCTAAACTTGACCCGGAATTGCCTGACGAGCTTATGGTCGAGACCTATGTGGCCGGTCGTGAACTTACAGCGACGGTCATGGGGGATCGTGCTCTGTCAGTTACAGATATCATAACTGATGGCTGGTATGACTATGACGCCAAATATGTGGCCGGCGGGTCACGTCACGTTGTGCCTGCAGACATTCCCAAAGAGATTTTTTCGGCTTGTCTTGACTATGCGCTCAAGGCGCATCGTGTTTTGGGCTGTCGTGGCTTAAGCCGCACTGATTTTCGGTGGGACGACACCAAAGGTCTTGCAGGATTGGTGCTATTGGAAACCAATACCCAACCTGGCATGACGCCAACATCGCTAAGCCCAGAACAGGCGCAAGCGTGTGATATTTCCTTTATCGAACTTTGTAAGTGGTTGGTTGAGGATGCGTCATGCAACCGGTGAACTCTCGCATAGATCCCGCCCCATCTCGCCTTTCATATCGTTATCAACGAATGATGCTGACCCCCTTGTTTCGATTTGGCCTGCGTGTTGTGATGCCCTTTTCAGTAGCGGCACTCGCAGCAGGTGTTTGGTTTTCTGACCAAGACCGCCGGGACAACATTAACATGGTGATCGACGATGTGCGCACCAGCATTGTCGAACGCCCGGAATTCATGGTTCAGGCTATGGCGATTGATGGTGCCAGCATCGGTGTCAGTGAAGATATTCGGGAAATTTTGCCGATAGACTTCCCCATGAGTAGTTTTGATCTGGATCTAAACGCAATGAAGGAGACCATTGCAGGTCTTTCACCGGTAAAATCTGCATCGCTTCGTGTGCGACCTGGTGGCGTTTTGCAGGTTAATATTGTCGAGCGTACCCCCGTTCTGTTGTGGCGTCTGCGAGACGGATTGCACCTTGTGGATGCCGAAGGTTTTGTGGTTGCCGAAGCCAATGGTCGCTATGCGCATGAAAACTTGCCGGTGATCGCGGGCCAGGGGGCTGAAAAACAAACAACCGAAGCCTTGAACCTGATCCAAGCTGCGGGGCCATTGTCCACGCGTGTCCGTGGTCTTGTGCGCGTAGGGGATCGCAGGTGGGATGTAGTTTTGGATCGTGATCAACGCATTCTGTTACCAGAAATAGGTTCAGTTTCCGCATTAGAGCGGGTTGTCGCACTAAGCCAGGTGCAGGAAATGCTTGAACGCGATCTGCAGGTTGTAGATATGCGGATCGGCGATAGGCCAACGATAAGAATAGCAGAACGTTCGGTGCAGTCCTGGTGGCAAATCCGAGAAATCCGAGTGGGAAAAGAAGAATGATTGAGCTGTATCAATCTCAGCGTGCGATGCGCGCGATGCGCAAAGCAGCAATGCAACGTGGTGTTGTTGCTGTGCTTGACGTTGGCACCTCAAAAATCGCCTGCCTTGTGCTACGCTTTGACGGGGGAGAGCATCTGGCCGAAGCAGAAGGCATTGGATCACTTGCAGGACAGTCGAGTTTTCGGGTGATCGGGGCGGCTTCTACACGCTCGCGCGGCGTCAGGTTTGGCGAAATCTCCGCGATGCAAGAGACCGAACGGGCCATTCGTACTGCCGTTCAGGCCGCTCAAAAGATGGCGCAAATTCGCGTAGATCATGTGATTGCTTGTTTTGCAGGGGCCGAGCCGCGGTCCTATGGTTTGGATGGGCGCGTGGATCTGGAAGACAACGTGGTTTCCGAGCAAGACGTGGCGCGGGTTTTGGCGCATTGTGATGTGCCTGATTATGGTGATGGACGCGAAGTTCTGCACGCGCATCCGGTAAACTTTTCATTGGATCATCGCTCTGGTTTGGGCGATCCGCGTGGACAGATGGGGCAAGAGCTGACTTGTGATATGCATATGCTGACAGTGGATGCGTCAGTGGTTGCCAATGTCGCCCATTGTGTCAAACGCTGTGATCTTGAGCTGGCTGGGATTGCCAATTCTGCCTATGTGTCAGGTCTGTCTGCGTTAGTAGAAGACGAACAAGAGCTTGGCGCGGCTTGTATTGACATGGGGGGCGGTTCAACTAGCCTCTCAATTTTTATGCGCAAACACATGATCTATGCGGATTCAGTCCGCATGGGTGGCGATCATGTTACAAGTGATATTTCGATGGGCCTGCAAGTGCCAGCTGCTACGGCGGAACGTATCAAGACATTTTATGGCGGTGTTCATGCCACCGGTATCGACGACCGAGACATGATCGAAATAGGCGGCGATACGGGCGATTGGGAGCACGATCGTCGTGCCGTCAGCCGTGCGGAGTTGATCGGAATAATTCGACCGCGGGTCGAAGAGATTTTGGAAGAAACCAGAGCCCGATTGGATGCGGCAGGATTTGAACATTTGCCTAGTCAAAAGATTGTTTTGACCGGAGCCGCAAGCCAAATTCCGGGCCTAGACACCTTGGCAAGCCGTATTTTAGGGCAGCAAGTTCGGTTGGGGCGCCCCATGCGTGTGCATGGTCTACCACAAGCCACCACGGGTCCGGGCTTTAGTGCCGCTGTTGGCATGTGCCTGTTTGCAACTCGCCCGCAAGATGAATGCTGGGATTTTGATTTACCTGCTGAACGACAAGGATCTCGTACTTTTCGCAAGGCCGTCAGGTGGTTTAAAGCGAACTGGTAAATTGTCTTTTTTGGTGCAGTAAAAACTGCAATTTTTTAGATGGCTGGAGCGTCGACAGCACATCTGGAATGATATATAAATGAGAAAAGCGAAAAAATCGCTGTATGGCAGGCCGAGCAGCTATGCCAAAATTGGTGAATCGGTTTTGAACGACGTGTAGAGTTTGCGCGTCGAGTGCTTTTTGTTGTGTGTCTTTACCCTAGGTTCCCCAATATCTGCTGCAATCGGCGAAATGCCGCGAATAGTGGCGAAATTTTGTCCACATTTTGTGGTTTAACGCTCTTTTGCGCGTGACGGGTGGCGCTCAAACCGCTAATAATAAAGGTGAGTAGGAGAAAATACCCGCTTGAGCGGGCAAAAAAACGACAGGCGGACTCTCTCATGGCATTGAATTTGATGTTTCCTGAACAGGAAGACTTAAAACCCCGTATTACGGTATTTGGCGTTGGGGGCGCGGGTGGCAATGCGGTCAATAATATGATCGCAAAGCAACTAGAAGGCGTTGATTTCGTCGTCGCGAATACCGATGCGCAAGCATTACAGCAAAACAACTCGGATCAGCGCGTTCAGCTTGGTGTGAAAGTTACCGAAGGTCTGGGTGCCGGTGCGCGCCCAGCAGTCGGGGCGGCCGCAGCAGAAGAAAGCATTGAGCAGATTGTGGACCACCTGGCGGGCGCACATATGTGCTTTATTACCGCTGGCATGGGGGGCGGCACAGGGACAGGTGCTGCGCCAATTATTGCTCAAGCGGCCCGTGAACTTGGTGTTCTGACGGTTGGTGTGGTGACCAAACCTTTCCAGTTTGAAGGCGCGAAGCGCATGAAACAGGCTGAGGCTGGCGTCGAAGCCCTGCAAAAAGTTGTCGATACCCTGATCATTATTCCCAACCAGAACCTCTTCCGGTTGGCCAATGAAAAAACCACCTTCACCGAAGCCTTTGCTTTGGCAGATGACGTTCTTTATCAGGGCGTGAAAGGTGTGACGGATCTTATGGTTCGTCCTGGCCTTATTAACCTCGATTTCGCGGATGTTCGCGCGGTTATGGACGAAATGGGCAAAGCGATGATGGGCACCGGGGAATCCACTGGTGAAGATCGCGCTGTACAAGCTGCAGAAAAAGCGATCGCCAATCCGCTGCTGGATGAAATCAGTTTGCGCGGTGCACGTGGCGTTCTGATCAACATCACTGGCGGTCACGATTTGACCTTGTTTGAACTGGACGAGGCCGCAAACCGGATTCGGGAAGAGGTCGATCCAGAAGCCAATATTATTGTTGGTTCTACGCTGGACACCGACCTTGAAGGTGGCATGCGTGTATCTGTTGTTGCAACTGGCATTGATGCCGTTGAAACAACAAGCGAAATGCCGGTTCCCCGTCGCAAAATGTCTGAACCGCTTAAACCAGCAGCTCCTATCGAGGAAGCCGCTGCAGTGGAAGCACAGCCAGAACCGGTTGTTGCCCAGACCGCAGAGGCAGAGCCAAGCTTGTTTGCAGACATGGAGCCGAAAAGCAGCGATGTTTTTGAGCGCATGGACGATGTCTTTGAGGCACCGGACACAGCAGCAGAAGCAGATGATCTACCGCCTCCTGCGTATCAACCGCGCGTTGCTCAATTTCAGCCACGCCAAGAGTTTTACGAAGATGAAGCTGCTGCTGAAGCCTATGTTGCGCCTCAAGCTCCTGCACCTGGAACGCCGTCTCCTGAGGCAATGGCGCGCTTGCGTTCTGCCGTAGGCAAGGTGCCGTCTGCTCCGCAAGCGCGCGAGCAAATTGTTGCGCACGAAGAGCCTGTTGTCGAAGAGCGTCCACGCTTTGGAATTAACTCATTGATCAACCGGATGACTGGTCACGCAGCAGAGGCACAGGCCCAACCTGCACGCCAACAACCAAGCGTTCAGGCGGCTCCTGAAGAAGATGCAGAACAGGAACGTATCGAAATTCCGGCGTTTTTACGCCGACAAGCAAACTAATTGCTGCAACATATTTCGAATTTTGCCGCCCCTAGGGGCGGCTTTTTTCGTTTTATGACAAAGGTTTAGATTGGGTTGGGCGCAGAGTTGCCGATCCGGATGCTGGATGTTTCAGTCCGTTACAATCTTTGAATTGAGTTAAACCTTTGAAATCTTTAGGGCTTAGCTGCGGTTTACCATAACCGCGCAATCTGGGGCATAAATTGCAAAATACCGTTAAGTCCGAAATTCGATTTGTTGGCGTTGGCCTGCATACTGGTAAGCCGGTGCGTATGTCGATCATGCCGGCCTCGGCAGATTACGGCGTTTGGTTTCGTCGCACAGATTTATTGGATGGCGACACAATGGTTCCTGCTCGGTGGGATGCCGTAGAGCAAACGCAGCTATGCACACGTATCATCAACACGTCTGGTGTCGCAGTTTCCACTATTGAACATGTCATGGCCGCATTGTCCGGTTGCGGTATTCACAATGCATTGATTGAAATCGATGGCCCAGAAGTTCCAATTATGGACGGCAGCAGCGCTGCATTTGTTAAAGCGATCTTGTCACGTGGTTTGGTCACGCAAGATACGCCCATTCGTGCGATAGAAATCTTGAAATCTGTGCGCGTTGATCGCGATGACGCCTGGGCAGAGCTTCATCCCAACGAAACCCTGGAAATCGATTTCCATATCGATTTTGCAGAGGCCGCAATTGGGGTCCAAAACCACAAGCTGAATATGGCGAATGGCAGCTTTGTGCGTGAGCTTTGCGATTGCCGAACATTCTGCCTTCGGGCAGACGTAGAGAAAATGCAATCCAACGGATTGGCGCTTGGCGGTATGCCTGGGGAAAACGCCATAGTATTTGATGGTGACCACGTTGAAAGCGGCGGCGGGCTTCGCCGGGCGAATGAACCAGTGCGTCACAAAATGTTAGATGCGCTTGGCGATCTTTATACAGCTGGTGCCCCAGTTCTGGGGCGTTATGTTGGGCATCGGTCAGGCCATGCCATGACAAATATGCTGTTGCGCGCTTTGTTTGCGGATCCGACGGCCTATCGCTTTGTCGATTGCAGCGCAGAAACGGAGGCAAACTTGCCTGGTGTTGGTGTGCATATTGCCGAAATGCCAGCCGTCGCGTGAGCTTTAGTGCGAATTCACACCAAAGACGTTTTGCCCCGTAAATTTCTGTGATAACAGCATTTAGAAGAGGCATTGCCTCGCAGAATGCGGTCAAAAAGGTAGAGCAGAATGACAGGTCGCCACCCTCGCAAGTTTGTAGGTGCAATGCTGTTATCAGCCATAGTCTTGGCTGGATGCGGTAACGGTGCTGCGGATCAGACATTGTTTGGATCGGTTCCGCTTGAAAATTTTTCCGCAGAACAGATTTTTGGCCGTGCTGAATTCGAATTAGAGCGCAGCAAGCCGGATGATGCAGCTTTCTATTTTTCCGAAGTTGAGCGGCTGTATCCGTATTCTGACTGGGCAAAGCGCGCATTGATTATGCAGGCGTTTGCCTATCATCGTGACAAAGACTATGAAAACAGCCGGTCAGCCGCACAGCGCTTTATTGATTTTTACCCACAAGATGATGATGCGGCCTACGCACAATACTTATTGGCGCTCAGCTACTATGACCAGATCGATGAAGTTGGTCGCGATCAAGGGCTGACTTTTCTTGCCTTACAATCATTGCGTAAGATCATCGAAACATATCCAGACAGCGAATATGCACGCTCTTCGGTGCTAAAATTTGATCTTGCATTTGATCATTTGGCTTCCAAAGAAATGGAAATTGGGCGGTATTATCTAAAGCGTGATCATTTCGCTGCCTCGGTCAATCGCTTCCGCGTCGTCGTTGAGGATTTTCAGACAACGACCCATACGCCAGAAGCGTTGCATCGTTTGGTGGAAGCCTATTTATCGCTTGGGCTGACGGACGAGGCGCAAACTGCCGGCGCGATTTTGGGCCATAACTTTCAGTCCACTGAATGGTACGAGGAGAGCTATCGCTTGCTGACCGGGCGTGGGCTAGAGCTGCGCGTCAAGGGCAATGGATGGTTGGCGAGTGTGTACCGTCAGACGGTGCGGGGCAAATGGCTGTAAGGGCGCTGAAACAACGCCGATCCAGGACCAATTGACCATGCTGCGTGCTCTTGAAATTCGGAATATGCTGATCATCGACCAGCTGGAGCTGGTTTTTCAACCTGGGTTGAATGTGCTGACAGGCGAGACGGGCGCGGGTAAGTCGATCCTCTTGGATTCACTTGGTTTTGTGCTGGGGTGGCGCGGTCGTGCAGAATTGGTTCGGGCTGGTGCCGATCAGGGAGAAGTAACAGCGGAGTTTGAATTGCCTGGGCACCACCCAGCCAATGCGGTTCTTGCAGAGGCAGGCTTGCCGATTTCCGACAGCTTGTTTTTGCGGCGCGTAAATACCAAAGATGGACGCAAAACAGCCTGGATAAATGATCGTCGGTGTTCAGGCGAAGTTTTGCGCGCTTTGTCAGAAACTCTTGTCGAACTGCATGGCCAACATGATGATCGTGGCCTGTTGAACCCCAAAAGTCACCGCGATCTTCTTGACCAATTTGGCACATTTGGTCCTTTGAAAGCAGATGTAAGCACCGCATGGAGCAAGGTGCGAGATGCTCGCAATGCGCTGATCACCGCGGAACGAGCTTTTCAAGCCATTCAGGCCGAAGAAGAGTTTCTAAGACATGCCGTTGGCGAGCTTGATCAACTAGATCCACAGCCAGGCGAAGAAAGAACACTGGATGAGCGGCGGCGCATGATGCAGTCTGCTGAGCGCGTCAAAGACGACGTTGCGCGGGCGCATACATCCATGGGCCTCAATGGTGCCGAGGGTGCAATGGGCGACGCGTTACGCTGGCTTGAAGGGGCAGCAGCTGACGTAGAAGAACGCCTTGATGCACCGATTGCAGCTTTGGCGCGCGCAATGGCTGAACTTGATGATGCGGTAACAGGCGTTGAACAATGCATCGACGCATTGGATTTCAATCCTCTAGAGCTTGAACAGACCGAGGAACGGCTTTTTGCAATACGTGGCTTGGCGCGCAAACATAATGTTGCACCCGATGAATTGGGTACTTTCGCACAAGATATGCGGCGCAAAATGGCAGCTCTGGATGCGGGTGAAGGCGAATTATCCGACCTAAGGATTGTCCTGAAGGATGCTGAAAAGGCTTATGAAATTGCCGCAGCCAAACTGTCAATGGCACGAAAGAAAGCTGCGGCAAGACTTGATTCTGCAGTGATGCGTGAATTGGCACCGCTCAAAATGGAACGCGCGGTTTTTTCAACTTTGGTTGACGTTGATGCGCCTGGTCCAAGTGGTCAGGATGCGGTGTCTTTCACGGTTGCGACCAATCCCGGTGCACCCTCTGGTCCCATCGCAAAGATTGCCTCTGGTGGCGAACTTAGCCGGTTCCTGTTGGCTCTAAAGGTCTGCCTGAGCCGTGAAGAACAGGACAAAACGGTTATTTTTGATGAAATCGATCGGGGGGTTGGTGGTGCCACCGCAGACGCTGTTGGGCGTCGCTTGTCTGCGCTGTCCGAAGGTGGTCAGGTTCTTGTTGTTACCCATAGCCCACAGGTTGCGGCCTTGGGGGCTCATCACTGGCGCGTTGAAAAGCGAGTGATCAAAGGCGCAACCCTTTCGACGGTTGTTCCCTTGAATGCACTGGCACGCGTAGACGAAATTGCGCGTATGATTTCGGGTGACACGATAACAGATCAAGCCAAAGGGGCTGCCGAGGCTCTGTTGAACGGATAAAGCAAAGGCTTTTGTGAACATGGCGCATCCTCTGATAGAGTTCTTGGCTGAAAGTGCGCAACAGGCTGCAAAAAGTTGTCGTTGGGGATGGAAGGTATTACGCCAAAGGGGACCAAGCCAATTTCAGTTCTGGCTGATCGCCTTGCTGATTGGGTCGATCTCTGGTTTTGCAGCCCTGCTGTTTCGCAAGGGGATCGAAGCCTTGCAATCAACACTTTACGGCACAGAAAACATCAATCGCCTTCATAGCTTCGCTGAAACGCTGCCTTGGTATTGGATCCTATTTATCCCCATAGCGGGTGGGCTTGTTGTTGGGCTTTTGTTGGATAAGTTTACATCTGACGCGCGGGCGCGTGGCCCTGCAGACGTCATCGAGGGAGCCGCCATTAACGAAGGTCGCGTCGGTGTAAAGGATGGGTTCGTTTCCGCGCTGGCCTCGTTGATTACTTTAAGTTCTGGTGGTTCGACCGGCCGAGAGGGCCCAGTGGTGCATTTGGCGGCTACTTTTTCCAGCTGGATATGCGAAAAAATCCACGCAAACGGCGTTACAGGGCGGGACTTACTTGGCTGTGCCGTGGCTGCAGCGGTGTCAGCCTCGTTTAATGCGCCCATCGCTGGTGCTCTTTTTGCTTTGGAAGTCGTGTTGCGGCATTTTGCGGTTCATGCCTTTGCGCCCATTGTAATTGCTTCAGTTGCGGGCACCGTGATCAACCGTTTGGAATTTGGCAATGTGACTGAATTTGTGTTGCCTGGCGAGTCAGCCCTAGCGTTCTACCAAGAGTTGCCAGCCTTTTTGCTACTCGGCGGAGTTTGTGGCCTTTGCGCGGTGGCGCTTATGTGGACAATTTTTTGGGCCGAGGATGTCGGGTCGCAAGTCATGACCCATATGCGCTTAAAACGCTGGATGCGGCCTGTGATTTCCGGCGCTTTGTTGGGTGGTTTGGCGATTTTCTATCCGCACATTATTGGCGTAGGTTATGAAACTACTTCTGCGGCGTTGACAGGCGAGTTGGTGCTGCATGAGGCCATCATTTTTGTGGTGTTAAAGGTGCTTGCGGTTTCGATCACTATGGCAGGTCGCATGGGCGGTGGTGTGTTTTCACCGGCCTTGATGATAGGGGCCTTGACGGGCTTGGCTTTTGGCCTGATCGCAACGCCGATTTTTCCTGAAATTTCAGGCTCTCATACTTTGTATGCTTTGGCTGGGATGGGCGGCGTGGCCGCAGCGGTACTTGGCGCGCCAATATCAACCACGTTGATTGTCTTTGAATTGACCGGAGACTGGCAAACGGGGTTGGCGGTTATGGTGACGGTTTCGATTTCTACAGCATTAGGCTCTCGTTTGGTGGACCGGTCCTTCTTTTTGACTCAGCTTGAACGGCGCAATATTCATATTGCAGCGGGTCCGCAGGCTTACTTGCTTGGTATGTTCTCCGTAGAGAAAATCATGCGCCCTTTAGAACCCGATTCACAACCTTCTGAAGAACTTTGCTGGGAGATGATCCAACGAGGTCAATATGTGGACCGCAACGCCACGCTGGAAACCGCAATGCCTATGTTTGAAACATCTGCGCAAGCGGTCATTCCGGTTGTGTCCTTGGCAGGTGCTGACAAAGCGCCAGTTTTGTTAGGTGCTGTACATCACGTAGACGCGCTTAAGGCTTACAACAAGGCATTGGCCGCAACCGCCGCCGAGGAGCATTCCTAGCGTGGAAATTTTCGGCGTTGTTGCGCAAGCGCATAATGTGAAAACGCGCCACACAGAAAAATGGTAGTCAGTGCGACGGGCAGGGCCCCCATGCCTGCAAAAGCGATTAGCCCCAAAAATAGCGGCGTGCCCAAGGTATTGCCCAACGTTCCCATCTGCGCCATGGCCCCATTGGCAAGGGCCTGAGATTGTTCGGTTGAGTTAAGCTGCGGAATGGCAGCAAAGCTGGCCGATTGGATGAGCCCCATCGCCGAAAATAAGCAAAGAAACCCCCAAGTTCCACTGACACCTGCCAATATTGCAAGGCATGACATCGCGGCCAGCAGAAAGCCAATTTGCGCCAATGTTGTTGCCGCCAGATACCGCAATAATACAGCGCCAAGCGTGAGCGAAGAAATGATGCCTGCAATTGGGAGTAGTGGGATCAACACAAGCGCAGTCGCCTTTGGCAAGGACGCTGGCAGGATGGTTAATACCGACACAAAGGTTAAGGTATAAAACAACCATCCCAACCCGGGGGCAAACTCGTGCGCTGATGTATAAACTGCACGGTGCCTTGCAAGCACTTGCCTAAACGATGGAAATCTAGCGCGCCCAACCTGTCCGGGTGTCAAGCAAATCATCACCAATATCCCGACCAGCCCCATATAAAGCGCATGAAATATATACACCGATTCAACGCCAAAATTTGCGATCAGCGGTGGGGCAATTAATGCCATCAAGGCATAGGTTATACCAAAAAACGTGCTCCAAAGCGCCATAAAGAACGACCGGGATTCTTGGGCAGAAAGCACAGAAATCAGCGTCGGTGCCGCAATGACAATTGCCAAATGGGTGAAGCCTTCTAAAACGCGGCTGATCAACAACAATTCAAACGATGGTAGGCTTGCCTGAAAAACGGAAATGATAGCGCCGGCGGTCAGCGAAAGCACCAAAAGGCGACGATAGCCAAAGGCATTTACCAGTTGTGCGGCGGTCAGGCCAAAAACCACTCCGGTTAATCCAATAATAGACACAACAAACCCTAAATAGGTTTTTTGGTCTGCATAGATTACCTGTAAATTTTCAAAGGTCACAGAAACCTTTGCAAATTGGCCTGCAGCAGCCAGTCCCGCTGCCCAAAGCAGAAGTATCAAGGCAACGTTTGATTTGGGATGTGATAATACCACGAGAAAAACCTGAAAAAGAAACAAAAAGGGGCCCAGATAGGCCCCTCAAAACACGTAGCTAGTCAAGGCTGTGCTCAAAGCTGTTCGACAGCCAGTTCGTCGCTCACATAAAACGCCAAATAGTTTTTGATACGCGCTACGTCGTCTTTTGGGTTCTCATAACTCCACACCGAATTCTGTATGGTTTTGCTTTTGGTCACGATTGAGAAGTAAGTTGCATCACCCTTGTGTGGACAATGTGAGGTGTGATCGCTTTCATCTAGAAATGCTGTCGCAATGTCGGCACGCGGAAAATAGATAACAGGTGGATAGTCACCTTCGGTGAGTTCCAAAGCGTTGCCTGTTTCACCTAAGACAGCGCCGCCTGCTCGGACGGACCATTTGCCTGGTGCTTTGCGGATGGTGATATAGCTATTCATTTCTTTCCTCGTTTCCTCACGGCCTTGCCTCTCCTAAGACAGACAAGATGTTTCAGGAATATGTCAAACCGCGGCGGTTGCCTGTGACAACCAACCTCGGGTTTTTGCATTCACCCTCGGAGAGAGACGCTCAAAACATTCCTGGTGGTAGGTATTCAGCCAATCCCGCTCTATTGGGTTTAGCATTTCGGTGACGATCAGACGCCGATCAATTGGCGCGTAGGTCAGTGTGCGAAAACGCAGCATTGGCCTGTGGGTGTCACCACCTTCCTTCTGTGGACAAGCCTCTACCACAACAAGATTTTCAATGCGAATCCCAAATGCACCCTCGCGATAATATCCGGGCTCATTAGACAGGATCATCCCTTCTGAAAGTGCAATATGGCTTGTTTTACTTAGGCGCTGAGGCCCTTCATGCACACATAGATATGTCCCAACGCCATGTCCTAAACCATGGTCAAAGTCCAATCCCGCCTGCCAAAGTGGTGCACGGCCAAATGCTTCGATGTCACGACCCGCAAGCCCCACCGGCCAACAAAGTCTGGATACCGCAATCATCCCTTGAAGGACCAAAGTGAAGGCGTGCCTTTCCGCATTGCCCACCTGTCCGACAGGCAGCGTTCGGGTAATATCAGTAGTGCCATCAAGGTATTGCCCGCCGCTATCTAATACGACGATGTCACCGTCCGCTAGCTGGCGGTTTGTTTGATGGGTCACGCGGTAATGAATAACGGCCCCGTTTGGCCCCGTTCCCGCAATTGTTTCAAAACTCAGATCGCGCAACAAATTGGTGTCACGACGGTAGTTTTCCAGCGTTTTCACAAGGTCAATTTCAGTGATACCCGTGCGCGCATTCTCATCAAACCAGGCCAGGAAATCACAAACAGCTGCGCCGTCACGCAGATGTGCTTCGGTTGTGGCCGAAAGCTCCGCTTGGTTTTTGCAGGCCTTGGGCAAGGCACAAGGGTCAATGTCATAGCTAATTTCGATATCATTTGCGGCCAAAATCGATGCCACAGCCATAGGCGCACTGGATTTATCCAGACGAATAGAGCCGCTTAGCTTTGCAAGGTGATCAATAAATGTATCCGGATCAATTTGGGTGACCTCGCTGCCAAAATGGTCTGCCAGCTCGGTAACCTTTGTTTTCTCCATAAAAAGATCAACGTGACCATCGCAGTGCAGAATGGCAAACCCATGCACCAACGGATTGCGAGGGATGTCATTGCCCCGAATGTTCAGCAACCAGCACAAACTGTCAGGCGATGTGATTACAGTTGCGGATTGGCCAGCGTTTTTCAGCTCTGCCGCCAAACGATGACGTTTGTTATGATGCGTTTCACCAGCAAATTTCAGCGGATATGCAATGGCTTTTTCCAAAGGCGCATCGGGCTGATCGTGCCAAACCAGATCGATCAGGTTCTTGCTGGGCAGCAGAGTCAAATCAGTGTCCAAAAGTCCGGCACTGAGGTCTTCAACTTGTTGCACAGTGTGCAACCAAGGGTCAAAAGCTACTCTACCTTTGGTCAGGTTTTTTGAAAGCCAGTCTGCAAGCTGGGTTTCAGGCCAATGCACCGGGCTAAAGACATTCGAAACCTGCTGTTTCACCTGAACGCGATAACGCCCATCCACAAAAACACCAGCCACATGCGGCAAAACGCAACAAAAACCAGCCGAACCGGTAAATCCGGTCAGCCAAGCGAGGCGGTCATCGCGTTCGGCAACATATTCACCTTGGTGCACGTCCGAGCGCGGAACCAAAAACCCATCAATGTTTGATTTGGCCATTTGCTTGCGCAACATTGTCAGGCGTTTGGGACCTTGTTCAGGTGAATTCGTGGCGTCAAATGTTTGAAACATCAAAGGACCTCATGGCGAAAAAGGGGCAAATGTGCCTGCCTCTTTGGTAGGGTTTTCTGGCTTTTTGGTCTAGCAAAAACCCGCCCCATCAAGTGTGGGCGGGCAATTGCCTGATGCGAAATTTTTGGGCTGTCAGAGACAAGATTCTCTAAACTTTGCGCATGCCCAAAACACGCGCACGAGCGCGGGGGTCGCTGTCAAACAACACCGCGAGTTGCTCGGTCATAGCCCCGGCAAGCTGCTCTACATCCGTTATGGTGACGGCGCGTTCATAATAACGCGTGACGTCATGGCCAATCCCAATCGCCAACAACTCGACCTGCCGACGCTTTTCAACCATTGCAATCACATCGCGCAGATGCTTTTCCAGATAATTTGCCGGGTTCACGGATAACGTTGAATCATCCACAGGCGCACCATCGGAAATCACCATTAGAATTTTTCGTACTTCCTGACGTGACACCATACGTCGATGCGCCCATTCCAGCGCTTCGCCGTCAATATTCTCTTTCAGCAAGCCTTCTTTCATCATCAGGCCAAGATTTGGCCGTGTGCGGCGCCATGGCGCGTCTGCTGACTTATAGATGATATGGCGCAAATCATTCAGCCGACCCGGTTGCTGCGGCCGCCCGTCATTCAACCATTGCTCGCGGGATTGTCCGCCTTTCCAGGCGCGTGTTGTAAAGCCCAAAATTTCAACTTTGACGTTGCAACGCTCTAAGGTGCGCGCCAATACATCAGCACAAATGGCAGCAATAGAAATGGGACGCCCGCGCATCGAACCGGAATTATCCAGCAAAAGCGTGACCACTGTGTCGCGAAACTCCGTGTCTTTCTCAACTTTGAAAGACAGGGGCGTAGTTGGGTTCGCAACAACACGTGCAAGCCGACCTGCGTCCAAAATGCCTTCTTCCAAGTCAAAAGCCCAACTGCGATTTTGCTGAGCTTGTAATCGGCGCTGCAATTTGTTGGCCAAACGGCTAACCGCACCCTTAAGCGGCTCCAGCTGCTGGTCCAAATAGGCGCGAAGCCGTTCTAATTCGGCCGGCTCAGCCAGGTCTTCAGCCCTTATTTCTTCATCAAACTCCGAGTTGAAAACCAGATAGTCCGGGTCTGCATCCGAAATAGGTTGTGGCGCTGGGGGTTCAAGCGGAGCCTCGCCATCAGGCATTTCTGCGTCTTCGCCCATTTCATCATCAGACATTTCGTCCATCGTGACCTGGGCTTCAGAGCTATCTTGCTGTTCTTCTTGTGATGACTCAGGAGAGGCGTCGGATTCTTCTTCGTCGCTGTCATCCTGACCAGTGGAATCTGGATCCGGTTCTTCGTCAGGTTGCTCTTCGGCTTCATCCTGTTGATCCTCATCCAAAGAATCCGGATCTTCGCCAAGTTGGTCACCATAGCCAAGATCTTCGATGATCTGGCGTGAAAACCGCGCAAACTGAGATTGATCTGACAGCATATCCTGCAGATCTTCTAAAGTGTCCCCGGCGTTTTGTTCAATGAACCCGCGCCATAGGTTCATCACATTTGATGCTGCCGGGGGCAATTCCCGGCCGGTTGCAAGGTGGCGAATGAGATAATTAGCAGCCATTTCCAAAGGCGCATCAGAGGCCGTAGTGATTTTATCATAGCCACGTCCAATGGCTTCATTGGCGATTTTTGCGTCGATGTTAACTGCGGTGCCCGGCATTTCGCGTGCGCCCATGGCTTCGCAACGCGCGATTTCCATGGATTCAAAGAGCTGGCGTGCGATGCCCTGTGGTGGGGCATATTTCGCAAAGGTTGCGTTGTTGTGGTACCGGCGGTGCAACGCCAAAGAGTCTGCCGTGCCGCGTGCCAACATCACTTCGTCACGCGTCATGCGCCGACTGATCGGCGGCAGTCGCATCTGATCGCCAGAAATCCCCGAAGGATCGACCGTATAGGTCACCGCCAGATCGGGATCGTGGGCCATGACTTTGGTGGCCTCTGCGAGGGCCTTTTTGAACGGGTCGGCTGGATTGTCAGTCGGTTTGTTCATCTCAGTTCATCCCAGAGTGGTTCTGTCTGCGTTTTCGCGATCTTGACGTAGTTTATTATCAAGAGAAATCAGACACATAGATGTGCTGATTGTAGCTGGGGCTCATCGATTGATAGCCCCAACCTGAATTATCCCAAACTAAGGCTTGCTGCGCTTTCTGGCAATTCTTCATCAAATAGGCGCTGATAGAATTCGGCCACAGTCTGACGCTCTAGCTCGTCACATTTGTTAAGAAAACTCAGCCTGAAGGCATAGCCAATGTCGCGGAAAATCTCTGCGTTTTGCGCCCAGTTGATCACGGTTCGTGGTGACATCACTGTGGAAAGGTCCCCATTCATGAATGCTGTCCGCGTCAGGTCCGCAACGGTCACCATCTGCTTAACCGTCTTGCGCCCAGCCTCGGTGTTGTAGTGGGGTGCCTTGGACAGAACAATATTGGTTTCCGCGTCAATGCTCAGGTAGTTCAGGGTGCTGACAAGTGACCAGCGGTCCATTTGCGCTTGGTTGATTTGCTGCGTCCCGTGATACAAACCAGTGGTGTCACCCAAACCAACGGTATTGGCCGTTGCAAATAGACGGAAATAGGGATTTGGAGTGATGATTTCATTTTGGTCCAGCAATGTGAGCTTGCCGTCGTGTTCCAGAACACGTTGGATGACGAACATCACGTCCGCTCGGCCTGCGTCATATTCATCAAAGACAATTGCAACCGGATTGCGAAGCGCCCAAGGGAGAATTCCCTCATGAAATTCAGTAACTTGCTTGCCATCTTTCAGCTTGATGGCATCCTTACCAATTAAGTCAATTCGGCTAATGTGGCTGTCAAGATTGACGCGTACAGATGGCCATTTCAGGCGTGCAGCGACCTGTTCGATGTGGGTTGATTTGCCGGTACCGTGGTACCCTTGGATCATCACGCGGCGGTTGTGCCCAAAGCCGGCCAAGATTGCCATCGTTGTGTCAGGGTCAAATTTATAGGTCGGATCAATGGCAGGGACACGGTCAGTTTGCTCTGCAAAACCTTTAACTTTCATTTCCGTGTCGATGCCGAACACGTCGCGCACCGATATATCTTCGGTGGGTTTTGCGTTGATATCGATCATGCCGTCCGCCATTTGCTGGATCCTTTTCATTGGCCACACCAGTGAGGGCCGCGTCCTGTGTTTCGAGATGCACAATATCGTCCAAGCCCCCGAGGAAAAGGGGAAAAGCGCCGCAGGGTGTCAAATTCCACCCGAATTTAACACTATTTTCAGGTGTGGCCCCATGAGTAGTTGTGAGTGGCCTTAGTGGAGTGCGTTGCGCGTTCACAAATTCATAATCACGGCATAGTGAAAAGGCTTGGTTTGATTTGTCTGTTTTGTGCGGCAAGACTGACTGCAACACGCAAAATGGGGATAAGACATGAACAGACGAGAAATCCTGTTGGCAACAACGGCGGCCGCTTTGATTGGGGGGCGGGCTTTGGGGGCTGGGGGGTTTGAGGTGACGCGCAGCGATGCTGAGTGGCGCGCTATGTTAACCAAATTGCAATACAAGGTGATGCGCGAAGATGGCACCGAGCGGGCGTTTACCTCGCCGCTTGATAAAAACTGGAAAGACGGTAGCTACCATTGTCGCGGTTGCGATTTAAAGGTCTATTCTTCACGCCACAAATTTGACAGCGGCACGGGATGGCCCAGCTTTTACAAGGCCTTACCGAACGCAATTCGCACAAAACCAGATCGCATTCGTCTGCGGGTACACACTGAGGCACATTGCAGAAGATGCGGCAGTCACTTTGGCCACATATTCAACGATGGGCCAAAACCAACCGGAAAACGACACTGCCTGAATGGTGCCTCTTTGGTCTTTAAAGCGGCATAATCAGGCAAAAAAACACCCCAAGACTCGATCTTTCCGCCGTGACCTGGGGTGTATCGTGTTGAAAATATTGAACTTATTTAAAGCTCGCGCTGTCCTTGATTTGCTCCCAAGCCCAAACAACTTCTTGAAGTTGCTCTTCCTGGCTGCGGTCGCCGCCGTTCATGTCCGGATGCAACACTTTGATCAACTTTTTATAAGCCTTGCGGATTTCCGCCTTTGACCAATTGTCATCGGCCTCAAGAATGTCCATCGCGCGGCGCTCGGTGGGCGGCAAACGGCGTCCAACAGAGCCGCGACCGGGGTTCTGCGTGGCGTTTCCACCCAAAACCTGATGCGGATCTTCGATGCCCAAACGCGCCCATGCGCGGGCTTCTGGGTCACCCATGCGTTTTGTTTCGCGTTCCCAAACTTTGTCTTTGGACTTTTGCGCGTTGGTCTCGGCTTCGGTTTTGCCGTCAAAAAAGCTCCACTTTGCGTTGTATTCGCGCACGTGGTCTTTGCAGAACCAACGGAATTCATCTAATACATCCGGGGCCTTAGGCGCACGGAACTTGCCAGACTCGGTGCATCCTTCCATTTCGCAGACGCGGGTTGATGTGGTGGATTCACCTGACATGCCCCGGCGGCCGCGCGGATTCTTCTTTTTTGCAGAAGATACGGACATATCGAATCCGAATGGGTCTGATTTTGACATGGCTCACCTTTTCGACTCGGAGCAGAGATTGTAATCTACTTAGCGTCAGATTGAAGGGGGCAGATAAAAAAAATGCAGGTAAAAGACGAAATATTCGAGCGGTTGTCCGCCGCATTCTCGCCGAGCGCACTGGATGTTGTCGATGACAGCGAGAGCCACAGAGGGCACGCCGGGTTCCAAGAAGGCGGCCAGAGCCATTTTAACGTGAAGATACGTGCGCAAGCCTTTGAAGGGATGGGGAGATTAGCACGTCACCGTGCGGTACATGCTGCCATCGGAAAAGAGCTGGTTGGCCGCATTCATGCCTTGGCGCTGGATATTGGAACCTGATTATTCAGCCGCCACATCGCGTTCAGTGCCAAGCTGCTGAGCGCGAAACCGCAATGCAGCGGGAAGGTTCCGGGGCTGCTGTGCTGGCGGTATAAGTTCTTGTGAATCAAAGAAATTTTCTTCGGCAGCAGGTTCGTTCACCGGGGCGTGCGTTACCAGTTTGGGCGCTGGCAGAGGCACTGGGGTTGGTTCCTGGGCGATCTCAGCGACGGGTGCGTCGCGTTGTGGTGCAGCCGTTTCAGCCAGAACGCGTCGAAACACCAGTATACTGCGGTAATGTGTGGTGGTCGATGTCAGGCCAGAGCGTTCTTCACTTGGCAGGGTTTCGCTGCGCAAAAACTCCCACCCGTCCTGCGCCATTTTATTCATAACCTCTTGAATAGAGTTGGCAAATTTATCCTCAGGCTTGCGAATGCCGCGCGCCTTTTGCCCCTTGGCCGGGGCTGGAACCACCTTATACTCGAAATTGGTCATCGCAATTTTCTGCCTGTTTTGCGCTTTATGTTAACAATCTAACAACAACATGTCTGTGTTTGTTTCAGGGCAGGGATGCGACCAAGCCGTGACTGTGACTGTGACGCATCGACATAAATTGTGATTTTTTGCGTGAATTGTACAAATTGTACGTTTCAAGCGCTGAAACGTACGATTCGGCTGTTTCGCGCGAAACAATATCCAGATGCAAAAATGGCGGGAAATGCCCCGCCAATTTCAAATCTTCTGTTTTAGGTTTTAACCCTTGAGCTTTTGCGCCACCAATTGGTTGACGGCCTTTGGGTTGGCTTTGCCGCCGGTGGCCTTCATGACCTGTCCGACGAACCAGCCCGCGAGTTTTGGGTTCTCTTTGGCTTTTTCTACTTGCGCGGGGTTGGCTGCGATGATTTCGTCAAGGGCGGCTTCTATCGCACCGGTGTCAGTCACCTGTTTCATGCCACGGTCTTCGACGATCTGTGCCGGGTCTCCGCCTTCGGTATAGACGATTTCAAACAGGTCCTTGGCAATTTTGCCAGAGATCGCATCAGAGGCGATCAGATCGATCACGCCACCCAGTTGAGCGGGCGAGATGGGGCAGTCTTTGATGGTTTTGTCGTCCTTTTTCAGACGGCCAAACAACTCGTTGATCACCCAGTTGGCGGCCAACTTGCCGTTGCGCCCGTTTGCGACCTCTTCAAAGAAGGCGGCGTTTTCAACATCAGCGGTCAAAACGGATGCGTCATATTCAGACAGTCCAAAGGTGCCCACAAAGCGTACTTTTTTGGCGTCGGGCAATTCGGGCAGGGTTTTGGCGATGTCGTCCACCCAAGCCTGTTCGATTTCCAAAGGCAACAGATCTGGATCCGGGAAATAGCGATAGTCATGCGCTTCTTCTTTAGAGCGCATCGAGCGGGTTTCGTTTTTGTCGGCGTCATAAAGACGGGTTTCTTGATCGACGGTGCCGCCGGCTTCGACAATGGCGATTTGACGGCGGGCTTCGAATTCGATGCCCGCTTGGATAAAGCGCATCGAGTTCATGTTTTTGATTTCGCAGCGGGTGCCAAGGTGGCCAAAATCACCGGTTTCGCGGTATTTTTCATACTGGCCGGCACGGCAGATCGAAACGTTGACGTCGGCGCGCAGGTTGCCGTTTTGCATGTTGCCATCACATGTGCCCAGATAACGCAGGATTTGGCGCAGTTTGTTGACATAAGCTGCGGCCTCTTCGGGGCCACGGATGTCTGGGCGGCTGACGATTTCCATCAGCGCAACGCCGGTGCGGTTCAGGTCCACAAAGGACATGTTCGGGTCCATGTCATGCACGGATTTCCCGGCGTCTTGTTCCAAATGGATGCGTTCAACACGCACCAAACGGGCCACGCCCGGTCCCATATCAACCAGAATTTCGCCTTCGCCAACGATCGGGTGATACAGCTGCGAGATTTGGTAACCTTGCGGCAGGTCGGGGTAAAAATAGTTTTTGCGGTCAAATGCGGATTTGAGATTGATTTCAGCGTTCAGGCCAAGGCCCGTGCGCACCGCTTGTTCGACGCAATATTCGTTGATGGTGGGCAGCATGCCGGGCATGGCCGCGTCAACAAAAGACACATTGGCGTTGGGCTCGGCTCCAAATTTGGTGGAGGCAGCTGAAAACAGTTTGGCATTGGAGCTGACCTGGGCGTGCACCTCTAGACCGATGACCAGTTCCCAGTCATGTTTGGCACCCGCAATCACTTTGGGCTTAGGGGTTTCGTAAGTCAGGTCCAGCATGTGCCGCCACTCCGGTTCTTTTAACACTCATTGGCGTTCTAGGGCAGGGCGCGGACAGGGGCAAGAGGGGTTGCGGGGTTGAGCCGCAGTATGTGGGTTACGGCTGGATTTCGGTGATGCCGTCGGGGCCGAAATGCACGGTGATGCCGGCTTCGAGGTTTTTCATAAAGGGTTGGGCCACGGCGGTCATCGCTAGTTTGCGGCCTTTTTGGGCAAGGCGTTCGATCGACATGCTACGCACACCGTTGTCAAAGCCCAGTTCCGCGTGGCCCCAGATCAGCGGGTGTACCTCGCGGAGGTGGTCTTGGATGACGGTTTCAAAGGCAGCGCGCAGAGCGGCGGCTTGTTGGGCACCTGATCCGGTTTCGCGGTAGGCTTGGCGGGCGGCTTGCCAGGCGCAGTAGAGCTGGGCAGATACGAGGTTGGCGGATTTTTGGCTGGGGTTACGATCGAGGATGTCAAAGGTTCCGTCGATGAAATATTTGGTATCCAAAAGCGGCAGGGCTTTGGGATCGGTCAGCAAGGCGTCAAACCATACCCACGTGTAGCCACCCGCGCCCCAGAGGTCATAGGTCCGCGCGGCTGTGCGGCGGGCTTGCAGTTCAAGCGCCTGGTGGCTGCCATACCATTGCGGCAGCATATAAGTGCCCAAGGCGCGCATATGGCGTGGGTTTTCCGGATCAAGGTCTATCAGGTCTTCAAAATCATCGGCAACGCGATCTCCGGGATGTTCGATGCCGGGCAGCAAGGCACAGCGGGCAGCAGAAAGCGCTGGTGAATTCAATTCGTGTGGGCTGAACCCATCAAGGATTTCTTCGGCGCGGGCAAAATGCGCCAAAAAGGCCTCGCGGTTGGTGTCTTTGAGGGCCGCGTCAGGCCCGGTGCCCCGCCAAGCCCAGCCAATGTCGATATGCATATGGGCCACAATCAGGGCTATGGCGTGATCTTCGGGGTATTCACACAGCACAAGCTCTAGATCTTCGATGCCGGAAAAAAAGCTGGAATCTTTGGCTGGGCGACCATGTAAAAGCGCGTGTTCAGCGGCGGCCACCACATCAGCGCGCCCACCAAACAACAGCAGTTCTGCTACGGCGGTGCCGTCTGGCGTGGTCTCGCGGGTGCGGTCAGAATAGCGGATCTGGTCGGCCAGATCGTCCCAACGGTCTTGGCGGGCCAGAAACTGTCCGCGTTCGCGAATGCTGTTGTCGGCTTTCTGGCGCAAAGTGGCGCTGTTGACCGGGATTTTGATACGTTCTGCAATATCGACGGGGGCAGAGCTGCTTTCCGGCAGAAACGCCAAAGGCGCAGCATCGCGAGGCGCAGAAAACTTGCGAGCGATGGCCAGAATGGGCTCTGGCAAACGCAGCGTGGTGATCGCCGGTTTCTGGAATTTGAATTTCATCGCGTGCTCCTGTTGTCTTAGGGGCAATGTCACGTTGAAATTGGGCTGAAAAACGGCGGAGACGGGGAAACTCGCAGACCTTTAGGCGGTGGAATGCGGCGATTGCATAGGTTGAGTGCTGCAAAGGAACGATACCGAGGGTATTGTTGAATTCTGGTGAACAGTTAACGCTTGGTTAACGTTGAAGCTCAGAGACTTGGCAAGGTGGATCAGGCAGTAGCAGCCCCAAACTATGGGGCTGCGTTGAAATGAGGTTAGCCCAAAATGCGTGTTATCATTTCGGTGGTGTCGCGGCTAAGGTCCGGTGTGGCCAGGATGCGTTCCAGTTGGATTTTGATCTTGGCCTGGCGGGCGCTGTCATAGCGCTTCCAGGTTTGACAGGCTGCACACATGCGCGCGGTGGTTTGCGGATTAAGCGGATCGAGTTTGATCAACCAATCAGCTAGCAAGCTATAAGCGTCGCCACTTTCGTGGTGAAATCCCGCGTGATGGGCCGCGAGCGGCCCAATGACCGAGCGAAAACGATTTGGGTTCTTCATGTCAAAGTCTGTGTGCTGGGTCAGCTTGGCAGTGACAGCCGCGACATCTTGGGGCTTGGCGTGCATAATTTGCAGCGCGAACCATTTGTCGATGACAAGGCGGTCCTCTTTCCATTGTGCATAGAATGCCGAAAGGGCCGCGTCGCCTTTGCCTGCGTCTAGCAGTTTGGCAAGTGCGGCCAGTTGCAATGTCATGTTGTCAGCGGTGGAATATTGTTTTTCTGCGGCTTCGCCTGCATCCAGGCGTGTAAGCATCGAGAGCGCAGCATTGCCCAGCGCGCGTTTGCCTGCGCCTGTGGCATCCGGTTCATAAGCGCCGGTGACTTGGTTTTCGGCATATAGCTGGGGCAGTATGTCGGCCAGTGCCTTGGCCTTGGCGTCGCGCAGGGCTTCGCTTGCAGCGTGAATTTTTGCAGGATCTGGCGTTTCGCCAGCGTCAGCCAAGACACCGGCGAGTTCGGTTTCTGAGGGTTGGCCAACCATCAAGGCGCGGTAAGCTGGGTCAAGGTCTGAGTCGCTTAGGACGGCGTGTAGGCCTGAAAGATAGTCAGGGTTTGGCGCAGCATCATTGCGGATCATGCTTAGCAGCGTGTCGCGGGCCAGATCGCGGCCTGCTTCCCAGCGGTTGAAGGCGTCGGTGTCATGGGCCAGCAAAAAGGCGCGGCGGGCATTGTCGATGTTTTGGTCCAGCATCACCGGGGCAGAGAAGCCACGTAGGATAGATGGGACAGGGCGAGCCGAAAGACCGGTAAAGGCAAAGCTTTGATCTGCTTTTGTCATTTCCAGAATACGGGTGGCGTGGGTTTCACGGCCATCCGCAGCCAAAAGCCCAACCGCGATGGGGATCAGTTTGGCGTCTTTGGTGGTCTGGCCCGGTGTTGTCGCGGTGGATTGTGTGAAGTGCAGCGTAAAGGTGCCGCTTGATGCGTCCCATTCCTCGCGGATTGAAAGTTTGGGCGTGCCGGATTGGCTGTACCAGAGTTTGAACTGGGTCAGGTCGCGGCCGGTGCTGTCCTGGAAGACCGTGATCCAGTCTTCGATCGTGGCGGCGTCGCCATCATGGCGGTCAAAGTAAAGATCCAGCGCTTTGTAGTATTCAGCGTCTCCGACAAGGGTTTTAAGCATGCCGATGACTTCGGCACCTTTTTCATAGACGGTGGAGGTATAGAAATTGTTGATCTCTTGGAATTGCTCTGGGCGTACAGGGTGGCTTAGGGGGCCTTGGTCTTCGGGGAATTGACGCGCGCGCAAGGCCAGCACGTTGTCGATGCGCGCCACAGGGGCAGAGCGCATGTCGGCGGTGAACTGTTGATCACGATAGACGGTCAGGCCTTCTTTGAGGCACAGCTGGAACCAATCGCGACAGGTGATGCGGTTGCCGGTCCAGTTGTGGAAATACTCATGGGCGATGATGGCCTCGATGCGTTCAAAGTTCGCGTCGGTGCTGGTTTCTGGGGACGCAAGCACAGCAGAGGAGTTAAAGACATTTAGGCCTTTGTTTTCCATCGCGCCCATATTGAAATCATCGACGGCCACGATGTTGAAAATATCAAGGTCGTATTCCCGGCCATAGACGTATTCATCCCAACGCATGGATTTTTTCAGTGCCTGCATGCCAAAAGCGCATTTGCCTTCGTCACCGGGGCGCACATAGATATTCAGTTCGACGTCTTTGCCGGATTTGGTGGTGAAACGATCTGGGTGGTTGATCAGGTCGCCAGCCACAAGCGCAAAGAGATAGGCGGGTTTTTTCCATGGGTCAGACCAGTCAGCAAAACCTGGGCCAGATACGCCGGGGTTGCCGTTGGATAGCAGGACTTTTTCATCGCCTTCCACGCGCACATCAAAGGTGGCCATGACGTCAGGGCGATCGGGGTAATAGGTGATCTTGCGGAAACCCTCGGCCTCGCATTGGGTGCAATACATGCCGTTGGACATATAAAGCCCTTCGAGGGCGAAGTTCGTCGAGGGTGAGATTTCAACCTCGGCTTCAAACACAAAGGGGGCGTCGGGCACAGTGGCGGTCAGGCCTGCATCTGTAACGCTGGGTGTGATGTCAGCGCCGTCGATTTTGGCAGAGATCAGTTTGAGCTGTTCGCCATGCAGAAAAAAGGTCTTGTCGGTCGCCTCCGGGTTTGGACGAAACTGAATGCGTGACAAAACGCGGGTTTGTGTTGGGTGCAGTTTGAACGTCAGCTGGACCCCATCGATCAAATAGCCAAAGGGGGTGTAATCCTTGAGGTAAATCGTCTGAGGGGCGGCGTCGCGCATGGGGTGCTCCGTAAATGTGGTGTTACGGCTAGATGTAATGGGATGCGCAGGGGCTGCAAGTGGAATTGGTGTTACGATCTGGAAAGCTGGATGCCAAGGAACACAAAGAGGCCACCGGTTGCGAGGGATGTGCTTTGGCGAAGGCGGTGATTGGTCACTCGGCGTTTTAGATAAAGCGCGATTGCTGCAATTGCTGCATGAACTCCAGACACAGTAATGGCGATCGTCAAATACATCTGAGTAAATTGAAGCGTCACTGAGGCATTGGGATCAATGAACTGTGGAAGGAACGCCGCGAGAAAAATTACCGTTTTTGGATTTCCAGCGGAGACAAGGAATGCCTGAATAAAGCGTTGCCGATGTGTGAGATCGGGCATTGAGGGGAGACTTGCCGTCGAAGCCAAGGGTGTTACAGCGGCGATGTTGCCGTAAATTGTTTTTATGCCCAGATAGATAAGGTAGGCTGCACCACAGAATTTGATTACCTGAAATGCTGTTGAACCTGTCGTAACCAATGCGCCAATGCCCAACGAAACGGCTATGACTATTGCAAGTTGGCACAACAAATTCGCTGCTATTGTGGTCAAGACACTGCGGTACCCAAACCTGAGCGCGTGGGCACAAACCAATAAAACGTTTGGTCCAGGAGAAAGGGTGATCAGAAGGTAGGCCAGGGCAAAAACAAGCCAGGTGTCGAGCTGCATTACAATTCCTTAAGTATAGATATAACTTAATTAGTGGACGTAGCAGTGGCAAACGAATTTGGCCCAACACGATTTGCGCTGGGCCAATTCTTTGGAAACCTGACGGAACTGCTTAAACGTTGAGCAGTCCTTAAAGTGGTGATCTATAGCTTGCCGTTTTCATGGGCCATTTCTGATGGGATTTCAGAAATTGTATCCCAATGCTCTACGATCTTGCCATTTTCGACTCGGAACAGGTCAAAGAAGGCTGTTGGTGCATCGCCAAAGACGCCCTCAGATGCGGTGAAAACAAAGTTACCCTGGGCCACGATAATGGGCGTGTCGGTATAGGCAAAGGCAATGTTGTTCTTGGTGAGGTAGCCGATGAATGCGCCCAAACCCTCTAGACCGTCAGCAACGTTTGGATTGTGTTGATGGTAGTGCGTTGCAGAAATGTAATCAGTGATCTTATCCGGGGCTTTGCCGTGCAGAACATCGGTGACAAAGGCGGTGACCAGTGCTTTGTTTTCTGCAGTTTTGTCCAGGTCTGTGATTTCGGTTGCACCATCTACCATGGACCGACCAGATGCAGTTTCGACGACAGGCACCTGCAGGTTGTCCCAATGTTCGATGACTTTGCCGTTTGCAACGCGGAAAATGTCAAAGGCGACCCAAGCCTCAGCACCAAAGAGTTGAGCGTTTTCATAGGTGTTGTGGGTCACAACCAAGTCACCCTCGGCGATCACACGGTGCGTTGTGATTTCCAGGCCGCTTTCCTTTAGCGCGGGGATAAACCCAATGATGGGCGCAGCGCCGGTGGGCACATACGGGTTGTGCTGGATATAGCCGGGGTCCAGTAGCTCTGTCGCGGCCTGTTGGTCAAAGTTAATAAAAAGCGCGCTGACGGCGGCAAGAACGATTTCGGTTGGGGTCATTGGGTGTTCCTTCGAATCAGTTTCAGAGTTGATCTATATGTGGTATCAAATAGGTACCAGGTATCAATTACGCACTAAAAAGGAACCAAGTATGGTGAAGGGAACCACCCCAACAAATGAAAACGTTGACAACTGCCCTGTGCGACAAGTTCTGGCGAAGGTCACGGGGAAATGGCAGACGTTGATCGTCTTAGCGCTTGGGGATGGGGCATTGCGCTTTGGTGAACTCAAACGCGCGATTGGGGATGTGACCCAACGTGTCTTGACAGAGAACTTGCGGAGCCTTGAACGTGATGGATATTTGACCCGCACCGTAAAGGCGGGCCCTCCGGTATCGGTGCACTATGAATTGACCGAGATGGGGCAAGAGCTGCGCGTCCTGCAAAAGAAAATGGTGATCTGGGCCGCAGAGAGCCATTTGGCCGTTAAGCAAAATCGAGAGGCCTATGACGCAGTCTAGCCAGTGGCAAAGGGTATTGTCTTTGTGGCCCCATGACGTGAAGGGCGCGTATTGCTGAGTATCTTGTCTGGCAGCTTGTTGTTGGGCGAGGGCCAGTTGCGGCGGCGCTTGTCTTGGGGCGCAGTGATCCTGTTGGGCATGATCGTTTTTGTGCGCGCGTAGCGGCGACTATGGGGCCGCTGGGCGGGCGGATTGGTTGGTTGAACGTGCCAAAAGCGGTGAGGTTGAGATTGACTTGAAAAATGCGAAGTTGATTTTGGTAAGATGAATTGTCCAATAATGTTGCTGCTTGGCGGGGAATGACCTAACTCTTGGGCAATTGGATCTATCAAGGAGTCGCATCATGGCGCGTATGGAGAGAGCTGGCTTGCAGGTTGCGGCGGATTATGCGGACTTTATCGAAGGGCAGGCTTTGCCGGGCACCGGCGTTGAAGCGGATGTGTTCTGGCAGGGGTTGAGCAAGCTGGCGCATGAGTATGGTCCAGAAAACGCGGCTTTGTTGGCGAAACGTGAGGATATCCAGCAAAAGATAGATGCCTGGCATGTGGCACGCGCCGGCCAGGCGCATGACGCGGTGGCCTATAAGGCATTTTTGCAAGAGATTGGTTATTTGTCGCCTGAAGGTGATGACTTTCAGATTGAAACCAAGAACGTTGATCCAGAGATCGCATTGGTGCCGGGACCACAGTTGGTCGTGCCGGTGACAAACGCACGCTATGCGCTGAATGCGGCTAATGCACGGTGGGGGTCGCTGTATGATGCGTTCTATGGCACCGATGCGCTGGGCGATTTGCCAGGGGGCAAGGGGTTTGATGCGGCGCGTGGTGCCCGTGTTGTGGCTGCGGCCAAGGCACATCTGGACGAGGTTGTGCCTTTGAAATGGGGCGCTTGGTCGGATGCCAAGGGTTTTGATTTTCAGGATGGGCAGTTTGTTGTCGTCATGGAGACGGGGGCTGCGGCTCTTGCCCGCCCGCAGCAATTCCGAGGGATCACCGAAGATCTGTCTCAGATCATCTTTGTGAAGAACGGTCTGCATATCCGTGTCGTGATCAACCCAAGCCACCCAATTGGCAAAACTGACCCTGCGGGTATTGCAGATGTGATGTTGGAAAGCGCCATGTCAGCGATCATGGATTGCGAAGATTCCGTTGCCTGTGTGGATTCAGAAGAAAAGGTGCAGGCCTATGCCAATTGGCTGGGATTGATGAAGGGTGATTTGGTTGAGAGTTTTGAGAAGGGCGGTCAGACGGTCACGCGGACTTTGGCAGAAGACATCAAGTATAAGTCTGCGGCGGGGGTAGAGCGTCGCCTTAAGGGGCGCGCGCTGTTGTGGGTGCGCAATGTCGGGCATCTGATGACAAACCCCACTGTGCTGGATCGTGATGGTGCCGAGATATACGAAGGGCTGATGGATGCGCTGACCACTGTGATGATTGCGATGCATGATTTGCAGCGCGACGGCGGTAATTCGGTCAAAGGTTCTGTTTATATTGTGAAGCCAAAGATGCATGGGCCACAAGAGGTTGCCTTTGCGGATCGTATCTTTGATTGCGTCGAAGAGGTGCTGGGGCTGCCCAAGCACACCGTTAAGATTGGGATCATGGATGAGGAACGCCGAACCTCGGTGAACCTTAAGGCCTGTATCCGCGCTGCGAAATCTCGGGTGGCCTTTATCAATACAGGGTTCTTGGATCGTACAGGGGATGAGATCCATACCTCTATGGAAGCCGGGCCGTTCTTGCGCAAGGATGCCATCAAAGGCGAAGGCTGGATTGCTGCTTATGAGGCGCTGAATGTGGATACTGGTCTGGAGTGTGGTCTGAAGGGCAAAGCACAGATCGGCAAGGGTATGTGGGCCATGCCGGATTTGATGGCGGCGATGCTAGAGCAAAAGATCGGTCATCCAGAAGCCGGAGCAACCTGTGCCTGGGTGCCAAGCCCAACGGCGGCCACGTTGCACGCGCTGCATTACCATAAGGTGGATGTAATGGCGGTGCAGGACAAGTTGTTGGCGGGGGGGCACCGTGCCTCTGTGGATGACATCCTTGAGATACCGTTGGCGGTACAGCCTGACTGGAGTGCTGAGGATATTCAGCGTGAGGTCGAGAACAATGCGCAGGGCATTCTGGGATATGTGGTGCGCTGGGTTGATCAAGGCGTTGGTTGTTCGAAAGTACCAGACATCAATGACGTTGGCTTGATGGAGGATCGTGCGACCTGTCGGATAAGTTCGCAACATTTAGCGAATTGGCTGCATCATGATGTGGTGAATGCCCAAGACGTGATGGGTGCGATGCGCAAAATGGCCGCTGTGGTTGATGGGCAAAATGCTCATGATCCACTGTATCAGCCTATGGCTCCCGGATTTGATGGGATCGCCTTTCAGGCGGCTTGTGATTTGGTCTTTAAAGGGCGCGTTCAACCTTCAGGCTACACTGAACCCGTGTTGCATGCGCGTCGGTTGGAATTGAAAGCCAGCTGACACTAAATGCTTGGGCGGGCCTTTGGGCAAAATGTATTTACCACCAGAGGAGCCAACTGAGGGTGGCTTGATGCAATGGTCCAAGGCCGCAACGTCTATGGCGAGCGCTGGGCGCGAAGGGCGCATTATCCATGGCGCGAGGTGATTGGTTTGAATGTGAGTACTTTGGGATATTTGGGCGGCAGCATTCATTGCGCCACCCAACAAATGCCGCAGATTTCGTATGTTTTCCCGGAAAATTGGTTTGAAACACAGCGCAACTCGGCAATGATAGATTTAACAATAGGGCGCGCTGGGCGTCAAACATACGGGTAGGGAACATCATGGCAGACATTTCATTGCGTAAGGCGCGCACCATCATTCGCAAGACATTGGAAAAGGGCCGGGAAATGGATCTGAAACCGCTGTCTGTCGTGGTTTTGGATGCGGGCGGGCATGTGATTGCGTTCGAACGCGAAGATACAGCGGCACCGGGGCGGTTTGGGATCGCCCACGGTAAAGCGCATGGCGCGGTTATGCTGGGCATGGCTGGACGTGCGCAGATGGCGCGGGCGGAACAGCAGGCTTACTTTATGGCGGCGGTCAACGGTGTTTACGGCGGGCAAGTGGTGCCCGTGCCCGGCGGCATTCTGGTGCGTGGTAAAAAAGGCGAGGTGATTGGCGCAATCGGCGTCACAGGCGACACCTCTGAAAATGATGCCGAGGCGGGTTTGGCTGGCATTTCGGCTTCTGGTCTTGAGGGCGAAGCCTAGCAGGTAGCAGGTCGGGGATGGAGCGTGTGTTGACTGCGTGCAACTTCACAAGCGGCTGCGCGTGTCTGCCTCTGGCAGTCTTGGGGTGTTACTGTAAACTATGACAAAAGCGCAGTGAAAGGATCCTTATGCGTCGCCCTATAGTTGGCATTATTGGCAATCAATACCTGATTGACGATTCCTATCCAGCCCATGCGGGTGGGCAAATGAATTCCCAAGCGATTGCAGCGGTTGCGGGATGTATGCCGCTTTTAATTCCAGCAGATCCACAGTTGGTGTCAGTGCCGGAATTGATGCAAACCTGCGACGGTTTTTTGCTGACCGGTGGGCGTCCGAACGTGCATCCAAATGAATACGGCGAAGATCCAACTGAAGCGCATGGGCAATTTGACCGGGCGCGGGATGCGGTTGTTTTGCCTTTGGTGCGCGCCTGCGTTGAGCGGGGGCAGCCCTTTTTGGGGATTTGTCGTGGTTTTCAAGAGGTGAATGTCGCGATGGGTGGTTCTCTCTACCCAGAAATTCGCGATTTGCCGGGCCGTACAAACCACCGGATGCCGCCAGATGGCACCTTGGAAGAAAAGTTTGAATTGCGCCACGATGTGACCTTTACCAAAGATGGAGTGTTTCACAAATTGATGGGGGCCTCTGAGGTTCTGACCAACACTTTGCATGGTCAAGGTATCAAGCGCCCCGGAGACCGCATTGTGATAGACGGAACCGCGCCTGATGGTACACCAGAGGCAACATATATCAAAGATGCTCCGGGATTTACCTTGTCTGTTCAATGGCATCCAGAGTGGAACGCGCAACACGATCCTGTGAGCCGCCCCTTATTTGAAGCATTTGGGGATGCGGTGCGCGGGTGGTCAGCCCGCACCAGCCGCGCCGCCTGACATCTGTTTAGACGGATTTAGTTTGCATGCCGCGCACCATGCGCAAAACGTTGCGGCGGGGCAAAAGCGGGGTGATCCAATTCAATAAGAAGGACAGGCGCCTTTCGTTGATCACAATAAGCTTGCCAGACATCATGCCCTGGTAACCCAGTTTTGCGACATTTTCAGCGGAATCGCCCTTTTGATTGACCAGACCTGTGTTTTCCAAATTTGCCGTGGCGGCGAATTCGGTACGCACAAGGCCCGGGTTCAGACAGGTGACGGTCACACCTTTGTCGCGGAGTTCTTCGTCAAGCGCCTGACTGTAAGACATCACAAAGGCTTTGCTGGCAAAATAGACCGCTTGCAGCGGGCCGGGCATCATCGCCGCTGTTGAGGCGACATTCAGAATTTTACCCGCTCCTTTGGCTGCCATTTGGCCTCCCAAATCATGGCTGAGCTCTGCCAAAGATTTGATATTCAGGTCAATCATGGCGGATTCGTCGGCCCAATCTCGGTCGATATGTATCCCATGACCACCAAATCCGGCGTTATTGATCAATATATCCACCGAGAGGTTTCGCGCGGCAATCTCTGCCAAAAGGGATTTTGCACCCTCGGCGGCACCGAGATCCAGCGCGATGACATGGGCCGTGATCCCAAATTTTGTTTCCAATTCGACCTTTAGCGTGTCCAAGGCGCCTTTGCGTCGCGCGGTGATAATTACGTCGCCGCCTTTTGCAGCATGGTAGCGGGCAAATTCTTTGCCGATGCCAGAGGAAGCACCGGTGATAAGGGCGAGGCTTTTCATTTCATATCCTAAGCAAGTTTAAGTAGAGGGGCGTTTGTGTCGAAGTGACATATTTAGTATATTTTGTCATAATGTCAATTGACAAAATTAGCCAATATTGTCAGAACACAAAAATGGAAGAAAAACGATCTCTCGACAAAGACCCCAAGGTGGTGTCGATTCTGGACGCGGCCTTTCAGGCCTTTGCCATGTATGGGTTCCGGCGTACCTCGATGGAGGATATTGCAAAGGGGGCAGGTATTTCGCGCGCTGCGGTCTATCAGCACTTTAAAAACAAGGACGAAATTTTTCGCACCTTGGTGACGTGGTATTATCATGATGCATATAAGAACGTCGGTGAAGCGCTGATCAAAAACGGCAGCGTAACTGACATTTTGTTGGCGGCGTTTCAGGCGCAAAGCGGCCCGGCGTTTAAGGTGTTGTTGGATTCGCCGCATGGCGAAGAATTGCTGGATTCCAAAAGGACAGGCGCAGGCGATATCGTGGCAGAAGGAGAGGCGCGCATTGCTGGGCTTTACGCAGATTGGTTGGATCGTCTGTCCCGTGAAGGGCAGGTTGATCTGGCCCGGGTTTCTGGTTCAGCCGGGGAAATCGCTGATGCCATGATGTCGGGGCTGCGTGGGGCGAAGGCCCATGGTCCTTCTTTTGAAGATTATGCCCGGGGTCGCGATAGTCTGGCGCGGCTTTTTGGCCAGGGCTTGGCGGTCTAAGAGAAGGCTTTATTCCGGCTCGGGAATGCCGAGTTCGGTGCGTTTTTTCTTGGAGAGTCCGGCGCTGATCAACCCATATGATATTTGGATATGGGCTTTTAATTCGGCATCCGAAAGGCCCGGCGTGTCATATTGCTGGAGCCACTTCATGCCGCGAGATGCTAAATAGGGTGCAGGGCGAATACCCGGTTGCTCTTGCAGCACTTCAAATGCAATCGGGGCCACCTTAAAGGTGAAGGCAGGGTTGCCTTCGTACCATCCGCAGATCGCAAACACTTTGCCGCCAACTTTCCAAACATCTGCGTCACCCCACTGCACAACATGCGTGGTTGCAACAAATTCGCTGCAGAACTGATTGAATTCATTGCGGTTCATAATAATTCCCTGCTGACCGTTGCACCATAGCGCTGCTGGTGACTGCGCTTCAAGTCCGGTTTTTTGGGCAACGATTGCTGCAATGCAGAAAAAATCACTTGCGAAATAAAATTGCGTCTTTAATAGGGTGTGTGACAGAATTGTACGTTATGACCTGTGGGGCCATATCTGACGTTTAGCGTGTATGGCCGCGAAACAGCAAAGATTTCGCCTGGTTTTGTCAAAAAAATGACGTCGCGGCACAAAAATCACCGCGGGCGGTTAAAGGGATGGGTGCGAAATGTCGCAAACCCATCATTAGCTGTCGCACAGCCTTGTGAATAAGGTGCGATCAAAGTAAAGAGCTTCCGGAGCGGCGAAGACCGTTTAGGGGAAAAGAAAGTTCTGTATAGGGGGACTGGAAACGTGAGAATCGGAACGCCAAAGGAGATCTTTGAGGGTGAGGCGCGCGTCGCTATGACCCCGGACTCCGCCAAGCAATTGCAAAAGCTTGGATATGAATGTGCGATTGAGAAAGGTGCAGGGATTGCTGCAGGTTTTTCAGACGCCACTTACGAAGCGGCAGGTGTTGAGGTCATCAAGACCGCAGCAGCGCTTTGGAAAGACGTCGATATTATTGCCAAGGTGCGTCAGCCCGAAGCAGTTGAGCTAAAGCGACTATCGAAGGGTAAAACTTTGATTTCTTTCTTCAACCCAGCTGGGAATGAAGAGGGTATGGAAGCTGCCAAGTCCACCGGCGCGAATGTGATCGCGATGGAAATGGTGCCTCGTATTTCGCGGGCTCAAAAAATGGATGCACTGTCGTCCATGGCCAACATCGCGGGTTATCGTGCCGTGATCGAAGCCGGTAACAATTTTGGCCGTTTCTTTACGGGCCAAATCACTGCGGCGGGTAAAGTACCACCTGCCAAAGTTCTGGTTGTTGGTGCGGGGGTTGCCGGATTGGCTGCCATCGGAACGGCAACGTCTTTGGGTGCGATCACCTATGCGTTTGACGTGCGTCCAGAAGTGGCCGAGCAAGTCGAATCCATGGGTGCCGAATTTGTCTATCTGGATTTTGAAGAAGAACAGCAAGATGGTGCCGCAACCGGTGGTTATGCGGCGGTGTCCAGCCCAGAATTCCGCGAAGCACAGCTGGCGAAGTTCCTGGAATTGGCGCCCGAGGTTGACATCGTGATCACAACTGCGTTGATCCCGAACCGTCCGGCACCAAAGCTATGGCTTGAAAATATGATTGCGGCGATGAAGCCGGGATCAGTTATTGTTGATTTGGCAGCAGAGCGGGGCGGCAACGCCGAAGGCACTGTGGCGGATGAGAAAGTTGTCACCGACAACGGCGTGACCATCATTGGTTACACCGATTTCCCATCGCGCATGGCCGCACAATCTTCGACTTTATATGCGACCAACATCCGCCACATGATGACGGACCTGACCCCTGAAAAAGATGGTCAGATCAATCACGACATGGAAGATGACGTCATTCGCGGTGCAACCGTGACGTTTGACGGGGATATCACGTTCCCACCGCCACCGCCTAAAGTGCAGGCGATTGCAGCGCAGAAACCAAAAGAAGTGGTGCCTGAGCTGACAGCGGAAGAAAAGCGTGCAGCGGAAGTTGCGGCGTTCAAACAGCAGACCAAGAACCAAGTGATGTTGCTTGGCGGTGGCGGCGCTTTGTTGCTGTTGGTTGGTCTGGTTGCTCCGGCCTCGTTCATGCAGCACTTTATCGTGTTTGCCCTGGCGTGTTTTGTCGGTTTTCAGGTTATCTGGGGCGTCGCGCACAGCTTGCACACCCCTTTGATGGCTGTGACCAACGCGATCTCTTCGATCATCATCTTGGGGGCTTTGATGCAGGTCGGGTCAGGGTCTTTCCTTGTTATCCTATTGGCGTCGCTGTCTATTTTCATGGCCGGGATCAATATCTTCGGTGGTTTCCTCGTAACACGGCGCATGCTTGCCATGTTCCAGAAATCTTAAGGAGGTCGAGCAAATGGAATTTGGTTTCACAACTGCCGCTTACGTTGTTTCGGCTGTTCTTTTCATTCTGTCTTTGGGCGGTCTGTCTGGTCAAGAAAGCGCAAAACGCGCTGTATGGTATGGCATTGTGGGGATGGCTTTGGCCGTTGCTGCAACGCTGGTTGGCCCGGGTTCGGGTCTGTGGTTGCTGTCGATCCTGCTGATCGCGGGGGGTGGCTCTATCGGCTACTATGTGGCAACAAAAGTGCAGATGACAGAGATGCCGCAGCTGGTGGCTGCGATGCACTCGCTGGTGGGTCTGGCTGCTGTTTTTGTTGGTCTGATCGCGCATTTCGAATTGAACCGCGTATTGGGCATGGACGAGGCCACACGCCACGGTCTGGACGGGTTTGCCGGTCTTTTGGCGCATAAAGATGGCGTCGAGATTTCGATCCTGCGGGTCGAGTTGTTCTTGGGTGTCTTTATTGGTGCGGTCACCTTTACTGGTTCCATCATTGCCTATGGCAAATTGGCGGGCAAAGTTGACACCACAGCCAAGAAACTGCCGGGCGGCCACATGTTGAACGCCTCTGCAGCGGCGATTTCTGCGCTAACGTTGATCTGGTACTTTAACACCGGCGGCTTTTTCCCGCTGTTCATCATGACATTGGCGGCGCTGTTCATTGGGTATCACCTGATTATGGGCATCGGCGGCGCAGACATGCCGGTTGTTGTTTCTATGCTGAACTCCTACTCCGGTTGGGCTGCGGCAGCGATTGGTTTCTCCCTCGGCAACGACCTTCTGATCGTTGTGGGTGCGCTGGTTGGTTCCTCCGGTGCGATCTTGTCCTACATCATGTGTAAGGCGATGAACCGTTCGTTCGTCAGCGTTATCCTTGGTGGTTTTGGCGGCACAACAGGTCCGGCAATGGAAGTCGAAGGCGAGCAGATCGCAATCGACGCAGACGGTGTTGCGACCGCCTTGGAAGAAGCAGACTCTGTCATCATCATTCCGGGCTACGGCATGGCGGTTGCGCAGGCCCAGCAGAATGTTGCTGAGCTAACACGTCGTTTGCGTGCCAAAGGCAAAGAGGTGCGCTTTGCAATCCACCCGGTTGCGGGTCGTTTGCCAGGTCACATGAACGTTTTGTTGGCCGAAGCAAAAGTGCCTTATGACATCGTGATGGAAATGGATGAGATCAACGAGGACTTCCCGGAAACGGATGTTGCGATCGTGATTGGCTCCAACGACATCGTGAACCCAGCGGCCCAAGAAGATCCGAATTCGCCCATCGCGGGCATGCCGGTTCTGGAATGCTGGAAAGCAAAGCAGGTGTTTGTTTCAAAACGGGGTCAGGGCACCGGGTATTCCGGCATCGAAAACCCGCTGTTCTACAAAGAGAACACCCGCATGTTCTATGGCGATGCCAAAGCATCCCTCGATACATTGCTGACTATGATCCAGTAAAAAAGATGTTTGAAAAATGGAAGCTCCGCCCAATGGGCGGAGTTTTTTTATGTCGGTTACTCGGCTGCCGCGACCTGAGGAAACCCATGATCTGGCGTCCATCCCTGATCCTGCCAATGCACGGCAACACCATGAAGCGCCTTGATCGCTGTGTGTAGATCACGGCCTTGTGCGGTAAGCTCATAGCTGACTGCGGGTGGAGCGGTTGACATTTGTTTGCGCAGAACGATGCCCGCGCTTTCCAGCGTTCTGAGGCGTTCTGTTAGCACCTTGGCCGAAATTGTGGGCATCAGTCCTAGCATTTCGCCAAATCGCAAGGGCCCCTCTGTCACGAGGAGCCAAATGACATAGGTTGTCCAGCGCCCCGTGATGGTTTTTAAAAGCGGGTCAACGGGGCAAGAATTGTGTTCCATTTCGATCCTTACTAGGCGGTAACCGGTTACCAATAAGTGCATACTTACTTTTTGTAAGTATGTGCGCCATCTCTGCTTTGCAATCAAAAAGGAGAGTGGGATGCCACGTGTAGAAGTGATTTATTTTTCTGGTTTTGGACATACGGCCAAACAAGCTGAGGCGATTTTGGGGGGGGCATCTGAGGTCAGCGATGCGCGCCTGTGGGCGATCCCTGAGGATGGTTTGGTGTCTGAGGCGCTGTGGGAAGCGGCAGACAGCGCGGATGCTATTATTTTTGGCGGTCCCACTTATATGGGGGGTGTGCCCTGGCAGTTTAAACGATTTGCTGACGATAGCTCTAAGCGTTGGTTTAGCGGTGCATGGGCGAACAAATTCGCTGGTGGCTTTACCAACTCTGCAAGTTTTGTTGGTGATAAGGGAGAGACAATGGGGTATCTTCAGACTCTGGCTGCACAGCATGGCATGATCTGGGTTTCCTTGGGACAACCCCCTGCAAATGCTTTGGAGCATGGTCCAACCGATATGAACCGATTGGGTGGCAGTGCAGGTGCCTTAGCTGTTTCTCCTTCGGATGCAAGTTCAGAGCAAGCACCTGAGGCCGGTGATTTGCAATCTGCTCATGCCTATGGCCGGAGGGTTGCAGCGATAGCTGAAGCCAAAATAATCGTCTGACTTGGAAGAAATAGAAGAGGGTGCCTTTTGGCACCCTTTTTGGTTGAACATGCTAAAGTGGCGCGCGCAACCGGAGAAATTTTGATGGAAAAGGTAAACGGCATTGGTGGTTTCTTCTTTCGGAGTGAAGATCCGCAGGCGATGGCAGAGTGGTATCAAACCCATCTGGGGATTGACCCCGTGGCGGAGGTTCCGTGGTCAACCGCGGCGGGACACACGGTCTTTGCCCCTTTTGCCAGAGATACGGATTATTTCGGCCGTGAAAGCCAGCAATGGATGATCAATTTTCGTGTTTCGGACATGGATACAATGATTGCACAACTGTCGCTTGCGGGAATCGCTGTTGAAACACGTGCCGAATGGGATGGGGCATATGGACGTTTTGCGCGTATTCACGACCCCGAAGGTAATCCAATTGAATTATGGCAACCGCCGGCGCTAACCACCTAAAAAAACCCAGTGCAACGGCTTTGCCAAAATTGCGGGCCGCTTTCAGTCACTTACGACGATTTCCCTTGGCTTCGCGACGGCTTGGCACAAAATGTCAGGTGATTGTATACCAATGTATCCATGTAACACACTGAAATAAATAAATTTTCTTTACAATTGCAGCGGCCTGCGTAGGGTGTGATCCGGTAAAGGAGCCCACTATGACGCCTATTGATGATCATCCGTTGCGCTATCGATTGGCCAATGAGCTGCATGCGCGGCCATTCCCGGCCTTCGGCGCTCCGGCGACGGCTTGTTTTCTTGCGATTAAGAAGGAAAAAGGCGCGGCGGGACGCAACAAAGACGAAGATCTGCATTATCTGATTAAATTGCTGGATCGCTATGGGGCACCTCATCCGCAGCCCGGGGCGACGCATTATTCGGGCACGATTGGTCGGCATCAGGTCAAATGGGAACAGCACACCGAATTTGTGACGTTTATGGTGTTTTCCCAAGACGTATCAAGCCGGGCCTTTGATCCAGCTGATTTTGAAGTCTTTCCAGAAGACTGGCTTGCGGAAACCACTGGCGTACGGATTTCGTCGATCTTGATCCGGGTTGTGATGCGACCTGATGAAGACACTCTCGCTAAAAATTTGAAAGATTGGTTTGTGGCCGAAAGCCTGGCCACCAGCGAGGTACTGGACGGATCTGCGGTGATCGCCGGTGACTTTCGCATCGACCCGGCAGGGCATTTGCGGTTTGCAGTTTTCCCATCCGAGGGCACCGGTGAGCAACGCATAGGCCGGATTGTGCAGCGGTTGTGTGAAATCGAGACCTATAAGTCGATGTCGATGTTGGGTTTTTCACGGGCAGGCAACATGGCATCACATATGGGGGCATTAGAGGCCGAGCTGACCTCGGTGATGGGGGACATGAGCGGCGATGTACCAGCCGAGAACACTCTGGACGCTTTGTTGACAATTTCATCGGAAATCGAAGCATTGGTTGCGAGGGCGTCGTACCGGTTTGGGGCAACGCGGGCCTACGAGGCGATTGTGGATCAGCGCATCAATGTGTTGCGCGAAGCGCGCTATGGACGGCGCCAGACCTTTCGAGAGTTTATGATGCGGCGATATGATCCCGCGATGCGCACGGTGGGTTCAACTGAAAAACGCTTGGCAGCGCTTTCTGATCGCGCGATTCGTGCCGGAGATTTGTTGCGTACAAAAGTGGATGTCGCTCGGTCAGCCCAAAACCAGTCTTTGCTAGCTAGTATGGACCGGCGCGCGGATTTGGCTTTGCGCTTGCAAGAAACAGTCGAGGGTCTGTCTGTGGTGGCGATTGGCTATTACGCGGTCTCGCTTGCGGCGTATTTGTTTTATCCGTTGTCTGGGCCAATGGGGATTTCTAAGGGCACGTTGACGGCGGCGCTGGTGATACCCGTTTTGCTGCTAGTCTGGGCTATGATCCGACGAATAAAGGCGCGGATGCACTAGCGACTTGATTGCCTCTCTTGAGTCTATACAGAGGGGACGCGGGCCATATTGTGGCCTATGATCAAGGAAAGACTGATGCCGGAACGTCTGTCACAACGCGCCATATTGGAATTCCTAGTCGGTTTTCCAACCGTGAGCGCACGCAGTAACTTGGATTTGGTGGACTGGGTCGAAGCCTACCTAATGTCGCACCAGATTCTTTGTTATCGGATGTTGAACGCGGCAGGTGATAAAGCCGCACTTTATGCGCATGTTGGGCCAAATGTGCCGGGCGGCGTTGTGCTGTCTGGTCATACCGATGTGGTGCCGGTGGAAGGCCAAGCCTGGGAAAGCGATCCGTTTGAGGTGATTGAAAAGGCCGGTCGGCTATATGGGCGTGGCACCTGTGACATGAAGGGCTTTGATGCTTTGGCGATATGGGCTCTTGTCGAGGCGCGCTATTCAACATTGGCACGTCCCTTGCAGTTGGCGCTGAGCTATGACGAAGAAATTGGCTGTTTGGCAGCCCCTGATATGATTGACGCGATGCAGGCTGCGCTGCCCAAGGCCGGCGTTGCGATTGTTGGCGAACCCACCGGTATGAAAACGGTGACAGGGCACAAAGGCACCATTGGGTTTGATATTCATCTGCGTGGCCACGAGGTGCATTCGTCGATGTTGCATCAGGGGGTCAGCGCCATCATGTCGGGCGCAGAGTTGATCACATGGGCCAATCAGCAAAATGCGGCTGCGGCGGCTGACGTGCCTTCTGAAATGGCAGCACCCTTTGACCCTCCGTTCACCACGATGCATGTGGGCCAGATCTCTGGTGGCACAGCCCATAATATCACGGCAAAAGACTGCCGGTTTGATCTTGATTTTCGCGTGGTGCCTGGCGACGATCCTGAGCGTTGTAAGCGGCGCTTTCTTGAGCGCCTTCGCCAGTTGGATGCTGAAATGAAAGCTGTGGTTGCGACAACTGGAGTTGACGTTGAAATGGGGTTTGATGTGCCGCCTTTGGTTCCAGAACACAATGGTGCAGCGGAGACATTGGTGCGCAGATTAACCGGAGACAACAGCCGTAATGTGGTGTCTTATGCCACCGAGGGCGGTCAGTTTCAGCAAGCTGGATATTCGACGGTTGTCTGTGGACCGGGTGACATCGCCCAAGCCCATCAAGCCAACGAGTATCTAGAGCTGTCACAGTTCAAACTGGGTCATGACTTTATGAAAGCATTGCTGCAAGATATGCGCCTAACGCGCTGATAGTAAGAGAGATTGACAAAGTCTATGGCTGTTAAGAATAGATTTGCGGAACTGCATGAAAACATAACAGCCCTACGCCATGATTTGCATGCGCACCCTGAAATCCTGTTTGAGACGCACCGAACATCGGCGCTGGTGGCCGAGAGGCTGCGGGCTGTCGGCTGTGATGAGGTAGTGACCGGGATTGGCCGCACCGGGGTTGTCGGCGTCATCAAGGGCCAGTCGGTTACATCAGGCAAGGTGGTTGGGTTGCGAGCGGATATGGATGCGCTGCCCATTCAAGAGGCCACTGGGTTAGATTATGCTTCGACCACAGAGGGGGCAATGCATGCCTGTGGGCATGATGGGCACACTGCCATGTTGCTGGGCGCGGCGGAATACCTGACAGAGACCCGAAATTTTGATGGCACGGTGGTGTTGATTTTTCAGCCTGCAGAAGAAGGCGGTGGCGGCGGCCGTGAAATGTGCCAAGACGGTTTGATGGACCGGTTTGGCATTCAGGAAGTCTATGGGATGCACAATTGGCCTGGCATGCCGACGGGGTCTTTTGCCATTCGTCCGGGGCCGTTTTTTGCCGCCACAGATTTGTTTGAAATCACGGTTCAGGGCAAGGGCGGGCATGCGGCAAAACCGCATGAAACAATTGACAGCACGGTGATGGCCAGCCAGTTGGTCTTGGCACTGCAAACAATAGCCAGCCGCAATGCAGACCCGGTTGATCCTGTGGTAATCTCGGTGACATCCTTTGAAACAAGTTCGAAGGCGTTCAATGTTATCCCGCATGCGGTGACCTTGCGCGGTACCGTGCGCACCCTAAGCAAAGACATGCGGCAATTGGCAGAAGAGCGCGTCAAAGCGCTGTGTGCGCTGCAATGTGAAAGCTTTGGCGGACAGGCCATTGTGGACTATCGCCGGGGATACCCGGTGATGGTCAATCATCCGGATCAGACCGAATTTGCCGCTCAGGCAGCGCGCAGCGTGTCGGGACAATGCGACAAAGCCCCGTTGATCATGGGCGGAGAAGACTTTGCTTATTTGTTAGAAGAACGCCCTGGTGCTTATATTCTGGTGGGCAATGGTGATAGCGCGATGGTGCATCATCCGGCTTATAATTTTAACGACGAGGCCATTCCGGCAGGGTGCAGCTGGTGGGCTGAAATCGCCGAACAGCGTATGCCACTCAGCTCTTAATTAACAGCGTTGTGCAGCAGCGCGAGTAGTTTAACAGACACGTCTTTGCGAATTTCAGCGCCTTTTGTGACATAGGCGTATGCAGATTTTTGCATTGTTTCCAAATCGTTGCTGGCATGAAGTTCAAGCAATGCGTGACCAAGTTGATCTGCGGTGTCAACCTGTCGAGCTGCCCATATCCCATCTAGGTCAGCATAGGCCTGTGCAAAGTTCGCATAAAGCGGTCCGTGCAAAATAGCGCAGTTAAAATGCGCCGGTTCAAACGGGTTGTGACCGCCAACGGGCACAAAGGAACCGCCGATAAAGGCCTGTGGTGCCAGGCTGTAAAATAGCCCGGTTTCACCAAGGGTATCTGCAAGGTAAATCTCGGTGTCGCGATTGGGGTTCTCAGATTTGCTGCGTTGGGCCACTGTCCAACCGCGTGATTTGAGCATTGTAGCTATGGCATCGCCCCGTTCCGGGTGACGGGGCAGCAAGACCAAAAGCGCATCATCCTCTTGCGCTTGAAACTGTTTGTGCGCGCTTGCGACCAGTTCTTCTTCGCCAGGGTGGGTTGAACTGGCAAGCCAAAGCGGGCGCTGACCAAATTCGGAGGCAAGCAAGTCGCGTTGGTTTTCGTCGACGGGCAGGGGATCAGAAGAGATTTTCAGATCTTGCGTAACGCTTACATTTACTGGGTTTGCACCAAGATTTGTAAGGGCTGTAGCCGTCTTTTGTGTCTGACACAGGACGAGCGAAAAACGGGATAGTAAGGCTTTGGCAAGTCGTGGGAAACGTGACCAGCTTTTGATAGACTTTTCCGACAAACGCGCATTGATCAGTGCCAATGGAATGCCGCGATCACCAAGGTTGACAATCTGGCGTGGCCAAATTTCGCTTTCAACAAACACCGCCATGTCTGGGTGCCAATGGGTCAGAAAACGCTGTGTGGCCTTCGCGGTATCAAGCGGCGAATACTGGTGTAAACAACGTTCTGGTAGCCGTGTTTCGGCCAATTTGGCGGCAGTGGCGGTTGTTGTGGTAACCAAAATTGTGGTGTCTGCAGCTTGCTTTATCAGCGTGGGCAATAGACCCAGAATGGACTGGAATTCGCCAACTGACACTGCGTGTATCCAGACAAGTTTGCCTGTTGGTCGTGGCAATGTTGCGTGCCCAAGGCGTTCCTGCGCTCGCGTCGGGGAAACACCGGCGTCTTGTAGTTTTTTTACTGCATGATTGGCGATTTGGCGTGCAAAAAGGCGCGTGACAAGCGCATAGAGCCGATAAATCGGTGGCAAGGACAACGCAGGGCGCACCGACATCAGCCGCCTGTGTGGCTCATATGGCGAGACATTTGGCCTTCGACCTTTTGTCGAGAATAGTCAAAATCATGCCCCTTTGGTTTAAGCTTGATCGCGTCACGGATCGCTGTTTCCAAATGGTCATCATCTTTGTGTTGTCGCAATGGGTCCCGCAAATCTGCCATGTCTTCTTGACCAAGGCACATGTAAAGTTCGCCTGTACACGTCAGACGCACACGGTTGCAGCTTTCACAAAAGTTATGGGTCAATGGGGTGATAAAGCCAATTTTTTGCCCGGTTTCTTCCAGACGCACGTAACGGGCCGGGCCACCTGTGCGTTCTGCAAGTTCGGTCACTGTATAGTTTTTTTCCAGGTCAGCCTGCAGATCCTTAAGCGACCAATATTGGTCAAGCCGATCTTCCTCGCCCATATCGCCCATGGGCATGACTTCTATCCAGGTCAAATCCATGTCCCGTTCGGCGCACCACTGCGTGATTGGCAGAAGCTCGTCGTCGTTTACGCCCTTGAGCGCAACGGCATTGATTTTGACGCGCAGACCGGCCTTTTGGGCGGCGTCAATGCCGCGAATAACGTTGTCAAGTTTGCCCCAGCGGGTCACCTTCGCAAATTTTTCAGTGTCGATGGTATCCAGTGAAATATTCACCCGCCGCACGCCACAGTCAAAAAGCTCGTCAGCAAATCTGTGCAACTGGCTGCCATTTGTGGTCAGCGTCAGTTCCTTAAGGGCACCGCTGTCCAAGTGGCGCGACATTGCGCGAAAAAAGCTCATGATATTGCGTCGTACCAAAGGCTCGCCGCCGGTGATCCGCAACTTTTGCACACCCAGTTTTACAAAGGTCGAACACATGCGGTCCAGTTCTTCGAGGGTGAGCAAGTCTTTCTTAGGCAGAAAGGTCATATCCTCGGACATGCAATAGACGCAGCGAAAATCGCAGCGATCTGTTACGGAAACCCGCAGGTAATCGATGGGGCGTTGGAAAGGGTCTATCAATGGCGCTGTCATAGGGTAGACTTAGGCCTATGCGCCCGTAGGAGCAAGAGAAATTGGGGTTTTAAGGATTCTGAAATGATGAAGTATTTCTGGATTTCGACGGTTTTCGTGGCCGTGACGGGATGTGCACAGGTCGAAAAGCTTGGTTTGGGCAAAAAGACGCCAAGTCAAAGCAGAGCAGCACCTGCGGATCCGGCATTAGGGCTTGTTCGCCCGGTGGCGCGTGGAGATTTGGGCGGGGATCTGGCCAAATCCGGTGCTGAGCAACTAGATTTGACAAGTAAAACGGGTACAAAATCAGGGGTGTTGGGGGTGACAATTGCCAGCCTTGGCGACGCGCGACAGCCTGGAATGTGGCTTAAGACCCCATTGGTTGAGGCCCCACAGCCTGGTCAGGTCATTTTTGGCAGCAAAAGTGCTGATGTGCAGTTGCTGCCGCTTGATGGTCCTTTGACCGCCGGCAGCCAGATTTCCTTGCAAGCGATGCAGGCCCTTGGTGCCCCGCTGACGGGGCTGCCAGAATTGAAGGTGCGCGCGTTTTAACCGGGCAAGTGGCGCGCGGCTTCTTTTTGCGCAAAGGGTTTCATCGCATTGCCATGAGTCGCCAAAAAGGCGCGGGTGCGGTCGGGGTCATGTTTGGATAGGTCACGCAACCACCATGCGATTGATTTTTGGATAAACCATTCTGGGTCAGACACATAGCTGGCGGCCCAACCCAGCACTCGATCGCGTATTTCCAGATCAAGTGGTTTGGGAAAGTTTTGTTTGGTCCAAGGCAACGTGGCCACAAGTGCTGCGCGGCGTGTCCACATGTGGTCTGAAGTTATCCAGGTCTCAACGATATCAAGGCGCGTGGGATCTGCCACCAGCCGTTTTTGGATCGCCGCACAGGCGTGATCTGCTATCGCCCAGCTGTCAAATTCAGGCACCCAGGTCTGCATCAGTTCCCAAGCTTGATCGTCTGGGCGCAAACGGGCTTGTGTCAGCAATTTTGCGGCTGCAATTCGGGCCTCGAAAATATCACTTTCCCATAGGGCCTTTGCAAGCGTCAGCCGCTGCGTCACTGACAGGGTCTGTCGCCACGTTTTTGTCAGGTCATTCAAGGCAGGGTTTGGCACTCCAAGCACAATTCGGGTTTGCTTGTGGTAGGCTGCCTTTTGCTCGGCGCGCCCGGGTTCCACGTGCTGCATAAGTTGCGCGAGGGCCTCGTCATAAGTCATTCGACGGTAACCGATTTTGCAAGATTGCGCGGTTGATCCACATCGGTGCCTTTGGCGACTGCGGTGTGATAGGCCAGCAATTGTGCGGGCAGCGCATAGAGGATTGGGCTGAGAACTGGTGAGATGGGTGGCATTTTGATGACCTGCCACGCGCCATCCGCTGCCTCGGTTGCGCCGGTGCTGTCGGTGATCAACAACACTTTTCCGTTGCGCGCCATGACTTCTTGCATGTTTGAGATCGACTTATCAAAAAGCGCGTCGCGCGGGGCCATCACAACAACTGGAACTGCTTTGTCAATCAGTGCGATGGGGCCGTGTTTTAGCTCTCCTGATGCATAGGCTTCGGCATGTATATAGCTGATTTCTTTTAGTTTTAATGCACCTTCTAAGGCTAGAGGATACATGACGCCGCGGCCTAGAAACAGGATATCGCGTGCTTCTGCCAGCTTGCGCGCCACTTTCTTGATTTCACGGTCACATTCCAAAGCCGTGTTCATAATCCCCGGCAATGCCCGAAGGGCTGACAAGTGATCCGTCAGGGTTTTTGGATCTATAACTCCCCGGTCAGAGGCAGCCTTAAGTGCCAACATTAACAGGACGGTAAGCTGACAGGTGAAAGCTTTGGTTGAGGCCACACCAATTTCGGTGCCTGCAAGAATGGGCAGCGCGATGTCACTTTCGCGCGCAATGGAGCTTTCTGCGACGTTCACAACCGATACAATTTTTTCCGCTTTTCCCTGACAATAGCGCAGGGCAGCCAAGGTATCGGCGGTTTCGCCGGATTGGCTCACAAACAGGGCCACGGTGCCTTTGGTGATGGGCGGCTCGCGGTAGCGGAATTCTGAAGCAATATCGACTTCGACTGGAATTCCAGCTAACTGCTCAAACCAGTATTTTGCGGTAAGGCAGGCAAAGGATGCTGTTCCGCAGGCAACCATTGTCAGGCGTTCGACCTTGCTGAAATCCAAATCCGCGCCCGGCAACACAACTTCGGTGCCAGTGGAAGACAGATAATGGCGCACGGCTTCGCCAATGACTGTGGGTTGTTCGGCAATTTCTTTGGACATGAAGTGCTTGTGGCCTGCTTTGTCCACCCGCGCAGAGTCGATCTGGATTGTCTTTTTGGCACGGTTGGCAAGCTCGCCGGCTTCGTTGCGAATTTCCAGAGACGTGCGGGTGATGACAGCGCTGTCACCTTCTTCAAGATAGGTGATTTCGTCGGTCAAAGGGGCCAGAGCAATGGCGTCAGACCCGACAAACATTTCGCCGTTGCCGTGACCGATGGCCAATGGTGATCCTTTGCGGGCAGCCACGATCAAATCGTCCTCACCCTCAAACAGAAAGGCCAGGGCAAAGGCACCGTGCAGGCGCGACAGAGATTTGCGAGCTGCATCGACAGGCGACATACCGTCGTTCATATATTTTTGCGTCAGTAGCGCTACAGTCTCGGTGTCTGTTTCTGTTTGAAACGACAAACCGCAGTCGGCAAGTTCTTGGCGCAACTCGCGAAAGTTTTCAATAATGCCATTATGGACCACGGCCACGGGGCCAGCTTGATGAGGGTGTGCATTGTCTACCGAGGGCGCACCGTGGGTTGCCCAGCGGGTGTGACCGATGCCCGATTTTCCGCGCAGTGGTTCGTGCACTAACAGATCAGACAGGTTGACCAATTTACCGACAGCCCGTCGCCGCGTCAGCGCGCCATCATCGACGGTTGCAATGCCCGCGCTGTCATAGCCGCGGTATTCAAGACGCTTTAACGCCTCGACAAGCAAAGGGGCTGCTTCGTGATTACCTAATACGCCAACAATTCCACACATTACTTTGATCCCTTTGCCATTTTGGCTTTTTTGGCGCGCAGCATTTCAAACAGTTTGCGTGCCATGCCTGGTTTGCTGACTTGCTGGGCCCTTGCAATCGCAAGTGCGCCATTTTCGACAGTCTTGGTGACTACCGAACCGCTGGCTGTCATGGCGTCATCCCCAACGGTGACCGGGGCCACCAGCATTGTATTTGAGCCGATAAAGGCGTTTTTGCCTATGATGGTTTTATGTTTCATGACCCCATCATAGTTGCAGGTGATTGTGCCCGCACCGATGTTGGTTTTTTCGCCAACCGACGCATCCCCGATATAGCTAAGGTGGTTCACCTTAGCGCCTTCGTCGATGATGGCGTTTTTGATTTCAACGAAATTGCCAATATGCACGTCTTCGGCGAGCTCTGCACCGGGGCGCAGGCGCGCATAGGGGCCAACTGTACCACCGCGCGACACATGGGCACCCTCTAGGTGAGAGAATGCCCGAATGCGGGTGCCGCTTTCTATGGTGACTTCAGGCCCAAAGAAAACGTTTGGCTCGATCACGCTATCACGACCGATGACCGTATCAAGGCTCAGATAAACAGAACTTGGATCTACCAGTGTAACGCCGTCATCCAACAATGTCGCACGCGCGCGGGACTGAAAGGCGGCCTCGGCCTCGGCCAAATGAGCGCGAGAATTCACGCCCATCGTTTCTGATGCATCACAGGAGATTGCCGTTGTGGTTAGTCCCTTTTGTTGGGCAACTTTGACCACATCAGTCAGATAGTATTCCCCTGATGCATTATCATTATTTGTGGCGTCCAGCAGGTCAAAAAGCGTATCGCTTTTGGCTAGCATAACGCCACTATTACAAAAGGTTACGTCGCGCTGCTCGTCTGTCGCATCAGAAAATTCCACGATTTCAGAAAGCTGATCATTATGCATGATCAGGCGGCCATATTTTTCAGTTGGATCAGCTTGAAACCCTAGCACCACCACGGCGTTATTTGCCCGGGCGGCCACCATCCGTTCTAGAGTTTCTGGTTGAATAAAGGGTGTATCCCCATAGAGCACAATGACATCGCCAGCGAAGCCTTGCAGAGCGTCGCGGGTGACCATGACCGCATGGCCGGTGCCATTTTGTTCGGTTTGGTCAACGACGATGGCATCGGCGTCATATTTCTTGGCAGCCTTTGTGACAGCTGCGATCCCGTGACCTGCCACAACAACGGTGCGTTCGGGCATCAGCGTTGCGCCAGCCTTCATTGCGTGAACCAACATCGGCGCGCCTGCTATTTCGTGCAAAACCTTTGGCAGGTCGGAATTCATCCGTGTGCCTTTGCCTGCGGCAAGGATGACCAGTGCGATGCTCATTTTTGTTTTCTCTTTGTAATTGGCTTGCGCCCGTTTTATCCGAGTGGGGGTAAGGCGCAAGGGTCTGAGACTTCAAAGAAGGTTGCGGCCTGTAACAGGATTGGGCGGATTGTCGCCCTTTTGAGCAATTTGGCGGGATATTTGGCTGATGAAGACGGTGATTTTTGATCTGGACGGCACTTTGGCGGACACCAGCGGTGATCTGCTAGAGGCGGCGAATGTGTGTTTTCGTCAGATGGGCCATGGGGATGTTTTAAAGCCTGCAACAGATGCGGGGATCGCTTTGCGGGGTGGTCGGATGATGTTGCAGGCTGGTTTGCAGCGTCTGGAACGATTTGATGCCGCAATTGTAGATGAGTATTACCCCGTATTGTTAGAGGCTTACGGCGAAAACATAGCGCGTCACACCACCTTATATCCCGGTGCAATGCAGGCTGTCGCAACGCTGAGCGGTCTTGGTTATGGCGTTGGTATCTGCACCAATAAGCCAGAGGCGCTTGCCGAACAATTACTGGGGGAATTGGGCGTGCGCGCGGCCTTTGGGGCTTTGGTTGGAGCAGATACGCTGCCAGTGCGCAAACCTATGCCAGATCCGTTGGTCGAGACCGTGCGACGTCTTGGGGGAGATCCTGCCAAAACCGTTTTGGTTGGAGATAGTGATACCGACCGAAATACGGCGCTTGCCGCCGGGGTGCCCTCAATTCTGGTGACCTTTGGTCCAAGTGGTGAGGATATGGCCGCTTTGTCGCCTGAGGCCTTGCTGTCGGACTATGGCGACCTTGCCGCGGTTGTCGTGTCATTGCTAGGGGCACCGACCAAGGTTCTTGAAACCTGAATCTGAGCTTTCACTTTTTCAAAGCCAAGAACACGGCATTGACCCGATGCAAATAGCGTATAAAGCTGCTGCTATGAAACAGAATTTCCTTGGTAATTTCACCCAGCAAGAACCGATTCCTGAAGAAGGCATTCAGGCAGCAATTGATGTGATGCGCAGTGGGCGGTTGCATCGGTACAATGTTGCACAAGGCGAGGCAGGCGAAGTTGCGCTGCTGGAACAGGAATTTGCCGCACTTACTGGGGCAAAATTCTGTTTGGCTGTGGCCTCTGGTGGATATGCAATGGGGGCTGCTTTGCGCGCGCTTGGCGTTGGTCCGGGGGATCACGTTTTGACAAATGCCTTTACTTTGGCACCGGTTCCAGGAGCGATTGCCGCAGTCGGCGCGGTGCCAGTATTTGTGGGAGTGACTGAGGGATTAGTGATTGATTTAAATGACCTAGAGGCGAAAGCTGATCAAGCGGATGTATTGATGCTAAGCCATATGCGCGGGCATCTTTGTGATATGGAAGCGCTGATGGCAATTTGTGACGCTCATAAAATTCGTGTCATCGAAGATTGTGCCCATACCATGGGAGCGCACTGGAAAGGCAAGGCATCGGGGCGATGGGGCGCGATGGCGTGTTACTCGACGCAGACCTATAAGCATGTGAATTCCGGCGAAGGTGGTTTTTTGATTTCCGATGACGAGGTGTTGATGGCAAAGGCCACGATGTTGTCAGGATCTTACATGTTGTTTGACAGGCATTTGGCCGCGCCAGATTCTGCGGTTTTTGCTGAAATTAAGTACGACACCCCAAATGTGTCGGGCCGTATGGATCATTTGCGGGCCGCCATTTTGCGCCCGCAGTTGCGGGTTTTGGACCAGCAAGTTGAAAACTGGAATGCGCGTTATCGTAAAGTGGAAGGCGGCTTAAGGGGCACGCCGGGTTTGACCTTGGTCGCGCGCCCGCAGGAAGAACATTTTGTGGGATCGTCGATACAGTTCTTATTGCTGGATTGGTCTGAAGATAACATTAACAAAGCCGTTGCCGCCTGTGCAGCGCGTGGGGTGGAAATCAAATGGTTTGGCGGCAAAGAGCCTGTGGCATTTACGTCGCGCTATGACAGTTGGCGTTATGCGCCGTCAGAAAAGATGCCAAAGTCTGACCGGGTTTTGTCGTCAATCATGGACATGCGAATTCCATTGACGTTTTCTGTCGAGGATTGCGCTTTGATTGCGCAGATCATCAAAGAAGAGATTGGCGAGATCTTTACCGCTTAAACCTATTTGTCTGGAAACCGACAAAATTTCACTGCGCGGTTGCGAGTGTTCGTGATGATGTTTTTGTCCGCGAGCTTTCTATAATTTAGTTTTTTTCAGCGAGACGTCGCGTCCTTTGGGGCGTTGCAGCTGCTTGCAGGCTTGATCGAAAGCTGTGTCTCCCGTATTAACTGAACAAACGTTCAATAACGGGGTTGCCCATGTTTATGCACACTTTGAATTTCGACCTAGGCGAAGATGTAAATGCACTGCGCGATATGGTGCATCGCTGGGCGCAAGAGCGCGTGAAGCCAATGGCGACCGAAATCGATGCCAAAAATGAATTTCCCGCTGAGCTTTGGAAGGAAATGGGCGAGCTGGGCCTTTTGGGTGTGACTGTCCCTGAAGAATTTGGCGGAGCGGGCATGGGCTATTTGGCGCATACGGTTGTCACGGAAGAACTGGCGCGGGCCTCGGCCTCTGTGTCGCTGTCCTATGGTGCGCATTCCAATCTTTGTGTGAACCAGATCAAGTTGAACGGCAACGCAGAACAAAAGGCAAAATACTTGCCCGGTCTGATTTCCGGCGAACACGTTGGTGCCTTGGCCATGTCCGAGGTCGGGGCCGGCTCTGATGTTGTGTCGATGAAATTGCGTGCAGAGAAACGTAATGATCGCTTTGTCTTGAACGGCAACAAATTCTGGATCACCAACGGCCCGGATGCTGACACGTTGGTTGTCTATGCAAAGACCGATCCAGAAGCGGGATCCAAAGGCATAACTGCGTTCATCGTCGAAAAGGACATGAAGGGTTTTTCGACCTCAAAGCACTTTGATAAGCTCGGCATGCGTGGGTCCAACACCGCTGAGTTGATTTTTGAAGATGTCGAAGTGCCGTTTGAAAACATCCTTGGCGAAGAAGGTAAGGGTGTTCGGGTTTTGATGTCTGGTTTGGATTTTGAGCGCGTTGTCCTGTCTGGCATTGGTACCGGGATCATGGCGGCCTGTCTGGATGAGGTGATGCCGTATCTGGCAGAGCGCAAACAATTTGGCACTGCCATTGGGGATTTTCAGCTGATGCAGGGCAAAATCGCTGACATGTATACCAAGATGAACTCAGCCCGCGCTTATGTGTATGAAGTGGCCAAGGCGTGTGATCGTGGCCAAGTGACCCGCCAAGATGCGGCGGCATGTGTTTTATATGCATCAGAAGAAGCCATGGTTGTGGCGCATCAAGCAGTGCAGTCGATGGGTGGTGCGGGTTTTATGAATGAAACCCCGGTCAGCCGGATTTTCCGTGATGCGAAACTGATGGAAATCGGGGCAGGCACCAGCGAAATTCGCCGGATGCTGATTGGCCGCGAAATGATGAACAAGATGCGTTCTAATTAAACTTGAATTCTGGAGGTAGCGTGATGAAGCTTTCATCCACTGCGATGCCATCGTCTGAGGCCTTTAAGGCCAATGTTGCGGGTCATCTTGAGGCGTTGTCTGTTGTCCGCGAAGTTGCGCAAAATGCCGCTTTGGGTGGCGGCGACCGCGCGCGGCAACGCCATTTAGATCGCGGCAAAATGTTGCCACGCGATCGGGTTGCCAATTTGCTAGATCCCGGTTCGCCGTTTCTAGAGGTTGGCGCGACTGCGGCTCATGGCATGTATGGTGGCGCTGCTCCGGCGGCAGGTGCTGTTGCTGGTATAGGACGCGTGCATGGCCAGGAAGTGATGGTTGTTTGCAACGATGCGACCGTCAAGGGTGGCACCTATTATCCAATGACCGTGAAAAAGCATCTTCGAGCGCAAGAGATCGCCGAAGAATGTAATCTGCCATGTATCTATTTGGTCGACAGCGGTGGGGCGAATTTGCCCAACCAAGACGAAGTATTCCCAGATCGTGATCACTTTGGCCGCATTTTCTATAATCAGGCCCGGATGAGCGCAAAGGGTATCCCACAGATTGCTGTTGTGATGGGGTCGTGTACCGCCGGCGGTGCATATGTGCCGGCGATGTCGGATGTGACCATCATAGTTAAAGAGCAGGGCACCATTTTTCTGGCAGGCCCGCCTTTGGTGAAAGCCGCAACCGGTGAAGTTGTAACATCTGAGGACTTAGGTGGCGGTGACGTTCATACACGCCTTTCTGGCGTTGCCGACTATTTGGCAGAAGATGATGCGCATGCATTGGCTTTGGCGCGACGTGCCGTCAGCCATTTTAATCGCAGTAAACCCGCTACGGTCACTTGGCAGGCTTCGGAAGAACCAGCCTATGACCCAAGTGAAATCTTGGGTGTAGTGCCTACGGACCTGCGCACGCCCTATGATATTCGCGAAGTGATCGCGCGGGTGGTGGATGGCAGCCGGTTTGATGAATTCAAACCGCGCTTTGGCGAGACTTTGGTGACGGGCTTTGCCCATGTCAAAGGCTGCCCTGTTGGCATTATCGGCAACAATGGAGTGTTGTTTTCAGAAGCCGCCCAAAAGGGTGCGCATTTTGTGGAACTCTGTTCGCAACGCAATATCCCCTTGGTGTTCTTGCAAAACATCACCGGATTTATGGTGGGGCGCAAATACGAAAGCGAAGGTATTGCGCGGCATGGGGCCAAGATGGTGACCGCTGTAGCCACAACTAATGTGCCTAAGATCACCATGGTTGTGGGCGGGTCTTTTGGGGCTGGTAACTATGGCATGTCAGGACGGGCCTATCAGCCGCGCTTTATGTGGAGTTGGCCAAGTTCGCGTATTTCGGTGATGGGTGGGCCGCAGGCTGCCGGCGTACTGGCGACGGTGAAACGCGATGCCATTGAACGTCAAGGCGGCAGTTGGTCAGCCGAAGAAGAGGCCGCCTTTAAGCAGCCAACGATTGATATGTTCGAAGAACAAAGCCACCCGCTTTATGCGTCGGCGCGGTTGTGGGATGACGGCATTGTTGACCCGCGCAAGACCCGTGATGTTTTGGCTTTGTCGTTAAGTGCGTCTTTGTGTGCGCCGATCGAGCCTACAAAATTTGGTGTGTTCCGGATGTGACGTGGACGGGGGGCAGCCCCCGCGGTCGAAATGATATTTCGACCTTTCCCCCGGAGTATTTTTTGGAAAAATGAAGATCCTGGTCCAGGAGGCCGCCAATGTTTGACAAGATCCTGATCGCCAATCGTGGTGAAATTGCCTGTCGTGTTATGGAAACCGCCCGTAAATTGGGGGTTAAAACCGTTGCGGTCTATTCAGATGCGGATGCAGCAACCAAACATGTGGCTTGCGCAGATGAGGCCGTTCATATTGGCGGCTCAACGCCTGCGGAAAGCTATCTGAAAGGCGATGTGATCATTCAGGCAGCACAGCAAACCGGGGCGCAGGCCATTCATCCGGGCTATGGGTTTCTGTCGGAAAATCCTGAATTTGTAGACGCTGTTGAAGCGGCTGGGTTGGTATTTATTGGACCCTCTGCGGATGCAATCCGGGCGATGGGTTTAAAAGACGCAGCCAAAGCGCTGATGCATGAGGCCGGAGTTCCAGTTGTGCCCGGCTATCATGGCCCAAATCAGGATGCAGCGTTTCTGCGCCAAAAAGCTGACGAAATCGGCTATCCAGTGTTGATCAAAGCGGTTGCTGGCGGTGGCGGAAAAGGCATGCGTCTGGTGGAGGCCAGTGAGGAGTTTTCTGACGCTTTGGCGAGCGCTCAGAACGAGGCGACCACTGCTTTTGGCAATGCAGATGTGCTGATTGAAAAGTATATTCAACAGCCGCGCCATATTGAAGTTCAAGTGTTTGGCGATGGCAAATCCGCCGTGCATTTGTTTGAGCGCGATTGTTCATTGCAGCGCCGCCATCAAAAGGTGATTGAAGAAGCGCCTGCGCCGGATATGACCGAGGAGATCCGCGCGGTCATGGGGCAGGCAGCTGTCAGAGCGGCGGAGACCATCGGGTATAAGGGGGCAGGCACGGTAGAGTTTATCGTGGATGGCTCGGATGGGCTGCGGCCAGATGGCTTTTGGTTCATGGAAATGAACACGCGGCTGCAGGTAGAGCATCCGGTGACCGAAGCCATCACCGGGGTTGATTTGGTAGAGTGGCAATTGCGTGTCGCGGCAGGGGATTCAATTCCTATTGCACAGGATGCGCTCACGATCACGGGGCATAGTTTTGAGGCGCGGCTATATGCCGAAGATGTGCCCAAAGGGTTTTTGCCAGCCACTGGCCAGCTGTCTCATCTGCAATTCCCAGACGATTGTCGCGCTGATAGCGGCGTGCGCGCCGGCGATGTTATCAGCCCATTTTATGACCCAATGATTGCCAAGGTCATCACCCATGGCGCAACGCGATCGATTGCTTTGTCTAGGCTGAAAAAGGCATTGCAGGGGTGCCAGGTGGCGGGCACTGTCACGAACCTTGGTTTCTTAGGTGCGTTGTGTGCCCACCAGGGTTTTGCGAAAGGCGAGGTCGATACGGGGTTAATTGCGCGTGACCTTGAGGATCTGGTTGCCTTGGCTGAGATTAAACCTGCAACTGTTGCGCTGGCTGCGGCCGCAGCAAGTGGGGTTATGGACAGCGCGCATGATGAAAGCGGGTTTACGCTTTGGGCTCCGTTGGATCATACGGTGCATCTGCGGCAGGATGAAAACGTGCAACAGGTGAAACTGCGGGTACTCTCAAAGACCTTGATCGAGGTCTTGGTCGGTGAAGTTGCCGTGACTTTGGAAAAAGGGCGAGAGGTCTGGCGTGTGGATGGCCAGCCTGCGCCCGGTGTTTTTGTTGGGGGCAGTAGTGTTACTGTTTTTGACAATTATGGCGTTTCTTTTGAAATCGTCGATCTTTTGGATCAAGCAGCATCCGCCGGGGGGGATGGCAATTTGATTGAAGCCCCGATGCCAGGTTTGGTGAAGGCGGTGTTTGCAAAGGCAGGACAAAAGGTGAAAGCGGGCGACAGATTGGCCATTCTGGAGGCGATGAAGATGGAACATGCTTTGTTGGCAGCACGCGACGGTGTGGTTGCCGAGGTGTTGAGCCAGGCCGGAGACCAAGTGGAAGCCGGGGCTGCATTGATCTGCCTAGAAAACGACGAGTCGGCGCAATGATGCATTTGCATCATGTGCCTGGGACACGCTCGAGCCGCATCTTATGGCTGCTGGAAGAGTTGTCTTTGGACTATGAACTGAGCGCCTATCAAATCGGCGACGGGTCGTTGCGTACGGCCGAATTTTTGGACCGCTCCCCTTTGGGGCGGGTGCCCGCGTTGGAAATCAATAGCACAGTGATTTTCGAAAGTTCGGCGATTACCCAGGTGCTGTGTGAACAATATCCAGATGCAGGCTTGGCCCCGTCTGTGGGCGAGGCTGATCGGGCTGCGTATTTGCAATGGCTGAGCTATGCAGAGACTCAGGCCAGCATTGTTGAAGCCTTGAATTTGCAAATGATCTTTCTTAGGCCACCTGCCAAACCTTCGGTCGCAGTTCTAAAGCTGATGGTGGCGCGCCTTAAGGCAACCTTGGGGCCTCTGGAAGCCCTATTTGGGACGCAGGACTGGGTGCTTGCACGTGGTTTTTCTGCGGCGGATACCATGTTGGGGTTCAATCTTTATGCGGTGAAACATTTTGTGGACTTGCAGCCATTTCCAAAATTGCGCGCCTATACAGAACGCTGCAGGGCGCGCCCGGCCTATCAACGTGCTGTGGAAAAAGATGGGGCGCAAAAAATGTATTCGCAGGACTTTTATCCGCTACCGACCGAGGTGTGATATGACTGAATTTGTTGAGATATTTGAGGTAGGCCCACGTGACGGCTTGCAGAATGAAAAAAAACTGATAGCAACAGCCGATAAAATTGACTTGGTCGATTGCCTTAGTGCTGCGGGTTTTAAACGTATTGAAATTGCCAGCTTTGTGTCACCCAAATGGGTGCCGCAAATGGCAGATTCAGCGGATGTTTTGGGTGGTATCCAACGGGCCACAGGCGTGTCTTATGCGGCTTTGACACCTAATATGAAGGGGCTTGAGCGTGCGATTGCAGCCCGGGCTGATGAAGTGGCGATTTTTGCCTCGGCGTCTGAAGGGTTTTCAAAAGCCAATATCAACGCCAGCATTGCCGAAAGCTTAGAGCGGTTTGCGCCGGTTGTTGCGACTGCGAATGAAAATGGTATTGCCGTGCGCGGCTATGTTAGCTGCGTGACAGATTGCCCTTATGATGGTGCAACGGATCCGGTTCAAGTGGCCCGCGTTGCCAAAGCGCTTAAGGATCTTGGTTGTTATGAAATATCACTGGGCGATACTTTGGGGCAGGCGACGCCAGATCGCATTTCGGCCATGCTTGAGGCGGTGATTGAGGAAATTCCCGTCGCACAGTTGGCAGGGCATTATCATGATACAGCGGCGAGAGCTTTGGACAATATCGAGGCGTCGTTACACAAAGGCGTTCGGGTGTTTGATGCAGCTGTCGGCGGATTGGGTGGTTGCCCCTATGCCCCAGGTGCGGCTGGTAATGTGGCCACAGAAGCAGTGCACGCAAGACTTCTGGCTTTGGGCTTTGAGACCGGATTAGATGCGGCGATTTTAGAGAAAGCCGGTCAAATGGCGTTGGCGCTGCGTTAAAAGACGGAAATTTGAGAAATGGAACAGGTTATGTATCAGACCATTCGCATCGAAATAGATGAACGCGGTGTTGCAACGTTGACCTTGGATCGAGCAGAAAAACACAATGCCATGTCTGCTTTGATGATGGCAGAACTGACCAATGCGGCCAAAGCCCTGGGGAAAGACACTTCTGTGCGGGTTGTGGTGCTAACGGGGGCTGGCAAGACCTTTTGTGCGGGTGGGGATCTGGCCTGGATGAAGCAGCAGATGGCGGCTGACCCGAAAACGCGCTTTGTCGAGGCCCGGAAATTGGCTGAAATGCTGAACGCATTGAATGAAATGCCAAAACCGCTGATTGGTCGTTTGCAAGGTAATGCTTTTGGAGGTGGCGTTGGACTGGCCTCGGTCTGTGACGTGGCGATTGGTGTTGACACTTTGAGCATGGGTCTGACGGAAACCCGGTTGGGATTGATCCCGGCAACAATCGGCCCCTATGTTTTGGCCCGGATGGGCGAAGCCATGGCGCGACGCGTGTTTATGTCGGCGCGGATCTTTAAGGCCGACGAAGCGAAATCTCTGGGACTTTTGGCAGAGGTGGTTTGCCCAGCGGATCTGGATCGCGCGGTCGAAGCTGAGATTGCGCCTTACTTAAACTGTGCACCGCAAGCCGTGGCGCGTGCCAAGGCTTTGGCCCGTAGATTTGGGCCGCGGATTGATGATGCGGCAATCGACCACACTATTGCGGAACTGGTGAAGTGCTGGGACGGAGATGAAGCCAAAGAGGGTGTGGCGGCGTTCTTTGATAAGCGAAAACCGGGCTGGATGCTCTGAGGGTCATTCAACAAACTTTTAGCCATATGTTAAGGTGGTTTTGTCAAGCGTTTTGGCGTTTCCTTAGTGTTGTTGGGTGTTTATCGACCAAGGGAATCGTTGAGTCTCAAAAAATCGATATCTGGAGCAAACCGCGCATCCGCTTTTGATGCTTTGCGGATTTTGAAGGCTGTGTTTGAAAAGACTGCGCTGGGTGGTGGTCTGTTTTTTCCGGTCAATCGTCGTATTTCTTAAAGGTTTGCTAACAGCGCCAGCAAAAGCGGTCGAATATAGCCAGATTTGGTTGACCCCACCTTGGGGCAGAGGTAAACCCCAATCTGATCAATAAGCCATCTGACTGCAGAAAATTGTCTGCATGAAAGGAGCCGCCCCGTGGAAGAGATGCTGAGGGAATACCTTCCCATTCTCGTCTTTCTGGCCATCGCCATTGCTCTTGGACTCGTTCTTATCCTAGCTGCTGTTATTGTTGCCGTGCGTAACCCTGACCCTGAGAAGGTGAGTGCGTATGAGTGTGGTTTCAATGCCTTTGACGATGCGCGTATGAAATTTGATGTGCGATTTTATCTTGTCGCGATCTTATTCATCATTTTTGACTTGGAAATCGCGATGCTTTTCCCCTGGGCCGTGGCCTTTAAGGATATCAGCATGGTCGGATTTTGGTCGATGATGGTATTTCTCGCCGTTCTGACCATCGGCTTTGCTTACGAGTGGAAGAAGGGGGCGCTGGAATGGGAGTGATGACAGGTGTAAACACCGCTGGGGCTGACAAAGAAGTCGCCACACAAGCGTTGAACGCAGAGCTGCAAGACAAGGGCTTTCTGCTGACTTCTACTGAAGACATCATCAACTGGGCCCGCACAGGGTCGTTGCACTGGATGACATTCGGATTGGCCTGTTGCGCTGTCGAGATGATCCAGGTTGCGATGCCGCGTTATGACCTTGAACGGTTTGGCACTGCACCGCGTGCCTCTCCACGTCAGTCTGACCTGATGATTGTCGCGGGCACTCTGACCAATAAAATGGCACCCGCGTTGCGCAAGGTTTACGACCAGATGCCAGAACCACGCTATGTGATCTCGATGGGATCCTGCGCTAATGGCGGTGGCTATTATCACTATTCATATTCAGTAGTACGTGGCTGTGATCGGATTGTGCCGGTTGACGTCTATGTGCCTGGTTGCCCGCCAACCGCCGAAGCGCTGCTGTACGGTGTTTTGCAGTTGCAACGTAAAATTCGCCGCACGGGGACACTTGTACGATGAGTGAAGCATTGATGGAATTGGGCGCGCTGATTGAAGCAAAGCGCGCCGATTGTGTGCTGGGTTGGGACGTGACCCATGACGAGCTGAATGTCGATGTTGCGCCGTCGAACCTGGTTGCGTTTGTTGAGTTTCTGAAGACTGAACCGACCTGCAAATTCACTCTGTTGATCGACCAGACCGCTGTAGATTACCCAGAGCGGGTCAAACGTTTTGATGTGGTTTACCACTTGCTGTCGATGCATCAGAACCATCGTATTCGCTTGCGTGTGTCTGTCCGCGAGGACGAAATGCTGCCATCTATCACTTCTGTGCATGCCGGGGCAAACTGGTTTGAGCGTGAAGTGTTTGATATGTTTGGCATTATCTTTACAGGTCACCCGGATTTGCGCCGTTTGTTGACGGACTATGGTTTCCGAGGTCATCCGCTGCGCAAGGATTTCCCGACAACGGGTTATACCGAAGTGCGTTATGACGAAGAGCTTAAGCGTGTGGTTTATGAACCAGTAAGCCTGACGCAGGAATACCGTCAGTTTGACTTTATGTCCCCTTGGGAAGGTGCCAATTACATTTTGCCAGGCGACGAAAAAGAGGGGGCGAAATGATGCCGTTTCTGACTGAGATTGCTTTGTTAGTATCCACTGTTTTGATTGCAGCGATGTTGCTTTCGGCACCGGCACCCAAGAAAGCCCGTGTGGTGGCACGTATGCGCAAGGAGACCAAATAATGGACGGCTCCAAAGGTTTTGAAGACGCCCAATCTGGCGAACAGAAAATTCGTAACTTCAATCTGAACTTCGGTCCGCAGCACCCGGCAGCGCACGGGGTTCTACGTTTGGTTCTTGAACTGGACGGCGAGATTGTCGAACGTTGTGATCCGCATGTTGGTTTGCTGCACCGTGGGACTGAAAAGCTCATGGAAAGCCGGACCTATTTGCAAAACCTGCCGTATTTTGACCGGCTGGACTATGTTGCGCCGATGAACCAAGAGCACGCTTGGTGTTTGGCTATTGAAAAGCTGACTGGCACGGTTGTGCCGCGTCGTGGGTCTTTGATCCGGGTTTTGTTCTGTGAGATCGGCCGTTTGCTGAACCACTTGATGAACGTGACCACTCAGGCGATGGACGTTGGCGCACTGACGCCGCCGCTTTGGGGTTTCGAAGAACGCGAAAAGCTGATGATTTTCTACGAACGGGCCTGTGGCGCGCGTTTGCACGCGGCTTATTTCCGTCCGGGGGGCGTTCATCAGGATATTCCCGACGCGCTGTTGGATGATATCGAAGCATGGACGCTGACATTCCCGCAGGTGTTGGAAGACATTGATGGTCTGTTGACTGAAAACCGCGTCTTCAAGCAACGTAACGTTGATATCGGCGTCGTCGATGAAGAAATGGTCATGCAATATGGTTTTAGTGGCGTTATGGCGCGCTCTGCTGGTCTGGCATGGGATCTGCGTCGTGCGCAGCCGTATGAATGCTATGACGAGTTTGAGTTCCAGGTTCCAGTTGGCAAAAACGGCGACTGTTACGATCGTTATCTGATGCGCATGGAAGAAATGCGTCAGTCGGTGTCGATCGTGCGTCAGGCGATTGTGAAACTGCGTGAAGCCACTGGCGACGTTCTGGCACGTGGCAAGGTCACACCGCCCAAACGTGCCGAGATGAAAACCTCTATGGAAAGCCTGATCCATCACTTCAAGCTTTATACCGAGGGTTTTCACGTGCCTGCAGGTGAAGTTTATGCCGCTGTTGAAGCACCCAAAGGTGAATTTGGTGTGTATCTGGTGGCCGATGGATCTAACAAACCCTATCGCAGCAAAATTCGTGCGCCGGGGTATCCACATTTGCAAGCCATGGACACCTTGGCTAAAGGCCATCAGTTGGCTGACGTCGCCGCGATTATCGGCACAATGGACATCGTTTTTGGGGAGATTGACCGCTAATGTTGCGCCGTCTTTATCATGAGCAACCCGAAAGCTTTGCGTTCACGCCTGCCAATCAGGCTTGGGCTGAAGCGCAAATAACCAAATTCCCAGAAGGTCGTCAGGCCTCGGCTGTGATCCCACTTTTGTGGCGTGCACAGGAACAAGAGGGCTGGGTGACCAAACCGGCGATTGAATATATCGCTGACATGCTGGGTTTGGCCTATATTCGTGTGCTTGAAGTCACATCTTTCTATTTCATGTTCCAAATGCAGCCTGTTGGCTCTGTGGCGCATATTCAGATTTGTGGCACAACGTCCTGCATGATCTGTGGTGCCGAAGATCTGATTGCGGTTTGCAAAGAGAAAATCGCTGCAAACCCACATGAATTATCTGCAGATGGCAAATTCAGCTGGGAAGAAGTGGAATGTCTTGGGGCTTGCACCAACGCGCCCATGGCTCAGATTGGCAAAGATTATTTTGAAGATCTGACCACCGAAGGTTTGGCCAAGATGTTGGACGAGATGGCGGCAGGCAAAGTGCCTGTGGCTGGTCCGCAGAATGGCCGCTATGCCGCAGAGCCTTTGTCAGGTTTGACGTCGCTGACCGAATATGACTCTGGTAAAACTCAGTATAATGCGTCGGTACAATTGGCGACAGATATTGGCGACAGCATCAAACGCATTGACGGAACCGAAGTGCCACTTAATACGTCATGGATTGGCAAAGATGGCGTCGTGGCCGGTCGCGCTGCGGCAGAGCCAACTCCGACGGCGCCTGCGCCTGCAATGCCCGCAGTTCGACAAGCCGAAGACGCCAAGAAAGCCGCCAAACCAGCTGCAAAGAAAGCCGCGCCCACAAAGCCTGCGCCGAAGAAATCAGATGACACCGCTGAAGTTTCTGAATCTGCCCCTGAGACCCTAGGCGCTGCGCGTGCGGGTGGTGCGGACGATCTTAAGCAACTGAAAGGTGTTGGGCCAAAGCTTGAAGCAACGCTTAACGAGTTGGGTTTCTATCACTTTGATCAGGTCGCTGCTTGGGGCGCTGAAGAAGTGGCATGGGTTGACAGCCGCCTGTCGTTCAAAGGCCGCATCGAACGCGATGGGTGGATTGACCAAGCCAAAAAGCTTGCGGCTGGTGAAGAGACAGAGTTCGCGAAACGCGTCAAAAAAGGCGACGTTTACGAGGACTAGAAAATGACGGAGGGGCAAACAGAGCAGCAATTGGCAAAACGAGGCCGCACAGTCAGCCTTGTAATTGCAGGAACGCTTGTGTTTTGGATGCTCATCCAGGTGGTTGGACGGCAGATCGGATTGCCGGGGCGGTTTGCCTTGTTGTTCGACTTTGCTGCCATTGCGGCGCTGATTTGGGCGCTGGTGAATGTTTATCAGATCTGGCGCGCGCGTCAGAAAACGGAAGGGTAGAACGGGATGCTCAAAGATCAAGACCGTATCTTTACCAATCTCTACGGTATGCACGAGCGTACCCTTAAAGGGGCGCAGCAGCGTGGCCATTGGGATGGCACCGCAGGCATAATCGAAAAAGGCCGCGGCTGGATCATCGACACGATGAAAGCATCTGGTCTGCGTGGCCGTGGTGGCGCGGGTTTCCCGACAGGCCTGAAATGGTCATTTATGCCCAAAGAAAGCGATGGCCGCCCGTCTTATCTGGTGATCAACGCGGATGAATCAGAGCCGGGCACCTGTAAAGATCGCGAAATCATGCGCCATGATCCGCATACTTTGATTGAAGGGGCGCTGATTGCCTCTTTCGCGATGAATGCACACACCTGCTATATCTACTTGCGCGGCGAATATATTCGCGAACGCGAAGCGCTGCAGGCCGCCATTGATGAATGCTATGACAAGGGCATGCTAGGCAAAAACGCAGCTGGCTCCGGTTGGGACTTTGATGTCTTTCTGCACCATGGTGCAGGCGCTTATATTTGTGGTGAAGAAACCGCATTGCTGGAAAGCCTTGAAGGCAAAAAAGGCATGCCACGCATGAAGCCGCCGTTTCCGGCGGGCGCGGGTCTGTATGGGTGCCCAACTACTGTGAACAACGTTGAGTCCATTGCGGTTGTACCAACAATCCTGCGTCGTGGTGCTGAATGGTTTGCAGGTTTTGGCCGTGCCAACAACGCGGGCACAAAACTGTTTGCGATTTCTGGCCACGTCAACAACCCCTGTGTTGTCGAAGAAGCGATGTCTATTCCGTTTGAACAGCTGATTGAAAAGCACTGCGGTGGCATTCGCGGTGGCTGGGACAATTTGCAGGCTGTTATTCCGGGTGGTTCCTCTGTTCCCTGTGTGCGCGGTGAAAACATGCGCGACGCGATTATGGATTTTGATTATCTGCGCGGCGAATTGGGGTCAGGCCTTGGGACGGCGGCGGTGATTGTGATCGACAAGCAGACTGACATTATCAAGGCAATCTGGCGCTTGGCGAAATTCTATAAGCACGAAAGCTGTGGCCAATGCACGCCATGTCGTGAAGGCACCGGTTGGATGATGCGTGTGATGGAGCGTTTGGTCAAAGGCGAAGCGGATCCAGAAGAAATTGACATGTTGTGGGATGTGACCAAACAGGTCGAAGGCCACACAATTTGCGCATTGGGAGACGCGGCAGCTTGGCCAATTCAGGGCTTGATCCGCAATTTCCGTGAAGAAATCGAAGACCGTATCAAAGCGCAAAAAACGGGCCGTATGGGCGCGATGGCTGCAGAGTAAATTAGAGATGACAATGTTTAATACAAAATTTTTAAAAAAGTCCGCAGTTTCAGCGGTATTGGCGCTTTCTTTCGCCACGGGCCCAGTTTCGGCTGCGCCATCTAAGGGTGAGTTTCTTACTAAAGAGATTCGTGACGAAGTTCTTGCCCTGGATATTGCTTATATAATTGCAAAAAAATGTAGGAAAATCGTGTTCAGCGACCACCAAAAGCAGAAATTTTTTGAAGGCGTTTACGAGAAGTTCGTGGATGAAAGTCGTAGACGACGCGCCGTTCTGGATGCAATTGACGCGATTGACAAAAAAGAACATGAAAAGAAGATTGTTGGTTTTTTTGAAAAAGCTGGGGTTGATCCTCAAGTCAGAAATTCTTTCTGCACTCCTGGATTTTCTGAGATTCAAAAGAGCTCATTGATCGGTAAATATCTACGAGGTCGAAAGTAATGCAAACACCGCAGTCATCTTCATTGTCTTTGAACGTTCAGCCTTGGCGCTGTGGCGTAGCGATACTTTTTATCGCGAGCTTGTCGATGTCTGCGTGTGGCCGTTTCCAGAAAGACACTGGCCTGCGTTTTGACGAACAGCGTTTCCGTATCAAGGCTGCAAAGGTCAGCAAGGATGACCGCAGTGTTTTCACGGTTGCAGTTAGCCCAGCGTCAGCGACGCTTGATGGCGCGCGGGCGGCGGCGGCTTACGGTGGAACGCAATATTGCATCAAACAGTATGGCACTTCGCTTATTTCTTGGTCGCATGGCCCCGAGGACGAGCCGCAATTTGATGGTGACAAGCTCGTTGTTCAGGGGCAGTGCAAACCGTGAACCAAGTCGCTGCACATATGGGTCCTAAAAAAGCCGGTTCTCGGCAATTTCATGCTGAATTGGGCATGAAACAGACCTGTTATTGCATAACACCCAGTCGATCTCTTGATCTGGGCCAGAAAGGGCGCGGTTTCGCAGCCCTGTTTGGCGTTGAAGGAGAGATACGGTGCGTATGATGGTTTTAGCGATGGTGATGGCGGCAGGCACAGCAAATGCCAAGCAACCCTTGGAAAACGTTAAAAGCGTAACGGATGGGTTGCTATGGGTGGGGATTGCGGATGAAATTCGCAATATTTGCCCGACAATTTCTGCGCGAATGATCCGCGCATTGCGCTATGTCAATGCGATCCATTCAGAAGCAAAGTCTTTGGGCTATAGCAAAGACGAAATAGATGCTTTCCGAAAGAGCGATGTGAACAAAGCAGAGCTCCGCCGTCGTGGGGAAGCTTATCTGAAAGCCAATGGGGTCAATTTCGATGACCCGGAAACATACTGTGCGCTTGGGCGTACGGAAATCAAGAAATCCAGCCAGATCGGCGCGCTGTTAAGGGCCAAATAACTATGTCTGACCTACGCAAGATCATTATTGATGACCATGAAGTTGAAGTGGATGGCGCCCTGACGCTGATCCAGGCCTGCGAGCAAGCCGGGGTAGAAGTGCCGCGGTTCTGTTACCATGAAAGACTGTCCATTGCTGGCAACTGCCGCATGTGCCTGGTCGAAGTGGTTGGCGGGCCACCAAAGCCCGCCGCGTCTTGCGCGATGCAGGTAAAGGATCTGCGTCCAGGTCCTGAAGGCCAAGCGCCTGTTGTGAAAACCAACTCGCCGATGGTCAAAAAGGCCCGCGAAGGCGTGATGGAGTTCCTGCTGATCAACCACCCGCTGGATTGCCCAATTTGCGACCAAGGTGGGGAATGTGACTTGCAGGACCAAGCGGTGGCTTATGGTCTTTCTGGCTCGCGTTTCAAAGAATCAAAGCGCGCGGTTGAAGATTTGGATCTCGGGCCGTTGGTTGCAACAACCATGACCCGCTGTATTTCTTGCACGCGCTGCGTTCGGTTTACTACTGAGGTCGCTGGTATCACCCAGATGGGCCAAACCGGTCGTGGTGAAGATTCAGAAATCACAAGTTATTTGAACGAAACACTGGATAGCAACCTGCAGGGCAATATCATTGACCTTTGCCCAGTTGGGGCGCTGACATCCAAGCCCTATGCCTTTACCGCACGTCCTTGGGAATTGGCCAAAACCGAAACCATCGACGTGATGGACGCCTTGGGTTCCAACATTCGCGTGGATACCAAAGGTCGTGAAGTGATGCGGATTTTGCCGCGCAATCATGATGGCGTGAATGAAGAGTGGATTTCCGATAAAACCCGTTTTGTTTGGGATGGCTTACGTCGTCAGCGCCTTGATCGTCCTTATGTGCGTGAAAACGGCAAGCTGCGCGCCGCCACCTGGGGCGAAGCCTTGGGCAAAGCTGCGGCTGCGATGAAGGGCAAGAAAGTTGCCGGACTCGTGGGTGAATTGGCCTCGACCGAAGCGGCCTATGCGCTGAAATCTTTGGTTAGCGTTTTGGGCGGCACTGTTGAATGCCGGACAGACAACGCGCGTCTGCCGATTGGCAACCGTTCGGGCTATGTTGGCAATGCCAGCATTGAAGATATCGACACTGCCGAGTTCATCCTGCTGATCGGCACTAACCCACGCACAGAAGCGCCGGTGTTAAACGCGCGTCTGCGCAAAGCCTGGTTGAACGGTGCAAAGGTTGCCAATATTGGCGCGCCAAATGATCTAACATTTGACGTGTTTGAAATGGGCACCGGCCGTGAGGCTTTGGCGGGTCTTGAAAAACACGAATTCAAAGAAATTTTGGAAAAACCATCGGTGATCATCGTTGGGGCAGGTGCCTTGACCGAAGCAGATGGCTTGGCGGTTCTCGGCCACGCGATGAACGCGTCGCAGCGCACCAACGGCAAGATGATGGTGTTGCATACCGCCGCCAGCCGTGTGGGTGCCATGGATGTGGGCGCGGTCACCGAAGGTGGCGTTCCTGCTGCGATTGAAGGGGCCGAAGTTGTTTACAACATGGGCGCTGACGAAGTTGACATCGATGCGGGTGCCTTTGTGATCTACCAAGGCTCGCATGGTGACCGTGGGGCGCATCGCGCGGATGTGATTTTGCCTGCTGCGGCCTATACCGAAGAAAACGGTCTATTCGTGAACACGGAAGGCCGTCCACAATTGGCAATGCGGGCGAATTTTGCCCCTGGCGAAGCCAAAGAAAACTGGGCGATCCTGCGTGCGCTTTCGGCAGAGTTGGGTGAAGCACTGCCGTTTGACAGCTTGGCGCAATTGCGCACGGCGATGATCGCAGAGGTGCCGCATTTGGCCAAGGTCGATCAAGTTGTAGAAAACGAATGGAAGCCTTTGGCGGTTGATAAACTGGGCAAAGCAGATTTCCGCAGCGGTGTTGCTGATTTCTATCTGACCAACCCAATCGCCCGCGCAAGCCAGTTGATGGCAGAGCTTTCAGCTCAAGCCAAAGCGCGCGGTGAAACAAAGATTGCGGCGGAGTAAGAACGGATGAAGCTCTTTTTGCACCGTGTTCTGACAGTATTGGCGGCTTCGGCCGGCCTGTCAGCCTGTGCAGTGCAAGAGGACAAAACCGTATCACGCGACGTGGTGGCATTTGATCCATCTTATGACGGTGTGGAAACGCGCTTGTTGGATGGCGATTTGGTCAATTTCCACGTTGAAATGCGCGACGCAAGAGATGAAGCAGATGTTGTGGCCTATAGCGAATGTGCAGCTGCACAATACACGCTGATCCGCGGTTATGGATTTGCGCGACATCTGAGAACAACAGTTGAATTTCAGGGTGGAATTTGGCGGGGGGATGCTGTTTACACCATCTCGTCGGCACTGCCCCGTGGTTTGAAAACCATTGACGCAGAAGTCGCGGTTTCAAGCTGCGCTGAGAACAGAATACCCACGGTGTGAGGACATATGGCTGATTTCTTTACCACTCCCCTAGGTTTAGGCGTTTTGATCGTCGCCCAGGTTTTGGCCGTCTTAGGCTTTGTAATGGTTTCGCTACTGTTCCTTGTATACGGGGACCGGAAAATTTGGGCAGCAGTTCAGATGCGCCGTGGCCCCAACGTTGTTGGCGCTTGGGGGTTGCTGCAAACCGTTGCTGACGCGCTAAAATACGTTGTGAAAGAGGTGGTCGTACCCGCAGGGGCCGACAAGACCGTTTTCATGCTGGCCCCTTTGACTTCCTTTGTATTGGCCATGATCGCCTGGGCGGTTATTCCGTTTAATGATGGTTGGGTGTTGTCTGACATCAACGTTGCTATTCTATATGTTTTTGCGGTGTCTTCTTTGGAAGTTTATGGCGTGATCATGGGGGGCTGGGCGTCCAACTCTAAGTATCCATTCTTGGGATCGTTGCGCTCTGCTGCTCAGATGATTTCTTACGAAGTCTCGATTGGCCTGATCATCATCGGCATTGTGCTGTCGACTGGTTCCATGAACTTTGGCGACATTGTGCGCGCGCAAGATGGCGCATACGGGTTCTTTAGCTGGTATTGGTTGCCGCACTTCCCAATGGTGTTCCTGTTCTTTATTTCTGCGCTTGCTGAAACCAACCGGCCGCCATTTGATTTGCCCGAAGCAGAATCCGAATTGGTGGCTGGCTATCAAGTTGAGTATTCCTCGACACCCTTCCTGTTGTTTATGGCGGGCGAGTATATCGCAATCTTCCTGATGTGCGCCCTGACGTCACTGCTGTTCTTTGGTGGTTGGTTGTCCCCAATTCCTGGCCTGCCGGATGGCGCGCTGTGGATGGTTGGTAAAATGGCATTCTTCTTCTTTATCTTCGCCATGGTAAAAGCCATCACGCCGCGTTACCGCTATGACCAACTGATGCGTATAGGTTGGAAAGTCTTCTTGCCGATGTCTTTGGTTTGGGTGGTTCTGGTAGCATTCTTTGCAAAATTCGAAGCTTTCGGCGGCGCATATGCTCGCTGGGCGATTGGAGGCTGATATGACCCAAATCGACTATACCCGCGCTGCCAAGTATTTCTTGCTGGCGGATTTCGTAAAAGGCTTCCGGCTGGGCTTCAAATACTTCTTTGCCCCAAAAGCGACGCTGAACTATCCACATGAAAAGGGGCCTTTGTCGCCGCGTTTCCGTGGTGAACATGCGTTGCGCCGTTATCCAAATGGTGAAGAGCGTTGCATCGCTTGTAAATTGTGCGAAGCGGTTTGCCCTGCACAGGCCATCACCATCGATGCGGAACCCCGAGAAGATGGCAGCCGTCGCACCACGCGCTATGACATCGATATGACCAAATGCATCTATTGCGGCTTTTGCCAAGAAGCCTGCCCGGTGGATGCCATTGTCGAAGGACCGAATTTCGAGTTTGCCACCGAAACCCGCGAAGAGCTGTTTTACGACAAAGAAAAACTGCTGGCGAACGGTGAACGCTGGGAAGCAGAGATAGCTCGTAACCTAGAACTGGATGCGCCGTACCGATGACCGATCCAAAGAACCCTTTCGAAGCAATGATGGCTCAGTATCAGGAAATGGCGAAGTCCATGAATCCTGCGCTGGAATCCTTCTCTCCAAAAGGGTTCGAGAACCTTTGGCCAACCATGCCAAAAGACATGATGGAAATGTTCTTTGGCAAAGGGTTGAACAAAGATGGGCTGGACGCAAAGACGCGCCTTCTTTTGACTTTAGCAGCCTTGACCGTTCTGGGCGGGCAAGCTGACGCACAAATTCGCCTGACCATTCGGCATTTGCTGGAAGCGGGCGCAACGAAACAAGAAATTGCCGAGACCATTGGCCAAATGTCAATGTTCGCCGGCTTACCCGCCATGACCCGTGTGATGGACCTTGCACAGGGTGTGATGGGCGACAATGAGGAAAGTGAGACATGACCATTGCGGCGCTTGCATTCTATCTGTTTGCGATCTGTGTGATCGCGGGCGGTCTATTTACCGTGGTCAGCAAGAATCCGGTGCATTCGGTATTGTGGCTGATCTTATCCTTTATCAGCGCGGCAGGTCTGTTTGTGCTGTTGGGGGCTGAATTCGTCGCGATGTTGTTGATCATCGTCTATGTTGGGGCGGTTGCAGTATTGTTCCTGTTTGTGGTGATGATGCTGGATGTTGATTTCGCGGAACTCAAGGCGGGCATGGCGCAGTATTTGCCAATTGCCATCTTGATCGGTGTGGTTTTGTTGATGCAATTTGGTCTGGCCTTTGGGGCCTGGGAAGAAGCAGAACAGGCTGAAGCCCTGCGTGCAGCAGTTGCACCTGAGGGTGTCGAGAACACCGCGGCTTTGGGCCTGCTGATTTATGATCAATACTTTCTGTTGTTCCAACTGGCCGGTTTGATCCTGTTGGTTGCGATGATCGGCGCGATTGTACTGACCATCCGTCACCGTCGTGACATCAAGCGTCAGAACGTTCTAACCCAGATGTGGCGCGACCCAGCGACTGCAATGGAAATCAAAGATATTAAACCGGGGCAGGGGCTTTAAGCCCCCGCTGAGGAAAGAGTAAGGACCGAGGGACAAAATGATCGGACTTGAACATTACCTTACCGTGGCGGCGACATTGTTCGTCATCGGTATTTTTGGCCTCTTCCTGAACCGGAAGAACGTCATCATCCTATTGATGTCGATTGAATTGATGCTGTTGGCGGTGAACATCAACCTTGTCGCCTTTTCGTCCTTTTTGGGCGATCTGGTGGGGCAGGTCTTCACGCTGTTTGTTTTGACCGTTGCCGCTGCTGAGGCTGCGATTGGTCTGGCAATTCTGGTTTCCTTCTTCCGTAATCGCGGCACCATCGCGGTCGAAGATGTCAACGTGATGAAAGGCTAACTGAGCATGGAAACGATCATCCTCTTTGCGCCTCTTGTTGGGGCCATCATTGGCGGGTTTGGCTGGCACTATATCGGCGAGACCGCGGCACAATATGTGACAACCGGCTTGTTGTTCTTAGCTTGCTTGCTTTCTTGGGTTGTGTTCCTGAGCCATGGGCCGGAAACACAGCACATTCACATCCTGGATTTTATTCAATCAGGTACTCTTGATACCAGCTGGTCGATCCGTCTGGACCGTCTGACCTCGATCATGTTGATTGTTGTGACCACGGTTTCGGCCTTGGTGCACCTGTATTCCTTTGGCTACATGGCGCATGACGAAAACTTTTCCGAGGATCAGAACTATAAGGCGCGTTTCTTCGCCTATCTAAGCTTCTTTACCTTTGCGATGTTGATGCTGGTGACCTCTGACAACCTTGTTCAGATGTTCTTTGGCTGGGAAGGCGTGGGCGTAGCGTCCTATCTATTGATTGGTTTTTACTGGAAAAAACCAAGCGCGGGTGCGGCGGCGATGAAAGCCTTTATCGTCAACCGTGTAGGGGACTTTGGCTTTGCGCTTGGTATCTTCGGCCTGTTCATGCTGACCGGCAGTATCGACTTTGACGTGATCTTTGCCGAGGTTCCAAACCTTGTGAATAAAGAGATCACCTTCCTGTGGACCGAATGGAATGCAGCAAACCTGCTGGCCTTCTTGCTGTTTGTCGGTGCGATGGGGAAATCTGCACAGTTGTTCCTGCACACTTGGTTGCCTGACGCGATGGAAGGTCCAACGCCTGTTTCGGCTTTGATCCATGCCGCGACCATGGTTACCGCTGGTGTGTTTTTGGTTTGCCGTATGTCCCCATTGATGGAATACGCGCCCGAAGCCACAGCATTCATCACATTCCTTGGGGCGACCACCGCTTTTGTGGCAGCGACCATCGGTTTGGTTCAAAACGATATCAAACGCGTGATTGCTTATTCAACCATGTCTCAGCTGGGCTATATGTTTGTGGCTGCTGGCGTTGGTGTCTATTCTGTTGCGATGTTCCACTTGTTCACACACGCGTTCTTCAAAGCGATGTTGTTCTTGGGCGCAGGTTCCGTGATCCATGGCATGCACCACGAACAAGACATGCGGAATTATGGCGGGTTGCGTAAAAAGCTGCCTTACACATTTGCCGCAATGATGATTGGGACGTTGGCGATTACTGGTGTCGGCATTCCATTGACTCATATTGGTTTCGCAGGATTCTTGTCCAAAGATGCAGTGATTGAAAGCGCCTATGCGGGCACGGCTGGTGGCTATGCCTTCTGGATGCTGGTGATTGCCGCGCTGTTCACAAGTTTTTACAGCTGGCGTCTGATTTTCCTGACGTTCTATGGCAAGGCGCGCGGCGACAAACATACCCATGATCATGCGCATGAAAGCCCAACAGTGATGCTGGTGCCGCTTGGTGTGCTGGCTTTGGGTTCGGTGTTTGCCGGTATGATTTGGTACGGCAGTTTCTTTGGTGACCATCACAAGGTGAACACCTTCTTTGGTATCGAAGCGCATGCGGAAGCCAGCGAACATGGCGACGACCATGCAGATGACAGCCACGCTGCCGCCAAGGATGATCATGCCAAAGCAGACAGCCACGGTGACGATCATGCGATGGCAAATGCAGCCCATGCAGAAGCGCCAAAAGGTGCGATCCACATGGCCGCAGATAACCACGTTATTGATGACGCGCACCATTCTCCAACATGGGTCAAGGTCAGCCCGTTTATCGCGATGCTGATCGGCTTTATCACCGCTTTGTGGTTCTATATCTGGGATCCGTCGATGCCGCGCAAAGTGGCAGAGTCGCAGCGTCCGCTGTATCTGTTCCTTTTGAACAAATGGTACTTTGACGAGATCTTTGACTTTATCTTTGTACGTCCGGCCAAGGCCATCGGTGGTTTCCTTTGGAAACGTGGTGATGGCAATGTGATCGACGGCTTCTTGAATGGCGTGGCGATGGGCATTGTGCCCTTCTTCACCAAGCTCGCAGGCCGCGCTCAGTCCGGTTATATCTTTACCTATGCCTTTGCCATGGTGATCGGCATTGTCGTGCTCATCACTTGGATGACGCTCAGCGGAGGAGCGCATTAATGGATAACCTTCTTTCCATTGTCACCTTCATTCCGGCGATTGCAGCTGTAATCCTGTTGGTGTTCTTGCACGGCGATGATGCGGCGGACCAACGCAATGCCAAATGGGTTGCGTTGATCGCAACAGCTATCACTTTTCTAGTCTCGCTGTTCATTCTTGCTGAGTTTGATCCACAAGATACCGGGATGCAGTTTGTCGAAGAACGGTCTTGGTTGTTGGGGCTACAATACAAGATGGGCGTTGACGGGATTTCGGTTCTGTTTGTCATGCTAACCACGTTCATGATGCCGCTGACCATTGCTGCATCTTGGGGTGTGAATAAGCGCGTCAAAGAATATATGATCGCTTTCTTGCTGCTTGAAACGCTGATGCTTGGCGTGTTCATGGCGCTGGATCTGATCTTGTTCTACTTGTTCTTTGAAGCAGGCCTGATCCCAATGTTCCTGATCATCGGGATCTGGGGCGGGGCGAACCGGATTTACGCATCCTTCAAGTTCTTCCTATACACGTTGCTTGGATCAGTTCTGATGCTGGTCGCGATGGTTGCAATGTTTGCAGATGCGGGCACAACCGACATTCCAACATTGATGAACCACACATTTGCGTCTGAAAGCTTCTCTGTGCTGGGCATTCACGTCGTGGGTGGATTGCAAACCCTGATGTTCCTCGCGTTCTTTGCGAGTTTCGCGGTGAAAATGCCAATGTGGCCGGTGCACACCTGGTTGCCAGATGCGCACGTTCAGGCCCCGACAGCAGGTTCTGTGGTGCTGGCGGCGATCTTGCTGAAGATGGGCGGCTATGGCTTTTTGCGCTTTAGCTTGCCGATGTTCCCGGTTGGGGCCGAAGTTCTGACGGACTTTATCCTGTGGATGTCAGCCATCGCGATTGTCTACACATCTTTGGTGGCTCTTGTGCAGCAAGACATGAAAAAGCTGATTGCTTATTCATCAGTGGCGCACATGGGTTATGTGACTATGGGGATCTTTGCGGGCAACCAACAGGGGATCGATGGCGCGATCTTCCAGATGCTAAGCCACGGCTTTATTTCTGGCGCGCTCTTCCTCTGTGTCGGCGTTATCTATGACCGTATGCACACACGCGACATTGACGCCTATGGCGGTCTTGTGAACCGCATGCCAGCCTATGCGCTGATCTTTATGTTCTTTACCATGGCAAACGTGGGTCTGCCGGGCACTTCTGGATTTGTCGGAGAGTTCCTGACTTTGATGGGGGCGTTCCAGAAAAACACTTGGGTTGCTGCGATTGCTACATCTGGTGTGATCCTGTCAGCAGCCTATGCGCTTTGGCTGTATCGCCGCGTTGTCATGGGCGATCTGATCAAAGAAAGCCTGCGCACCATCAGCGACATGAATACACGTGAGAAATGGATTTTTGCACCTTTGGTTGCAATGACGCTTCTGCTGGGTGTTTATCCTGCGTTGATCACCGACATTATCGGGCCTTCAGTCGAGGCCTTGCTACTTAACTATGAAACCGCTTTGGCGCATGCTCCGGCTGCTGACCAAATCGCGGCATCGCACTAAGGGGGCGGTAACCGATGATCACTGCTGATCTGAATATCATCCTGCCGGAAATTATTCTGGCGATTTACGCGATGCTCGCGCTTGTTGGGGCTGTGTACACCGGCAAAGACGCAATCGCGGGCGCGTTGACTTGGCTGACGGCAATCTTGTTTGTTGGTTTGGCGGCTTGGATTGGTCTGAACGGCGAGGGCAGCAATGTTGCCTTTAACGGAATGTTCCATGACGACGGTTTTGCGCGCTTTGCCAAAGTGACAATTCTAATTTCCGCCGCAGCCGTGCTGGTGATGGGAAAAGACTATTTAGCCCGTCGCAATCTGTTGCGCTTTGAGTATCCCATTCTGATCGTTTTGTCGGTTGTCGGCATGATGATGATGGTGAGTGCAGGGGACCTCATGGCGCTATACATGGGCCTCGAATTGCAGTCTCTGTCGCTTTATGTTGTGGCGTCTTTACGTCGTGACAGCGTTAAATCCACCGAAGCTGGCATGAAGTACTTTGTTCTTGGTGCTCTGTCATCGGGCCTGCTTCTGTATGGGTCGTCTTTGGTCTATGGCTTTGCGGGCACAACTCAATTTGCCGGCATCATTCAGGCCGCTGGCGAAGGTCACACGACGCTTGGCCTGTTGTTTGGTCTGACATTTGTGGTGTCTGGTCTGGCGTTCAAAGTGTCTGCTGTGCCGTTCCACATGTGGACACCAGACGTTTACGAAGGTGCGCCAACGCCGATCACGGCATTTTTTGCCACAGCGCCAAAGATGGCAGCAATGGCTTTGTTTGCGCGGGTTGTACATGATGCCTTTGGCGGCGTGGTTGGCGACTGGCAACAGATCGTAGCCTTGTTGTCATTGCTGTCGATGTTCTTAGGCGCGGTTGCAGCGATCGGTCAAAAAGACATCAAACGTCTGATGGCCTATTCGTCAATCGCCCATATGGGCTATGCCTTGATGGGTCTGGCTGCAGGCACCGCGTTTGGCGTGCAATCCATGCTGATCTATATGGCAATTTATGTGACGATGAATGTGGGCACCTTCGCCTTTATTCTGTCGATGGAACGCGATGGCCAGCCGGTTACGGACATCACGGCTTTGAACATGTATTCCAAACGCGAACCTGGCAAAGCAATTGCCATGTTGGTGCTGCTATTTTCGCTGGCGGGTGTGCCGCCGTTCCTGGGCTTTATCGGTAAGCTGTATGTTTTGCGTGCCGCCTATGATGCGGGTCTGGCCTGGTTGGCAATTGCCGGTGTGGTCGCTTCGGTTATTGGGGCGTTCTATTACCTGCGCATCGTCTTTTACATGTACTTTGGCGAAGAGGGCGAGAGCTTAGACAAAAACCGCAGCCCTATTCTCTATGGGTTCCTGATGGCCTCTGCGGCGATCATGGCACTGGGAATTGTGAACCTGTTTGGTGTTGAAGCAATGGCGGAAGTTGCGGCAGCTGCGCTTGTCAACTAAAGCGCTTTGCATATGAATTAAATTGGCGCGCCCTGACGGGCGCGTCTTTTTTGTTTAAGGTGCCTTCGGCGAGGGTATTTGGATCAAGAACAGGAACAAGTATGCAAGATTGGCCAATCGGATATGGGCGGCGCGTGCTAAAGGAGTTGGACAGCACAAATGCCGAGGCATTGCGTGTTGCTGGCACAGTGGCGGGACCAGAATGGATTTTGGCTTTGCATCAAACTTCGGGCCGTGGTCGCCGTGGGCGCGTTTGGGAGGACCCAACCGGAAATTTCGCGGCCACCCTGTTGATGCATCCTTCGGAGACGCCTGAGAATGTTGCATTGCGCAGCTTTGTAGCAAGTCTCGCGCTATTTGACGCTTTTGTGGCTGTCACTGGCCGCGCCGGGGCGTTTGCGTTGAAATGGCCCAACGACGTTTTGTTGAATGGTGGAAAAGTCGCCGGGATATTGTTGGAAAGTGCTGGGTTCTCAGGTGGTCAAGTGGCCCATCTTGCGATTGGGATTGGTGTGAATCTTGCGGTGGCCCCTGATGCGCAAGATTTGGAAGCAAGCGCAACACGCCCCGTGTCTGTGTTGTCAGAAACTGGTGCAGAGGTTGATCCTGAAACCTTTTTGGACGTGCTTGCATCGGCCTATGCCAAGTGGGAATTGCAGTTTGTAACCTTTGGGTTTGAGCCAATCCGTACGGCTTGGTTGGCGCGGGCCGCGCGATTAGGTGAGGTGATAACAGCACGCACTATGCGTGATGAATATGTCGGCACCTTTGAAACGGTAGACAATGCGGGCAATCTGGTGTTGAAGACGCCCCAAGGCGCTGTGGCGATCCCCGCAGCCGACATCTTTTTCTAAGATAGGGCAAACCATGCTTTTGGCGATCGACTGCGGCAACACAAATACTGTCTTTTCCATTTGGGATGGGCAGAAATTCCTGTGCACTTTGCGCACCTCGACCCACCATGCGCGCACCGCGGACGCCTATTTCACGTGGTTTTCGACATTGATCTCCCACTACCAGATCGAGCTGGATATCACGGAAGTGATCATTTCCTCGACGGTACCGCGCGTGGTGTTCAATCTGCGGGTCTTTGCGGATAAGTTCTTTGGGTGCAGACCCTTGGTTGTTGGTAAACCTGACTGCAAGTTGCCTGTTGCGCCGCGCGTCGACCATGGGGTGCAGCCGGGGCCGGACCGTTTGGCAAATGCGGCCGGGGCCTATGACCGTCATGGCGGGAATGTGGTTGTCGTTGATTTTGGCACCGCGACCAACTTTGATGTTGTGGACAACGATGGTGCCTATATCGGGGGGGTGATTTCACCCGGTGTGAATTTGAGCCTGGAAGCGCTAAGCGCCGGCGCGGCCGCTTTGCCGCATGTTGATATAAGCCAGCCCACAAAGGTCATAGGGACCAACACCGTGGGCTGCATACAATCTGGTGTATTTTGGGGATACACGGGCCTGATCGAGGGGATTATCTCGCGTATCAAGTCTGAATATGGCGCGCCGATGAAAGTGATCGGTACCGGCGGCCTGGCCCCACTGTTTGAGAAGGGTGATCACCTTTTTGATATGATCGAAGAAGACTTAACGATGCACGGGCTAACCGTGATCCACACTTATAACAAAGAAAGCTGACCTTTTATGAGCAGTGACCGTTTGATTTACCTTCCCCTTGGTGGGGCGGGTGAAATTGGTATGAACGCCTATGTCTATGGCTATGGCCCAAAGGGCAAAGAGCGCTTGATCCTGGTGGATATTGGCGTGACTTTTGCCGATATGGAGACCTCTCCGGGGGTAGATCTGATTTTCCCGGACATGTCTTGGCTGATTGCCAACAAAGATCGCCTTGAGGCCATTTTTATCACCCATGGCCATGAGGACCATATTGGGGCCGTGGGCCATTTCTGGGATCGTCTGGGCGTGCCCGTCTATGCGCGCGCCTTCACGGCAAATCTGGCGCGTCACAAGATGCGCGACCAAGGGCAACCGGACCAAGAGGTCGTTACGGTAAGCGCTTGGCCGGAAACGACAAAAGCTGGCCCGTTTACCGTTGGCTTCCTGCCGATTTCGCATTCTATCCCCGAAAGCGGTGCGCTGGTGATCGACACTCCTGCAGGGCGTATCATTCATACCGGCGACTTCAAATTGGACGAGACACCGATCGTCGGCGAAGCCTTTGACCCGGCACTTTGGGCGGCGGTCAGCAAAGACGGCGTTAAGGCGTTGGTGTGTGACTCTACCAATGTGTTTTCGCGTGCCGAAGGCCGTTCTGAGGCCACGGTTGGGCCAGAGATTGAGAAACTGATTTTGGCGGCACCGCAAATGGTGGCGGCGACAACCTTTGCCAGCAATGTGGCGCGGGTCAAGACCTTGGCAGAGGCAGGCGAGCGGGCCGGGCGGTCGATTTGCCTGATGGGCCGTGCAATGCGTCGCATGGTTGAGGCCGCGCTGGAAACCGGGGTTCTCACCAGCTTTCCCAAAGTTGTTAGCCCAGAGGAAGCACGGTCAATTCCGCGAGAGAATCTGATGTTATTGGTGACTGGGTCACAGGGTGAGCGCCGCGCGGCGACGGCACAGCTGGCTCGGGGCAAGCACAATGGTATCACCTTGAAAGATGGCGATACTTTCCTGTTTAGTTCGAAAACCATTCCTGGCAATGAGAAGGGTGTCATTCGTATTGTGAACCAATTGTCAGAAATTGGTGTGGATGTGGTGGATGACAGTGCTGGGCACTATCATGTGTCCGGTCACGCGAACCGGCCTGACCTGGAGCGTATGCAAGACATTGTGAACCCACAAATGGTGATCCCGATGCATGGGGAACATCGCCATCTGCGCGAACATGCCAAGCTGAGCGAAAGCAAGGGGCGCGCCAGTGTTGTGGCGGTGAATGGCACCATGTTGGAGCTGACAGGTAATGCACCCAAAGTCACAGAATTTGTAGAGACTGGAAGGACTTACCTGGACGGTTCGGTCAAAATTGGCGCGATGGATGGCGTGGTACGGGATCGTATTCGCATGGCGTTGAATGGACATGTGATTGTGAATGTCATTCTGGACGAAGACGATGAGCCGCTTGGGGAAGCCTGGGTGGAGCTGATGGGCTTGCCCGAGGTTGGCAGCAGCCATGCACCGCTGTCAGATGTGTTGGAAGAGGACCTGACACAATTTCTGGGACGTGCTGGGGCCAAGACATTGGCAGATGACGATAAATTGGAAGAGAACCTGCGCCGGATCGCCCGCAATAGCGCGAAAACGGAAATTGGTAAAAAGCCAGAAGTCAGCGTGATTGTCAGCCGTTTGAGCTGATCACAAATTCTGGGTTTGGGCTAAAACTTGACCCGCGTTGCGCCTTGGGCGTGCGCGGGTTTTATTTTTGCCTAATTGTACAAATTGTACGTTTCAAGCGCCGAAACGTACGATTCGACCCATGTGGCCTGGGCGCCTGTAAGTTGAGTTTGGGGCACGGCCTACGGTCGGCGAAACCGTTGGGTTACCCAGTTCAGCCGGTATCAGCTGGTGGAATTTTAAGAGAGAATTTTTGGAAAGATGAAGATGTCAGGCGGCGCTTTGTTGGGCCGCCTGATATTCTTTAGCTTGCGCGCCGTTCGTCAAAGCTGAGGGCGATGAAGCTGGGCATATGGTCGCCCATGCCGACAACTTTGTTGTCACGACCACCGCGATCATTGCGGTTGTCGTTGCGTCCACGACCACGATTGCCGCGCGCATTGTTTCTGGTGCCTTCAGGCTGTTCTGCCTTTGGCGCAGGTTTTTCTGCTGCGGTAATCGGCGTGACCTCGGCGGTTTTTGTTTCGGGTATGGCTTTGTCGGCTTTTTCAGCGCGCGGTTTGCGCGTGCGCTTTTCTGGCGTAACCGGGTTTTCGATGCGCGGGATCTCTTTTTGGATCAAGGCTTCGATTTCGGCAAAGTTCTTTTCGTCGCGCGGCACGCAAATCATTATCGCTTTGCCATCGCGACCGGCACGGCCTGTGCGTCCGATACGGTGCACGTAATCTTCGGCATGGCCGGGCACATCAAAGTTAAACACATGGGATACATCCGGCACGTCAAGACCACGTGCAGCCACATCAGAGGCCACCAGAAAGCGCAATTCGCCATTGCGGAAGGCATTCAGCGTTTTGGTGCGCTGAGACTGATCAAGATCGCCATGAATTGGCGCGGCATCCAAGCCATATTTCTTCATCGATTTGGCGCAGATATCGACATCGGTCTTACGGTTGCAGAAAATGATCGCGTTGGTGCAAGCGTCGCCTTCGGTTTCGATGAGCTTGCGCAGGACTTTGCGTTTTTCACTGCCTTCGCGGTCGCGACGGCTGGCTTTGAACATCACAACACCCTGTTCGATGTTTTCCGAAGCGGTCGCCTGACGGGCGACTTCGACACGGGTGGGATTGGACAGGAACGTGTTGGTGATACGCTCGATTTCAGCGGCCATAGTGGCCGAGAAGAACAGAGTTTGGCGGGTGAAAGGGGTCAGGCCAAAGATGCGTTCGATATCTGGGATGAAACCCATATCAAGCATACGGTCGGCTTCGTCGACAACCATCACCTTGACATCTGACAGGATCAGCTTGCCGCGTTCAAAATGGTCAAGCAGGCGGCCAGGGGTGGCAATCAGCACATCAACGCCTTTGTCGATAATGCTTTCCTGTTCCTTAAAGCTGACCCCACCAATAAGCAGTGCTTTGGTCAGTTTCAGGTGTTTGGTATAGGTGTCGAAGTTTTCGGCAACCTGGGCGGCCAATTCCCGTGTTGGGCACAGCACCAAGCTGCGCGGCATGCGCGCCCGGGCGCGGCCACGGGCCAGCAGCGAAATCATTGGAAGCGTGAAGCTGGCGGTTTTGCCTGTGCCTGTCTGGGCGATGCCGAGAACATCTTTGCCTTCGAGGGCTGGGGGAATCGCACCGGCCTGAATGGGGGTAGGGCTTTCATAGCCCGCTTCGCTTACAGCTTTGAGAACCTTGGGGTTCAGATCAAGATCGGAGAACTTTATCATGTGTATCCGTGATTTACGGACACATATTGGCCCGTACGTCTGATGTGGGTCGGGCCCGTTTGGCCCCGTGGTTTGCCACATGTGTGACCCACGGTGAGGGCATAGCGCATTGTGCCGGATGCGTCAACGAAAGGGAAAAAACGCGGATTTCAGAGAATTAGATTGTTTCGTAAAGCGAAACATTACTCACTGAATTCCGGGAAGTGTTTCGCCACTTTGCGAGCAATATCCAACCTATAGTTGCGCAAAAGTCCAAACTTGTTCAGATCAGCGCGCAGCTTTGGGGTCGCCAAGCAGGTTTCATCAAAGAACGCGCGCAGCTCGGATGTGCCTGATTGGGTTAAAGTAGAGAACATCTGGTGGCGCGATATGCGGCCCGAAGAGGGATCAATGGATTGTTCAAGTTCAGCGCGGTAAGAACCTTTGGATAGGCGGAACTGCATGATTTTTAACCACTTTTCCCAACTTTCAACATGTCGGTGGCACAGTTCAACCTGTGGCAATGGTGTTTCGATGAGCGGTTGATCTTTGTTGGCAAAGGCGCGGTGGATGGCAAAACGCAGGTTGGGTTGGCCGCGCCGTACAAAAATTTTCCCCGCAGTGTGGCTGATAAATCCGCTTTTGAAAAAACCGCCAAACATCGGGTACAACGCGCGTTCAATTTTTTGGCCTTTTGGTCCGCCGGGGGTTTTGGCTTTGCAGTAGATAAGGGCGGGGTCGAGGTCTGGTTGGTCTTCGGCGCAGAGAGATTCGCATGGCGCGACTCGGGCAACCGGTGTTGTTGACGGCATTTGCGCGAGCGCATTTGATACGTCGCCTGCAGGGCAGAGAAATTCGTCGACATCGATATGGGCAAGCCAGCTCAGCTGTGTTGCCTGTGCATAGGCGCGCGACGCATTGTGAACCTGGCGCACCTGATGTTTGTGCGGCCGTCGGCCATTGGTTGTTTGCCAATAAGCGTCGTCTGTGCGGGTGACTGTGATATTTGGATGTGTGGCAAGCGTGTGTTCAGCGGTTGGGTTGGCGTCATCCAGAAAGATAAAGATATGATCCGCGCCAAGGTCGAGGTGATAGGCGGCGAAATTGACGATGTCATGCGCTGGGGCTTTGATGGTTGCGACGATGCCCCACGTTGCTGCATTTGTTTTGGCGTTGGTCGTGGCAGAGGTCATGGCGTGACGTCCGCAATGAACTGATCGATTTTTCGGTCTAGATCAAGGTTATGTTCCAGCAAGACACCCTGGGACTTTAGCATCTCTATGACCTCTGGACGGGCGGAGCAAATTTCTTGAAACATCGCTTTAAGTTCTGCGTTTTGTGATTTGTAATCAACGGCATCCAAGACAGATTTAATGTTGGTTCCATCGGGTTTTCGACGGGTATACCCCTCGGCAATGCGCCTTGGCAGAGCGGCAAGAAAGCTTGGGTAATCTTCGCTGTGACAGTGGGCAACGATCATATCGGGGAGGGTATAGCTGTTGGTCGCCGCGCGCTTTTCGTATTTGACGACGAAATTGCCGACACGGATATTGCCGAGTTTTCCGCGCACCACTAAGCGGCCTTCTGAAGGACCTAGAACCAGGTCGGGCACGTAACTGCCAAAGGTTGGGAACAGCTCTTGGTGGTGCTCTTGGGGCAAGTCATAAGCGCTGGCAGGTGGTCGAAAGAGCGTGGGCGCATCAGCGAATTGTTCAACAACAGAAAGCGCAAGAAAGGCGGCATCTTCTGGCACTTTGGCCAGAATCTCGCGCACCGGGACTTTGGGCAGTAAGAATTCGTCCACATCCAGCATCGCCACCCAGTCCAGCCGCAGTTTGCGGCGGGCTTTGTTGAAGTAATAGGCTTTGCGGGCATTGCGGAGGGGCAGGCTTTCGCGCTGATCGTTGCTGATTACTGTTTCATCACAAGTGATTACGGTGACATTGGGATGCAGGCCCAATTCGTGCGGGACGTCTTGGGGGTCATCGGCATAAAGTACAATTTGATCTGCGCCCAGGGTGACGTGGTGGGCCACAAAGCGAACGGCTTGATCGTGATCGTCGTTTAAAGTCGCCACAATCCCCCAAGAGATCGCGCTGGGGTCGCGTTTGACATGGCGCTGGGGCACGGGGATTGGGTTTTTGTTGTTTTCTTCTAGGTGTTGCACACGTTGGTCCGCCATGTTGCGGAGGCGGCGGAACAGGGTGTTTGGATCGTCGTTGATCGCGTTCAGCAAATGGTTGGCAAGAGGTTTGATCACCGGATCTTGCTGTGCATCTTTCCAGAGGCGGGTCAGTAATGCGACATCCAAGCCGCCGCCTTTTAAGGAATAGGACGGGATATCAAGCGGCAATCGGGTGTTGATTTTGCTGGCGGTGTCATAGGCGGTTGCGGGGGCATAGCCGGAATACAGCCGCTCAAATTCATAAAGTTTGATCATGCCAAACAGCATGGTCATGCTGCGGCCAACATGGCGCTGTGCCTCTGTTAGGCCGTGGTCTCCAAAGGTTGTGATCGTGGACACCAGCCAGCGCAGTGGCAGGCGTCTCAGCAGAAACTCGCTGTGTTCACGCCAGATTTTCTGAAATAATTCAGGGGCATGGGGCGGGAATTCGTTTTTGCGTAGGGTGGCTATGGTCAGGCTGTTTAGGAAACACAGCTCTGGTTCACCTTCGAGTTCAAGCTGAAGGTCGCGGCGCTTTTTCGCGAAAGTCGACTCGCTGGTGAGCGGTTCGGCAACGGTGATCGACGTGCACAAAGCAGTGAGATCAGTGTTAAGATCCGGAAGGCTTTCGTCTTCGGCAAAAACCAGAGGTTCACGGCGCAGGTTTGCGCGGCGCAATAGGGCGTCATAGCCGCCGGGATATGTTTTGTCTTGTGTCATACTGCTCTTGCGGGCTGTTTGGCCACCCCCGCAAGGGGCTGGCTTAGACCATCATCTCTTTTGTAGCGGTAAGTTTCACATCTGGATAGTCGCGACCTACACGATCAATATCCCATTGCAGACGCGTCAAGTAAACGATGTCGCCATCATGATCGTTTGCAATGTGTTGTTTGTTGCTTTCAGTAAACTTATCAACGGCTTGCTTGTCTCCGCTGACCCAACGGGCGCTGGTGAATTGGCTGGCTTCGAAACGCACAGGAAGGCCGTATTCCATTTCGATGCGGCTGGCGAGCACTTCAAATTGCAACGCACCAACAACGCCAACGATGAAACCAGAGCCAAAGGACGGTTTGAACACTTTGGCTGCGCCTTCTTCGGCGAATTGCATCAGAGCTTTCTCGAGGTGCTTGGCCTTCATCGGGTCGCCCGCGCGGCACGTTTGCAAGAGTTCTGGCGCAAAGGACGGGATGCCAGAAACGCGCAGGGCTTCGCCTTCGGTCAATGTATCGCCAATGCGCAATTGGCCGTGGTTTGGAATACCAATGATGTCGCCAGCCCAAGCTTCTTCTGCAAGTTCACGGTCAGAAGCGAGGAAAAGCACCGGGTTTGAAATGGCCATGGGCTTTTTGGTGCGCACATGGGTTAATTTCATACCGCGTTTGAAGTGGCCAGAGGCCATACGTACAAAGGCGACGCGGTCACGGTGTTTGGGGTCCATGTTGGCCTGAACCTTAAACACGAAACCCGCGACTTTTTTCTCTTCGGGGGCGACATTGCGCGGCTGCGCGGATTGAATTTGCGGTTCAGGGCCAAAATTGCTGATGCCATGCATCAATTCCTGTACCCCAAACGAGTTGATTGCAGAGCCAAACCAAATGGGGGTCATGTGACCTTCGAGCACAGCCTGGGGGTCAAGTTTTGGCAAAAGCTCCTTGGCCATCTCGACCTCTTCGAGGAACTTTTCCAGCAATTCCGCTGGGATGTGTTCGGCCAGTTTTGGATCGTCCAAACCATTGATTTCAACGGACTCAGCGACTTTGTTCCGGTCTGCACGGTCCATCAATTCCAGACGGTCGCGTAGCAGATCATAGCAGCCCATGAAATCGCGGCCCACACCGATGGGCCAAGAGGCTGGGGTGACGTCGATCGCGAGGTTCTCTTGAATTTCATCAATGATTTCAAAAGTGTCGCGGCTTTCACGGTCCATCTTGTTACAGAAGGTCAGGATGGGCAGGTCGCGCAGACGGCAAACTTCGAACAGCTTTTGCGTCTGGCTTTCAACGCCTTTTGCACCGTCAATCACCATAACCGCAGCGTCGACAGCGGTCAGCGTGCGATAGGTGTCTTCGGAAAAGTCGCTGTGACCTGGTGTGTCAACCAAGTTAAAGCGGAAGTTGTTGAAATCAAACGACATTGCAGACGCCGAGACAGAGATGCCGCGGTCTTTTTCCATCTGCATAAAGTCAGAGCGGGTGCGACGGGCTTCGCCCTTGGCCCGGACCTGGCCAGCCATTTGAATCGCGCCACCATAGAGCAGGAATTTCTCGGTCAGAGTCGTTTTGCCCGCATCCGGATGCGAGATGATCGCAAAGGTGCGACGCCGCGCAATTTCAGGCGGCAATTCAGGGCGGTTTGTAGCGTTGTCCAACATGTGGCGCGTATAGCTGGCTGCATAGCCCCGCGCAATGTCTGGTGGCGCAATATCTTTGTGACCGGGTTTTGAATTATCCCGATGACGAGGCGCGCCGCAAAAGGGCGGCGGCATCAGGGCGGTCCAACAAAGCTTTGGGAACCTCGGTGGCGTGGCCTTCGTTAAAGGGCAGGCCGGGTTGACTGGTTTGGAATTTTTCAACCAAGCCTTTTGGTAGAACCGGGCGGGTGGTTTCAGTGACCAGCATGGTTTCAGCCGAGATCCCCTCGGCGAAAATAATCTGGTGATCGTCAAACAGAAGTTGGTAGTAGTCGACAAAACCACCGTGTTGTTTGTAAACGGTTTTTCCGTTCACAAGGTGGCGTGCTCTGACCAGAAGCTCGGCGCGACCTGCGCCGATGTGATCGTTTCTTTGGTAAATAAACAGGCGATGTTCGGGGCTGACGGTAAGATCTGCCAGATTGTGCAATGCGCCCGCGGTGATGACAACGGGGGCAAAAACGCCGGTGGCCCGAACGGTAGATTTGCCGATCCAGCGAATTTCCTGTGCGCCGCCATCGCGGGTTAGCACCCGGTCACCGATGTTCAGGGTTTCGATTGGTTTTTGCTCGCCTGTGGCCGTGGTGATGCGTGTGCCACGCGAAAAGGAGACGCAGCCAAGCAGGGCCATGCGGCGGGTGGCATCTTTGCGGCTGATGCCGATCAGGGAATATTGGGTTTTTGCGGTCAGCGGGGCAAGGGGATGCAGGTAGATTTCGGCGACGTTGCCTTGCGGATCAACCTCTACAAGGATGAGGGCCTCGATGGTTTCGCCATGGGCGGGCATCAGTGTTACGCAGCAATCTAAATGCAATGTGGCCCCGGGCAGGCCTATGTCTGTTTGCGGCGCAATATGGAATTGTCCGTTTTCGGCCACCTGAAAATTAAGCGCGCTGACAGAGGCATTTTCGGAGAGTTCATAAACATCGTCGAGTAAAAGCTCTGCTGCGAAAGACAAAGAGTCACCTTGATTGGCCCCGTTGATGACAACGAGATCGGCGCAGGGGTAGACCGGGAGTTGCCGCCCGGTGCTGTCTTGGTCTTGTAGCGGCGCGCCCATCAACGGCATCCTTTTTGTCTTGCGTTACCTCATTCATGCTGACCAATTATGTCAACAAGAGGGATCGGCCCCGGCATTTTGCTGGCACATTGGTGAAAACCAAGTGATGCTGGCCATAAAGAAAGGAAACATTTTATGGATCTTGGGATCACGGGGAAAAAAGCGCTGGTGTGCGCAAGTTCAAAAGGCTTGGGGCTTGGCTGTGCCGAAGCCTTGGCCGAAGCGGGTGTGGATTTGGTTATGAATGCGCGCGGCACTGAGGCCTTGGAGGCAGCTGCAAATGAAATTCGCGCGCGGTTTGGCGTGAATGTTGTGACTGTTGCCGCTGATGTCAGCACCGAAGCTGGCCAAGCGGATGTGCTGGCTGCGGCGCAAGGCGTTGATATCTTGGTTACAAATGCAGGCGGGCCGCCTCCGGGACTTTGGAGTGATTGGGACCGTGAGGATTTCATCAGGGCGCTGGATGCCAATATGTTGGCGCCGATTGCCCTGATGAAGGCACTGTTGCCGGGCATGATGGATCGCGGCTGGGGTCGGGTGGTGAATATCACTTCGGTGTCGGTGAAAGCACCTATTGCTCAGTTGGGTCTGTCCAATTCGGCACGGGCTGGATTAACCGGCTATGTCGCGGGAACGGCGCGGCAGGTGGCTGGGAAGGGTGTGACCATCAACAACTTGCAGCCGGGCATTCATGCAACAGATCGCGCGGTGGCTTTGGATACAGGCGCAAGCCAAGCGCAGGGCATTTCCATGGACGAAGCCAAGGTGCAGCGATGCGCCAGTATACCGGCAGGGCGTTATGGCACACGGCAGGAATTTGGCGCGACATGTGCTTTTCTGTGTTCACAGAACGCGGGCTTTATTGTTGGGCAGAATATCCTGCTGGACGGTGGTGCCACGAACACAACGATGTAAGGGTCAAAACATATGGCGCAGGGTTTTTCCTTGGCTGATCAGATCTTTAACACGGATTCGATTGGCGATTTGGCGCGTGAATTCGCTGGGGGCATCGTGGGATTTGACGGCGACGCCTTTCATACCGAGGTTATGGGGGGGCTGGCTGAGCGCGGATTTATGGAACGCATCGAGTGGATCGCGGACTGTTTGGAGCCGCGATTGTCCGATGATTTTGCTGTGATGGCAGATCAGCTGGAAGCGGCCATGGTTGCGCCGCTGAATCCAGATTTGGCGGATGATGATTTTGGCCGGTTTATCCATGCGGTGCCCGGTGTTTTGGCAGTGCGACATGGGCTGGAAGATCATTTGGAACGCGCGCTTGGCTTGCTGTATCAGGCGACAAAGCGGTTCTCGATGGAGTTCTATATCCGCGCCTTTATCAACCGCTGGCCGGATCAGGTTTTGGCGCGTTTGGCGCTTTGGGCCAAAGATGACAATTACCATGTGCGCCGTTTGGTCAGCGAAGGCACGCGGCCAAAACTGCCTTGGGCGAAAAAGCTGGTGATTGAGGCGCAGACGCCTGTTGCCCTGTTGGATCAACTGCACGCAGATGACCGGCGGTTTGTGACGCGATCTGTGGCCAATCATTTGAATGATATCGCAAAAATTGATCCTCGCTTGGTGATCAAAACCCTGCAGCATTGGCGCAAGCTAGGACTTCAGAACGCCAAAGAGCTAGATTGGATGACCCGCCATGCGCTGCGCACTTTGATCAAGAAAGGCGATGCAGAGGCGATGGCGCTGTTGGGTTATCGCCAAGATGCGCCGGTGCGGCTGGAGACGTTGCGATTGGCACAGGATAAAGTTGTAGCTGGCGAAGCTTTGGACATTGAAGTGGTTCTGAGTGCGGATGAAAAATGCCCCGTGATCGTGGATTATCTGATTTGGTTCCAGCGTAAGGATGGCAGCCAGTCGCCCAAAGTTTTTAAGCTAAAACAGGCCGTTGTGCAGTCTGGCAAGCCGCTGAAAGTGGCCAAGCGTCATGTGCTTAAGGGCAATGCAACCACGTTCACGTTATATGCGGGGGCGCACCGGGTGGCGGTGCAGGTGAATGGCAAGATATTGGGTGAAGTTGGGTTTGACCTGTCGCTCTAGAGCATAAGATCGCGCATTCTCACAATCGCGTGGGAAAGCGCAAGTTTGCTGGCGCGGCAAAAACCCGGCTGTTAGTGCAGTCTAAACCACAGACTTAGGGGAAGACCATGCAAGCCACCGCCGTTATTGGGCTATTTGGATTTATCATTTTGGCAAGCCTTTATGCCGCGCCACGCCGCGCAAGCATCGAGGGGTTTTTTGGTGGCGCTGGCGCACAGGGGCAAACACCGGGGCTGTGGACTTTGGTCTTGAGCCAAGTCACCACGTGGATTTTTGCGCGTTCGCTGATGAATGCCGCCATCCTGGGTTTTTTCTACGGGATTGCGGGTGTTCTGGCCTATGCGGCGTATTACGGCTCGTTTTTGACCGGTGGTTTCATTGTGGGTCGCTTGCGTGCCAAGGGCGCACGTTCGGTACAGGATTGGTTGACTGATCAATTCGGAAGCATTGGCACGGGCTGTTATAATTTGGTGATTGCGCTGCGGTTGCTGTCAGAAGTTTTTGCGAATTTGATTGTGGTGGGTTTGATATTTTCTGCGGCCTTGCCAGAAGTCGGCTTTGCCAAAGAAGGCTCTATTCTGATCGTGGCGATCTTGGCCTTGGGTTATTCTGCATGGGGTGGTCTAAGCGCAGCCTTGCGCACAGATGTTATTCAGATGGCTTTGTTTTTGGTGGTTTTCGCCGTGGCATTTGCGGCTTTGGTTCTGAAACCGGGCTTTGATTTGGGTGCCGTTCTGACCGCCGAAGGGGCCTCGGGGCAGTATAACGGTTGGGTGCTGTTGGTTGTGGCGTTTTTGCAGGTGTTTTCCTATCCGGTGCATGACCCGGTGATGATGGATCGTGGGTTTTTGGCGGACAAAGACACCACGCGTAAAAGCTTTATTCATGCGTTTTGGATTTCGTCGCTGTGCATCATCGCCTTTGGATTCTTTGGCATTCAGGCTGCACTAGAAGGAGCCGCTTATGAGGGCCAGCTGATTGGCACTTGGGCGGCCATCCTGCCGACATGGGTGTTTGTGCTGTTGCTGGTGTCTTTGCTGGTCTCTGCGTTGTCGACGCTGGACAGCGCCTTGTCGTCTGCGGCGCGTTTGGTGGTCGAAGAGCTGAAACTGGCCCCCAAAACCCTGAATGGGGGACGTTTGGCGATGGTGGTGTTTGCTGTGGCTGGGGCGGCGCTGACCTTGTGGGGCAATCAGACGTTGTTTGATGCGGTTGCGGTGTCTGGCACAGCCAGCATGTTCTTGACGCCGGTCTTGGCGGCTGGATTGTTGGGCGCGCGCCGGGTGGCGTTGTGGGCATATTTGGTCAGCTTTGCTGCGGCGATTTTAGGGGCAGCGGCCTATTTTCTGCGCGGCAACGAGCTGGTGGCGTCATTGCTGGTTGAAGGCCACAAATACGAGCAGCTGTTGCAAATCTGTGTGATTGTTCTGGTCGTTGGCTTTGCGGCTGTGCTGGTGGGGTCCCGTAAGGGCCATAGCGATCAAGGCAGGGTTGAAGCCTAAGAGGCGGGCTGTTACACCGATGCAAAACCTGATGAAAGTCATCAGGCATTGCATGAGGCAGCCGTGAGCCTGGATCAAACAACAACAACGCCACCCCGTTTGGAAATTCGAAACCTGACCCGTCGTTTTGGGGATCGGTCGGTTGTGGACGGGGTGTCTCTGGCCATTGAGCCGGGGCAAGTGACCTGTTTGTTAGGGCCTTCAGGCTGCGGGAAATCAACGACGCTGCGCATGATTGCGGGCGTGGACATGCAAGACAGTGGCGAGATCTATGCGGATGGCAAGCTGATTTGTGACACGGTATTTCGGGTGCCGCCAGAACGTCGTCAGATCGGGTTGATGTTTCAGGATTTTGCGCTGTTTCCCCATTTGTCGGTGGCTGACAACGTGGCCTTTGGCCTGCGTGGCCAGAATGTAGACAAGCGTAAGCGTGTCGAGGAACTGCTTGATAAGGTGGGACTTTCCTGGGCAATTGATGATTATCCGCACCATCTTTCCGGGGGGGAACAACAGCGGGTTGCTTTGGCGCGCGCTTTGGCTCCCCGTCCGCGCATTATGCTGATGGACGAGCCGTTTTCCGGTTTGGACAATCGTTTGCGCGACGGTATTCGCGACGAGACTTTGGCGCTGTTGAAAGAAGAAGACACCGCTGTGATGCTGGTGACGCATGAGCCGGAAGAGGCTTTGCGAATGGCGGATGAAGTGGCGTTGATGCGCAACGGACAAATCGTGCAACGTGGCTCGCCTTATAATATCTATAACGCGCCAGTTGATCGCGATGCGATGGCATTTTTTAGTGATATCAATGTGATCAAAGGGGTCAGCAACGGAGCGTTGACAGACACGTTGTTTGGACAGTTTTTGACGCCGGGCTGCGGTGAAGGTGCGCCGGTTGATATTGTCATTCGTCCACAGCATTTGCATTTGGACTTTGATCGCGGTGGCAAGGGACCTGCCCCGACGGCGGTGCATGGTCAGGCGGCGGCGGGCGTTGTGGTACGTGCGCGCTTTATGGGCAATGAAAGCCTGATCGAGTTTCGTATGGAGCATGATGGCAGCGCGTTGAAGGCCACAGTGCCCAATGTCTTTTTGCCCAATGTGGGCACACGCCTGTGGCTGACGTTACGGCGTGACAGATGTTTTGTGTTTCCGGCAAAAAAATAGGCGCACTCTGATGAGAGTGCGCCTAGGTTTGGGAGGTTTCGTTTCGTTAGTTAGAGACAGCCAGACCGTCAGCATTGAACGTGCGCACGCGGTCGCGATCAAAGTTCAGACCGATGATATCACCGACCTGCTTGTCTGAATCGCCATTGATCCGCACGTTGATCTGCCCCAATTCGCCGCCATCACACAGCAGGAACGTATCAGCCCCCAAGAATTCAGTGACCTCGACCTTTGCGTCACATTGGCCGCTGCCAGCAGGGCCAATGGTGATGTGCTCGGGGCGAATGCCAAGATGCGCGGTGGCGGCGTTAACCGGGTAATCATCACCGCGATGTCCCGGCAAATCATAGCCCCCAGACCGTGCGCTTGCCGGCATGATGTTCATTTTCGGGCTGCCGATGAACTGCGCCACAAACAGGTTGGCTGGATTTTCATAGAGGTCGCGCGGGCTGCCGACCTGAGCGATAACCCCGTATTCCAAAACCACAATTTTATCTGCCAAGGTCATGGCTTCGACCTGATCGTGGGTCACATAGATCATTGTGGCCTTCAGGCTTTGGTGCAGTTTGGCGATCTCGTGGCGCATTTCGACCCGCAGGGCAGCGTCGAGGTTGGACAGAGGTTCGTCAAACAAGAAAGCGGTGGGGTCACGGACAATAGAACGTCCGATCGCCACACGCTGACGTTGCCCACCAGAGAGGTCTTTGGGGCGACGATCCAGATAGGTTTCCAGTTTCAGGACAGCCGCCGCGTGGTCGACTTTTTCTTTCTGTTCCTGCTTAGATGCTCCGGCGGTTTTAAGCGAAAACCCCATGTTGTCGCGCACCGACATATGCGGATAAAGCGCATAGGATTGGAACACCATGGCAAGGCCGCGTTTTGATGGCGGCTGATCGGTTACGTCATTGCCGTTGATTTCAATCGCCCCGCGAGAGGTGTCTTCGAGACCTCCAATCATGCGTAGCAAAGTTGACTTGCCACAACCGGACGGACCAACAAAGACCACAAACTCGCCGTCGTTGATATCGAGATCAACGCCTTTGATCACTTGAACTTCGCCAAACCATTTTTCGACGTTTTTAAGATGTATAGAGCCCATTAGTCCCTCCGCTCATTCGGGTTGGCCCATGCCAGCCATGTGGCTGCGGTCCATGTGAAAGATTGCCCGCCGGCTGCAGCGCCAGTGGTTGAGTCGTAATATTCCGCAAAACCTTGGCTTCGGATCAGGTCAGCGGTTGCCAGTCGCAGACGTTCTGCCAGGTCTGCGTGGCCTTGGTCTGCAAGGCCGATGCCAATTAGCATGTTCATGAAAGCCCAGGTTGGACCACGCCAATACCGGCAGCTGTCATAGTGCTGCGAGGTGGTGGGGTGGCTGGCGACCGGGAAGTTGGTATTTGCGAAGCCAGTCTGTAATTTTGCCAGTTGATCTGCGTTTTCAAGCCCTGCGAACCAGCAGAGGAAGGAGGCATTAGACATACAACCGGCAAAATCCCCTGTGTGACCGTTGCGCGCATCATAGCTGCCAAGCGCTTGGTTCCACAGGCTTTCTGCGCCTGCGGTCAGGGTTTCGATTTCAGCCTCAATTCCGCTGATGTCCAGGCCCAACTCTGTGCCCATGCTGAGCAGGTCTTTGTGGGCGCGCAGCAAAAGGAACGTTGTGGTTGGATCGGCCATTCGGAATGGGTTTTGCTCGAGCAGTTTTTGCTGATCCCATTTCAGAGCGGCACCTTGTTGCACCAGCCAGATGTAGCGGTCGTAGTCAAATTTAGTAGGGCGCATCGAGGCATCAACGTGACCGGTGTCGCGGCGGGTGTATTCGCCAACGCCTTCGGCTTTCATTGTGGTCAGGATTGCGTCCCATTCCGGCGCGTTGTCGCGACCAGATTCCCAGGGGTGCGTGACACAGATCGCGTTGTTTGCATCAACACGCCATTTAAGGAACCAACGGTGCCACGCCAGCATTTTGGGAAACAGCGCCGTGATCATGTCTTTGCCAGCTGCCTTATCTTGTTCAAAGATAAGGCGGGCCATAGTCGCAGCAACGGGCGGTTGGGTGATGCCCGTAGAGGCCACAGGACCGGTGCCTTGCCAGACATCGAGGCCTGGGAAGTAGCTGGGATCGGGCTTGTGGAAAATGATATGGGGCACCATACCGTCATCCCATTGACCAGAAAACAAAGTTTCCAACTCTTGCCATGCGCGTTTTAGGTCAAACGTGGCAAATCCCAGGGCGGCAATGGCACTGTCCCAGTTCCATTGATAGGGGTACAGCCCTTCGGTTGGCACGGTATAACCACCTCGGTCGTTTTGGACCAAGATATTGCGCGCTTCGCGGTTGTGATTTGTTTGTGCATTCATTTTCTTATCCTTTGACCGAGCCAGCTGTGAGGCCTTTGGTCATGAACCTTTCGAGCCCAAGGAACAGCGCCATCACAGGGACAGTGGCGATAACGGCACCAGCCATGAGATGTTGTCGCGGAATTTCCGAGGAGTTGAGCATTGTGACACCTCTTGTCAGGGTGAACTTTGACGGGTCATCCAGCAGCATGAAGGCCAAAAGGAATTCGTTCCAAGCGATCATAAAGACATAGAGCGACACCGAGGCCAAAGCCGGGAGGCTGAGGGGCAGAGTGATTTTCCAGATCACAGCGAGACGCCCAAGACCATCCATAAGGCCGGCTTCTTCGACTTCGGCGGGAAGGCCGCGGAAGTAACCTTGAAGCATATAAAGCGCCACGGGGATGGTGGTGACCGGATAGATCATCACAATGCCAAGGATCGAGTTGCGCAGGCCAATCATCGAAAAGGCGATATAGATTGGCAGGGCGAGAACGATCATTGGCACCATGTAGATCAACAAGATCGAGCGGCTGAAGGCCTTTTGACCCTGAAAGCGCAGGCGGGCGACCGCATAGGCTCCGGGGATGGAAAAGGCCAATGTGATAAAGACGGTCAGCACCGAAACATAGAAGGATGTCCAGAGATAGGACCCAAAGCCAAAGTCGGCAAACAGTTCGGAATAGCTGCGGAAGAGGCCGAGGCCTTTTTCCCAATCAAGCGAGAAATCAAGCGGGTTTTGCAACAAAGCTTGCTGAGATTTCAAGCTGGTCATGACCATCACATAGAAAGGGATCACCACGATGGCGGTGAAAAACACATAGCCAAAACCGGTAAGAAATTTGATCACAGCGTCTTCAAATTCGTGGCGGGTTAGCTCGCCCTGATGCACTTCTGGCAACATGGCAACCAATGCCGGGGCAAAACCACCGGTGAAGATCAGCACGCCGACCACATTGGCGATTGTGCTGACGTTTTCACCCACACGGATTGGGCCATAGCCGATCAGCGCACAAAGGATCATCACAGCCAAGGTGACGGCCGCCACGAGACTGCGGTTTGGCAGGTAGATCACCAGCATGCCCAAGATTGCGCCCACAATCAGTGCACCAAGCCCGCTTGGCGCAAATTCAGCACCAGTTGAAAACGACATGGCGATGGCCACGGTGACAGCAACAACAAAGGACCAAAGCGCACCAATAATGGGGGCCGTGACCTGTCCGATACGAAGAATGCTCATAGTCCTTCCTCCTGGCTGATGTAACGGAAGAAGAAGAAGCTAAAGGTCAGCAAGCAGCAGAAGATGACCACGGCGACGGCTGCGCCTGCACCGATGTTACTGATCGCAAAGGCTTGTTCATAAACGTTAACGGTTAGGGTTCGGGTGCCTGCGTTACCACCGGTCAGCAAAAAGATGTCGTCAAACTTGTTGAAGGTCCAGATGAAGCGCAGCAGGAACAGCACTGACAGAATGCCCAACAACTGAGGCATGCTGAGATACCAGAATTTCTGAAACGGGCTGGCACCGTCCATATCGGCGGCTTCGTACATGTCGGTATCAATCGACTGCATACGCGCCAGAATGAACAGGAACGACAGTGGGAAATAGCGCCAGATCTCAAACACGGTAACCGTGATCAAAGCCAAGGGCCGTTCGCCAAAAAAGTTGATCGCACCTTCGCTGACACCCATTTGGATCAGCAAAGCGTTTGCCGAGCCAGAGAAAGGGTCAAACAATGTCACCCAAGTGAAGGCCACCGCAATAACCGGGGCGACATATGGGAAAAGATATAGACCGCGCAACAGACCCTGGCCCTTGAAGCTTTTGTTCAACAACAGGGCAGCAAACAGACCAACAACCAATGCGCCAATGGTGCCAACAACCGTATAAAACAGCGTGACCCAAAGCACATTCATGAACTCGTCACCGTCAAACACACGGACAAAGTTTTCTAGTGAAAACTTGGAGTTGGTCAGGATGTGATCGGCTTTGCCAAAGGCCTTGGGTTCTGAGCCCTCAAGGGCTTCTTCGGCAGTGTCCATGTCTCCAGCAATGGAAACATCTATGCGATAGCGTTCGCTGAAACCTCCTTCAAGATCACCAAAATCACAGTTGATGTCGCGTCCGGTCAATTGACACTGAGGCGGCAGTTCGCCCAGCAGTGTGACGCTATCAGGTAAGGTATCGCTGAAGCCAGCATTGGCAATGATATTGTCGCGGCTGGAATTACGAATGCGATAATCAAGTTGGGGGATATCCCCACGTGTACGAAGGCTTTCTTTGACCACAACTTGCGCAGGGCGCAGGTCAGCCAGTTTGACGGGTTTGAAACTGATCCAGAAAATCGAAAGCAGTGGTAGGACGACGACAAGGGTGATGATTGCGATTGTGGGCGCCAAGAGGCTCCAAGCCAATCGTGCCTCACCCTTTGCCAATGCCCCTCTGCCTGTCGGCGGGGATGACATAGACATGGAAATATTCCCTGTTAAAAGCCGGGCGGCAGACAATCTGCCGCCCGTTTTTGATGGATTAGTTAACTTTTGCGAGTTCTGCGTTCAGTGCTTCCACTGTTGCAGCCGCGTCGCGGGCCCCATCAATATACTCGCGCACCAGGCGGTTGATTGCCTGCGAGTTGTTGATTTTGGATGCCAAGGACAGCTGACCCTCGGTCACGCCCCAACGTTGCGCCACATCAAGACCACCAACGATTTCGTTGATCATGTCTTGTGGGTAAAGCTCGCCCAGTGGTGCTTTGCGGTCCACGCCAACAGGCAATTCTGCCCATGCCATCGAGAATTTATCCGCGTCATCCATTGTGCCTTTGCGCACGGGGAATTTACCCTCGGGTGCAATCGACAGAGTTTGGGTGTAGCCCTCATCCATGGAGAATTTTACAAACTCCATCGCCGCGTCTGTGTCAGCATCTGTTGTGATGCCAAAATAACGTACGTCAGCGTAGGCTGCGCCACCTGGGTTTGATGGACCTGCAAAGTTTGTCACAACACCGGTTTTGCCTGCCAATTCACGCGACTGAGGGTCGCTGTTGATTGTGGGCGGAGCGGAATCGCGCAGACCTGCCAGTTCATCCAGAATAAATGGCGACCAGATGATCATTGCCGCTTGGCCCGCAAAATAGAGTTCGCGGGACTGTTTCCAGTACAGTTCACCCGGAGGCGACGCTTTGGCAATGGCCTTGTAGAAGTCCAGAACTTCGGTGGTTGCTGCAACATCAAGAGGCGCAAAACCATCGGAATCCACAGGGGAAACGCCGTTGGCCAGGAAGACATGCTCTAGCACCTGAGACATGAAGTTTTCGTCAACCTTGGTGGGGGCGACAAAGCCATACATGCTGGGTGGGTTGTGCAGTTTATCAAGCGCAGCCAATACGTTGGCATAAGAACTTGGAGCTGCAAGGCCCTCCGCGTCAAACAGGTCTTTGCGGTAAACCACAAGCTGTGTCCAGCCATCAACTGGAACCGCTGCGGTCAGACCATCATAGGCAGCCATGGCGATTGCGCCCGGTGCAAATGTGCCTTCGCCAAGCTCTTCGATCACGTCAGAGGCGGCGTCAACATCCAGAATACCGGCTTCGGCCCAAGGCAGGGCATATTGCAATGTGTGATAGATCACATCGGGCAAGTCACCCGCAGCAAACGCGGCTGTAGCACGTGTGCCAAGGTCAGACTCGGTGACGGGAATAACTTCGACAGATGTGCCGGTTTGTGCCTTAAATTGTGCGGCCATTTCTTGCTGTTTCGCAAGACGCTCTGGCTGTTCCTCGGTGGTCCAGAAGCGGATGCTGTCAGCCATGGCACCGGATGATGCCAAAACAAGGGCAGCCGAACTGCAAAGCAGTACCTGGCGTGCGTTGGTTTTAAATGAAGTGAACATAGAATCCTCCCAAAGGTTCACGGTGAAATTTATTCGGTCAGTCGTCGCGCGAGCTGCTCCGAATTCATTGAGGGCGCATTGTCAGAGCCCCCGCTTACGAAATGCGCAGAGGCAATTTCGCGAAGTTCTTGTGGGTCTTCGCCACGGATTTGCCGGATCAGCAAACTCGCAAGCCGACGGCCCGCCTGATAGCTGTCCACTCGAAAGCTGCTGAGCTTTGGTTTGGCATAGCTGCCTTGTGGAATGCCGTCATATCCAATGACCGATAGGTCGGTGCCAACCGACAGGCCAAACTGTTCTGCAGCCTCATAAACGCCAAGCGCCAATGCGTCTGTCGCGCCAATGATGGCCGTTGGCGGAGAGGGCAAACGCAGCAATTTTTTGGTTGCAACATCAGCCTCTTCACTGCGTTGAATGCCATGAACGTCAATTTTGGCATCATAGGGCAGGCCACATTCCGCGAGCCCTTTGAGGTAGCCGTCATGGCGCAGGTGGGTGTAGTTATATTCGTTCAAAGCGCCGAGAAATCCGATGCGCTTGTGCCCCAATTCTGACAAATGCCGCACCGCACGGGCCATGGCATCGCCACCTGCGATGTCATACCAAGACAGCCTAGAGCTTTCGGTGTTTTTGCCATAGCCGGTGCGACCAAACAGGACATGTGGTACATTCTGATCCAGCAGAATCTTGACGCGTCGATCCCTGACGCGGGTCCGCGGCAGAATGAAACCGTCTGCTTTATGCTCGTGGATCAGGCGCAACAGGGTGCGTTCCATATCTGCGCCAGAGTGTGCAGTGGCGACGGTTAATGTCCAGCCGTTCTCGCTGGCTTCCTCAGAAACGCCAGACAGAAAGGTGGTTAAAAAGGGCGCGTGCCCGTCATATTCGGTGGTTTCGAGAACCAGACCCAAAGCGCGCACACGACCGGTTTTGATCGCTTGCGCGTGGGACAATGGACGATATCCCATGCGCTCGGCCATGCGTTTGACACGCAACTGTGTGCTTTCGGAAATATCAGGATAGGCGTTCATTGCCCTTGAAACGGTGCCCTTTGACAAGCCCAACGCCTCAGCGACATCGCTGATTTTTACGCGTGTTTTTGGCCTTGTGACTTGTGACATGTTTCCCCCGAATTCGCGGTGCCTAATTGGCTCGCTTGATTCGAGAGTGAGTTCCGAAACCGGTTTCGGCAATGATTTTATTCAAAAAATTTCAAGCAAACCCCCAATAACATTTGGGGGTTGTCAAATAATTGCGTTTTTGAGACTGCTGGAACGGTGCCGACGTGTGGATAACTGACTGATATTATTTAATTAAATTTGATTGACTGGAAATGCCGCTGATTGATTTACGGCTCAAAACCCTCGGGAACACCAAAAATTGGTGTTTTAAGGCCAGTTCCGGTGAGCGCGTGTAAAAACTGGACTATGTCAGAGATATCCTGATCGGACAGCACCACGGATTTGATGTCGATTTTTGCCGCTTGGCGCGCCATTTCAAATCTGTCTGACCGTACGGTGAAATCAATTGCCGCAAGCCATTCGGCCTTGGGCAAATGGGCATCTGCGGGCTGCCAAGATTGGCGGGATTGCTGTGGGTTTAAGTGGTGACGCACCATGCTTTCGAGGGTCGCAAATGCACCATTGTGGCCATAGGGCGCTGTCAAAGCCACATTGCGCAGCATCGGCGTGCGAAAGCGGTATGCATCGTCCAGATCATCGCTTTCGCCCATACGGCCCACATCGCGCACCATTGGATCAAAGCGACGGGTACGGCCAGGGCCAAAGGCGGGCAGGGCAAGGGCGTGAAACTTTTGATCGCTGAGCAGCTTGCCTGAATGGCAAGTGCTGCAATTTGCCTTGCCATAGAAGAGCTGCATGCCGCGTTGTTGGGTGTCTGTTAAGGCCGCGGTGTCACCGGCAAGAAATTGGTCAAATGGGCTATCGATGCTGCGCCATTCGATGGCCTGAAAGGCAGCGAGTGCGTTGGCGATTTCTACGATGGTGACTTGATCTGGGTCTTGGATGTGGTCGAAAGCCGCGACAAAACGTGTGCCATAATCGCCTTTGGTGCGCACGGCTTTGGCGATGATAGGCCAAGGGGCATCTATACGGTCATGGGCCGCGCCAGCCACTTGGTTTTCGCCGGGATTGCCAGCCATTTCAAATTGCGCGACCAGTGGAAAAACCGCTTGGGCTGCGAGCAGTGAGTTAAAACCGGTGGGCAGCCATTCCTCGGCCGGGGAATTGAATCCGTTTTCAAAATCATCAGAGATGCTGAGTCGCCCGTCATGGAACAGCGTGTGCAGCTCTTTGGCCCCGAGATTCCAAAGTGGCGGTGCATTGCGTGGGATGCGTTTTTTGATACGCGTTTCACCCGTGCCTGCGGTGCGATCTGTGCCCAATCCAACACCGCCTTCGCCGATGCCAAGAGACAATCCATCGCCGGTGCCAAAATCGGGATGATGACAGGTCGCACAGCTAATATTTCTGTTGCCTGACAGGATTTTGTCGTAGAATAGGTCACGCCCTAAGGCCGCCTGTTTCATATCAAAATCAATGAAATCAGCAGCGGTCAATGGGGCAGGGAGTTCGCCCGCCAAGGCTGGTGTGGCCATAAGAAAAGAGAGACCAAATAGATGCGCGCGATAGCCTTTGGATTGGCCTTGTTGGCGACGCCGGTGATGGCGGAAATTGAACATGCTCGTGACCTTATGGAAGAGGGTAAGTTTCAGCAAGCTTACGCGGAGTTGTGGCCTGCAGCCCGGTCTGGGAATGCGGATGCCGAAGAGCTGATTGGCGTGATGTATGCGATGGGGCTGGGTGTGGATCGTGACGATCAGCGGGCGTTTGAATGGTATCTGCGCAGTTCGCTTAAGGGGCATCCGGGCGCGCAATCTGGCATTGGGTGGTATTACGAGGTTGGGCGCGGCATGCCAGCGCCGGACTTGGTAAGGGCCTATATGTGGTACACATTGTCGGCCATTGGCGGCGACCCTGATGCGGCGATCAGTCTGGAAGAGGTCGTCAAGAAAATGACGTCTGAAGAGATCGAAAAAGCGCATATTTTGGTCGAGGACTATAAGGTTTGGATGTATCCGTTTCGGTGATCAACTGATCTGAATTGATAGAAAAGGCGGCCAAGTTGGCCGCCTTTGTTTTGCATGTCAAAGCTTAGTTCAGGTCAGCTGCGCGTGATGCATTCACGTCTGCTTCGGCTGCGGCAACAGCGTCTGTCAGAGCGGTAAAGATTTCATCGCCACGTGTTACGTTGGATTTGAACCAGTCATAAACAGGGGTCGCGGCTGTTTTGAAAGCAGCTTTCTGATCTGGGGTTGGAACATAAAGGTCCCCACCACCTGCTACGAAATCTTCGTATGCTTTGATGGACTTACGCTTTGGAGAGGCGAAAGTCGCCTGTTGCAGAGCATAGAAGCCGTCAACGATGACACGGCGCATGCCTTCGTCCATACCCATGAACTTTTCGTTGTTCATCCACCAAAGGGCACCCATGTAGGCGTGGCCATCCAGCGTAACGTACTGCAGACCTGCATCTGGGAATTTCATGCCCATGATGTCGGTGATGCCGTTTTTAGAGCCTTCAACAACGCCCGTTTGGAACGATGTGAACAGTTCAGGCCATGGGATCGGAGTTGGGGACGCGCCTAGGGCTTTCACCAATTCCTGTGGAAGGTCTGCGACAACTGTCCGGATTTTCAGGCCATCCATGTCAGATGGGTTTGCAACGCGACGCTTGGTGTTGGCGAAATTGCGCCAGCCGCCGGTGTTACCAACTGTCATCAGACGGATTGCATTGCCGGAATCTTCCAGCGCCATGTCACGCAATGTGCGTGTAAAGTCGCCAGACAGAACGTGCTCTGCGATGCGGTCGTCAGCCATCAGATATGGCAGGTCAAGAACCTGAACATATGGGAAGATGCCGGACGCGCCGCCAGAAGTGGAGATGTAAACATCAACCTGGCCTTCGGCCACGCCCTGCAGACACTCTGCGCCGTTTGAACAAAGCTGTGTGCCAATGAACAATTCTACTTCGATCGCGCCATTGGAGGCCGCTTCAACGTAGTTTTTGAAGACAACCAGACCGTCATAGTCTTCGTCGTTTTCATTAGAGTTCGCAGTGGCCCGGATGGTATAGTCCGCAGCCGATGCTGTCACTGCGGATGCGGCAAGAAGCGCGGCAACCGAGAGTGATTTGATTGTGTTCTTGAGCATGGTAATTCCTCCCCTTTTTACTCAAATTAATTCGCGAAACCCGTTAAGCGCGGGATCGTCATGCTAATGGCTGGGACATAGGTGATCAGGAAAATCACAGCTATTTCCACAGCCAGGAACGGCAGGATGGCCTTGGCGATAGTCTCTACTTTTTCTTGCGAGACTGCGGCGGCTACAAATAAGACCAACCCCATGGGTGGTGTGGCCAGACCAACGGTCAGGTTCACACTCATGATGATGGCGAAGTGAATTGAATCAACCCCTAGGTCGATAAAAATTGGGCCAAGGATTGGGCCAAGAATGATGATCGCAGGGCCAGCGTCTAGGAACATCCCCACCACAAACAACAACAGATTGATCAGAAAGAGCAGGATCAAGGGGTTGTCGCTGAGGCTTAGGATATAGGCCGCCAGCGTTTCCGGTGCGTGGCTGAGGCTGACAACGGTTTTGAAGGCCATTGCGGCCCCCACCAGCAACAACACCACAGAGGATGTGATGCCTGCACGGATCAAAACATCAGGCAGGTCGCTGAGTTTCATGGTGCGCAGGATGCCAAAGGCCACGATCAACGCGTAGGCAACGGCGACGGCTGCGGCTTCGGTTGGGGTGAAAACACCCACCAAGATGCCACCCAGGATCAACACCGGCGTTTGCAGCGGAACCACGGCGCGTTTGCAGACCATGCGGAAATCATGACTGACAACACGGCGCAGTCCGAGCATTAGGCCATGGGTTGCCAGAACACCACCACCAAAGGCCAACCATTTTGCAGTGGAGGTGGCCTCGGGGCCAAGTGGCACAAATTGCGCCAACAACAGGCCGATGTTCAGGCGTACCAGAGCAAAGGAGAACCAATATTCTACGGGGCCAAGTTCGATGCCTGTCAGGACGACGCGTTGGGCTGGAGGAAGATCATAACGATCTGCTGTCACTCGGACCATCACCATCAGACCAACGCCCACCAAGATGCCTGGTACAATGCCTGCAAGGAACAGCGCGGCGACGCTTTCGCCCATGACATAAGCATAGATGATCATAATGCCCGAAGGCGGGATGATCGGGCCAATAACAGAGCTAGCCGCCGTGATTGCAGCGGCGAATTTACGAGTATAGCCTTGTTTTTCCATGGCTGGGATTAACATTGATCCCAGGGCCGATGTGTCCGCCACAGCAGAGCCTGACAGGCCCGCAAACAGGATGGATGACAGAATATTCACCTGCGCCAGACCACCACGCAGATGCCCCATCAAAGCTTGGGAGAATTCGACCAAACGAATGGTGATGCCACCTTTGTTCATCAGCTCGCCTGCAAGCATGAAAAACGGAATTGCCATCAGCGGAAAGCTGTCCATGCCGTTGTAAACGTTGCGATAAAGCAGCGTGATGTCTTTTTCCTGACCATTTAGCCATAGCAAAATACCGGGTGCCGCAAGCAGGCCAAAGAACACCGGCAGGCCAACCATGAGGAAAATCAGAAAGACGGGTAAGAACCAGATCAGCATTATTCAGCGCCTCCGATGTCAGCATCATCAATTGTCGGCAGGCGGTCGCGACCACCCAGCAATCCGACGATGCTGCGCAAAATAAGTTCGATATTTACAGAAATGAGCAAGATGACACCGATAAACAGCGACATCATCATCCAACTGCGTGGAATGCGGTACCATTCGTCAAAAGAAATAGAAGTTGGCAAATAAAGCGAAGCAGTGGCAAAGCGTCCGCCAAAGCCCGTGACTTCTTTGTAGCCAATGGTGACAGCCATGACCAAAACAACAAGGGAGAGCGTCAACAGGATTAGGCTGAGGATATCGCCAACGCGTTTGGGCAACAGATCTGGGACCGTTTCGATTGCGACAAATCCACCCCGGCGAAAGGCTGTGGGGGCCATAAGACCCGTCATCCATAACATGCCAAAGCGCGCCGCTTCGTCAGGCCAAGGCAAGGCGTTGTTCAGCACATATCGGCAAAAGACCTGTATCAAAATGGCGGCGACCATAAAGGCTACTGCCACACAGCCAACGCCGCGGCCTAGTTTGAGCACCGCAGCGTTTACAAAACTCAGAGGCGTAATCAACGCCAGCAATCCGCCCATGCGGATCCTCCCCCTTGTTGGTGGGCCTGTCCTCCTCAGGCAGACCCTTGCGCTTATTTTTGCGCGAATTGGCCGATTTTTCCGGCGTAGAAACCCAATGCGTCTCCGTCGCGCATCTCGGCCTTTAATACTTGTCCTAAAACGATGACGTGATCGCCGCCATCAAAGCCCGCGACGCGTTTGCATTCAAAGCGGGCAAGACAATTTGGCATAATTGGAACGCCAAATTCATTTTGTTCGTGTTCGATATGTTGCAGCGCAAATGCATCTTTTGCAAAGCTGCCACAAAGATCGCTTTGATCAGAGCCTAACACGTGAATCGCGTAGTGCTCTGTTTTTTCAAAGTAGGGAAACCGCCGAGACGTCTTGGCCGGAGCCCAAAGCACCATGGCCGGTTCTAGTGATACGGACGAAAAGCTATTGGCTGTAATGCCAACAGGGCCGTCATCAGAGGACGCAGTGACAATGGTAACGCCGGTCGCAAATCGACCAAAGGCATCCCGCAACAAGCGGGTGTTTTCTGGGTCAGGCTGGAAAGCTATGGGCATATCTGGGGCATAGGCATTCATTAAGGAACCTCGTTACCAAGGGCTGCTTCGTACAAACGGTACCAGCTTTCGCGGTCAAGATTGACTTTGAGCGCGTCAGCGATGGTGGCAATACGGGACAGGTTGTTGGTGCCCATGACAGGCAGGATCTGGGCGGGATGCGCCAAAAGAAAGGCCACCGCAACCGCGCCACGATCCACATCAAATTCGGCGGCCAGGTCGTCCAATACGATGCCCAGTTTGTCGCTGTTGTTTATGATGCTACCGCCACCCAAAGGTGACCAGGCCATGATTGGATTGGCTTGGCGTTGGTGGAACGCCAGGTCGCCATTGGTGAAAGGGCCGATTTCTGCAAGGCTGATTTCAATTTGGTTGGTGACCAGTTTGGTTTTCATCGCCGATTGCAGCAAGTCCCAATCCCAGGGGCGGAAATTGGAAACACCAATGTTGCCAACTTTGCCTGAGGCCACTAGGTCATCAAGTGCGGCACCGGTTTCATGATGATCCATCAAGGGATCAGGGCGGTGCACCAGCAAGAGGTCTATGTGATCGATCGCCATTTCCTGAAGCGAAATATCAACCGATTTTTCGATATGCGCACGTGAGGTGTCATAGTATTTAACTTTGACGTCAGAATAACGGCCGCAGGGTGCAACGATGTCACATTTTGTGACGATTTGCATTTGCGCGCGCAGGGCAGGATTGGCACGCAATGCACCGCCCAAAACCGCCTCTGCAACATATTCACCGTAAATGTCGGCTTGGTCAAAGGTGGTGATGCCTTGGTCCAAGCAGGCTTGGATTTTGGCTTCGACATGGGCAGGAGATGTATCGCTGTCGTCGCCAAGGCGCCACATGCCATAGACGATGCGGCTCATGTCCAGAGACGGGGATAATTTGATGCGATCCATTAGCGGCGGACTCCGTTACCAAGTGGTGTTGCTGGTGTTGTGGCGGGCGCGCGGCCATATTCGATCGGCAGCGAGCAGGTTTTTAGGTTAGGCAATACGCGTGCGCCAAAATGTTTGGCTTCTTCTAGGTGCGGGTAACCCGAGAAGATAAAGGCGCGAATGCCCATTTTCTGATAATCTTCGATTTTGGACATGACCTGATCGGTCGATCCAACCAGGGCAGCGCCGCAGCCAGAGCGGGCCCGGCCTACACCGGTCCAGAGGTTTGGTTCGATATAGCCGTATTTGTCCGCCAGCTCGCGGTTTTTGGCTTGGTGGCTGACACCCAAAGACGTGCTGTCCAGCGCGCGTTCGCGGATCATTTGGCCATATTCATCGTCAAGCTTTGAGACAATGTAATCTGCGTATTCCTGGGCTTCTTTTTCGGTGTCACGCACAATCATGTGGACGCGCAGGCCGTAATCAAGCGTGCGATTGTATTTCTCGGCAACCGAATGCACGGCCTTCATGCGGCTTTTAAGCTCTTCGATCTTTTCTGGCCACATCAAATAGACGTCGCAGTGTTCGCCGCAAAGTTCCAAAGCAGAGGGAGAATAGCCGCCAAAATACAGCAGCGGGCCGCCGTTTTGCTGGTAAGGTTTCACCGGATCAGTGGTCAGGCCCTTGAAGTTATATACGTCGCCTTCGTGATTGATTTCGTCCTGTGTCCAGGCTTGCTTGAGGATTTCAACGACTTCGCGAGAGCGCTGGTAGCGGAAGGCGCTTTCTTCTTTTTCACCGGGAAAATCAGAGCTGATAATATTGACCGTCAGACGGCCTTTTAGCATGTGATCCAGCGTTGCGATTGTGCGCGCCAGCATGATGGGTTGTACTTCGCCACAACGCACCGCCGCCAGCAGGTTTATCTTGTCGGTGATCGGCGCACAGCCGGCCACAAATGAAAGCGTGTCTTGACCCACTTGATAAGAAGAGGGGCACAGAATGTTGTTGAACCCTTGCTCTTCGGCAGTTTTGACAATGTTTGAGCAATGCTCCCAAGAGGAGCGCAGATCGCCATCTGGCACACCTAAAAATTGGTAGTCATCAGAGCAAAGTGCTGAAAACCATGACACTTCTGCCGCGTCGAGATCAGGTGATGTAATGGGCACGACTGTCATTTTTGATCCTATGGGTTGTCTTCGCTTACCACTTGGGTAACATCCGCCTTGATATGGATCAATGGTGTATCAATTTTTTCCGCGACATCCTGACACGGGGTTTTTAGTGACAAATCGAAACCGAAACGCGCTGCCTGTTTATGTGCAAATTACAGAACTGATCATCCGAGACATCAGTGCGGGCCGCCTGTTGGATGGCGAACGATTGCCGCCAGAACGTGAGATGGCAGCGGGTATGAACACTTCTGTTGGCACCCTGCGCAAAGCGCTTGGCGAACTCACAAACAAAGGGCTTTTGGAGCGAATTCAGGGGTCTGGGAATTACATTCGTGCCGGCAGTGTGCGCGACAGTGTTTATGGATTGTTTCGTCTGGAATTGCCCGAAGGTGGGGGCTTGCCACGCGCAGATATCTTGTCGGTCGCCACGGTTTCAAAGCCGCAAGACTTGCCCGAGTTTGGCTATGCTGATCGCGGCGCGCGCATCCGTCGGCTGCGGTATTTGAATGATACAATTATTGCTGTGGAAGAGATTTGGCTCGACGAATCGGCGGGTGAAGTCAGCGAGGCTGCCCTGTCGGATTCGCTTTATCACTATTATCAAAAGCAACTTGGCTTTTGGATTACCCGTGCCGAAGACCGGGTGAGCATCGCAAAAGTGCCGCAATGGGCACCGGATATATTCACAAAACCCGTCGGTTCGACCGTTGGATTTGTGGAACGTTTTAGTTGGGCGGACCAAAATATGCCCATCGAATACTCAAGAACTTGGTTTGACACGGATCAGGCGCTGTATGTGCAGCGGCTGAAATAAGGAGCTCTCAATGAACCGTGACATCAACTATGGCATCATCGGCTGCGGCATGATGGGGCAGGAACATATGCGAAATATTGCGCTGTTGGAAAACGCGCGTGTGGCTGCAATTTATGAACCAGATGAAATAATGGCCAATGCCGCGAAAGCGATAGAGCCAAATGCAACGCTGTGCGACACGCTAGAAGCGCTTTTGGATCGTGAGGATCTGGATTGTTTGTTGGTGGTCAGCCCAAACCATATGCATGTGCCGCAGCTAGAGGCAATTGCGGCGCGTAATCCACTCCCTTTGCTGATGGAAAAGCCGCTTTTCACTGACGCAAACGATGAGGCGAAATTGCTGGCGTTCAAGGAAAGCTATCCGGCCCCGATTTGGGTTGCGATGGAATACCGCTATATGCCTCCGATCCAAACCTTGGTCGAAGAGGTGCAAAAGGCAACAGGCGGCGTGAAAATGTTGACGATCCGCGAGCATCGGTTTCCGTTTTTGGGCAAAGTTGGCAATTGGAACCGATTTAACAAAAACTCTGGCGGCACATTGGTTGAAAAATGCTGTCACTTCTTTGATTTGATGCGTTTGATCATTGGGGCAGACCCGGTGCGCATTATGGCCTCGGCAGGCCAAGAGGTGAACCATTTGGATGAAAACTATGATGGGGCAGCCTCAGATATTTGGGACACGGCGTATGTGATCGTTGATTTTGCCAATGGCGCGCGTGGCATGCTGGAGCTGAGCATGTATGCCGAGGGCAGCAAGTTTCAGGAAGAAATCAGCGCGGTTGGACCTGAGGGTAAGATCGAGGCCTTTGTGCCTGGCCCAGGTCGGTTCTGGCCAACACATTTGGGCGAACCGCCTGTCTCACAAGTTGTGGTATCGCCGCGCAGTCCCAAAGGACCGCAAATGGTGGAAATACCGGTTGATCCAACGATTTTGGATGCGGGCGATCACAATGGGTCGACGTTCTACCAGCATGTGAAGTTCTTGGAGGTCGTGCGCGGCGGCGGTGCGCCTGAGGTCTCTTTGATGGATGGGTTGAAGGCTGTTAAAATGGGACTTTTGGCGCAGGATTCTGCGCGTGATGGGCAAAGCAAACAATTTGCTTAAGCAGTATTGTTAACGCAATGTATCACTTTAATAAGCGCGCTGAAGCAATTCAGCACGCTTATTTTATTGGCTGACCATCTCTTCTTTGGGCCGGAAGGCCAGCCAAATTAACGCACCGCCTGCCAAGACCAAAAAGGGAGCCATCGCCAGATTTACGGCTGTCCAGCCCTCGACCGCATTGCCGCCAGAGCAATTCATCAATCCGCCCGAAGCCAACGAGGCCATTGTGACACCACCAAAAACAATCAGATCGTTCAGACCTTGCATCTTGCCGCGTTCATGTGGTGCATGGGCCTCGGCGAGCATGGCTGTGGCACCGATGAAGCCAAAGTTCCAACCAATGCCCAAAAGGATAAGCGCTGCAAAGAAATTCGGCAGCGTTACCCCCATTAGGGCAACGGCACCTGCAGCGGCAAGGATCACAAGCCCAATGGCGACGATTTTCTCGACGCCAAATCGCGCAATCAAATGGCCAGTGAAAAACGAAGGAGCAAACATCGCCAGAACATGGCCGCTGACAATGTCGGCTGCATTGTCTTTGGTGAAACCGCATCCGACCACAGCAAGCGGCGTTGACGTCATCATCAGGTTCATCAGCGCATAGGAAACTGTGGCGCAGATAATCGCCACGGCAATGCGTGGCGTGGTGATCAGTTCCCAGCGCGAGCGGCTCGGTGCGGCGTCGGCTTTGGGGGGCGCGGGTTTGGGGATGTCCAGAAAGACAAACAGAAATGCCCCCAGAAGATTAAGGGCGATAACCGCCGCATAGGTGCCCATAAAGGGCACAACCATCGCGTCAGCCGTGACTTTGACGATTTGCGGGCCAATCAAGGCCGCGGCCAGGCCTCCGGCCATGACGTATGAAATGGCTTTGGGTCGAAACGCATCAGAGGCAGTATCGGCGGCGGCAAAGCGGTAAAAGCCATGTGCGCTCATGTAGACGCCGGTGAAAAGGCTGCCGATCAAAAAGATCGTAAAGCTGCTGGTATAAAGGCCGTAGGCCCCGATGACAGCGCCAAGCGCCCCGCAGAATGCCCCAAGAATGAAGCCTGCGCGACGTCCATGTTTTTGCATAATTGCAGACATGGGGGTGGCGCTGATCATTGAACCAAGCACAATCAGCGAAATGGGCAAAGTTGCAAAACATGCATTGCTGGCAAGCGATTGGCCAGCCAATCCACCGATCGTAAAGATCATGGGCATCTGTGCGCCGATAAGGGCTTGGGCCAGAACAAGAACAAAAACCGTCTTTTTGGCGCGGGAGTCATCAATCAATTGAGTCATGGGGGAATGGCTAGACTTCAAACTTTGGTTTGGAAAGGGGTTTGGTACAATTTTTCCCGGGTTCTGGGTCACAATTACGGTTGCCTGAAATACGCGTTTGACTTGGATGGTTTGCACCGGTCTGATGCGGCCAAATCAGGAGAGCGAATTTGGTTGGCCGAATAATAGAAACGGATGCCTGTGTCGCAGAAGGCGCGGATTGGTTGGCGCGATTTGATCCGCGTTTCGCCCAGGCGCTAAATTTAACAGGGACTTTGCCATTGCGGCGCAAGTCTGATGGGTTTGAGCCATTGTTAAGTGCGATTGTGAGCCAACAGGTCAGCGTTGCGGCTGCAAACGCCATTTGGGCAAGACTGAAAGCTGCGAGATTAACCGGGCCGCGCAAAGTTATGTGGGCAACAGATGATGACCTGCGCGCAGCAGGTCTAAGCCGGCAAAAGGTGAAATATGCTCGTGCATTGGCCGAAGCACGTATTGATTTTAAAGCCTTACGGGATGTTCCAACGGCGGATGTGATCAAGACATTAACCCAAGTCAGCGGCATCGGCGTTTGGACAGCAGAGATTTACGCAATGTTTAGCCTAGGACGCGCTGACGTTTTTGCGCCGGGTGATTTGGCGTTGCAAGAAGCGGCACGTGTTTTGTTTCAATTGAACGACCGGCCTTCGGAAAAGGCCTTGCGTGTGATGGCAGAGGACTGGAGCCCATGGAGATCGGTTGCGGCGCGGCTCTTGTGGGCCTACTACCATGTGGCAAAGGATAGGGAAGGCATCAGATGACTCGGGTATTGAATGCGCTGCGCAAGGAGCCGGTTTCAGGAGAAACACGTTCCGTTGTGGTTTTTCTGCATGGATATGGGGCCAATGGCCAGGATTTGATCGGTTTGGCTGATCCATTGGCGGAGCATTTGCCAGACACTTTGTTTATTGCGCCCGATGCGCCGGAAACAATACCGGGCATGCCGATGGGTTTGCAATGGTTCCCGATTCCTTGGATTGATGGCTCGTCCGAAGAAGAAAGCATGTTGGGCATGCAAGCGGCAGTCGAAGATCTGAATGCGTTCTTGGATGCGCTGATGGTAGATGAAGATGTCTTGCCAGAACAGGTTGTGCTGTTTGGTTTTTCACAAGGCACGATGATGGCGCTGCATGTGGCACCACGACGCGAAGATGAAGTTGCGGGCGTGGTGGCGTTTTCTGGGCGTTTGTTGAACCCTGATTTGTTGGCGGATGAAACCGTAAGCAAGCCTGCGATTTTGCTGGTGCACGGCGATCAAGATGATGTGGTGCCCGTGAAATCGTTGCCTGAGGCGGCCGAGGCGTTGCAAACCGCAGGTTTCCAGGATGTTTTCGCCCATATCATGAAGGGCACCGCGCATGGTATTGCGCCGGATGGTCTGAGTGTTGCTTTGGCATTTATGCGGGACAAATTGGGTCTTTAAGCTTGGTTTAAGCTTTGGTGTTAGAAAAGGGGTCGGCACTGTGTGTCGGCCCTTTTTGCATGCCGCATGAAAAACATGCCTTGTGGATAACTGTCACGCAGACGTTACGACGGCGGCGTATCATTCCCGTATAAAGCATATATCGTGGGGGTTGTCATAAGGTCGACGCGATATATAGTAGAAGTAGAGTAAGGGCAGGGTGTCCTGTCCGAATGCTAAGAAAACAAGCAGTTGGGCGGAGGATGAGTCCCCAATGGATGGCGATTTTAGGTCAGAGTTTGTACGTGAACCCGGTGGGTTAAAACAGCACCCTGCTTTGGTGCTGAATGCGGACTATCGGCCTTTGTCATATTATCCATTGTCGTTGTGGCCCTGGCAGGACGCCGTAAAGGCGGCTTATATGGACCGGGTTGATATCGTGGCTGAATACGATCAGATCGTGCGCAGCCCCAGCATTGAGATACGAATACCCTCGGTTGTTGTCCTCAGAGATTATGTCAAACCAGTCAAGCGCGTGGCCTTCACGCGCTTTAATCTTTTTTTACGGGATGAATTTTGTTGCCAGTACTGCGGATCGCGCGGCGAATTGACCTTTGATCATGTTATTCCGCGCGCGGCGGGGGGCATCACAAGTTGGCACAATGTGGTTGCGGCCTGTAGCCCTTGTAATTTGCGAAAAGGATCCAAAAGCCTGCGTCAAGCGCATATGCAGTTGCGTAAGCCGCCACGTCAGCCAGATGCGGAAGAATTGCGAAATACAGGGCGCAAGTTTCCCCCAAACCATTTGCATGAAAGTTGGGTGGATTTTCTGTATTGGGATGCGGAATTGGACGCATAAAAAAGGGCCTCAGCGATGAGGCCCAATTTGGTTTAGGCCGGAACCTTTGAACGCTGCAGCATGCCAAACAGATCGCGTGGATCATCGGGGTCTGCCAGCATATCCAGCATATCGCAGAAATCAGTGCCTTTGATGCTGTCACGCACATAGCGCAAGGCCGAGAAGTCTTCGATCGCGAAACCAACACCGTCAAATAAGGTGATTTGTTTGTCGTCGCGGCGGCCGGTCTTCGTGCCTTCGATCACCTCCCACAGTTCGGTGACCTCGAAATCTGCTGGCATTTGTTGAATCTCGCCCTCGATGCGGGTTTGGGGAGGAAATTCCACAAAAACATCAGCGCGTTCCAGAATGCCAGAGGCCAATTCAGTTTTGCCGGGGCAGTCGCCGCCGATGGCGTTGATGTGCACACCCGCGCCAACCATATTGTCGCTTAGAATGGTGGCATTCTTTTTATCCGCGGTACAAGTCGTCAGGATTTGTGCGCCCTGCATGGCTTGTTCGGGCGAGGTGCAGATGGTGACATTGACGCCTAAGCCTTTGAGGTTACGGGCGCATTTTTCAGAGGCCGCAGAATCTGTGTCGTACAAACGCACATTTTCAATGCCAACGATGGCTTTCATCGCCAGGGTTTGAAATTCGGATTGCGCGCCATTGCCGATCATCGCCATGGTTTTGGAACTTTTGGGTGCCAGGAATTTGGCGGCCATCGCCGAGGTTGCCGCCGTGCGCAGGGCAGTTAACAAAGTCATTTCGGTCAGCAAGACCGGATAACCCGTATAAACATCTGCAAGCAAACCAAAGGCGGTGACCGTCTGTAGGCCCTCGGATGTGTTTTTGGGATGGCCGTTGACGTATTTAAAGCCATAGGCCTCGCCATCGCTAGTGGGCATCAATTCAATCACCCCAACATCAGAGTGCGAGGCCACACGTGGGGTTTTGTCAAAGAGTTCCCAACGGCGGAAATCGGCTTCGACGTAGGCTGCCAATTCTTGCAGCATGGTTTCAACGCCAACGTGATGCACAAGCCGCATCATATTATCGACGCTTACAAATGGGACGAGGGCTTTGTCAGATGGTTGGGACATTTCAGTTCCTTTAAGTCGTACGACGGGTCAAGTGGACGCCTGCAATCATGCAGCGCACAGATCCACCTGCGGTTTCAATGGTGGGCACATCCAGTGGCAAGGGATGGGCGGATTTTTCAATAATGGACAGTTGATCTGGGCGCAGGGATTTCAGGGCACGCGAAGACAGGGCCAAAACGCGTTGATCGCCGGTGAGCTCGATGGCGTTGCCCGCAAATTTGCTGATTTGCGCGTGTGTCAGATCAATGACCTCTAGCCCGGATTCCTCAAGACGATGCGCCACCGTACGGCGACGGGCCGGGTCAACGATCATATCTAGGCAAATCAGCGCATAGTCGGTGCCAATCCCCATCAGAACGTTGGTGTGATAGACATCGCGGCCTTGGGAATCTTTGGCTTCAAAGGCGATGGGCTCATAGTTGAAGTGGGTGCAAAACCGTTCGAGGATCACAGGATCCGCCCGGTTGGATTGCACGGTGTAGGCGATGCGGCCCACATGATCGAGCACCATGGCTCCGGTGCCTTCAAGGGCCAGATTGTCTTGTTCTAGACCTGAATAGTCGATCACGTCCTGCACCCGGTATTCAGCCTTGAGCAGCTCTATCACGTCCTGACGACGTTCTTTGCGGCGGTTTTCAGCGAACATCGGATAAATCGCCACATGGCCTCCGGTGTGGGTAGAAAACCAATTGTTCGGGAACACACTGTCAGGGGTATCTGTGCTGTCGTCATCAAAGACATGCACGCGTACCCCCGCGCCGCGTAGTTTTCCAACCGCGCCGTCAAATTCCGCTAAGGCGGCCTCGGATGTGGCATCGACGCTGCGATTGCTGAGTGTTTGAAATGCGTTGTCGTCACGGGTTTCTGGATTAGAACAGAAATGGTGTGGACGGATCATAACAACCGCTTGTGGGGCTTGCATGGATTTCATCAGTAGCTCCGGGTGGGTCGGTCAAAGATGCGACGGCCAAGCGACGAGGCCGCAAGATCAACCATCATCTTGGCGGTGCGGCCACGTTCATCTAGGAATGGGTTCAATTCAACCAGATCAAGCGATGTCATCAGATTTGAATCATGTAGCATTTCCATGACTAGGTGCGCCTCGCGCACCGTTGCGCCGCCTGGAACTGTGGTGCCAACGGCTGGCGCAAAAGAGGGGTCAAGAAAGTCAACATCAAGCGAGACATGCAACATACCGTTCACAGCAGCCACTTTTTTCAGGAACGCGGCAAGCGGTTTGGCAATGCCGCCTTCGTCAATTTCGCGCATATCATGGCTGTGAATTGCGCTGGCCTGCAATGCAGTGCGCTCGGCCAAGTCAACCGACCGCAAACCGATGATACACACGTTTCCCTGTGGCACCGGGTTATCAAGTGCCGGGAACCCATCAAACCCGTCACGGCCCGTAAAATAGGCCACGGGTGTGCCGTGTAGATTGCCGGTGTCTGTGGTTTGCGGCGTGTGATAATCGCTGTGTGCATCTAGCCACAAAACAAATTGTGGTCGGTTCTGTGTGTTTGCATATCGATTTACACCCAAAACAGAGCCGGCTGAAAGGCTGTGGTCACCCCCAAGAAAGATTGGAAAGCCGCGATCCATGGCGTTTTCCGCGGCGTCGGCAATGGATTCTGTCCAGCCAATGGTTTCGGCCAAGTTGTGTACTTTGGCCGATGTGGCAACAGCATCAACTTTTCTGGCCGCCAAGTTCCCGTCGTCGATTACGGTATGTCCGAGCTCGCCAAGGCTTTGCGCAAGGCCCGCGGTACGATAGGAATCAGGCCCCATCAAGCATCCGTCTCGCATTTTGCCGGAATCGACCGGTGCGCCAATTAATATGCATGTTTTGGGTGTCATTTTGGTCACTCAGTTTGATGATTTTTCAAAGTATGTTGCCGATTTGGGTTGAGTTTTAGTCATCAAATTGTTCAAAATGATCCATGATGTTTCAAAATGAAGGTAAATACTTCCATTATGGATGATATCGACCGTAAGCTTATCTCTGAGTTGCGCCATGATGCGCGGGCTTCTTTGTCGGACCTAGCGTTGGGGCTAAAGGTTTCTAGGGCAACGGTGCGCGCGCGCATTGATCGACTGAAGCAGCGTGGCGACATTGTGGGCTTTTCGGTGGTCTTAAAGGAAGACGTGCAAAGTGATCCGGTGCGCGGCCTGATGTTGATTGGCATCGAAGGGCGCGGGGCCGAGCGGATTGTGCGTCAGCTCAACGGAATGCCTGCGGTGCGGGCCGTGCACTCGACAAACGGTCGCTGGGATCTGATCGTTGAATTGGGGACCGAAACGCTTGAGGCGCTGGACAAAGTACTCGCGCAAATCCGGCGCTTAGAAGGGGTCACTACCAGTGAAACCAATTTGTTGTTGGCAACGCGCAAGAAAAGCTAGTTGCGTGCCAATGCCAGACGTAGCCAGAAAACGGCAAAGATAAGCGAGAAGATCGCATTGAGGTTTGCCATGGTAAACCCAAGCATTTGCCAAGCGATTTCATCACAGCGCACCAAAGGTGCATTCATGATCTGATCAAACAGCTCGCTTGAATTCAGTTTTGAAATATCACCAGAAGTGCAGGTTGACGGCCCTTCCCAAAGCCCGCGTTCAACACCGGAATGGAAAATACCAATGCCACCGGTGACCAGCATGGCCGCTGCACCAAGCCAGTGGAACACGCGCAATTTAAGCGTATAGGCTAGCGCGCCAATCGCAATGGCCGCGATGTGCGGATAGCGTTGCCAGTAGCACATTTTGCACGGGGGATAGCCAAGGTATTGAAACCCCCAAGCCGACAGGATCATGGCCGTAGAGGCGAGCGTCAAAAGCAGCGTTTGGGTTTTGTGGGGCATATCAAAGATACCTAACAACCAAGAAACCTCCGAACAGGAGGATGAGGAAAAGCGTAAAGACCAAACCCAGGCGCTTTTCGATAAATGTACGGATCGGTGCACCGAACTTCCAAAGAAGCGCCGCGACGATAAAAAAGCGAAGCCCGCGTGCCAAGACAGATGTGGCGACAAAGGTCGCAATTGGCATCCCTGTCCAGCCAGACATGATGGTGATGACTTTATAAGGGAAAGGCGTAATGCCCGCGCCCAATACGGCCCAGAACCCAAAATCGTTAAAGCGCGTATTGAATTCGGCAATGGCGTCTCCTTTGCCAAGCGATTCCAAGATGGGCTGACCAATTTGTTCAAACGCCAATGACCCAATGGCATATCCCAACATGCCACCAAGCACCGATGACACCATCGCAACGCTGGCAATTAGCCAGGCCCGATGCGGTGCGGCAAGGATAAGCGGGATCATTAGAATATCTGGTGGGATCGGAAAAAAGGAACTTTCCACAAAGCTGATAATGGCCAATGCCCAAAGAGCTTTGGGGTGATCCGCCAGTCGCATTGTCCAATCGTATAAGCGTTTGATCATGGTTTTAACCTTTTTGGAAACGCCTGATCGGTTTGGCGCGTGAGTGCAAGTCAAATTTAAGTGGGGCCCAATTGTATCAGTTGGGTTGTGGATTTTATGTGCAGGAGGCCGCCGGGTTGGGGGTGAAGAATTATTTAGATTAGCTTGTGCTATTTTTATTTTATTAACAATATATTTCAGTGCTTAATTCATTTAATGATTTAAGTTAGGTGATAAATACGTTTTGTCAATTAATCCATTGTTTTAAAACAGATTATCTTGCTTCTTAATGTTGCATGTGGAATTCGTGCGAATTTGCGGGTTCGGAAATTGCCGGTATGAGATTTTCCGCTGTTTCTGTAGAAGCATTGGCGAAACAAAATCCAGAGTATCTTGTCAAAGCGGGCTTGCTTGCCTGGTTGTTTGGAAAAAATGAATTTTTATGAAAATCTTGCGTTTTGCCTCTGGACCTTGCCGAGCGCTTTGGTTAGATCACTCGCAGTTGCCCAAGTGGCGGAATGGTAGACGCAGGGGATTCAAAATCCCCCGTCCTAGCGGACGTGCCGGTTCGAGTCCGGCCTTGGGTACCATTGAAAAAGGCGGTCTTTTGGACCGCCTTTTTTATTGGGTTTTTCACTGACTATTTGTGAAATAGCGTTGCTTCGTGTCGACGTGCAACTGTGCGAGCCGTTTGAAAAATCGTTGCAGGTGCATTTTTGAGTTCAGGAAAAAGAGTGTAGATCTCAGAGCGTTGGGGCGCATTGAGACCCGCCATCGCGTGCTGACCAGGTTGAAAGCTTTCACTCCAAATCCCGTCAGACCACAAAATTTCATGCCGATCACACAGCAGATGTATGTAGCTGATTTCGCTCACATCTGCACGGGTAATGCCTTCGGATCCAACCAAGTGTTTGGCTGCCACCAAAACTTCTGAGTCACCAAGCAGCATCTGCGCTTTTTGATCGGAAATAAGAATGCGGTGATTTGGACTTACCAACATATCCTTATGTGGAAGGTCAGCTCCAAGTGCACCTGCTTGTATCAGAATTGGCCGCAAGAACGGCGATTTGATTAGTTCTGGTTTTGTGAGATCGCGTCGGCCAACCCAGCGGACCGGTTGTGATCCATGGTCGCGCGTGATTATGCGATCGCCGACTTCGATATCTTCGACGTTTTTCAAGCCCAGTTCCGTGGCGATTTGGCTGCCTGGTGTGAAACACGGTACAATCGTTTCGATACCTTCATAGGTTACCGTTCCCGTGACGTTGCCGTCTGTATCCAGCAGTTCAACTTGGCCAGCCTCGGCATCATATGGGTCGCGTATAACGCGGAGCGGTCCAAGGCCGGTTAGGTCCAAAGTGTCGACATCATCGCCAGATTCTCCGCCAAGGATCGTGTCGCCGTCACTGACATTTCTAAAGATGTCTCGGCCAGCGCCGCCGTCCATATAGTCGGCACCGGCACCTGACTCAAACACATCATCACCGTCTTCGCCCATCAAGGAATCTGACCCGCTGCCGCCGACAAGTGTGTCGTCGCCAACAGAGGCATAGATCGTGTCATTGCCGGACCCACCTTCAAATGAATCGTTGCCCGCGCCAGAAAAGACAAGATCGTCGCCAGCCCCAGCAAGAATTTGATCGTCATCGCCGGTCATGCCGGGCAGGGTGGCATCGTTGCCATCGATACGGTCGCCGTCTGCGTCGATATCACCAACGTTGATAACGTCATCGCCATCGGTTCCGTTGAAATACCCATCTGGCGCGGCCGGAATACCAATCGCTTCTAGCGCAGCAGGGGTGTCAAATGTGTCAGCTGTTACCCCAATTAAAGTGATCGCTTCACCACCTGGAAATGTCAGAACAGCGTTTCCGTCTGTGTCGGCTGAAACCGTTACATCCTGCGTTGTGACTTGTGTGGCACCAGCGTCGTTTGTCATGCCCGTGACATCAAGCTGATCTTGTCCAGAGAAGGTTCCGTCGCCATTGTCGACGGGGGCCTGAAAATCAGTTACCGCATCTTTTCCTGAACCGTCGGCCAAAACAATTGTGTCCTGACCAGAGGACAGTTTGATGTTTTCTACGGCTTCAAATTCAAGCGTGCTTGTGCCGTCGCTGACCGTTCCGGCCCCGGTGGCGCTGTCGGTAAGGTCGACGCGTATCGCATCGGTCACCGCCGAAAGGTCCATCGTGTCGCCAAGGGTTTCATCAATGTTCTCTGCGGCGATGGTATCGTTGCCAAATTGGTTTTGGATTACAAATAGGTCGTCGCCGTAGCCGCCCCAAAGGTAGTCATCGCCTTCGCCTGCACCGCCAGAGTGGATGGTGTCGTTGCCATAGCTGCCGCGCAGAAAGTCGTTGCCGGTGCCGCCAAACAATTCGTCATTGCCAAGGTCGCCATTAACCCGATCATCGCCAGCCCCGCCATAAAAGACGTCGTTGCCCGCGCTGGTTTCGACAGTGTCGTTGCCGTCGCCCCCCAAAAACAGATCGTCGCCTTCGCCGCCAATCATTGAATCGTTGCCGGCCCCTCCAACCAGAGTGTCATCCCCTTGATCGCCGATCAAGAAATCGTCGCCTTGACCGCCATCGATGCTGTCATTCCCAAGGTTGCCATAGACGGTGTCGTTTCCGTCACCGGCTAAGATGGAGTCATCGCCGGTGGTAACGCGATCACCTTCCGGGTCGTCTAGATAGTCTATGTCAATCAAATTTGCTGCAGCGCTTCCCTCGACAATGCCATCGGGTGCATTTGAAAAGGCGATATCACTTAGGCCGAGTTTTCCGGTTTGTGCCGCGCTTTCCCCATGATCAAAGACAATTTCAAGCTGTGTAATAGGGCCGGCGATGGACACAGAAACCGTGTCCGCCGCGCCAGTCGTGTCAGTTGCAGCACTGCCTTGCCCGTCCGCGTCCAACTGTCCGTCCGTCACCGTATGGAGCGCGTCTAGGTCACCATACGTAATCGGATAGATGTTGCCTTCGGCGTCTGTTGCGAGGATTGTAACGCGCTCGTCCGTCAAAACACCATTTTGATCAACGTCAAAGAGCTCGAACGACAGGTTTTCGACCGGGGTGTCAAACGTGAGTGTTGTCGTGACAGCCTCGTTCAAATTGTCGACCCAAAGCGCGTTTGCAGTAGGGGTTCCTTGCGCGCTGACACTTGCGGTTTGCCCACCAGCATTTGTTGATGTCGCGACCGTTACGCCGGTCGACGTCGCGCCACTCCCGACGGTGAAAGAGCCATTTGCGCCTGCGTCTGCCCAGCTCAGTGTTTGCTCTGAAGGCATGCCTTGTCCGATCTTTTTTTAAATACTGTGTCGATGCATAGATTCGTTAATTCTTGGGTGCTTTTATGGGCAGCGATTACGTTGTCTCTGTGGAGCGATTGCGGCGAAATTTTTGCGCGCTGACGAAAAAACGCCGTATTCTCGGATTTGATGCGTTTGATTGAAAAATGAGCTGCCTTAGCCGTCAAAACGCAAATTTGTTTTGATGGCTCGATGAACTAACGATTGGGTTAGCGTGCCAAAACTAATCGTTTTTCTGCCCCATTCCAGCCTTGTTCCAAGTCTAGGCCTAAACGCCAGCAAAGACGCCCGCAGAAGCAGGCACATCGAGCAGAAGTAGGCTTGTAAATGAGAGTACGTATCCGTCAGCGCCGCTCCACGGCGCTTGAGAGCCGTCCCATGCGGGGCGACAACATTTTTTCCGATATTCGCCTTGAGCATCCGCCGCGTGCGGTTGTTCCTGGTCTTGCCACAGCCAAGAAGGCGCAGGTTATCCGCCCGACAAGTTTTCAAATTGACCCAATTGAAAGGGTGACAAGCGCCAGCTCGGAGCATGCGCGCGGTATTGGATGTATTAGCGCAAATGGCACAGTGATCACTCCAAGCGGACCTCGACCGGCTTCGGTGATCGCAAAAGGTGACAAAGTATTAACGCGTGACAATGGTTTTCAAACTGTCCGCTGGTGCACCCACCAATTGGATCATGCAGCGATGCCAAGTCTGGTAGAAATTTCAGCCGGGGCGATTTCCGAAGGGAAGCCAGATTCTGATCTTTGTGTGACTGGAAGTCAGCGCTTATTGGTCACCGGTACGCAGGTATCAGAAAGCTTTGGGGCAAGCGAAGTTTTGGTGCGGGCAGGCGACCTGTTGCATCTGGATGGGTTTGAAGAAGTTCACGAGCATGTTGGTTTTGTTGCACTGGTTTTTGATCAGCACGAAATTATGCGCGTGAATCAGACCTGGGTTGCCAGCTTGCAGCCAGATCATGTGTGCAGAAATCACTTAAGCAAGCTGCAATGCGAAGAGCTTTTTAAGATTTTCCCAGCGCTCAAAGGTCTGCCGATCGAGAGGAGCTATCCTGCTGCGCGGCCATTGCTGTCAGCGAGGTTCGCGCGTCAAGTTTGTCTAAATGCATGTTAGATCACACATATTTCACTAAAATTTGAAGAGTTGACTACGTAAACCACTGAAATTGTGCTATGGTTGCGTATGGTTAGAATTGTGCTGGTATGCATTGCCTTGATGTTGGCAGCTTCCGCTGATGCCGCAGCTGTACGATATGAGTTGGATAAAGACTCGTCTCGTGTTGGCTTCACGTTTTGGTTTGGTGAGCAAACTGGCAAAGGGTTTTTCCCAATCACCGACGCCGAAGTTTTTCTGGATCTGCAGAACGTGCATAAGTCTTCTGTTCGTGTCCAGCTTGATGTTCGCAATGCGCGCGCGGGCGATATTGTCGCCACTTCAGGCATGAAAAGCCGCGAGGTTTTGAATGCTCAGGACTTTCCAGTCGCTGAATTTCAAAGCAACTCGGTGCGACGTTTGGGGCATGGGGTTGAGGTTGAAGGCGATCTGACCCTGCGTGGTGTCACAAGACCCGTAACGCTTCAGGCCCGCATTTTACGCCAACCTTCGTCACCAAAAGACAATTCGCAGCTCGTTTTGGAAATTATGGGCAGCGTAAAACGCTCTGACTTTGGCGCGGTTGGGTATTCAAATCTGGTTGGCGATCAGGTCGATCTTAGATTTTTTGTTTGGGTTAACCGCCTTTAGACGCATTCGGTTCCAGAGGCCGCAATTTCAGTTTTGTAATACGGTTGTCTTTGCGGGCCATGACCTCAAATCGAAATCCATGAAAGGCAAATACTTGCCCAACAACGGGGATGGTTTGGGCTTCGTGTATCACCAATCCTGCAACTGTATTGGCTTCGTCGTCAGGCAAATTCCAATCACTTGCACGATTGAGGTCACGAATTGTCATCGCGCCATCAATCAGAAACTGCCCGTCTTCACTGTTGCGAATAGGGTGTTCCGCGGCGGGATCAAATTCATCGGTGATTTCCCCCACAATTTCTTCAAGAATATCTTCGAGTGTGATCAGACCACGCAAGGCTCCGTATTCATCTACAACCAAGGCAAAGTGGCTGCGACGGCGCAAAAACTGGCGCATTTGTTCGTCAAGCGCGGTGGTTTCGGGGATGAAGTAAGGTTTTTTGGCTACGTCAGAAAGGTTAAATTTGCCAAGGTCAGCGGTATCGCCATCGTTGCCTGCCAATTTGGCGTGCATGGCGCGCAGAAAATCTTTGGCGTGAACCACCCCAATAATGTTTTCAGGGTCATCCTTGAATATAGGCAAACGCGTGTAGTTGCTCTCTAGGCACTGCGCAAGAATATCTGCTGGATCTTCATCAGCGTTGATCATTTCAATACCTGAGCGATGCAACATGATTTCTTCGACTGTACGGTCACTTAGATCAAGTGCGCCAAGAATCCGGTCACGGTCTTCTTTTTCAACGATACCTTCGCTGTGACCCAATTGAATGGCCCCGGCGATTTCTTCGCGTACGGCCAAAATTTGGCTGTCAGGATCAATGCGCACCCCAAAAATGCGCAGCACCAACCGTACCAGGACGCGGACGGCGGCCACAACCGGCGCAAAAACCAGTACAATCACCTGGATAACGCCAGCAACGCGTGCTGCCGCGGTTTCAGGTGCCGTGATAGCGTAGGTTTTTGGCAAGACCTCGGCAAAAATCAAAACTAAGAGAGTCATGACCAAGGTGGCGAGGGCAACACCAGATTCCCCAAAAGCTTGGGTAAACATCGCCGTGGCCAAAGAGGTTGCAAGGATGTTGACGAGATTGTTGCCGAGTAACACCGAGCCAATCAGACGTTCGTTGTCTTCGGTGACGTTTAAGGCCCGCTTCGCGCCTTTGTTGCCTTTGCCGGCCTGGCTGCGCAATTTGCCGCGCGAGGCTGCGGTCAGTGCTGTTTCGCTGCCTGAAAAGAAGGCGGACAGCATCAACAGCACCGCAATAGCGCCGGCTGTAACCCAAAATGCAGTGTCCAGTGTCGGAGTTGTGACTTCCATCGCTCGAAAAATCCTCTTAACTGATGGCGTTATGGGCTGCGTTGGACTTTCATTCAAGGAAAACAACACATGATGGTGCAAGACCTGGGGTGCATATCTGATGATGTCCTGCTTTTTGGTGGGCCTTATTCAAACCTTCAGGCCACAGAGGCGTTGATCAAAGACGCGCAGCGCCTAAATATTCTGCCAAGTCATATGATTTGTACCGGCGACCTTGTGGCCTATTGTGCTGACCCTTGTGAAACCGTAGCGCAGATCAAGGACATTGGGTGTGCTGTGGTCGCTGGAAATTGCGAGCAGCAATTGGCGCAAAACGCTTTGGATTGTGGCTGTGGGTTTGACGAGGGCAGTACCTGTGATTTGCTGTCAGCCGGATGGTTTTCGCATGCAAATTCCCGTGTCACCTATAAAGATAGAAACTGGATGGCCGCTTTGCCAGATATTGTTGTATTTCAGCATTTTGGTAAGAAAATTGCGGTGATCCATGGAGGCGTTTCAGATGTCAGCCGCTTTATTTGGTCGGTGTCTCCGGCGGATGTGTTTCGCGAGGAGTTAGCATTGTTGCGACACCATGTAGGACCCGTTGACATGGTTGTTGCAGGTCACTCTGGGATACCCTTCCAGCGAAAGGTCGACGGGGTGATGTGGGTGAATGCGGGGGTCATCGGCATGCCTGCAAACAATGGAAAATCCGCCACCCATTATGTGACGCTACACGCGGGTGAGATCGGGTTTCACGACCTCACTTATGATGCTTTGGCGGCAAAATCCGCGATGGAGCAGACAGGGCTTGTGCAGGGATATCATAGGGCGCTGATCGACGGATACTGGCCCTCTGAAAGCGTATTGCCAGAGACGCTGCGCCGTACGTCCAGCGCCTAATACAGCGCAATTGGGTCACTCTTTTGAAAGCGGATGGTGCTCTAACACGAGTTCTTTCAGGCGTTCATCTAACACATGAGTGTAGATTTCAGTTGTCGCGATGTCTGCGTGCCCCAAGAGCGTTTGAATGGCACGTAAGTCTGCGCCGTTTGCCAATAGATGGGTGGCAAAGGCGTGTCGCAATGTATGCGGCGTGACTTTGGCGGGATCAATGCCGCCAGCTACGGCGAACTCTTTGATCAATACATAGAACCTGTGGCGCGTCAGGTGCCCCAACTTGCCGCGACTTGGGAATAGATAGGTCGAATTGGGCTTGCCGTTTCGTTTGTTTTTTTCTTCGGCAGCGTCCCGCAATTCCAACCAGTGGGCGAGGGCGTCGCGCGCACCAGGGGACAATGGCACCATGCGTTCTTTACCACCTTTACCCAGCACCAGCAGCATGCTGGGATTACCGCGGGCAGAACTTGTGGGCAATGAAACAAGTTCTGTGACGCGCATACCTGTGGCGTATAACAGCTCCATCAAGCATTTATTGCGCGCACGATCCAGTTTGTTGCGACCAGAGTCCCTTGCGGCCTTTAACAATTCATCAACCTCGGCAACCTCGAGCGTCTTTGGCAGGCGTTTATCTTGACCAGGACCTTTGATCTGGATGGCTGGGTTAATGTCCCGCCACCCCTCGTCAAACGCAAAGCGATAAAGCTGTTTGATTGCTGACAAGCGACGCGCGCGTGTTGATTTCGCGAGCCCTTGTGCGTCGCATGAAATCAGGTAGTCCTCGATGGTATCTCGCTCAACCTGTTGAAAACTCAGATTCCTATGTGATATCCACGCCGCGAAATCCTTCAAATCGCGCGCATAGGCCAATTGAGTGTTATTGGCAGCCCCCAATTCAGCAGACTGGGCATCTAAAAACGTAGATATCCATTGCAGATCACTCATTAAAAGCCTCGTTCGAGCAAGAGTATTTGCAATGCTGCTTGGCGCGCGGTGTCATCAAGACCAACTGCCCGAAAGGTTGCAAGCGCACTCGTCAGGGCCGGCAAGTCACCTGCGGCACCCTGTGAAAACAGCGTCATTGCCTGCAATATCACTTCGCCCAAATGGCCGCGCGCAAGACTGTTGGACAGGGATTGTGGGACGCCTGCGCCGTGAAAGGCGTCTGAAATCGCTTGGCTGGTTGTGTCCTGACCTCGTCGTGGAGGGAGCCCCAATGCAAGACCTGCCAAATAATCGCGGGGGCCGCGCTTGGCAGCCAACTCGTAGGCTGGGGACAACAGGGTGATCTTGCGTGCCAATGTTTGGGAAACACCGCTGAGCGACATTGTCATAAGCGGCTCTGCATAAAGCCGCGCAAAAGGAACCTCGAGCCGAGATGCTTGCATTGCGGCCCAAGCTGAGGGCAGGCGCACCGACACTTTTGCAGCATCCCCAGTTGCTATCGCTGTATCAAATTTCTGCAACGCGTCGACACGATCCCAAATCATGCCACTGGCGGCTGGTTTGCCCGCAGCATAGATGCCCAGCAACCGGTTCTCGGGCAAAGCCCCAACGCGGGCCAATCGTTCTGCGGCTTCGAGTTGTGCTTTCCAACCCGCTGTATCGCGCAAATCTGAATGGGCATATTGCAGAGGAAGTGTCGTCGTTGGCTGTGGTTCGCCTATGGCTTCGTACAGGCGAAATTTCAATGGATCAGGAGATGACGGTGTGACCAATATGGGGTCTTCTGCAAACAATTCTGGATCAAGGAACCGCAACAAAAGCGCATCTTCTTCTTCGGTCAAAAGACCCAGGAAATTTGCTGAATTCAGGGTAACGGCGGCTGTATTCCAGTCACCGGACCGAGCAGCGCAGAAAACCCGTGCGGCGTAACTGGGGGCAAGGTGGGCTGCCTGAGATAAGGTTTCACAAGCGCTGTCTTCTTCCCCTATCAGCAATGTTACATCAAAGCGTCTTTCAAATAGATCTGGCGTATCAGCGCCGCTCCGGTCGAGCAGCGCGTTGGCTTGTTCCAAGGCACCAAGCCGCACGAGCTTGTCGATGCGTGCCAACAGCAAAGTATCATTGCCATCTGAATCTACCGGGGGGTTCGCCTCTGCCAAAAGCAAAGTGTACAAAAGCGCCTGCATTGCGGGCAATGATTGCTGCGGTTGAATTGCAATCAAATCGGCCAGCACTTGCCCACGACTTTCTTGCCAGAGCGAGCTGGGTAAACCAGTGACCGCACTGGATAAAAGTCCCACAGCATCGCGTCCCTCGGTCCCCAGAGCCGACACCGACACTTTAGGGGTATTGCCACCAGCAGCGACAGGCGCTTCGGGTTCTATTTCGAGGGTCACCGTTGGCACTTTGTTCAACCAATCAATGGCCGACAAGGGTTCGGTTGATTGTGCCTGCACTGAGGGTGCAAAAAGAGCTGCGGCGCAAACCGCAACCCATTTAGAGACGTTAATTTGCATCCAACGGTACCGAAAGGCGAATCTCTTGCTGTGGTGCAGAAAAATCTGCGCCAAAAATCGGTCCCAAATATGCATAGCCCACAAGCCCAATGGCCATGAGAACTATTAGGAAAAACAGTGCTCTTATGAGCTTGCCCATGCGCTTCCCCAGTTTTTGTCTGCTCTTTTTTCCAACTTATAACTGGCCTTTTCGGCAATATCACGTCATTCAATGCGAAAAGGCGGATTTTGGCCGGGATGGTGTCCAAAAACCCCTAAGTTGAGGCATCGCGTAGGCATGAAACTTAAAAAGACAGTTGTAATGGTTGGCATGATGGGGGCTGGCAAAACCGCTGTTGGGCGGGCATTAGCAGCAAAGTTGAACGTGCCGTTCCTGGATTCGGACGCTGAAATTGTAAAAGCCGCAAATTTGTCGATTGCAGAAATTTTTGACCGAGACGGTGAAACGTTTTTTCGGCAAAAAGAAAGCCAGGTGATCGACAGATTGCTAGACGAAGAGCGCGGCATTTTATCCACCGGTGGGGGCGCATTCTTGGCTGAAGGCAATCGCGCGATGATCACTGAAAAAGGTATTTCAGTTTGGTTGGATGCGGATCTAGAGCTCTTGTGGCAACGGGTACGCCATAAAGACACGCGCCCGTTGTTACACACGCCTAATCCCAAGGCCACTTTGCGAGAGATTTATGAGCAAAGAGTGCCAATTTATGCCAAAGCGGATTTGTCCGTAAAGTCGCTGACGGCTTATTCAATTGAAAATATGGCGGATCGCGTTCTTGAGGCGTTGAAATCACGTCCAGATGTGTTGGAGACTTAATATGGAAACCGTTCATGTTGGTTTGGGCGATCGCGCCTATGATATTCACATCGGACCAGGATTGTTATCACAGGCCGGTAAGCTAATTGGGCAAATAAGCGGTCGCAAACGCATGATGATTGTCACAGAGGAAAACGTGGCACGTTTGCATTTGGCAACTTTGCAGGCTGGACTGGCCGCAGGCGGTATCGAATCAGAAGCGTTGATCCTGCCCCCCGGAGAAAGCACAAAGAGCTGGACCTATTTTGAGCAAACGGTGGAATGGCTATTGTCTCAGAAAGTTGAGCGCCAAGATTTGGTCATCGCTTTTGGCGGGGGTGTCATTGGCGATTTGACAGGATTTGCAGCAGCTTCGTTGCGTCGCGGCGTGGGTTTCGTGCAAATTCCAACGTCGTTATTGGCGCAAGTGGATAGCTCTGTTGGTGGCAAAACCGGCATCAATGCGCCTCAGGGCAAAAATCTGATTGGTGCGTTTCACCAACCCACCCTGGTTCTCGCAGACATAGAAGTGTTGGGCACCATGACGCCACGCGATTTTCTGTCTGGCTACGGCGAAGTCGTCAAATACGGCATGTTGGGTGATTCCGACTTTTTTGATTGGCTGGAAGTGCAGGGGCCAAAATTAGCCGCTGGTGATCAGACCGCGCGTATTGCTGCGGTGAAACGGTCTTGTGAAATGAAAGCTGATATCGTGATGCGCGATGAAACAGAGCAGGGTGATCGTGCTTTGTTGAATCTGGGGCATACGTTTTGTCATGCGCTCGAAGCCGCCACTGGATATGGTGATCGGCTGTTGCACGGCGAGGGTGTGGCGATCGGATGTGCGTTGGCTTTTGAAGTGTCCTCGCGTCTGGGCCTCTGCGCTCAAGAAGACCCAAGCCGAGTGCGGGCGCATCTCAAGGCTATGAATATGAAAACTGACCTGGCGGATATTGAAGGTGCATTGCCGGACGCAGACGGATTGCTGGAGCTCATGGCCCAAGACAAGAAAGTCGTCGATGGTCAGTTGCGGTTTATTCTGGCCAAGAGCATCGGCGCAGCGTTTGTGACTTCTGACGTGCCAAAGTCTGTTGTGCATGATGTGCTTAGCGATGCTTTGAAGCAAAGACACTGATACAAATAAAAAATACCGAGCACCAAAGGTACTCGGTATTTATGCGCTTCTCATTTTTGCTTAGACAAATATCAAATCGTCAGCAAAAAAGTTTGAACCAAGTTTCAGATCGCTTGCGGTCACATTCTCAAGCAAAACATTCGCGCCACTGGCTGCTTCCAGCAGGACATCTGTTCCAACTTGTGTCGCAACAATTTGGCCCATCTTTTTCATATGGATGCTATCGTCAATGGCATCAAAATCTTCGACGATATTGTCAGTGCCGCTGAATTTCCGGAAATGAAACGAATCTTCGCCGGTGCCGCCGATCAGCGTGTCAGCGCCCCATTTATCGACAAGATTGTCGTTACCAGCGCCGCCATCCGACACGTCGTCGCCTTTGCCGCCGTCAAGACGGTCATCGTCTGCGCCGCCTTCAAGATGGTCATCATGGGCACCGCCCAAAAGCGTGTCATTGCCTTCATGGCCAAGCAAAATGTCAGCGCCGCCTTGACCGTGCAACTTGTCGTTGCCCGCTTCGCCCTTTAGCTCGTCCTGACCACGCCCACCGTCAAGTAAGTCATTGTCATCTCCGCCGAATAACGTGTCATTGCCGCGGCCCCCTAAGAGCGTGTCATTGCCAGCATCCCCGGCAAGATAGTCATTGTGCAAGTCGCCGAAAAGCCAGTCATTGTCACTGCCGCCAAACAGGTAGTCATCGCCGTTGCCGCCGCGCAAAGTGTCATCACCGCTGTCGCCAATCAGAATATCTGAGGCACCTTCGCCTTTCAGCTCGTCGTTGCCTTCGCCACCCTTCAATTCGTCGTAGCCATCGCCACCAAACAGGGCGTCGTCGCCATCATCCCCAAAAAGCGTGTCGTTGCCGGCGTTGCCAATCAGGGTATCGTTGCCATCAAGACCATGAATTTCGTCGTTGCCTTCATAAGTGATCAGCAGATCATCAAACGCAGTTCCAACTTTGATTTCATCGATCGGGGGCATGGCAATATTCCTAAACTGATAAACTGGCTAGTCGCGCTACGGGTGCATCGCGATCATTGGCGAACGAAAACTATTGGCAAGCTGCCAACAGATCGACTTACGGATTTATTGAAATCGTAAGGTTCTATTATAAGGGGGAATATATCGACTTTCGTTGCGTAGTGCAAAAAATGTGTCGAAATTGCGGCTGAAAAAAATGCAAAAATCTTATTCTAAGCTGAGTTTGTTGCCGGTTAGGAAACAACCCCACTAAGAACGTCATCATTGTTTGTAAAGTGCAAATTTGGGCACGGTTTGGATCATCGCAAGAAAAGAAGTGAGCTCGAATCAACCCATAAGGACAATTTGTGTAGGCACAAAAAAGCCACCGCAAAATCGGTGGCTTTTCTTAGATGCTAATACCGGACTGTAATTAGAAGGGGATCTCGTCATCCAGATCGCGTGAAGGTGCACTTTGCTGCCCTCCACCATAGTTGCCTTGTTGGCCGCTGTCATAACCGCCGCCTTGACCGCCAGATTGGTCTCCGCCAAATCCGCCGCCCTGAGAGCCTCCACCGCCGCCGCCGCCACCTTCGCCACGGCCGTCGAGCATTGTGAGCGTGCTGCCAAAACCCTGCAAAACGATTTCGGTTGAATAGCGATCCTGACCGGATTGATCTTGCCATTTGCGGGTTTGCAGTTGGCCTTCGATATAGACCTTAGAGCCTTTGCGTAGGTATTGCTCGCAAACGCGCACCAAGCCTTCGCTAAAGACGGCAACAGAATGCCATTCGGTCTTTTCGCGGCGTTCGCCAGTGTTGCGATCTTTCCAATTTTCAGACGTAGCAATCCGCAGATTGCAAACTTTGCCGCCATTTTGGAAACTGCGAACTTCTGGGTCGCGGCCCAAATTGCCAATCAGCATTACTTTGTTAAGTGATCCGGCCATGTCGCCAACCCCCTGAATCTGTTTTTCGCTTTGGCAAAGCTTACACCACCACAGACAACGGAATGCCAGCAGAAACTTGCCTTCCATCTATGTAGGATTTTGGCAAAGTCTTCAAAATTTGTTAACAGGCGCTATATTGAGCGAAATTGCACGCAGGTTTGCAAGTGGGGCAGGAACAATGTTGACACGTTTTACCATAGGTTTGGTTGGCGCATTACTGCTTGGCCATCCGCTGTCCGCAAAGGATTTGGTTGGTGGAAAATCACGGATCGCATTGTTTAAAAGCCAGTTGAATGTATTGGATACACGCGCCTCACAGCAATATAACAACGCCGTACGCCTAAAGCCCCAACCCGTGATTACGCCGACCAAATGGGGCACAAAGCCATTTAACGGTAAGTATCGCGGACCATATTTGGATTTGGCGCGCAATGCGGCTCTGAAATACGACGTACCGGTGGATCTTTTCTTGCGCTTGGTCCAGCAGGAAAGCGGCTGGAAAGCCAATGCGCGCTCACATAAGGGGGCGCTTGGATTGGCGCAACTTATGCCTGGCACCGCTGCATTGCTTGGCGTTAATGCGCATGACCCGCAAGAAAATCTTGAAGGTGGCGCCAAATATTTGTCACAGCAATATAATCGTTTCCGATCGTGGCGATTGGCATTGGCCGCTTATAATGCTGGGCCAGAAGCCGTGCAGAAATACGGTGGCGTGCCGCCGTATAAAGAAACCCAAAATTACGTTAAAATCATTTGGGGCAGCTAGCTATAGCGGTGTCTTTCGGGCCTTTTTACGCAGATCGCTTGGTGTTGCGCCACAGTGCTGCAAGATAAAACGCGTAAAATACGGGGCGCTGCCAAACCCAAGAGATTCAGATATTTTTTTGAATGAACTTGTTTCGTTGACCAATTTCTCGCGCGCCGCATGCAAAGTGCACTGAACCAGTAATTCTGCGGCGGTCATGCCAGCCGTTTCACGGCACACGCGCGTCAAATGCGTTGGGGTCACTTCCAAGGCTTTGGCATAAGCGCCCATGGGCTGACCCGTTTCAAAACTCTGGGCAAGCAAATCACAATAGCGACGCACAAGCCGCATTGCTGCTTTCTGCTTTTTTTGTGGCTGGGCGCTTTGAATTTGGCGGCGCAACCAAATGGCAAGTAGATGGGCATGGGCCGCTGTTGCTTCTTCAACGTAGGGCCTGTTTTGCGTCAATTCGCGGCGCATGTCTTCGATTAGTCCGGTCAATTCGCTTTGAATAAGCCCGTCTTGCACACGTAAAAGGTGGCATTGTTCGGGGAAAGCACCAGAGGCTGTTGAAGGAATGAATACTGCTTGCCCCAAAGTCTGGCGGCCAATTTCAATGGCCCACAAATGACTTGCAGGAACAAATAACGCGTTATGGGTGCTGAAGCCACGCCGCACACCGTGTAGATTCACAACACCTTGACCACGGGTTGTCCAAAGCAGCAGGTTGGTGGGCTGCTTGTGAACAAGTTCTAATGTCCAACTTTCAGCCTGCATCAATTGTGCAAAGGTGCAAACTCGCACCGCGTCTTGGGAAAACATGTCTTTTGGCAAAAGGCTTGTGCTCCGTAAGCTGCGTTCTAGTCAATGTCCAGATCAGAGAAGGAAAAGCTCTGATACTTATCATAATAAGACATTAAAAGTCGATTGAAGCAAGGAATGGCAAGTTCATGCGGGTGAATATTTAGTCCATGCTGCCATCTTTGATCGAAACCAAGTGCGTTGCCGTTTTGCGTATTGACGGGTTGCGATGTTTGAAAGGTCTCTGGCTTTGTCCAAAGTCAGATCTCCCTGTAAGTGGGCGATCAGTTCTGGGGCACCAATGGCTTTGGAAGAGGGCAAGCTTGGATCCCAATTTGGCAGGTTTGCTTGCGCCTCTGCAAGGGCACCTTTTTGCAACATCATGTCAAATCGTTTGGAAATACGGGCATTTAGCCAGTCTTTATCAACATCAAACAAAATGGGCATACAATCGCCGAGCGGTAAAATGGGGGCAGGCGTTTCATCTTGCCATTGCCACAAGGGGCGCCCGGTGGCTGTTTGAACTTCCCAAGCGCGTTGGACACGCATCGGATTAAGCACATCAATGCGTTCAAGCGTCCGGGCATCCAGTTCGCTGCGCAAAGCATCAATGCCGTGCTCTGCAACTCTTTGATTTGCCTTTGAACGTAATGCAGGCGGGGTGGGGGGGATCTCTGCCAAACCATCGGTTAGCGCTTTGAAATACAACCCAGTTCCACCTACGATAATTGGGCGATCCCCTTTTTTTATCAAAGGTTTGACATCTTTTAACCAATGGCCAACGGAATATTCTTGGGTCTTGTCGATGTACCCATAAAGCAGGTGAGGTGCTGCCGCTTCATCTTCTTCAGATGGACGTGCAGAGAGCACGCGCCAATTGTTATAGACCTGCAATGCATCAGCGTTCACAATCACGCCACCTTGGCGCGCCACAATTTCCAACGCTAATGCGCTTTTGCCGCTCGCAGTTGGTCCGGCAATAAGCACGGGTTGCTCTGAGGACAGCTTATTGATCTCAAACATTCACTGTATTCCGTGTTTTTTCGGCCAAGGGTGCAGAAGATGTCATATCTCGCATTGAACCTGACGCTGTTTTCCGACATCTTGCGCGCAATTTAGATCTATGCGCGGACGGAGTGCAACATGGCTGACGCTAACCCGGAAAACGAGACCACTTTTAAACGTGTGATGCTTAAGATTTCGGGGGAGGCGTTGATGGGAGATCAAGGATTTGGTCTTAACCCGCCAACGGTTCAACGGATCGCGGAAGAAGTAAAGACCGTGCACGACCTTGGGGTCGAAATTTGTATGGTCATTGGGGGCGGTAATATTTTCCGCGGCCTTTCCGGATCCGCACAAGGCATGGAACGCACCACAGCAGACTATATGGGCATGCTGGCCACGGTCATGAATGCTTTGGCAATGCAATCAGCGCTAGAGGAACTGGGCGTGTTCACGCGGGTTATTTCGGCCATCCCAATGGATCAGGTTTGCGAGCCATATATCCGTCGTCGCGCCGTGCGCCACCTTGAAAAGAAACGGGTGTGTATTTTTGCCGCTGGCACAGGTAACCCATATTTCACAACCGACACTGCGGCGACCCTGCGGGCAAATGAAATGGCCTGCGAGGCGATATTCAAAGGCACCAAGGTCGACGGTGTCTATGACAAAGATCCGGTGAAATTTGAAGATGCCGTTCGCTATGATACCGTGAGCTATGACGATGTGCTGGCGAAACGGTTGGGGGTTATGGATGCCTCTGCGATTGCGCTGGCGCGCGACAACAACTTGCCCATTATCGTTTTCTCGCTAGATGAACCCGGTGGCTTCCGCGGCATTCTTGCGGGCAAAGGGACCTATACAAAGGTTCAATAAACCTTTTAGTGTTAGGTATAAATCCGGGGCACGGCCCCACAGAAGCAGAGTAAATCGCCATGTCTGAAGAATTTGAGCTTGATACCGATGACCTGACCCGTCGAATGGACGGTGCTATGGCCAATCTTAGAACAGAATTTGCCTCGTTGCGCACCGGGCGCGCCTCGGCCTCGATGCTAGAGCCTGTGCAGGTTGACGCTTATGGGTCTATGACGCCGATCAATCAGGTTGGGACGGTAAACGTGCCAGAACCCCGCATGGTGACTATCAATGTTTGGGACAAAGGCTTGGTTGGCAAAGTTGAAAAAGCCATTCGCGAATCTGGTCTGGGCATTAACCCGCAGCTCAACGGCACCATTATCATGTTGCCCATTCCCGAGCTTAACGAAGAACGCCGCCGGGATTTGACAAAAGTTGCCGGACAATATGCGGAAAACGCCCGAATTTCCGTGCGCAATCTGCGTCGCGATGGCATGGACCAGATCAAAAAGGCCAAAAACGACGGCATGTCAGAAGATGACCAAAAGCTATGGGAATCCGAAGTTCAAGACATGACGGATGCCTATATCAAAAAGGTGGACGAGGCGCTTGAGACAAAGCAAGCCGAGATCATGCAGGTCTAAGGCAGAGAGGTCTGAGCATGGACGCCGATAGCACATCCCTTAAGGGGCCGCGTCATGTGGCCATCATCATGGACGGTAATGGTCGTTGGGCGCAATCCCGCGGACGACCACGCTTGTTTGGCCACCATGCCGGAGCAAAACGCGTCAAAGAGATCGTGCGCGCGTGCAAGCCATTGGAGGTCAAATATCTGACGATATTTGGCTTTTCGACAGAGAACTGGAAGCGCACGCAATCCGAAGTCGCTGGATTAATGAGTCTTTTTCGCCAGTACATTCGAAAAGAAACGCGCAGCCTTAAAAAAGAAGGCGTGCGGGTGCGCTTTATTGGCGATCGTGTGCGGCTGGATGAAAAGCTTGTCGCGTTGATGGACGAGCTGGAACTGTTAACTGCGGAAAACGACGACGTTCATTTGACCATCGCGTTAAATTATGGCGGTCGCGACGAAGTCGCGCGTGCAACCCGTCGCCTGGCCTTTGATATTCAGGCCGGTAATCTTTTGCCGCAAGATGTCGACGAAGAAACGCTGCCAAAATATCTTGATACTTATGTGTTGCCAGATCCAGATTTGGTGATCCGTACAAGCGGCGAAGCACGTATTTCAAACTTTCTGCTGTGGCAATCGGCCTATGCTGAATATGAATTCATCGACACGCTTTGGCCTGACTTTTCCGAAGAGGAATTTCGCAAGGTTGTGAGTGCATTTGGCATGCGCAAACGACGTTTTGGTGCGGTGCCTGCATGATATCTGACGGCAAGTGGGGAGATCTGGGCGCTCGGGTTTTATCCGCTATTGTGATGCTGGTCGTTGGACTTATGGCATTATGGCTGGGTGGCATTCTATTTCATGCATTGGTGGCGATTGTCTGCGGCGGTATGATTTGGGAACTCACACGTATGTTGGCACCATCAAAGCCAGCTGCGCCGCTCCAGATGGGTTTGTTGGCTGGTTTTGCCTTGTTCAGCATTGCTTTTATTCCCCCTTTGTTTTTTCTACCGGTGTTACTGGCACCCGCAATTGTGGGCGCAACCAGCCTAAGAAAAGATCGTTTGATATATGTTGCCTATGCCGCTGGATTGCTACTGGCGGCCTTTGGACTGATCATGTTGCGCGAATTTCGCGGACTGGAATGGGTTGTTTGGCTGGTGCTGGTCGTGATTGCGACAGATGTGGCCGGCTATTTTGCAGGCAAAGCGTTCGGAGGCCCAAAGTTCTGGCCGAAAATCAGCCCCAAGAAAACCTGGTCAGGCACATCAGCTGGGTGGCTTGCAGCGGCCGTGGTTGGCTTTTTCTTTGCTGGTCCAGGTCTGGCGTTGGTCAGCGTGGCGATATCATTGGCAAGTCAACTTGGCGATATTGCAGAAAGCGCGATCAAACGGCGGGCAGGGGTCAAAGACAGCAGTCAGCTTATCCCCGGGCACGGAGGCCTGTTGGACCGCTTTGATGGTTTGATGGCTGCTGCCTTACTGATTTTGGTTATTTCGTCGCTTGTTGGCTTGCCCAGCCATCCGGGATAAATACCTGTTAATCTAGACGGAGTAGGCATGAAACGCGTATCCATTTTCGGCGCAACCGGATCTATTGGGCAAAACACCATAGATCTAATAATGCGCGCGCCTGATGACTACAAAGTTGTGGCCCTTAGCGGCGGTGCGAATATCGCGCAATTGGCAAAGGATGCCATTGCCCTTGACGCTGAAGTTGCTGTCACCGCTTACGAGTCTCGATTTGAGGACCTGCAATCTGCGCTTCAGGGCACAAGCGTGGTGGCGGCGGCCGGAGCTTCCGCGATTGCCGAAGCCGCAGCACGGCCTGTTGATCTGGTTATGTCTGCCATTGTGGGCGCTGCTGGGTTGGAGCCAGGTCTTGTGGCGCTACAGCAAGGCGCGACATTGGCCTTGGCTAACAAGGAATCTTTGGTGACGGCTGGCGCGCTGGTTTTGCGCACCGCAAAGGCAAACCAAGCCAGGTTGTTGCCGGTTGACAGTGAACACTCAGCAGTATTTCAAGCCCTGATTGGTGAAGATATTTCCGCTGTCGAGCGTATAGCAATCACCGCCAGCGGTGGCGCGTTCCGGGATTGGAACCTGAATGATATGGCGAATGCCACGCCAGAGCAGGCCGCAACTCACCCTAACTGGGATATGGGGCAACGCATCACAATCGACTCGGCCTCGATGTTCAATAAGGCGCTTGAGGTGATTGAAACCAAAGAGTTTTTTGGCGTAGATCCCAATCAAATCGAAGTATTGGTGCATCCAGAATCCCTGGTGCATGCCTTGGTCGGCTTTAACGACGGCGCGCTTATGGCGCACATTGGCCCAGCTGATATGCGCCATGCCATTGGCTATGCGCTGCACTACCCTGATCGTAAAACCCTGCCCGTTGAACGTCTTGATTTGGCGCGGATCGGCCAATTGAATTTTCGCGCCCCCGATCCTGCGCGCTATCCGGCTTTGCGATTGGCGTGGGATGTGATGGAAATCGGCGGCATGGCAGGCTGCATATTCAATGCAGCGAAAGAAAAAGCTCTGGACGCTTTTATTGCCAAACGTATCGGCTTTCTTGAAATGGCCACTGTTGTCGAAAATACACTCACGAAACTGTCAGGTGACTCTGGCCTTATTCTCGCCGAAATGACATTGGATACGGTCAAACACACCGATCAATTGGCCCGGCGTATTGCCGACGAAACCATTCAAAAGCGCGAAGGATAGTTCATTGGAAGTCTCGTCTCTGATTCCTCAGTTTCAAAGTGGTGCCATGACTGTCTTGGCTTTTGTGATTGCCTTGTCGGTGATTGTCGCCATTCACGAGTATGGCCACTATATCGTCGGGCGTTGGTCGGGCATTCACGCCGAGGTGTTTTCGCTGGGATTTGGGCCTGTGCTTTACTCGCGTTTTGATAAACGTGGCACTAAATGGCAAATCGCGGCCATACCCATGGGCGGATATGTACGTTTTAAAGGTGACGCGGATGCTGCGTCTGCGGGAAAAGACGACCAGGCGATGTCAGAGCTTTCGCAGGCCGAATTGCGCAGCACCATGCATGGTGCCCCGCTCTGGGCGCGCGCGGCAACGGTCGCCGCTGGACCGTTCTTCAATTTTGTGCTGTCCATTTTGATATTTGCGGGCGTTATTCTTAGTCAGGGTGTTGTTGGTGAAAAGCTGATAGTGGGTGACATGCGCGCGCTGCCTGTCACTGATTTCACCTTGCAGTCTGGAGACACAATTCTCAGCGTCGCAGGCGCAGAACTGCCAAATTCAGAGAACGGCATAGATGGAAACAGTTTCATTGAAAATCTGCCACGTCAGGCCTTGCTGGATTACCGGGTACAGCGCGATGGCAGTGAAACAACTGTTTCAGGCCCCTATCTCTATCCGCCAATTGTGGTTCAGCTGTCACCACAAAGCGCAGCCTATACCACTGGGCTAAAGCAGGGGGATGTTATCACCGCGATCGACGGCAATAACATCTTTGCCTTTCGCGACCTGAAAGAAGCGGTTGAGGGTTCTGATGGGCGTGGGTTGGCGCTGACGGTTTGGCGTTCTGGTGAGTTTCTGGAGTATGAGTTGACACCGCGACGTGTCGATGAACCGCAAGATGGAGGCGGCTTTGTCACCCAGTGGCGCATTGGTATTGCTGGCGGCACAGCGTTTGACCCAGCCAGAGAGCCCGCAAGCTTTGGCGAGGCGGTGACGGGTGGTTTTTCACAGACCTACCGCGTCATCAACGGATCATTGTCGGGCCTATATCATATGGTGACTGGGGCGATCAGCAGCTGCAACCTTTCGGGACCCATTGGAATTGCCCAGACATCTGGCGCAATGGCCAGCCAAGGCACACAGAATTTCATTTGGTTTATTGCGGTGCTGTCCACAGCAATTGGCTTATTAAATCTCTTTCCCATCCCTGTTCTGGACGGCGGGCATTTGGTGTTTCACGCATATGAGGCGATCAGCGGCAAACCGCCAAAAGACTCTGTTGTGCGCGTGTTGATGACCATTGGATTGGTCATGATTCTCAGCTTGATGGTATTTGGGGTTAGCAACGATCTTTTCTGCCCCTAAGTTATGGCATTCCCAAGACTTTTTGCATCTGCCCAATTCTTGCCTCAATCCCTTGCTAAATTGCATTGGAAGATAGTCAAGAATTGGGAGTGACCCATGCAAACGATTGAAAACGGATACCGCGCCATGGGCGTTCTTTGGCACGTAAACTGGGAACGTCTTGTGTTCCCCGCTGCGATTTGTCTTTCCTTGGCTATTGGGGCGCAACTGGGCTCTATGGGCCTGTTCTGGAACTAAGGTTTCAACCTTAGCAGACATGTTTCAAAAACTTTTGTCCAATAAGCGCGTATCCCTCTGGGATGCGCCGATTGCGGTTTTGACAAGACAACGTATTCCCGGTACTCAAGTCAGCAAATAGGATGTCTGACAGGATTTGGGGTTATGAGCGAGCAGTTTGGGGGCGCGGCTTCGTTACGGAACCGTAAAAAGGGACTTTTGCGTCGTAGTGCATTTGCCTTTTCAGTAATTATTTCAATGGGTTTCGTTGCTAGCCCGGATTTTGCGCAGGCGCAAAGTTATCGATTCACTGCCGTTTCAATCGAAGGTAACAATCGTATTGAGGACGCTGCCATCGCCTCATACGCTGGAATCATTCGTGGACAGGTCGTTTCTGCCGCGCAGGTGAACGAGGCCTATCAACGTATTTTGGCCAGCGGATTTTTCGAGTCCGTCGAAGTGACCCCTGTTGGCAATCGTTTGGTTATTAAAGTCGTTGAATTTTCAACGATTAACCGTGTGCGCTTTGAGGGAAACAAACGGCTTAAAGATGATGTGCTTGAGGCTGTTATCGAGTCTCAGTCGCGCCGCGTGCTGAACCCGGCTGTCGCGGAGCGGGATGCTGGCGCAATCGCAGAAGCCTATGCCCAAAGCGGTCGGATCGCTGCACGCGTCACACCGCGCATCATAAAACGTTCCGACAATCGCGCAGATCTTGTATTCGAAATTTTTGAAGGTGCCCTTGCCGAAATCGAACGCCTGAGTTTTGTCGGCAACCGTGAATTCTCTGACCGTCGTTTGCGCCGTGTGCTTGGAACCAAACAAGCTGGAATCCTGCGCGCCTTGATAAAGCGCGACACATTGGTCGAAGATCGCATCCAGTTCGATCGGCAGGTTTTGACCGACTTCTATCAGGCCCGAGGGTTTGTTGACTTCCGTGTAACAGGGGTAAACGCGGAATTGGCGCGAGAGCGTGACGGCTATTTTCTGACCTTTAATGTTGAAGAAGGTCAGCAGTTTTCCTTTGGCGAAATTTCCGCCACAAGTGAGCTAGCAGAGGTTGACTCCGAGGCCTTTGAGGATGCGCTCAAGATCCGTAAAGGCGTAACATATTCGCCTTCGTTGGTGGAAAATGATATCGCACGGCTAGAGCGGTTGGCGATCCGCCAAGGTTTGGATTTCGTGCGCATTGAACCGCGCATCAGCCGTAATGATCGCGACCTGACGCTGGATGTTGAATTTGCAATTGTTCGCGGGCCGCGTGTTTTTGTCGAACGGATCGATATTGAGGGTAATACAACCACTCTGGATCGTGTGGTGCGCCACCAATTCAAAACAGTAGAAGGCGATCCGTTTAATCCTCGCGAAATTCGCGAGGCCGCAGAACGCATTCGGGCGCTTGGTTTCTTTAGCACAGCGGAAGTGAACGCGCGCCAGGGATCGACGCCGGATCGCGTTGTCGTTGATGTTGATGTAGCAGAGAAACCTACGGGTTCCTTGAGTTTTGGCGGTACATATTCAACCGACAATGGCATTGGACTCGTTGCCGGGTTTACAGAGAGAAATTTCTTGGGTCGTGGCCAACTGCTTTCCTTCAGTTTGTCGACGTCACCAGATGTAAATGACTACCAACTTAGATTTGTTGAACCAGCATTCCTTGGGCGCGATGTCGCCGTTGGCTTTAACGCTGCTTTTCAGGATCAAGGATTTAGTCAGGCACGCTTTGAGAACACCGTGGGCGAATTCCAGCCCTTCATTTCGTTTGCGACTGGCGAAAATGGTCAATTGCAGCTGCGGTACACTTTAGATGCCGTGGATATGGTTGTCCCGACAGCCTCTGCAATTCCGGGCTCTGCGCTCGATACCGAGGCTGGGCGCGGTCAATTGGTGAACAGTTCGTTCGGATATTCCTATAGCTATGATACGCGACGCGGTGGATTGAATCCTGACGCGGGCGTGCTGTTGGAGTTTGCGCAAGATTTTGCAGCGGCTGGGTCGGATGTCTCATATATCCGATCAACGGCAAAAGCGGTTGGGCAGACCAAGATCTTCAACGGTGACGTGACCTTGCGCGCGACGCTTGAAGGCGGGGTTCTTACAACACCCAATAACGATACGCGGGCCCATCATCGTTTCACTTTGGGCAGCTCGCAAATGCGCGGTTTTTCACCCTATGGCATTGGACCACGTGAAGTTGGTACGGGGGCAACGACCGTTGATGATGGTCTTGGCGGCAAGTTTTTTGCGGTAGCGCGATTTGAGGCTGAGTTCCCGATTGGTTTGCCCGAAGAGTATGGGATTTCTGGCGGTGTCTTTTATGACATTGGATCGCTTTGGGGTGTAGATGGGTCAACCTCAGTTGCTGGAAGTTCTATCCTTTATAGCGATGCAAAAATCCGTCAAGTCATTGGGCTTTCGATCTTTTGGTCTACGCCCGTAGGCCCTTTGCAGTTCAACTTCTCCAAAGCCTTGCAAAAAGAAGCGTTTGACCGTGAGCAAACGTTTAATCTGACTATCCAGACAGAGTTCTAGAGTGCCAAAACTCTTATCTGCAATAATTGTCGGTGTCAGCCTTTTGGGGCTGACAGCGACATTTGCTTTGGGGCAGCAAGCGCGCGGTGTTGTTTCTAGCCCCATACTGATAATCGACTCTCAGCGGCTCTATGCGGAATCGGCCTTTGGGCAACGTGTACAAAGAGAACAAGAAGCCAGCATTGCAATACTAAGTGCTGAAAATCGTAAAATCGAGGCAGAGCTCGCCGCAGAAGAATTACAGCTCACAGAAAAACGCTCGGCAATGGTGCCTGCAAACTTCCGAAAAGTCGCTGATGCCTTTGATCTGCGCGTTCAGGATATTCGTGATATCCAAGATGGCAAAGAAGTTGAAATCGCCAGAGCAGCAGAACGTGAACGCGCGCGTTTTTTTCAGTCACTTGGCCCGGTTATGGACAGTGTGTTGCGGGAATCTGGTGCCGTGTTGATAATGGAAAAGCGATCGACATTTGCACATAGCCAAGCTTTGCTGATTACTGATTTGGTGCTTGCTCGCATCAATCAAACACTTGGCGATGGGGCAATCGAACCGATAGATGATGCAGATGACGCTGCAGAGAACTAGCACGCTTGCTCTACGCCTTTCGGATTGTTAGTCACCTCATAAGAAACAATAACAGCAGGAGCTTTTATGAGCGAGCCGTTGAAAACCGCAGATATTTCGCTAATCCAGCGGATAATTCCACACAGATACCCGTTTTTACTGGTCGACAAAGTTGTGGACATTGATGGCTATCAGACTGCCAAGGGCATCAAGAATGTCACGATGAATGAACCGCATTTTCAGGGCCACTTCCCAGGAAACCCAATCATGCCTGGCGTAACTATCGTAGAAGCGATGGCGCAAACCGCTGCTATTATGGTTGGTACAGAACTGGGTATGGCCGATAGGAATATGCAGGTCTATTTTATGGCCATCGATAAATGCAAGTTCCGTCGCATGGTTGTTCCAGGCGATGTTTTGGAACTGAATTTGACAACGGTGCGTGGCAAGCCAGGTGGCAAGGTCTGGAAGTTCTCTGGAGTTGCCACGGTTGAAGGTGAAATGGCTGCCGAAGCCGAATTCACAGCAATGATGGAACTGCCCAAGGAGTAAGCCGTATGGCCGTTTCCCCAAAGGCGCGGGTTCATGCGTCAGCCGTCGTCGTAGATGGTGCTCAAATCGGTGCAGGGTGCACTGTTGGCGCATTCTGCGTTATTGGGCCTCAGGTTGTGCTTAAAGACCGCGTTGAGCTGAAATCACATGTTGTGGTTACAGGCGACACAGAGATTGGTGAGGACACAATTGTCTTTAGCTTTTCGGTCATTGGCGAAATTCCTCAGGATCTGAAATTCAAGGGCGAAGCCAGCAAATTGGTTATCGGCGCGCGTAACCGCATCAGGGAACATGTAACCATGAACGCCGGCACCGAAGGGGGTGGCGGTGTGACCAAGATCGGCGATGATGGGTTGTTCATGGCCGGATGTCATGTTGCCCACGACGCCCAAATTGGCAACAACGTTATTTTGGTAAACTCCGTTGCTGTTGCAGGGCATTGCATTATCGAAGACGATGTTATCGTTGGTGGATTGTCAGGCATTCATCAATGGGTGCGCATTGGGCGAGGCGCGATTATTGGCGCTGTTTGCATGGTTACCAATGACGTTATCCCTTTTGGTCTTGTGCAAGGTCCCCGTGGCAAGCTCGACGGATTGAACCTTGTTGGGCTCAAAAGGCGCGGTGTACCGCGCAGCGAGATTACTGCAATGCGAGCGGCGTTTCAAACGCTAGCAAGTGGCGAAGGAGCCTTTTCTGAGCGTGCCAAAGAATTAGGAGCCTCACAGGACAGCGCCTATGTGCAGGAAATCGTTGATTTCGTGCTGGGGGACACTGATCGTTCCTTTTTGACGCCGAGCTGACGCTATGGGTAAACTTGCTGTCCTAGCCGGAAAAGGCGCATTGCCAGTCGCACTGTCTGATGCCCGTCCAGATGCATTGTTGTTCACGCTAGCTGGCATGTCACATGATTTGAGCCGCCCCACATTTGAGCATCGGTTTGAAAAACTCGGTGGGCTGATCCAAGACATGAAAGATCGCGGAGCCACCGAAGTTGTGATGGCGGGCGGCATGCCGCGCCCACAAATTGACATTTCAGCGCTGGACGCCTTTATGATGGCAAATGCAGCCCGTTTGCAGGCAGCATTCCAACAGGGTGATGACACGCTTTTGCGGCTGTTTATTTCATTGTTTGAAGAACAGGGCATAAAGGTACGCGGCGCGCATGAAATTCTGCCAGAACTTACAATTGGGCAAGGTGCTGTTGTCGGCCCATCTCCGACGGCGGACCAAATGCGTGATATCGAAAAAGCTGCCGATCTCTTAAAAGCTTTGTCGCCTCATGACTTGGGGCAGGGAGCGGTGGTATCTGCTGGCCTGTGTCTTGGCATTGAAACGCTGCAAGGGACGGATGCGTTGCTGCAATTTGTTGCTGAGACCCCAAAGCATCTTGTGCGCCAACCTGGCGTTTTTGTGAAAGTCCCCAAATCCGGGCAAGATCTAAGAGTCGATATGCCTGCTATTGGGCCGGGCACGATTGAAAAGGTTATTGCCGCTGGCCTGGCAGGGATCGCTTTGGCCGCGCATCGAGTCATTCTGCTAGAGCGTGCCAAGACCATTGCCGCAGCGGAAAAAGCCGGGCTGTTTCTCTATGGGCTAGAGGGCTTATAATGAAGGTCTATGTGATTGCGGGTGAATTGTCCGGCGACAAATTGGGCGCTGCACTTATGTCTGGACTTTTGCAATTGCACGGCACTGATATCGAGTTTCGCGGTGTCGGTGGGCCGCTGATGGCGCAACAGGGCCTGAGCAGTCAGTTTCCCATGACCGAACTTTCAGTCATGGGGCTTGTTGAAATTTTGCCCAAGTACTTTGACCTTAAACGACGTATTCAGGAATGTGTGGATGCCATCTTAGCGTGGCAACCCGACGTTGTTATCACGATCGACAGCCCTGATTTTTGCCTGCGCGTTGCCAAAGCAGTGCGCGAAAAAAGCCAACTGCGCACTGTGCACTATGTGGCTCCATCAGTTTGGGCTTGGCGGCCGGGGCGGGCAGCCAAAATGGCTCCTTTTATTGATCAGGTTTTGGCGCTGTTGCCGTTTGAGCCTCCTTATATGACCGCCCATGGGATGCGCTGTGACTTTGTTGGCCACCCTGTGGTTGCAGAACCATTGCCAACGCCCGACGCCATACAGTCTTTGAAAGCTGAGCTGGGAATTGACGGTCCCACCTGTTTGATATTGCCCGGAAGTCGACGCAGCGAAGTGTCTCGATTGCTGCCGGTTTTTGTGCAAACCATGGAAAGGCTGCAAGCCCAGCGTCCTGATCTAAATTTCGTGCTGCCTGCGGCGGGTCCGGTTGCCAGCCTCGTCAAAGACCTAACCGCGAATATGGCTGCACCGCCCACTATTCTGGATGCCTCAGAGCTTTCAGCAGATCAGGCAGAAACCCGAAAACGCGCTGCCTTCGCAATGGCTGACGTTGCCCTTGCTGTTTCCGGTACGGTTTCACTCGAACTTGCGGCGGCTGGCACGCCGATGGTGATTGCCTATGATGTAAATGTGATCACCCGAGAAATCATGAAACGATTGCTAAAGATCGATACTCTGACTTTGGCCAACCTTGTGACTGACACACGCGAAATACCGGAATTTCTGGGCAAAGACTGCATTGCAGAGAAAATTGCGCCAAGCTTGCTCCAGCTCTTGGATGCGCCGGAAACGCAGCAAGAAATCCTGTCAGAGACCATGCGGCTTCTCGGGCGTGATGACCAAGACCCTGGATTGCGCGCCGCGGCGGCTGTTCTGGATGGGCTGAGCGACTAAACCTGCATACACTATGCGCTTAGCCGCGCCAAATCCAACCACCGCCAAATATCCGAGAACCTTCGGCCGCATAAAACACGCAGGCCTGACCAGGCGAAACGCCTTCTTCTGGTGTCAACAGCTCGACTTCTGCGGTTGTCGGGCCAGTCGGTCGAATAATTGCCTCTCGTGGGGGGCGGGTGGACCGCACTTTTACCCAAAGATGGCGCTCTTTTTCCGCGTCAAAGGCATCATCACCCAGCCAGTTGATTTCGCGAACCGGAATGATCCGCGTTGAAAGCATTTCTTTTGGACCAACGACCACTTGCTTGGCATCCACATCCAGTTTCACCACATAAAGCGGATCTTCTAACCCCCCTATACCTAGGCCACGGCGTTGACCTATTGTGTAATGGATCACGCCATTGTGGCTGCCCAAGACCTTTCCAGTTTGGTCAACGATATCGCCGGGTTCAGCGGCACCGGGTCGCAGCTTTTCGATCACCTGGGCGTAGTTACCGTTTGGCACAAAGCAGATGTCTTGGCTGTCAGGCTTATCCGCCACGGCCAGACCGTATTCGGCGGCCAAGGCGCGGGTGGCGTCTTTGTTGGGCAAATGCCCCAATGGGAAACGCAAATAGTCCAGTTGCTCGGGAGTTGTTGAGAACAGAAAATAACTCTGGTCGCGTCGCGCGTCTTCTGCGCTGTGCAATTCAGGACCATTTGCACCCATTTTGCGCTGAATATAGTGCCCGGTGGCCATACAATCAGCTTCGAGGTCTTTGGCGGTTTCCAGCAGGTCTTTGAATTTCACCCGTTCGTTGCAGCGGATACAGGGCACAGGGGTTGCCCCGGCCAGATAGCTATCTGCGAATTCGTCGATCACCGCATCCTGAAAGATGTTTTCATAATCCAACACATAATGCGGGAAGCCCTTTTCTTCGGCCACCCGACGGGCGTCATGAATATCAATTCCTGCGCAGCAAGCGCCTTTCTTAGCCAAAGCGGCCCCGTGGTCATACAGTTGTAATGTGACACCGACCACATCATAGCCTTCGTCTGCCAGCCGAGCGGCGACAACGGAACTGTCAACACCTCCGGACATCGCCACAACAACCCGTGTCTCTGACGGGGGCTTGGCAAATCCAAGTGAGTTTAACGGGTGTTTTTGATCCAGCGCCATGACCGGTCTCCTTAGGGGCAGAAGAATGGAATATAGGAAAATTCAACATACTCTCAAGCCCAAGTTTCATAGGCCGTTAACAGAGCAAGCGCCACAGTCGAATATACAAAGAGGCTTGGCTATGTTTTTAAAGAAAGTGGATGGCATTCGAACGGTGACTTTACCTGATGGAGAAGTCCTTTCTCAGGCAGATTTACCCCCTGTTAATACACGCCGATGGGTTGCATCGCGCAAGGCGGCTGTGGTGCGTGGCGTGGCCTATGGCTTGCTCTCTCAAGAAGAAGCATTGCGCCGGTATAGGTTGTCAAATGAAGAGTTTATTCAATGGACGCTGGCAGTTAGCGAGCATGGCGAAGATGCGCTTAAGGCGACGAATTTGCAAAAATATAGACAACCTTAACGTGTGGTGGTACTTTGGAAGTTGAAATTAATTTGAATTTAACCATTCCTCGTCCACCGTAGATTTAGAGCCTGCTTGCCACTGGAGATTCCGAATGCGTGTTTTGTTAATCGAAGATGACCCTGCCACAGCAAAAAGTATCGAACTGATGCTGACCCATGCCAATTTGAATGTTTATGCCACTGATTTGGGTGAAGAGGGAATCGATCTCGCCAAATTATATGATTACGATTTAATTCTTTTGGACCTTGGTTTGCCGGATATGGCTGGTCACGAGGTGTTACGGCAATTGCGTTTGTCGCGCGTCGAAACCCCAATTCTAATTCTTTCCGGGGCAGATGACACCGAAAGCAAGCTCAAGGGGTTTGGTTTTGGGGCGGATGACTATCTGACCAAGCCCTTTCACCGCGAAGAATTGGTTGCGCGCATTCACGCGATAATACGCCGATCCAAGGGGCATTCGCAGTCGGTTATTCACACGGGTCGGGTTTCGGTAAATTTGGATGCCAAAACCGCAGATGTCGAAGGCAATGCGGTGCATTTGACAGGCAAAGAATATCAAATGTTAGAACTGCTGTCCTTGCGCAAAGGCACAACTTTGACCAAAGAAATGTTCCTCAACCATCTTTATGGCGGCATGGATGAACCTGAATTGAAAATCATAGACGTGTTCATTTGCAAACTGCGCAAAAAACTAAGCGAGGCAACGGACGGCGAAAACTATATCGAGACCGTTTGGGGCCGAGGCTATGTTCTGCGCGACCCAGAACCGCAGCAGGTTGAGCCACCGCAAGATATGGCGCTCAGGGCCTAACCATAATCTGATCTAATTTCACACAATAGTGCTGCGCTGCCTAGACGCCGCCTGCGCCCCGAATTATCTATTTGTTCAGAGCGGGGAGCATGCGGCGTGACACAAGAACAAGATATTTTAGCCCTTTCGCCCAAAGAGGCTGAAAAAGAACTCAAACGGCTGTCCAAATTATTGGCAGAGGCAAATTTTGCCTATCATTCTGACGATTCTCCAGACATGTCTGACGCAGAATATGATCAACTCAAGCGCCGAAACGCAGCTATAGAGGCGCAGTTTCCAGATCTTAAACGTGAAGACAGCCCAAGTGATCTTGTCGGGGCTACGCCTTCGGATGGGTTTTCCAAGGTCACCCATGCGGTGCCGATGTTATCGCTGGGCAACGCATTTGAAGACGCAGATGTCACCCAATTTGATGAACGCGTCCGAAGCTTTTTAGGCAAATCCTCGACAGACAAATTAGCCTATACCGCCGAACCAAAGATCGATGGCTTAAGCCTTTCTTTGCGTTATGTGGCTGGAAAGCTCGTGCAAGCGGCCACGCGCGGCGATGGCGCAACGGGTGAAAACGTCACCGCAAATGCATATACGATCGAAGATGTGCCGCAATTTGTTGAAAACGCACCGCAAATTTTGGAAGTGCGCGGTGAAGTCTATATGAGCCACGCTGATTTTGCCGCGTTGAATGAACGCCAGCTTGCCAATGGTGACAAAGTTTTTGCCAATCCACGTAATGCGGCAGCCGGGTCGCTGCGGCAGTTGGATGCCAAGATCACCCAGTCACGCCCGCTAAAATTCTTTGCCTATGCCTGGGGAGAGTTGAGCGCCCCTTTGCATGAAACCCAACTTGGGGCGATAGAGAGATTGTCTGAATTTGGGTTTGTCACCAACCCGTTGACCAAACGCTTTGACAAGCCAGACGCCTTGATAGCGCATTATCGCGATATCGAAGCGCAGCGTGCAACCCTTGGCTATGACATTGACGGTGTGGTTTACAAAGTAGACTCACTTGAATTGCAAAGCCGCCTTGGATTTCGATCAACCACGCCACGCTGGGCGATTGCGCATAAGTTTCCAGCCGAACTGGCCTGGACCCGGCTTGAAGCCATCGATATTCAAGTGGGCCGCACCGGCGCTTTGTCCCCAGTGGCGCGGCTTCAGCCTGTCACTGTGGGTGGGGTGGTTGTGTCGAATGCAACCCTGCACAACGAGGATTATATTCGTGGATTTGACAGCAAAGGCGGCGAAATTCGCGACGGCAAAGACATCCGGGTTGGGGATTGGGTTCAGGTCTATCGCGCCGGGGATGTGATCCCCAAAATCGCGGACGTCGATCTTAAAAAACGCCCGGCAGACTCTGTGCGTTACGTGTTTCCTGACAAATGCCCTGAATGTCAGTCAGATGCTGTTCGCGAGGAAGGCGACGCTGTGCGACGCTGCATTGGGGGCATCATTTGCCCGGCGCAGGCCATGGAAAAGCTGAAGCACTTTGTGGCGCGTAAAGCCTTTGACATCGAAGGGTTGGGGGCCAAACAAATCGAGATGTTTTTTGACGATCCGGATCTGGCGATTAATCAACCCGCCGACATTTTTACGCTGCAGGCGCGCGATGCGGGCAATTTTACCAAACTAAAGAACCGTAAAGGCTGGGGTGCGCAAAGCGCCAACAACCTCTTTTCCGCCATCGAGGAAAAGCGAAAAATTGGCTTTGGCCGTGTGTTGTTTTCTCTGGGCATCCGCCATGTGGGCGAAGCGGCGTCTAATCTGTTGGCCAATCACTATGGAAGCTGGGAGGCTTTAGAAACCGCCTTGGATCAGGCCAAGGGTTTTGAGGGGGCCGCTTGGGAAGAGCTGCTATCAATCGATGGTATTGGCGAGGTTATGGCGCGGTCTTTGGTTGGCGTGTTTGCGCAGGGTGGCGAACGGGTGTCTATTGATGCTTTGATCGCCCATCTTGACGTGCAGCAAGCCATCAAACCCAGCAGCGAGGGCAGCCCCGTTGCCGGAAAAACCGTGGTCTTTACCGGCACGCTGGAAAAAATGTCCCGCGCCGAAGCCAAAGCGCGTGCAGAGTCTTTGGGTGCCAAGGTGGCTGGATCGGTTTCGAGCAAAACAGATATTCTGGTGGCTGGACCAGGGGCTGGATCAAAGGCCAAAAAAGCAGCAGATCTTGGGGTGAAAACACTGGACGAAGACGCCTGGCTCGCGTTGATTGAAGGCCTGTGAGCGGTCGCCCCGAAATACTGTTTCCGCTGTTTGCGGATCTGACAAAGCTAGAGGGCGTTGGGCCCAAGACGGCGCAGAATATGGCAAGCCTTGGCATTGAAAAGCCACGCGATGTTTTGTTTTCATTGCCCTATTCCGTGGTAGATCGCAGGCGTCGCGACAGTATTCAGGGGGCTGATTTCCCAAGTGTTGTGACCGTCGAAGTGACTGTGCTGTCACATAGCCCATCGCGCACAAAGGGCGGGGCCTATCGTGTGACAGTGCAAGACGCACAGACCAGTTTCCAATTGGTTTTCTTTCACGCGCGCGGCGACTTTTTGCAGCGGCAATTGCCCGAAGGCGAAACCCGTTTGGTGTCTGGACGGATCGAATTATTTGATGGGGTGGCGCAAATGGTGCACCCGGATCACATGGTCAGCCTTGATCAAGGCGCAAGCATACCACCGTTTGAGCCAGTTTATCACTTGTCTGCAGGTGTGACATCGAAAACCATGATGAAAGCCGCCGCATCTGCGCTGCGGTTAATGCCAAAATTAGACGAATGGATTGACCCCGGGCAAAAGGCCAAGGCCAAATGGCCCGATTGGGCGGCAGCGATCGCCGCGTCCCATGCCCCCACGGGTGTTGACAGCATGTCTGCGACAAACCCGGCGCGCGAAAGATTGGCCTATGACGAGTTTTTTGCGCATCAATTGACTTTGGCCCTAGCGCGATCACAATTTCAACGCGCAGAGGGGCGTATCAGCGTCGCCACAGGCGCGTTGCAGGGACGTGTTCTAAAGGCATTGCCATATAGGCCGACACAGGCGCAAAACCGCGCGGCCTCCGAAATTTCAGCGGATATGGCCCGCCCAATACGAATGAACCGACTGCTTCAGGGCGATGTTGGCTCTGGTAAAACTCTTGTAGCCTTCATGGCACTGCTTGTGGCCGTAGAGGCTGGCGGGCAGGGCGTTTTGATGGCCCCAACCGAAATTTTGGCGCGGCAGCATTTACAAGGCGTGCACCCGCTTGCAGAGCAAGCGGGCGTGGTTGTTGAGATCTTAACCGGACGCGACAAAGGGAAAGAGCGCAAAGCCAAGCTAGAGGCGCTGGCGCGGGGCGATATCCACGTCCTTGTGGGCACACATGCGGTTTTCCAGGCGGATGTGCAGTTCGGCGATTTGCGGCTTGCAGTTATCGACGAGCAACATCGATTTGGTGTGCGCCAGCGTCTAGAACTCGGTAAAAAAGGCGCTGCTGTTGATGTTTTGGTGATGACCGCGACGCCTATTCCGCGCTCCTTGTCTTTGGCGCAATATGGCGACATGGACGTGTCGATTCTGGATGAAAAACCACCCGGCCGACAACCTATTACCACGGTTCTGGTCTCTGATGCGCGCTTGGACGAAGTGGTTGAAAGGCTGCGCCGTGCGGTTGCAGAAGGAAAACAGGCCTACTGGGTCTGCCCGCTGGTAGACGAGAGCGAAATCATGGACCTTACTGCGGCCGAGCAGCGCTTTCAAGGCCTGCGCGCGGCCTTGGGGGAGGGGGTTGTTGGTATTGTGCATGGTCAGATGCCAGCCGCAGAGAAAGACGCGGCTATGGCTGCTTTTCAAGCCGGTGACACCAGCGTTCTTGTTGCGACAACCGTGATCGAAGTTGGCGTTGACGTGCCAAATGCCACCATCATGGTGATTGAACGTGCAGAGTTCTTTGGCTTGGCCCAATTGCACCAGCTGCGCGGACGGGTCGGACGCGGGACGCAGGCTTCGACATGTTTGTTGATGTATCAATCTCCGTTGACCGAGACCGGACAAAAGCGATTGACCGTGATGCGCGAAACCAATGACGGGTTTCGCATTGCCGAAACCGATTTGGAGATGCGGGGCGCCGGAGATCTTATTGGCACGGCCCAGTCCGGCGTCCCAAAATTCCGCATTGCAGATCTTGAAGGCCAAGCGGCCCTGATGGCCGTTGCGCAATCTGATGCGCGCAAGTTGTTGTCAGATGATCCGACGCTTACAAGCCCGCGTGGGCAGGCGGCGCGTGTTCTATTGTGGCTAATGGAACAGGATCAGGCAATTCGTTTGATTTCAGTGGGTTAGCCTTTTATTCCCTAAATGTTCTCAAATGTTCCTAAAAAGTTCTTTACTTTTGGTCCCGCAAGTGAGAACAAAGGAGCAACAAAACGAATTGAGCCGCAGGAGCCACCTCATGTATACTCAGATCAAAGCCGTTGTTCGCAATTCTCAAAGCACCTTGGTGCAAGATGCCGTTGGGGCGGCTGCGTTGGTTGTGATGCTGTTGGTGGCGCTGCATATTCCGGGAGTAACCTAACTTTTTGCCTCGCGTTCTTTTTTGGATGTGCGCGTATCCTGTCCCCACTTTGATACGCACCGACGACTGACACTGCCTGTCCCCAAGTCCTGAAGGGTCTGCCTACTCATCCCATTCAGCCACATCCTGTCTCACAAGAACGCATCACTGATCGCCGCCTTTCGTCCCCGAAAGTGCGGCGATTTTTTTGTTTTGTTTGAGGGTGTTAAGCGCAGGCGGCTTGCTGGGCCTGATCAAAGGCATCAAGCGTTGCTTCCAGCGACAGCAGGATTGATGCGTGACGATTTTTGTATTCACGTGCCGGGCGCAGAACCTCTAGGCCATCAAATGGTGCGGTGGGCGTCGGGCCGTCTTGTTTCAGCATGGCTTTCAGGTCGTCGCGGGCGGTTTCAACTTCGGCTCTGCTACGGCCGATGATGTTGGCCCCAACCACTGAGGCCGCGGCCTGACCCAAAGCGCAGGCTTTTACATCTTGGCCAAAATCCGTTATTTTTCCGTCTGTTACGCTGACGTCCACCGTGATTGTAGACCCACATAACGGCGCGCGTTTTTTGCTGCTTGCGTCCGGGGCCTCAAGGCGGGCGGCATGGGGCATGTCTGACGCCAAGGCAAGGATTTGGCCAGAATACAATTTGATCAGGTCGTTTTCACCGGACATCGAGGTTCCCTTTCGTTCGTCTTTCATAGATAGAGAGGCCAAGCGCAGATGCAAAGGGAAACCACATGTCTTTTGATGCAAATAGCCTGAAGTATAATGACGCAGGCCTCATCCCGGCGATTGCACAGGATGCAGAGACCAAAGATGTTCTGATGATGGCCTGGATGAACAGGCAAGCTATTGAAATGACTTTGGAAACCGGGAAAGTGACCTATTGGTCGCGCTCGCGTCAGGCGTTCTGGATCAAAGGCGAAACCAGTGGTCATACGCAAGAATTGGTGGATTTTCGCTATGATTGTGATCGCGATTGCATCTTGGTGCTGATCAATCAGAAGGGGCCTGCGTGTCACACGAACCGGCGCTCTTGTTTCTACACGTCTGTGCAGAACGGCGAGAACGTAGAGCTGATGTCGCCTATCGACCTGTCATAAGCCAATCAGGTTAAGAATGTCTTGTGGTGCCGCGCCTGCGTCGCGATAAGTCGCAATGGCGCGCGCGTCGTCGCGTTTGGCAAGTCGCTTGCCTGCAGCGTCACGGATCAAATCGTGGTGGTAAAACCTGGGGATGGGTAACCCCAGAAGTGTTTGTAAAACAACGTGAATTTGCGTTGCCTCCCACAGGTCAGCGCCGCGTGTCACTTGGCTGATATGCTGGGCGGCGTCGTCGACGACGACGGACAGGTGATAGCTGCTGGCCATGCCGCGGCGCACCAATATGATGTCGCCGACATGGCTTTGCAGGTGATCCGGATCTAACTGGTGTGTGCCGCGATAAAGCGGGCCAAATTCGTCAAATTCCGGGGGCGAAATGCGCTGAAGTGCCTTGTGCATATTTAGGCGCACGACCGGCGCAGCGTCTTGTAAATCAAAGGTTTTTTCCCGGCATGTGCCGGGGTAAATTCGGCCGTCTGGGCCAAATTGTGGAACGCCTTCTTGAGGGGCGCTGGCGGCGGCTTGGATGTCGGCGCGACTACAGGTGCAAGGGTAGGTCAGCCCCATGTCCGTCAACTGGTTCAGGGCAGATTTATAGGCGCTGGCCCTGTCTGACTGGCGCATAACCGGACGTTGCCATTTGATCCCAAGCCATTGTAAATCATCATAAATTTGCTCTTCCCAGTGGGGTCGGCTGCGCGATTGATCGATGTCTTCAATACGCAGCAAAAATGCGCCCTTTTTGGCTTGGGCCTGCCGAAAGGCGATCAAGGCAGAATAGGCATGACCAAGATGCAAAGGCCCAGTGGGTGACGGGGCAAAGCGGGTTCGGAAAGTCAATGGTTTCAAAGGCTTACTCGTTGTTTGTCGCAGTTTAACAGAGCGATGGCATAGAGCGCAAAATAATTTTAACAAAACCGCGGACAGACCAATATTCTGGAAAAAACTGCCGCCGTACGCTGTGTTAATCAGGTTTGTTAAGGTGACTTGTCACCTTATGTATGCGTTGTAAGTACTTGATATAGTGTTGCATTAACCCGGAATAACAAGGTTCGGTTTTGTCATTTTGCGTTAATTGTACAATTTGTACAACTGAGGCGCTGAAACGTACGATTCGCGTGGTTTTTCACGTTTCGCGCGAAACATTCCGGTTTTGGCAGGTTAACGCGTTTGTTTTTAGCGGTAAGCCGGGCTTTAGCCCGGCCTACGCGCCTATGCCTCAAGCCAGCTTTTCCAATCTGCTTTGGCGCGGTCTGAATAGGCCTTGTAGCGTTCTTTACGTCCACGGCGACCATGTTTCAGGCCTTCGACCGGTTGGAAGAGACCAAAGTTCACATTCATTGGCTGAAAGGTTTTGGCTTCGGCACCGCCGGTGATGTGATGCACAAGCGCGCCCATGGCCGTGTTGAGCGGCGCGGTTTGCACCGGTTTGCCAAGGATTTCTCCCGCGGCCAAACGTCCAGCCAACAGCCCCATGGCAGCGCTTTCCACATAGCCTTCGACGCCGGTGATCTGACCGGCAAAGCGAATGTGCGGTTTGGATTTCATCCGCATCTGATCGTCCAAAAGAGTGGGCGAGTTGATAAAGGTGTTGCGGTGGATGCCCCCAAGGCGCGCGAAAGAGGCGTTTTCCAGACCGGGGATCATTTTCAGCACTTCGGTTTGCGCGCCGTATTTCATTTTGGTCTGGAAACCGACGATATTAAGCAAGGTGCCAAGTGCATTGTCGCGGCGCAGCTGCACCACGGCGTAGGGTTTGTTTTCCGGATCATGGGCATTGGTCAGACCCACGGGTTTCATCGGGCCAAAGCGCAGGGTTTCGCGCCCGCGTTCCGCCATGACCTCGATCGGCAGACAGCCGTCAAAGTAACCAGCGGTTTCGCCTTCGTGGAATTCGGTTTTGTCTGCGGCCAGCAATGCGTCGATGAAGGCTTCGTATTGATCCTTGGTCATCGGGCAATTCAGATAGGCTTTTTGTTCTTCTTCGGTCTCGCCCTTGTCATAGCGCGATTGCAACCAAGCGACATTCATATCGATGCTATCGGCATAGACAATCGGGGCGATGGCATCAAAGAACGCCAGAGCGTCGGCACCGGTTTCTTGCTGGATGGCGGCACCCAGGCCAGCAGAGGTCAGCGGACCAGTGGCGATAATCCAATGGCCATCAGTCGGCAACGCGTTGATTTCGCCATATTCGACAGAAATATTTGGGTGGGCCAGCAACGTATCGGTGACAGATTGCGCAAAGGGATCACGGTCGACCGCCAAGGCGCCACCGGCGGGCAGGCGGTGTTTGTCGGCGGTTTGCATGATGATGCCATTTGCGGCGCGCATCTCCCAATGCAACAGACCCACGGCGTTTTGTTCGCTGTCATCAGAACGGAAGGAATTTGAGCACACCATTTCGGCCAGGTTGCCGGTGCGGTGGGCAAAGGTTTCGACTTTGGGTCGCATTTCGTGGATCACCACGTTGACGCCCATGTTCGCGGCCTGCCAGGCGGCCTCGGATCCGGCCATTCCGCCGCCGATGATATGCAATGTCTGTGTCATAAAGGGCGAGATAGGCCACGGGCGCGCGTTTGGAAAGAGGTTTGTGCGACACGGCGGGTCAGGAAAGATAACATTTGGGTCGCTGCGGTGGGAACGTCGAGGACAGAGAGAGATCTGTCCCTGGAGGGACCTTCCACCGTGCAGCGACCCAATGTTGGTCTAGCATCAGCACAGACTGTGCGATGCATGATCGCGTCTTTGCTTTGGCTGTTATGGCAGGTCTTTTTTTATTGCGCTAGCGCGAATTGGGAAAAAATGCGGCACGAATTAGGAAACAATCAAAATAAGACTGGATTGGGCCTGTATTGCTTTGTTTTTTAACGTTTTGTTAACCTGAGGCGGAGGTTTGAAGGGCTGTATTTGCCTTGATTTTGCCACAATTCGGGTTGGAATTCGGGGGGGCTTTCGGCGGGGGGGGCTTGCTGGGGGATTGGGCGCGGGAGACATGCGTGTTTGAGCAGGAAATGCCGTGACGTTACGCGGCGACTGACTTGTCTTCTGTGGCCATGCGCGCAAGCCTTGGACACGCAACGCGCCGGAGGAAAGACATGTCGCAAAATTCAGCATCGGAACATCGGCCTGTGATGTCAGTCACAGAGGTGACGGAATTCTTGGCGGAGGTTTTTCCGCAGATGGGCGATGAATTTGTTGTTGAATCGCTGGACGGATCTGTGGCTGTGATGCGTTTGCGGGTGCAGGAAACGCATTTGCGGCCCGGCGGTACGGTATCGGGGCCGTCGATGTTTGCTTTAGCAGATGTCGCGGCTTATGTCGCAGTATTGGCACCCATTGGGCCGCAGGCGCTCGCGGTGACCACGCAATGTTCGATTGATTTCATGCGCAAACCTGCGGCAGATGCGGACTTGATTGCCACGGCAGAGGTGTTGAAACTGGGCCGAAGTCTAGCGGTGATAGATGTGCGGCTGCGTTCTGAAGGCAGCACGGCGCTGGTGGCGCGTGCATCACTGACCTATTCTATTCCACCCAAACGGGAGGAGGGTGAAAAAAAGCCGGGGCGAACCCCGGCTTAGTAGATCTGGCAGAGGACGGGGTTTACGTCCGCCAGAAGGGATTGGCTGCTTGCGCAGCCGAGACATCGGGAGTGACACCGATGGCTTGCGGCCTCTGAGCATCAAGACAAGACAAGGTATGTCGCGATGGCAGATGCCTAACCCAGAGCGCGGCAACCATAACCAGCGACAAGGCCCGCTCTGCAAGCACCGGAAGAGGGTGGTCTTGCAGAAAGGGTATTGAAAGCAAGCAATGTTGCGCTGCACGCGCCATGGGAATCTCCAAAATTGTATCGATACAAAGCACTGGATGTACCGTCGGCCTTTGGGTACAATGCGCGAAGATTCTGGTCTAGGAAAACATTGTAATGGGTACAAACTGGCAGCCTCTGTTGGCTCAAACCGGGGGCGCAAAGTATCGTGCATTGGTGGATTGTATCCATCTGGCGATCAAAAAAGGCGAGTTGACGCAGGGTCAAAAACTACCACCTGTGCGCGAATTGGCCTATCGATTGGACATCACACCGGGCACCGTGGCCCGGGCCTATTCGATCTTGGTGGATCAAGGCACGCTGACTGCTGGCGTTGGACGCGGCACCTTTGTTGCAGAGCGAAAAAGCCTGGATCTGAGCGGTGAAAAACCCGACATAATCGACATGCGCAGCCCGCGCATTCCGAGCATGGGCCAAGAGACCTTGATCCGCGAAGCGCTGCGCAAAGTATCGAATGAATTGACGCCAAACGCCTTAATGCGTTACCCCGAACGCCAGGTGAACCTGCCGGCGCGCCTTGCGTTTATGCAGTGGATGAAGGACGCGCCACTGGGGTCCTATACGGTTGATGACCTGGTCACGACCCATGGTGGGCAAAATGCCATTTTGCATGTGATGCAATCGGTGCTGCGCGGTGCCGATCCGGTGGTTTTGGTAGATGCTGTGACCTTTTCAGGGTTCCGCAAAGCCGCCGAATTATGCCGCGCCCGCGTGGTTGGCGTGCCGTGGGACGGCGAGGGGCCTGACCCCGAAGCCTTAGAGCGATTGGTACAATCCACAGGCGCGCAGCTATATTGTACCTCTTCTGAAGTGAACAATCCAACCACACGCATCATGTCACAGCGTCGGCGTCGTGAAATTGCCGGCGTGGCCCTGCGGCATGGGCTGCATGTTGTGGATGATGATTGTTACCATACGGGACAGCATCAAGGCGAAAGTTTTCGCGCCTTGCTGCCGGAACTTGGGTGGTATGTCAGCTCGCCCTCCAAGCTTGTTTCACCGGCGATGCGCATTGGGTTCACCATTCCGCCCCGAGCCTGGGTGGGGGATATGTTGCGCAGCGTGCAGTTTAGCCATTTTGGTGTCTCGAGCATTCTGGCCGAGGTGTTTGCCCATGTTATGACGCATCCAAAATTGCCCGGCATCATCGATTCAGTGCAGGCGCGGATCAATTCTGACCTGCGCATCGCAGTCAATCACTTGGGGGGCTATGCCATCCGGTGGCGCAGCAATGTGCCTTTGGTTTGGGTCGAATTGCCCGTTGGCTGGCGCGCACCAGCCTTTGCTCAGGCCGCCGAGGCGGCCGGTGTCGAGATTAAATCAGCGGATGAATTCACATTGCGCGATGGGCAAGCGGTCCATGCGGTGCGCTTGGCGATGAACGGGCAGATTGACCAGGGGCGGTTTGAAGAGGGGGTGGCCATTGTGCGAAAGCTGCTGGACAATCCGCCGCGCAGTTTTACCACCTGAGCAGCGCTAGGTGGTATTGTTATCATATTCCGAAATTTATATATGTTCTGCAAGACGCGAACCTATTGCCGATGAAGGGTCACCAAAATGACAGCACAGACCACAAATGAGATGTTGGCCCACAAACGGGGTTTGCATCATTTTCCTATTGCGTTTTTTGCCGTTCTTATGGGCCTGTGGGGCTGGGTTCTGGCGACGCAGGCCATTGCCGGGCAATTTCCGGCGGTTCTGCCCTTGGCTGAAGTTTTGCGCGGAGTGGCAACAGCGGTGTTGCTGATTGTGGCCGGGCTTTACGGTGTAAAGGCTCTGCGCTTCCCGCAGGCCTGCGCGGCGGAATGGAACGCGCCACCCAAATTGGCATTTTTCCCAGCGATCTCGATTTCATTGTTGTTGATGGCCACCGCCTATCTGCCATTTGCCCCAGAGTTCGCGCATGTGTTGTGGATTGTGGCCGTGGTGTTGCAGGGCGGGCTGACGCTGGCGGTGATTTCAAGCTGGATCAGCCATCGGGCGTTTCAGATGGGCCAACTGAGCCCGGCCTGGTTCATTCCAGCAGTGGGCAATGTGATTGTGCCTGTGGCTGGGGCGCAATTGGGCTATGTCGAGCTGTCGTGGTTGTTCTTTTCGGGCGGGTTGATTTTCTGGCTCGTCTTGCTGACGCTTGTGATCAACCGCCTGATGTTTCATGATCCACTGCCCGGAAAATTGCTGCCGACCCTGGTGATCTTGATTGCGCCACCTGCTTTGGCCTTTCTGGCCTATGTGCAATTGGTGGGTGAAGTCGACAGCTTTGCGCGCGTTCTGATCAATGTGGCCTATGTGTTTGCACTGCTGGTGCTGATCCAAGCGCGTAATTTTGCCAAATTGCCCTTTGCGCTGAGTTGGTGGGCGCTGAGCTTTCCGGTGGCTGGGCTGACCATCGCCTCGCTGCAGTTTGGGGTCTTGGCGGTGTCCACAATACACATCTGGATTGGCGCGGCACTTGGCGCAGTATTAACGCTGATTGTGCTGCTTTTGGCGTTGCGCACTCTGCGCGCTGTTGGCACGGGCGTGTTTTTCAGTCCGGAAGGGTAAGTTTATTGGGGTAAAATGATACCTATTTTGTAATGTATTGTTTTTGCAGTATTATTTACGATTTCCTGCACTTGACTGTGGCGTTCTGCGCTTTATAACCCGGCCATCGCATATTGATGTGTCGACGTGTCGTTGAATTGATCCGTTGGCCCTCTGTCAACCAAACTTAGGTAGACCACCATGAAAACCTTTTCTGCTACTCCGGCAGACATCGAAAAGAAATGGATCATCATCGACGCTGAAGGCGTGGTGCTGGGCCGTTTGGCTTCGATCGTCGCGACCCGCCTGCGCGGTAAGCACAAGCCGTCTTTCACGCCGCACATGGACACTGGTGACAACGTGATTGTCATCAATGCCGACAAAATCCAGATGACTGGTAAGAAACGCACCGACAAGCGTTATTACTGGCACACTGGTCACCCGGGCGGCATCAAGTTCCGCACAGCTGAGCAAGTGCTTGAGGGTAAATTCCCTGAACGCGTTGTGACCGCTGCGGTAAAACGCATGTTGCCAGGCAACCGCCTGAGCCGTCAGATCATGACAAACCTGCGCGTTTACGCTGGTGCCGAGCACCCACACGAGGCGCAAGCGCCAGAAGTGCTGGATGTGAAATCCATGAACTCCAAGAACACGCGGAGCTAATCAATGGCTGATCAAATCAATTCTCTGGAAGAGCTGTCCGCTGTTGCAAACGGCGAAGATGCTCTGGTTCTGGACGCCACACCTGCGGAGCCTGTTCGTGACGAACTGGGCCGCTCTTATGCAACCGGCAAGCGTAAAGACGCTGTGGCCCGTGTTTGGATCAAACCAGGCTCTGGCAAGGTTGTTGTAAACGGCAAGCCTCAGAACGAATATTTCGCCCGTCCGGTTCTGCAAATGATCCTGGCACAACCATTCACTGTTGCTGGCGTTGAAGGTGAATTCGACGTTTACGCAACTGTGAAAGGTGGCGGTCTGTCCGGTCAAGCGGGCGCGGTCAAGCATGGTATTTCTAAAGCGCTGCAGCTTTATGAACCATCCCTGCGTGGCGCGTTGAAAGCCGCCGGCTTCTTGACACGTGACAGCCGTGTTGTTGAACGTAAGAAATTTGGCCGCCGCAAAGCGCGTCGTTCTTTCCAGTTCTCCAAGCGTTAAGCTTATCTGTTTTCGAATTTTCAAAGGGCTGCCTTCGGGTGGCCCTTTTTTGTTGGATTTGTCATGGGGGCTTTGCCCCCAAACCCCCAGAGTATTTTGGGAAAGATGAATGCTCTTGTGCTTGAGGCAAATACCCCGGGGTTTGGGGCAGCGCCCCAAGTCAGTCGTCCGGTTTTACCAGGCCCAGGCCGCGCAGATAGACGCCAATGCCGGTTTCCAGCAGATCTTCGGGTGGGAAGGGGCTTTGGGTGCCCGGGGAGTTTCTGGCAAACAGTTCGACCACGCCGTGGCTCATGGCCCAGATATGGGCGGAAAACATGCTGGCCGGTGGGCGTTTATCCGGTGGGATATGTTGGCTGAGGTCGGTGGCGGCCTGTTCCATCACGCCGCGGGCGCGGGCCGCGACGGCGGCCAGTTCGGGGGTGCGATTGACCGAAATGCCGCTTTCAAACATGGCGATATAGTGACCTGGGTATTTGCGGGCAAAGGCCAGATAGGCGCGGCCGGTGGCTTCAAAGCTGGCGAGTGCTGAGGGTTGGCCTTTGTCATAGGCAAATTGCATCAGATCTGCAAAGATTTCATAGCCTTGGCGGGCAGCTTCGGCGATCAGGTCTTCGCGACCTTCAAAGTGCCGGTAGACGGCGGCTGGGGTGACGCCCGCGGTTTTGGCAGCCTCTGACAGGGTGAAGCCTGTGGGGCCTTTGACCTCGATCAGTTTCAGCGCGGCCTCGACCAATGCCTGACGCAGGTTGCCGTGGTGATATCCGCGTTTAGGCATGCCAGATATCCGTGCCGCCACATATTTTGTCGTCACAAAGCCCGATGGCTGTGGCATCTTTATGGGCATAGTCGATGTGATTTAACACATGGCGGATGGCATTGAGGCGCGCGCGGCGTTTGTCATCGCTGCGGATCACGGTCCAGGGGGCATGATCGGTGTCTGAATTGGCAAAGGTTTCGCTGATGGCCTGGGTATAGGCGTCCCATTTTTGCAGGCCCTCCACGTCGATCCAGCTGAGCTTCCATTGCTTTAAAGGATCGCTTTCGCGGGCCAGAAAGCGGCGCAATTGTTCGGCGCGCCCGACATTCAACCAGAATTTGATCAGGATGATGCCTTCGTCTGCCAGCATATGCTCAAAGTCGGAGACTTGATTGAAAAAATGTTGACGTTGAGGATCGCTGCAAAAGCCAAAGACCTTTTCCACCACGCCGCGATTGTACCAGCTGCGGTCAAAAAAGGTGAGTTCACCGGCAGAGGGCAGATGTTGGATATAGCGTTGAAAATACCATTGGGTGGCTTCGGTTTCAGTGGGTTTGGACAGGGCCACAACCCGCGCCCCGCGCGGATTCAGGTTTTCGCGAAAGCGTTTGATGGTGCCGCCTTTTCCGGCGGCATCCCGGCCTTCAAACACGATGGCGACGCGTTTGCCACTGTCGCGCAGGCCAGTTTGCAGTTTGGCCAGCTCTATTTGCAGCAAAGCCATGTCCCGTTCATAAGATTTACGCCCTAGCCGTTTGGCGTGGGGATAACCGGTGTCAAGGATATCACCTTTGTCGGCGGTTTGGATCGCAGCGCGCATCGCCTCGGGGGCGGTGGTTTTGTAGAAAGTGCTGATTGCTCCATCAAAGGGCAGCTGCATATGGCCTCTCCATTTTTTCTTAATATGGCAACGACTTGCGTCTAGTGCAACGGGCGGCGGGCGGCGGCGCGATGAATTGCAGCCACTATTTCTGTTTGTGCGCTGTGGTGGGGCATATGGCCGATGCCCGGTAACACGGTCAGATGGGCATTGGGCAAGGTTTGCTGCAAAGGGCGAGAATGGATTTCAAGCCCGACCGTGGTGTCAGCATCGCCATGCACCAGTTCGGTTGGGGTTTGCAGATCTGCATATTGCGTCGAAAGCGCGGTGATTTCCTGCAGCAAGCCCGCGCGTTGCAGGGCATTGGCGCGCAGTGAAACGCGGCGCAGGGTCAGACCCGGCCCAAAATGTTGCGCATAGCCGAGCGGGGCAGATTGCGGCGTAAAAACGCTTTCAACTTCGGCGTTTACGCGGCTTTCGGGCACCCATGCGGTGAGCAATGGAATGACAAGCGGACCCATTATTGGGTGGGACGTCAGTTTATAGAATGTGCTCAGGCCTGTGGTCCAGGGCAGCGAGGGGGTGGCGATGGGCACCAGGGCGGCAATGTTTTCCGGGTGATGGGCGGCCCAAGCCAGAGCCACCGACCCGCCATAGCTTTGGCCCATGACGATGGGCGTGTTGGCCCCCAGCTGTGCGGCGGTTTTCTGTAACAGGGCGGCCTGGCGTTGCAGCGTGGCGTTCTTTAGAGGCTCTGAATAGCCAAGGCCCGGTCGGTCTATCACAATCACCCGAAAGTCGGCGGCCAGCCTGTCCACCAAAGCAAAGGTGAAGTCACGGGTGCTGCCAGAGGAGCCATGGATCAACACAAGATCAGGGCCAGAGCCGCGCTGCACCACATGCATTTTGTGGCCGTCGACATCGATGATCTGACCTTCGGGTGGATAGGCCGCCAGGGCGCGCGCTTCGTTGGCGCGCGCCTTGAGCAGTGTGGTGACTGCAATGGCAAACAGGCAAAGTCCAAATATTATGAACAGCTTAGCGGCCAATGTCGTTCATATCGTAATGGGTGGTTTCATAGACCTCGGTGATCCAGTTGCCATAGAGCAAATGCGCGTGACTGCGCCAGCGGTTCTGCGGTTTTTGGGATGGATCATCGTTGGGATAGTAATTCATCGGCACATTGATCGGGGTACCATTGGCGATGTCGCGGTCATATTCTTGTTTCAGCGTGTCGCTGTCATATTCAAAGTGATTGAAGATATAGAGCCCGCGGCGCTTTGGGTCTTCGACCAAACAGGGCCCGGCATCTTCGCTGGCCAGCAGGGTTTTCAGCCCCGAGGCGGCGTCAATTTCTGACTGCTTCATTTCGGTCCAGCGGCTAACAGGGATCACGCAATCATCAGAAAACCCGCGCAGGTAATGGCTGGATTCGTCAAGGTTCTGGTGCCGGAAGCAGCCAAACAGTTTGGCGTCCAGCAGATGTTTTTTCACGCCATGGAAATAGTTGATCATCGCCATGCCGCCCCAGCACACGCCAAAGGTGGAATGCACATTGGTTTGGGTCCAGTCAAAGACCTCGCAGAGTTCGTCCCAATAGGTCACATCCTCAAAGGGCATGTGTTCGATGGGGGCACCGGTGATGATCAGACCGTCAAATTTCTCGCCCGAGGCTTTGACTTCGCTAAAGGGACGGTAGAATTCAGCCATGTGTTCGGCGGCCGTGTTTTTGGTCTGATGTTCGCTCATGCGGATCAGTGAAAATTCGATTTGCAACGCCGTGGCCCCAATCAGACGGGCGAATTGGTTTTCGGTCTGAATTTTCTTGGGCATCAGATTCAACAAGCCAATGCGCAGAGGCCGGATGTTTTGCCGCTCTGCCTGCCGTTCTGACATGACCATCACGCCTTCGCGCGAAAGCACGTCAAAGGCAGGCAGGTCGGAGGGCAGTTTGATGGGCATGGGAGTGGTGTCCTATTTGGGTAGAGGGGTTATGTAGGGCAGGGCTTAGGCTTGCTCAAGGGTCTCGGCGATCAGGTCGTCAAACTCTGACGGGTTTGTGACCTGTGCGATGTCTTCGGCGGTGACCGTGATGCCCCAATCTGACATGGCCTGATAGCGCGGTTGGCGGTGGGCCATGGCTTTGGCGTAGGTCCATCTGACAAAAGCGTCCGGATCGACCTGTGTTTCGGTGCAGTCGTTTTCTGCGAGGTAGGATTTCCAACTGGAGAGCAGGAATTCCGGTTGATAATACATAGGTTTAGGTGATTTATCAAAACGGCGGCAGAGTTCTGCGGTATGGGCGTCAGAGCCTTTGATCCAGACCATCAAAGCGTTTTCAGACAGAGATTTTAGGATCGGGTCGTTGGGGTCCTGGGGATCGACCACTTCGCAGATCGAGCCGCCTGTGTCGCAAATGAAGTTGTCATAGCCATAGAGCGCTTTGGCGCGATGGCTGAAATGCGGGGTGTCCAACAGGGCCGAGGTTTCGGCGATGCGGTGCTGCTCTTGGCGGCGCATATATTCGTCAAACGGCAGGCCACCCTGTTCGGGATTGCCGGGTTTGCCAAGGTAGCTTGAGAGCGGGGTGAGGTTGTTAAATGTGATGTTAGAGCCGATAAAGATGCTGTCAGACAGCAAAAGATCGCGCAAAAACGGCACTTTCATGGCTTCGGCTTTGGCATTGTCGGCAATGTGTTCGCCCATGTAGCGGGTGCCGATGCGGTAATCGATGGAATAATGGAACCAGTCCCCAGATCCGCGCAACATGTTGGACACATGGGTTTTGCCCAAGCCAGACATGGCAAAAAGGAGCACTTTCTTTTGCGGCGCGTCACGCCAATCGCTTGCGGATTTGTAGATCATGGGCCTGCCTCTGGTGGTCTTATCCGTTGGTAGCGGGCAGGGGGCAGAGGGTCAATGTACACCAGGGGATGATCTGATGTAATACATGGAAAAACCCCGCCAATTGGCGGGGCTTTAACAGGGATCAATCCACGCTTAGAAGCGGTAGCGAATGCGCAGCCCGGCACCGACAGCGGTGTTGCCGGTGAAGTTGCCGGCTGTCACAGGTGCGATGGTGGTGAGCGTGGTGGTGGCGTCGCCCACCTCGACCAAGCTCAGCCCACCGGTGATTTCCATTTTGTCCTTTTTATAGGTCAGACCAACAGTCACACCGGTTGCCCCGTCTTTGGGCCCAAGATTTGAGGCGTGCCCGCCAACCTGCGGTTCGTACATCAAAGAGACGGCACCGGACCAGTTTTCATTGAATTTGCGGCCAACCCCCAGCGTATAGGTGACGGTGTCTTCACGAAAGGCCACAAGCGAGGCCCCGGTGGCGGCCATATAGCCTGTTGGTGAAATTGCAAAATCAGACCAATTCACCCAACGCACACTGCCAAAGAGCAATGTGTCTTTGGCGATGCCAGATTGCACATCCAGATTGACGGATTGTGGTGTTGAGACGGTCAACGGCGTGGTGCCCGGCACCGGACCGGTTTCAACCACCGACCAATTGTGGTCGATTGCCGAGTTATATGTCAGGGCAACGCGCAGGGCGATTTCAGGCTTTTCATATGCCGCGCCCACCACATAGCCGAAACCACCATCTTCGGAGCTGGTGCCGGTATAGCCTGCAACAAAGGGAACGGAAGCTTGGGCCATCAGGGTTTGATAGCGCAGCCCGCCAAAGACGCTGATGTTGTTGGCGGTTTTATATTTCAGCAATGCGGTGATTGCTTTGCTGTCAAGTTCAGCTGTCGCGCCGCCTGCGAAATAGCCGCTCCCGGTGGGGTAACTCACATCTGCGCCAAACGGTTGATCAAAGATCACTGCAAAGGCAAGGCTTTCATTTAGATCCCGCTTATAGGCGAGGCCGGTTTGGTAATAGGTGTCTGTCATATCGCCTGATGACGCCCCCGGAGTGACGGCAACGCCAACACCCGAAACCGAGGCATCAACCGCGCCAAAGCTTAGCTCTACGAGACTGCCCTGTTCAAACAATATGCCAACCGATTGCTTGGATCGTTCGACACCGCCTGCCTGGGCTAAAGACGCCATCAACGTCAGCGCCGTGGCCCCTTTGATTGCATAGATCATTCACGTCCTCCCCTACGTGTACTTTCTTATGACGTGTATGGTAGAAATTATGTAATCTTTGCGTCAACCGATGACCAAGCGTCAGAATGGCGAAGTTAACGCTTGGTCATTCTGAAGTTTTTCGCGTTTCTGATAATATATTCAGATAGTTACCCAGGAAAATCAACACCGCCCCAAACAGCACATAAATGTCCAGCGGTTCGCTGAAAAACATCGCCCCAACCACGGCAATGACGGGAAGGCGCACAAAATCAAACGGTGCCACAACCGAAGCGGGCGCGATTTTCAGGGCATTTGTGATGCAGAAATGCGCCAAAAGCCCCGCAAGGCCGATCAGGATTACATAGGGCAGCATCGTGGCACTGGGCCGGGTGATGTTCAAATCATAACCCGCCGCAATCACGCCAAACCCGGCTTGCATCAAGGTCAGATAAAACAAGATGCACACGGTGCTGTGGCTTTGGGTCAGTCGTTTGGTAAAGATGAAAGTCAGCGCAAAGAAGATGGCGCAGCTGGCGGCGATAATGAACCCAAGCCCAAGCGGGGCGCTGCCCGGACGGGCGACAATCAAGATACCAATAAAGGCGATCACGGCGGCCAAAAGCGCAATGGGGCGCAGCGGGCTGCGCAGCAACAGGGGTGACAGCAGCAACACCCAAATCGGCGTGGTGAATTCAAGGGCAAACAGCTGGGCAAGTGGCATCAGGCCAAGGGCAAAGAACCACAGGTTTTGACCAATAAAGTGAAAGATATTGCGCAGCGCATGGGTGCCTAGGTTCTGCGTTGTGATGGCTTTCCAGTTGCCAGTGGCTGTGGTCAGGATACAGATGATCAGCAAGCCCACAAAGCTGCGGTACATCATGACTTCGAACGTATCGAGTTCTGCGGCAACGATGCGCCCGGATATGGCCATTGTCGAAAACGAGACAATGGCGCCGCTCATCCAGAGGGCTGCAAGAAAGATTGGGTTCATGGCTGGTCCCGTTGCGCTGCAAGATGAACTGAGCTTGACCTAATTGGCGGGATAGGGAAATCGGTATTATTTGGTAGAGGGTACAGAAAGCCGTAAGGCTTGGTCGGCGGTCAGCGGGGGTGTCCAGCCGCAGTCTGTTGGCTCAAATTGCAACGAGTCAAACAATTGCTCGTATAAATAGGGTCGCCGTACTATGTGGCTGGCGAGTTTGAACAGCGGTTTTGGGGCTGGAAATAAGCGGCGCGGACGGCCAAGTGCGTGCCGCAATTGGGTGGCAATGCGCGTGGTGCCCAGATCGTCGTGATCGGTGGCCAGTATCTTTGCGGGCAGCGCGTCAGATTGCACGCAATGGCGGATCAGATCCGCAAGGTTTTGCACGGCGATCATGCTGCGGCGGTTGTCCGCAAAGTCAAAGGGCAACGGATAGCGGCTGTCACAGAGTTTCATCAGCTTGCGCCAGTTGCCCGGTGCATGGGGGCCATAGACCAGCGGCACGCGCAGAATTGTGGTTTTCAGCGGGCTTTGGGCAAGGATCTCTTCGGCTTCGAGTTTGGCTTGGCCATAGGGCGTGTTGGGATCGGTTGGGTGATCAAGCGCAATAACCTGATCTGACTTTTGCAGCCCATAGACCGCCACCGTGGACATAAAGATAAAATGCTGCACGCCAGCGGTCTCGGCTTGGCGCAGCAAATCGGCGGTGGCATCGCGGTTGGCCAAACGATGATCTGCCAGCGCCGTTTTCGGATCTTCTTTTGTGTGTACGCGCGCGGCACAATGCACCACTGTTTTGGCCCCGGTCAGCACCTGGGACATGTCGCCAAGCTGGGTCAGATCAAAGCCATGCACCAACCCATTGGTGGGTTTGCGGCACAGGCCAATGGGATATTCACCAGCCTGTACAAGCGCTTGCATGACGTGGGTGCCGATAAAGCCGCTGGCACCGGTCACAACGATATGCGGTTGATTTTGCGACATGACACAGACCTTGATCAAATTTGTTAGTGGCCGTTTATGCGAAAGTGGCTAAACGACAAAGACTTATTCGTCGCTTTCTTCAATTTCAAAATGCCGCGGGATGCCTTGGGTCACCTCTGCCCAGACAGATTGCGCGGCCCGGTTCTGATGGGCCTCAAAACCTTTGCGGTCCAAAAAGCTTTCGGCGACGTGAAACCGGCCTGGCTGGTCAAGGTCTTCGGTCACGTCAAACGTCAGATTTCCGGGCTCGGCGCGGGTCAGACGAATGTGGTCAGGCAATGCAGAACGGACCGCCGCAAGGCGATCCGCTGGAATGTCGATATATCCGGTCAGTCGGATTATTCCCATTCGATGGTGCCCGGAGGCTTGGAAGTGATGTCATAGGTGCAGCGGTTGATGCCCTTGACTTCGTTGATGATGCGCGTGGCGGTTTCGCCCAAAAACTCATGGGTGAACGGGTAATAATCGGCGGTCATACCATCAACCGAATTCACCGCACGCATGGCGCAGGCATAATCATAGGTGCGGCCGTCGCCCATCACACCCACGGTTTTCACCGGCAGGATCGCCACAAAGGCTTGCCAGATTTCATCATACAAGCCGTGTTTGCGGATCTGGTCGATATAGACCGCATCTGCCTCGCGCAGGATTTCCAGCTTTTCGCGGGTGATTTCACCGGGGCAACGAATGGCCAAACCGGGCCCTGGAAATGGATGGCGGCCAATAAAGCTTTGCGGCAGGCCCAATTCGCGGCCCAAGGCGCGGACCTCGTCTTTGAACAATTCGCGCAGCGGCTCTACCAGTTTCAGACCCATCTTTTCAGGCAGGCCACCGACATTGTGGTGGCTTTTGATCGTGACCGATGGACCGCCAGAAAATGACACAGATTCAATCACATCCGGGTACAATGTGCCCTGTGCAAGGAACTCTGCCCCGTCGATTTCATTGGCATATTTCTGGAACACGTCAATGAACAGCTTGCCGATGATTTTGCGTTTGGTTTCCGGGTCAGACTGGCCTTCCAGCTCGCCCAAAAACAAATCGCTTTCATCCGCAGCAATCAGCTTGATGTTATAATTGTCGCGGAACATGGCGACAACTTCTTTGGCCTCGTCCTTGCGCAACAAGCCATGGTCGACAAACACACAAGTCAGCTGATCCCCAATCGCTTCGTGGATCAGGATCGCGGCCACAGAACTGTCAACGCCACCTGACAGACCACAGATCACTTGTTTGTCGCCAACCTGTTCGCGGATCTTTTCGATCATCTGCTCGCGGTAGGCGCCCATGGTCCAGTCGCCTGAGAAACCAGCCAGTTTGACAAAGTTTTCATACAGCTTGGCACCATTGGGTGTGTGGTGGACTTCGGGGTGAAATTGCACCGCATAAAAATGACGCGACACATCGGCGGTGATCGCATAAGGCGCGTTGGGCGAGGTGCCATAGACCTCAAAACCCGGTGCAATTTCGCTGACGTGATCGCCGTGGCTCATCCAGACCTGCTCGTCGCCGTCAGCAAACCAGCCATCCAAAATGGCCAGCTTATTGGCGGGCGTCACAAAGGCGCGGCCAAATTCGGCGGTGCCATGGCCGCTTTCGACCTTGCCGCCAAGTTGGGTCATCATGGTCTGCTGACCATAACAAATGCCCAGAATTGGCACGCCCAGATCAAAAATCTCTTGTGGCGCACGCGGCGAGCCGTCGCGGGTCACACTGTCTGGGCCACCGGAAAAGATCACGGCTTTGGGCGCAAAGCTGCGCACAAAATCCATTGTGACTTTTTGATAGGGGTGGATTTCGCAATAGACGTTGAGTTCGCGCAAGCGACGCGCAATCAGCTGCGTAACTTGGCTGCCAAAGTCGATGATCAATAGGCGGTCATGGGATGTCTCTGTCATGGCAGAGCCATAGGCGAGCGCGGCTTTTTGCGCAAGTGCCCTTGTGGTGCTTTGGCGCGAGTTTGGCGGTTTTGGCAGGCTGCGCTTTGTTCTTGAAAAAAATACCCCGGGGTGAGCGCAGAAATCTTGATTTATGTGCGAGGGGCAGCGCCCCTGGTGCAGTCAGGCGCTTTTTCTGGGCAATCGCGCCAAGATGTCGCTTTTCCCCCTCAATGGCCGGATTTTCACGCTCGCAATACCTGTCGCGCGGTAAGCTGGTGGTCAAAGACTGCTGCAACGAGGACAATTATGGCACAAGCAGAGACCCGCAGACGTGGGCGTGGCGGCGGTGGGGCCGCGCGCCGGGCCGAGCGCAGCGCGATCCAGATCGAGACAGCGAAGTATATTGAACGCAACATTCCGCTTTATGAAATCCTGAGCGACGCGGCATTGGATGTGATCGAGGCCAATGCGGAAACCCTGCTGGAAGAGGTTGGCGTTGTCTTTGCCAGCAATCCAGGCGCGCTTGAGCTCTGGCGCGAGGCAGGGGCGCATATTGATGGCGACCGCGTGCGCATTCCAAAGGGTTTGGCGCGCAAATTATGTCAGACTGCCCCCGCGTCCTTTACTCAGCACGCGCGCAATCCTGAAAAATCTGTGGTGATTGGCGGCAAAAACATGGTCTGTGCGCCGGTCTATGGCCCGCCTTTTGTGCGCGATGCGGATGGCGGACGGCGGTATGCCACCATGGATGATTTCAATAAATTCGTGAAACTCGGCTATATGAGCAAATGGCTGCACCATTCGGGTGGCACCGTGTGTGAACCCACAGATGTGGCGGTGAACAAGCGCCATCTTGATATGCTGCTGGCGCATATGACGCTGAGTGACAAGCCGTTTATGGGCTCTGTGACCGCCCCAAGCCGCGCACAAGACAGTGTGGACATGTGCGAGATCTTGTTTGGCAAAGAGTTTGTGCAAAACAACACGGTTATGACTTCGCTGATCAATATCAACTCGCCGATGACCTTTGATGATGTGATGATGGGTGCCTTGGAAGTCTATGCCAAGAACAACCAGGCTTGCATTATTTCCCCCTTTATTGTGGGCGGCGCGATGGCCCCGGTGTCGGTTGCAGGTACTTTGACCCAGGTGATGGCCGAGGTCCTTTCGGGCATCGCGTATAGCCAATTGGTGCGACCGGGGGCTCCGGTGATCTTTGGTGCCTTTGTGACCTCGATCGATATGGGCTCAGGGGCCCCAACCTTTGGCACGCCAGAGGCCAGTCAAATTCTTTATGGGGCGGGGCAATTGGCACGTCGTTTGGGTCTGCCATTCCGGTCAGGCGGCGGGCTGTGTGGCTCTAAGTTACCAGATGCGCAGGCGGCCTATGAAACCGCCCACACCCACAACGCAGCTTTGCTGGGCGGTGTGAACTTTATGCTGCACAGCTGTGGATGGCTTGAAGGCGGCCTGGTGTCGAGCTTTGAAAAATTTGTGATGGACGCGGACCAATTGGGTGTGTTGCACAAATTGGCTGCCGGTGTTGCGATGGACGAAAACGGTCAGGCTATGGACGCCATTCGCGAGGTTGGTCCGGGTGGGCATTATTTGGGGTGTGCACATACGCAGGCCAATTACCAAGAGGCGTTTTGGCGGTCAGAAGTTCTAGATTACAAACCGTTTGAAACCTGGCAGGACGAAGGGTCGCGCGATACGCAAACCCTGGCTGCGCAACGGGTCGAAACCCTGTTGGCCCATTATAAAGCGCCAGCACTTGATCCCGCCATCGAAGCGGCGTTGCGCAGTTTTGTCAGCGACAAAAAGGCCTCTATGCCTGACGCGCTTGAATAGGCCTTAGCTAGGCATTCAAGCTGTAATAAGCCCTTGTCGCGAGGCGCAATACATTTGCGCCTCGGCGATTAACGCGCTGAGCAAACCCACGTGATCCACAAGCGAATACGTGTTGTCTTTGCTTTGACGCAAAGCGTTCATGTCCTGCTCTATTTCGATCAATTTCATCAGCGCTTCGACGCTTCTGGGCAGATGATCGGTCTTCAGGTGGTGGCGCAAATGCAGATCTCGGCGGTAATCGCGCGCGGCGGCCTTTGCGGTGCGCACCAATATGCGCGGGCGGTTGAGTTGCGCCAAAGTGGTCAGAACATCTTGCATTACACCATCCTTATTTCTGGAACAGGATTGCAAGAATTGCACAACCTAGAGGGGTGTTGCGTTTTGCCAGTTCCATGCGTTCGGCGGGTTTCACTTCTCTTTAGCTTTTGTCAACAATCTTAGGGCTGCCCACAGGTGTTAACGCATGGGTAACCAATGCGACCTAGCTTGATGAGAAATCCTGGCAAGATCTGTGGGTATGACTGGCAGCACGAGATACCTACCGGGGGCATATATGACGAAACATTGGGGGACAGATCAGGATCTTCCTAACATTCCAAAATGGGTGCCAAATTATGCAGTTCGCTATTTGGCACATACGGAACAAGGTGTGTCTATTCGGGCTTTGGCCCGGCATTCCAATTGCCATGCGTCGACGGTGCTTCGGCAAATTCGCCGGGTAGAGTCGCGTCGTGATGATCCTCTGATCGACGAGGCATTATCTGCCCTTGGGGCACAGGTATCACAGAGTGCAGCCGCGGATCGACTGATGGAGACATTTGAGATGAATGCACAGAATTCTGGGGAACCCCCAAGTGAAAAAGACTTAAGAAATGCAGCCGGCAAAATCCTCTTAAGGTTGAACGAGGCTGGGGCGGTTTTGGCCGTTGCAAAGGATATGGAAAAGGCGGTTGTTGTGCGTGATACGCCGGGGGCGGCCCCGCAACGCATGGCGGTTGTCGACCGGCCGATTGCCCAGGCCATGGCCCTAAAAGACTGGATCAGTTGCAAAACACCGGGCCGGATCTCGCGCTACCAGATCACCGCTGCAGGGCGCACGGAATTGGGGCGTCTGACGGCTGGGAAAGCCGGGGAATTGGCAGGTTTCAACGAAGCACAGGCGGCATTTGATGCGGGTACGCCTGTAGATGGTGCAGGGGCTGGCGTTGTGCCAAGGCGGATGCGGTTTAGTGCTGGCGAAAGCCCGATGAGCATTCTGGCACGCCGCAAGGACAAGTCAGGCAAGCCATTTCTAAGTTCAGATCTTGTGGCCGCCGGTGAGCGGATGCGGGAAGATTTCGAATTGTCGCAAATGGAGGCGGCTGTTGGGCAAAACTGGGATCGGTTTTTAACCGCTGGGGTCAGCAATGGCGACACCGACAGGTCGGGCGGGTTTGGCCCCATGGCTGCGCGCCGTCGCGTTGGCGAAGCAGTAGAGGCTCTGGGCGAAGGTTTGTCAGACGTTGTGCTGCGCTGTTGCTGCTATTTAGAAGGGCTGGAAAGTGCTGAAAAAAGACTGGGTTGGCCCGCGCGCAGCGGAAAGGTTGTCTTGCGAATCGCCTTGATACGGTTGCGTGAACACTATGAAGCCTCGCGGTCTGAAACCAGCGACATGATTGGCTAGAAACTGCGCCGCCCAGACCGGGCGGCGCAATAGAATTTAGGCGTTAAGCGCTTTGCGCGCGGCGCGGATGCCCTTGCCATAGGCCGGACTGATTTGGTCATAATGCGCCAACACCCTTTCAATGGTGTCAGCTTTCGCGCCCTGCATTGCCTCGGCGGTATTGGCGTAAAGACGGGCGCGCTGACCCTCGTCAAACAGATCGTGTAATGCGCGGGCCTGACTGTAATCATCGTTGCCGTCGCGGTGATTATACCGGTCAGCATCGCCGGAAATCTTGAGCGGCGGTTCTGCCTGTGTTGCATCTTCGCGTGGCGCACCGGCGACCGAGTTTGGCTCGTAATAGGCGTCACTATTGCCGGTTTGCTGCCCCATAAAGTTCATATTGCCATCTTTGTGATAGTGATGGACGGGGCATTTGGGCGCGTTGACCGGCAGGGCCTCGTAATGGGTGCCAATCCGGTAGCGGTGTGCATCCGCATAGGAAAAGAGCCGCGCTTGCAGCACTTTGTCCGGGCTAAAGCCAACACCCGGCACGATATTTGACGGGCTAAAGGCGGCCTGTTCGACCTCTGCGAAGTAATTTTCTGGATTTCTGTTCAGCTCAAATTCGCCGATTGTGATGCAGGGGTAATCTGCATGTGGCCAAACTTTGGTCAGGTCAAACGGGTTAAAGGCGGCTTTTTCGGCGTCTTCTTCGGCCATGACCTGAATTTGCATGGTCCATTTGGGAAAGTCGCCATTCTCGATGGTGCCAAACAACGCTTCTTGATAGCCTTCGCGGGTCTCACCAATTTTGGCCGCTGACTGTGCGTTGGTCAGATGAGCGTGTCCTTGCTGGGTTTTAAAGTGGAATTTCACCCAGAACCGTTCGTTTTGATCATTGATCAAACTGAATGTATGCGACCCATAGCCGTTCATTTGCATCGGGGTGGTTGGGCAGCCGCGATCAGACATCAAGATGGTGACCTGATGCAAGGCCTCGGGGCTTAGCGACCAGTAATCCCACATGGCTTCGGCACTGCGCAGGTTGGTTTTTGGGTGGCGTTTTTGGGTGTGGATAAAGTCGGGGAATTTATAGGGGTCGCGCAGGAAGAACACCGGCGTGTTGTTGCCAACCAGATCCCAATTGCCATCTTCGGTGTAAAATTTCAGGGCAAACCCCCGCACGTCGCGCTCGTTATCTGCGGCTCCCAACTCGCCGGCAACAGTGGAAAACCGCGCCAGCATCGGCGTCGTTGCACCTTTTTGCAACGATTTGGCCTTGGTGTATTTACTAATGTCTTCGGTGATCTTCAGCGCGCCAAAGGCACCCCAACCCTTGGCGTGTACGACGCGCTCTGGGATGCGCTCGCGGTTTTGGTGCGCCAATTTTTCGATCAATTGGTAATCTTGCATCAAAACAGGTCCGCGTTCACCGGCGGTCTGGCTGTTTTGATTGTCTGAGATTGGGGCCCCAGCGGTAGTGGTCAGCTGCTTGTCGGTCATAATGATCCCTTTGGTTAAAGCGCGTTGACCCCAGTTTGCCAAGAAAGATTTATAATATCCAATTGTAGTTTTTCATTGTTTTGATAGTTTAAAGTTATGAACTTAACCATCAAGCAACTCAGTTACTTTAAAGCCTTGGCCACACACCGAAATTTTGGCCGGGCGGCGGCGGCTTGCTTTGTCAGCCAGCCTGCGATGTCGGTCCAGATCCGTGAATTAGAGCGAACGTTGAACGGACGCTTGGTTGAGCGCCATGCCAGGGACATTGTGTTAACGCCATTTGGGCGGCAGACTTTGGACTATGCCAATCGCATTTTGGCGGATGTTGCCGATCTGGAGCGCGCTGCACGCTGGCGGTCTGGTTTGGCTGGAAAGCTGGCGCTTGGCATGATCCCAACCATAGCGCCCTATTTGCTGCCCAGCGCCTTGGCCGCGCTGCGGGCGCGCGACATTTCGCTGGACGTGCAGGTCATGGAGGGAAAAACGGATCGGTTGATTGGTTTGCTGGAGGCTGGCAATTTGGATGCGGCTGTGATGGCTTTGCCGTCGGGGGTTGAGGGGCTGACCGATGTGCCATTGTTTGAGGATCGGTTTCTGCTGGCGGGCACGCCGGCGCGGGTTGATGCGCTGGAGGCAGCGGTCGAGTCATTGCAACCAACGGCCTTGGAAAACCATCAGTTGATGCTGCTTGAAGATGGTCATTGTTTGACCGATCAAGCGCTGGATGTTTGTGGGCGCGGGCGCGGCCATAGCCAGATCAATATGGGGGCGTCCTCGCTGTCCACGCTTTCAAGACTGGTGGAAGCTGGGTTTGGCCTGACCTTGATGCCGGAACTCGCAGCCCAGGTTGAGCAGGCGGCGACACCTGGCATTACACTGCGCCGATTTGCAGAGCCGCAACCATCGCGTCAGATTGGGTTGGTGCGGCGTGCAGGCAGCGATGACGACGGTTGGTTTGCAGAGCTGGCAACGCTTTTGACCGAGGTGGGGCAGGGATTGTTACAGCCCAAGGCTTCTGTAATATAAAAAGGCACGCCATTAAGCGTGCCTTTTCAAGTGTCTATCTGGAAACTGTAGGGGCTTAAGCCGCGACTTCAGCTTTGGCTTTCAAGTGCTTCATCACATTTTCTGGCGCACTTTCGCCATAGGGATCTTCGGGGTGGTTATCATCGCGACCTGGCTCTTCGAAGAATGCTTCGACCACGCCGTTGTTGATGATGGCCGCATAGCGCCAAGAGCGCATGCCAAAGCCAACGTTGTCTTTGTCGACCAGCATGCCAACTTTGCGGGTGAATTCACCAGAGCCGTCAGGGATCACTTTAACGTTTTTGATGCCCTGAGCTTCGGCCCATTTGTTCATCACAAAGCTGTCGTTGACGGACATGCAATAGATTTCGTCGATGCCTTCGGCGGCGAAATCGGCGAAACCGTTTTCAAAGCCTGGCAGTTGGTAAGTCGAGCATGTTGGCGTGAAAGCGCCCGGCAGAGAGAACAAAACAACGCGTTTGCCCGCGAAGTAATCTGCGGTTGTCATATCCTGCCAACGGAATGGGTTAGGGCCTTCGATGCTTTCATCGCGAACGCGGGTGCGAAAGGTCACGGCTGGAAGTTTTTGTCCTGCGAACATGCTTATACCTCTGGTTTGAATGTCGTCTTGGGCGCCGAATTAAAACGATTCTAAGTTTCGCGCAATGTCGAAGGTTGTTTAACGTCAAAGAGACTTTCATTGATGTTGGTATTCTGGCCCAATTGCCACAAACGCATAACGGCATTGCGCCTCTGGCCCTATCATGATTGGGGCGTTATGTTATCTGAAACGAGACTGAATCTGTCGTAAGGAAAGCTGCGTGAGAGACCTTAAGATCCCAGAACAACGCCATCCGGAAAAAGCCAAACGACCGGACAATGTGCAGCCCAAGAAACCAAAATGGATTCGGGTGAAAGCGCCAACCGGCGAAGGCTATAATGCCACCAAGAAAATCATGCGGGAAAACAAGCTGGTCACGGTTTGCGAAGAGGCGGGTTGCCCCAATGCCGGTGAATGCTGGAGCCAGGGTCACGCAACCATGATGATCATGGGTGAGGTTTGTACCCGCGCCTGTACGTTCTGCAACATTGCGACTGGCAAGCCACCAGAGGCTTTGGACGTGTTTGAGCCGGGCCGGGTTGCGGATGCGGTGAAAAAGCTGGGTCTGAACCACGTTGTGATTACTTCGGTGGATCGCGATGACGTGGAAGATGGTGGCGCAGAACATTTTGCTCAAACCATTCGCGCGGTGCGCAGGCAGTCTCCGAACACCACAATTGAGATTCTGACACCTGACTTTATCCGCTGTGATTCTTCGGCGTTGGAAGTGGTGGTTGCGGCCAAACCTGATGTGTTTAATCACAATCTGGAAACCGTGCCTGGGCTGTATCCCGAGGTGCGCCCCGGTGCGCGGTATTTCCATTCGTTGCGCTTGTTGCAACGCGTGAAAGAGCTGGACCCAATGATGTTTACCAAATCGGGCATCATGGTGGGACTGGGCGAAGATCGGCAATCTGTGGTGCAGGTGATGGAGGATATGCGCGCGGCGGATATCGATTTTCTGACGATCGGACAGTATTTGCAGCCGACACCAAAGCACCACCGGGTCGACCGTTTTGTGACTCCGGAGGAATTTAAGACCTATGAAAAGGCAGCTTATGGTAAAGGGTTCTTGATGGTTTCGGCCACTCCTTTGACACGCAGTTCCTATCATGCAGGCGATGATTTTGCGAAATTGCGCGACGCGCGTATGGCGAAATTGGGTCAGTAATGGCAAGTCCTGGATGCGCAGGAATTTGACGCATTCAGGGCTTTAACTGACGTGTTTAATGTAATGTTTTCAGATGGTTGCTTTTGGTATCTATGGTATCAGCTTAAGGTAGGCAGCAATGCTTTCACGGTCTGATGCAGACAATTGCCCCATGTTTTCCACAACATGTGTCATGGCACCGCCCGCGCTGTCAAACTCTGGTGTAAACCCAGTTTCAAGATAATAGGCGATATCGGATGGTGCCCAGTCAAGCTGGCCGCTGGCAATGGCAGGCACTTTGCCTTCTCCGGGAATGAAAGCCCCTTGCAACCAGTCACCGCGTTTCAACCCGCCCAGCGCGTTGCGAGGTGTGTGGCATTCGCCGCAATGGGCTAGTGCCTCGACCAAATAGCGCCCGCGCTCAATTTCCGGGCTTTCGGCATTTGTCAGAACCCAATCTGAATTGGCAAACAGCAGTTTCCAGCCGCCAAGGGTGCGCCGTATGTTAAAGGGAAAGCCAACATCATGTGGCAGACTCGGGCTGTAAGATATTGGGAGCGCATCCATGAAGGACTTTAGATCTGCCACGTCTTGGGGTCGCATCTTGGCATAGGCCGTATAGGGAAAAGCGGGGTAATAATGCGCGCCATCCGGTGAAACGCCTGCTTGAACGGCATTGGCAAATTCAAGCAAAGTCCAACCGCCGATCCCGTTTTGCGGATCAGGTGAAATATTGGGCGCGTTGAAGGTTCCGAAAGGGGATGGAAATTTTTGCCCACCTGACAGAATGGGGTGATCGCTGAAGTCGGTTTTAGGCGCTGCGTGGCAAGATGCGCAACCCGCAGCATGAAACACCTGGGTCCCATGGCTTGGGTCGCCCACCAAGTTTGCAAAGTCGTCGGGATCGACGCCAACTGGGCGTGTCAGATAGAAAAAGGCAGCAAGGCCCAAAATGCCAACGAAAATAAATAGGCGAAGTATGCGGGCCATGCTTGTTCCTTGGATTTATCTGCTTCGGTAGGCTTTGTGACATGCGCTACATGCGCCGCCAAGCGGGCCCATTGCTGCGCGCAACGCGTCCAAGTCTGTACCGGCTGCACCAGCCATGGCAACGGCAGCGGCGTTTAATGCGCCTGCTTTTGCGCCAACGTCAGGGAAATTGCTCCAGATTTCTGCTTTGGCGCGTGTGCCTTCAACACTAGAGCTGTCAGAACCCTGGGGCCACATTGTCATGGCATTGAGGCCTGAAACCACAGCGAGATTGTCTGCTGCGGCTTTTGCAGCTGCGGAATCATAGGCAACATCGCCTTTGGCCATGGCCCCTAAGACGCCAAGATTATGGGAATAAAGTTGCATTTGACCTTGGCGCGCCTTGATTGCCTCCATGATCGCTTTGTCAGCGTGGCTGTCCGCAACTGTCACCGACGCGCCTAGAACTATGGCGAGTGCGGAGGCTGTCAAAAGTTTGAAATTCATTAAATGTCTCCCTGTCTAACTATGCTGCCCATATTGCCTGTGCTAAATTAGATGTACATTAGCGAAAAGTGAAGAAATGTATTCGATTTATGCACAACGATAACTGGGATGACATACGATTTGTATTGGCGGTGGTTGAATCCGGCACGGTCAGCGGGGCCGCGCGCAGGCTTGGGGTGAACCATGCAACGGTTCTGCGCCGGATCGCTTCATTTGAAGAGCGGTATGGGGTTCGGATCTTTGATAAATCGGCGCAAGGGTATGAAATTATACCAGAATATGCGCGGATCACCGATGCATTACGGGGTGTTGAAGAGTCGATGCATTTCATGGAGGCCGCTTTGGCTGGGCAAAATAGCCAAGTACAGGGCGCGCTGCGACTGACGTCGACAGATTCATTATCTTCTATCGTTTTGCCAGAGGTTGTCGCCAATATTACGGCTGATTTCCCTGAGTTACGGTTGACCGTCATCAGTACAAATTCACATTTGGACCTTGGGCGCGCGCAGGTCGATCTGGCGATACGTCCGACAGATCAACTGCCTGAAACATATTCAGGCGATTTGGTGGGCTATTTGCCTTTTGCGATTTACGAAGCTGAGGGCGGCCAAGATGCATGGGTTGGGCTAACGGGGCAAATTGCGCGTGGCACAGTCGGGCAAGAGGTTACCGCGCATATTGCAGGGCAAAAAATTGCGGCAAAGGCGGATACATATCTTGTGGCGGCGCGATTGGCGCGCCAAGGGATTGGGCGCACGGCGTTGCCTTGTTTTGTCGGAGATGTGGAATCTGGATTGCGTCGCGTGGATATTGACTGTGCGCTTCCCAGCATACCTTTGTGGGTCGCTTGCCATACCGAGCTGCAAGATGCCCCGCGCGTGCGCAGGCTGCGTGCGAGAATGGTGGATGAGATGAAAACGGCCGCGATAAAAACCAAAGGTTTATTGCCAGCCTAGTTTAGGGGCGCGTGAACTTTGGGCGGGAGCTGTCAATTGTCAGGCTGTCAGGCCAGCCCACAAAATACTCAATTGCAAAGAGAGCAAAGCAAAGCAGCAAGACCAGCGCCACGAGTTTGCGGCGCCGCGCCGACGGAGGGCGACGCACCAGCATCGAGAGTCTAAGGAGATGACGCAGGTTCAATCGGTGAACCGAACTTTGCCAATATAGGGCAGGTTGCGATTGCGTTGGGCATAGTCGATGCCATAGCCGACAACAAATTCATCCGGGATTTCAAAGCCAACCCAGTCGGCCCGCACATCTGCTTCGCGCCGTGAAGGTTTATCAAGCAAAGCGATGGTTTTCATTTTGCGTGGAGCGCGAGATTCCAACAGGTGTTTGACGTGGTGTAATGTGTGGCCGGTGTCGACGATGTCTTCCACAACCAAGACATCGCGGTCATGAATTTCGCCACGTAAATCCTTTAGAATACGCACTTCGCGGCTGCTTTCGGTGCTGTTGCCATAAGAGGAGGCTTCGAGGAAATCGACCTCGACTGGCAGATCCAGCTCGCGCACAAGATCGGCGATAAAGACAAAAGAGCCGCGCAACAGGCCAACGACCACCAGCTTGTCGGTGTCGGCGTATTCATTACGAATTTCTGTACAAAGGTCTTCGATGCGGGCGGCAATGGATTTTGCCGAGATCATCTTATCGATCACATATGGTGGCTGTGTCATGCTGCCCTCTTGCTTTTTCGTTCGTACCATACGAAATGAGCCACCACTGTCCAACGCGAAAATCAGACAATAGGACGTTTACTGCTTTATGCCGACCCATTCGGAAACCCGGGCCCTGCCTTATAGCGCGCAACAGATGTATGATCTGGTTGCGGATGTGGCTGCTTATCCAAAGTTTCTGCCGTGGTGTGCCGCCGCACGCATCCGTTCGCGGGATCAGGACGGAGCTTCAGAGGTGATGCTGGCGGATCTGGTGATTTCGTTCAAAGTGTTCCGCGAGCGTTTTGGGTCGCGGGTGGTGTTGCACCCCGAAACCATGAGCATTGATACCGAATACCTAGATGGGCCGTTCAAGTTTTTGAAATCCACCTGGGACTTTAAAGACGCCGACGGCGGCTGTGAGGTCTCGTTCTTTGTGGATTTCGAATTCAAAAGTGCCATCTTGCAAGGCATCATTGGTGTGGTCTTTAACGAAGCAATGCACCGGATTGTTATGGCTTTTGAGAAACGTGCGGCAGAGCTTTATAACGCTTAAGCAATCTTAGTTTTTGGCGCCCTAAGCGGACAGGCCTGCTGCATCATGTCGGCCAGCAGCGCTCTGAGTTGGGTCAACTCTCTGATTTTGGCGTCAACCTCTGAGAGTTTATCCCCAAGAAGTTTGCTTGTTTCATCCTGGCTAAGACCCGATCCCGTGACGGCCTTGGCCAGCCCGTCCATTTCGCGCAGTTTGAACCCAAGTTTTTGACCGCTTTTGATCAACAAAACCAATTGCACCATCGAGGCGTCAAAATCGCGATAGCCGTTGTTTTGGCGGTCGGATTTGATCAAGCCACGTTTTTCGTACAGCCGTAGCGTGTCCGCGCTGACATTTGTTTTTTGGGCAAGTTCACCGATGCGCATATTTCTGTTGACCTTGGACTATGGTCCTAGGTTTATGACCTCCCCGAACCATTATGGAAAGGGTTAAAATGTTTTCTGAAACCGCTGCAAATAGGATCTATCGGCTGTCTGCCTGGTGGGATTTGATCGTGACCTGGCCGTTTGCGCTGCCATTTACTTTGGGAGTGCTTTGGAACTTTGGATTGACGCCGTTGCATGGCCTTACCAGCGACGGGGCATTGCCGCCACTTGATGTACATGCGGTGTTGTTTGGCAATTTTTTTGGATCAGTGGTGGTGATTTGGGCCTTGGTGCGGCTGAATTGGAATGACACGCGTTTGGGCTTATATGATGCCGCTGGTCGGGTGTTGTTTTCGGTTGCGATGATCAACGCCCTGATGTCTGATATTTCGCTAATAGTGTGGGTCTTTCTGGTGCCAGAGATCCTGTGGGCGATTGTGCAATTCTTGGCGTTGTATCCGCTGGTTAAGCAGCGATTGGCATAAGCGCAGCGCGAGAAAAGGCGGCCGATGGGCCGCCTTTGTTGATCATATGAGCTGTGGGTTACGAACTGATGTCGTAGGCGCGTTCGCCGTGTACCGTCAGATCCAGACCGTTGGTTTCGGTCTCTGCATCAACCCGCAATGGTGTGATCAGCGCGCAGACTTTGATCAGCACAAATGTCACCACCAATGTGAAAGCGCCTACTATGGCCAGGCCGCCCAATTGCGCAGCCCATGCGCCAGCACCAAACACCGCGATCATGATGGTGCCAAAGATACCGCCAACACCGTGTACCGCAAAGACATCCAGCGTGTCGTCGATCTTAAAGGTGTTGCGGATGACATTCACCGCCTCTTGGCACAGGACACCGGCAACTGCGCCGATAATCAGTGCTTCGACTGGGCCAACAAAACCAGAGGCTGGGGTGATCGAGGCAAGGCCTGCGATGGTCCCGGTGACCAGACCCACCAAAGAGGCCTTGCCGTATTTGATTTTTTCCCACAGAGCCCAGGTCAGCGAGGCCGTTGCCGCAGAGATATGAGTGACAGTTAGCGCCATGGCCGCGCCGCCGTCTGCCGCCAGCTGTGAGCCGCCGTTAAAGCCAAACCAGCCAACCCAAAGCATCGCCGCGCCAATCATCACCATCCAAGGAGCATGGGGCGGGGTGGTTCTGTTTTTGCGTGGGCCAAGCACAACCGCGATAAGCAGCGCTGCCAGACCGGCGGTTTCATGTACCACGATGCCACCGGCAAAGTCTCTGACGCCAGTGTCGCCGAAAATACCACCGTCAGCCAACATGCCGCCGCCCCAAATCCAGTGTACAACCGGAGCATAGCAAAGCAGCATCCAGAGAGAGGAGAATAGCAGAACAAAGCCAAAGCCAATGCGCTCCACATAGGCACCCACGATCAGTGCTGGTGTGATGATTGCAAAAGTCATCTGAAAGGCAAAGAACAGGATCTCGGGCAGGGTGCCAGATAGGCTGTCTGCGGTGATGCCCGCCAAGAAGAACTTGCCGGTGCCGCCCCAAAAGCCGCTGGTGCCTTCGCCAAAGGCGATAGAGTAGCCAAATACAAACCATAGCACGCTCATCAGGCAAGCAATCGCGTAGCAATGCATAAAGACGCTCAGCACGTTGCGTGCGCGTACGAGGCCGCCATAGAACAAAGCCAATCCTGGCAATGTCATAAATAGCACAAGTGCTGTGGCGACGATGATCCAGGCGGTGTCCGCTCCGTTCATGGTCTTTTCCTTTCCCTCATTTATCCGTTGAGGGGCGAAAAACCCTATGCGGGGTGCAAAACAAAGAGGCGCTTGGCAGGAACACGCTTATTTTATTGGCAAATTGCAGATTGATTAATGTTTAGGCGCTTGGTGGCGGTGTTTGCTTAAAAACTAACCGCAATTAGGATGCGTGTTTGAGCAGCAGTGAAAGAGCATGATTCTTAGCCGCATCGCGCACATTTGCGCGGCCAATTGCCCCAAATTCCACCGTTTCTGTGACGGTGGTTGTTTGCAAAGTGATGCCAAAACAGACGCGGCCTTCGGGTTTGAACTCTGATCCGCCGGGGCCTGCGATGCCAGTGACCGACACAGCTAGATCTGCGCCGCTGTGTTGGGCGGCGCCTTGGGCCATTTCGCGCGCAACCTGCTCGCTGACGGCCCCAAAGGCCTCAAGCGTCTGTTCAGACACGCCTAACATTTGTTGTTTGGCCAGGTTCGTATAGGTGACAAAGCCGCGTTCAAACACCGCGGAAGATCCGGCCACATCGGTAAGTGCTGCGGCCACAAGACCTCCGGTACAGCTTTCAGCGGTGGCAATGCGCAGACCCTTGGCCTTGGCAGCCTTAAGAACGTCAGCGGCCAAACTCATAGGATCACCACATGGTATAAAAAGGCCAAAATGGCGGTGCCAATGGCCGCATAAATGCCAGCGATCACGTCATCCAGCATCACCCCAAGCGCATCACCGCGACGGTCGGCCCAGCCAATCAAGTTGGGCTTGGTGATGTCAAACAGGCGAAACAGCGCAAAGCCTGCAATCCAACCGGGGTATAGTTTCAGGGGGTCAATGCCCATGCGCGAGGCTCCATAACTGGTCACCAAGAGGGCGATCCACTGACCAGCGACCTCATCAATCACTACCTCGCTAGGGTCATGGTCGTCTTGCCCTGCGGTGACCTGGGCTGTGGCCCACCAGCCCACAAAGAAAACCACAACGGTTGCAAGGGCAAGCAGGGTGACGCCGCCTAGATAATGGAGGGCAAGCGCCATCAGCACAGCAACAGCCGAGCCCCAAGTGCCCGGTGCAGGTTTCAGATAGCCGGTGCCACCAACCGTGGCGATCATATTTGCAAGTGTGCGGGTCATGGTTTCACCAATGTGGCTGTGGCAATGGAGGCGATGCCTTCTTCGCGACCGGTAAAACCGAGGCGCTCGCTTGTGGTGGCTTTGACAGAGATCTGGTCGGCGCGCAGCCCCATGATTTCGGCCATGCGGGCCATCATGGCGGCAGCATGCGGACCAATTTTGGGGCGTTCACAGATCAGCGTACAGTCAATATTGCTGATGGCATATCCTTTAGACGTTGCAAGATCGACGGCGTGTTTTAAAAAAATCGCACTATCAGCGCCTTTCCATTGCATATCGCTGGGCGGGAAGTGCCGCCCGATGTCACCTTCGGCTAAAGCGCCGTAAATGGCATCGGTGACTGCATGCATGCCCACATCCGCGTCAGAGTGGCCCTTGAGCCTTTTGTCATGTGGGATGTGAACGCCACAGAGGGTGACGTGATCCCCTTGTTCAAACGCATGCACGTCAAAGCCATTGCCTAGCCGAATATCCATAGGTCCTCTCAGGATTTTTTCTGCCCGTTTGAAATCTGCCGGGGTGGTGATTTTCAGATTGTTTTCATCGCCTTGCGTGATCTTGACTGTGATGCCGGCGGCGCGGGCGACCTCTACATCATCCGTCGCGCTGCCACGAAAGTCTTTGTGGGCGGATAGGATTTTTTTAAAATCAAAGCCCTGGGGGGTCTGGGCGCGAAACAGGCCATCGCGCGGATGGGTGTCGCTGACCGCGCCTTTATCACCGCGCCAAAGCGCGTCGGTGACGGGCAGTGCGGGGGCCGCGCCGTCGTGGCTGTTGAGTGCGCAGATCACGTCAGAGATACAGTCCTGCGAGACACTGGCGCGGGCGACATCGTGGATCAAGACCTTGGAAATACCTTGATCTTGCAGGGCTTCAAGCCCCTTGCGCACAGAAATATCGCGACTGGCCCCACCAAAGACGCAGGTGACTTTGGCATGATCAATTGTGCTATAATGGGCCGTGTCATCGGGGTGCACCACGAGTATAATTTGATCGATCTGGTCATGGTCGCAAAAGGCCGCAACGGTCCAGTCGGCCACCCGGCGTCCCGCCAAGGGACGCCATTGTTTAGGCAAGCCTTTTCCGGCCCGTGTTCCGCGCCCGGCGGCAACGATTACCGCAGCGGTTTTTTGTTCTGCACATGTCATGTCGCCTGTCTAAGACCTGCCATGGAAAGACGCAATCTACCCCTTGCGTGTGATTAAAAAATAGGCAAATGCGTAATTCTAGGACATTTTTTCGTGCGAAATCATTGCTGGCCCCTCTGTATGGGCCTATTTTAAGCACAACGACCAAGGAACTGACTGTGGCGATACGACTCGGAGACATTGCTTTAACCCCCCCGGTTTTTCTGGCCCCATTGGCTGGAATCACCGACTTGCCGTTTCGCGAGTTGGTCGCTGGGTTTGGGGCCGGGTTGGTCGTGTCAGAAATGATCGCCTCGCAGGATTTGGTGCATGCCAAACCCGGCGTGCGCGAAAAGGCAGAGCTTGGCTTTGGCGTGGCGGGAACGGCGGTGCAGATCGCTGGGTGCGAAGCCCATTGGATGGCCGAAGCCGCGCGTATGGCCGAGGCCAATGGCGCGCAGATCATCGACATCAACATGGGCTGTCCAGCAAAGAAAGTGACCAGCGCCAGCGGGGCCGGGGCCTCGGGGTCGGCATTGCTGCGGGACTTGGATCATGCGTTGCAATTGATCGAGGCAGTGGTGGCCGCCGTTGATGTGCCGGTGACATTGAAAACCCGCCTGGGTTGGGATGATCAGCTGCTCAATGCGCCTGACCTTGCCAAGCGTGCGGAATTGGCAGGCATTCAAATGGTGACCATACATGGGCGCACACGGTGTCAGTTTTACAAAGGCGCTGCTGATTGGTCCGCGATATCGGCGGTCAAAAATGCGGTGTCTATTCCGGTTATTGCCAATGGCGATATTGTTGATACCGCCAGTGCTAAGGCCGCATTACGACAGTCAGGGGCAGACGGTGTGATGATGGGGCGCGGCGTACAAGGTCAGCCTTGGCTGCCTGCCTTGGTGGCAGCAAATCTTTATGGAAGCAAAGCTCCAGTGATACCTGAAGGAAGTGAATTTATAAGCATGGTATCAAAGCATTACGAGGCAATGCTTATCTTTTATGGCAGGGCACTGGGGCAGAAAGTCGCGCGAAAACACTTGGGCTGGTATATGGATCACGCGGCAACTGATAAACCGCTGCGCCACCGGGTTCTGACTGCAAGAACCGCCGAAGAGGTCTTGGATTTATTGCCAGACGCTCTGGTGTATTCTGTGGAAAGGACAGCTGCATGATTTCCAATTCATCCCTGTGGACCTCCTTGCCGGTTCCAGCTTTGTTGGTGGACAGCGCCGATAAGATTGTGGACGTGAATGGTGTTGCCGAGATTTTTCTGAATGGGTCTGCCAAGTCCCTGCGCGGTACGCCGGTTTGGGATAGGCTGGCGGTTGACGCGCCGTTAGAAGAGGCGTTTTCACGGGCGCGCCGCCATGGCACGCCGTTGTTTGTGAATGATGTAGATGTCGGGACTGGGAATGCGCCACCCGTGCAGTGCAACGTGCAGATCGCACCGGTCATTGGGGCCGAGGATGGGGCCACGGGCGACATGATCTTTTTGATCTCGCCGCGCGAATTGGCCAGCCGGGCCACCAAAACAGACAATGTGAAAAGTGCGGCCAAATCGGCGATTGGCATGGCAGAGATGCTTGCACATGAAATCAAAAACCCATTGGCGGGCATCACCGGTGCTGCGCAATTGTTGTCGATGAATTTGCCTTCTGAAGATTTGGAACTAACGGACCTGATTGTTGAAGAAAGCCGGCGGATCGTGAAATTGCTGGAACAAGTCGAGCAGTTTGGAAACCTGCGTCCCCCGGCGCGCAACGCGGTGAATATTCATGATGTTCTGGATCGGGCGCGTCGTTCAGCCTTGCTGGGCTTTGGAGCCCATATGAATATCATCGAAGATTATGACCCATCGCTGCCCTATGCGCTTGGTGATTCTGACCAACTGTTGCAGGTTGTTTTGAACCTGCTGAAAAATGCCTCTGAAGCGGCCGGAAAAAGCGGTACCATTCGCATTCGGAGCTATTTTGAGCACAGTTTTAAGCTGCGTCGCAATGACGGATCCGGACTTGCTTTGCCGCTACAGGTTGAAATCATCGATGATGGCCCAGGTCTACCACAGGACATCAAGGGGGACATTTTTGATCCCTTTGTGTCGGGGCGTGAAAATGGCACCGGGCTTGGCCTGGCTCTGGTTAGTAAAATTATCTCAGATCATGGCGGCTGGATTTCGGTTGAATCTGTGCCTGGCCGCACCGTATTTCGTATTTCTTTGTCGCGTGCGCCCAAAGATATCATTCCCTCAGAGGAGACATAGCAATGGACGGCACCGTTCTTGTTGCAGATGACGATCGTACAATTCGCACCGTTTTGACTCAGGCTTTGACCCGGGCGGGCTGCAAAGTTCACGCCACAAGCTCTTTGACCACGCTGATGCGTTGGGTCGACGAGGGCAAAGGTGATGTGGTGATCACCGATGTGATGATGCCTGACGGCAATGGCTTGGAAATGCTGCCAAAAATCGCTGAAGACCGTCCCGGATTGCCGGTGATCGTCATTTCAGCGCAGAACACCATTATGACGGCAATTCAGGCGGCCGAGGCAGACGCTTATGACTATTTGCCAAAGCCTTTTGATCTGCCTGATCTTATGAAGCGGACTGGCAAGGCGCTCAGCGAAAAGCGTCGGTCATCGGCACCTGCGCAGGGTGCGGAAGATGCACGGCCTGAAGAGCTGCCATTGGTGGGACGCACTCCGGTGATGCAAGCGCTGTACCGGGTTGTCGCGCGCGTGATGAACACGGATTTGCCGGTTTTGATTTCGGGAGAATCAGGTACTGGTAAATCGCTGATTGCCAAAGAAATTCACGACTTTTCAGACCGTCGCAGCATGCCGTTTGTCACGGTGACCGGCGCTGATATTGCTGATTTGGAAGGGCCAGCGCGCGTCATGGCTCGTGCCAAGGCCGGCACGATCCTGTTTGATGAAGTTTCTGATCTGAGCGAGGAAATTCAGGCGCGTATCGTGCGTATGATTGACAATCCGGGCGACAACGCGCCGCGTTTTATGGCCACCAGCCAGAACGATCTGATGGATGCGGTGGAAAAAGGCACAGTGCGTCAGGATTTGTTTTATCGGTTAAACGGTGCGGCGTTGCATGTGCCAAGTTTGCGCGAACGTGTGGATGATATCCCGCTGCTGGTTGATCATTTCCTATCGCGGTCCGAACGGGATGGGGCACCGTTGCGCCTGTTTTCCGCCGAGGCGCGCGAGTTGTTTCGCGCTTACAGCTGGCCGGGCAATGTGCGTCAGCTGGAAAATGCCGTCAAACGCTTGGTTCTGACCTCGCGCAGTGAGGAAATCACCAGATCAGAAGCGGAATCTGTGCTGGGTAGCCAGCCCGAAGCTGTGCCTCTGTTGGGCGGCAGTGAAAGCGAAAAATTGTCTGGATCTGTTGAGCGACATTTGCGGCGCTATTTTGATTTGCATGGCAATATGTTGCCGCCGCCGGGGCTTTATGCGCGAATCCTACGTGAAATAGAGGCACCGCTGATCGAGATTGCATTGGATGCCACCGGCGGAAATCAGGCAAAATGCGCGGATTTATTGGGTATTAACCGAAATACTTTGCGTAAGAAGATCACTGATCTGGATATTCACGTGACACGCCGCCGCAAGTTGATGTAAAACTGCCACATAGCGTGGCGAATGGGACGCATGTTCTAGTTTGACCACTAAATATGGCGGTACGTCGCGTTTGCGACACAAAATCAATTGGGGGCTGCGGGTGACTACCCGGGCAAAAACAACACATTGGGTCCGCCTCAGGCGGTTGCAACGTCAAAGACGCTTGCAGAATTTTGCGACCTTCGGGTTGGTTGTGCTTGGGCCCATTCTGGCCCTCGCAACATTTCTGATTATGGGTCCGTTTGACCGCGGCGCAACGACAGTGTCTTTGCGGTCAATTCTGCTGGCGGATTTTGTCTATGTGTTGCTTGTAGCTGCTTTGGTGCTGCAGCGTGTGGCACGTATGATCGCCTCGCGCAGGGCCAAATCAGCAGGGTCCCGCCTGCACATGCGCTTGACCGGAGCCTTTGCGTTGATGGCTTTGGTGCCAGCCGTCACCGTGGCTATTTTTGCCGGATTAACCATCAATATTGGCCTAGAAGGCTGGTTTTCGGAACGGGTAAGCCGGGTGGTGGGCAGTTCTGTCTCGGCCGCGCGCGCCTATGAAGAAGAGCACGTGCGAGACTTGGAATCTGATGCCAAGGCCGTCGCAGATTTTATCGAGGCCAGCAAATTTGCCCGGCGCACGATTTTTGCCGCGGGTGATTTTCGTGAATTGCTGAGTCAAGCCCAGTCGCAAAGCCAACGTGGATTGCGCGAGGCCTTTATTGTGGATGGGGCCGGAGAATTACGCGCACGTGGCGACCGTTCCTATTTGTTTGACTTTGAGCAACCGGCCGAAGCGGATTTAAACACCGCGTTTGAATCCGGCATTGCCATCATGCGTGATCTTGAGCAGGGCGAATTGCGGGCCTTGGTGCGACTGGATGGCTTTGTAGATCGGTTTGTTTATGTCAGCCGCGACATCGATTCCCAAATATTTAGCCTGTTGGATGAAACTCAGGAAACCGCACAGCTTTATGCGCAGCTGGAAAACGAACGTGGGCGTGTGCTGTTTGAGTTTAGCCTTGTTTACATCGGTTTTGCAGTGATTTTGATATTGGCTGCGACCTGGATGGGGCTGTGGTTTGCTGAAAGGCTGTCGCGCCCGGTTGGCCGGTTGACAGGTGCAGCGCAACGGGTTGGGTCAGGTGATTTGGATTTGCAGGTCATCGAAGAAGATGGCGATGATGAAATTGCCATGTTGGGGCGGTATTTCAACCAGATGACGCGACAATTAAAGGGCCAACGCGAAACGCTGTTGGAAAATACCCGCCAAATCGAAGTGCGTCGCCGGTTGTTTGACTCGGTGCTAAGTTCGGTCACTTCAGGCGTTTTGGGGCTGGATGGCGACGGGCGTATTTCGTTTTTGAACCGCGCCGCAGAGCGTCTATTGGAAATGCCGGATGGCCGGCGCTTGGTGCCTTTAGCTGTAGCTGTCCCAGAATTTGGCGAGCTGTTTGATACGTTGATTGCAAGCGGCAACGAAGTTGTGCAGCAAGAAATCAAAGTGGTGCGCAACGGCAAATTGGAAAGCCTGTTGGTAACGATTTCCACCCGGCGCGCCGGAGACAACAATCTGGAAGGCTATGTTCTGGCCTTTGATGAAGTGACGGATCTGGTGGCGGCGCAACGCATGGCGGCCTGGGGCGATGTTGCCCGCCGGATTGCCCATGAGATCAAGAATCCATTGACGCCCATTCAGTTGTCTGCAGAGCGGATCAAACGCAAGTTTTCGCCGCGTGTTGGCGATGACAGTGAAAAGCTTGAGCAGATGACAGATGTTATTATACGCCAGACAAATGACTTGCGTCGTATTGTGGATGAATTCAGCAAATTTGCGCGTATGCCAGAACCAGAGCGGCGGGACGTCGAGATTCGCCAGATTTTGGCTGACGCGGTGCTTTTGCAAGAGTCTGGCCAGCCAAATGTTAAATTTGTCAGTGACTTAGGCGATGATCCTGTGATGGCGCATGCAGATAACACGATGTTGTCGCAGGCGCTGACCAACCTTATCAAGAATGCGGGCGAAGCTATTGAAAGCCTTGAGAAAAAGGGAAAAATAGATGGTCTGGTGCCTGAGATTCAGATTTCCCTGACACGAGAGGAAGAGCAATGTGTCATTCGCATTGCGGATAACGGTATTGGTTTGCCTGAAAACAGGGCTCAACTGTTTGAACCCTATGTCACGACACGTGACAAAGGCACCGGTTTGGGGTTGCCGATTGTAAAAAAGATTATCGAAGAACATGGGGGCAGCCTGGCTTTGCTCGATGCGCCTGTTTTTGACGGAAATGCCCATTATGGGGCAATGGCAGAGATCACTCTGCCGGTAACGAGTGTGGCGGATGCCAGTTCAGTTAATGAAAATGAGGCGGGGTGATGCAGATGGGCGATATATTAATCGTAGATGACGAGCGCGATATTCGAGAGCTGATCTCGGATATTTTGGAAGACGAAGGCTATACAACGCGGATAGCGGGCACCAGTGACGAGGCCATGCAACAGGTCACATCTGAACAACCCGCGCTGATGATTTTGGACATTTGGCTGAAAGACAGCCAGATGGATGGCATCGACATTCTGAAAGCTGTGAAACGCGATTACCCGGATGTGCCTGTTGTGATCATTTCCGGACATGGCAATATCGAAATTGCGGTGGCGGCTATCAAACAAGGCGCATATGATTTCATCGAAAAGCCCTTCAATATTGATCAATTGCTGGTGGTTATTCGCCGCGCGATGGAAACCAGCCGTCTGCGGCAGGAAAATCACGCGCTTAAGCGTCAGGATAGCAAAGCCACTGATATGATTGGCGAAAGTACTGCCTTTCGCACCTTGGTGTCGCAGCTTGATAAGGTGACAAAATCCAATGGCAGGGTGATGCTGCGCGGACCTGCGGGATCAGGCAAAGAGGTGGCGGCACGTTATATTCATGCCCATTCAAGCCGTGCCAGCGGGCCCTTTGTCACAGTGAATTGCGCCGGCGTTGAACCGGACCGGATGGAGGAGGTGCTGTTTGGCCGTGAAAGCGGTGAACGCGGTGTGGAACAAGGTTTGTTGGAACAGGCGAACGGTGGCGTCGTCTATTTTGACGAAGTGGCGGATATGCCGATTGGCACCCAGTCCAAAATTCTTCGAGTGTTGGTGGATCAAAGTTTTAGCCGTGTTGGCGGCAGCGACAATATTCGCGTTGATCTGCGGGTGATTTCCTCGACAAGTAAAGACCTTGAGGCAGAAATCGCCGCAGAGCGTTTTCGCCAAGAGCTATATCACCGGTTGAATGTTGTGCCAATTACAGTTCCGTCCTTGGCAGATCGACGCGAGGATATCCCTGAATTGGCCGCAGAATTCATCAAAGGATTCAATGAAAGTCAGGGCTTGCCAATGCGCGAGTTGACTGACGAGGCGATTGCGTTGATGCAAACCATGAGCTGGCCGGGAAATGTGCGCCAGCTTAAGAACCTGATTGAACGGGTGCTTATTTTGGGTGACGGCTCTGGTCCGATCGAGGCGCGCGAATTGCCGGGCGACGAAGCGCCGTCAGCGGAAGAGGGGCGCGTGGTTCTGTCCGGTGCCTTGGCGACATTGCCGCTGCGGGAAGCGCGCGAGGCCTTTGAACGGGAATATTTGCTGACACAGATTAATCGGTTTGGCGGCAATATCAGCCGCACGGCGTCCTTTGTGGGCATGGAGCGCTCAGCGCTGCATAGGAAGCTGAAATCATTGGGGGTTGTGACCTCTAATAAGGCGGGTAGTCGCGTCGCAAGTGTGGATGAACCTGGCTAAAACCTGCGCGAAGTATTTGACCGTCGCGACCAAGTCTGACACACCGAGGGACGGGATATTGCGGAGGCACCTATGAAGGTCATCATTTGCGGAGCTGGTCAGGTTGGCTGGCAGATCGCGCGCCATTTGGCGAACGAACGCAATGACGTCACGGTCGTTGACAGCAACGCTGATCTTGTGCGGCGTGCCACGGATACATTGGATGTTCAGGGGGTGGCTGGATTTGCCAGCTATCCAGACGTTCTGGATCGGGCAGGCGCGCGCGATGCGGATATGATCATTGCCGCCACGCATTCTGACGAAGTGAATATGGTGACCTGTCAGGTCGCGCATTCGGTTTTTAATGTGCCGCGCAAAATCGCACGCCTGCGGGCGCAATCTTATCTTAACGCGATCTATTCTGATTTGTACCGGCGCGATCACATGCCGATTGAGGTGGTGATCAGCCCCGAGCGCGAAGTGGCGGCCGCGGCGTTGAAACGTCTTTCGGCCCCCTCGGCCTTTGACACAGAGTTTTTTATCGACGGCAAAGTGCAGATGCTGGGCATCGCTCTGGATGATGAATGCCCAGTGGTGAACACGCCTTTGCGGCAACTGTCTGATTTGTTTACGACTTTGGAGGCGGTGGTTGTCGGAGTCCGCAGGGATGGTACGCTTTTTGCACCGGACGCGGGTGACCAGTTGTTTGTGAACGACGAAATCTATGTCATGACCAAGGTCGAAGACGCCAAGCGCACACTAGAGATCTTTGGCAAAACTTCGACCAAACAAGAGCGCGTCATTTTGATTGGCGGTGGCAATGTTGGGCGTATGGTTGCCGAAGAACTAGAGAAGCTGCCGGGCCGCGCCATACGTGCCAAGATGATTGAAAAAGACCGCGCGGTGGCAGAAGCCGCCGCCGAGGCGCTTGAACGCACTATTGTGTTGCATGGTGATGGTTTGGACGCAGCGTTGTTACGCGAAGCTGGCATCGAACGCGCCGACGCAGTTCTGGCGGTCACAGATGACGATAAAACCAATATTCTCAGTGCTGTACGGGCCAAGTCCCAGGGATGTCCAATGGCGATTGCACTGATCAATGACCCGACGTTAGTGCCCTTAATGGTGCCTTTGGGCATTGACGCGCATATCAATCCGCGCGGCACAACGGTGTCGTCGATCCTGCGCCATATTCGTCATGGGCGGGTGCGCGATGTGTATTCGCTCGGCGATGCAGAGGCAGAAATCATCGAAGCTGAGGTGTTGTCGACCTCGCCAATTGCTGGCCAGCAGGTGCGCGATATTGATTTTCCCGAAGGCGTGTTGATTGGCGGACTTTTGCAAGGGGACACCGTGGTGAAACCCACTGGTTCAACCCGCGTTAACGAAGGTGATATCATCGCTTTGTTTGCGCTGGCAAAAGACATTGGCGAAGTGGAACGCCTGCTGCAAGTTTCGATCGATTATTTCTAGCAGCCATGGTCATTCGCATTCAAAACATGCCGTTGTTTCTGCAATTTGCGGGGGTGGCTGGCATTGCTATGTTTGTGCCAGCCATTTACGCGCTGACATTGCAAGATTACCTCGAGGCGCGTTCGTTTCTCTATGGCGGCTTGTTGATGCTGTTTGCGGTTTGCTTGGTGGCCATCGCGCTGGCGAATAACAAAAAGGACAAAGAGGAAAGGCTGCAAAACTATCTGTTGTCTTTGCTGATGGCCTATATTTTCCTGCCGGTTGCCTTGGCATTTCCGTTTCACGAAGTTTTGCGCACCACAAGTTATCTGAACGCCTATCTTGATATGGTCAGCTGCCTGACGACCACAGGTTTGATATTATTTGAAGACCCTGACCGCTTGTCCCCGGCGCTGCATCTATGGCGCGCCATGGTTGGCTGGCTAGGCGGGTTGATGATGTGGATCGCGGCTGTTGCTGTATTTTCGCCGCTCAGCCTGGGTGGCTTTGAAGTGTCTGCCCGCAGCGATTTTGGAACGTTCAATGACCATGGCAGCCGGCTGGGGCGATTGGACGCCGGGCGGCGTTGGCGGCGCACGCTGGCACATCTTGCCCCGATTTATGCCGGTTTGACGGCCGTATTATGGGTGCTGTTGATGATCCTTGGCGAAGATCCCTTGGTGGGCATGAGCCACGCGATGTCGGTTCTGGCGACCAGCGGCATTTCGGCTGTGGGCGGCATCGAGAACGCTCAGGCCGGGATTGGCGGCGAAATATTGATTTTCCTGTTTCTGTTTTTCGCCTTATCGCGCGAGACATTTTCGACCGATCTTGGGGCGACGCGCCGCGAAAGCCTGTTGAAAGATCCTGAGTTTCGATTTGGAATTTTGGTTGTCATTACAGTGCCTATGCTGCTGTTTATGCGCCATTGGATCGGCTCTATTGATGTCAACGAAGAAGAAAATATCACCGCTGCCCTGCACGCTGCCTGGGGGGCCATCTTTACGGTGATGTCGTTTTTGTCGACCACTGGATTTGAAAGCATGGACTGGCAGACCGCCCAAAACTGGTCTGGACTCGGCACACCGGGGTTGATCATGCTGGGATTGGCGATGATTGGCGGCGGGGTGGCGACAACAGCGGGGGGCGTCAAACTGTTGCGGGTCTATGCCTTGTACTTGCAGGGTCTGCGCGAGATGGAGCGACTTGTGCATCCAAATTCGGTCAGCGGATCTGGCGGACGCAAGCGCCGTATCCGCCGTCAGGGCGCGTTGATCGCCTGGGTGTTTTTCATGCTGTTTGCTTTATCCATGACCGCGGTCACATTGGCAATCGCCGCCGCAGGAACCGGCATCGAACAAGCGCTGATCCTAGCGATCTCCGCCCTGTCAACAACTGGACCCTTGGTGCAAGCCGCCTCTGAGGTCCCCATTGAAATTTTGGCACTGGGCCCTTGGGTGAAATTGGTTTTATGTGTGGCGATGATTTTGGGGCGGCTTGAAACTCTGGCAATTATTGCGCTTTTGTCGCCCAATCTATGGCGCAAATAGCGAAAATTCGCTTTCTGAATACGGCTTTTGGACTGTTTTAGGGCTGGCATAATGTGGCCCGGCGTACCATACTCTGATCCAGACAAACTGCACCCGTGGCAAAAAACAAGAAAAAAGGTGAACAAGCTATGGCTTCGGATCGACAGAACCTTCAGGATGCATTCCTGAACCATGTACGCAAGACCAAGGTTCCGGTCACAATCTTCCTTATTAATGGCGTGAAATTGCAGGGTGTTATCACCTGGTTTGACAATTTCTGTGTGCTGTTGCGTCGCGATGGACAAAGCCAATTGGTTTATAAACACGCGATTTCAACCATAATGCCAGCGCAACCTATCAGCCTTTACGAGGGTGAAGACGCCTCTTGATGGAACATGAAGAGCATGTCACCCGCGCGTGGGTGCTGCGACCAGAGCTAAAAAATCCAAACGCCAGACGTGAGGCCTCTTTCGCATTGGAAGAGGCCATTTCCTTGGCGCATGCCTTGCCCAATATGGACGTTATTGGGTCTGACATCGTGAAACTGCAAAAGCTGTTGCCGGGCATGTTGTTTGGCAAGGGTAAAATCGCCGAGCTTAAAGCCAAGTTTCAAGCCGAAGAGATCGAGCTTGTGCTGATTGACGGCTCGGTCACACCGGTTCAGCAGCGCAATCTTGAAAAAGAATGGGGCGTGAAACTGCTTGATCGCACGGCGCTGATCCTAGAGATTTTTTCTGATCGCGCCCGCACCCGCGAAGGTGTTTTGCAAGTCGAAATGGCGGCGCTGTCTTACCAGCGCACCCGGCTTGTTCGGGCCTGGACCCACCTGGAACGCCAGCGCGGCGGTTTGGGCTTTGTTGGCGGCCCTGGCGAAACCCAGATCGAAGCAGACAGACGGGCCATTGATGACCATTTGGTGCGCCTGCGCCGTCAGCTTGAAAAAGTTGTTAAAACCCGCGAGTTGCACCGCGATGCACGCGCCAAAGTGCCGTTTCCGATTGTGGCGCTTGTGGGTTATACCAATGCAGGTAAATCGACACTATTCAACCGGGTGACCGGGGCGGATGTCTTGGCAAAAGACATGTTGTTTGCCACGCTTGATCCAACCATGCGGCGGCTTGAACTGGAAGAAGGCCCCGAGGTCATTCTTTCAGACACAGTGGGTTTCATATCTGACTTGCCGACAGAATTGGTGGCGGCTTTCCGGGCAACGCTCGAAGAAGTGCTAGCGGCTGATATCATCTTGCATGTGCGCGACATCTCGCATGATGAGTCAGATATTCAAGCCGAAGATGTCACTGAAATCCTCACCTCGCTTGGGGTGTCTGAGGACACGCCACAGCTTGAAGTGTGGAACAAAGTTGATCTATTGCCAGAGGATATGGCGGAAGCGATGCAGGCCAAAGCCGCCCGCGAAGACGATATCTTTGCGATCTCGGCGATCACCGGCGCAGGTATCGATGAATTGCTGGCAGAAGTTACAACGCGGCTGCAGGGCGATCTGATGGTGGACACGCTTGATTTGCCGTTTGCTGCGGGCAAAGAGCGTGCCTGGTTGTTTTCGGAAAATATCATCGAGCGCGAAGAGCAGACCGAAACCGGCTTTTTGATCACGGTGAAATGGACCCCGCGCCAGGCGGCGCAATTCAAAGCCCTCTGACTTCACCTCTCTAAAAATACTCTCTTAATAAATCGGGTGAACCTCTGGCTTCACCCGATTTTCTTTTACGGTAACAATCGGGTCACACCCACGGCTGCGGCGCGCGCCAACTCTTCATCCAGCGACATCGGCACATATTCTCCGCGCCGCCAAAGCTGGGCCAAATCATCATAATAACGGCTGAGAAAATGGCCGGATTGCCCGGTTGAAATGATAAACACCGAGCTGTCGGGGTCAGCAAAATCATAAACACCCCGATAGCCCGCCGCATGCACGTTTTGAAATGGGTTAGGACCTTGACCAGAGGTGCGCCCGCGTTGCAGGGTGTTGTCGCCGCCGCTGGTGGATTGGCGGATGTTCACAAAATGCTTTAGCAAGGGGACTTTGCCAAGCACTTGATGGTCGTGCATGGCTTGGTGGGCTTGACCCCATCGCAGGGATTCAAGTTGGGTGCCATACCGTTCGCTGATCCAGATCAGCGCATCATCCAACGCCAGGCGCGCCATATCGGTGCAGCTTTCTTTTGGCGCGCTTTGGATCACGTCACACCAAACAGCAGCATTGTCCACATCGCGGAAAACCCGTTCGATGAACAGTGGCTCGACATGGGCGAACTCCGGTTCAAGCGGTCCCAGTTCGTCTTTGATCAGCCGCGTTTGCAAGGCGCGCATCCAGGCCGAATAAATCAGCGGTTCCGGCAGATGTTCGTTCATCTCGCCATTCCACTCGGCCAACAGGCCCAGCGCCCGCTGACGCTGACGTTCTTGGGTGCCCTCTGGCGTGGTTTCACCGGTGAACCACAGATCAGCCGCCACCAAGGGCAAAAGGCTGCGGGCAGAGAAGCTGACTGTATCTAGCTGCGCTTCGATAAAGCTGTCGCGCGTGTGGACCTGACGGCCTTGCATCAACCTTTGCCAGCGCTGGATCCTTTGGCTGTCTCCCCAGGTAAAAGACACGTGCAGCGGGAAGGGGCGATCGACAATTTTGTTGTTGGTATTGCCAAGGATGCCGCCAACTGGCGCAACAAATTGCGGATTGCTGGAATAGGGCAATTTGCCTTGCCAGCGGTTTTCCGGCCGCCATCCAAGGCTTGGCATGCGTCCTTGGCTTTGGTGCCGCGCGGTGCGGCGAGGAATGGCCCCAACGGTTTTAAGCGCGATATTCTGCGCATCAATCAGCGTTAAGTTCTGGGCCGGAGACACGTAGGATTCAGCCTTGGCAATCGCGTCTTGCACGTCGCGGGCGTACATCAAGTCAATCGCCGCGTTCATCGAAGTATCTGAGGGGCTAAGAGCGGTCCAGCTGATCGCCGCCACGTGACCTTTTGGGGTCACAGTTTTCAAATCATATTGGCTGCCGGGTAAGATCGGCCCATTGTCTGACCAGCGCAGTGTCAGCGTGATGGGCGGCGCATCTTTGATTTGCACAATAGAGCTGCGGGTTCTGAATTTCTTAAATCCATCCTGGGTGCGGTACTCGTTTGGGTTTGCCGGGTTCAGCTCTTCGATCAGCACATCCTGATCGTCCACATAGGCAGAGGTGACGCCCCAGCCGAGATTTTCATTTCGGCCCGTCAAAATCGCGGGAATGCCAGGAATTGTTCCGCCAATCACCCCTCCCGATGACAGGTTCAGGCGCGCAAGATACCAGATGGCTGGCGCCGATAGACCAAGATGCGGGTCATTGGCCAGCAATGTGCCGCCAGACGCTGAACGGTTAGGGGCTGCGGCCCAAGCATTAGACGCCCCAGCCAAACCTCGGGGCCGGAATGGCGACAAAGAGTGTGGGGTCAGCTGCGCGGTTTGTTCAAACCGTTTGTTGCCCGGCACCAAAGCAGCATATTCGGGCAGTGTGGCAATGCCTGCACCCGGTGAATCGGGCAAAATGTCAGACAGGCGCGTGCTATCCGGGACCACCAACGACAGACGCGCGCGCAGCACTTCTTCGCTAAGATGCCCTGACAATTGCAACGCCATAACACGCTGGATTGCCAAAGAGTCGGCCACACGCCACGGTGCGACCGGGGCAGAAAACACAAACATTTCTGGCGCACCACGTCCTAGCGCGCTGCGGTTCACCTCGTTGATCCGCGCATTCACCCCATTGGCATAGGCGCTCATCATGCTTTGGGTGCGCGGTGATAACGACTCAACCGAGCTGACAGAGAGTGCATAAATATCCAAACGTCGGATCAAACGGTCTACATCTACGGTGGCTGTGCCAAAAACTTCGGACAGACGGCCTTGGGCTGTGCGACGCAATGTAACCATTTGCCAAAGCCGGTCTTGGGCGTGGGCGTAGCCGAGGCCAAAGAACACGTCTTGGTCTTTTTCGCCAAAAATATGCGGCACATTGGCGTTATTTCGCACGATTTCGACCGGTGCGCTGACAAAACCGGTTTGCAAGGTCTTGTCGTATTCGGGCAGAGATCTGGATGCAAAATAGTAGATCAGCGCAGCCACAAACGCGCCAAGAACCAGAAGGCCGCTTGTCAATCGCAGCAGCCATTTGAAAATTATCGCCATCAGAGACCTTTTAAAACTTGCACAGGGGTGACGTGTCCGGGCAGACATTACTGTGAAAGTGAACGAGGGAAAAGCACATGGCGAAAATAGCATTCTTGGGCCTTGGGGTCATGGGATTTCCGATGGCTGGGCACCTTCAAGCGGCGGGCCACGAGGTGACGGTTTACAACCGAACCACTGCCAAGGCCGAGGCCTGGGCACAGCAGCATAAGGGCGCATTTGCAGCCACACCAGCAGCGGCCGTCAAAGGCGCGGAATTTGTAATGAGCTGTGTGGGCAATGATGATGATCTGCGTCAGGTTTGTGTGGCAGAGGGGGGGGCCTTTGCCGCTATGCACCCCGGCGCAATATTTGTCGATCACACCACTGTCTCTGCCAAGGTCACACGCGAATTATATAACTTGGCGCAAACCAAAGAGATCGGATTTATCGACGCGCCAATATCTGGTGGCCAAGCCGGGGCTGAAAACGGCGTTTTGTCAGTGATGTGCGGTGGCGATCAGGCTCAGTATGATCTGGCCGAACCGGTGATGCAGACCTATGCAAAGATTTGCCGTCGCATTGGTGACAGCGGCGCGGGACAGATGACCAAAATGTGCAATCAGATTGCCATTGCCGGTGTGGTTCAGGGCCTTTCAGAAGCCTTGCATTTTGCCGAAAAAGCCGGGCTGGATGGCCGGGCGGTGGTCGAAGTGATCAGCCAGGGGGCCGCAGGCAGCTGGCAGATGGAAAACCGCTATGAGACCATGTTGGATGACCATTTTGAACATGGGTTCGCCGTGGACTGGATGCGCAAGGACTTGGGCATTTGTCTGGATACTGCCAATGAAACCGGCGCAAGCCTGCCTTTGACGGCTTTGGTGGATCAGTTTTACAAAGACGTGCAGAAAATTGGTGGATCACGCTGGGATACTTCCAGCCTGATCAAACGTTTGCGGGCTTTGGACTAGTCAAACAAACAAAAACGCCGCCCAAAAGGGGCGGCGTTTTCAACAATATATTGCCAATTGTTATGGAATGATCCGCGAATACTTGGTGCCTTCCAGCGTGGCCCCAACCCGCAGGCCCGCGCGGCCAAAGACCACCGCAATCACCGGTGCGGTCAAGGTCGTGGTCTCGGTGGCCAGAGAGTCGCCCTGATCAGAGAATACATATTCAAGATCAGCGCCCGCAGCCCAACCGCTGGAGCGGCGGAAATTCATCAAGGCGTCCTGCGTCATAAAGAACAAAACATGCGCATATTGCTGCGCGCCAATTTGCAGCCCGAAATTCGCTTTGGCTGTCGAATAATAATCAACGGTGATGTCATTCACCAACAATGCGCCGCGGCCATATGCGCCACCAAAGCCCAAGCCGGCCTCTGTGACCAAAGGCATCACCAGCATGCCAGCGGCTTTGCCCGCCAAATCAGCTGTGTTCGGATAGTTGTCATACATATGCGTCAGTGTCGCGCTGACCCGTGCATCGATTGTGTCAGCTCCATTGCTGCCAACCCCATTGCCGCAAGCTGCGGTAACGGATACGCCAGCCAAGGCCGTAAGGGCAAATGTGCGTCTGTTTAGGTTTTTCATAAGAGTCGCCTGTGTTTGTTGTACCAGCTCTGCCGATTTTCCGGCTTTTTTTGGCAATATATCGCGCATCAAGCAGAATGTCATCTCTTGCCTGACATCTCGGCGGGTTAACGCCCGCTCAGCAGGCGTGCGGCCTGTGGGGCAAAATAAGTCAAAATGCCATCACACCCTGCGCGTTTAAACGCCAACAAGCTTTCCATCATGGCTTTCTCGCCATCGATCCAACCGTTCTGGGCGGCAGCCCGGATCATCGCGTATTCGCCGGACACCTGATAAGCAAAAGTAGGCACACCAAATTGGTCTTTCACGCGACGACAGATATCCAGATACGGCATGCCGGGTTTGACCATCACCATATCGGCACCTTCTTGCAAATCACGCTGTACCAGACGCAGAGCTTCATCGCCATTGGCCGGGTTCATCTGATAGCTTTTCTTGTCGCCCTTCAAAGCACCCGAAGCGCCAACCGCATCGCGAAACGGGCCATAAAAGGCACTGGCGTATTTGGCCGAGTAGGACATGATTGTAACATTGGTAAATGCTGCCGCTTCGAGCGCAGCGCGGATGGCCCCAATGCGCCCATCCATCATGTCAGAAGGCCCCAAAATATCGCTGCCAGCCTCGGCCTGGCTGAGGGCCTGTTTGACCAGCGCTTCAACCGTGCGGTCATTGACGATTTCGCCGTTTTCGACAAATCCGTCGTGGCCATTGATGTTATAAGGGTCAAGCGCAATATCCGTCATCACCGCCATGTCAGGCACAGCAGCTTTGATGGCGCGTGCGGCACGGTTTGACAGGTTGTCAGGATTCCATGCCTCGGCACAATCTTCGGTTTTCAAAGATGGATCGGTATAGGGAAACAGACAAATGACACCGATGCCCAAATCATAGGCTTGTTTGGCGGCCTCGGCGATTTTATCGACGGATAGGCGCGACACGCCGGGCATCGAGGTTACGGGTTCTTCGATGCCTTCGCCATCGCGTACAAACACCGGCCAGATCAGGTCTGACGCAGTTAATGTGTTCTCTGCAACCAGATCACGCAAGGCTGCAGAATGACGGGTTCTGCGCAGGCGCGCTTTGGGAAAAGGGGCGACGGTCGGTTTCATAATAGCCTCTGTTTTGCCTGCTATTGAGTTGCCATGGATATTGTCCCGCCACAAGGGTAGGAATTGCTGCGCTGTCGCGCTATGTGGGAGCAAATTTAAAAGGAATACCCCCGTGGATTGGTATACAACCATTCTTGCCCTGATCGATATGCGCAGCTTTTCCAACCTTTGGTTTTGGATCATGCTCGCGGTGATCTGGTCGTCCGCCAGCCACTGGATTCTGGGGGTGCCTTATGACCTTGTGCTGCGCGCGCGTCGCAAAGGTGGCCAGCACGAGGTGGATCTGGAAGATCTGGTGCGCATCAATGTTGGACGGCTGATGTATATCGGGCGCGAATCTGGCCTTTGGATGATGTCGTTTGGCTGCTTTTGTTTTACCGCGTTGGCGGTGCTCGGCTTTTACTACCGGATAGAATTTGCACAGGCGGTTTTCCTTGTGTTGTTCCCAATCGCGATTGTGGGGCTTTTGACGCTTGCCGCGGCGCGCGGCATTCAGGCGGATGACGTGCACGGCACCGAGCTTTATAAGCGTTTGGCGCGCCACAGAATCTATGTGCAACTTATTGGTATGGCTGCAATTTTTGTCACGTCCATCTGGGGCATGTATCAAAATTTTCAAATTTCGCCGCTGAATTAAAGGGCCTGCTTGATGGATGCAAATCATGTCACCGTTGGGGGCGCGCCTGAAGGATATGACGCGCGATTGATTCTGGATGAGGTCAAGGCCACGGGCCGGCCCGTTTTGCACATTGCGCGCGACGACAAACGTCTTGCTGCCTTGCAATCTGCGTTGGCGTTTTTTCAACCTGACATGCCCGTCATCACTTTTCCTGGCTGGGATTGTTTGCCGTTTGATCGGGTGTCGCCCAATGCGGATATGTCTGCGGCGCGTATGGCCACTTTGGCCGGGCTGGTGCATGGCATGCCGGGGCAATTTGTTTTGCTCACCACGCTGAATGCGGCGACCCAGCGATTGCCGGCACGCACGGTGCTGAAAGACGCGGCATTTCGGGCGCAGGTTGGCTATCAAATTGATGAAAAGGCGCTGCGCGAATTTTTGGTGCGCATGGGCTTTACCCAAGCGCCAACCGTGATGGAGCCGGGCGACTATGCCATTCGTGGCGGAATCATCGATATTTTTCCACCGGGTGATGGTGGGCCCGTGCGGCTGGATCTGTTTGGCGATGTCTTGGATGGGGCGCGCCGGTTTGATCCAATCAGCCAACGCACCACCGAAAAGCTTGACTTGATAGAGCTTGCACCGGTTTCTGAAGTAATCTTGGACGACGCCGCAATTCGACGGTTCCGGCAGAATTATCGCATAGAATTCGGGGCGGCTGGTACGGATGACCCGCTGTACGAAGCCGTATCAGCTGGGCGTAAACATCAGGGTGTTGAGCACTGGATGCCCTTTTTCCACGACACGTTGGAAACGCTGTTTGACTATGTGCCAGAGGCCAGCATCAGTCTGGATGATCAATCCGATGCGATGCGGCTGGCCCGATGGGACTCTGTGCAGGACCAGTATGAAACCCGCAAACATGCGCTGTCACAGAAAAAGCGGTTGGATACGGTCTATAAGCCTGTGCCGCCGCATTTGCTTTATATGGATGACGACGCTTGGGAGGCCGCTGTTGCCAAGCGTCGGGTCTTGAAATTTAAGCCGTTGCCGCAGGCCTCTGGCCCCGGATCTATCGACAAAATGGGTCGCATTGGCCGCAATTTCGCGCCCGAGCGGCAGCAGGAAAATGTTAGCCTTTTCGGGGCGTTGGCAGATCATCTTAAGAAAAAGATGCAAGATGGTCCTGTGGTTGTGGCCTCGTATTCCGAAGGGGCACGGGAACGCCTTAGTGGCTTGATCGAAGATGAGGGTTTGTCAGAAACCGTGCATGTTTCTGACGCGGCGCGCATCGGGAAATCTGGCTTGTTTCTAGCCGTCTGGGCCTTGGAAAACGGCTTTGAATCTCCGGGTTTGACCGTGATCTCCGAGCAAGATGTGCTTGGTGACCGACTGATCCGCGCTCCGCGCAAAAAGCGCAAAGCCGAAAATTTCTTGACGGAAACACAATCGCTTTCTCCCGGTGATTTGATTGTGCATGTGGATCACGGCATCGGCCGGTATCATGGCCTCGAAGTGATCACTGCTGCCGGGGCTGCGCATGAATGCATCAGCCTAGAATATGCCGAACGGTCGCGGCTTTATCTGCCAGTTGAAAATATCGAACTCTTGTCGCGCTATGGCCATGACGAGGGGCTGCTGGATAAACTGGGCGGCGGGGCATGGCAGGCCAAAAAGGCAAAACTCAAAGAACGCATCCGCGAAATGGCGGACAAATTGATCCGTGTGGCTGCAGAGCGGGCCTTGCGCCGCGCCCCCGTTATGGAAGCGCCACATCATGCCTGGGAGGCCTTTTCAGCGCGTTTCCCGTATCAGGAAACCGATGATCAATTGCGGGCCATCGAAGATGTCATGGGCGATCTGACAGCGGGGCTGCCGATGGATCGTCTGGTCTGCGGGGATGTTGGCTTTGGCAAAACCGAAGTGGCGATGCGGGCGGCTTTTGTTGCAGCGATGAGCGGCCAACAGGTTGCGGTCATTGCCCCCACAACGCTTTTGGCGCGCCAGCATTACAAAAGCTTTTCTGAACGGTTTCGTGGTTTCCCACTAGAAGTGCGCAGCCTGTCGCGTTTTGTCGGCGCAAAAGAGGCCGAGAAAACTCGCGATGGCATGTCGCGCGGCACGGTTGATATCGTGATTGGTACTCATGCGCTTTTGGCGAAATACACTCGTTTCAAAGACCTTGGCCTGCTGGTTGTCGACGAAGAACAACATTTTGGTGTTGGCCATAAGGAACGCCTGAAACAAATGCGCTCTGATGTGCACGTGCTGACCCTGACCGCGACACCCATTCCGCGCACGCTGCAGCTTAGCCTGTCGGGGGTGCGTGATTTGTCTATCATTGGCACGCCGCCGGTGGATCGTTTGGCGATCCGCACCTACGTCAGCGAATTTGACGCCATCACCGTACGCGAAGCCTTGTTGCGCGAACACTATCGCGGCGGGCAAAGCTTTTATGTTGTGCCGCGTATTTCTGATTTGCCAGAGATCGAAGAGTTTCTGAAAGAACAATTGCCAGAGCTGAAATATGTCGTGGCGCATGGTCAGATGGCTGCAGGTGAATTGGACGACCGCATGAATGCCTTTTATGACGGCAAATACGATGTGCTATTGGCCACCACCATCGTGGAAAGCGGGCTGGATATTCCCACCGCCAACACAATGGTTGTGCATCGCGCGGATATGTTTGGCCTGTCCCAGCTGTATCAAATTCGTGGACGGGTGGGGCGCTCCAAGACCCGCGCCTATGCGTATTTGACCACGCAACCACGGAAAAAACTGACCCCGGCGGCTGAAAAACGGTTGCGCGTGCTTGGGTCGCTGGACACGCTTGGTGCAGGGTTTACCCTGGCGTCTCAAGACCTTGATATCCGCGGGGCCGGTAATCTGCTGGGCGAAGAGCAATCAGGCCAGATGCGTGATGTTGGCTATGAGCTTTATCAATCGATGCTGGAAGAAGCGATTTCCAAGATCAAGGCGGGCTCCATGGAGGGGCTGACCGATCATGATGACCAATGGGCTCCACAGATTAATCTGGGTGTGCCGGTGTTGATCCCCGAAGACTATGTGCCGGATCTAGACGTGCGTCTGGGCCTATATCGCCGTCTGTCGGGTCTGACCACCAAAGTCGAACTCGAAGGCTTTGCTGCAGAGTTGATTGACCGTTTTGGCAAGCTGCCACGTGAAGTGAACACACTGATGCTGGTCGTGCGCATCAAAGCGATGTGCAAGAAAGCTGGCATTGCGAAAATGGATGGGGGGCCAAAGGGGGCCACCATTCAGTTCCACAATGATAAATTCAAATCGCCGCAGGGCCTGGTTGAATTCATGACCGAGCAAAAGGGCATGGCCAAGATCAAAGACAATAAGATTGTGGTGCGTCGCGACTGGAAAGGCGATGCCGACAAAATCAAAGGCGGCTTTGCAATTGCCCGTGAATTGGCTTTGAAAGCGCGGGTTTAAACCTCGCGCGGGCCAAGCTTAAGCATCAGCAAATAGGCGGCAATCTGGCAGATCACCACGCCCAAAAGCAGCGATTTGGGTGTGCCGTCAAAACTTAGGCTGATCGGGATCGCAAGACAGGCCGACAGAATGGTTGACGCCGCACCGCTGATAGAAGCAGCCATACCAGCAATATGGCCCAAAGGCTCCATCGCCAGCGCATTCAGATTTCCAAATACAAAGCCGATGGCCAGCAACAATGACGTGGCCCAGGCGAAAAACACCCAAACCGTCATGCCGCCCAGAAAGAACACAATCAATGCAAGGATCGATAGGATCATTTGGGTGATGATTGCGATTTTCACCAATCTGCGCATGCCAAACTTGGGCAAAACCCGCGCGTTTACATAGCTTGCCGGCATCGACAATAGGGCACTGGCGGCAAAAAACAGCGCGAACTCGTCCCCGATACCAAAGTTTTGCGCATAGATAGGCTGGATCGTTGAAATGGTAGAAAACAGGGCTGTGTAAACCATGGTTTGCACCGCAACCGAAAACCGAAAAATTCGATTGGCAAAGGTTTCAAAAACCGCATCCGTCAATCCGCGAACCGACATGGGTTTGCGGTTCGCTGGCGGCAATGTTTCGGCCCGGCGAAACGCCAGCCACGCGCCAATGATCACAGCAAATAAAGCAAAGGCAAAGAAAATGCCGCGCCAGTCAAAAATCGCCATAATGCCCAAACCAATCAATGGCGCGATGGCCGGAACCAGAACAAATATCATCATCGCAAAGGACATGATGGCGGCCATACGTTCGCCTTTGTAGAGATCCCGCACCATGGCAACACCGGCAATGCGGGGCCCCGATACAGCCAAGCCCTGCACAAAGCGCCCCAAAAGCATGCCCTCTAAAGTGGTAGACATCCCACAAATCAACGCGCCTATCAGATAAAAACCAAAGCCGCCAAGAATAACCGGTTTACGCCCAATTGCATCCGATAGTGGCCCAGTAAAGAAGGTGCCAACACCCATGCCAATCAGGAACACGCCTACAACCAACGTTGCGCGATCCGGTGCCGCAGGGCTAAGCTCTTGGCCCATGGCGGTCAAAGCGGGCAACATGGCATCAATCGACAAAGCGATTGTGGCAAACAGCATCGCGACAAGCGCAATCAGTTCCAATTCCGCCGCGCGGCTTGTTGGTTGCATCAAATTGGTCCTTGAGTGGAATGAGCACCTGTCGTGGAAATCAAAGTCAGGTTCATATCGAGACTTGTAAAATAATCTCTAGCAAGAAAGTTGCAAGTGTTACTTCTTGGTGGATTCGACTTTCTCTTTGGCCTTCAATCGGCGCAAAATGCGCAGACGGCGTTCCACGGCGACCTGACTAAATTGCTGAATGACAGCCGCAAAAATCCCAATGCCAAGAAAGATAAAAACCGTGGTTCCAATTTTCCCCAAAGCCGTCGCAGGCACCAAAGACCCATAGCCAACGGTCGACAGCGTGATGACAGAAAAGAAATAGCTGTCCAACCAGCTCCAGCCTTCGACAAAGTGAAAAAACACCGTGCCGGCCGCAATGATCTGCGCAATCAGTGCAATCAGTGAAACGATGCGGGTGCGCTGGTTCATTCGGTTTGCTGGGCGCGCAGCTCTGCAATGACTTTACGCCACAAATCAGGCTGTTGTGCGCCGGGCACTGCGTGTTGCCCGCCCACGATAAACGTCGGAACAGAATTGACACCCATTTCGCGGATGGTGGCATCGCGTTTTTGAGTGTCTTCAATGTCAGCATCGCTTTGCAGCAGACGCATCACAACCGATGCATCCATGCCCACGCTGTCGGCCACGTCAGACAAAACCTCGTGGTCGCCAATATCGCGGTTTTCAACAAAATAGGCTTGAAACAAAGCATCAACCACAGCGTTTTGCTTGTCTTCCAGTCGCGCCCAATGAATCAACCGGTGCGCATCAATGGTATTTGGAGTGCGTTTGATGGCCCCAACGTCCATTTTGATACCAGCGTCCTCGGCATGCTGCGCTATCTGGGAATAGACCTTAACGGCATTTTCCTTTCCACCGAATTTACGCTCGAGATAGTCAGCCCGGTCCATGCCGCCCGCGGGCATGTCAGGGTTCAGTTGAAATGGATGCCACTCGATCAGAAACGGCTGATCAGGCTCTTCTGCCAAAGCACGATCAAGCAAGGTTTTGCCAATATAGCACCATGGGCAGATAGGGTCTGACATAATGTCAAGTTTGATGGGCTGCATCGTCATTTGAGGCCTCATAGATTTCGCGCAATTTTTGTCGGGAAAGTTTGCCATTGGGATTGGTGGGCAAGGCTTTCAGACGTTGGTATATTCTGGGCTGCTTGTAGCGTGCTAATGTGGTCTTGGCAAAGGCTTCCAACGTGGCGCTGCTCAACTCTTTGTGGGCGGTGTAAAATGCCGCGATCACCTTGGTATCTGCTTTGACTTCTACGTCAATCACGCCGATTTGCGCCAAACCGGGACAGGGCTGCAGAGCTTGTTCTACCTCGATCGGCGATACCCGAAATCCGCCTGCGTTCATCATGTCGTCGGCCCGGCCAAGGTAGGTCACGTTAAAGCTGTCATCCATACAGCCTAAATCCCCGGTCAAAAACCAGCCCGCGTGAAACCGCGCCGCCGTTTCCTTTGGCGCGTTGTAATAGCCCAGCATCAAGCCCGGGTCATCGCAATGCACAGCGATTTGCCCAGACGATCCGAGAGGCACAGGGCCAGTGTCAGAGACAATCGCAATATGGCGACCCTTTTGTGGCCGCCCAAAACTCTGGGCGGGCGCAGGACTGGCGGGTGACCCGGAAATGAAAGTCGAGCATTCGGACAAGCCAAAGGCTTCGTGGATGTCGGTGCCTGTGCGATCATTCCAGCTCTGTCGCAAGGCAACCGACAGCTTTTCACCTGCCGAAATACCATGGCGTAGATGTGGCAAATGAAGCGGCAAGTCCTGTGCAATGATTTTTCGGTAAACCCCCGGTACAGCTGCAAATATCGTCGCCTGATGCTGGTGCAGCAGTTCGGGAATAGCCTCGATATTTGTGCCGGGTTCCAAGATAAGACTGGTCGCCCCAAGCGTCCAAGGATCAAGCAGCCCAGCCCCCAAAGTATAGGTCCAGTTGAATGCACCCGCATGTAAAACGCGGTCGCTGTCTTTTAGGTCATACCAGCCCTGATGCATCAGGCGACGCGCCCAAATTGCGCGGTGCGCATGCATGACTGCACGCGGTTGACCCGAGGTGCCCGAGGTATAGACAATATAGGCAAGGCGCTCTGGGTCGCCCAAATGAAATTCTGCCGCTGGCAATTCAAAAAAGCTCTGAAGTTTGTCCAGATCAATGGTCATGGCACCGGTTTGATCTGCGCCCAAGTTTGGTGTCAATTCAGGCGTATGGATGATGGCAGACGGCGTCATCTCGGCGATGATATTGTTTACTTCTGAAACTGTCAGCATGGACGAAGTTGGAATAGGAACAATGCCCGCCGCAATACATCCCAAATATGTGATCGGGAAATCCACAGTGTTTCCAAGCCGCATCAGAACGCGGTCGTTTGGCTGTATTCCCATTGCCTGCAATCCCGTGGCAACCCCCAAAACAGCGCGTTTTAACGCGGCATAGCTCAAGTTTTGGGCCTGGGATATTGCGATGACGGATAGGGCCGTTTTTTCTGGCTGGTTGTCAGCCAAAGCAAGCACATGTGCCGCCATATTAAACGATTTGGGGCAGGGATCTGCGCTGCCCATGTCAAAGATTGATTGCATTCCTGTTTGCTAGGCGCTGACGCGTCATCGCGCAAGCTCAAACCCGTTAGATCGGGGGCCGGACAGGGGCAAGTGCTGTGCCTGACTTGATGTTTTTCATCCTGCACCCTAAAACCCGAGATTATGACACAAAAAGATCCTAAATCGTTGATCCAGGTTGCGCGCGAAAATGGCACGGTGGATGATGCAGAACCCCTAGATTTGGGGGTGCGCGTACGTGAGTTGCGCAAGGCAAGAAATTGGACATTGGAACAGGCCGCCACTCAGGCGGGCTTGGCGCGTTCAACGCTGTCCAAGATCGAAAACGGCCAGATGTCACCAACCTATGACGCGCTCAAAAAGCTGGCCGAGGGTCTTGAGATTTCGGTGCCGCAACTGTTTACACCGCCCGAACGCGATCAGATTAATGGTCGTTTGGTCATCACCAAACAAGGCCAAGGCGCGCATCGCCCAACTACCACCTATGAACACGAATTATTGTCAGAAAACCTGACCAAAAAGAACATGTTACCCTATCGTGCGCGCGTGCGGGCGCGCAGCATGGATGAATTTGACGGCTGGGTGCGCCATGATGGCGAAGAATTCCTGTATGTGCTGACGGGTGTTATCAAGCTGTATACCGAATTCTATGAGCCGCTTGAAATGCGTCGCGGGGACAGCGCCTATTATGACGGTGCCATGGGTCATAATGTGGTTTCAGTCAGCGACGAAGACGCCAATATTCTATGGGTGACATCGCTTGTCTAAGTGCTCGGCGCAGCAACTTCTGACAGGCTGGTTTCCAAATCTCCATAGCCAGTAAACCGATGCTCATAAGTCAGGCCAAGCCGTTGGGCGCAATCCTGGGCTTTGGCGCGCAGTTCCGGGTTATCTGTCTGCGCTTGATAGACCAGTTTTTCGTAATTGCCAAAGTACATGTCACGCAGTTCAGGGTGTCTGTCTAAGCCCATGGGTTTCCAGACAAATGCATCAAATTGGCGCACCAAAAAATCGGTGAGGTAAAACGCTGTAAACTCACTTTCGCTTATCTCTTCAAACCTTTGATTTCCTTCGAAGAAACTATAACAATGTGGGCCCTTGACTATGCGAACACCCAGTTCATCACAGGTTTTCTGCAACAATCCTCCAGTGCCGCAATCAGCATAGACTACAAATATCTGATCATACGCGCTTTTATGCTTGGTAACCGCATCCTGAACCGCTGCTGGAATCTTTTGCGGATGGATGTGCAAAATTGCGGGCAGGCAGGTCAGATCCATATGCTGCCAATTGTTCATTTTCTTCAGCGCCAGAATTTCACGCGCCAAAGCACCGCAGGCAATCAATAAAATGCGCGCCTCTGACGGGGCCAGATCCAATCCATGTTCGGTCAGGTTTTTGTCATCCATTTTGGCACCGCTGTTGCTTTAACAAAAAGGCCCGCCAAGGGCGGGCCAATGGTAACACGCGTTTAACCGCTATTTCACGCGCTGACTGAATTGTGTTTGCGCGCCATCATTTCTTTGGCCGTTTCAACTGCTACGGCGGCGTCCCGGCAATAAGCGTCTGCGCCAATTGCTGTGCTGAATTCTTCGTTCAACGGTGCACCACCAACCAAGACGATGTAATCGTCGCGTTTGCCTTTTTCGATCAAGGTATCGATGACAACTTTCATATAAGGCATTGTTGTTGTCAGCAGCGCTGACATGCCCAAAATATCGGCATCTTCAGCCTCGAGTGCTTCAAGATAGGCATCAACGGCGTTGTTGATGCCGATATCGACAACTTCAAAGCCCGCGCCTTCCATCATCATACCCACAAGGTTTTTACCAATATCGTGGATATCACCTTTGACAGTGCCAATGACAATCTTGCCAACACGTGGCGCACCAGTTTCAGCCAAAAGCGGTTTCAGGATGGCCATGCCGCCCTTCATTGCGCCTGCAGCCAATAAAACTTCTGGCACGAACAAAATGCCGTCTCGGAAATCGACGCCAACAATGGTCATCCCGCCAACTAGCGCTTCGGTCAAAACACGATAGGGACTCCAGCCGCGATCCAGCAGGATTTGAACACCTTCTTCGATTTCCTCTTTGAGGCCATCGTAAAGGTCGTCAAACATCTGTTCGACGAGTTCTTCATCGTTCAGTTCGGACAGGTTGATTTCTTCTTCGTCTGACATGTCAATTCCCTTGCGGATGGCGTTAAGGCCGAGCGCCCGCGTCCAGTTTTCGTCGTTTTGCCATCTGTCGACTGTCAAATTTGCGACATCGACGCAATCGCTACCGACTTATATTGTTAATTTTTCTGAATTTCTCTCGAAAAAGATTCATTCAGATTATGTGCTTCATTGCAATTGTTCTTGTTTTGTTCTTATATTTAGCAATGGAACAAAACGACTCGTTAGAAATTTCCAAGGAACGGCGCAAAGCGCGCGGGGCTGTCAGTAATCCAACGGGCCGTTTTGAAACGACGCAAAGAATCGAAACCAGTGATGACTGGGCGATCGAGGAAGAGCGGGCGCTGTTTAAAACAGCGGTGTCTCTAGAGACGGCAAAATCGATGATTGTGCGTAATACCTCGCCGGATTTGCCGTTTGATCGCTCGATCAATCCCTATCGCGGATGCGAACATGGCTGCATATATTGCTTTGCGCGGCCAACGCATGCCTATCTGGGGTTTTCGCCGGGGCTGGATTTTGAAACCCGCCTGATCGCGCGCCCAAATGCAGCCAGCATTCTAGACGCAGAGCTGCGTAAACGTGGATATGCTGTGGCTCCTTTGGCGATTGGCACCAACACCGATCCATATCAACCTATTGAAAAACAGCATAAGATCATGCGCCAATGTCTGGCTGTTTTGCAAAAATTCCGCCACCCCGTCGCCATTGTCACCAAAGGCACATTGATCGAACGCGATTTGGACATCTTGTCAGAAATGGCCTGTGAAGGATTGGTTCAGGTGGGGGTTTCAATCACCTCGCTGGATGTGCGCACATCGCGTTTGATGGAACCGCGCGCGCCCGTGCCAGCGCGGCGTCTGGCGCTGGTTGAACGGCTGGCAAAGGCAGGCGTGCCTGTGCGCGTCATGGTGGCCCCTGTGGTGCCCTGTGTGACCGACCATGAAATTGAACGCATATTTGGGGCTGCGGCAAATGCCGGGGCACGGGCGGCAACATGGATCATGCTGCGCTTGCCTTTGGAAGTGTCGGCTTTGTTCCAAGAATGGCTTGCGGCGCATTTCCCAGATCGCAAAGCGCGGGTCATGTCACATGTGCGTGCGATGCACGGGGGCAAAGATTATGCTGCGGACTGGGGCAAACGGATGCGCGGTGAAGGGCCATATGCGCAGATGATAGCGCATCGTGCGGCGCTGGCGATGCGCAAAAACGGCCTGTCCAAGACCTTACCTAATTTGCGCACCGATCTATTTGCAGTGCCCTTTGCAGAGGGCAACCAACTGAGCTTGTTTTAGACCTGAGTGTTAGCCGCGACGACGGCTGCGACGTTTGGGTTTGGCATCCGCGCCTTCTTCGGTACCATCACTTGCCGAGGAAAATGCCCCCAAAGCGTCGGTGATGCGGTCCAGGGTTGGGCGATCGCCTCGTGGACGGGTTTCCAGCGCCTCGCGCATCGCAACAAGGTGCTCTGGCATGGTCCCACAGCAGCCGCCAATGATTGTCGCACCGGAATCACGTGCCATAACCGCATAATCCGCCATCAATTCTGGCGTACCATCATAATGAATATGTCCATCGACATATTTTGGAATGCCCGCATTGCCCTTGGAAATGATCGGGCGCTCGGTGCCCTGAGCAGAAAAGCCCAATACGGTGCGCAACAGATCAGATGCGCCAGTGCCGCAGTTTGCCCCAAAACCAAGGGGCGGATTTGGCAAGTCTTCAACCAATTTGACCAGATCCGCAGAGGTCACCCCCATCATGGTGCGGCCAGCAGTGTCAAAGCTCATGGTACCGCACCAGTCCATGCCAGCCAGAGCAAAGCCTTCGGCGGCAGCTTTGAACTCTTCGGGGGCCGAAATGGTTTCGAGCCAGCAAACATCAGCCCCGCCTTCTTTCAGGCCTTCGGCTTGTTCGTGAAACATCTCCACGGCATCTGCATGTGATAGCGTGCCAACCGGCAACATGATGTCACCTGTTGGGCCAACAGAACCGGCAACAATCACCGTGCGACCCGCTTTATCGGCAACTTCGCGGCCCAATTCCGCAGCAATGCGCGACAGCTCACGCGCCCGATGCCCAGCGTTGTGCAATTTCAGCCGCGAAGCATTGCCGCCAAAGGAGTTGGTTAGGAAAATGTCGCTGCCAGAATCCACCGCAAATTGGTACAATTTCTTAATGCGATCCGGGTGTTCCTCGTTCCACATTTCGGGTGCATCCCCAGAGGTCAGCCCCATATTGAACAGATTTGTGCCGGTGGCCCCATCCGCCAACAACCAATCCTGGGTTTCAAGCAAACGGGAAAGCGCATTTGTCATAACAGACTCCTTTTAGCACACATCGGCAAGACAGCTCCCTGTGCCATGCAATCGGCAAAAGAACAAATGCAATTTCCTCATTTTGATTATGAATTTCGGTTTTCCAGCATCGCAAATTGCGGCGCGCTCAATGGTTCAGCCCGACGCACCGAACGGATAAGGTCAAGCGCTGCCAAAGTAATCTGGGCCGGGCTAGGGGCCGCCATATAAAGCGGTTGCCACTGCGGATTAAAGCAAGCTTTGAACTGCCTTAAACCAGCTCCACCGGCTTTGGCAAAAAACACTTTGCGCGCCCAGGCTTCAAGTCGGGCATGTTCCTTTGGGCCGGCGGGCGCGGCCGCAAGCGACAGGCATGGCACCGTTTCAGTGGCGGCGGCTTCGATGGCGGATTGAACCAGGCGGTGCATGGTGCCATCAGGTGCGTCAGGTAAGACGCGCATCAAGTCCAAGCACCATTCATGCGCGGTAACATGAAAGGTCACAAATCCAACCAACATATTGTTAACATAGGCCAATAGCACCTTTTGATGCGCCACATAGCTTTCTTCAAACTGGCCCATAGAAAGGCCACGTGCACCGCCATGGGTGGCCTCCCAGGCGGCGGATACCTGTGCCATATCATCAAACGGCAATGCATCTTGGGCGATCGAAATTGTTACGCCGGCTTTTTCTGCGGTGCGCAATTTGCGCCGCAATTGACGGTATTTAGATCCGTCAAGCTTATGCGTCATTGGGCGAACCATGGCTTCGTCGGCCACATGTAATACAGTCCATCCAGCTTTTCGGGCGCGCAACGCGTGGCGGGCCGTGATTTTATATTTGCAAACAATGCGGTTTTGATCCCGCGCTATGTCGCGCAACGGCTGTGCCAAATCTGCGGAATGGCCTTGGATCGGGTCAAATATCGTGGTCAAGGTCTGACCGGTGCGCACAACGCCACACACCCCGCCCGTGCAATGCAAAATCGCTCCGCCGTTTTGGCGCACAACGCCCAACTCGGCACGGGCGCTGCTGGATTTCAGGCTGTTGTCCAGATCACCAAGCGCTTGTGACAGCCAATCGGCATCGTTTGATTTTGTCATGGGCTTCAAAAGCGCAATGCCACCCAAAATCGCGGGCAGGGCATAATAAACCATGCGGAAAGCCAGGATGGCAGCCATCAGCTCTGCCTCTGGCGCAAGCGGTAACAAGGCCAGAACCGTCAGTTCAAATGGACCAACTCCGCCGGGCGTCCCAGAAAGCAATGCCGCGCCTAAAGCTATCAGATAAACCGGAAAAATCTGTGCGATTGTCAATTCAATGCCGGTTGGCAACAACACCCAAAAGGCCAAGGTGGCTGCAAAGGTATCTAAAAGACAAAGCGCCAAAAGCGCCCCCATGGCGGTCAGAGTTGGCAGCTCAATTTCGCGGCCCGCGCGTCGCAAGACCGGGTTGAAAAACGCCAGACCAAGCAGGCCAAACGCCACAGCCAGCACCGAACAGGGTACTGAAACATGCACGCCTCCTGTGGGCAGAACCAACACCGCCGTTGCTGTTATCACTGACCATGCGGCGAGGAAGGTCAGGGTCACAAAGGCAGTGATTTTCGCGGCAGAAACCAGACCTAATCCGGGCTGCATGCGCCAGCGAATAAAGGCCCCTACAATGGCACCAGCGCCAACTGTTTGACCAACCGAAATCGCCGTTGCACCCGTAACTGTGGCACGACGTTGGGGTAAACCTGTTTGAAAATGTCTATGGGCAACAACATCATAGCGGGCCACTGCCCAAAAACTCAGCGCAGTGGCAAAGATTGCCGCGATCCATTGCCAAGGTTCGACGCTTAAAACCGCCTGCCAAAGTTGACTAAAATTGATGTGATCTAGCTGGTTATATAGCGCCCAACAGCAGACAACGCCGATTGCAATTGGAATTGCATGGCGTAGCACTGTTCGGGCTTGACGAATTGCCTGCCCCAAAATGTTACCCTCAACCTCAATTTGTCCCACCGTAACCAGAATATGGCTCGAAAGGTTACCGATACGATAACATGGCTGGGTTAAAATAAATACAAAGTAAACAGAAAGGCTTAGCTATTCTGTTCACCTTGTGGTTGATTTTTGCAACAGGTGCTAAATCAAACTTCGTCTACAAGCTCGTTTTTGGCCGCTACAAGGGCCTCGGCGCGTTTCTCGCGGATGGTGTCTGACGGCACCTTGCCCTCAAGGTCAGCTGTGACTTTGCGAATGACATCTTCGCAGCCAGCTTCTTCAAAGTCCGATGCAATCACGGTTTTGGCGTAAGCTTCGGCTTCGTCGCCAGAAATGCCCATCAACTCAGCCGCCCAAAGGCCCAGCTTTTTGTTGGCGCGAGCTTCGGCTTTGAACTGCATTTCCTCATCATGGGCAAATTTAGCCTCAAAAGCTTTTTCGCGGTCGTTGAATGTGTTCATGGCAAAGATCCCTTTAGTTTGGGTACGTGATTATTAAGATATGCCTATGCAATGGCTTTGCTGCAAGGGGGTAGCGACGCTTGCGACAAAGACGCCCATATACTAAGAGGGCGCAAAGAAGCGGGGAGTCGGTCCCCGCCCGCAGAGAAAGAGACCCCATGGCGCGTGGAAAGAAGTTGTACGAAGGCAAGGCAAAAGTACTTTATGAAGGTCCTGAGCCCGGCACGATTGTTCAATATTTCAAAGACGATGCCACCGCCTTTAACGCTGAGAAGAAAGACGTCATCGACGGCAAAGGTGTGTTGAACAACCGCCTCAGCGAATATTTCATGGTCGGCCTGGGTCAGATTGGCGTGCCAACGCATTTCATCAAACGTTTGAATATGCGCGAACAATTGGTGCGCTCTTGCGAGATTATTCCGCTCGAAGTCATCGTGCGCAATTTTGCCGCAGGATCGATGTCTAAGCGTCTGGGCATCGAAGAAGGCACGCAGTTGCCGCGTCCGATTGTCGAGTATTGCTACAAAGATGACTCTTTGGGAGACCCGCTGGTCGCCGAAGAGCATATCGCAGCCTTTGGTTGGGCTGGTCAGCAAGACATGGAAGACATTCTGAGTATGGCGTTGCGGGTCAATGATTTCATGTCTGGGGTCATGTATGGCGTTGGCATCAAACTAATTGATTTCAAGATCGAATTTGGCCGTACTTATAATGGCGATTTTCAGCAGTTGGTTGTGGCAGATGAAATCAGCCCGGACAGCTGCCGCCTGTGGGATATGGAAACCAATCGCAAGCTGGACAAAGACGTGTTCCGTCGCGACCTTGGCAGCCTGACAGACGCTTATGCCGAAGTGGCGCGTCGTTTGGGTGTTTTGCCAAAGAATGCGACACCGATCACCAAACCTACGCTGATCAACTAACCCCTAGGCTCTGCGGATGGCGGGGCTTTTTGAGTATTTATAGAAAAGTGAAGCCTGGGTCGGGTTTCATTTAATGAGCTGGAGAAGATCGACATGAAAGCACGTGTTTACGTGATGCTGAAAAACGGCGTTTTGGATCCCCAGGGTGAGGCGGTGCGCCACGCGCTTGGGTCGCTTGGCTTTGATGGTGTTGATGGTGTGCGTCAGGGCAAGGTGATAGAGCTTGATCTGGCAGAAACCGATGCGGCGAAAGCCGAAGCAACCGTGACCAAGATGTGCGAAAAGCTTTTGGCCAATACGGTCATCGAAAGCTATCGCGTGGAGCTTTCATAATGAAAGCGGCGGTTGTAGTGTTTCCCGGCTCAAATTGTGACCGCGACCTTGCGGTTGCCTTTGAGCGCGCCGGGGCAGATGTCACTATGGTGTGGCACAAGGAAAGCGCCTTACCAGCTGGCGTAGATATCGTCGGCGTACCAGGTGGGTTTTCCTATGGCGATTATCTGCGTTGTGGCGCAATTGCGGCCAATTCGCCGATTTGCCGCGCTGTGGTGAAACATGCCGACGCGGGCGGTTATGCCATGGGCATCTGCAACGGATTTCAGATCCTGACAGAAACCGGCATTTTGCCCGGCGCTTTGCGCCGCAACGCCGGGTTGAAGTATATCTGCCGTACCGTTGGGCTAAAGGTCACGGCCGCAGATTGCGTCTATACTGATGGCTATGCGCAGGGCGATGTCATCAATATTCCAATAGCGCATCATGATGGCAATTATTTCGCAGACCCAGAGACGCTGGCACGTTTGCAGGGCGAGAATCGTATTGCCTTTACCTATACCGATAATCCCAACGGGTCTGTTGCGGATGTCGCTGGTGTGCTGTCTGCCAATCGCCGGGTGCTTGGCATGATGCCGCACCCAGAGCGGGCTGCGGATGCTGGCCATGGCGGCGTGGACGGAACGGCAATGTTTAGCGCATTGATCGACAAAGTCGTACCTGCATGACTTGAGTACGCCGTTTAGGCGGCGTACCTTACCGCTATGAGCGGCAAAACTGAACCACACGCAAAGATTGGCGGGAAATCCCAAAGGAAAACCCCCAGAAAAACGCACAGGCTGCGCACCATCAGTTGGCGCGTGCGTCTGGCGCTGGTGGGGCTGTGTGTGATCGCCGGATGTACCATCTGGATCACCAATAGCTATTTGACCGATCGCTTTACCCAGAACACCCGTAACCGTGCAGAGTTGCGCTTGGCTCTCTACTCAGGAAACCTACAGTCAGAACTGCGCCGCAGCGCGATTGTGCCGCAGCTATTGGCGCGTGACCCGGAATTGATCCGCGCGCTGCAAGACAGCGATTTTACCACCTCTACCGCGCGTCTGATTTCCTTTGTCGAAGAGATCGGGGCAGCGTCCTTGGTGCTGTTGGACAGTGACGGGCGCACCGTGGCGGCCACCGATCGCAACCGATTGGGAGAGTCCCATCGTCAAGCGCCTTATTTTGTCGATGCCATGCGCTCTAATGCGACAGTGTTCAGTGTCGCGCCACGGGAAAGTGCAGGCTATTCCTTTGCCTATTCCCGCCGTCTGGAACAGCAAAATGTGGCGCTTGGGGTCATTGTGGTCGAAGTGGATCTGCAAAAGTTCGAACGGGCCTGGGCGGGCATCTCTGATGCTGTGTTGGTCACAGACAGTCAGGGGGCCATTATTCTGGCCACAGAGCCTCGTTGGCGTGGGTTAACCGAAGCAGACGCTTTGCAACGTCAGCCTGCACAGGGCGCAATTGAACGGGCTATTCAGGCGACATCGGATTGGACAGCTTTGCCAGCTGATGCTTATTTGCGCGGCGAAGCTGTGATGCGCAAAGATGCCCGCATTCCCTTTCGAGGTTGGCAGATCGCCAGTTTCACCAGCTATACCAATGTGCGCGAGCGGGTGAATGCGGTTCTTGCGTTGGAAATCATGGGATTCGCCATTCTTTTGGCGATGGCCTTCTATTTTCTCAGCCGAAAAAACGCTTTGCGCATGGCTTTGTTCCAGCGCGAGTCGGCGAGCCTTCGCGCATTGAACCACCGGTTGCAGCGAGAAATTGCCGAACGTGAACGCATGCAGGCGAGCCTTGAAGTGGCCGAACAATCGCTGGCGCAAAGCTCTAAATTAGCAGCTTTGGGCGAGATGTCGGCGGCGGTTTCACATGAGTTAAATCAACCTTTGGCTGCGATGAAAACCTATCTGGCGGGGGCGCGTCTTTTGGTGCGCCGCAATCGTCCCGAAGAAGCATTGTCCAGCTTTAAACGGATCGACGATTTGATCGAACGCATGGGGGCGATCACCAAGCAGCTGAAAAGCTATGCGCGCAAGGGTGGAGAGGACTTTCACCCAGTAGAAATGGGGGATGCGCTGGCCTCTGCTCTGGCTTTGATGGAACCACAATTGCGTCAGAGACATGTTAAAATCGGCCGTATCATGCCGGATGAACAGGTGCGGGTGATGGGGGATCGTGTGCGCATCGAGCAGGTGATGATCAACCTTTTGCGCAATGCTTTGGATGCCACAAAAGGCGTTGATGAACCGGAAATCGAAGTGTTGTTGGCGGCGGGTGAAACCGCAACCTTGACCGTGCGCGACAACGGGGCAGGGATCCAGGATCTGGATAACCTGTTTGAACCCTTTTACACCACCAAACAGCCTGGCGATGGTGTCGGGCTGGGGCTTGCCATTTCCTCTGGGATCGTAAACGACCTAGGGGGACGGCTGACCGCGCGAAACGGTCAGAACGGTGGGGCTGTATTTGAAGTACAGTTGCCTATCTTAAGTGGTGAGATTGAAGCTGCGGAGTAAACGATGGCTCAGGCTATGAAAATTGCGATTGTGGATGACGAAAAAGATATGCGTCAGTCTATCAGTCAATGGTTGGCACTCTCTGGATATGACACAGAGACCTTTGCCAGCGCAGAGGATGCGCTCAAGGTTTTGGGGGCGGATTATCCGGGGATTGTGATCTCTGATATTAAGATGCCCGGCATGGATGGCATGCAGTTTTTGAAAAAACTGATGGGCAGCGACAGCGCTTTGCCGGTCATCATGATCACCGGCCATGGCGATGTGCCGATGGCGGTCGAAGCCATGCGGGTCGGGGCGTTTGATTTTCTGGAAAAGCCGTTTAACCCAGACCGCATGAGCCAATTGGCGAAGAAAGCGGCAAATGCCCGGCGTCTGACTTTGGACAACCGCGTGCTGCGCAAAGAGCTGTCAGATGGCAGCCAGTTGATGAACAAGTTGATTGGGTCATCCCCCGTGATGTCGCGGCTCAAAGAAGATATCCTTGATCTGGGGCAGGCTGACGGTCATGTGCTGATTGATGGCGAGACCGGAACCGGCAAGACTTTAGTGGCGCATGCTTTGCATGCAGTCGGCAGCCGGGCGGGCAAGAAATTTGTCTTGGTCAGTTGTAGCGCCTTGGAAGAAGACGCGTTGGCCAAGCGCCTGTTTGGACCAATGCTGCCCGAAGACACGCAATTGCCCGCGGTCGAGGAAGCCCGCGGTGGCACTTTGGTGCTCGAAGATATCGAGGCGCTCAGCGATACGTTGCAGGCCCGTTTGCTAAGTGTGATCAACGATCAGGGCACCCCTGCGGAAACCCGCATTGTGGCGATTTGCAACCTTCAAGAGCAAAACCGCACCTGCGAAGATGCGCTGCGCTCTGACCTTTTTTACCGCCTAGCCGCCCTGCGCATCACCGTGCCCCCCCTGCGGCAGCGCGGCGAAGACATCCTGACGCTATTCACGCGTCATGCGGAACAGTTTTCCGAAGAATACGGCTGCGACGCGCCACAGGTCAGCGCCCAAGAAGCGGCGCAGCTTTTGCAGGCCCCGTGGCCCGGCAACGTGCGTCAGCTGATCAATCTGGCAGAACGTGCGGTACTGCAATCGCGTCGTGGTGGCGGCACTATCGCCTCGCTTTTGATGAATGACCACGAGGAAATGCAGCCGGTGATGACCACCGAGGGCAAGCCCTTGAAGGAATATGTCGAAGCGTTTGAGCGCATGCTTATCGACAATACCATGCGCCGACATCGTGGATCGATCGCAAGCGTCATGGAAGAACTCTGCCTGCCGCGCCGGACGCTTAATGAAAAAATGGCCAAATACGGTCTCGCCCGGGCTGATTATCTCTAAAATCATCGAATATTTCCGTGCAAATGGCATCGCGCTTTCTGGCGCGGTGGCTTTTCAATTTTAGCGCGTGTTGTTTTACCATTGTAATTTCCACATACGTGGTCTTATGTAGGGATGACGGACTGCGCCAAATGGCAGCACCGCATGAGTTTCGCTGAAGGACTATCGCCTAGGACGCGATTGCGCCCGATTTTCTTTCAGACCGATTGAGCCCCTCGGGGCTAGACAAACGCCCGGACCGCCAACTGGCGGCGGGCACGTAACAGGCGCCAACTGGCGTCGGAGAAGAACCGCGATGAAGCGCGCGATACTATTGAGAGACCGAGCAGAGGCCGTTCGCGGCCCCCTTGGCCGCGCGTCTCAACTCGCCTTGACAAGACACCCCGTGCAATCTCTGGAACCGCCTGGTCTGACACGCCAGCGCGACAGGGTCTCACTTCGGTGCAAATGGACAACATGGCTAAGAAAATGCTTATCGACGCCACCCACGCGGAAGAAACCCGCGTTGTGGTGGTGGATGGAAACAAGGTCGAGGAATTTGACTTTGAATCTGAAAACAAACGCCAGCTCGCTGGCAATATCTATCTAGCAAAAGTTACACGTGTCGAACCGTCTCTGCAGGCAGCCTTTGTAGACTATGGCGGAAATCGTCATGGTTTCTTGGCGTTTTCCGAGATCCACCCTGATTATTATCAGATTCCGGTGGCGGATCGCGAAGCACTGATGGAAGAAGAGCGGGCCTATGCGGAATCTCTAAAGGCGCGCGACGAAGAAGACGAGAAACCCAAGCCCAAACGGCGCCGGTCTCGGTCGCGCAAACCCAAAGAAACTCAGCCCACAGAACAGGCCGTTGCGGCCGACCAGATCGAAGGTATGGAAACCATCGACCTGAACGATGGGGCTGAGGACAATAACGAAAACGCAGCTGTGGACCTTGTGGATGATGCGCCAAAATCAGACGCAGCTGACACAGCAGCGTCTGAAGAAACAACGCAAGTAGCAGAGACAGAAACGCCCGAGGCCTCTGTCACAGAAAACCCAGCCCAAGCGGACACTGAAGCTGCTGCGCCTGAAACCACAGAAGATGCGCCAGCCGAAGACGCGCCAACCGAAGTTGCAGAGGCCCCAACAGCTGACGCAGAATCTAAGGCCGCGCCTGTCGAAAAGACAGAAAGCGCAGTGGAAACGGTTGCCGAAGCAGACACAGACACTGCAGACCAAGATGGCCAGGGCAAACCTGGGCAGACCATGGCTGCAAAAACTGATGGCAAAGACGCCGTTGTGTCTCAGGACCCAGAAACCGGCGAAGAGACCGAAGCAGAGGCCGAAGCCGCGCCCGTAGCTGCATCCGTAGCTGCAGAGGAAACTCCAGCAGAAGAAACCGCGCCAGAGGCCCCAAAAGCTGAAACCGAGATTGCCGAAGAGGCACCGGCCGCAGCCGCACCCTCTGAGACGCAAGAGTCTGCCGCTGAGGAAAACACTGCAGAGGCCGCGCCAGCTGAAGAGATCGAAGAAGAGGCCGAAAAGCCACGTCGCCGACGCTCTGAAGCCAAAGACAAAGACGACTCGATTGAATCGGTTGCCGACGAAGACGACAGCGAAGACATTCGCCCGGTGCGCAAGCCCCGCGCCCGTCGTTACAAAATCCAAGAAGTGATCAAAGTGCGCCAAATCCTTTTGGTGCAGGTGGTCAAAGAAGAGCGCGGCAACAAAGGCGCGGCTCTGACAACCTATCTTAGCCTTGCGGGTCGCTATTGCGTCCTGATGCCAAACACTGCACGCGGTGGCGGCATCAGCCGTAAAATCACCAATGTGACCGACCGCAAAAAGCTCAAGGAAATCGCCCACGAGATTGATGTGCCGTCGGGCGCTGGCTTGATCATCCGCACCGCTGGTGCCAAGCGCACCAAAGCCGAGATCAAACGCGATTATGAGTATTTGCAGCGCCTGTGGGAGCAAATCCGCGCTCTGACGCTGAAATCAATCGCGCCTGCCAAAATCTATGAAGAAGGCGATCTGATCAAACGGTCGATCCGCGATCTATATAACCGCGAAATCGACGAAGTGCTGGTCGAAGGCGAGCGCGGCTACCGCATTGCCAAAGACTTCATGAAAATGATCATGCCGTCGCATGCCAAAAACGTGCGCAATTACCAGGATCAATTGCCGCTGTTTGCGCGCTTTCAGGTCGAAAGCTACCTCGGTGGAATGTTCAACCCAACGGTACAACTGCGCTCTGGTGGCTATATCGTGATTGGCGTCACCGAAGCTTTGGTTGCCATCGACGTCAACTCTGGCCGTGCCACCAAAGAAGGCAGCATCGAAGAGACCGCGTTGAAAACCAACCTGGAAGCCGCCGAAGAAGTGGCGCGCCAGTTGCGTCTGCGCGACCTTGCAGGCCTGATCGTGATCGATTTCATCGACATGGACGAGCGCAAGAACAACACAGCCGTTGAAAAACGGATGAAAGACAAGCTGAAAACCGACCGTGCGCGCATCCAGGTGGGTCGCATCTCGGGTTTTGGCCTGATGGAGATGAGCCGTCAACGTTTGCGTCCCGGCATGATCGAGGCGACTACACAGCCTTGTGCGCATTGCCACGGCACAGGTTTGATCCGCTCTGACGACAATCTGGCGCTGAATATCCTGCGCCAAATCGAAGAAGAGGGCACCCGCCGCCGGTCACGCGAAGTTTTGGTCAAGGCCCCTGTGTCTATCGCCAACTACTTGATGAACCAAAAACGCGAGCATGTTGCTCAGATTGAAACCCGCTATGGGTTGTCTGTACGGATCGAAGGTGATCCGACGTTGATCTCGCCAGATTTCACCATCGAGAAATTCAAGACCGCAACCCGTGTTGTGCCCGAACCAACAGCCGCTGTTGTCTCTGTGGACACGATGTTGATGGATCAGGTTGATGATGACATCGAAGACGCGGAAGTGGTCGAAGAGGCTCCGGTGGAAACCGTAACCGAAGAAGCTGATAAGCCAAAGAAACGCCGTCGTCGTCGGCGTCGTCGCAAGTCACGTACCGATGAGAACGCAGAAACTACTGACGAGACAACCACTTCAGATGCTGGCGAAGTTGACACGCAGGCTGATACGCAGAACGTGGACTCGGCTGATGCTGAGGACGTGACAAAGCCTGAAGAGACCGGCGAAGATAAGCCAAAGTCCCGCAGTCGGTCACGTAGCCGGTCACGGTCCCGAAAGCCTAAAAAGACAGAGGAACCAACGGCCGTAGATGCGGTTGCAGAGACCGCAGAAGGTGAGCAGGCGGCTCCTTCTGAGGCCGCAGCTGACACACAAGCCGACGCAGAGGCACAAGCTCCTGTTGTGGAAACAGCTGATGCGGCAAAGACCGACACTCCGGCGTCAGAAGCTGTAACCACAGAACCAGTAACCGCAGAGCCCGCGCCAATCGAACCGTCGCCAGTAGACCCGGTGCCAGTGGAAACAGAGCCGGTGGAAACAGCGCCTCAGTCTGACGTTCAAGTGCTGGAAAAAGAGCCCACAGCAGAGCCAATCGCCGAACCGGTGGCGGAACCTGTTGTTGAACCCGTGGCGGAACCCGTCGCAGAGGTTGCCCCAGAACCAAAAGCTGACGTACCACCCAAGCCCAAGCGGCGCGGATGGTGGTCGATGGGCAGCTGATCAAATACCAAAACGCCGGGCACTGTCCCGGCGTTTTTTTTAGGCTCTCTGCACGATGAAAAAGAAATGACCATCGCGCTCGCCAGAAGACAACAGCCTGTGGCCTTGCTCTTGGCAAAAATGCGGCACGTCCACAATCGAAGCCGGATCATCCGTCAGCAAACGCACCTGCGCCCCCGCCGCTAGCTTTTGCAAACGTTTGCGCAGTTTCAGCACCGGCAACGGGCACAACAGCCCAATCGCATCTATGTCCATTTCGAAATCTGTCATGGGTTTCCATTACGGTTGAACGCCCTGCCTGTCCACAGGGTTGTGATCAGCCGTGTGGTGATATGTCTCGTGACCTTGCTGTGTCTATGACATATGTGAAGCATATGTTCGGAATCGAAATCATAGATGCGGCCTTGTTGCCAGCAATGATCGTGGCGCTTATGGCCGGAGTAGTCTCCTTCCTAAGCCCATGTGTTCTGCCCATTGTGCCACCTTATTTGGCTTATATGAGCGGTATTTCAGTCACTGAATTATCAGAAGGCAAAGCCAGAAACAAAGCCCTGCTGCCCGCAACGTTCTTTGTGCTTGGACTGTCGACGGTCTTCTTGTTCCTTGGGTTTACCGCCAGCGCCATCGGAACGGTTTTTCTAGAGTACCAACAATGGTTTAATACGCTTGCCGGAATTCTGGTGATGATCTTTGGTGCGCATTTTGTGGGTGTGTACCGCATCGGTTTTCTGGATCGCGAAGCGCGCATTGATGTGGGCGACAGGGGCGGCAGCGCCTTTGGGGCCTATGTGCTTGGCCTGGCCTTTGCCTTTGGCTGGACCCCCTGCATTGGGCCACAACTTGGTGCCATTTTGTCGATGGCCGCCAGCGAAGCCTCTGTCAGCCGTGGCACATTGTTACTGGCGGTCTATGCTTTGGGCCTTGGCATTCCGTTTCTTCTGGTGGCTGCCTTTTTGCCACGTCTGACCGGCACAATGGCTTGGATGAAGCGCCAAATGCAGCAAATCGAACGTGTTATGGGGCTTCTGCTCTGGACAATCGGCCTGCTGATGCTCACAGGCGGCTTCTCGGCGTTTTCATATTGGCTGCTGGAAACATTCCCGGTCTTGGCGGTTCTTGGATAAGCGGTTAGTCTAGCCTCAAACTGCCGTGCAACAGACACGCAGAAGAGGTAAATTTGACCGAGCAGACACCCAAAACTGTGACCAAACCGGTGCACCGACGTCGGGTTTTTTATATTCCTGGTTATGATCCCATTCATCCCAGACGTTACCGCGAGCTGTATCGCAAAGAAAGCGCAGCGCAGGCCGCGATTTCTGACTATGAAGTGACGCTTCAACCCAAGAAAACCAGCGGCACCTACGGCTGGCGCGTGACCGCCAATATCGAAAATATTGAAACCACCACAGATATCGAAGTGCTGGTGTGGGCTGATATCGTACGTGACAGCATGGATGTTGGCATTCTGGCCACCTATGCGCAGTTGCTGCGCACCGCATGGTGCTACATTGGCTCAGGCGCGCTGTGGCGGCTGATGAAACTGCGCAAGGGGCCGGTGATTGCAGCGCTTTATCCTGTGGTGTTTTTGCTGGTGCAACTGTTGTTGTCGCTCTTGGCGGCCTATGGGTTGGCCAAATTGATCACACTATTTTTGCCCTGGTGGGCAGGTTTTGCTGCATTGGCCATTGTGCCGGGGTTGCTGAATTGGTTCAAAAAGAAAGACAACAAATTTTTCGCCTATTACCTGATGCATGACTATGCCTATGCGGCCTCGACCAAGGGTGCAAATCCCCCAGAACTAGAGCGCCGCATGGCTGAATTCACCGCACAGATCACCGCGGCCCTTAAACAGGACTTCGACGAAGTATTGGTGGTTGGCCACAGTTCTGGCGCGCATCTGGCGGTTTCGGTGCTGGCAGATTTGCTGCGCCAAGATGGTGCCACCAGCAATGGGCCCAAGCTGTCATTTCTATCATTGGGGCAGGTGGTGCCCATGGTGTCCTTTCTGCCAAAAGCAGCGCGGCTTCGGGCCGACCTGCGCTTTATGGCGGCGCAAACCATGGTGCCGTGGATCGATGTCACAGCGCCGGGCGATGGTTGCGCCTTTGCGCTCTGTGATCCTGTCAGCGTCAGTGGCGTTGCCCCAGAACAGGGCAAAACAGGCCCGTTGGTGCTGTCGGCCGCCTTCACCCAAACCCTCAGCCCCGCGCGCTGGAAAGAACTGCGCTGGAAATTCTTTCGCCTGCATTTTCAATATCTCTGTGCCTTTGACCAGCCCGGCGACTATGACTATTTCAAGATCACAGCAGGCGGTCAGACCCTTGGTCAACGCTTTGAGGGCAGGGCGGCTTCCGGCTCGCGTATCGAAACGCCGGTCAATAAATTTACGGCGACAGCACTGTGACCCAACATCCCTTGCCGCCCAAACCACCTTCGCGCCCCAGCAAGGTTTCGCTGTTGCACTATGCCCGGTTGTTCAAACAAGATCTGCTATCGGCCCAACCTGCGCGGCTTTACCGCGCTTGGATGGCGGAATTTCGCACGCCTTTCTTCCGCTCATACCTGCTAAACCAGCCCGATCTGGTCAAAACCATCCTCAAAGAACGGCCGGATGACTTCCCCAAATCGGGTCGCATCTCCGAGGGGCTGCGGCCCTTGCTGGGCAATTCGGTCTTTCTGACCAACGGTGCGGTATGGAAACGTCAAAGACGTATCATCGATCCAGCCTTTGAGGGCGGGCGCTTACGCGAGGCATTTCCTGCGATGTGGGCCGCCGCAGAGGCGGCTGTGGCGCGTTTGGAAACACGCACTGGCACAGAGTTGGAAATCGAAGCAGAGACCAGCCATGTGGCTGCCGACGTGATCTTTCGCACCTTGTTTTCCATCCCGATCGAACATGAGATTGCCAGCCAAGTCTTTGACCAATTCCGCGACTATCAACGCAGCCAGCCGATCCTAAATCTTGCCGCCTTTGTGCCAGTGCCAAACTGGGTGCCGCGGTTTTTTGGCCGCCGCACCAAGCAAACCGCCCGCGCCATTCGCGGGTTGATCACTCAATTGACCCACAGTCGGATGCAAGAGATCAAGAACGGCACCGCGCCAGATGATCTTGCCACCAAAATCATGACCACAGCAGACCCTGAAACTGGCGAGAAATTTAGCGCCGAGGAAATGGTCGATCAGGTCGCGATCTTCTTTTTGGCCGGGCATGAAACCAGCGCCTCGGCTTTGGCCTGGACGCTCTATCTGATGGCGCTTTATCCAGAGTGGCAAGATCAGGTGGCCGACGAAGCCCAGACGTTGGAAACTTGCGATTTTTCCGTGGTGCGCCAGCTTAAGATCAGCCGCGATGTGTTCCGCGAGGCGCTGCGACTTTACCCGCCGGTGCCGATGATGGTGCGCGAGGCCAGCCAGGATGAAGCCTTTCGGGATCGCAGCATCAAAAAGGGCGCGCAGATGGTGTTGTCACCTTGGCACCTGCATCGCCATGAACGTCTGTGGGACAATCCGGATGGCTTTGATCCAACCCGCTGGGACAGCGAAAACGGCAAAGCCTGTATGCGCGACGCCTTTATGCCGTTTTCATCTGGGCCGCGGGTCTGCACCGGGGCGGGCTTTGCCATGGTCGAAGGCGTGTTGATCTTGTCGATGCTGCTAAAACACTATCGTGTGGAGCGGGTGGTCGGCAAAGATCCGGTGCCCGTCGCGCATCTGACCGTGCGCAGCAAAGACGGGATTTGGCTGCGTCTCACGAAACGTTAGGACAGTTTTGAAAGGGGGCGGGGGCTTTGCCCCCAACGTCGAAATTGCATTTCGACGCCTCCCCCAGAGTATTTTTAGAAAGCTGAAGCTAGAACCATGTAGAGACGCGCCGCGCGCCGCCGGAAATGTCCTCACCCACGCCTTCAACCGTGGCGCAGCCTGCCAGAATCACGCAGAGCGAAATGATCATCGCTGTCTTCATGTTAGTCTTCCTCATACCACCAGCTGTGCGGCATCCAATCCACACCGTCGCCATAAATCGGCAAGGTGTCTGGATATTTGATTTCTTTCACATGGGCAATGCGCCCGACGGCAAAGTTCCAGAACGGGATCACATGCCGGCCCGCGGTCAGCGTGCGGTCAAGCGCCTTGGTGGCCGCGACAAAATCGCTTTGGTCTTTGGCGGTCAGCATTTCATTAATCAGCCCGTCAATGGCCGCTGACTTCACGCCCATCCAGTTGCGCGAGCCTTCCTGGTCTGCTGCCCCTGATCCCCAATACAGGTTTTGCTCATTGCCCGGGCTCAGCGAAATGGCGCGGCGGTAGTAGCTGATATCAAAGTCAAAGGCATTGGTGCGTGCGGTGTATTGCGAGCCGTCCACCACCGACACGTCAAGCGTGATCCCCAAGCGTTTCAGAGCTTCTTGGTAGAGGTCAACGACAGTGGCGGTTTCAGTATCGCCCTGGCGCAAAACCACCTCTAGCCTAAGCGGTGTGCCATCGGCCCCCGACATCAAGCCATCTTTGATGCTATAGCCGGCCTGGGCAAACAGATCGGTGGCTTTGCGGATGTTCTTGCGGTTGCGCGCGGTGCCATCTGACACCGGCAGCGTATAGCCAGAAATCGCATCTGGCGGCAGGATATCTGCATAGGGTGCCAAATATTCGGCCACCCGGCCCTGGGCTGGGCCGTCAGACATGCCAAGCACGGAATTGCTGAAATAAGAACTGATGCGGGGTTGGCGGCCGCCGGTCATTGTGTCGTTGATGGCCTCGAAATTGAACGCATGAATCAAAGCATCGCGCACGCGAATGTCATCCAGCGGCGCACGCCGCGCATTCATCACCAGCCCGGTGATGCCCGAAGGTTTCTGATGCGGGATCTCGGCTTTGATCACATCACCAGAAAGACGCCGCGGAAAATCATAATTGCTAGCCCATTTTTCGGCATTAAACTCGCGCATATAGCTGATTTCACCCGCCTTAAAGGCCTCAAACAGCACCGCGCCATCGCCAAAGAATTCTATCTGAATCTCGTCAAAGTTATGGGTGCCACGCCGAAAGGCCAGATCTTTGCCCCAATAGTCAGGGTTACGGGTCAAAGTGACAGACCGGTTTGGCTCGAAATCGCTGATCATATAGGGCGCGCTTGTGATTGGCACATCTTGTAATGTGCTGTCATTGATGTCTTTGCCATCCCATTGCGCTTTTTTCAAAATCGGTCGCAACCCAGCCAAAAGCGCCAGTTCGCGATCTTCGGTGTTAAACGTCAGACGCACAGAATGCGGGCCGGTCTGCTCTATCTTTTCGACTTTTTTCCAGAACCCCAGATATCTTGGGTGACCCACAGTGCCGAGGGTTTCATAAGACCAGATAACATCTTCTACGGTGACCGGGCTGCCATCCCAGAACTTGGCCTCTGGGCGCAGGGTGAATTCAACCCATTCACGATTCGGGCCGGTTTCGATGGTTTCTGCCAAAAGCCCATACAGGCCAAAGGGTTCGCCGCGACTGCGACCCATCAGCGACTCAGAGGCAAAAAAGCGCAATTGCCAGGGCACGGATCCGGTGCGGATATAGGGATTTAGCGAATCATAACCGCCGTTGTTGCCGGTGACGAATCGCCCACCCTTGGGGGCATCAGGGTTTGCATAGGGCAAAGAGACAAAATCGGCTGGCAGGGCAGGTTCCCCATACATGGCGATGCCGTGCTTTGGGTCGGCAAAAGCTGCCGTACCCAAGAAAATAAGAGCCATGGCGGCTCCGTTTTGCAAAAATCCCTGGAAACTTACTGATCGCATTCGAAGAACAATCCCTCTTTGACCTTATTTCATTGCGTTCAGCGTATAGAGGGATTCCAGCCATTTCAAACTTTTAGCTTGGACTCTCGGCGCGACATTGCTTATAAAGATGTCACTGCTCGATAGGTTTCTTGCCTGTATGAAACCTGCCTCAATAACTTTACGCCCGCTTCGTGCGGGCGTTTTTTTTGGCTTGGTTTCTTAGCCCCGATCTAATCCCCTGATCGATTGGATGTCGAATTCCCCTTATTTTGCTAGCGCAGCATGATATGTTGCACCTGCAAAGAAAATGAGGAGCATTGGCGCATGAGCTTAAAAGGCAAAACAGCGGTTATCACTGGGTCAAATTCAGGAATCGGTTTGGGAATCGCCCGGGAATTTGCGCGCGCTGGCGCGGATGTGGTGTTGAATTCATTCACAGATCGCGAGGAAGATCACGCTTTGGCCGCTGCAATTGCTGCGGAATTTTCTGTGCAAGCACGCTATATTCAAGCGGATATGTCTGATGGGGCCGCCTGCCGCCGGTTGATCAGCGATGCTGGCGTCTGTGATATTCTGGTCAACAACGCAGGCATTCAGCATGTCGCGCCGATTGATGAATTTCCGGTGGACAAATGGGACGCCATTATCGCGATCAATATGAATTCTGCGTTCCACACGATGGCAGCTGCTTTGCCAATAATGCGCGCAAGGGGCTGGGGCCGGGTGGTCAATATTGCCTCGGCACACGGTTTGACCGCGTCGCCCTATAAGGCGGCCTATATTGCCGCCAAACATGGGGTGGTTGGCATGACCAAGACCGTTGCGCTAGAGACCGCGCAGGAGCCGATCACATGTAACGCCATTTGCCCGGGCTATGTTTTGACACCACTGGTGGAAGCCCAGATCCCGGACACGATGAAAGAATATGACATGAGCCGCGAAGAGGTGGTGAAGAATGTCATGCTCAAGCGACAACCGTCAAAGGAATTTGCGACGGTGGAGCAGATGGGGGGCACCGCGGTGTTCTTGTGCTCGGATGCGGCCGCACAGATCACCGGGACAACCATCAGCGTTGATGGCGGCTGGACAGCGCTTTAGCGGTGCCTTCGGTTTACAGCCAATTCTGGCTGGGGGCTTCGCCCCCAGACCCCCAGGGTATTTTTATCAAGAACAAAGAGGTTGGTTGTGATCCGTCTTAATTTGGCTTTACAGGGTGGGGGGGCGCATGGGGCGTTTACCTGGGGTGTGTTGGATGTCTTGTTGCAGGATCCTGACATCGAGATTGCGGCCATATCGGGCACCTCGGCTGGGGCGCTAAATGGTGCGGCGCTGAAAGCTGGGTTTTTGCAGGGCGGGGCCGAGGCTGCGCGGGAAAATCTGGATTGGCTTTGGACCAAAATGGGGGCCACCAAGGCCCCGGGGTTTGCCGATTGGATGGGGGCTTTTGGGCCAGCGTTCCTGGCGCGGGCTTTGGAACATTCCATGCCGTTCATGATGGCGGATTGGGCCAGCCGGCTGATGTCGCCTTATGCCTATGGGCCGTTTTTCAGCCATCCACTTAAGCCGATTGCCGATGAATTTCACTATGATAGCGTCTGCGCCGCACAGGGCCCGAAACTGTTTGTCTGTGCCACCAATGTACGCACTGGCAAGGCGCGGGTGTTTCAAGGTGCAGACATCAACACTGATGTTATCTTGGCCTCTGCCTGTCTGCCCACCCTGTTTCAAGCGGTAGAAATCAAAGATACGCGCACCGGTCAAACGGATGCCTATTGGGATGGCGGCTTTACCAGCAATCCCGCCTTATGGCCCTTGTATGACAAAGATCTGCCAGAGGATTTGCTGATTGTGAACATCAATCCGCTGGAGCGCCAGGAGCTGCCGCGCACGCCGCAACAAATTCAATCGCGCATGAATGAAATCAGTTTCAATGCGTCACTGATGGGGGAATTGCGCGCCATCGCCTTTGTGCAGCGCATGTTAAAAGACGGCGCTGTTGCGCCGGGCAGCATGAAGGATGTCAAAGTGCATATGGTGGCCGATGATGCGTTGATGAACGAGCTGAATGCTGTGACAAAAATGGTGCCGGTGCCGCAAATTCTGGCCGCTTTGAAATCCGCGGGTCAACGTGCTGCACGTGACTTTTTGGCCAAACATAAAGCAGATCTGGGCCAAAAAAGCACCGTTGATCTGGCCGCGCTTTACGGATCACACCACGGATCACAACCCAGATGACACGGCATCCAGCGCTGCTATTCAGCCGCCTGCGCGGGCTTGCTGGATTTCGCAGTCTCGGCATCAGACCCGGTCGCTACGTTGGTCACAGTGTCCGCTTTGGTCTCTGAAACCGGGTGTTGTGTCGGTGAGATGGCCGGCTGCTTTGGATCTTTGGCATTGGGATAGACCAGCCCGGCTGAGATCACCAATTTCGCCGCATCTTCCACCGACATATCCAGTTCGATCACATCGCTTTCTGGAAAGAACAGCAAAAATCCCGATGTTGGGTTGGGGGTGGTTGGCACAAAGACCGACAGCAGCTGATCGTCATGTTCTGCGCGTGCGTTCACTTCGCCTTTGGCTGTGGTGGACACAAAGCCAACCGCCCAGATACCTTTGCGCGGGTATTGCACCAGGCAGGCTTTTTCAAAGCTGCGATCGGTCTGGGCAAACACCGTTTCAGCGATCTGTTTCACCCCGGAATAGATCGACCGCACAACTGGCATACGCGCCACCAGCGTTTCCGCATAACGGATCATCGATTTGCCGATCAGCCCTTTGGCTATCCAGCCCATGAAGACGGTGAAAAGCAGAAAGAATACCACGCCAACGCCGCGAATATTGATCGAGACTTCTTCGCCAATCCAAGCATTATAGCGGTCCTGTCCAATGACATAGCGCACGATATTGTCTGGCTGATAGGCGTCGGGCACAAAAGGCAACACAAAGCCATCCACCCAGCCAATAAACGACCAGATCAGCCAAATCGTGAAGGCAACCGGCGCGATCACCACCAGGCCCGTCAAAAATGACGTGCGTAGCCGGGCAAGCAAGCCGGGTCCTGCGGGCGGTTTTGTTTCATCAAACGGTGTGGTCATGACGCTTCCATGTTGCGAGTTAGATAAGCTGTTTTGGGGCAGGCTTCAACTCATGCGGCCTTGGCGGGGCCTGATTAGGGCTGTGCGGCGATATTTGTGGCGATTTTTGCGGCCAATGTGGCGTTGTTCAGCACCAAGGCGATGTTGGCTTGTAACGATTTTCCGCCTGTCAGCTCAAAAATACGTCCCAACAAAAACGGGGTGACAGCCTTGCCGCTAATCCCCTGAGCTGCGGCCTCTGCGGTGGCCTGGGCAATGATTGGCGCAAGTTCTTGGGCGGGGATTTCGGCATTTTCCGGGATTGGGTTGGCGATCAACTGCCCGCCGGGCAAGCCCATGTCCTGGCGCATAACATGGCTGGCTGCGATGTGCTTGGCGCTGTCCAACCGCAACGGGGCTGCAAGATCAGACTGCGCCGACCAAAAGGCGGGAAAGCTGTCTTGCCCAAAGGCAATGACCGGCACGCCATGGGTTTCCAGCACTTCCAGAGTTTTGGGAATATCAAGAATGGCCTTTGCGCCGGCCGCCACAACTGTCACCGGCGTGGCTGCAAGTTCCAACAGATCAGCCGAGACATCAAAGTTTAGTTCTGCCCCTTTGTGCACACCGCCAATGCCGCCTGTGGCAAAAACCGAAATGCCCGCCAAATGCGCGGCAATCATGGTGGCCGCCACGGTTGTGGCCCCCATGCGTCCGGTGGCCATGCAAACGGGCAAATCTGCACGCGACACTTTCATCACGTCTTTGGCGGTCGCCAAATCCTCTAGCTGCGCATCGGTCAAACCGATGTGCAACCTGCCGTTTAAGACCGCGATGGTCGCTGGGGTTGCCCCGTTTTCGCGCACCTTCGCTTCGACCTCACGCGCCACTTCGATGTTTTGCGGATAGGGCATGCCGTGGGTGATTATGGTGCTTTCCAGCGCCACAATGGCGGTGCCAGCGGACTTGGCCGCGGCCACTTCAGGAGACAGAGTATATAGTGTCATTTTGGGCTTCCTCCGGACACGTAACTTGCGGCAGCTTGCAGCGCGAGATGCAGGCTTTCCGCACGGTCTGAGCCGGCTTTTTCCGCAGCAATATGGGCGGCCATAAAGGTGTCACCAGCGCCGGTCACTCGGGTGACCATCACTGCGGGGGGCGTTTGGGTTAAGATGCCTTCGGGCGTGGCGTCGCTGGCGCTTTTGCCACCATCAGTCACAAGCGCGCGACGGGCACCGCGATCCAGCAGGCCCTGGGCTGCGTCCTTTGACGAGCTGAATTCTTTTTGGCACAGCAATCCTGCTTCTTCCAGGTTCACATAAAGCACCGCGCGCTCATGGGTCAAAAACGGCAACAGCCGTTCCGCCTTGCCGGGACTTGCCGGGGCCACCCGCAAATCTGCGCCAGCAAAAAACGGGCTGACGGCGATATTTTCCAACAATCGTTGGGTCAGATTGCCATCCAGCGCGATGAAGCCTTGGTATGGCTTTTTCATATCGCCGAGCTGACCATCAGACAGGGGCCGCAGAATTTTGTCCCCAGCGGCTTCCAGCGAATGCGCATCCGCAATGGCCGCAATCAGCCCATTGGCCCCCTCGACTGCCATATACCGATCTGTTGGCAGGTCTTCCGAGCGGTACACAAAGGTCGTATCCATGCCCAACTCGTCGCAGGCTTTGATCAATTCATCGCCTTCGGCGTCACGACCAACCGCCGTCAGCAAAGAAGATTGCAAGCCAAACCGCGACAACGTCATTGCTATATTCATCGCGACGCCGCCCGGAATGCGCGTGATGCGCCCAGCAACATCAGAACCTTGCCGCATATGCACTGGCGCGCGACCAATCACGTCCCAAAGCACCGAGCCAATACAAAGAATATCAATCGTTTTGTTCATAGGTTGCTTGTGGCGTCAAAGTGCGCCCAAGGCAAGGGAAAGCCGTGCTAGGGGCGCGCAAATGTGAGCGCTGCCCACAGGCTCTCCCAAGCGATGTCTTTTTCGACTTGAAGCGCCTCTGTTGGCCGGCGCAAAATCACGGAATCCAACAAATATTGATACCCGGATTGCAAGGGTATATTCACCAGCCCCTTTGCGTTGGTGCGCAGTTGCGTTACCAGAACCTCGCCGGACGAATTCTTTGAAAACACTTCAATTTGTGCGTTTGGATGCGGTGCGCTTTGATACCAGAGCTGCACCGGCAGCCCCTCTGGCAACGCATCGCTATAGGGGTTTGCCAGCGCGACAAATTCAAACTCAAGCCCACCAAAGGCATCACTGCCGTGCCCGTCGCCAACTGCGACTAAAGATTTCACAAAACGGGTATAGCCTTCGACCAGCGGATAGATCGGGGCTTCTAATGCGGCGGGATCCAGATCTTTATGGCTTATAAAAGCCTCAAATTTCTCTGCCTCACGATAGGTGATTGTGTCCATGGTTGTTTGATGCATCAGGCGCAGCAAGCCGGTGTCTTCAGGCTGATAAGACAGCGCTGGCAAATCCCCGGCGCGCCCGGTCATCACGTGGCGCTGATCCCCCATCAAAGCCAGCGACGTTGCAATCCGCCGGTCAAACCAAGACAAAGCACCACCTTGGAAATTCTGCCCATTTCGCAGATCCGCTATCACCGCTTCATTGGTTTCCACTTGATATTTCTGCGCATCAATCCAAAACTCATGGGCAAGCGCCGATTTGGCGACACTTAACGACAACAACAAAAAACAAAGCAGGCGCATGACATTTTCTCTTTTTAATTTGCCTTACAAGCTGGCTTTCGCAACATTAATGTCAATCTTCTTTTACCTGCAAGCCGCCTTGGCCCACGAGCTGGATCCAACGATTGCTGATATCGAAGTTAAGTCAGATCAGTTGCACATCACAATCCGCCTAAATGCCGAAGCCTTTTTAGCAGAGCTTGATTTGGACGCTGTCACCGACACCGATGCTTCCAACAAATCACAGCGCTATGATCAATTACAGGCATTGCCGGGTTCAGAGATCTCTCAGATGTTTACTGATAATGCCAGCCGGTTTTTCGCTGGTTTTTCGGTACAGTCTAGCGATGTTCTGATACCTTTGATGATCACCGGTATGGCAACCCCGGCGGACAGTATCGCTGACATCGCCCGGCAAAGCACTTTGCAAATCACCGGTTCGCTACCGCAGGATGCAAACGCATTTTCTGTTAGTTGGGCAAAGGGTTACGGTCCAATTGTGATCCGCCAACAAGGGGTCCAAGATCCCTTTACCGGCTTCTTAAATGGCGGAGAAACAACGCTCGCGATCACAATAAAGGGCGGTGGCGCGCAATCTGCGGGGGCGGCATTCCTGTCCTATGTGCCAGTGGGGTTTGACCATATTTTACCCAAGGGGCTGGATCATATCCTTTTTGTGCTTGGCCTGTTTTTCCTATCTTTGCGCATGGGGCCGTTGCTGTGGCAGGTGTCAGCCTTCACCTTGGCCCATACGGTGACCCTGGCGCTGGGTGCCTTGGGTCTGGTCGCCATCCCCGGCAGTATTGTCGAGCCGTTGATTGCGGCCTCTATTGCCTATGTTGGCCTGGAAAATGTGTTCTCCAAAGGACTTAGCCGCTGGCGCCCGATGGTGGTCTTTGGCTTTGGCCTGTTGCACGGGCTGGGCTTTGCCTCGGTTCTGGGCGACTTTGGCCTTCCGGCAGGCCAATTCATTCCAGCGTTGATTGGCTTTAATGTTGGGGTCGAGCTGGGCCAGTTGACCGTCATTGCCTTCGCGTTTTTGCTGCTTGGAGTCGGTTTTGGCCGAAAACCCTGGTACCGCAGCCGTATCGCCAACCCGTTGTCGATTGCGATATCTGCCGTCGGTACCTATTGGTTTTTTGAGCGCGTCTTCATGTGAGGTAAAATAAGATTACAATTCAACACCTTATTGGTGTTACTTAATAGATTGAATGAACTCTTGAAGCTTGGCAGCAGGATCGTCGCAGCGCCAGACTTCCTCGCCAATGCCAAAGAAATCGGTAACCGGGGCCAATTTGCGCACGATATCCACATCCAATGCGCCTTCTGCTACAACCGGCAGTTCAACAACCTGAGACCACCAGTCAAACAGTTCGTGATCTGCTACGGTTCCGTCGCCCAACGGCGTGGCCACAACCGGGCCAAAACTAACGTAATCGGCGCCACTTTCACCCGCCGTCAGCCCGTCATGCCGCGACGCCGCACAAAAACTGCCCACAATGGCATCATCACCCAAGTCTTTACGCACCTTGCGCACCGACCGGGCGCCATCGGTCAAATGCACCCCATCCAGCCCCAGCCGCTCTGCCAGCAAAACATGCTCGTTGATCACCAGCGCGATGTCGCGCGGATGGCATACCTCGCGCACCGCGTCAGCGGCGCGGCTCAGACGGTCTTCGTCTTTGGTCGCTAGGGCCAAACGCACACAGGCGATGTCCGTGCTGTCCAGAACTTTCGCCAATTCGCTTGGAAATCGGCTCAGTTCGATTTCTGGTGGTGTGATCAAATAGATTTGTGGGTGCTCGGTGTCGGCCATGGTGTTTTCCAGTCGTCGTCTTTGCGGCTGCTATAACCTGCTTTGATCGGCTTGGCTACTTTGGTGCAAGGGTTTGGATATAAGCTTTTGCCAAATCAAGCATTTTTTGCCGGCGGATGTCGTCTTCCATCAGCGCTTCGCTCACTTCGACAAACCCCGGCATGCGTCGCTTGGTAAAATCCATTTCACGCGCGCCTTCGATGCGCAGCGCGTCTTGTTCCAAGTCTTTGCCGACCCGGAACATGCCGCCGCCCTTATGCACACCACACAGCATATGACCGTTCAACATGAAACAAAGCCCGCCGAACATTTTCTTTTCCACCAGCGGCTGTTCTTCGATCAGATCGTCGCGCAACAACGCCACATGTCCTTCGTCATAAGCCATAGTAAGTGCTCCTTAGCGCCCAAGGGTCCATTTTCGTCCAGCAGAAACCGTCAGCGCTTGTTTTGCAAGGGGCGCTTGGGTAAGAGCAGGCGATCTATAGGAGAATAACATGCCCGTCGGAACACCCCAGCCAGCGATTGTTTTGGTTCGCCCCCAAATGGGTGAAAACATCGGAGGTGCCGCCCGGGCGATGTGGAATTTCGGGCTGGATCGTATGCGCATCGTTAATCCCCGCGACGGTTGGCCCAATCAGAAAGCGGTCGCCATGAGCTCAGGGGCAGGGCGACTGCTTGACGAAGCACAAATTTGCACCTCGGTGGCCGAGTCCTTGGCCGACTGCACCTATGTATTTGCCACCACCGCGCGGGCCCGCGATTTGACCAAACCGGTCATGACCCCGGAACACGCGATGAAGATCGCCCGAGAAAAAATTGCAGCTGGTGAAAAAGTCGCGGTGATGTTTGGCCCAGAACGATCGGGGCTGGAAAACGAAGACATCGCCCATGCCAATGCCATCATCAACGTGCCGGTCAATCCCGAATACGCGTCGCTGAACCTGGCACAATGTGTTTTGCTGACCTCTTATGAATGGATGCGTGGCTCCGTGGATGTGGCCCCCGAACGGGTCGAAATGGCCAAAACCAACTGGGCCACGCAATCCGAGGTGGAGGCTTTGGCGCATCATTACGAAGAGCGTCTGGATGAGGCCAGGTTTTTCTTTCCTGATCACAAGGCTGACAGCATGAAATTGAACCTGCGCAATATGTGGTCGCGCATGCCGTTAACGCGCGCAGATATTCAGACATTGCACGGAATGATGCGGCAAATGGTGCGCTGGAAAAACCGCGCCGAGTGAATCGTACGTTTCAGGCCGCCAAACGTACAAATTGTACAATTAAGCTAAGATAAACCCACCGTTCCCGCCTTGAAGCCACCCATGCCGCAGCCTAATCTGCGCGCAAACGGCAAGGAAAATATCATGAGCCAAAAGCGCAGCATTTTTGAAGAGGTCGCCGAGAAAAAGGCACCTGAAAAGCCGGTCACAGGGGCGATCGACAAGGCTCCAAAAGGTGCGCGCAAAGCCATTCGTGTTTGGTTGGTAATCTTGTTTGCGATGGTCATGGCGATGATTGTGGTTGGCGGGTTAACCCGTCTGACCGATAGCGGTTTGTCGATCACAGAATGGAAACCGGTCACCGGGGCGATGCCGCCAATGTCTGCGCCGGAATGGCAATCTGAATTCGAGAAATATCAAGAGATCCCGGAATATCAGTTGCAAAACAAAGGCATGAGCCTTGAAGAATTCAAGTTTATCTATTGGTGGGAATGGGGCCACCGCCAACTTGGCCGGATGATTGGCCTTGTCTGGGCCTTGGGTTTTCTGGGTTTTGCGGTCAGTCGCAAGATCCCAACAGGATGGGCGGGGCGCTTGTTCCTGATCGGGGCACTTGGCGGTTTGCAGGGGGCCATCGGCTGGTGGATGGTGTCCTCTGGCCTGTCTGGGGATCGTCTGGATGTTGCCTCTTATCGACTGGCCACTCATCTGGGCTTAGCCTTTGTTATCTTGGGCTTTATTGCCTGGTATATCTTTCTTTTGGGTCGACCTGAACGCGACCTCATGCAGGCGAGACGTGGCAAAGAAGCCAAACTTTTCTCGCTTTCCACCGGCCTTTTGCACGCGACCTTTATCCAAATCCTGCTTGGGGCGTTGGTGGCGGGCATTGATGCTGGGCGCAGTTTTACCGATTGGCCTTTGATGGCGGGCAGCTTTGTGCCGCAGGGCGCATTGGAACTGACGCCCTTGTGGACCAATTTCTTTGAAAACGCGGGCCTTGTACAGTTCATGCATCGGATTTGGGCCTATCTGCTGCTCATCTTTGCAATTGTCGTCTGGCGGCGTGGCCGTGCCTCTGCACATGGCAAAACCCGCTTTGCGTTCAACGCTTTGATGGCGGCTTTGCTCTTGCAGGTCGTTCTTGGTGTCATGACTGTGCTTTATATCGCGCCCTGGCAGTTGGCGATCACCCATCAGATCGTCGCAGTGCTTGTTTGGGTTTTGATGCTGCGCGCACGTTTTCTGGCGCATTACCCTTTATCCACTTCGATCCGGGAAACTAAATAATGAATGCATTCAAAGACTTGATGGCCTTTCAAAGCCAGACCGAAGCTTTGTCCCAAGTGGCCGGACGGCTTGGGTGGGATCAAGAAACGGTCATGCCCGTTGGGGCAGCGCAACAGCGTGGCGAAGAGATGGCCGCCATGGAAAATGTGCTGCACGCCCGTCGTATTGCACCCCAGGTAGCAGATTGGCTTGCTAAAATTGAGGACAGCACCTTGGATCTGGTCGGTCAGGCCCAAATGCGTCACATTCGCAAATCATTTGCGCGCACGCAAAAGGTGCCGGCTGATCTGGCGGCGGAAATCGCCAAGGTCACCAGTCAGGCGCAGGGCCAATGGGCGCAAGCCAGATCCGACAAAGACACCGGGGCTTTTGTGCCTGTTCTGGAAAATGTCGTGCGCCTGAAACGCGAAGAAGGTCAGGCTCTTGCCAGCAACGGCGATGTTTATGACGCGATGATTGACGACTATGAACCGGATATGACTGCCGCAGAATTGGCCGCCATGTTCGATGAAATGCGCCCGCGTCTGGTTAACCTGCGATCTGCGGCCCTAGAGGCCCCATCGCCACGTGCCCTGTTTGGCCATTACCCGGAAAAACTGCAATTGGCCCTGTCGCAAAAACTGGCTGATGCCTTTGGCTACGATGGCAAACACGGGCGGATCGACAAGGCGGTGCATCCGTTTAGTTCGGGGTCCGGCCAAGATGTACGCATCACCACACGCGTCAGCGAAGATGACCCATTTAATTGTTTTTATTCAACAATTCACGAAGTAGGACATGCGTGCTACGAGCAAAACATCGACAATGCTTACTTGCTCACCCCCTTGGGGCAAGGCGTTTCAATGGGCGTGCATGAAAGCCAAAGCCGGATTTATGAAAACCAAATTGGCCGTTCACAAGCCTTTACCGGCTGGTTATTTGAGCAAATGAAATCCAGCTTTGACGAGTTTGATGTGCCGGACGCAACGACGTTTTTTGGCACCGTGAACCGCGTCAACAAAGGCTATATCCGCACAGAAGCAGATGAGGTGCAGTACAATCTGCACGTCATGCTGCGGTTTGACCTAGAGCGGGCTCTGATGCGGGGGGATCTGAGTGTCAAAGATCTCGAAGCCGCCTGGAATGACCGTTTTGAGGCAGACTTTGGCTATGCCGTAGACAAGCCCAGCAATGGCGTTTTGCAAGATGTCCACTGGTCTGTGGGCCTGTTTGGCTATTTTCCGACTTATGCGCTTGGCAATGTCTATGCGGGCTGCCTGTATGACGCGCTGCGCCAAGATTGCCTAAATCTTGATGCGGAACTGTCGGTGGGCAATACTGTCGGTGCAACCAACTGGCTCAAAGCAAACCTGCAAACCCATGGCGGTTTGCGGTCCCCTCGCGAGACAATCGAATTTGCAAGTGGCATGGCCCCGTCTCCAAAGCCATTTCTTGGCTACCTTGAAGCGAAATTTGGCCAGATTTATCAGCTGTAGATCCGACGAGTGTTGGTCAGCAGGGCAGGCCAAAAGGCCTGCCTTGTCAAATGCTTACCAGGCATGGAATGCCGCAGTCCATCCGCGGCGATGATAAGGTACGCCGCCACCCAACTCTTTGCGCAGTTGAAATCCTATTTGTTCCTGCCCATTGACCGTGGCGGCCGTCAGATCCGCGTATAATCCGTTGTTCAATTCCGCTGATCCGCCAATATAAAACAGGGTTTCGTGAATCGGATCGATGATCCCGTGCACTCCGCCGATGATATAATAGCGCCCGCCAAAGGATGAACTTGGTCCAAACGACCCACTTGGTCCCGAAGAGCTGGCAGCAGATCCATCGCTTGAGACAGAGCTGACACCGCCATAATCACCAATCAGGAAAATGCCGTCAAAGCCCCATAAGGTATAATCAAAACCACCACCCACGGGTTCGAATTTGCCAATGTGGCCGTCTGCCTTAAAGCGGTTGTCCTCATAGGCAAGTTCTGCACCATAATACTGATAGTCATTCCCAAACCAGTCCTGCTGCCCATAATAGGCTCCGACTGACACCTCGGCTGAGACCTCATACGACAAATGCGCCCCAAGGCTTAGGCGCCGTTGACTGTCAAAGTCATACTCATGGGTCGTCAGGTCAAACTGAGCCCCAAAGGGTCCGCCAAAGTTCCAGAACATCTGTCCGTAAAGGTCATTTAGGTGGTTATGACTGTCGGTGTTCTTGTACAAACCAAAGCCACCGTTAAAGCCCATGCCTGTTTCGGCTGTCGCTGCGGTTGCCGTAAATCCTGCGGCGGTTATCATGAAAATACCGAATAGTTTCATATGGATATCCCCTTTATGCCAGCCAAATGATGCTTTGGTTGTTGTTATGCGTATGAGTTTTCATAACATAATAAGGGTCATTTTGAAACTGAGTCCGATTCGGACCAATTCAGATGTAGCAAAAGGGCCGCATAATCTGCGACCCTTTTCATAATCTGTGAAATTCAGGGGGCTATTCTTCGGCCGTTTCTTCGACAGCCTCTTCCTCGTTTTGCTCTGCAATCCAAGCCACCGAAACAACAACTTCGCGTTTGGCTGTGTCAAACACCCGAACACCACCGGCAGAGCGTGACCTGAACGAAATGCCATCAACCGGCACACGGATTGATTGGCCCTTGGATGTTGCCAGCATGATTTGATCAGCCATTTCAACAGGGAAAGAGGCCACCAAATCACCGCCGCGCATCGCTTTGTCCATTGCCGCAACACCCATGCCGCCACGTCCGCGCACCGGATAGTCATGCGAACTTGAAAGCTTGCCAGACCCGCCAGAGGTGATGGTCAAAATCAGCATCTCGGCCGCAGACATTTCCGCATAGCGCTCTGGGCTGATGGTTGCGTTGCTGTTTGCGTCTTCTTCACCGTTGGCTTCGTCATCCAAAGCGCCGGCCACAGCGCGGCGCATTTTCAGATAGGCCACGCGTTCATCAGAGCTGGCTTCAAAATGTCGGATCACTGACATTGAAACAACCCGATCTTCTCCAGACAGACGAATGCCACGCACGCCGGTGGAATCCCGGCCTTTGAACACACGCACATCGGTGGTTGGGAAACGGATGGCTCGACCAGAATCTGTCACCAACATGACGTCATCTTCTTCGGTTGCGATCCGCGCATTTACCAATTCCACATCTTCTGGCAGCTTCATGGCAATCTTGCCATTTCGCTTCACATTGGTGAAATCGCTCAGCGCATTGCGGCGAATGTCGCCAGCCGAAGTCGCAAAGACAATCTGCAGATCTTTCCATTCCTCTTCTTCACGGTCTACTGGCATGATGGCGGCAATCGACACACCCGTCGGAATGGGCAGAATATTAACAATTGCCTTGCCCTTGGCGGTACGGCCACCTAACGGCAAGCGCCATGTCTTCAACTTATAGGCCATGCCATCGGTTGTGAAAAACAGCAGCTGCGTATGCGTATTGGCCACAAACAATGTGGTCACCACGTCTTCTTCTTTGGTCTGCATGCCTGACAGACCTTTGCCGCCGCGTTTTTGCGCACGGAAATCAGCCAGTGCTGTGCGTTTGATATAACCGCCAGATGTGACCGTTACGACCATATCTTCGCGCTCGATCAAATCCTCATCTTCCATGTCGCCAGACCAGTCAACAATATCGGTACGACGGGGCACAGCAAACTTGTCTTTGACTTCTTGCAGCTCGGCAGAAATCATTCCCATAATACGTTCGCGCGACCCAAGGATCTCTAGGTATTCCTTGATCTTACCGGCCAGCTCTTCCAGCTCGTCGGTCACTTCTTTGACGCCAATTTGCGTCAGGCGTTGCAACCGCAACTCCAGAATTGCTCGCGTCTGGGTTTCAGACAGATTATAGGTTCCGTCGTCGTTCATTGTGTGGGTCGGATCGTCGATCAAGCGGATATAGGCCGCAATATCAGCCGCTGGCCAACGACGTTGCATCAGTTTTTGCCGCGCTTCAGCCGCATCCGCCGAGGACCGAATGGTTGCAACGACTTCATCTACATTTGAAACCGCAACCGCCAGACCACACAGGATATGGCTGCGTTCACGGGCCTTGCGCAGTTCAAAGGCCGTACGCCGTGCAACAACTTCTTCGCGGAAATCAACAAACGATGTCAAAAATGCCCGCAATGTCAGCTGTTCTGGGCGACCGCCATTCAGCGCCAGCATGTTACAGCCAAAATAGGTTTGCATTGGCGTAAAGCGGAACAGTTGGTTAAGCACGACTTCGGCCGTCGCATCGCGTTTCAATTCAACAACAACGCGCACGCCGTTACGATCTGATTCATCCTGCACATGCGCGACGCCTTCGACCTTTTTCTCGCGCACTTGTTCTGCGATTTTCTCGATCATCGCAGATTTGTTCACTTGATAAGGGATCTCGTCGATCACAATCGCATAGCGATCCTTGCGTATTTCTTCGACACGGGTTTTTGACCGGATAATGACGCTGCCACGGCCTTCAAGATAGGCTTTGCGCGCGCCAGAACGACCCAGCATAATGCCACCGGTCGGAAAATCAGGGCCTGGGATATACTCAATCAGCTCTTCAGACGTCAAATCCGGGTTTTCGATTAGCGCCAAAGTGGCTTCGCAGACCTCACCCAAATTGTGCGGCGGAATGTTTGTCGCCATCCCGACCGCAATGCCGCCAGCCCCATTGACCAGCATATTGGGAAAGCGCGATGGCAGAACTGTTGGTTCCTTGTCTTTGCCATCATAGTTGTCTTGGAAATCAACCGTGTCTTTTTCGATATCAGCCAAAACAAAGGCTGCCGGCTTGTCCATGCGCACTTCGGTATAACGCATCGCAGCTGGGTTATCGCCATCCATCGAGCCAAAGTTGCCTTGGCCATCCAGCAAGGGCAATGACATCGAAAAGTCCTGCGCCATACGGACCAAAGCATCATAGATCGCTCCATCGCCGTGCGGGTGATATTTACCCATCACATCGCCCACCGGACGCGCCGATTTTCGATAGGATTTATCGTGGGTATTTCCGGTCTCGTGCATCGCATATAAAATGCGGCGATGGACCGGTTTCAGGCCGTCCCGAAGATCGGGAATCGCGCGGCTCACGATCACGCTCATGGCGTAATCAAGATAAGAGGTGCGCATTTCCTCTTCGATTGTCACACTGGGGCCATGGTGCTCCATGCGTGTAACTGTTTTTTCTTCTTCGGAATCAGGTGTTTCTGGCGTTTCGCTCACGTATGGTGCTCGCTTTTTTTCGGCAGTCTATATCTTGTTGTAAGTTTTATAACAGAGGCAGGATATAGGGCGCAATGGCGCTTGTGGCGAAAGCCAAAACTAGTGCAGAAATCCGCGATTTCAGGTGGCTGAATTTGCTGAAATTGACCGGCTAAATCGCGGATGTATCAAACAGTTTGATCAAGTCGAATTGCAAGCTCTTTCTGCGGTTAGGCAGAACAGCTTGCCCCGCCCAAAACGCAGAATTTGGCGCAATGCGGATGATTGAGTTGAACGGGTTGCTCTGCCTCTTGCAGTGTGCTGCCCATATCGAACTCTTTTTCATAGGGCAGCAACGTGCAGGCGATCACAGATGGGCGATCTGCGCCCTTGTGCTTAACCACCATGCGGGAATTAGAGCACATAACTTGCGAAGGCGATTTATCCAGAATACCCCAGCAGGCGGTAGTGATTTCTGGCACTTCGATCTTCTCATCCATTTCTGGAAAAAGTACTGTTTCCCCAGGGTTTTGCGCATCAATATTAAAGTTATGCTTTCGATAGAGTTCCGCATACCCTTGGCGGGAAGCCACATCAGTGTCACCCCATACGGTGCGGCCCGCCACGGCCATTTTGATTTTGTTATCGCGCAGCCAAAGCATGCCAGCTAGGGTTTTTGCAAAACTGCCTGTGCCGCGCTCTTTATCGTGCAGCTCTTCAGACCAATGATCAACGGAAATGCGCAGCGTCAGCTTTTCGCCAAATCGCTTGTTAAGTTCTTGTAAACCTTGTTTAACTTTCTTGCGTTGCATCGGTAGCATCGCGTTGGTTAGGATCAAAACCTCATAGCCTCGCGCAAGCGCTCGGCGCGCCATTTCTATCATCTCCGGGTTCATGAAAGGCTCGCCGCCGGTAAAGGCAATTTCGCTGACATCCCAATTTCGATCGTCCAGCTGATCTAGGTAATCGCTTATTTCGTCGGCTGACATATATACTAAGGCATCATTGGTCGGAGAGCTGAGAATATAACAATTCTCGCATTCGATATTGCACAGGGTGCCAGTGTTAAACCACAGTGTTTGCGGGTTTTCCAAGCGAACGCTGGCGCGGTCTTCGCCCTTTGCTGTAAGATAAGGATCAACAAACTTGCCGATATTTGCGTGATCTTTCATGAGTAGGTCATTCCCTTGTTTCCTTTGTGGTATCGAAGATTTCAGCCAAGGGAAATATAATTGCGCTGACCTGACAGGGTTGTGAATGCTCTTGTTTGCGTGCAGCGGAGTTGATAGGGTGCGTTAGCGCTAACGGATGTGGCTTGACCACCAACTCAGAGGATCAAATGGTTTCGCGAATTATTCCAGTCGACTTGTTCGACCTGATCATTTTTGGCGGCACGGGCGATCTTGCTCGCCGGAAAATTCTGCCTGCTTTGTTCAAGCGGTTCTGTGATGGGCAGATTCCGCAAGGCTCTCGTATTATTGGGGCGGCGCGGTCTGATATGACAATGCAAACCTATCAAGACTTTGCAAAAGAAGCCGTTTTGGCAGCTGACGATGCACCGTCTCATACTGCAAAGGTCGACGCGTTTCTAACCTGTCTGGATTATGTGAAAATCGATGCCATGGGGGAAGAGGGCTGGGATGTCCTAAGCGCCAAGCTCGACACTGACCGGGTGCGAGCATTTTATTTTTCGGTTGGCCCTAATCTGTTTGACGATCTGGCAGACCGGCTGCATCTGCATAAAATGGTGCAAGACGACACGCGCATTGTGGTAGAAAAACCATTCGGGCGCGATCTGATATCCGCCAAGGCCTTGAACAAGGCGCTGTCCAGTCGGTTTGACGAAACCCAAGTGTACCGCATTGATCATTATCTTGGCAAAGAGACCGTCCAGAACCTGATGGCTGTGCGCTTTGGCAACATGCTGTTTGAGCCGCTTTGGAACAGTCAATACATCGATCATATCCAGATCACAGTGGCCGAAGAAGTTGGCGTAGGGGGCCGAGGGGCCTATTACGACAAATCCGGTGCTATGCGGGATATGGTGCAAAACCATTTGATGCAGTTGCTGTGCCTGACAGCCATGGAACCCCCAGCCAAATTTGACCCGGATGCCGTGCGCGATGAAAAACTTAAAGTTATCCGCGCTTTAGAACCCGTCGAGCCACACCACTTGGTGCGTGGCCAATATGCTGAAACCGCAAGCACCCAAGGGTTTCGCGAAGATGTTGAGAATCCTCAATCCAAAACCGAAAGTTTTGTGGCGCTCAAGTGTGCTGTGCAAAATTGGCGTTGGGCAGGCACGCCCTTTTATCTGCGCACCGGCAAACGCTTAAAAGCGCGCGATTCAGAAATCATTGTGGCTTTTAAGAACACGCCACATTCTATTTTTGGCCCCGAAGCCGGACAACACAGCAATGAATTGCGCATTCAATTGCAACCAGACGAAGGCATCACGCTGAAGGTGACAATCAAGGAACCGGGGCCGGGCGGAATGCGCCTGCTGGATGTGCCCCTGGACATGAGTTTTGCAGAAGCCCTTGGGCCTGATGCCGATACGCCAGACGCCTATGAGCGCCTGATTATGGATGTTTTACGCGGCAATCAAACCTTGTTCATGCGCAACGACGAAGTCGAAGCGGCCTGGGCATGGACCGATCCGATTATTCAAGGATGGGAAGCGCGTTTTGATGTTCCAAAACCCTATGATGCGTTTAGCGAAGGTCCAATTGACGCTATGTTGCTGATGCAACGTGAGGGTCGAGAGTGGAGGAAAATTGCAGAATGAAAATTGAAAAATATAGCGATTTTGACATGATGGCGATTGATGTCGCCAATGCCATTGCAGGCGATCTGACCGCAGCCCTGCAACATGAAGATCGGGTTTTGTTTGCGGTTCCCGGTGGCTCGACACCCGGTCCGATTTTTGATGATCTCTGTGCTGCAGATCTGGATTGGTCGCGCGTTGATGTCATTCTAACCGATGAACGCTGGGTGCCGGCTGACAGTCCACGCAGCAACACCACCTTGTTGCGCGAACGGCTTTTGGTGAACCGGGCAAGCAAGGCCAGGCTTTTGCCGCTTTATGCGGATGCCCCCCAACCCGAAGACGCAATTTCAGGGCTGATTGATAATCTGACAGGCTTGTTGCCGATTGATGTGGCGGTGCTGGGTATGGGGCCTGATATGCACACAGCTTCGTTGTTTCCTGATTCTGACGAACTGGTCGCGGCCTTGGATTCGGCTGCGCCGGTACTGCTGCCTGTGCGCCCCAAAAGCCAACCAGAAGCCCGCGTTACACTCGCAGCGCATGTCCTGAATGGAGCTCTGCGCAAACATGTGGTGTTTCGTGGCAAAGAAAAATATCAAGCCCTAGACGCCGCAAGGCATCTGCCAGCAAAACAGGCCCCAATACGGGCGGTGATGGATGGCGCAACGGTACATTGGACGGAGTAATAAGAATGTGGGATAAACTCACGGCACTGCACGCGGCGACAAAAGATAGACATATCAATGACTTGTTTGACAATCCGGGACGCAGCTCAGAATTCGCGAGCGAATGCGATGGCTTGTTCTTTGATTATAGCAAGACCAATATTGACGCTGAGGCCAAAGCCGCACTGATAGAGTTGGCGATCTCAAAGGCGCTGGAAACCCGCCGCGCGGCAATGTTTGCAGGTGAAAAAATCAATCAGACCGAAGACCGCGCCGTTTTGCACACAGCGTTGCGAAACTTGGATGGTCCTGGCGTGATCGTGGACGGGGTCGATGTGATGCCCGGCGTCAAACAGTCATTGGCCCAAATGGCCGACTTTGCAAATGCAGTCCGCAGCGGTTCATTTACGGGCGAGGGGGGCAAGATCACCGATGTTGTGAATATTGGCATTGGCGGCTCCGACCTGGGTCCGGCCATGGCTGTGCCTGCTCTGGCGGCCTTTCACGACGGTCCGAAATGCCATTTTGTGTCCAACGTGGATGGGGCTGATTTGGTGGACAAACTGGCAGGTCTCAACCCCAAAACCACCTTGGTTCTGGTGGCCAGCAAGACATTCACAACACTTGAAACCATGATGAATGCCCGCAGTGCCATGGCGTGGATGGCCAAAGAGGTCAAAGATCCGGGCGCGCAATTTGCGGCGATTTCGACCGCGATGCAGGCCACTGCAGAATTCGGTATTCCATCCAGCCGGGTCTTTGGTTTTGAAGATTGGGTTGGTGGTCGCTATTCGATGTGGGGTCCTATTGGCCTGTCGATCATGTTGGCGGTTGGGCCAGAGTCGTTTACGGAGTTTCTGCGTGGCGCACAGGCGATGGATCGGCATTTTTGCGACGCCCCGCTGGCGGAAAACATGCCGGTATTGCTGGCGCTGGTTGGTATCTGGCACCATCAAATCAGTGGCTATGGCACCCGCGCGGTCTTGCCCTACGAACAGCGCCTGTTGCGCTTGCCAGCCTATTTGCAGCAGCTTGAAATGGAATCAAACGGCAAAAGTGTCAGCCTTGACGGAGAGCCATTGGATCAAACGGTCGGCCCAATTGTCTGGGGTGAACCGGGCACCAATGGGCAGCATGCGTTTTATCAATTGATCCATCAGGGCAAACAGATTGTGCCTTGTGAATTCATCGTTGGGGCGCAGGGCCACTCGCCTGACCTCGATGCACACCACAAGGCGCTTTTGTCCAACTGCCTGGCGCAATCCGAAGCCTTGCTGTTGGGCCGTCCCATAGAAGACGCCCGCACATTGATGAAAGCCAAGGGGCTTGCAGGAGCCGAGTTGGAAGCAAACGCGCAGCAACGTGTCTTTGCCGGAAACCGCCCATCAACCACGCTGATGTACAACAAACTTACTCCGTTTGTGTTGGGGCAAATCGTTGCGCTTTATGAACACCGTGTGTTTGTTGAAGGTGTGCTTTTGGGGATCAATTCCTACGATCAATGGGGCGTGGAATTGGGCAAAGAGCTGGCCGTAAAACTGGCTCCAGCGATGGAAGACAACGCAGATATTTCGGCGCTACATGTCGCGACTGCATCTCTTGTATCACGTGTGCAATCGTTCAGAAGTAATTGATAATAAACAAGTAACCCCGCAATTTCGCGGGGTTACTTAATGCTTCTTAGCCACGACGTCGGCGGCCGCCACCACGTCGTCCGCGACCAGAGTCACCCTCTGCTGCAGGGGCTGCGTTGAACTTGATCCAATCTGCGCCGCCATCATCGCGATTGGTTAAGAAGTTGGCCGCACGAATGGCTTCCATCTCTTTACCCGGACGCGCCAGTGTAGAACCCATGCCGAACATTTGAACAAATGCTTCGTCATCCATGCCGTCCGGCAACACAATGCCTGCCGCTTCGACTTCTTCGCGTTTCGCCGCGATCTTCTTGGGGCCGATCGGCAGGGCCACAGGGTTCATGATCGCAGATGTCATGCCTGCCGCGATGGCCATCGGTAAAAAGGCGTTGTTGATACCATGACGATTGGGCAGTCCAAACGAGATATTAGAAGCCCCACAGGTGGTATTCACACCCAACTCGTCGCGCAAACGGCGCACCAGCGTAAAGACCTGATGACCAGCCGTTGCCATTGCGCCAATTGGCATCACCAGCGGATCCACCACAATGTCATGTGCAGGAATACCAAAGTCAGCCGCGCGTTCGACGATTTTCTTGGCAACCGCGAAACGCACATCCGGGTCCTCGGAAATACCTGTGTCATCGTTAGAAATCGCAACCACGGGCACGTTGTACTTCTTGACCAGCGGTAGCACGAGTTCCAGACGCTCTTCTTCGCCTGTCACAGAGTTCAACAGCGGGCGGCCATGCGCAGCAGCAAGCCCGGCTTCCAAGGCTCCAGGAACCGAGCTGTCGATACACAATGGGCTGTCTGTCACCGACTGAACGGTTTCAATCAGCTCTTTCATCAGGGTTGGTTCGACAAAATTGTTGTCCGCATAACGCACGTCTTCTGCCATTTTGTTGGAAAACACAGCGCCTGAATTGATATCAAGAATATTTGCACCGGCGGCCACCTGTGCAAGAGCATCCGCTTGAACGCGTGAAAAATCGCCGCGTTCCAGTTCCAGATTCAAGATCTTGCGACCCGTCGGGTTAATACGTTCACCAATCACACTGAAGGGCTGATCAAATCCGATGATCGTTGTTTTTGTCGCAGATTCGATGACGGTACGGGTCATGAAAATTCCTTAAGCATTTGCTGGTTTCGTGGAGGACCCGCCGTTGTCGGTGGCCCATTTTGCATTTGTTTTGATGCCGCCCAACGGAAAGAAATGTGCGGCCTGAATATTGAAATCCGGATGCGCAGCCTTGTGGTCCGCCAGAGCTTTTACAACATCTGTTGGTTCATAGGGTAGCAATAGTTTTGTGACGTCCATTGCGCGTTTTTGCAGGACCTTCAACGAAGGACCAACACCGCAGGCAATGGCGAATTTTATCAGCGTTTGCAGCTTGGCAGGGCCAGCGATACCGATGTGGATCGGCAAGGTGATGCCATTGTCCTTTAAGCCATTTGCCCATTCAATGATCGGCTGGGCCTCAAAGCAGAACTGGGTCACAATGGCCATTTCTGCGTCGGTTGTGTCGCGGAAATTGTTTTTCCAATGCAATGCTTCGTTCACCAAAGTCATGCCGCCATCCGGGTCAATGTCTTTGTTGCCTTCCGGGTGTCCGGCCACATGCAGCCGCTTAAAGCCTGCTTTGTCAAACAGGCCTGTCTCCAAGAGCTGCATAGAGCTGTGGAAATCACCTTTGGGCTCTTTGTTGTTGCCAGCCAAAAGCAGCGCTTGTTCGACGCCTGCCTCGTTTTGGTACATCGAGATCCAAGTCTGAAGCTCAGCTTTGTCAGCAATAATTCGCGCTGGAAAATGCGGCATGGCTGTCATGCCTGCATCAGTGATCCGCCGTGCGGTGGCCACCATATCAGTGATGGATGTTCCATCAATATGGGCAATGTAAACCCGCGTATCTGCCGGGAGATGATCTCGAAAGTCAGCGATTTTTTCCGCTGTCCGCGGCATCACTTCAATCGAATACCCCTTCAGAAAATCTTGAACTTGGGGGGATCCATCCTGCCCAGTTTCAAGTCTTTTCTTGAAATTTAATAGCGCCATGAGCCTCTCCAAGAACCAATGTTGTGTCACGCCCACCCATCATTTTGAATCAGGGATTTTAAGCGTTGCTGATCATATTCCAGCTCAAGCCGTTCTGCCTCGGCAGCAACGATTTCAGCAGGGTCTCCGTCCACCGCATAAGGATCTGCTTTGCGCCATTCCGCCAGATAGGCATCCGCGTCAGAAGAGCCGATTTTCATCGCCGCCCGGTCAATGGCTTGCTCAAACCGCTCCGCCAATTGTTTTTTCGCGCCACGACGCCCTTTGCCCACAATAACCTGAGCTGGGATGTCGCGCCAAAATACGATGGTGACGTCTGGCATGTTGAAGTTCCTTATTTGATAGCTCTTGGTAGACCAGCTTTTTTCCAGTTCCGGGTCCATTTTCGACTTAAAGGCCACAATCCGCGACCTCTTGGCTTCTATCTGTGTCCGGCCTGCAGCGCCACAGCCAGGGGACTGAAAAATCCTAATGATGATCTTGAACAGATCAAGGGCAGGGGATTGCGCGTTGCCTTTCAAAGCACTACGCTGGTGTTAACTCGAAATGGAGGGCGTGTAATATGGCGCCCAAGCGTCCCAAAGGTGCGGGCGCATTCCCGAAACCGGTCGAAAGCTCCGCGCCCAAGACACCGGATCCAAGTGAGCTTTATGCAGCACTGGATCTTGGTACAAATAGTTGCCGCATGTTGATTGCCCAACCAAAGGGCAGTCAGTTTCATGTGGTTGATAGCTTTTCTAAGTCGGTCCAGTTGGGATCAGGCCTGGAAAAGACTGGGCGCTTGTCGCGTGGCTCGATGCGCCGCACGATACAAGCCCTGCGGATCTGCCAGCAAAAATTGCGCCGGCATCGTGTGAAACACATGCGGCTTGTAGCGACCGAAGCCTGTCGTCGGGCGCGCAATGCCAAAGACTTTATCAAGCAGGTGCGCCGTGAAACCGGTTTGCAACTTGAAATCATTCCTGCAGAGGAAGAAGCCCGGCTTGCGGTCATTTCCTGCGCGCCGCTAGTGTCCACCAAGACCGAACAGTTGCTAGTTGTTGATATCGGCGGCGGCTCTACGGAACTGGTTTGGATTGATCTGTCCAAAGTGCCCGCGCGCGAGCGGCCCAAATCCATCATGCGCATGCGCGGTGGGTTGCAGAATATCGACACGCCGTTTCCGGCTGCCCGCGTGGTTGACTGGATATCCGTACCCTTGGGCGTGGCAACCCTGCGCGATCAATTTAATGACGTCGAGGATGACGCGGCGCGTTTTGCCCTAATGAGTTGGTTTTTCGAAGAAAACCTCGCCGATTTCGCCCCCTATAAAGACGAGCAACCCCGCGAAGGCTTTCAGATTGTTGGCACCTCTGGCACCGTCACAACCGTTGCCGCAAGCCACCTTGGATTGCGACGATATGATCGCAACAAGGTGGATGGGCTTCGCATGACATCAGAGCAAATAGACAAGGTGATCAATGACTATTTGCGGCTTGGGCCAACCGGCCGTCGACAAGACCCGCGCATCGGTCAGGATCGCCATGCGTTGATCATGTCTGGCTCAGCCATTTTGCAAGCCTTGCTACGCTGTTGGCCAACCGACCGCCTGTCGGTTGCCGATCGCGGGCTGCGCGAAGGCCTGCTTTATGCACAGATGTCAAACGACGGTGTTCTGGAAGATGGGCCGTTCTAGGTGTATCAGGCATCAAAGCGATTCTTCGCAATAATTGGGTGAAGCTGTGAAAGACAAAAAACCGTCAGGAATAAAGAATACCTCTGGGCGGGGTCAACGTGATCTGACGATCAAGGTCAAATCTGCGCGTGGGCGCAGCATCAGTTCTACCCGTTGGTTACAACGCCAGTTGAATGACCCCTATGTCAAACGGGCCAAAGCCGAAGGTTTTCGGGGCCGCGCCGCGTTCAAGATCTTGGAACTGGATGACAAATTTCGGTTTTTGGTGCCAGGCGCGCGCATCGTCGATTTGGGCTGCGCCCCCGGTGGCTGGCTTCAAGTCGCAGTGCCGCGGGTAAATGCGCTGGGTGAAAAACCCGGTAAAAAGGTTGGCACGGTCTTGGGAATTGATTTGCAAGAAGTCGAGCCACTGCCAGGTGCCGAAATCTATCAACTTGATTTCATGGAAGATGACGCAGACCTGAAAGTCAAAGAATGGCTTGGCGGCAAAGCCGATGTGGTCATGTCTGACATGGCGGCATCCTCGTCGGGCCACAAGCAAACAGACCACCTGCGCATCATCGCATTATGCGAAGCTGCCGCATATTTGTCGTTTGACGTGCTGCAAGAGGGCGGCACATTTGTTGCCAAGGTCTTGGCAGGTGGCGCAGAAGGTGAACTGCAAAAACTGCTAAAGCAGAAATTCACCAAAGTTGTGAACGTAAAACCGCCGTCGTCTCGCGCGGATTCTTCGGAAAAATTTGTAATTGCGACGGGTTTCAGAGGCTAGGTCACCGTTTTAAGGACGCACAGGCAAGTTCGCGAAAGCTTTCGATTTTTGCGTGCTCAATCGCTTGCGATTGTGGGGCGCTGCCCGCGCAAACATTTTCCTGACGGATGAGTTCAAAGAGGCGGCCCAAACGCGGACGGTTCATTGCGTCTTGAAATTGTGTGTGGCGAATATGCATGACGATCTCCTTTATAACTTTGCTAAAGATGATTAAAATTTTCAGATAAATGCGGCCGAATTGCTGCGAAAGCCGGGCATTTAGGCGAAATTTGCCCCTTTTTGTCTTAGTGTCCGTTTTCGGCTGCAAGTCACACTTTGCGGCAATCAAGCCCGCATGTTTATCTTGCGGTGTCGCCATAGCCCCGTGATCTGTCGCGGGGCTTTTTGAATTTGCATACATTCCTGTAATCTAGGTGCAAATGCCCAATGCAAACTGGGCCGCGGTTTGGCACGCCACAACTTGGCACATTAGGAATGAAATAATGCCCGAAGCACCGATATCCCTGCGTGATCTACAATCAATTCTATTCAAATCTTGTGATCTGATAGTGCCAGACGCTTGGACTGACATGAATGGTCACATGAACGAGGCGCGATACGTCGAAGTCGCGGCTAAAGCCACAGATGCTTTGCTGGACTATATCGGTGCAGGGCAGGATTATGTTGCAACTCAAAAGAGCTATTTTACCGCCGAAAGCCACGTCAGGTTCTTGGCAGAGGCGCATGCAGGGGACCATTTGGTCACCATGACCCGTGTACTGCAAGGGGCGCCCAAAACCCTGCATTTGTTTCACACGCTCTTTCGCAGCGCAGCGCCTGCCCAGCCAGTGGCAACGGTTGAGACACTGTTGGTGCATGTCGATCTGAAAAGCCGTCGCGGCTGCTTGCCGTCTGATGACGTTGCCAATGCGGTAGCAAGCCTGCGTGCAGAACATGAAAAATTGCCCTTACCACAAGGGCTTGGGCGTCACGTTGGGCAACGCCCTTAGGCCAATTTACCATTCGCCTCAGAGGACAATCGGAAACGATAGGGCGACGCGCCAAATTTCATACGAAAGCGTTTTGAAAAATAGCTTGTCGAGCCAAATCCACAAGCCGTCGCCACCTCGATTATCGACAGATCAGTGCCTGCCAACATGGTGCGGGCCTGTTGTAGGCGAACATCAACAAGAAAGCTGCGGGGGGACAAATCAAGATGGCGCTTAAACAGACGTTCCATTTGCCGGCGCGACACGTTGCACATTGCAGCAAGCTCGTCGAGCTTAAGGTCTTCCTCAAAATTATCCTGAATAAAATTGACCGCCTTCAGCAATTTTTTGTCGCGAATGCCGAACGTAGCAGCCGTCGAGGACTTTTGCGGATCATTGGACGACCTTGGCACATTCACAAGACACATTTGCGCTACGGCCACAGCAAGCTTAGAGCCAAACAGCTTATCTATCCGCGCAATCATCATATCGGTTGCCGCAATACCACCGGCACAGGTCCAGACCCGGTTGTCAAAAACAAAGGTACATTCAGAGGGTTCCAATTGGTCAAAGGTCTCGCTGAAGGGCGCAAGGTTTTCCCAATGCAGCGTGAACTCAGAGTTTTGCAGAATGCCCGCCTTTGCCAGCGCATAGGCCCCGGTGCAAATCCCGCCAACCGTTTGTCCTTTGCGCCATTGAAAGCGCATCCAATTTGCCACTTTGTCCGACGTATGCAAAATCGGGTTCACACCGCTGCAAACAAGGATCTTGTCTGTGCTTTGCACGAGAGAAAAATCCCCAGCAACGCTAATTTCCACACCGCTCGAACAGGCGATGGCCTGCCCATCTTCGGAAACCAATACCCAGCGAAACAGCTCTTTTCCCGTCAACTGGTTCGCAATCCGCAAAGGTTCCAGCGCAGCACTAAACGCATTCAGGGACATTTTGGGCAGCAAAACAAAAGCATAAGACTCTGTTTCGTAAGTGCCAGGCAGGTCCACATGGGCCACGCCTTGTGACACAGCAGCGCGTTGCACCGATGGCGTCGATGGGGTGGTTTCAGGGTCTATGGTAGGATGATCGTTAGGTGCTTCCATAATTGACTGGCCCAAGCTGATGGCTGCGTTTGATCGATTATCCTGAGCTGAACAAGCTTGCGAGTTTCAACTTTATTGGACACATTATTAACAAAAACGGACAAATATGCGTGAAATGCTTCAATCAACGTTAATTCGCGTTATCGTGACGCCGAATTTCAACCTAGCCGCGACGATGAACTTCATCGATCCGTTTCGTGCGGTGAACTATCTAGAGGGCCTCAGTCTGTTTCGCTGGGAAATTGCGTCGGACATGGGCGGCCCCTGTGTGGCCAGCAATGGGGTTTCTATCGACACCCAAGCGTTGGTGAACCTTGACGAAGTTGCACCAGATATCACGATTGTTTCCTCAAGCTGGACGCCAGAGGACGTGAGCACAGCGCGTATTAACAAAGCGTTGCGCACGGCTGCGCGCGCTGGAAAAACCATAGGCGGCCTGGACACCGGGGCCTTTATTCTTGCTGAAACCGGGTTGATGCGCGGCAAGCGTGCCACCGTGCACTATGAACATATCGATTCCTTTATCGAACTCTTCCCAAACATCGATGTCAGCGAGAATCTCAGCGTTTTTGATGGCAAATTTATAACCTGTTCCGGCGGCGTCGCCTCTGTCGATTTTGCCCTGCGCATCATTCACAGCACACTGGGGCCAGCGATTTCCAATGCGGCCGCACGGTATATCTTCCACCCAGAATTCAGGGGCGCGGGCAAATCGCAGAATCCCTCTGGAGATGAACCAATGGGCGCAAACGTGCCTGATACCGTCAAGCAAGCGATCTCAGAAATGGAAGCCCACCTCGAAGATCCGCTCACAATTCCAGAGATCAGTAAGAATATAGGTATATCCCAACGGCAACTCATACGGCTTTTCTCTCGTTATTTGAACAAAACCCCAGTTTTGTACTACCGTGATATTCGACTGGATCGGGCGCGGGGGCTGGTCACGCAGACAACTTTGTCGATGGCTGAAATTGCTGTTGCGAGTGGTTTTTCAAATCAGGTTCATTTTAGCCGGGCGTATCGAGAGAGGTTTGGGCTTTCTCCTTTGCAAGACCGTGGCGAAGGACGCATTCCATTTGAGTTTCGTGCTTGGCCTTTGCACCGAAATCCAAAAGGCGAAGCTTAGGGCCAAAATAGTTAAGATATTGGCTGAAAAAGTTCAGTCACACGGGGCGCGCGGGATAATTTTGTTGAAAGCTTCGCCAACAGGCAAGCAGCAATAGGTCTTAAACGAGGTTCGAAATGACAGAGCTGCCAACCCCACAGCAACGAGCGGAAATCGCAAAAGGGTATCACCCAGACGCATCTCGCTCATTCTCTCTCAAGGCGGATGCCTATACAGATCCGGTCTGGCATGACGTTGATGTCAAAGAGGTAATCGCAAAAACATGGCAATGGGTGTGCCATGTAGAAAAGCTGCGAAACCCCGGGGACTACGTGACAATAGATATCGCTGGAAACCCAATTGCCTTGGTGCGAGACCGCGAAGGTGTCTTGCGCGCCTTTTACAATGTCTGCAAACACCGGGCGCATACGCTTGTCTCTGGCGAAGGAAACACGTCGCGTCTGATGTGCCCTTATCACGCCTGGGTTTACAAGCTAGACGGCAATTTGGTGCGCGCACCGCATACCGAAAACTTGGATGATTTTCAAACCAAAGAAATCTGTCTTGATGAGGTTCGTGTCGAAGAATTCTGCGGCTTTATCTATGTCAATCTGGATACTTCTGCAGTGCCACTGGCTGAAATGTCGGGCGAACTGGCGACAGAGATCAAACATTGGGCTCCAGACATCGAGAACCTGACGTTTGCTCATCGTTTGACATATGACATCAAGTCAAACTGGAAAAATATCGTTGATAACTTTCTGGAATGCTATCACTGCCCAACGGCGCATAAAGACTTCTGTGATCTGGTGGACATGGACACCTATAAGGTGACCACCCATGGCATATATTCAAGCCACATGGCGGATGCTGGCAAGGCTGAAAACAGCGCTTATGATGTTTCAAACGCCACGGTGCGCACCCATGCGGTTTGGTGGCTTTGGCCAAATACCTGCATCATGCGTTACCCTGGTCGCTCGTCTTTGATTGTGCTCAACATTATTCCAGTTGGCCCTGATCGCACCTTGGAAACCTATGATTTCTTCCTCGAAGACACGACGCCGAACGAAGCAGAAATCGAAACCATCCGCTATTTGGATGAAGTGTTGCAGGTCGAAGATATCAATCTAGTTGAACGGGTTCAGCGCGGCATGAATACACCTGCCTTTACCCAAGGCCGGATCGTCAACGATCCTGAAGGATCAGGGCAATCAGAGCACGCCTTGCATCACTTTCATGGTCTCATTCTAGAGGCCTACGCCAAAACTGCCACTGCCACACAGGCGTGATCGTTTCAACTTTGTCCCAATGGGGCGTCGCCCTGGGTGCATTAAGCATTCAGGGCGGACGGCTTACATCTGATCAACTTGAGAGCTGAAATGCAAAAAAAACCAAACATCGTTTTGATCATGGCCGATCAGTTCGCACCACATTTTTGTGGGGCTTATGGGCACCGGACCGCAAAGACGCCGCATATAGATGCGCTTGCCAACCGCGGCATGCGCTTTGACGCCGCCTATTGCAACTCGCCGTTATGCGCGCCTTCGCGCTTTGCCTTTTTGTCTGGCAAACACATCAGCAAGATTGGGGCCTATGACAATGCGTCCGAATTTGGTGCCTCTGTTCCAACTTTTGCGCATTACATGAAGACATTGGGCTATCATACTTGTCTTAGTGGAAAAATGCACTTTGTTGGTCCCGATCAGAAGCATGGTTTTCAGGACCGGATCACCACCGATATCTATCCATCTGACTTTGCCTGGACCCCGAATTGGGATGCGCCTGACGAACGTATCGACAAGTGGTTTCACAATATGGGCACGGTCAAAGAAAGCGGACAGGCGGTTGCCACCTACCAAACCGATTATGACGATGAAGTGGGCTTTGCCACGCGGCGCTGGCTTGTGGACCGCGCCCGTGATCGCACACTGGGCAACCAGGAACCCTTCGCTTTGGTGGCATCCTTCATTCATCCCCACGAACCCTATGTGGCGAAACCTGAATTCTGGGATCTGTACGATGATGCTGACATCGATATGCCAGAGGTCACATTCACGCCGGACGAACAAGATCCGTTTTCTCGGCGTTTGATGGATGGAACAGAAGCCAGCACCAAGCCGCTGACAGATGCAGAGATCCGTCAGGCACGGCATGCTTATTTGGCCAACGTCAGCTATTTTGACAGCAAAGTTGGCGAAATCGTTCAGACCCTGACTGACATTGGCGAGCTTGATAATACCATTATCATGATCTGTGCTGATCACGGCGATATGCTGGGCGAACGCGGCTTGTGGTATAAAATGTCTTTCTTTGAACACTCTGCGCGCATTCCATTGATCATGGCCGGCCCAATGGTCAATCACGGCACCGCATCAAATGCCTGTTCGCTGGTTGATATATTGCCAACACTGATCGAAATCGGTGGCGGAGACTCAAGCATCTTGGGTGAACCCGTGGATGGGCGCAGTTTGCTGCCGCTTGCGCGCGGTGAACACGACCCAATTGACGAAGCGATCGGTGAATATTGTGCCGAGATGACATCCTATCCGGTCTTTATGATCCGGCGTGGCTCTTTGAAATATGTACATTGTGAGTCAGATCCAGCGCAGCTCTATGATCTTTCAGTAGATCCCAAAGAACTGCATAATGTCGCAGAAGATCCGCGCTATCATCCGCAGGCCTTGGCCTTTGCTGCAGAGGTCAAAGACCGTTGGGACAGCGAAGCGCTGCGCACAACGATTATCGAAACCCAACGATCCCGCCACAAGCTGCACGCATGCATGCAGGCAGGTGCTGGCGCGCATTGGGATTACAACCCGCCGTCGGATGCCTCGCAACAATACATTCGAAATCACATGGATTGGACGGTCGCCGCAGGTCGTTACCGTTTGAATACACAGGAAAATAAGTGACTATGAAACTTCAGGGTAATACAGCTTTAGTGACCGGTGGCCGCGGCGGCATTGGCCGCGCAATCGTGGCACGCTTTCTAAAAGAAGGTGCAACGGTATTTGCAGCCGACCTTAGCGAACAAGGGTCGCTGGCCGCACACGACAATGATGGCAGCGTCTTTGTGCGCATGAATGTTGCTTCCGAAGACGAAGTCAAAGCAGCGATGGCGCAGGTTCTGGAAACCTCTGGACAACTCGATATCTTGGTGAACGCTGCTGGAATCGAAATCGAAAAAACCATCGAAGACACCACTTTGGATGAATGGAATCAGTCCTTTGCGGTAAATTGCACCGGCACTTTCCTGACGTCCAAATATGCACTGCCATTGCTGCGCGCGGCAACAAAGTCCGGCACAACTGCCTCGGTGATCAACTTTGGCTCCTATGATGGTTTTATCGCAGATCCCGGTTTGGCGGCCTATTGCGCCACCAAAGGGGCGGTGCATGCCCTGACGCGGGCCATGGCCTGTGATCATGGTCCAGAAGGCATCCGTGTGAACGCCATCTGTCCTGGCTACATCGACACGCCAATGCTGCAAAGCTTCTTTACCGGCGAGGGATCGGGCGGCGATGGCAAATCCATTGATGATTTGCAACAGGCGGTGCGAGGCGTGCACCCAATGCGCACCTACGGCACACCAGATGACATCGCCAACCTAGTGAATTGGCTGGCCTCTGACGAGGCGCGTTATGCAAGTGGACAGCTTTGGGTGCTTGACGGTGGATTGTCAGCACAAGTTCAACAAATGAAACTTTGATCGGATACTATGATGGCAAAATCAAAACCAGTGATCATCACCTGCGCACCCACAGGTGGCATTCATACCCCGACAATGTCCGAGCATCTGCCAATCACGCCGACCGAGATTGCGCAGGCCAGTATTGATGCAGCAGAAGCAGGCGCTTCGATCATTCACTTGCATGCGCGTGATCCTGAAACCGGCAAACCAGATGCAGACCCCGATCTGTTCATGCAGTTTCTGCCGCGCATCAAGCAGGCAACAGACGCAGTCGTGAATGTTTCAACCGGCGGCGGCCTTGGCATGAGCCGGGAAGACCGTTTGAAAGCGGCCATGGTCACAAGCCCGGAAATGGCCTCGATGAATATTGGTTCCATGAACTTTGGGATCTTCCCAATGAAAGACAAATATTCAAATTGGAAACATTCTTGGGAACCAGAATTTCTGGATATGACCCGCGACTTTATTTTCAAAAACACGTTTAGCGACATCGAATATTGCCTCAAAGAATTGGGGCAGGGGCATGGCACCCGGTTCGAGTTTGAGTGCTATGATCTGGGGCATTTGTATAACCTGGCCTGGATCCGGGATCAGGGATGGATCGAAGGCCCAATATTTATACAAATGGTCTTTGGTATATTGGGCGGCGTTGGCGCTGATCTTGATAATCTGATGCATATGCACACCATTGCAAACAAGCTGTTTGGCGACGACTATGAATGGTCGGTATTGGCCGCAGGACGTCATCAAATGCCCTTTACCACCCAAAGTGCGCTTTTGGGTGGTAACGTGCGCGTCGGCTTGGAAGACAGCCTCTACATTGGACCTGGCGAAAAAGCCGTATCCAGCGCGCAGCAAGTGCGCAAAATCCGTAATATTGTCGAAAATCTTGGTCATGAAATCGCGACCCCAGCCCAAGCGCGCGAGCGCCTTGGTCTGAAGGGAGCGGACCAAGTTGCGTTCTGAGGAGGATAGCATGCAAACCAAAATGTTGATTAACGGCGAGCTTGTTACAGGCAACGATGCGCCAATTTCAGTACTTGATCCTGCAACAGGCACCGAAATCGTAGCAATTAATGCTGCAAGCACCGAGCAAGTCGATGCAGCGGCGGCCGCATCACACGAAGCCTTTCAAACCTATGGGCAGTCAAGCCCCGGCGAACGCGCTGAGCTTTTGACAAATATCGCCAATGTTTTGCAAGAGAATGCCGAAGAATTGGCGGCTCTGGAAAGCCAGGATGTTGGCAAACCCTGGCCCTCTGCGCTTGATGACGAAATGCCGCTTACACTTGACACCTTTCGGTTTTTTGCCGGAGCAGCGCGCACCATAAGCGGTGTGGCTGCTGGGGAATATGTGGCTGGCCACACCAGTATGATCCGCCGCGATCCGGTTGGGCCGGTGGCAGCCATTGCGCCTTGGAACTATCCGTTGATGATGGCCGCATGGAAAATGGCGGCTCCATTGGCCGCAGGCTGCACCGTAACGCTCAAGCCGTCGCAAGTCACACCGCTGTCCAGTTTACGCGCTGCGGAATTGATCAGCTCGGTTGCACCAAAAGGTGTGGTGAACGTGTTGCACGGGGCAGGGCGTAACGTTGGGAACCAAATGATCAACGATCCGCGCACCGAAGCAATCACCATCACCGGGTCCAATCAAACCGGTGCCGAAGCCATGAAAGCCGCGGCCAATCAAATACGCCATGTGCATCTTGAACTGGGTGGTAAAGCGCCGGTCATTGTGTTTGAGGATGCCGACATCGATGCGGTGGCAGAAACCGTGCGCTATGGCAGCTTTTTCAACGCTGGGCAGGATTGCGCTCAACCCTGCCGCATCATGGTGGCTGATGCCATCTATGACAAAGTTGTTGCAGCAGTGGCAGAACAAGTTGGACAAATCAAAGTTGGTGCACAGCGCGCCGAGGGCACTGAAATGGGCCCAATTGTCTCTGCGGCACAGCGCAATACCGTAGCCGGGTTTGTCGATCGTGCGCGCGACCACTGCGAGGTCGTATCCGGCGGCAACATGATCGACGGGCCGGGTTTTTTCTACCAGCCAACCGTGCTTGCGAACGTTGACAACACTGCAGAAGTGGCCTGCACCGAAATATTTGGCCCGGTCGTGACGATCTCGCGCTTTAGCGATGAAGAAGAAGCCTTGCGCATTGCAAATAGTGGCCATTTTGGCTTGGCCTCCTCTGTCTGGACAAAAGACACCGGCAGAGCCATGCGCATGACGTCAAAGTTACGCTATGGCTTTACTTGGGTGAACACGCATGGTGTGGCCACACCCGAAATGCCTTGGGCCGCGATGAAAAGCTCAGGCACAGGTTGTGACATGTCAGTCTATGCTCTGGACGCCTATACAGCAGTGCGTCACGTCATGATTGCACACGGGTGATTGATATGCAGAAAACAGCAATTGTAACTGGCGGTGGGCGCGGCATTGGCCGCGCCATCGTCACGCGGCTGGTCACTGACGGAATGAATGTCGTGACCTGTGGTCGCGGCGAAAGGCCTTCTGATTTGCCACAGCAAGTGATCTGGAAGCAAGCGGATGTGTCCCGCGTCGCAGAGGCCAATGCTTTGGTCGAGGCCGCAACAGAAGCCTTTGGGGCTGTGCATGTTCTGGTGAACAACGCCGGTGTCCAAGTGGAAAAAACAACCGCCGACAGCACCGACGCAGACTATGATCTGGTGATGGACGTCAACTGTCGTGGCACATTCAACATGTGTCGCGCTGTGTTGCCCAGCATGACGGCTCAGGGGGGGGCTATCGTGAACATGGGGTCGATTTCGGGCGAAGTCGCAGACTCTTGCATGGCGCTTTACAATGCGTCCAAGGCCTTTGTGCACGGCTTGACGCGTTCTATTGCCGTCGACCATGGGCCGCAGGTGCGTTGCAATGCCATCCGGCCCGGATGGATCATGACGGCAATGGCCGAAGATGGTTTTGCCCTCGCCAATAATCCCAAAGCGGCCATGCAGGATGCCTTGGCGCGTCACCCTGTCGGTCGTTTTGGACAACCAGAGGATATAGCTAAGATGGTGTCTTGGCTGGTGTCTGACCAAGCCCCCTATGTGTCAGGTGAATGTTTTACTGTTGATGGCGGCATGACCGCTGCGTCGCCACTTAATCCGGGTTTGTTCTGATGGTTGATACTTCACACACGGCCTGCTTGGGTGGCGGCGTTATTGGCGCAAGCTGGGCAGCATTGTTCTTAGCATCTGGCCGTTCGGTCGCGATGTATGACCCGGGTCCAAACGCTGAATCAGCTGTGCGCGACTACATTGAAAACGCTTGGCCTGCTTTGCAAGAATTGGGTTTGGCGGACAACGGCAATCCAGATGCAATCACGTTTCACCAAAGCGCTGCTTCTGCCATTCAAGGGGCTGGGTTTGTACAAGAAAACGTCCCCGAACGCCTGCCGATCAAACATGCGACTTTCAAGGAAATCGAGGCAGAGCTGCTGCCAGACGCCATTGTCGCCAGTTCCGCCTCAGGTCTGACCCTAGGGCAAATGCAGCAAGGTTGGGAAAACCCAGGCCGGTTCATTCTGGGCCACCCCTTTAACCCACCTCATCTGATTCCCCTGGTCGAACTTATGGCCAATGACAAGACCGATGACGACGTTCTAAAGGGGGCAAAGGCCTTCTATGAAGCTGTCGGTAAAACCACCATTCGCGTGCGCAAAGAGGTGAATGGTCATATTGCAAACCGCCTACAGGCCGCTGTTTGGCGCGAAGCGATCAGTTTGGTGGTGTCAGGCGTGGCCAGCGTTGAGGATGTCGACAAGGCGATGTGGGCTGGTCCTGGGCTGAGATGGGCCGCAATGGGGCCAACCATGCTGTTCAACCTTGGGGCAGGGCCCGGTGGGCTGCAATCATTCTGCGATCATTTTGAAGCTACATTCAATGGTTGGTGGGACGATCTGGGCAAAGTGTATCTTGACGACGCATTGGCCAAACAATTGGTCGATGGCGTGAACGATGAAGCGCAGGGAAAATCTGTGGCTGAACTGTCCGCCGAGCGCGACGCGCTTATTATTGCAATGCAAAAAGCCACAAGGCACCTGAGATAAGCATGACCAAAAAGATTGTTGTAGTTGGCGCAGGTCAGGCAGGGTTTTCAGTTTGTGAAAATCTAAGGAAACTTGGGTTTTCAGGAGAGCTGACCCTGATAGGACAGGAAAGCGCCCCGCCATATCAGAGACCCCCCTTATCAAAGGGTTATCTGCTAGGGGACATGGCCTTAGAGCGCATGTATTTGCGCCCCCTAAGCTTCTATAAGGATCAGGCCATTGATCTGGTTTTGTCTAATGCAGTGACAGAGATCGATGTGGCAGGCCAAAAGGTACGGCTGGCAGATGGCGCGGCAAAAGCCTATGACAGTCTTGTGTTGGCCACAGGTTCGTCGCCGATCCAATTGCCTGCAGCGATTGGCGGTGCATCCCAAGGGGTGTTTTATGTCAGAAATCTGGCAGATGTCGACGAGCTGTCAAGGGCAGTGAAACCAGACGCAAATGCTTTGATTGTGGGCGGCGGCTATATCGGCCTCGAAGCAGCAGCTGTTGCAGCAAAGCTTAAGATGAAAGTCACTTTGGTTGAAGCCGGCGAACGTATTCTGGGCCGCGTGGCATCAGCAGAAACCGCCGCGTATTTTCGTGATTTGCACCAAGGACATGGCGTGCAAATTTTAGAGGGCGTCAAGCTCGAAGCTCTGCATACCGAAAATAGGCATGTTGTCGGCGCTAGCCTGTCTGACGGTCGCAAGCTGCCGGTTGATCTTGCCATCGTTGGCATCGGTATCCGACCAAATGTAGCGCTTGCCGAAAGCGCTGGCCTGACCTTGGATAATGGCATTTTGGTTGATGAACAGTGTCGGACGTCGGACAAAAACATCTTTGCCGCGGGTGATTGTGCGTGCTTCCCTTTGGGCGACAAACTGGCGCGTCTGGAAAGCGTAGGCCATGCGATTGATCAGGCCGCGACGGTTGCACGGGTGCTCTGCGGTCAAGAGGCATCCTATATTGCCAAGCCTTGGTTCTGGTCCGATCAATTTGATACAAAATTGCAAATTGTCGGTCTTTCATCTAGATATGATCAGATCGTAAAACGCACGTCTGCAACCGGGGCCTTGTCGATTTGGTACTACAAAGGGCCCAAGCTTTTGGCCGTTGACGCCATGAATGATCCCCGGGCCTATATGGTCGCAAAACGGTTGATCGAAAGTGGCAAATCACCCCAACCATCAGATGTTAGCAATTTGGAATTGGATCTAAAGCAGCTCTTAAGGTCATAAAAAATCACATGTCGAAAAAAGCACCCGAATAACCTTCGGGTGCTTTTTAGTTTTTAGCGGCACCTTGTGCCTGAATTTAGTCTTTTACTTCAGCAACAGCGCTAGTTTTTCACGCGCGTCGTCGTTGAGCCAGTTTCCCCAGACGTCTTTATAAGTGTCCAAGAAATACACAGCCGCTTCTTCGAAGCTCGCGGAATTGGTGTCTTGCCATGCCAGCACTTCACCCATTTGGGTGTTTGTGAACGACATTTTGCTTAGGAAAGCAACGATTTCAGGTTCACGTTGTTCAAGCGCCGGCGTGACCGCTGTGATAACTTTTGCAGTCGGATAAGCCGAAGCCGTTGGTGCGCTGCATTCTGGATCGCTGTTGCAGGCGTGTGCATCAGCATCAAAGGCATTCATTTCAACTTGAACCATCGGGTATTTGCCCAAAACCGAAGTTGGGGCCCAATAATAACCAAACCATGGTTCTTTGTTCGCATAAGCGGCCGCGATTGCAGTTGCGAGCGTTTCGCCAGAGCCATGTTGGAACCGTTCGATCCCGACCTCTGCCATGCCCAGTGCTTTTAGATTATTGTTGTTCACCACATCACAGGCCCAGCCTGATGGGCAATCGTGAAAACGGCCGCCTACAAGTTCTGGGTTGGCCTTGATGCCGTCAATGGTTTTAAGTTCCGGATGCGCCTCAACCAGATAGGCAGGCAGCCACCAGGCCTCTACGCCACCATCAGACAATACGTGACCCAGTTCCAGCAATTTGCCCTCAGCGCGCAACTCTTCATAGACTGGGGAGGAGTTGGTCCAAAGCTCTGTCAAAATATCGGGCTGACCGGTTTCCGCCACCGACGTCATTGCAGGTGTTGTTGAGGATGGAATCAAAGACACCTCGCAGCCATAACCATGTGTCATTAAGACATTTGCAACATGGGTGACCACCGCAGATGAGGCCCAGTCCATTTCCGTAATAGAGACTTCGCCACAGTCCGCATGTGCCAGGCTGCCGATGCAAGTTAACCCGAGTGCTGCGAGTGAAATTTTGGTGCCAGATTGCATTTTGTTTTCCCTGTGTTGTTAACTTTGTTGTTGCATTTACTGTTGCATCATCGGGAAATCATTTTTGATGCTTTTTGCCGTTTTTTTAACTTTATTGTATGGATTCAGGCCTTTCCGCGATGCCCGCAGCGTGATTGATCATTCGATTTTGGCGAAAAATCGTTAAAGTTGAATCAGTTTTTTTAAGAAACGCTTTGGCGGATGCCGGGGGGGCATCTGGGGTTTGTTAAGAAAAGCGCAGGCCATCGGCAAAAAGTTCACAGCAATAGGAAATGATGCGCCTGTGGGTCAGTGACCGCTGCGAAATCAAAATGATGCATCGATCCCCAAGGGGGAAACTCTTTTGAATTCAAAGGGGTAAATGGTGGGTCGTGAGAGGCTCGAACTCCCGACATCTTCGGTGTAAACGAAGCGCTCTACCAACTGAGCTAACGACCCGATAGGGGGCTTTTAGTCTGATAGCTGGGGGAAGGACAAGAGTAAAAAATGATTTTTTTAAAAAAAATTTCCAAACGCAGCAAATCCCATATTTTCCGGTGATTCCAATGGGTTTCGCGTTACGGAGAGTTTTGGAATGCAAGCTATCTGCTGAAATCGTAAAGTTTTTCCGCCGATGAACACGCCAAAATCCTTATGGTTAAGGGGCGTGCATTAGGCACTTAGAAAAAACTCAAAAATAGCGTTGTAATTTGCTTGACGATGCTTGCGGCTACGCATAAACCACAGCTCACCGCAGCGAAGGAAACGACGTTACGGAGACACAGAGGGCGGTTGTAGCTCAGTTGGTTAGAGTACCGGCCTGTCACGCCGGGGGTCGCGGGTTCGAGCCCCGTCAACCGCGCCACTCTGTTGTCCCTGACCCGGGTAGGGTGCATAGCCGAAAGGCATCGCGCGGTTGTAGCTCAGCTGGTTAGAGTACCGGCCTGTCACGCCGGGGGTCGCGGGTTCGAGCCCCGTCAACCGCGCCACTTTTCTTCTTTGTCAGATGGTTTGAACGTTTGTTCTTTCATGAATGTTTCGCGCGCGAAACGGGTTGCCGTATCGGCGAACGCTATGTTTCTCAATGGTAAAGACTTAGTTTGACTTAGGGCCCAGGGTCACAGCCAAAAGGGACGAGACCTGCTGGTCCCGCCCATCCTGACAATTCCACTCGAGGAATCGCTGGCCGCGCGCGTTCTTAAAACGGCGCAAATCCATCGTTTTTTGCCGTCGGAACAGACCAGCGTTGGCGCGGGTCCAGTTCTTTGGGCGCGGCACCATATGGCGCGACTTGCCCGTGATCTCCATAAAGCCAAAGCACAAAGTTTGAACGTTCGCCCTGGGTGATGGGCATGGATTCATGTGGTACACTGCCGTGATGGATCAAAGCTGTCCCCGGTGCAAAGGTCTGTTCGCTGACTTGACGGGTTTCCCTGTCAAAGAAGCGCACGCCTGAACCTGAAAATTCTTCGCCGGGCAGATTCACATTGATATTTAATGTCACAGAGGACGCGTCGGTGTGCGCGCGCAGGGAAGTGTCCTGATCAGCTTGCCATTGAATCGAGAACCCAAAGGTCTGGGTGTCATACCCAACAACGTCAGGAAACAAGAGGCGTGAGATCGGCCGCATATAAGCCGACATCATATCCTGATAAAAGCTTTGAAAACTGGGGGCGGCAAGAAACCCTTCAGAGCGACTGTCAAGCATCGCGCCAGCACGGTTAAGTGAAATACCGTAAGGGGGCCGCAGTGGAATCCCGGCATCTGCCACTTTTTCAAAATAATCGCGCAGTACAACCAGACGTTCAGGGTCAAAGAATTGGGTTTTGTAGACGCCCGGAAACACCTCTTCCCATAAATCCTTGACGGCCGCTTCCTTGGATGGATCTTGCCAGGCCTGTTGGACAGCCTTGCGCAAATTTGCGTCATACAGACTTGGGTCTAATTGTGGCTCTGACTTGATTTCGGTTTCTTCCCAGTCTTTCCAAGCTTCTTGGAACAGGTTTTGATTCTGGTTCCAAAATGTTTGTACCGAGAGGGCGCGCTGCAGCATATCTTCACGCGAGGGGCGTTGGACTGCGCGGGCGCGGTCTAGCGATTTGGTTTGCATGATATGTGTTCTTTCTTTTGGTTTTTGGGTGGCCAAATGTCAGTTAAGCTTGGCCACAGCATCTTTGATTGCGCGCATGACATCGGCGCTATGAGCGGCGTCCAAAGCGGCGGCATGTGGCGGAGCAAACGCGCCACTGTCATTGTCAAAATACTTGCCCGAGGCATCCGCAAAGGAGGCTCCAAGAGCGGCTTCGCGGAGAATATCAGCGCCAATGTTAAGATCCTTGCCGGCGACGCCAAAGCCTTCTTTAACCATTTTAGAGGCAAGTAGAGAGCCAGGGTTTACCGCGACAATCACCGGCCCAGCTGGGCAGTCCTTGGCCAGCTCTTGCGACCAGATAGTGATGGCAAGTTTGCTCTGCGCATATGCCTCCATGTCGGCCAACGGTTTGCGCCCCATCAGAGCAGCAAGATCGACCTGCGCCTGAGCGGCAGATGACAGGTTCACAATGCGCCCTTGCTTGGGGATGATCGGGCGCAATTCTTGTGTCAGCACATAGGGCGCAATGGTATTGACCATAAAGCGGACATCAAAACCTTCGGCGGTTTGGGTGTCAGCGATCTTAAGTACACCCGCATTGTTGATCAGCGCATCAAGTTGTGTGTGGTTCTTGCGAATTTCGGCGGCCAACGCGTACACATCAGCCATGCGTGAAAGATCCGCGGTATAGGTTTCAGTCAAACCGCCGACCTCTTTTGCTGCCGTGGCTAGTTTGCTCGCGCTGCGACCGTGCAACAGAATTCTGTGCCCTTCGGCAGCCAGCGTTTTTGCTGTGAGCAGGCCAATGCCATCGGTTGCGCCGGTGATGAGAATGGTTTTTGTCATCTGGTGAACTTTCTGTGTTTTATGTCAATGGTTTATGGTTGACATTTAATGTTGTGCTTATGGGTTAGTAGCGCACCAGAGTGCGGCTCTCGATGCTTTTGCGGATGCTCTTGATTTCGGAGTTTTCAACCCTGTCCAACGCGCTATGTGCGATGGCTGGCTGGCCGCGATTGTCATAGATATTGAAGATGACAACGTCGTCTGGCGTCATGCTGGACCTGTAAATCCATTCATGTTTGGGGTTTGCAGCCAGCCCCAATATCTGGCCTTTGCGATCGGGGTAGATCAGGTCAAGAAGGATCCAATCTTCGTTGGCAACGGATTGCGGCATAACAAAGCCTAAAGGGGCGGAATTTATTGTTGCCTCTAGGGGGCGCCAGATGTTGATAAACGCATAGTGTCCGTTGCTCCAATCGGCGGCCAAATTGGTGCCCAGTATGTCCACAAGACGCTGTTTGGCACCCGTAGAGCTATAGTCACTGTGCACGTTACGAGCCGGCTTACGATCTGCATCAGGATCGTCGGTGCGGATTGTGTGGTCAAATATGACCACCTCTTTGGCGTCAACTTTATCTTTCAATAGGCGGGTGAGTTCCTTGTTATAGGCTGGTTGCCAGTCTGTGCCGCCGCCGATGTTTTTGACACTTGAAGCACGCGCTGCGAATTCAACGGAATCAGCTTTGAAAGTTGCCTTTGCATCATTCGTGCGATCGTCACGTAGGGTGATTTTTTTGGAAACGAGTTCTGGCGAGATGAGATTGCCGGGTATACCACCCGCATCGAGTTCAAAGGCTTGTCGCGAGGGTTTGTGAACATGGTAGTTTACAATTGCTGTTTGGGTCATTGGGGTGTCCTCGATCGGTCATGACCCTTGATTTAGCACTTACAAATTCGATATAAATGGCCTATAAATGAATTCAGTTTTCCGAAAATGTATATAATATGGACGCGCAAAGTCTTCGCCTTTTTGTTCTTGCTTGCGAGACCCTGAATATCAGCGCTGCTGGCCGAATGCTTGGTATGGCACCTGCAGTGGCAAGCACGCGTATTGCCAAGTTAGAGCAATTATTGGGGGCTGAATTGCTGCATCGGTCGACCCGAAAGGTTTCTTTGTCTTTAGAAGGACAGGATTTCCTGCCCTATGCCCGCGAGATGATAGCCCAGGAAGAAGCGGCGCTGGCTGCATTGGGCAAGGGGCAAGCAAAGATCAGCGGCAAGCTGCGTTTTGCGGCACCCAGCACATTTGCCCAGATCTATATTGCACCGTTGTTGCCAAAGTTCATGCAGGCCTATCCCGATCTAACGCTCGAATTGCATCTGTCAGATGTGCAATTTGATCTGATCGATGGCAGTTATGATCTTGCTTTGCGCAACGCCGTGCTTGCTGACAGCAGTCTTACCGCCCGCAAATTGGCTGATGATACTCGTATTCTATGTGCCTCACCCGACTATCTGAAACACTTCGGCACGCCGCAGGACCCCAATGATTTTGCGCAACATCGGCTGATGGGGTTTCAGGACCTAGAACCCACAAGTTTGGTGTCTTCATGTGGGGCCAAGGCAGAGTTTTCCCCCAAAACAGCAGCACAACACTTGATTTTAGATGATGGGCTGACCCAAAAACAGGCAACGCTTTCTGGTGCAGGAATCTCGATCAATTCGCTTTGGCTTGTGCATCAGGAGATTGCCAGTGGGGCATTGCAGAGGGTTCTTCCGATCTACAATGTCGCGCCTCAACCCGCGCTTTGGTTGATCTATCCAAAAAGCAACGTTGTGTCTGCCAAGGTGCGGGTATTTATGGATTTTCTCACCAAACATATCGGCAAAGCGCAGGCTTGGAAATCAACAGGCTAGGCGGCATGAAAAGCCGGCGCTGATCTTATGAAAGAAAACTGTCGATCGGCCGTTTTTCGAACGGTTCCATAGATTCAGTGATCTGTAAATTGGTAATATGGCGGAGAGACAGGGATTCGAACCCTGGGTCCCCTTGCAGGGACAACGGTTTTCGAGACCGCCCCGTTCGACCACTCCGGCACCTCTCCGCGGGGGTCTTGGTAGCGGCGCAATATCGCGGTTTTTTGACCGGTGCAAGAGTGATTGGCGTTGTTTCGGCAATGATTTGGCTTAAGTTAAAAGAGACAGCAATGAAGCACTGGAAAACTTATGTTTGCGCGATACTTGAAATCTGCTCGTCTGGCCATTGTCTTGGGGGGCGGGATTGTGGTTGGGGCGGCGCAAGCCTTTGCAGCGGAGCGCGCAGACGTTGAGAGCTTTCTAAAAGTAACGGGCTTTGACGTTGCCATCGAAAGCATTGCTTTGGGGGCTGAGGATGCGCCGTCGATGCTGGGGCTAGAGCAGGACGCCTTTGGCAAACGCTGGCGACAATTGTCAGAAGAGATTTTTGTGCCGGCCCAAATGTTACAGCAAGCCACCGATATGTTGGCCGAAGCTTTGGCCCAAGATCTGCTAAAACATGCAATTCAGTTTTACGAAAGCGATTTGGGCACGCGCCTTGTGGCAGCTGAAAACCTATCGCATATGGATGATCCGGATCTGAAACATATCGCTGGGCGCGAAATCATCGCGCAGATGGTGCAAAAAGGCGATGCAAAAATTGGGTTTTTCCAACGTATGAATGTGGCGATCGATCCCGAGGATTTGGGGTTGCGCGCTGTGCAAGAAATTCAGGTGCGCTTTCTGGTGGCCGCGTCGCGGGCAGGGGTGATTGAGCGCGACCTGGACGAGGCGATGTTGTGGGCGCAAATTAGGGAAACCGAAGCAGAGGTGCGCCGGTCTATGCAGGCGGCGGCGCTGACAGGGTCTGCCTATACCTATCAGGGTTTTTCAGAGGACGAGTTGGAAACCTATACCGAGGCGTTGGAAGACCCAAAGATGCAAAAGGTCTATGAGTTGATGAATGCGGTGCATTTCCGCATTATGGGGGACCGATTTGATGCTCTGGCGCAACGATTGGACGCTTTGCGGCCTAGCCAAGAGCTTTAGGCACCAAAACCCAAAGAAAATTGGGTTTTCAGGCAGAATGGCTTGACTTGGTTTTGCAATGGGCACATAAGCCCGCAACGGCGTAAGGATGACTTGCGCCGTGTTTTATTGTAACAACGCTCCACTCTAGGGCGCGCGGTTCGAGGCGGCATTTGCCAAAACACCCGTAAGGGGGGCCACAGAACGCGGTCAAATCAAAGGAAAAGGGACATGTTCGCAGTCCTGAAAACCGGCGGTAAGCAGTATAAAGTACAGGCAGGTGATATCCTGCGTGTCGAAAAACTGGCTGCAGACGCTGGCGAGAAAATTCAATTCAACGAAGTGCTGATGCTGGGCGGTGACAATACCGTTGTTGGCGCACCACTTGTTGATGGTGCAGCTGTACAAGCCGACGTGATCGAACAGATCAAAGGCGAAAAGCTGATCAAATTCGTGAAACGCCGTCGTAAGCACAGCTCTAAGCGTACTGTTGGCCACCGTCAGAAACTGACATTGGTGCGTGTAACAGACATCTTGGCGTCTGGCGCAGACAAATCCGGCGTAAAAGCGGCGATTGGTTCTGGTTCTGTTGCAGCCGTGGCGGAAGCCGCACCTGCAAAGAAAGCCGCTCCTAAGAAAGCAGCAAAAGCAGCCACTCCGGTAGCTGAAGGCGCTGACGATCTGAAGAAGCTTTCTGGCGTTGGACCTGCTCTGGAAAAGAAACTTCTGGAAGCTGGTGTAACTTCTTTCGCGCAAATCGCTGCGTGGGGCGAAGCAGATATCGCAGAATTCGACGAAAAGCTGTCTTTCAAAGGCCGCATCGAACGCGAAGGCTGGGTAGCGCAAGCTGCTGAGCTGGCGAAGTAAGCGAAGTATAGGAGACTAACGATATGGCACATAAAAAAGCTGGTGGTAGTTCCCGTAACGGTCGCGACTCCGCGGGTCGTCGTTTGGGCGTCAAAAAATACGGTGGCGAAGCTGTTTTGGCTGGCAACATCATCATGCGTCAGCGCGGCACAAAGATGTGGCCGGGCGAAGGCGTTGGCATGGGTAAAGATCACACAATCTTTGCAACTGTTGAAGGCAACGTAAAGTTCCATAAAGGCCTTAAAGGCCGCACTTTTATTTCGGTTCTCCCGGTGGCGGAGGCCGCTGAGTAAGCCGACCTAAAGGTTTTAAGACAATTGGGGGATCGGCTGCAAAGCCGGTCCCTTTTCTTTTGTAAGGAGCGCCAGACATGGGCGTTGCAGTGATCAGTTTCTTGGCGTTTGGCGCGTCACAGGTTGCCACACCGGGGCCAGCCAATATGGCGCTGTTGGCCACAGGTGCGCGCTTTGGGTTTAGGGCAGCCATCCCCTTTGTCTTTGGCGTTGCTATAGGCAAACAGCTGATCATCTGGCCCATTGGTTTTGGACTTATGTCCTTGGCTGATCGCGTGCCGGTAATATTTGAGATATTTAAATATATTTCAGCGGCTTACATCGCATATCTCGCGTGGAAAGTTGCAAATATGCGCCTTGGAACTGCGGGGCAGGAAAGCAATGTACCTGGGTTTTTAGCCGGTCTTTGGGTGCATCCACTCAACCCGAAAGCCTGGGCGATGATTGTTGCTGGTTTTACGAATTTTGTCGTGCCTGGGACACCACCCTTGCAGGCCACGGCGACGATCGCCATCTGTCTATTCATATGTCAGATGGTATTCCATCCGATCTGGGCTTTGGGAGGAGACCAGATTGCAAAAACTGTTGCGGGACAGCCCGCAGAGGTTTGGCTTATGCGCGTGCTGGCCGCTTTGACGGTCTTGTCCGTGCTGTATGTACTATTTGGAGGAACGAGTACGTGAAACACGACGCAATCGTGAATCAGCCCGTGATCGAAGCAGACCGCTTTGTGCTGCGCCCATTGCGGCGTTCTGATGCTGGTTTGATCGATCACTACGCAAGCGACCGCGTGTTGGCGCGCATGACCGTTGCGATCCCGCATCCGATCCCACCTGGCGCTACTGATGCGTTTATTACGCGCGCCTTGTCAGACGCACGTGTCGCGGATGTCTGGGCCATAGACGGGCAAAAAGACGGTGCCGAAGAGCTGATGGGAGTCATTTCGCTGGATCGCGTTGACCACGGAAAGTCGGAAATCGGCTATTGGGTGGCACCCCCATATTGGAACACTGGCGTTGCCTCTGCAGCTGTGCGTTGCCTGATCAATGCCAACCCGCTGAAGAGCGTGACGATGTATGCCAGCGTTTTCCAAGACAACCCGGCCTCGGCACGGGTACTGACCAACAGCGGGTTTCAATACATTGGCGACGCTGAAAACTTTTCGGTTGCCCGTAATGCTGCCGTGCCCACCTGGACTTATAGTCTGAAGCTCGACTGACGCGCCCAAAACGCTGCAAATGGCCCAATGAGAGGCTTGCCGCGGCTCTCTGGTCAATCTTTGCTTTAGGTTGGCCGAAAAACATTTTATCAGGCAGGTCAATGATCCGCCGAAAGGACTAAAAAATGAAATTTCTCGATCTGACCAAGGTCTATATCCGATCCGGCGGCGGCGGCGGGGGCTGCGTGTCGTTTCGCCGCGAGAAATTTATTGAATATGGCGGTCCAGACGGTGGCGACGGCGGCAACGGCGGCTATGTTTATGCCGAAGCGGTCGACGGATTGAATACGTTGATCGATTTTCGCTATCAGCAGCACTTTTTTGCGCGTTCCGGCCAGGCTGGCATGGGCAGTGGTCGCACAGGCGCGCGCGGCGACGACATTGTGTTGCGTGTACCGGTTGGCACTGAAATCCTCGACGAAGATCAAGAAACGCTGATTGCGGATCTGACCGAGGTCGGGCAGCGTGTGGTACTGGCCAAGGGCGGCAATGGCGGTTTTGGCAACTTGCACTTTAAGTCCTCGACCAACCAGGCCCCTCGGCGGGCGAACCCCGGCCAAGAAGGGGTGGAGCGCACGCTCTGGTTGCGACTAAAACTCATCGCTGACGTTGGCCTTTTGGGACTTCCGAATGCTGGAAAATCTACGTTTTTGGCCGCAACATCCAATGCGCGCCCAAAAATCGCGGACTATCCGTTCACCACACTTTATCCAAACTTGGGCGTCGTGGGTGTTGATAACGTTGAATTTGTAGTGGCAGACATCCCCGGCCTGATCGAAGGTGCCAGCGAAGGTCGCGGCCTGGGCGATTTGTTTCTTGGCCATGTAGAACGCTGTGCTGTTTTGTTGCATTTAGTGGATGGAACCTCTGGCGATCCGGCAAAAGATTACGAGACGATCTTGGGTGAACTTAAAGCCTATAGTGATGTGTTATCTGCCACGCCGCGCATCACGGTTTTGAACAAAATCGACGCGCTGGACGCAGAAGAGCGCGTGTTTTTGAAAGAAGAACTTGAGACAGTCACCGGCAACAAAGTGATGTTGATGTCCGGTGCCAGCCAGGAAAATGTTAAAGATGTTTTGCGCGCCCTGCGCCAGGAAATCGATGACAATCGCCTGCGTCAACGGGTGCAAGACGAAGAGGACGACGCGCCGTGGCGACCCTAACTTCTGCCAAGCGCCTTGTGATCAAGATCGGTTCAGCTTTGTTGGTGGATCGCAGCAATGGCGCTTTGCGGAAAAAATGGTTGGAGGGGCTGGCCGAAGATGTGGCTTGGCTCAAATCACTTGGCATAGATGTGGTGCTGGTGTCCTCTGGCTCGATTGCTTTGGGCCGCAACGCCCTTGATTTACCCGCGACAGATCTCGCTCTTGAACAGTCTCAGGCGGCCGCTGCTGTGGGTCAAATCCAATTGGCCCGCGCTTACGAGGCGGCTCTGGCTCCGCATGGGATCAAAACCGCCCAGGTTCTGGTCACGCTTGAAGACAGTGCCAATCGCCGACGCTATCTGAATTCACGGGCCACATTGGCGCAATTGCTAAAGCTGGGCGTCGTACCAATTGTTAATGAAAATGACACGGTGGCCACTGATGAAATTCGCTATGGTGACAACGACCGTTTGGCCGCCCAGATTGCACTGACCACTGGCGCAGATCAATTGATTTTGCTGTCTGACGTTGATGGGTTTTATTCGGCAAATCCGCAAAATGACCCAACGGCGCAGCGCTTTGAAACCATTGATGACATCACCCCCGAAATAGAAGCTATGGCGGGCGAAGGTGTATCGGGACTGTCCAAAGGTGGCATGATCACCAAGATATTTGCAGCCAAAACGGCCACCGCTGGCGGCTGCGCGATGGCGATCACCGAAGGCAGCGTATCGCGCCCCTTAAATGCGCTTGAGAGCGGCGCAAATGCCACTTGGTTCAAGGCGCAAGTTACCCCACAACAGGCGCGCAAACGCTGGATAAGTTCGATGAAGCCGCAGGGCTCTGTGCATGTGGACGATGGGGCGGCTGCCGCGCTTGGGCGCGGAAAAAGCCTTTTGCCCGCGGGTGTTAGTTCGGTCAAAGGGGAATTTGAACGCGGCGATCCGGTCGAGTTGATATCGGCAAATGGTCGCAAATTGGGGCAGGGGCTTTGTGCCTATTCAGCTGTTGAAGCCCGCGCGATCAAAGGCCGCCAAAGCTCTGAGGTTGAAAACATCCTTGGCTATTCCGGCCGCGCGGCACTGATACACCGAGATGATATGGCGCTTTAGTTGTTCTTGATCCAAATACCCCCGCCGGAGGCCCACCGGTTTATTATTTTAAGCAAAGGAAAAGTCTGATGAAAGACATCACAGATATCCCCGCCCTGATGCAAGAGATTGGCACCCGAGCCAAAGCTGCGAGTGCAGAGCTGGCCTTTGCCCCACCAGAGGCAAAATCCAAAGCGCTTATGGCTGCGGCTGATATGGTCTGGGACCAACGCGGGGACATCATCGCCGCCAATGTCAAAGATTTGGCATTTGGCGCTGACAAAGGGTTAAGCCCGGCGATGATGGATCGCCTGATGCTTGATGAAGCACGGATCAAGGGCATTTGTGAAGCGCTGCGCGCTGTGGCTGGCCAGGATGATCCGGTTGGTCAGATCCTAGAGGAATGGGACCGTCCGAGCGGCCTAAATATCAAACGGGTGCGCACTCCGCTTGGGGTGATTGGTGTGATTTATGAAAGCCGGCCCAATGTGACTGCGGATGCGGGTGCGCTGTGTTTGAAGTCTGGCAATGCGGTCATTCTGCGCGGCGGGTCCGAAAGCTTTCATTCCTCAAGCGCCATTCATGCTTGTTTGCAAGCCGGATTAAAGGCCGCAGATCTGCCTGTGGATGCGGTGCAGTTGGTGCCAACGCGGGACCGCGCTGCGGTGCAAGCTTTGCTGACCATGGTCGACACCGTTGATGTTATTGTGCCGCGTGGTGGCAAAGGGCTGGTTGGCCTTGTGCAGCGCGAGGCGCGTGTGCCGGTGTTTGCGCATCTCGAAGGTATTGTGCACATCTATCTTGATAAAGCCGCTGATCCGGTCAAAGCGTTGGATGTGGTGCTTAACGCAAAAACTCGACGCACGGGTATTTGCGGTGCAGCGGAATGTCTGTTGATTCACAAAGGCTTAGTAGACACAGTTGGCCAGGGCGTGCTCAAAGCCCTGATGGATGCGGGTGTGCGGGTGCATGCGGATCAGGCCTTGCAATCGATCAAAGGCACGGTCGCAGCAACTTCTGAGGATTGGGGGCACGAATATCTAGATATGGATATAGCGGCCAAAGTTGTAGACGACGTTGACGCGGCGATTGCGCATATTCGCACGTTTGGATCCAATCACACCGATTGCGTGATTACCGAAGATGATGCGGTGGCGGCGCGGTTCTTTGAACGTTTGGATTCAGCGATTTTGATGCGCAACGCGTCGACTCAATTTGCCGATGGTGGAGAATTCGGCATGGGCGGAGAAATTGGAATCGCCACGGGTAAGATGCATGCGCGGGGGCCGGTGGGGGCGGCGCAGTTGACGAGCTTTAAATATCTGGTCGAAGGCAACGGCACCACTCGCGCCTGATCGTTAAAAACATATGGAAATCTGGGTGGCTTTTATCTGGATTTCCAAATCTTTGCTTTGCTCTTTAAGATTTTGAATCAAAAGCGAAAAACTTACCGTTGCCGGGGTGAAATCCTGCAAAACTTCCAGTCGCGCAATTGCGGTCCAGAGCCCGTCGTCAATGCGCAGTACAACGTCTTTGACCGTAAGCTGCCAACGGCTGCCATGGCGCCTTACGGTGATCTTACCGCCCTGTGGCAAGGCCTGTTCCAGGCACATCACCCCCAAGAGCACGGATTGCACTTCATCGCGTTGGAGCACGCCTGAAACCTGCCAGTCGACAGAGGCACGTTCGCTGTTCAAGTCGTTGAAGATGCACTCAATTTCTTTGTTTTGCACCGGTTGATCCGGCCCCGCTTGACCGAAGGCCAAGCGAAAGAAACGCAGCCGTGCGCTTGAGATTTTGGCGCTTTCAGCCACTAAATCTGTCTCTTCAACTCCGCCTTGGGTGAGTTGAAGTAATTCGACGCCATTGGAAATTGCGCCCACAGGGCTTATGAGGTCATGACAGATGCGTGACGCGACACATTCGGTTAATCGTTGAGACAAATCTATATACCCCTATGATGGAGAAGCCCCTTGGAAGATCTAAATGCGTTTCTGGAACCCGGCATGCTGGTGCGCCATCCAGAGCAAAAAGACTGGGGCACAGGCCAGGTGCAATCCAATATCGCAGGCAAGATAACGGTTAATTTCCAAGAGGTTGGCAAAGTGGTCCTTAATAGTCGACGGGTCGGTTTGGTGCCCGTAATTAAGCCATTAACCGATTAATTTGAGGTTAACACAACCAGAAAGTGTGCGAGTCAGATTTTTTTGATTTTTTTTTCATTCGGTTGCCTTGGCGGGGCCTGCCGCCTAAAAGCAGGGAAAGCAAACAGGCACCGACACATATGACGACCGCGTCCGTAAAACTGAAATTGAAACTTGCGGATTGCGAGGCTGATATCCAAGCGGCGCAGGCGCTGCGTTATCAGGTGTTTGTCAAAGAGCTTGGCGGCGACGGACCGCTTGTAGACCACGCGGCAGGGCTGGAACGCGACGCCTTTGACCCGTTTACCGATCATCTTATGTTGTTAGACAGCGATCGCGGCGACGCCGTCAAAGACCAAATTGTTGGGGTTTACCGTTTGCTGCGGGATGATCAGATGCCGGCAATTGGGGCCTATTACACAGAGGCCGAGTTTGACGTCACTGCGTTGAAAAAGACCGGGCGCAAACTGCTGGAACTTGGGCGCTCTTGTCTGTTGCCCGAGTACCGGGGCGGCACGGCGATGTATGTGCTGTGGAACGGTTTGGCAGACTATGTCGCCAAACATGAGATTGAAATTCTGTTTGGCACCGCAAGCTTTCACGGCACCGACATTGACGCGCTTTCAAAACCACTGTCCCTGTTGTTTCATCGCCATCTTGCCCCAGATGAATTGCGCGTTATTGCGCAGGAAAAATCATTTCAAAACATGAATTTACATGATGAACGTGATCTGGATAGACGCTTGGCAATGCTAGAGATTCCTGCCTTGATCAAGGGCTATTTGCGACTGGGTGGATTTGTGGGCGAGGGCGCCTATATCGATCATGCGTTTAACACGACCGATGTTTGCCTTGTGATGGATACCGAGAAATTAAACGCCACACAGCGCCGGATCTATACAAGAGGAACCTGACGTGCAGAAGCCGACCTGGAACAGCGAAAATGGCTATCCTGACTATGCAAAGATCACCGGGATTGCCTGGCTGAGCGTGGTGGTCCGGGGCGTTTTGGTGCTTGGGTTATTGGCGCTTGGCTTGCTGGTGTTACTGGCACTTCGTTTGATCGAAAAACCCTTGTTTGGATTGAACCGCCCCTGGTCGCCACGGGTCACGCAATTTGTGTGTCGTAATGCGCTGCGTTTTATGGGCATCAGATTTGAGACCAAAGGCAAGCCAATGCGCTTGCCCGGTGCGATGGTGGCCAACCATGCTTCTTGGTTGGATATTTTTGTGCTGAACGCCCGTGACCGGCTGTATTTCGTGTCCAAGTCCGAAGTGGCCGCCTGGCCAGGTATCGGCACCCTGGCCAAGGCCACAGGCACGGTGTTTATCACCCGCGATCGCAAAGAGGCAAAGGCCCAACAGGACATGTTTGAACAGCGGCTGTCGGCGGGCCACAAGCTGTTGTTTTTCCCAGAAGGCACTTCGACGGATTCTCTACGGGTTTTACCTTTTAAATCAACGCTTTTTGCGGCATTCTTTTCCGAAAATCTAAAGCCCATTTGTTACGTGCAGCCGGTTAGCGTGAGCTATCGTGCCCCTGATCAGGCCGATCAAAGGCATTATGCCTGGTGGGGCGATATGGAGTTTGGTCCGCATATGTTGCAGATGTTGGCGTCGCGGCGGCATGGCAAAGTCGAGGTGGTCTATCATGAACCGGTGGCAGTGGCGGATTTTGCCAACCGCAAAGAGCTGACTTCGCATCTGGAACGTCAGGTGCGCGCGGGCCATTATTTGACCCAAGATTTACCCCATGCGTAAAACCAGCGCACGCTGCTCAAAGTTTTGATTATTTGTACAATTTGTACGTTTCGCGGCCTGAAACGTACGATTCGCATTTAACGCTTGCCAGTCCACCATAATTGAAGTAGTTCGCGCGCATTCAAACCCGCAGGTGGGGTTTGGGCTGGTCCAAGGGAGACATCCTTGGCGGTCCGCCGGTTGGAGCAAATGCTTCCTACTTCCCCCACCAAGGCGTAAACCGGAAAAAGGAAATACACGCATGGCTCTTCCTGAGTTCACTATGCGCCAGCTGCTAGAAGCAGGCGTACACTTTGGTCACCAAACACAACGCTGGAACCCACGTATGGGCGAGTTCATTTATGGCTCGCGCAATGGCATCCACATCATGGACCTGACGCAGACTGTTCCAATGTTGGACGCAGCGCTGAACGCAGTTCGTGAAACTGTTGCCAAGGGCGGCCGCGTTCTGTTCGTTGGTACCAAGCGTCAAGCGGCTGCACCTGTTGCAGATGCTGCTGAGAAATCTGCTCAGTACTTTATGAACCACCGCTGGTTGGGCGGCACTTTGACAAACTGGAAAACAGTTTCTCAGTCCATCAACCGTCTGAAAGAAATCGACGAGAAGTTGGTTGCTGGTGCAGAAGGTCTGACTAAAAAAGAACGTCTGGGCATGGAACGTGACCAAACGAAATTGCAGGCGTCTTTGGGCGGCATCCGCGAAATGGGCGGCGTTCCTGACCTGCTGTTCGTGATCGACGTGAAAAAAGAAGCGCTGGCGATCGCAGAAGCCAACAAACTGGGCATTCCAGTTGTGGCGGTTGTGGACACCAACTGTTCCCCTGATGGCGTTGATTACATCATCCCAGGCAACGACGATGCGTCCCGCGCGATCTCGCTGTACTGTGATCTGGTGTCTCGCGCAGCCCTGGACGGCATGTCTGCTATGATGGGCGCGGCTGGCGTTGATCTGGGCGAATTTGAAGAAGCACCTGTTGAAGAAGCAGTTGCCGAAGAAGTCGCAGCGGACGCGTAAGCGTTACACATCTGACATGGGGGCAGGGTAAGCCCGCCCCCAGACCGATCTATTACATTCTAGGAGAACCAAGATGGCTGTAACTGCCGCAATGGTGAAAGAACTGCGCGAAATGACTGGCGCAGGCATGATGGACGCGAAAAAAGCGCTGACCGAAAACGATGGTGACCAAGAGGCCGCAATCGACTGGCTGCGCACCAAAGGTTTGGCGAAAGCGGCAAAGAAATCTGGCCGTATCGCGGCTGAAGGTCTGGTTGCTGTTCAGGTTGAAGGCGGCAAAGGTGTTGCTGTTGAAGTGAACTCGGAAACTGACTTTGTTGGCAAAAACGCTGATTTCCAAGCTATGGTTGCTGGGATCGCTGGCGCGGCGCTGAACGTGGCAGATGTTGACGCGTTGAACGCGGCGGATCTGGGCGGCAAGCCTGTGTCTGAAGTGATCACAGACAATATCGCGACCATCGGTGAAAACATGTCTCTGCGTCGCATGGCGACTGTAGAGGGCGACGTTGTGGCTTCTTATATCCACAACCCAGCGACGGCCGGCATGGGCAACATCGGTGTTCTGGTTGCGCTGAAAGGCGGCGACGAAGCCTTTGGTAAACAGGTTGCTATGCATATAGCAGCGGCAAACCCACAGTCTTTGTCCGAAGCGGACCTGGACGCGGCAGTTGTTGAAAAAGAAAAGCAAGTTCAGATCGACATCGCGCGCGAATCTGGCAAGCCAGAGCAAGTGATCGAAAAAATGATCGTTGGCCGTATGAAGAAATTCATGGCTGAAGTGACTTTGCTGGGCCAGTCCTTTGTGATCAACCCAGACCTGACCGTTGCAGCAGCTGCCAAAGAAGCTGGCGCTGAAATCGTTGGCTTTGTACGCATGGAAGTCGGCGAAGGCATCGAGAAAAAAGAAGAAGATTTTGCAGCAGAAGTTGCTAAGGCCGCTCAAGGCTAAATCTTGTTAAATCGTTAAGAATACGCCGTCCAATTTGGGCGGCGTTTTTGATTCTGCAGCGCGAAATTATTGGGATCGTGTTTACGGGCCTTAAAAAATGAAACGGTGCCGCAGGAAGTACGACACCGTTTCAAATTTCGGGCCCAATCATTGGGGATGGGCGGGCCCGTTTCTTGAAAACTGCAGGGGGAAAAAACCCACGACTTTCAAATCTGCGACGCTGCCGCAATAAAAGAGCGCAGCGCCTTGAAATCACAAGGATTACGCTCTTTCTACGTCCCTGGCTAAAGCCACACTCACGGAACACGTGTATGATGACAGCTTTGGCGTGCTAACCCTAGGTCAGGAAAACCTTACTTTCCCTCGGATAAGTTTCATGTTGAGACTAATTTGATTCGATTGTAAAGATCTGATTTAGGAAGGTTGCCTTCAAAACCGCCTGGGCCGTTGTTTCAACCGCCAAAGATTCACGGGCCAAACGCAGATGTTTTTCCACTGTGGCCGAGGTACGCCCCAAAAGTGTGGCAATATCCTGAATGGTTTTTCCGTCTGAAACCCATTCCAAAACCTCGCGCTGGCGCTTGGTTAGGGCGCGTTTGGGGTTCTCGTAGGGCAGGTTCAGGATCTTTAAGTGCAAAACATTATTGATCAAAATCAGCTCTTCGCCGTGTTCTTCCCAAATTGCATCCAGCTCTTCCTGTGTCGAGCCAATGGGTCCGGTCAGCCCAATTGCGCCTTTGGATCGCTGAGAAACTGTTTTGAAGCTGACAGTGTAACCCGTTGAAACGCCTGAGGAAATATTAAAATCAAGCACGGCTTGTTCTTCTTTGCTGAGACCCTCTGTCATGGCGCGTTCAGCAATGTGACGCCAACTTTGCGCGCCCACATTGTTCAACGCCCATTTGATCATGGGACCATGCAGAAACATGCGCTCGCCAAAAAAGCGATCAAGATAAACGCGGTCGTGGTTTGACAGAACAACAAAATCTTCGGGATCACCCAGGTTATAATCAACCCGAAAATTGGTGTATCCATAGATCAGGCGATCAAAACCATATTCTGCCATCTTGTCGACGTGCATTTTCCAAAGAGCTTCGAGCGTCGTGGCATTTGTCATATCCGCGATATATCGCAGGATCTTGGATGGCATTTAATTTACCCGAGGTGGCGCACCAAAGCGTCGATGGCTAATTCATAACCATGCGCGCCAAAACCGCAGATCTGACCGACCGCGACTGGGGCTATAAAGGACTTGTGGCGGAATTCTTCGCGCGCGTGAATATTTGAAAGGTGCAATTCAATCACGGGCAGGGCCGCTGAGGAGATCGCATCCATAAGAGCAACCGACGTATGGGTATAAGCACCGGCGTTTAAAACGATACCATCATGGGTGCCACGGGCATCATGGATGGCGTCGATCAATGCGCCTTCGTGATTGCTTTGGAAAAACTTGAGTTCAATATTGTGTTTGTTGGCATGGGCCGTGCAGAGATTTTCAATGTCAGTCAGAGTTGTTGTGCCGTAAACTTCTGGTTGGCGCGTGCCAAGCAAGTTCAAGTTTGGACCATTAAGTATAAGAATTGACGTCATTGTATCCCTCGGTGTTACAAAGAGGTTTACAGCGAAGCGTTTGGCGCTGTCTAGCGCTAGAGGGCTGTCAGAGGGGTTATCGCTGTGTTTTTGGGTGATTTAGCACCGGAACGGCTGATTTGATGCTTGTTAATATAACATAATCATCATTATACGTTAATCGTATGTGGCTTTTTAGGGTATTCTTTCCTCTCTATCCTATTGAAATAAATGCTGAATCGAATTTAATGTTAAAATCTTTTACATCACAACTTGTAACCCTCTCGTGAATCCCCATCTGTTGTAATGTGAAAGGCATTCACATCAACTTTAACCACGGAGATTAAGATGACAACTGTAGCCACCAACGCCCAAGACACCGCCCATATGGGGTGGTTCTCTCGCAGCGAAGCCTGGCTTGATAGCAAAGGTAAAGGCGCTTGGATCGCCGCTATGGTCCTTGGCTTTGTCTTTTTCTGGCCAGTTGGCTTGGCCCTTCTGTTTTATATGATCTGGAGTAAACGTATGTTCAGCAAAAAACGTTCTTGTGCTCGTGGTCGCCGCCGCATGCATGTTATGACACCCACAGGCAACTCGGCGTTTGACTCGTACCGCGACGAAATGATCAGCCGCCTGGAAGACGAACAAGCCAGCTTTGAAGAGTTTTTGAAGCGTCTGCGGGAAGCCAAAGACAAATCAGAGTTCGACCAGTTTATGGACGACCGCGCAACCAAAGCTGCAAAAGAGCGTGAAGACAATACAGTAGACGCTTGATAGTAAATGTTAAATTGAAATGGGCTCCCGGTCAACGGGAGCCGCTTATTGGACTTGGAGACCCATGAATACGCGTTCATATGCCCTGCCCGACCCGCAGACCCAACCAGAGTTTTATGCGGATGTTCCCACCAAACGTTTGCTGGCGTGGTTCGCCGATATGGTTTTGATCGGAATTATCTGTTTTGCGATTTCGGTTGTGACTTTGTTTGTTGGATTTTTCTTTTGGTTTCTTCTGACCATGGTGGTCGGATTTATCTACCGCGTTGTGACCCTGGCCAATGGTTCGGCGACTTGGGGCATGCGGTTCTTTGGGATTGAAATGCGCACCCAGGATGGCGCGCGTTTTGAACTGGGACATGCGTTTTTACACACGCTGGGATACAGCGTTTCGGTGTCTTTTCCCGTTTTGCAGATCATTTCGATTGTCATGATGCTGACGACCGCGCGGTCCCAAGGCCTGACCGATCACGTGATGGGGACTGTTGCAATCAACCGTGCGGCACGTTTCTAAGCTGCATTTCTCTTGGCCTAGGGCCGTCGCGTTGCTAAGGTTTGAAAGCTTAGAACAACAAAACGGCCCATATGCGTCATTCACTCCCTCTTGCTCCACAGTTTTATGTGACCGCTCCGCAGCCTTGCCCCTATCTTGAGGGTAAGATGGAGCGCAAACTGTTTACGGCCTTGCAAGGAGATGATGCGCAGGCGCTGAATGACTCGCTGTCACAGCAAGGGTTTCGTCGCTCGCAGAATGTGTTGTACCGCCCGTCGTGTACGGAATGTGCCTCTTGCTTGTCTGCGCGGATCGATGTGCGGCGATTTACGGAAAGCAAAAGCCAGCGGCGTGTGGCCAAGCGCAACGCGCATTTGAAACGCCGGGCATCGTCCCCCTGGGCCACTGAAGATCAGTTTGACCTGTTTCGCACCTATCTGGATGCCCGTCACGCCGATGGTGGCATGGCCGATATGGATGTGTTTGAATTTGCAGCCATGATCGAAGAGACGCCAATCCGCTCGCGGGTCATTGAGTATAATGACCGACAGGATAGCGCATTGACGGCCGTGAGCCTGACCGATGTTTTGGAAGATGGCATCAGCATGGTCTATAGTTTTTTCCGGCCGGATCTACCGCGGCAATCTTTGGGCACTTACTTGATACTCGATCACATCCGCATCGCGCGTGAAATCGGTGTGCCTTATGTGTATCTGGGGTACTGGGTGCCCGGCAGCGACAAGATGGGCTATAAAGCGCGGTTTTCTGGCCTGGAAGTTCACTTGCACGGTCGCTGGCAAGCTATTCAAAAGCAAGATAAAAACAGCAAGATTAATGTCCCGGCCAGCAGCGCGCCGATTGCCGAACAGGTGGCCAATATTTCGCTGCCCAACGCCCAAAAAGTGCCTCGCTAATCCGGTTTAGTTTATTTTTGCAAATCTGAAAATTGCGAAAAAAAAGGGCCCCAATTGGGGCCCTTTTGCTTTGATAAAAGTCTGAGATCAGTTGCCGATGAGCGCCGGCAGGATGGTGACGATCGATGGGAAGAACCAAAGGATCGCCAGACCAAGTACCTGGATCAACACAAATGGCAGGATGCCGCGGTAGATATGGCGTGTGGTCACGCTGGACGGGGCAACACCGCGCAGATAGAACAGCGCAAAGCCAAAGGGTGGTGTCAGGAACGACGTCTGCAAGTTCACCGCAATCATGATTGTGACCCACTTTGGATCGAAGGTGCCCCCATAGATAACGGGCCCGACGATGGGGATCACAATGTAGATGATCTCGAGAAAATCGAGCACAAAGCCCAAGAAGAACAGGACCAACATAACAATCAGGAAAACCGTGAATTCGTTGTCAAACGAGCGCAGGAATTGTTGAATGTAATGTTCGCCGCCAAAAGAGATCACTACGAGATTGAGGATTTGTGACCCAATCAGGATGGTGAACACCATAGAGGTGACCTTGGCGGTTTCCCGTACAATCGGAGGCAGGACCGCGTTGCGGAACAGAACCCAGCAGCTGTAGATCAAGCCAAACATCGCAAACAGGTAAGACCCGTAAGCCACGATAAAGGCCACCCAGTTTTCAAAGGAAACATCGGCTTGGTTGATGCGCAAATCAAAGTTGATGCCAACCAAGATCATGATCACGATCGCAAACGAGGCTTGTAGAACAACCTTGCCGGATTTCTGTTCTTCCTGAAGCTTGCGGTAAGCCGCCAGTAGGATCGCACCCCCTGCCCCTAGTGCCGCTGCAGGCGTTGGGTTGGTGATGCCGCCCAAGATAGAGCCAAGCACAGCCACAATCAGAACCAATGGTGGAAAGACAACCCGGAGGATCTCGTTTTTGCCAAGGATCTGAGTGCAGTATTTTGCGCCATACAAAGCAAGTCCCAATGGGATTGCGATGATCAGGAACATCTGGCCAGAGGTTGTGGTTGGCGAGACAAACAGGATGTCAAACAGCAGTGCCAAGACAACGCCTGTAAGACCGATATAAGTTGCTTTGTGATCGGCTGTTGGTGCCATGCCGCGTGCCGTGGTCATCACCAGCGCCAGCAAAACAAAGCCAATCGCCAGGCCTGTGCCAATCGGTGCCGCCGCATCAACCTGAGCTTGGAAGTCCGCAACACGTTCTTCGTCTGTCAGCTTGCGCGATTGCTGCACGCCACCCTCAGATTCGATCTTTTCAGCTTCGATCATAGCGGCGTCCCATGCGGCCTGACCATGCAGTTCGATCATAGAGACTTTGCATTCTTCGCCAACATTGGTGCGCAAACTTGCGGATTCTCCGATGTCGGTAAAGGTATTGGCCACAATGTTTTGGCTGCCGACCACGTTGAACGAATTCAACGCAATTAAACCACCGATCAACACAATTGGAGCCGCAAGGTACCAGGTGAGTTTTTCGTTACGCGTGGTTGTTTCGCCTGCTGTGCCTGAAAACTGAACCGCCGGAGCTTTGCTTGGGTTAAACATCGCATAGCCAAAGGCATAAAGGCCATAAAGCAAGGCCAACATGATGCCCGGCACCAGCGCGGCCTGAAACAATGTCCCAACAGAGACAACCGCAGGTTCCCCCAGATAGGTCAAAGCATCTGTACAGCCCGCCACTTGGGCGCGTGCCTCTTGTGCAGAGGAATAGAGATCGCCCGCTAAAGTTCCCAAAAGAACAATCACGATTGAGGGTGGAATAATCTGACCCAGCGTGCCGGAGGCTGCAATCACGCCTGTCGCCAGTTCCGGCGAATAGTTGTGGCGCAGCATGGTCGGCAGGCTGAGCAGACCCATGGTGACAACAGTGGCACCGACGATGCCAGTTGAGGCCGCAAGGAATGCGCCCACAACCACAACCGAAACCGCCAGACCGCCGGGAAGCGGCCCAAAGACGCGTGCCATTGTTGTCAGCAGGTCGTTCGCAATTTTAGAACGCTCAAGGGTGATACCCATCAGAACAAACATCAAAACAGCCAAAAGCGTTTCAATAGATTGTCCGGCCAGAACACGTTCGTTCATACGGTTTACGATGAACGACAGGTTACGGTCCATTGCGGTTTCCCAACCGCTGGCAAAGATCGGTTCTGCAATTCTGGGCAAATCCGGGTATCTGAACGTTGATATGGTGTCAGCTTTGACACCCTGTGAAAGCAAATCATTATACAGCGGTGAGGCTGTATCGATGGCTTGGTGAATGAGAATACCCGCGCTATCAAGCGCTGCGATAATCCCGAAAGATATGATCCCTGCCCCGCCAATGGCGAATGCCACGGGGAAACCGGAAAGGATTCCTCCGAATAGGCAGAGGAAGACGATAATCAGGCCGATCTCGACCCCATCAAGTCCGAATAACATTGGTTTTGTCCCCTACCTCAGTGTGTGCCTTCGAAGGCTTCTTCACCTTCACCGAGCGTATCGCGGTCAAGATATTTGCCTTCGCTTTCTTCGCCTTCGACCAATTCCAGATAGGAGCGGTAAAAGAAGGCTATGGCGTGCAAGAAGACGAGACCTGCGAATGCCACGAGAAGAACTTTGAAGATGAAATATGCGGTAAATCCGTTGGGCGAAAAGCCGATGGTTTCCACATTCCAGCGCAGAGCGCGGGATTTCAGCAGAAGCCGTTCCAGCGTGTCACTGGCAGAGGGCTTTGGCACGATCAGGTGGCGCCACATAAAGTACCAGCCATACAACCAAACCATCACAGCCATGGGCATCATGAACAGGATCGAACCACACATATCGATGATTTTGCGGGTGCGGTAGCTGACGGCCGCATAGACCAGATCAACACGCACATGCGAGCCCTGAACAAAGGCGTAAGTTGCGCAAAGAGCGACGATTAAAGCGTTGTAAAGCTTGAGTTCTTCGGCATACCAGCTGATGTCAAATTGAAGCGGAATTCCAAAGCCAAACACAATATCTGGCCGGGTGAAAATACGCTGCATAAAGACGATGATAATCTGTTGCAGGACCATCAACAGGCCCGCCCAGGCAAAGAAGCGCCCGATGGTATTGGCCATGGCTTCCAGGCCGCGAACGATGATCCAAAGTACGCTATTTTTCCAAAGCCCGATCGCTGTGACAACCAAGAAGATGGTGAAAATGGCGAAAAAGAACTCGACCGAGCCGCCATAATAGACAAAGCGCATGATGGATTCTTTTTGGCTCCAATCCAGCCAAAGTTGTGGGTGCGAAATGGCGTAGGCAATATTTACAAATGCCATGAGGATGTTTTGTATTGCCAAGACAATACCATCCCCAAGGGCGGAAAGAATCTGCCCTATGCTGGCCGCGCCAGAGTCTTGCATGATGTCCCCCTGAAGGTCTGTGTGCCGATTTTTGTTCTGTCATGCGTGTATTTTTGCATGATCAAAAATCGAAAAATGGCCCCGGTTTCCCGGAGCCACTTTGAGAGAATGATTGGCTTAGCCGCCCAGAACACGCACACGCTGTTGAACATAGTAGCCATCGGATTTGTTGATCCAAGAGGCCGAAGTTGCCAGCGATGTTTCAAAGGACGCACGGATTTTGGCGAAGAGTTCGTCGCCCATGTTTTCATCCATGACTTCTTTGGAAGCGGCACCAAATGCATCCCAAACATCATCAGAGAATTGCATGGTTTTAACGCCCTGCGCTTGCAGACGCGCCAGCGCGGCACCGTTGTTTGCAAGGGTTTCTGCCAGCTGGAACTGTGTGGTTGCCATCGACGCATAGCGCAGGATCGCTTTGTGCTGGTCAGACAGCTCGTTCCAGACGTCAAGGTTGACGGAGGAAGACAGTGCAGAGCCCGGCTCGTGGAAACCCGCTGTGTAGTAGACTTTCGCGACTTCTTGGAAGCCGGCGCGTTCGTCGGCCATTGGGCCAACCCACTCTAGACCGTCAAGAGCACCGGAGGACAGCGCTTGGTAGAGTTCGCCGCCTGGGATGTTTTGAACAGATGCGCCCAGCTTACCCAGAACTTTGCCGCCCAGACCCGGCATACGGAACTTAAGACCGTTAAAATCTGCTGCGGAGTTGATTTCTTTGCGGAACCAGCCGCCGGATTGGGAACCAGAATTACCTGCCAGCAGGCCTTTGAGGTTGAAGATCGAGCCCAGCTCGTCATGCAGCTGCTCACCACCGCCATGGTAGTACCAGTTGCTGACTTCTTGGGCTGTGCCACCAAATGGAACCGCTGTGAAGTAAGCATAGGCTGGGTGCTGGCCAATGAAGTAATAGTCGGCAGAGTGATACATGTCGGCCTGGCCGGATGTCACCGCGTCAAAGACTTCGAGCGCACCAACCAGTTCGCCTGGCGCTTTCTTGTCGATGGTCAAAGACCCACCGGACATTTCGGAAACCATGGTTTCCATATAGCTTGCAGCATCATCCAGAACAGCAAAGCCACGTGGCCATGAGGTCACCATGGTCAATGTGCGTTTGCCTTGGGCGTATGCCGGAGCTGCCAAAGTTGTGGCCGCTGCTGCGGTGCCACCAAGTGCTGATGTTTTTAGGAATGAACGACGATCCATTAAGTATCCTCCCAGAATATAGAGCTGCATCTACCCTGTGACAGGTGGATGAGCGGACCGTTTCGAGTAAGGAAAGCCTAGCTATGCATGGGCTGCGAAGGAATACCTACAACTACGTAGAAAGGTATAGATATCCTGTGTATTTGGCGCAAACCAAGGGATTTACTTAAGTTTTTTGCGCAATATTTGCGGGGAGATTTAAAATTCGCGCTATGATTCGTGATGCAGAAGCCCTATTCGAATCGTCCATGCGTGACCTTATTCGCAACATAAAGCTGTCTTACGGACAGAAGCTGTTTTTGCTTGCAACCCTGCCCTTGATCATGGCGGTTGCAGCGATCTCTATTCTGGTTGCCAACCAGTCTCGTGCCCTGGCGGAACGTGAAATCAAAGCGCTGGAAAATCAGCTGATTTCGGTCAAGAAAGATGAGTTAAAAAACTATGTAACTCAAGCACGTAACGGGTTTTATTTTATCTATGGGAATGCGGCCCCAAATGACGAAAATGCCAAGCAACAAGTGATGCAAATTCTGTCGGCGATGATCTATGGCGACGAAGGATTTTTCTTTGTTTATGATTATGACGGCAAGAACCTGGTTTCTCCGCGCCAGACTCATCTGATCAATAAGAACTGGGTTGGTATGCGTGATTCGGATGGCACGTCGGTTGTGGCTGATTTCATAGATACGGCGCGTCAGGGGGCTGGTTATGTCGAGCACCTGTGGCCCAAACCATCAACCGGCGAAGAAGCGCATATGATCTCTTATGTGACGTCGTTTCCGAGCTGGAGATGGGCCGTTGGAACCGGCGTTTTTATCGACGACATCTTGCGCACGACCGCGGCCGCCCGCGCAGAAGTAGAGGCGCGCGTGCAGCGGACATTCCTGTATATCGGGGCGATTACTCTGGCAGCGCTGTTGCTGGTTTTCCTGTCGGGGCTGGTGATCAATATTCGCGAAAGACGGCTTGCGGATGCCAAGCTGAAAAAGCTGACGCAGCGGGTGTTTGACGCGCAAGAAGAAGAGCGCGGCCGTGTGGCGCGCGAATTACATGATGGCATCTCGCAGATTCTGGTTGGGGTGCGTTACGCTTTGGACATGGCGCGTCGCCGGATCGTGTCGGGAGATGGCCGGGCCAGTGAGACACTGGATCGAGGCATGGAGCATTTGAATACGGCGATCCATGAGGTGCGTCGCATTTCGCGCGATCTACGACCGGGAATTTTGGATGATCTCGGTCTGGGGCCTGCGTTGCGAGCGTTGACCGAAGATTTTAGCGAACGCACTGGGATTGAGACTAAGTTTAAAACTGTTGTCTTCCGTAATCGTCTGAATCCAGAGGCTAAATTTTCATTATACCGGGTGGCGCAAGAGGCGCTGACCAATATTGAACGCCACGCTGGCGCGACCGAGGTCTCTATTGATTTGCGTGGACATAAGCGCGGTGCCACAATGCGTATCAGTGATAATGGACGTGGCATATCGTCGGTGAAATCAAAGAACTCTGCCAATCTGGGCGGTCTGGGGCTGCGCAACATGCAAGAACGTATCGAACAAATGAATGGTGATTTGCGGATTTTCTCCAATAATACCGGGACCGTGATCGTCGCGGATATCCCGCTTAGCCAGCTTTTGCCACCGGAACAGGATGGCGACGTCAAACGAAAGGCCCCGTCATGAGTGAGCGCACCAGAGTGGTGATTGTGGACGACCACCCAATGGTGGCCGAAGGGATCCAGTCTATATTGGAGAGCTTTGATGATTTGGAAGTCTTGGCGACCTTAAGCAATGGACGCGAAGCCATCGGGTATTTGAAAAACAATGACGTTGATGTGGTGTTGATGGATTTGAACATGCCGGATCTTGGTGGGCTGACGGCAACCGAGATCATTCTGGAAAGCAAACCTGACACGCATATTCTGATTTTGACGATGCATGACAGCCCTGAGTATATTTCAACCGCCCTGAGTCATGGGGCGCGTGGCTATGTCTTGAAAGACGTGCCAACCGATGAGATCAAAACTGCAATTGACACGGTGATGCGTGGCGAGCGGTATTTGTGCACTGGTGCCAAAGGGTCGTTGGAACCGGAAGAAGGCGAAGAAAAGCGCGAGCAGTTGACCAGCCGCGAACAGACGGTTTTGTTGCAGCTGGCGCAGGGCAAGTCGAACAAGGAAGTTGCACTTGAGCTGAATATTTCGGTGCGCACGGTGGAAACCCATCGCAAGAATATCAAACGTAAACTCGACATCAGCTCGACCGCTGGCCTGACCCGCTATGCAATTGAACATGGCGTGGTACAGGGCACCGGACTTGGCATTTAGCGCGGAATTCCTCGGGGACCGGGCAAAACGTGTGATTCTGACCGCGTTTTTGATAAAATTTGGCGAAATCACTGGTTTGCGCAACAAATGGAAAGAAAAAAAGTGACGTGCGACATATTTTTTCTTCAATTGCCGGTTGACGCCCCTTTTGCACAGAAATAGTGTCCCGTTAACGCAAAGAGGACTCTTGAGATGAACGATCTAGTCGTGATTGTCGGATTTAGGCGCATGGCCCGGTAACGGGAACCCATATTGGAAACCATGCGCCCTCGAAAATTTCGGGGGCTTTTTTGTATCAAAGGCGATGTAAACGGAGAGACAGATGACACGTCAAATGACCGGCGCAGGAATGGTGGTTCAAGCTCTGAAGGATCAGGGTGTGGACACAGTCTTTGGCTACCCAGGCGGCGCTGTCCTGCCGATCTATGATGAGATTTTTCAGCAGAACGATATTCGTCACATTCTGGTGCGCCACGAACAGGCCGCTGTGCATGCGGCCGAAGGCTATGCGCGTTCAACAGGTAAAGTCGGCGTTGCTTTGGTGACTTCTGGTCCTGGCGCGACAAATGCGGTGACTGGCCTGACGGATGCCTTGCTTGATTCCATTCCAATCGTGGTGATTTCTGGTCAGGTGCCAACATTTATGATTGGGTCTGATGCCTTCCAAGAGGCGGATACCGTTGGTATCACCCGCCCCTGCACCAAGCATAACTGGCTGGCCAAGGAAACAGACACATTGTCAGAAACCTTGCATCAGGCCTTTCATGTGGCGCGCTCTGGACGCCCTGGCCCGGTGTTGGTTGATATTCCAAAAGACACACAGTTTGCCAGCGGCACTTATACCGAGCCCAAGAAAGCCCGCGTTGACCATTATCAACCGCAGCTGAAAGGCGATATCACCGAGATCACCGAACTGGTTGCCCTGATGGAAACCGCAGAGCGCCCGGTGTTTTACACCGGTGGCGGCGTTATCAATTCCGGTGTGGCTGCCAGCCAGCTATTGCGCGAATTGGTGGACGGCACCGATTTCCCGATCACCTCGACCTTGATGGGACTGGGCGCCTATCCGGCCTCGGGTAAGAACTGGCTGGGCATGTTGGGCATGCATGGTCTGTACGAAGCCAATATGGCAATGCATGACTGTGATCTGATGATCAACGTTGGTGCACGGTTTGATGACCGCATCACCGGTTTGATTTCGGCCTTTTCGCCAAATTCGAAAAAGGCGCATATCGACATTGACCCAAGCTCGATCAACAAAGTGATCCGTGTGGACATCCCCATTGTCGGGGATGTGGCCCATGTTTTGGAAGACATGTTGAAAGTCTGGAAGGCTCGCGGCCGCAAGACCAACAAAGAAGGCCTGGCCAAGTGGCATGCACAAATTGCCGAATGGAAGGCTGTTGATTGCCTGAGCTTCAAGCAAGAAGGCTCTATTATTAAACCACAATATGCGCTTCAACGTTTCGAAGAGCTGACCCGTGGCATGGATCGCTATATCACTACCGAAGTGGGCCAGCACCAGATGTGGGCCGCTCAATACCTGAATTTTGACGATCCGCATCGTTGGATGACATCGGGTGGTCTTGGCACTATGGGCTACGGCTTTCCGGCCTCGATTGGCGTGCAGATGGCCCACAAAGATGCCTTGGTGGTGAATGTGGCTGGCGAGGCAAGCTGGTTGATGAACATGCAGGAAATGGGCACAGCAACCCAATTCCGTCTGCCCGTCAAGCAGTTCATCCTGAACAATGAACGTCTGGGCATGGTGCGCCAGTGGCAGGAATTGCTGCATGGCGAACGCTATAGCCACAGCTGGTCCGAAGCGCTGCCTGATTTTGTGAAGTTGGCCGAAGCCTTTGGGGCCAAGGGCATTCGCTGTTCTGACCCAGCCGATCTGGACGATGCGATCATGGAAATGGTTAATTATGATGGTCCGGTGATCTTTGATTGCCTGGTTGAAAAGCATGAAAACTGCTTCCCGATGATCCCATCAGGCAAGCCGCATAACGAAATGTTGCTGGGCGATGCATCCACCAAGGGTGCCATCGAAACCGGCGGCGCGGTTCTGGTGTAAGGAGAGAGATAATGGCTGCATTGAAAATCAAAAAAGGCTCCACTAGCCACTCTGCTTATAACCTGCGCCCGAATTTTTCGGACGTGCAGGAAACCCATACTCTGGCCGTCGTTGTGGACAACGAACCTGGGGTTTTGGCGCGTGTCATTGGCCTGTTTTCTGGTCGTGGCTACAACATTGAAAGCCTGACAGTGGCTGAAGTTGACCACACCGGTCACCAGTCGCGCATCACTATTGTCACCACAGGTAAGCCGCAGATCATCGAACAGATCAAAGCCCAACTGGGTCGGATCGTGCCTGTACACGAAGTGCATGACCTGACCGTTGAAGGCCCCTCTGTCGAGCGTGAGCTTGGGTTGTTCAAAGTGTCTGGCCAAGGCGACAAACGCGTCGAAGCCATGCGATTGGCGGATATTTTCCGCGCCAATGTCGTGGACACAACGCTGGAAAGCTTTGTGTTTGAAATCACCGGTGCGCCGGAAAAAATTGATGCCTTTGCAGATTTGATGCGCCCGCTTGGCCTGCAGGAAGTGGCCCGCACCGGGGTTGCTGCCCTGGCGCGCGGCGCAGAGTAAGTACCTGAAAATACGGATGAATTGGGCGCTTCGGCGCCCTTTTTTATACTTTGCTTAGCGCATAGATGTGCCAGCTCGCATGCCCCAGCCACGGCAAAGCCACCAGCAGGCCTAAAAACGCGGGCAGCATCGCCAGGAATGTCACCACCGACAGCAGTATACCCCAGCCCAACATAACGATGAAATTGCGCTGTACGGTTTGAAAACTGGTGATGATGGCAGTCATAAAATCCACCTCGCGGTCCAGCAATATCGGCAGGGAAAACACCGTCAGCATAAAGAGTATCAGCGCAAAGCCACTGCCCACCACTGTGCCAAATGCCAACATCATCAACCCATTCCCCGAGGTGTAGATCTCGAGGCTGGTCGAGATATTGGTCATCGTGGTCAGGCCCAGAAACAGGGCAAAGATCATATGTGCCAGAAAGAACCAGAACATAAAGATGATTACGATGATGGTACAAATAGAGGGCAACTGACGTTTGCGCTGATGCAGCACCACGCCAAAGATGTCACCGGGGGAAAAGCTTTGACCAATTTGCCGGCGATGGGACACCTCATACAGGCCCACGGCGGCAAAAGGGCCAAGCAGCGGAAAACCGATGGCGGCAAACACCAGCCAATAGCTTTGGCCGGTCACATAGGTGATCCAGGAAATCGCCCAGCCGCCAAGCGCATAAAACACACCAAATAAAAGGCCGTACATGGGTTCTGCGCGAAAATCTTGCCATCCAAGCCTAAGTGCTTTGCCAAGGGTTGATACATCCACTGAGCCCAACTCGGGCACACCTGCAATGGGTGCCTCGTTCATACATGCCTCCCAAATATATGTTCACGCCGCCCCATTAAGCGAAGAAAGCCACGCCTGATCAAGCCCTATTTGGCCAGAGCCCTCGGCAAGATTGCCTACGGCTTCACATTTCTAAAAATACTCTGGGGGAAACGGTGAAATGCAATTTCAACGTTGGGGGCAAAGCCCCCGCACTACGTCTATTAGGTCACTCGCCCTGGGCGTCAGCGCGGCTTTTGCCGGAGACATCCATCGCCAGCGTGGCGGCCATAAAGCCATCCAGATCGCCATCCAACACGCCTTTGGTATCTGAGGTCTCGTGGTTGGTGCGCAAATCTTTCACCATCTGGTATGGCTGCAGCACATAAGACCGGATCTGGTTGCCCCAACCTGCGTCGCCTTTGTTCTCATGTGCTTCGTTGATCGCGGCGTTACGGCGGTCTAGTTCTTGTTGATAAAGCCTTGATTTCAAAGCTTTCATTGCGATGTCGCGGTTCTGGTGCTGTGATTTCTCAGAAGAGGTCACCACAATGCCGGTTGGGTTGTGGGTGATGCGCACGGCGGAATCGGTGGTGTTCACATGCTGGCCACCCGCCCCAGAAGAGCGGTAAGTGTCGATGCGGATATCTGCCGGGTTCACTTCGATGTCGATGTTGTCGTCTACCACCGGATAGACCCAGACCGAGCTAAAGGAAGTGTGGCGTTTGGCGGCGCTGTCAAAGGGCGAAATGCGCACCAAACGGTGCACGCCAGATTCCGATTTGAGCCAGCCATAGGCATTGTGCCCGGTGATCTTATAGGCGGCGGATTTGATGCCGGCTTCTTCGCCCGAGGTCATCGATTGCAGCTCGACCGTATAGCCGCGCTTTTCAGCCCACCGCACATACATGCGCGCCAGCATAGAGGCCCAGTCACAGCTTTCAGTGCCCCCAGCCCCAGAGTTGATTTCCAAAAACGTATCGTTGCTATCGGCTTCGCCGTTCAGCAGCGCTTCGAGTTCTTTTTCTGCGGCGGTGGTTTTCAGCGTGAAAATCGCTTTTTCCGCGTCGCCAACCACTTCGGCGTCGTCTTCCATCTCGCCCAATTCGATCATTTCGATATTGTCGGACAGATCGGTGGCCAAAGCTTTGACGTTGTCGATGGCATCCACCAGAGTTTGGCGTTCGCGCATCAGTTTTTGCGCCGCAGCGGCGTCGTCCCACAGGTTGGGGTCTTCGACACGGGCGTTGAATTCTTCGAGACGGAATTCCGCGGTTTCCCAGTCTAGACGTTGTTTTAGCAGCTCGATTGATTTTTCGATTTCGCCAACCGCATTCTGGACCTCGGCACGCATAGGACATTCCCGTCATTCGTTTCAGATCTGGGTGATAGACCACAGATCAGCGGTGGGCAAGATCACCCTGCCCTTTGCCGCGATTATCACTGAATTGGATTAATAAAGACCACCAGAACTGAGCGTGCCAAACGACGCCTTTGGTCCTACAACCGTGGTGCGCCCCGTCGAGGTGGTGACCGATTGGCCCTGATCCTGCAGATCATCAAACAGTGGCAGGTTTGACCCCATGGCAAAGCCACCATCAAAGGCGACACCAAAGATTGGTTCTTCGCCAAGACGGAAGTATTCGGCCACGACACTGGCCCCGCTGGCGTCATTGGCCAGGCGCGCGCCAGTAAAGCGGTCGATCTTGATGAACTGGCCACCCACTGGCACGCGGAATTTACCGGCCCCATATTTTTTGATCGCCGCCTGCATGAATTCCTGAAACACCGGACCACATGTGTTGCCGCCAAAGGTGCCACGTCCCAGGGGGCGCGGCTGGTCGTGACCGATATAGCAGCCCGCAACCATGGTGTTGGTAAAGCCAACAAACCAAACGTCGCGCGCCTCGTTGGTGGTGCCGGTTTTACCGGCCACGGGCACCGGCAAATCGATTGCCGCGCTGGCCGTGCCACGATCTACAACGCCGCGCATCATCGAGGTCAGCTGATAGGCGGTGATGGCGTCCATGACACGTTCGCGGTTGGAAACCACTTTGGGCGCGCGGTCGGTTTCAATGGCCGGGCTTAGGCATTCGGCACAGTCGCGCTGATCATGGCGATAGATGGTTTTGCCAAAGCGGTCCTGGACGCGATCCACCAAAGTGGGTTCCACGCGTTCGCCGCCATTGGCAAACATCGCATAGGCCGAGACCATGTTGAACAATGTGGTTTCTTCGGATCCCAACGAGTTGGCCAGATACAGCCCCATGTCATCATAAACGCCAAAGCGTCGGGCATAGTCCGCGACCACGTCCATGCCGACCTCTTGGGCCAGTCGAATGGTCATCAGGTTTCGCGAGAATTCGATACCGGTGCGCAGCGGTGTTGGGCCGTAAAACTTATTAGACGAATTGCGCGGCCGCCACAGACCCTGTGGCGTGTTGATTTCAATCGGGGCGTCAATCACGATGGTCGCGGGGGTATAGCCGCTGTCGAGTGCTGAGGCATAGACAAAGGGTTTAAAGCTGGAACCGGGTTGACGACGGGCTTGGGTGGCGCGGTTGAACACCGAGTTTTGATAAGAAAAGCCACCTTGCATGGCAATGACGCGGCCTGTGTTGACGTCCATCGCCATAAAGCCGCCTTGCACTTCGCTGATTTGGCGCAGGGTCCAGCGGATAAAGCTGCCGTCGCTGTCTTTGGTCATGGCGCGCACCAGCACCACTTCGCCGACCTCTAGCAAATCACCGGCAACTTTTGCTTTGCGGCCCAGCGTGCCATCAGCCAGCTTTTTGCGCGCCCATGTGACGTCTTTGGCGGTGATGAAATGCCCGTCTTCGTCTTCTCCGACGCTTTCAATGCCAATGCGGGCGTCGTTTTTGCCGACGCTTAACACCACTGCCGGGAACCATTCGCCATCAACATTTACATCACGCGGCACGGTGACGTTGCTTAAGGCTGCCCGCCAGTCTTCTTCTGTGGTCAGCTGATCCGCAGGAATGGTTTTTCCGGTGCCGCGCCAGATGCCTTGGCTTCGGTCATATTTTTCCAGCGCGTGTTGCAGGGCCTGTGCTGCCACATCCTGCAATTCAGGATCAATTGTGGCGCGCACGGCCATGCCGCCAGAAAAGAACTCTTCTTCGCCAAAATCACGGCTGAGCTGACGGCGGATTTCATCGGTGAAATAATCACGCGGTGGCAAGGCGGCTTTGAAGCTGGCGTAGTCGCCGTTTTGCACCGACAACAGTGGTTGATCCAATGAGGCTGTATAGGCAGCTTCGGATAGATAGCCGTTCTCCTTCATCTCTTTGAGCACAAAATTACGGCGCCCGACGGCGGCTTCTTTGTGGCGTACCGGATGCAGGTTTGACGGTTTTTTCGGCAGCGTTGCCAGATAGGCGGCTTCGTGTGGTTCCAGCTGTGACAGGGTTTTGTTGAAATAGGTCTGTGCGGCCGCGGCCACCCCGAAAGAGTTTTGCCCCAGAAAAATTTCGTTGAGGTAGAGTTCCAGGATTTTGTCTTTGCTTAAGACGCCTTCAACGCGCGAGGCCAAAATCAGTTCTTTGATTTTGCGTTCGGCAGACCTGTCTCCTGACAGCAAAAAGTTTTTCATCACCTGTTGGGTGATGGTGGATGCACCGCGCAAACGGGCACCGCGGGCGGCATCAAGGGCAGCGGACACCATGCCACGCGGATCATAGCCCTTGTGGGTATAAAAGTTTTTATCTTCGGCGGAAATAAAGGCCTGTTTGACCAGAGGCGGGATTTCCTCGGCGGGCACAAACAAACGGCGTTCGCGGGCAAATTCATCGATGATACGCCCTTCGCCGGAATAAATCCGGCTGATTGTCGGCGGGCGATATTGTGCCAATGCCTCGTGACTGGGCAGGTCTTTTCCATAGATATAAAACACCGCACCGACCGACAGAGCTACGACGGCACAGCCCATTGTCACCAATGTGAAGATGCTGCCAAAAAAGGATAGAATGAATTTCAGCACAGAGGCCCCCGGTTCGATACCCCCTGTCTATATCGCTTGCGCCCAAGGGGGTCAAAACACAAGGTGGTTGGTGACGCGCTGATTTTCGCCGGTTTTGCGAAATGTAGATGCTATTGGCGCACCAATGCTTTGGCGGCTTTGTCGGCAATCACCCAGGCCTGCAACCCGTCGCGAATGCCATCAGCCAGTCTTTGGCGCCATTCCGGGTTTTTTAAATTGGCCAGATCACGTTTGGACGACATAAAGCCAACCTCGATCAGTACTGACGGAATGTCTGCGGCTTTGAGCACCGAAAACCCGGCCCTGCGATAGGGTTTGTTGTTCAATTTACCAACTGAGCCCTGCATGCCCAGCACCATGGCCTTTGCCAGACGCTCGGATCTGGGGTTGGTTTCCTGACGCACGAGATCCAGCAGAATATTGGCAATGGTGTCATCCGTGCCTGTCAAATCAATGCCCGCCAAGACCGAAGAGCGGTCGTGGCGCTCTGCAAGGTATTGCGAGGCGGCATCGCTGGCGGTTTCAGATAGGGTATAGACGGTTGCGCCATGGGCGTTGCCTTCGAGGATGGCATCTGCGTGCAGGGAAATAAATATATCTGCGCGCGCCTCATGAGCCTTGGCCACGCGGCCTTCGAGCGACACAAAGCTGTCGTCGTCGCGGGTCAGAATGACCTCGAATTCCCCGGTGCGGCGCAGGGTGTCGCGGATTTCGCGGGCAAAACGCAGCATCAGGTCTTTTTCCAAAGTGTTATTATGTTTTGCCCCAGGATCTACGCCGCCGTGGCCTGGATCCAGCACGACAACGGTGTGCTCCCAGCCGGTTTCGATGGCAAAGGGTTCGCGCGGCGCAACGCTGGGTTTGGGCAGATCCCAACGTGGATCATTTGGCGTGCCGGACTGCGCAGCAAAATCGGCTTCGGTGGCAGGCAGCAATGTGATTGTCAAAGCGGCTGTACCATTCTCGTCGTTCACTGCCATGCCGGCGCTGGTCACGGTCATGGGTTTGGGCAGATCCATGACCATGCGGCTCCAGCCGGGGCGAAACCCACCCATGCGCAGATCGGTCACGCGGTCTGTTTGGATCAAAGTTGCGGCGTCGACGCCGCGCCAGTCCACTTCGCGAAAATCAACCACCAAGCGCTTTGGCGCATCTAATGTGAACAAACGCCACGGAATGCCCTGAGACAATGCCAGTGAAATCTCTACGCCGCCTTTGCGGGCCTCGGTGATGGAAGACGCGGCCGGATCGACACGTGCCAAACCGCTGAAATCTTGTGCTTGCAGGCTGCTTGCCCAGATCATTGCCACGAAGAAAAGAATTTTACGCATGAACCAATACTTAATTTGAGTGCCATCAGCATAAGGCAGCTTTGCAGGCAGGGATACTTAGATATGACCGCGTGCGCGCATAAAGGCGGCGAGCCGCTCAAGGCCTTCGGCGATGTCTGCGGTGGAGCGGGCGTAAGAGAACCGCAAGGTCCCTGCCCCACGTACCGGATCAAAATCAAGCCCCGGTGTTACAGCCACCCCGACCTCTTCCAAAATCTCGGCAGCAAAGGCCCGGCTGTCACTGGTGAAATCGCTGACATCTGCATAGACATAAAATGCCCCATCAGGCGGGGCAAATTTGTGAAACCCGGCTTTGGGCAAGCCCGACAGCATCAAACGACGGTTTTCAGTATAGACCGCCATATTGGCCTGTAACTCATCAGTGCAATCCATCGCGGCCAAAGCAGTGACCTGCGAGGCATGTGGCGGACAAATAAACATGTTTTGGGCCAGACGTTCGATGGTGCGCACGTGGTTTTGTGGCACAACCATCCATCCTACCCGCCAACCGGTCATGCTGAAGTATTTTGAAAACGAGTTGATGACATAACAATTGTCGGTCACCTCAAGCGCGGTGACGGCTTTGGCATCGTATTCAATGCCATGATAGATTTCGTCGCTGATAAAGGCCGCACCTTTGTCTTGGCAGGCGTCGATCAGGGTCGACAGCGTTGGGCGATCCAGCATGGTGCCGGTAGGATTGGCGGGGGACGCGACCAAAAGGCCTTGGATATCAAGATGAGCAAAATCGGCGGGCACCGGTTGCATCCGGTTTTCAGGCGCCGCTGGCAGGTCCAGTGGCTTTAACGACAGCGCTTTTAGGATCTGGCGATAGCTGGGATAGCCCGGCGCACCAATCGCAACGGTGTCGCCTGCCTCAAATAAGGCGGTGAACGACAGCAGAAAGGCCGCAGAGGACCCCGCAGTGACCACAACGCGGTCTGGGTCCAGATCCACGTTGTACCATTCGCCATAAAGCTGCGAAATGCGTTTGCGCAGGGCTGGCAAGCCCAATGCAACCGTATAGCCAAGCGCGTCATCCTGCTTGGTATCGGCCAGATATTGCCGAGCTTTTTTCGGCGCTGGGGTGCCCGGCTGGCCGACTTCCATGTGTATTATATGGCGTCCTGCTGCCTCGGCCTGTCGCGCGGCCTCCATGACGTCCATCACAATAAAGGGATCAACTTGGCTTCGGCTTGAGTTCCGCATGGTTTTCCGTCCTATTGTCGTCATGACCTTTGAACGCGAATTTATCTCTCCGTCAACCAATCTGCGACAGCTGATGCTTGCAGCTTTGATCTTGGTCTTTGTATTTTTAGGATCTTTGCCGGCCCGGGCGGTGAATTTGCTGCGCGACCCGGATATTGAATATGCATTACAGCGACTTTCTGCGCCCATTTTGGCGGCGGCTGGGCTGGGCAGTTCCGTCCGCATTTTGGTGGTGAATGACAGCAAGTTAAATGCCTTTGTTGTCGATCATAAGCACATCTTTATCCATTCTGGCCTGCTGCTGCGCACTGAAACCCCGCATATGTTGCAGGCGGTGATTGCCCATGAGGCGGCCCATATCGCAAATGGCCATATTGCGCGGCGGCAACAAAACTTTGGCAACGCGCGCACCGTGGCAGGTTTGGGCATTGCGCTGGCGGCATTGACGGCGGCGGCCAGCGGCAACAGCGAGCTGGGCGCAGGTTTGGCATTAGGGGCCACCAGCTCTGCGCAGCGGGTGTTTTTATCGCATACGCGGGCCGAAGAAGCCTCGGCGGATAAATCAGGCATCGGCTATATGGTGCGTTCGGGCGCAGATACCCAGGGTGCCGTTGATATGTTTGAAATGTTTCGCGGTCAGGAAATGCTGAATACCTCGCGCCAAGACCCCTATGTGCGCTCTCATCCTTTGACGCGTGATCGCTTGCGGGCGGCGAAAGCCGCCGCCAAGGCACATGCGGGCAAAGCCAAGCCAAATCCGGATGCAACCTATTGGTATGAACGTGCAAAGGGCAAATTGTCAGCCTTTATGCGCAGCCCCAAATGGACAAAGCGTACGCTTAAGACCAGCCCCAGCAAAGACATCCGTTTGATGCGTGAAGCGGTGATGTTTCATCGTCAATCCAACAGCAAGAAAGCCTTGGCATCGATCGATCAAGCCATCGCACTTCGCCCGCGTGACCCGTTTTTATACGAGTTGAAGGGGCAGATCTTGATGGAAAGCCGCAATAGTAAGCCCGCAGTCGCAGCCTATAAACGCGCAGTGGATCTGGCCCCGCACAACGCGCTGTGTCTGGGCAGCTATGGGCGGGCATTGTTGGCAACGGGTCAGACCAAAAAAGCCCTGAGCGTGCTGGAAAAAGCCCGCGGGCAGGATTTTCGCGACAGCCGCATTTTGCGCGACTTGGGGTCTGCCTATGCCAAGCTTGGCAATAATGGCATGGCGGCGGTGGCAACGGCGGAACGTTATGCCTTGCAAGGCCGCATGAAAGATGCAGGTATTCAGGCCAAACGCGCTGTCGGGCTGTTGCCGCGTGGATCGGCGGGTTGGCGACGGGCAGATGATATTATTTTGGCAGCCAAGCGCGCCGCAAAAAAGAAAAAGTAGGAGTTGAGCATGAGAACCCCATTGATGGCCGCGGCCTTTGCCGTTTGCGCCTTGCCGTTGCAGGCATTGGATCTGGGCAAGATGACAGACGAAGAGCGCGCGATTTTTCGCGCCGAGGTGCGGGCGTTTTTGATCGAACAGCCCGAAGTTCTGGTCGAAGCCTTTAATGTGCTGGAACAACAACAGGCCGCCAATCAGGTGTCTGCTGATGCCACCATGGTGCAGGTGAATGCCCAAGATATCTTTGACGATGGCTATTCCTGGGTGGGTGGAAACCCCGAGGGTGACATCACTTTGGTCGAATTTGTGGATTACCGCTGTGGCTATTGTCGCAAGGCGCATGACGAGGTCAAAGAGCTTGTGGAAAGCGACGGTAATATTCGCATTATCGTAAAGGAATTCCCGATACTTGGAGAGGCCTCGACTGCCAGTTCGCGCTTTGCCATCGCTGTGAAGCAAAAACTTGGCGATGCGGCCTATGAAGCCGCCAATGATGCGTTGATCCGTTTGCGCTCTGATGTGAACCAAGTGACATTGCGCCGCCTGGCCAGCTCGCTTGGATTTGATGCGGCCGAGGTTCTGGATCATATGGACAGCGACGAGGTGTCTCGTGAGATCCTGCAAACCCGGCAATTGGCGCAGCGGCTGCAAATTTCGGGCACACCCACATTTGTGATGCAAGATGAAATGCTGCGGGGCTATCTGCCACTCGAAGCGATGCGTCAGCTTGTCGACGCAAAGCGCGGATAAATATAGAAAATTTTGGATTGGTAGCGGGGTTGACCAAAAGGTCAGCCCCTTTTCTAGGCGGTTTCTTCTGCCGCGATGGCATCGATCTGAGCCGCTTTCAGCTCTACTTGTTCAACAATGTGGTCCACCATTTGGTCGTTGGACAATTTGTGACTTTGCTTGCCAGCCAGATAGACCATGCCTGAACCAGCTCCGCCGCCCGTAAAGCCCACATCGGTCATCAAAGCCTCGCCGGGGCCATTCACCACGCAGCCAATGATCGACAGACTCATTGGGGTTTTGATGTGCTCGAGGCGCTTTTCCAAAGTCTCGACGGTTTTGATCACGTCAAAGCCTTGGCGTGCACAGCTTGGGCAAGAAATAATATTCACACCGCGATGGCGCAAACCCAGAGACTTCAAGATTTCAAAGCCTACTTTGACCTCTTCTACTGGATCTGCCGACAGGCTGACGCGAATTGTATCGCCGATGCCCATCCACAAGAGCTGACCAAGACCAATGGCGGACTTGATGGTGCCGGACACAAAGCCCCCGGCCTCGGTGATGCCCAGATGAATCGGTGCATCAGTGGCGTCGGCCAATTGCTGATAAGCCGCCGCAGACATGAAGACGTCCGAGGCTTTGACGCTGATTTTGAAGTTATGAAAGTCGTTATCTTGCAGAATCTTGATGTGATCCAGACCGGATTCCACCATCGCATCCGGGCAAGGCTCGCCGTATTTGTCCAACAGATGTTTTTCAAGCGAACCAGCGTTAACGCCAATCCGGATAGAACAGCCATGGTCCTTGGCGGCCTTGATCACTTCTTTGACGCGGGTGTCATCGCCAATATTACCGGGATTGATGCGCAAACATGCAGCACCAGCCTCGGCGGCTTCGATGGCGCGTTTGTAGTGAAAGTGAATGTCCGCGACGATGGGCACCGGGCTTTCTTTAGTGATTTCTCGCAGGGCTGTGGTGGCGGCCACGTCTGGGGCCGAGATACGCACGATGTCAGCCCCCGCCTCTGCTGCGGCCAAAACTTGTTTCAGCGTCGCTTTGACATCGCCACTGTCGGTGTTGGTCATCGTTTGCACCGCAATCGGCGCATCGCCGCCAACTGGCACATTACCCACCATGATCTGGCGGGACTTGCGGCGCTCAATGTTTCGCCACGGGCGAATATGGTTCATAGACATCAAAAAAGCCCCATCCGAATATCGTTGGGGCTTATGTAGGCCTCTGATGAGACAGGGGCAATGCGACGGGCAAAGAAAAGATTATTCGTTGCCAATAACCACGTTTTGCGCGGCGGCCAAAGCAACGACACGGGCCAATTCTGTGTCGCCGGAAATATCTGCCACCGTATAGTCGGTTTCCAATGAATCCATGTCCATGGCGACATTACGCACAACGCTGGCACCATTGCCGGCGGGGCCGCGGATTTCGCCATTCACCCGGAAATACACCGATCCAGACATGCCAGCCTGCAATGTTGGTGCAATCTCGGTTTCTGGCAAGGTATATTCTTCGCCCGCATTCAAAGTCTTTTCAAACAAGACTGACCCGTCTGCAGACCGCACACGCACCCAGGCGGGGCGCACCGAAAACAACACCACTTCGCGGGCGGTTTCTTCGAGAACCTGTGGAATAACCGGCGCGGGTTCGATGGCCTCGGCTATGGTGATGCTTGGGCTCTCTGGTGTGAAGGTGCCAATGGCCTGCGGGTTCAGCGTGGAAATTGGCGCATCGCGCGCTACCAGAACAGGCACATCCAGCGCTTGCGGACGATAAAGACGATCAAGCGCGGTTTCAGGCGGTGTGAACACGCCGGTGCCCTGTGCGGTTTGCACGTCGGCCCCTGCGGATGTGGCCCCTGATAGTGGATCAAGATCAGATAGAACCACGGGTGTCTGTTCAACTGGGGCCAAATGCACGCGCTGTACTTCGTTTAAGACGCTCCAGCCGCCATAGCCTATGCCAGCAATCAAGGCGACAAGCACCAGCGAAGAGCCAATGGCGCGCGGTTCGATGCGCGACAGGATGGAATCTTGAATGGGCGTGAATGGGGTGTTTGGCGTCATAAAGGGATCGCGCTCGCCAGAGGCAACAATATTGCTTTCTGGTTTGCGTTGCGTCGAGGCCTCTGAAGACATGCCGTGGGCCGTCTGGAAACCACTTTCGCGACAAAACTTAGCAAAAGTTTCATCCGGGTCCATGCCAAGATAGCGCGCATAAGAGCGCACATAACCGGCGATAAAGCCTGGTGTTTCAAATGCGGAAGGATCTGCATTTTCGATGGCGGCGATATAAGAAGCTTTAATGCGGAGTTCCCGCTGCACATCCAGCAATGACTTGCCGATGGTTGCGCGTTCGCCTCGCATTTCGTCGCCTAAACGAAAATCGTAATCGTCAAAACCCTTTGGACTCTGCTCGGTGTCCTTAGGTTTGCGCCATTTGCGCCTGATCATGCCCAAAAGCCTCACTGCATGCAGCTCGAATTATTGTCCCCGATTCGAGCTCGCCCCACTTATTGAGACCAAGTTAACACAGACGCAAATTATTTGCACTGCGCTACTTGCTTATCCGGCCAGCTCGGCACGATTCAGCGCACAGTGCGACCAGAGCTCGTCCATGGCTTTTACCAGTGCATCAATTTCTTTTGGCCCATGCACAGGTGACGGTGTAAACCGCAGCCGCTCGGTGCCGCGCGGCACCGTTGGATAATTGATCGGCTGCACATAGATTCCGTGATCCTGGAGCAACATATCGCTGAGCTTCTTGGTATGGGTTGGGTTTCCAACCATCACAGGCACAATATGTGTCCCATGGTCGATGATGGGCAGGCCCAGACCCTTGAGGCGCATTTTCAGAATTTTGGCCTGCATTTGATGTTGCTCACGCAGGGTGGAATCTGATTTCAAATGCGCGATCGAGGCTGCAGCGCCAGCCGCAACGGCCGGTGGCACGGACGACGTAAAGATGAAACCAGGAGCGTAAGAGCGGATGGCATCGCACATCTTTTCGCTGGCTGCGATATAGCCGCCCTGAACACCAAATGCCTTGGCCAAAGTGCCATTTATAATGTCGATACGGTCAGACAATCCATCCCGTTCCGCAACGCCACCGCCCCGAGGGCCGTACATGCCAACAGCGTGTACTTCGTCCAGATAGGTCAGCGCGTTAAATTCGTCTGCCAAATCACAGATCTCTGCAATGGGGCCAAAATCGCCATCCATTGAATAAATGGATTCGAACGCCAGAAGTTTTGGCGCGGCGGGGTCGTCGGCTTCTAGCAGTTCGCGCAGATGGGCCACGTCATTGTGACGGAACACACGTTTGGCCCCGCCCTGACGGCGAATGCCTTCGATCATCGAGGCATGATTGAGACTGTCTGAATAGATGATCAATCCAGGAAACAGACGATGCAGCGTCGATAAAGTCGCGTCATTGGCGTTATAGGCGCTGGTGAACAGCAGTGCAGATTCCTTTTGGTGCAGATCAGCAAGCTCTGCTTCCAAACGGTTGTGATAGACTGTTGTGCCTGAAATATTGCGTGTGCCGCCAGAGCCAGCACCTGTGGCATCAAGCGCTTCGTGCATCGCTTCAAGGACCGCCGGATGCTGCCCCATGCCCAGATAGTCGTTGCCACACCAAACGGTTATTGGCTGTTCAGTGCCGTCATCTTTGCGCCATGTGGCATGCGGAAAATGCCCTTTTTTGCGTTCAATATCGATGAACGTGCGATAACGACCTTCGTCGTGAAGGCTTTTAAGAGCGTTATCGAGCTTCGCGGAATAGTCCACTGGCTTACCTCCGGTTTGCTGGCGCACAGCTTGCGACCTAAGAGATTCGCCCCTAAGGGCCGAGTCTTGTTATTTCAAAGTGATATACTGCGCGTTTTCTTTATACGCTAGCTAACAATTTGTCGCTCTCAACACTTTGATCAAGATCAAGGAAACTGGACAGTCTGGAATTCGCTGTTAAGTTCGCCACAAAATTGCCTTATTCGCTAGAAAGAAAAATAATGTCCTTGGATAATGTGCTCGCCAGAATTGATGCTGATTTGCCTGCTGCGACCGAACGGTTGCTGGATTTGCTGCGTATCCCGTCCATTTCAACTGACCCTGCTTATAAGAAAGAGTGTGAGGCGGCGGCCGATTGGCTGGTCAAGGATCTAAACAGCATTGGCGTTCCCGCAGAAAAACGCGTCACACCAGGTCATCCGATGGTGGTTGGTCATATCAATGGTGACGGCCCACATGTGCTGTTTTATGGCCACTATGATGTGCAGCCGGTTGATCCACTGGACCTGTGGGACGCGGCCCCCTTTGAGCCAGCCTTGGAAGAAACTGCCGGCGGCATGGTGATCCGAGGACGCGGATCCTCTGACGACAAAGGCCAGCTGATGACCTTTGTCGAAGCCTGCCGCGCTTGGAAAGCAGAATATGGCACCCTGCCCTGCAAAATCACGTTTTTCTTTGAAGGCGAAGAAGAAAGCGGTTCGCCTTCGCTGGTGCCTTTCATGCAGGAAAATGCCGCAGAACTGAAATCAGACATCGCGTTGATTTGCGACACAGGTCTGTTTCAAAGTAAAACCCCGGCGATTATCACCACCCTGCGCGGTTTGCTGGGCGAAGAGATCACCATCCATGCGGCTGACAAAGATTTGCATTCCGGCATGTTTGGCGGTGTTGCGCAGAACCCTATTCGGGTTTTGTCCAAGATCATTGCAGGTTTGCACGATGAAACAGGTCGCGTGACGGTCAAAGATTTTTACGATGGGGTGCCTGATTTGACCCCCGAGGTGGCGGCCCAGTGGGATGCGTTGAATTTTGACCATGCAGCGTTTTTAGGTGATGTGAATCTTTCGGCCCCAGCCGGTGAGCAAGATCACACACCCTTAGAGATGATCTGGGCACGACCAACCTGCGAAGTGAACGGCATTATTGGCGGTTATACAGGCAAAGGGTTCAAAACTGTTTTGCCCGCGCAGGCCTCTGCAAAGCTAAGCTTTCGTCTGGTTGGCACCCAAGATCCCCTAAAAATTCGCGAAAACTTTCGCGCCTATGTGCAATCGATGCTGCCCGAAGATTGCACCGTTGATTTTACATCCCATGGGGCCTCTGGCGGGTCGTCTATGTCCACGGCGCATCCGGCCTTTGAGCAGGCACGCGGGGCCTTGTCCGAAGAATGGCCAGATGCGGCGGCCTTTGCGGGTTGCGGAGGCTCTATTCCGATTGCCGGGCATTTCAAAGAGATCCTGGGCACCGAAGCCATGCTGATTGGTTTTGCCAAGGATGACGATCAGATCCATTCGCCAAACGAGAAATACGACTTGGAAAGCTTTCACAAAGGCATTCGCAGCTGGGCGCGTATTCTGGATGCCATGACGCGAAAATAAATTGGTCCAAACCCAGACAAGCGCATCCAGAATTGGTTTTGGGTGCGCAACCTCTTAAAAATAGATGGTTTTTTTGTATTTTGCGCGTGGGCAAAAAAACTTTGTAAGAATGTGATATTGCCCCTTGCGCCCCCCCCGTGATTTTAGCTAAACACCGCCTCACGGACAGGTGGCCGAGTGGTCGAAGGCGCACGCCTGGAAAGTGTGTAGGCGGGAGACCGTCTCCAGGGTTCGAATCCCTGTCTGTCCGCCACCTCCCTTTTGATCGACGAATAGTTTGACTGGCCCATTCCTTGAGCTTGAGATTCTGATCCGTGTGCGCACCCGTCAGCGCGCGGGTGTTCAAGACCTGACCGGGGTGTTACCCGTCTAGGTGCAGGTTCACACGGCGGTTTTGTCGGCCTTTTTTCTCGATCTTACCAAGGCGCACGCGTCCGATTTCACCTGTGCGCCCGACATGGGTGCCACCACAGGGTTGCCAATCAACCTGTTCGTCACCCTGCCCGATGCGCACCATGCGAATGCGGCCACCTGTCATTGGCGGCGTGACCGACATGGTTTTTACCAGATCAGGATTTGCTTTCAGGTGATCAGCGGTTATCCAGTCCTCTGACACAATAAAGTCGCGTGATATCAGTTCATTAAGCTGATTTTCTAATTCTTGCTTATCGGTTGGAGACTCAGGCATGTCAAAGTCTAATCGGCCTTTTTCGATGCCGATTGACCCGCCGGTGACTGGCAAAGGAATGATGACAGACAGTAAATGCAAGGCGGTGTGAACGCGCATGTGACGGTGGCGGCGTTCCCAGTCTAGCTGTTGGATCACCTCGGTGCCGATGGCCGGCAGGCCCATGGGTTCTGCGGGCACCAGCGCGATCCCGGCGGTGTCTGCTTTGACCGCAGTGGCGATTTTCAGGGTGCCTTTGTCCCAAATCAAGTTGCCACTGTCGCCGGGTTGTCCGCCCCCTGTGGGGTAAAAGATCGTGCCCGCCAATATGATGCCACCTTCGGGTGTATGCCCAACAACGCGGCCTGTTGTTTCTCGCAGATAGGCATTTTCGCGAAACAAGAGATCGGTCATTCTGGGCTATCCTTATCCTTTTGGTGGGCGCTGCTATCTGACGTTTTTTTGGGGACCTGAGCAAGGGTTTCGGGGTTGCGAAACCAGATATCTGTTTGGGCAAATGGAATTTCGATGCCTTCGTCCATAAAGCGTTTGGCAATCTCAAAGTTCATTTCCGATTTGACGCTGAGCACCCAGTTCACATCGCGCAAAATGGCGCGGATTTCAAAGTCCAGTGAACTGGCCCCAAAGCCCTGAAACACCACGCTGGGCGCCGGATTGTCCAGCACCATTGGGTGGCTGGTGGCGATATCCAACAAGATGGTTTCGATCCGGCGCGGGTCGGTGCCGTAGGCCACACCAACCGGCACAATCACCCGACCGACGGTATTGCCGCGGGTGAAATTGGTGACTGTGCCGCTGACAAGATCTGCGTTGGGCACAATGACGTCGGTGCGATCAAAGGTTTCGATGCGGGTTGAGCGCACCGAGATGTCGCGCACATAGCCCATATTTCCGTTGACCTCGATCCAGTCGCCTTCGGAAATTGGACGTTCAATCAGCAAAATGATGCCGCTGACAAAGTTGGACACCACGTTTTGCAGGCCAAAACCAATGCCCACAGACAAGGCTCCGGCCACAAGAGCGATTGAACTAAGATCAATGCCAGCGGCGGTGATCGCCACGAGGGCTGCGAGGAAAATCCCAATATATCCCAGTCCGGATACGATGGCATTTTGCCCGCCAACATCCATTTTGGTTTTGGGTAAAACCGTGTTCTTAAGCGCCCCCTGTAGTAAGCGCGTCAGCATGTATCCGGCAAAGAAGATTAGGATAAAAGTAAAGAAGTCTGTGGGCGAAATACGGGTTTCGCCAATCGTTAAACCTTTGGAAATAGCCGTCCAAAGTTCGTTGAGTTCTGATGCACGTGTGCCCCAGACCATGGCCAGAAAGGGCACTGCTGCAAGCACCAGAAAGAACCCCAATAGCACAGGGATCAAGCTTTGACGTGCGGTGTCTTCGGTGCCTGTGACGACAGCAAAAACCGCCGTGGCAACCCGTTGTAAAACCAAAACAAAGGCTAGGATCTGCAGGCTGATAATGCTTGGGAAAATCAGGCGTTGCGCTGCGTTGAAATAGCCGATGGCCGCGAGTGCGATTGCGACAATGGCAATGCCGGTCAAAAGGCGGCCCAATATGGCAACCAGACGGTCACGATAGCCGCTGTCATGGGACTGGGTGTCGTGGTGTGCAAGCAATACCGCCAACCGCAAAAGCATCAGTCCGGCAAGTACAAACAGCGGCAGATAAACCACTGATATGGCGTCAGTTGACCAGCTGTCATAGCGGGCCAGTTCCGACAATATCGTATCCAGGGCCAGGCTGATCCCCAGCGCCCCGGCAAGCAACCTGCCCTCGCGGCGTTCTTCTGGGGCCAGGCGGATAAATGGCATCACCTGATCTGATTTTGGAAACACGCGCGTACCCAGCCAGAAAGACGCAAGGACCGCAAAGCCCGCTTGGGGCAAGGTTGATAAGACCAACTCGCCGCGCAGGCCAGCCAATTCAGTGGCATAGGCGGCCTCGATCAGCGCCAGTAGGCCGACAAAGGGCAAGATGATCTGGCCCAAAGATATGGCAGATGCTGCCAGCCAGCGCCCCATCGAAGCGGATTGGCTTTGCACCGAATAGGCAAGGCGCTCGAACCATTCGCGTCCACGCGCCAACAGCAAAAATGCCAGGGCAAGCAGCAGCAAAACCTTGGGCAGGTTTTCGCGAAATTCGGTTTGTTGTGATGGGTTTTGCCAGGCAGTTACTGTTTCGCTTGCGATACGGCTGGTCGAGTTTGACAGTGCGGCAAGGCCTGACGGCCAGGCCACCGGGTTTAGTGGTGTTGGGCCAAGCTCCAGCAGTTCTTCGGCTTTGCGGTTGCGGATAATGGCGTCGATGCTGCGGATCAGGCCGTCGGCTTTGCTATAGGCCACATCAGCGGTGCGGGCTGGTGCTTGCAGTTCAGACAGGCGGGCTGACAGATCTTGGCGTTGCAGCCGGATGTCTGTTGGTTCGCTGGCGGTTTCGGGTTGATCCCCCAATGCCGTCAACTGGTTTTCAACGATCTGAATACTATTGGCATTGGTCGTACGCGCTGCATCAAATTGCATGCGCCAATCGACCAATTGCTGGCGTAACTCTTCCAGTGCCACATCAGAGGCTCGCCCAGCTTCGACGGCTTCAGAAGCCCGGGTCGCAACGTTTTGCCAAAGCGTATAGTCTGGCGCATCCCCGGTTTGCGCCCAAAGAGAAACCGCGCTGCTTATCAGCAGCACGGTTACAATAATCAGACGCAATGCGTGGCGCATCTTGACCTCAAACGTCCTGGAAGACACCCGGAATGCTGCGGGGCCCTTCGTTGAGCCAGCTTGGTACTGGCAGGCCCTTTTCCTTAAGGAAGTCTGGGTTGAACATCTTGGATTGATAGCGGGTGCCATAGTCACAAAGCACAGTCACGATCGTGTGGCCCGGACCCATTTCCTTGGCCATCTTGATGGCTCCAGCCACGTTAATGCCAGAGGAGCCGCCAAGGCAAAGGCCTTCGCGTTGCAACAGGTCATAGGCCACAGGTAAGGCTTCGTCGTCGGTGGCCTGATACATCATGTCAGGCTTGAAACCTTCAAGATTGGCAGTGATGCGCCCCTGCCCGATGCCTTCGGTGATCGAGGTGCCTTCGGCCGCCGGGGTGCCATCGCGGAAGATCGTGAACATGCCGGATCCCATTGGGTCGACCAAGGCCACTTTGACGCCTTTGGGCTGCAGCGCCTGACCAACGCCTGCCAAAGTACCACCAGAGCCAACCGCACAGACAAAGCCATCGACTTTGCCCTCGGTTTGTTCCCAGATTTCCGGGCCGGTGGTTTCAACATGCGCCTGCCGGTTGGCCACATTGTCAAACTGATTGGCCCAGATTGCGCCATTGGATTCGGACTTGGCCAGTTCCTTGGCCAGACGCCCGGAATAACGCACATAGTTGTTTGGGTTTTTATATGGTGCCGCTGGAACCTGAACCAATTCGGCCCCTGCCAAACGGATCATGTCTTTCTTTTCCTGACTTTGAGTTTCAGGAATCACAATCACGGTACGAAAGCCCATCGAGGCGCCAACCAATGCGAGGCCAATGCCCGTATTGCCCGCTGTGCCTTCGACAATGGTGCCACCGGGACGCAATTCGCCGCGGGCCACTGCATCTTTGATGATATACAGCGCCGCGCGGTCTTTGACCGACTGACCGGGGTTCATGAATTCTGCCTTGCCGTAAATCTCACAGCCGGTTTCTTCGCTGGCCTTGTTCAGACGGATCAAAGGAGTGTTCCCGATCGCATCTGCCAGATCTCGTGCAATACGCATTATTCGCGCCTTTCTTCTTCTCAACTTAACGCATGTCTATGGTGCCAGCGGGCGGAACTCAAGACTTTGCGCGCAATCGGTCGCGGTGACGTGACAACCAAAGGGCAGCAAGCACCAGCGGGGCGTTTGCCGCCTGCATGCTATCCACAAGCTCCATCAGCCGTTTGAAATCAAACAAGTATGACTTGATGTCTTCGGCTTCGCTGTCCAAGCCGGCAATGCCCGCCACGCTGTCGGGCAGATCTGCCTCGGCCACATAAACAAAGAAATACTCGGTGCTGCATCCAGGTGAGGCATAACATTGCGCCACCTTGTGCAAACGGGTCAGGTCCAACCCGGCCTCTTCATGGGCTTCGCGTGTGGCGGCTTGCTCTGGTGTTTCGCCCGGATCAATGCGCCCGGCAATCGGCTCTAACATCCAGGGCAACTGATCATTGCGTGCATAGGGTCCGGGCCGAAACTGTTCGATCAACATGACGCGGTCCCGTACAGGGTCATAGGGCAGAATGATTGCCGCATCCGACGCCGCAAACACTTCGCGTTTGACCACGGCGCTTTGGGCACCGTCATATTGGCGAAACTGCACGCTGTGCTCTTCAATGCTAAAGAACTTGGCATAGGGGAACTTCAGATCGACATCGGTTACGTCATCGCGGGTAAATCCGCTGGGACTAAAGGCCAAATTGTTCTGTTGTGCAGTTTGTTTCACCGAGGCGCGCGCGCGGATCATCGGAAACATAAAGTCGATTTCTGCTGCTGTGCGCTTGCCGAAATACTGCATCAGTTCCTCTGCGGCGAGACACGTCATTTCCCCCCATTGCGCTTGCCAGTCCGGCAAGGACCAAGGCGCGTCAGCTTGCCAGCGGTCAGGTGCAGGGAAATAGACTTCGGCGCGCTCGGTTCCACATTCGGTTTCTATTTCAACCTCTTGTAAACTATAATCAAAACCGCCTTCGTAAAAGTTCAGCCTTGCGATGTCATCGTGCGATAAGTTGCGCGCCACCAAGCCCGGTGCCGTGCTGGTATCCGCGGATTTGATAATGGGAAAAGGCTGGCCTTTGGCCGCGTGAACGCTGTGTTGTGCAAGTTTTGCCTCGGCAACAGACTGTGGCTCTAGGCTGCGGCCCAACACAATTTCCAGCAGCGGCTTGTGGCGCAGCGTTCCGTAGAAAAACAAATTTGGCAAAGTTCTATCTCCAGCGTCGCGAGGCTGCTTCTGCCAATAAGCCAGAAAGAAGAGCGCCTGCAAGCAACGTGGTGATGATCGGCGGATGCAGCAAAAGCAAGCCGTTTTCTAACATCATGCCAAAAATCGATTGAATGGCCTCGGCCACACTGTCGTAGCGCATCTTCAGCGAATTGGACAACATCAGCCGAGCCCCATGCATAAACAGGGCAAAAATAACCAAAGCCAACATGCCTGTCAGCCCATGGTTCATCGCTTGGATCATGCCGTTGCCCGCATGACGACCGACAAAACGCCAACCAAAAAACGCCCCATAAGCTGCGTTGATTAACGTGAAATAGCCAAAATCCGTGCCCTCAGGCAGAAGTGGTTTGACCTGCTCTGATACAATCGCTGCCACAAGGGCCAGGGCGAGGGCTGCAAATAATTTGGCGGCGGTGGGCATGATATGTTCCTGTGATCAGACCTGTGTCTCAACTTGACGCGCTCTGGCTATCGGATCAAGCCCCCGTTCACCGCCGACGAGTGCTTTGTCTTGCGCTGTTACAAAAGCTCATCAAGCGCCAATATCAGCTTATCGATTTCGGCCTTGCTGGTGTAATGCACAAAGCTGACCCGCAGCACGCCTTTTTCTGACGACACACCCTGTCCCTGTAGCGCGCGCACCGCGTAAAAATCACCGGCCCCGGCCATGATACCGCGTTCAGCCAATTGCGTTGCGGTCAGATGTGGATCTGATTGGGTGGCGATGGCCACCGTTGGGGCGCGATGTGCTGCCTTGTTTGGGCCCAACACCCGCACAGAATTTTTGGTTGCCAGGGCATCCAGTAGTGGCTGCAGCAATCGGGTTTCGTGATCGCGCAGCAAATGGTGAATGTCTTCTGATTTCTGCGCGACAGGCCCAGAAATATTGTGATGGGCGGCCAGATCTTCGAAATAATCCACGATGCCCGCACAGGCCGCCACCTGCGCATGATCCGGTCCGGCAGGGGTGAAACGTTTGTATAAAACATCACCATTAAAGAAATGGGCTTGATTGGGCAAAAGCTCGCCCAGTCCTTTGCGCATCACCATGATCCCTTGGTGGGGGCCATAGGTTTTATAGCTTGAAAACAAATAGATATCGGCCCCAAGTGATGCAACATTTGGCAGGCCGTGTGAGGCGTAGCTCACGCCATCCACGCAGGTGAACGCCCCGGCGGCATGGGCCAGAGCGGTGATTTCAGACACCGGGTTGATTTCGCCAACCACGTTGGAACAATGGGGAAAACACACCAAACGCACGCTGTCATCCAGCAAATTTGCCAGATCATCCGGATCTAACCGACCGGTTTCGGGATCTATGCGCCATTCGCGAATTGTGATGCCGTCATCAGCCAGTCGTCGCCACGGGCCTGTATTGGCTTCGTGGTCCTGATTGGTGACAATAATGGTGTCGCCAGGGTTCAGCCATGACCTGAAGGCCTGCGCCAAGACATAGGTGTTTTGAGAGGTCGACGGCCCAAAGCTGACCTCGTCGGTGTCGACGCCGAGCCACCGGGCCAGTCCGGCGCGGGCTTCGTCCATCTCTGCCCCTGCGGCTTGGCTAGCGGCATAGGGCGCATAGGGCTGTACCTTGCGTTCACGGTAATAACGAGACAGCCGGTCGATGACCGCGCCCGCGGTATAAGAGCCGCCTGCATTTTCAAAAAACGCCTGATCTTTTAGGCTTTCCTGCGCAAAGGCAGGGAATTGAGCGCGGACATAGTCGACATCAAGTTTCATACAGATTCTCCCTTGCCAGAACTGAAAGCGAAAATCTGCTGAAATTCAATGCGCTGCGTGAATGGCAAGGGATTTTTCTTGCCAGATCACAGCGCCAGATCCAGCAAGCAGGACTTAAGCGTTCAAGACAGCCCGGATTTTATCTGCTTGGGCTTTCAACACGTCAAAGTCCGCCATCGTGCCGGGGGGGCGCATCGAAACGCCAGCATAGCGTGGCAACACATGGTAATGCAGGTGGAAAACCTCTTGGCCACCAGCTGCTTCGTTGAATTGCTGTAGCGTCACCCCATCTGCATCAAATGCTTTCATGGCAGCCTGAGCCATGCGTTGCGCTGTCTTTAAACACGCTGCCATTTGTGCGGGCGTGGCATCCAGCATATTGCGGGCTGCGGTTTTGGGGATCACCAGACAATGACCATCTGAACGCGGCATGATGTCCATAAACACATAGGTTTCGGCGTCCTCAAAAAGCTTTTCGCTTGGGATCTCGCCGCGTAGAATTTTGGCAAAGATATTGTCTGGATCATAGGTCATGGGCGGTCCTGCTGAGTCTTGCCAAATTGGCGCTGTTGCTTTCGAAAGCTTTCTAGCCCAGATCAACCATTCACATCTACAACAACCCTGCCCTTGACTTGGCCTTTTAGAATATCTCGCCCCAGATCTGGCAAATCTGACAATACCGCGGGCTGTGCAAGTGCCTCTAACTTGTCCATTGGCAAGTCTTTTGCAATGCGGGCCCAGGCGATCTGGCGGTTTTCAAACGGCTGCATCACAGAATCAATGCCCAATAGGTTCACCCCGCGCAAAAGGAATGGAATGACCGTTGCTGGCAATTGCGCGCCGCCCGCTAGGCCCACTGCTGCAACGGAACCACCGTATTTCATCTGCCCAAGCACCCGCGCCAGCATGTCGCCGCCCACCGCATCAATACATCCTGCCCAGGTTTCTTTTTCCAAAGGCCGTTTGACGGTTTCATTGATGTCTTCGCGCGCCACGACGGTTGTCACACCCAAAGATTTCAAAAATTCTGCGCTTTCGGGGCGACCGGTCACCCCGGCAACTTCATACCCCAAATTGCTTAGAATTGCACTGGCGACAGAGCCAACCCCACCAGCTGCCCCAGTCACCAGAACCGGGCCTTTGTCTGGTGATAAACCGTGGTTTTCCAATGCTATAACAGACAGCATTGCGGTAAAGCCAGCGGTGCCCACAGCCATGGCCTGCCGCGTGCTAAGCCCCTGAGGCAAAGGCACAAGCAAATCTGCATTTACCCGTGCCTTTTGGGCATATCCGCCCCAATGCATTTCGCCAACGCGCCAGCCTGTCAGCACAACTTTGTCACCGGCCTTATAGCGTGGGTCCTGGCTGTCTTGCACGGTGCCTGCAAAATCAATGCCTGGAACATGCGGATAGCTGCGCACCAGACCGCCGCCGGACCCCAAACACAGGCCATCTTTGTAATTTACCGTCGAATACTCAACGGACACAGTGACCGACCCATCGGGCAATTGCGCGTCAGTTAAGGTTTCGATGGCGCTTGTTGTTTTTCCGCTGTCATCGTCTTTGCGAACCATCAGTGCTTTGAACATGTGCTTTTTCCTTAAAACTGCGCATTGTCACTTGGTCAAACAGTATTGACCGTTTAATGTCTGACAATTAACTACACAGAAATCAAATGTCTGACAAATGAAAATTGATCCCGAGTCCAAAACCGATCTGCCCATTCAAATCGCTAAGGCTATCCGGGCCTCTATTCTGTCCGGCGAGATGGACGTGGACACCCGCCTGCCCTCTGAAGGCGAGCTATGTGACCATTTTTCTGTGTCACGCTCTACGGTCCGCGAGGCACTCAAACGACTGGCGGCGCAGAACCTGATCCGAACCCAGCGTGGGGCGACCGGGGGGGCCTTTGTCAATCGGCTCAGCTATGACGAGGCTTATGATCAGCATGTGACCACATCGACCCTGTTGTTGTCGATGAATGCCGTTAGTTTTGACACTGCTTGCGAAGCGCGTTTTGCCATGGAACGCGCCTGCGTGCCGTTGTCTGCAGAGCGTCGAACTGTGGATCAGCTGGTAAATATGCGCGCTGAAATTTTCCGCCAAGAGCAACCGGGCCTGTCAGACGAAGGGTTTTGCGCCTCGGACGTCGCGTTCCACCGAAATTTGGTGGATGGCGCCGCGAATCCCGTTCTGTCTTATCAACTTGCCGGGGCCGTCGAAGCCATGCAGCCCTTGATGAACATGATAACCTTTTCTGCAAGGTCGCGCGAAAAAATCATCATGCTGCATCGTCAGATAGCAGATGGTCTGCAAGACCGCGATGTCCCAAGTATTTATCGGGCTATGGATGGGCTGCAGGCCTATACATTGGAGCTGGCTGAAAAAACTCGAAAGACGCGTGAAAATTCAAAATCTTAGAATTTGGTCTGATCTGCGCGGATCCACTTGCAAAGCTGCGTCATCAAGCCTAAATATATCTTGCTCTTCGGAGCTATGGACATAAACGCGCTCGCAATAAGCGGATCGGACCCGGGGGCGGTACCCGGCGTCTCCACCAAATCACTCTGGGGTTATCCTTCATTTGGGGATTTCAGTCAGAATCGGGGGGACGAAATAGGATCGACGAACGTCTAAAGGGGTTAGCTTTGTTTCGGCTGTCTGCCACCGTTATCGGCGAAACTTGTACAATTGCAAATGACAATCGTGCTCCAGTAGCGATGGCCGCGTAAGCGACCTGAGATACTGAAATCTAAGTCCTAGTGCTTTGCGGTGCTAGGCGGGGTTTGCAGGTACCTGGCAACAGAAACCTGCGCTTTCCCAAAATTTCGGTTAACGGTTTGGCAAAGTTTTTGCGCCTAAGATCCCCCCATTCAAATTGTCTTTGGGGTTTTCTATGTCGCAGAAACAGGACTTGCTTACCGAATGGTTTGAAGAGGTTTGGAACAAACAAAACCTGGACGCCATTGATCGGTTTTTTGAACCAGATACAGAGGCCAATGGTATTTTACCTGATATGGCGATGGGGTCTGGGGACTATCGTGATTTTGTGCCTTTGATGCTGGAATTGGTCGAAGATATTGACATTCAAATCAAGCTAATGACCGAAAATGGCCCGTGGTTGCAGGCGCTGTATCATGTCAAAGCGCGGGCCTCTCACAACGGGGCCCCTATTGATGTAATGGGACAGGTTTGCGTGCGTTTTGAGGGGAGCTTGATGGTCGAAACCTATAATTGTTTTGACTTTTTTGGCCTATTTGAACAGCTTGGTCAATTGCCTGAGCAATCTCTGGCCTTGTGTTTGACCGGGCAAAGCTTTCAATGATCGCGACTTGACTAAGCCTGCCGGCAATGCCAATTTTAGCACATGGGGCAGCGCGATTTCCCCGTGAGGCTTAGGCCAGACAATCGCATCCTCTGAAACACCAAAGGATGCCCCATGCCTGGACTAAACGAAATTTCCCCTGCCCATTTGATGCGCTTGATTGGCACGCCCGATTGCCCTGTTTTGATTGATGTGCGCTTGCGCGAAGATATCGCTGACGCGCCCCGTTTTGTGCCAACATCTGTCTGTCTGCCCCACACCGATTTGCCGCGCATTCACAACCATATCACCCAACAAAACCGTTCTGACCGGGCGGTGATAATCTGCCAAAAGGGCAAAAAGCTGAGCTTTGGCGTTGCCAGTTGGCTGCGCAACCTTGGTGTGACAGCCGAAGTTTTGTCAGGTGGCCAGTTCGCTTGGGAGGCTGAAAATCTGCCACAGGTACCCCAAAGCATTTTGCAATCCACCACATCGCTGTGGGTCACAAGGCACCGACCAAAAATTGACCGTATCGCTTGCCCTTGGTTGATCCGCCGCTTTGTTGATCCAACTGCACAATTTTTATTTGTGCCCCCGGCCGAAGTGGAAGCTGTTGCCGAAAAATTTGCGGCCACCGCCTTTGATATGCCCGACGGAGAGTGGAGCCACCGGGGGGATCTCTGCACATTTGATACCATGATTTCGCGGTTTGGGCTGGCCCACACAGCGCTGGATCGTCTGGCGCAAGTGGTGCGTGCCGCCGACACCAATCGCCATGATCTTTCGCCACAAGCTGCGGGTCTTTTGGCGATTTCGACTGGGCTTTCGCGGCAATACAAAGACGATACTTCGCAACTTCAGGCTGGCCTTCCGATATATGATGCGCTTTATCGCTGGGCACGTGACGCTTTTGCCGAAGGCCACGATTGGCCGCAGAGTACCGGAGAAAAATAGATGTCCCCTAGTTTTGCGGAAATGTGGCGCGTCTTTGGACGCATTGGACTGCTGTCTTTTGGCGGTCCCGCGGCCCAAATCGCCCTGATGCACAAAGAGCTGGTGGATGACCGGCCTTGGTTGACGGAAAAGCAATTTTTGGGTGCGCTGTCATTTTGCATGTTGCTGCCCGGTCCCGAAGCCATGCAATTGGCCACCTATACCGGCTGGCGTCTGCGTGGCACCTTGGGTGGGTTGTTGGCTGGGTTGCTGTTTGTTTTGCCCGGCGCGGCGGTGATCTTGGCCCTGGCCGTGCTTTATGTGAATTTTGGCGAGATTGACCTGGTGCAAGCCGGCTTTGTCGGGGTCAAAGCGGCGGTTGTTGTAGTTGTTTTGCAGGCTCTTTGGAAAGTGTCAAACAAAGCGCTGAAAGGCCCCTTTAGCTGGAGTTTGGCGGCCATCGCCTTTGTTGCCATCTATGTCTTGCAACTGCCTTTTCCGTTCATCATCGCCTGCGCAGCGCTATTGGGTGCCTTGCGCAAAGTGGCTCCTCGGGAACCTCAGCCCCTGATAGAACTGCGCCCTGCGTCAGAAACCCTGCGGATTATCTTGATTTGGGCAGGGCTTTGGGCGGCCCCGGTGCTGATTGTTGTGGCCTTTGATCATAGGTTTTTGATTGATATCGCGTTGTTTTTCTCAAATTTGGCGGTGGTGACTTTTGGCGGAGCCTATGCGGTGCTGGCTTATATGACCCAAACGGTCACGCTGGAACATGGTTGGATTTCAACCACGCAAATGATTGATGCCTTAGGGCTGGCAGAAACCACCCCGGGGCCGCTGATATTGGTCACCGAATTTGTTGGGCTTTTGGCTGGATATTACCAATCTGGCATCATGCTAATGCTGGCTGCGGGGGCTTTGACCCTTTGGTGTACTTTTGTGCCATGCTTTTTGTGGATCTTTGCTGCCGCCCCCTTTGTTGAATGGTTGTTGTCACGCCCGCGCTTGAACCAAGCCCTGAATGCGATCACCGCCGCGGTTGTTGGGGTCATTTTGAACCTTTCGATCTGGTTTGGCCTGCATGTGGTCTTTTCAGAGGTTGGCAACACAAATTTTGGCGCCGCTCCCGCTCTTTCTAGTTTTCAGTGGCTGCCACTGGCCTTGATTGCACTCGCGGCTTGGTTGCTGATGCGCCGCAAGTTGGCATTGCCTTGGGTTTTGGTCATCTGCGCGGTCTGCGCCGTAGGGTTGTCGGGTTTTTGATCGCAAAAATATCGCTAGCTTCTTTTGTTTCCATACGAATCTACTATGCTGAGCGAGACTTCAGAAAGTAGGATGGACCATGACGGGCACGATTGATTACGGCAATCTCATGCACGACGCGATGCGGGGGCTGATTCAAAAAGTTTTGGAAGGTGTGAAAGAAACCGGCCTGCCCGGCGAACATCACTTTTTTATCACCTTTGACACCCGCCATCCTTTGGTGAATATCGCCACATGGCTGACCGAACGCTATCCTGATGAAATGACCGTGGTGATGCAACATTGGTATGACAACCTTGAGGTCACCGACGAAGGCTTTGCAATCACTCTCAATTTTGGCGATGCGCCGGAACCGCTTTATATTCCTTATGACGCGATAAAGACCTTTGTGGACCCTTCGGTTGAATTTGGCCTGCGCTTTGAAACCCAAGAATCTGATGATGATTTCGAGGAAGAAATTGCCGAGCTTGTGGCCCGCGTGGAATCTGTCGATGAGGCAGAAGACGAAGAAGAAGCGCCCAAAAGCGATGCGGAAGTGGTCAGTCTGGACAGCTTTAGAAAACCCTAAAGTTGTTTGATCACCAAGGGTGATTTAGCCCAAAAACGGCCGAAACTAGCTGGCCATTGCCAAGGCTTTGCGATCGCATAACTCCTGCAAACAGCTCTGCGTGGTCTGACCCCAGGCGGTCCAATTCAGCTTTTTCTCAAAGCAGCGCCGACTGGATATTCGCAAGGTTTTGTAGTCTTCTGGCGCGGCAATATAATGCTTAATCAAATCACAAAACTGCGCTACCCCCTGCGCGCCGGTCACCGCATGTCCGTTGACCCCATCCCAAATAGGAATGCCACCCCGGCGCAAGCACAGCGACGGTAAGCCATAGGCAGAGGCCTCGCAGAAAGCAAAGCCATAGGATTCAAGGGACGGTTGAACCAGAAAATGACTGGTGCGAAACAGGTTTTCAAACTGCGCCAATTGGCTGGGCACCGATTTATCCAGATTGTCAAAGACATCTAAAAATGCATCCTGGGGCGAAGCCGGTGGACGTGTTCCAACAACCGTCAGACGCGCATCGATGCCATCCTGACGCAGTTTTGCCAAGGTTTGCAATGCCATTGGCCCGCCCTTGGCTTGCCAGTCCCGCCCTACCAGCAAAAGCCGCACGCTGGATGACAGGGACAACTCCGGATGCAACTGCGCAGGATCCGGGTTGGCAATATTGGCCCCCCAAGGGATCACAATTGATTTTTCCGGCGCAAGCCCATAACAGCGGTCCGCAAGGTCCTTTTGCCATTCAGATGGCCAAATGTTGATATCATTGGCCGCAAGCGCGCGCGCCTCGTGCTGTTGGGTCCAATTGTCCAACAGACGGCCCGGTTTAAAATAGCTGCCAAAGCCCGCGCCAATTTCCGACCCACGATAGCTGGATTGCGTGGCATCAGATGTAAACGCGCGGATCATGCCGTCTGGTACTTTGATATTGGCCATCGCATGCAGGCTATAGGCCCCAAGCAGCACGTCATAGGGTTTCTGTTGCAGCTGTTTTTGCACATGGGTGGCAATGATTTTGGACAAGGCATAATGCGCGCGCCATCGGCTGCGCATATTGATGGCCACGGGGGTTTTCAAAATCAGACGGCGTAAAAGTTCAACTTTGCCCCATCCGTTGTCGATAAAATCCACATCGCCGACATGGGATTGCACCGCCTCAAAGAGGCGCGCGTTGCCGCCAGAATACGTCCAGCCAAGGTGCGGGCTGAGGTCGCAAAGATAGGCAATTTTGAGCCTGGGTTTACTGCGCATGAATTGGGCCTTGATGAATCTTGGGCAGAGTATGCTGCCAGTTTCTGTTCAAATCTTGTTTTTACAAGGTGATTTTTGGGAAATTGCCGCGCTTAGAATGTGCCGAGCACCTTTTAATTACTTTTATCTGTATAGGTTACCGCAAACAACGGCGTTTAGGGCGGTATTCAATGGTATACAGTATTGCACTTTAGCGTGGGTCGGGTATGAATTTGTCAAATTTTATCGACCGGAGGTCACCATGACTGAAACCCGCACCGAAACCGACAGCTTTGGCCCCCTCGAGGTCCCAACCAACAAGTATTGGGGCGCTCAGACCCAGCGGTCGATCATGAATTTCCCGATCGGCTGGGAAAAACAACCCGTGGCGATTGTGCGCGCGCTCGGCGTTATCAAAAAGGCCTGCGCGATGGCCAACAAGGCCAGCGGTGATATGGATGCCAAAATCGCCGATGCGGTGATTGCCGCGGCTGGCGAAGTCATCGAAGGTAAGTTTGACGACAACTTCCCCTTGGTTGTCTGGCAAACCGGGTCTGGAACACAATCCAACATGAACTCCAACGAGGTGATTGCCAACCGCGCCATCGAAATCTTGGGCGGCGTGATTGGGTCAAAAGACCCGGTGCATCCAAACGATCATTGCAACATGGGGCAGTCTTCCAACGACACTTTCCCAACAGCGATGCACATCGCCACTGCCATGACCGTGCGCGATATTTTGATCCCCGGCCTTACCAAATTGGCAGAGGGCCTAGAGGCCAAGTCCGAAGAATTCAAAGACATCATTAAAATTGGCCGCACCCACACCCAAGACGCGACCCCGCTGACATTGGGTCAGGAATTTGGCGGTTATGCGCATCAGATCCGGCAAGGCATCAAGCGGGTAAATGCCGCTTTGCCCGACATATATGAGCTTGCCCAAGGCGGCACCGCGGTTGGCACTGGTCTGAACACCAAAAACGGCTGGGGCGAAACCGTTGCGGCCAATATGGCCGAAATCACCGGCCTGCCCTTTGTGACAGCGCCCAATAAATTCGAAGCTCTAGCTGCCCATGACGCCATGGTCTTTATGTCCGGCGCTCTGGCGACCATCGCCGGCAGCATGTATAAAATCGCCAATGACATCAGGTTCTTGGGTTCTGGTCCACGCTCTGGTCTTGGGGAATTGATCCTGCCAGAAAACGAGCCAGGTTCGTCGATCATGCCAGGCAAAGTGAACCCGACGCAGGCCGAAGCCATGACCCAGGTTGCCGCACATGTCATGGGCAACAACGCTGCGATGACATTTGCTGGTTCGCAAGGTCATTTCGAGCTGAACGTCTATAACCCGATGATGTCCTATAACCTGCTACAATCCATCCAATTGCTGGGTGATGTGGCCGACAGCTTTACCACCCGAATGCTGAACGGCATCAAAGCCAACGAGCCACGCATTGAAAAGCTGATGAAGGAATCGCTGATGCTGGTCACAGCGCTGGCGCCCACCATCGGCTATGACAACGCGACCAAAGTGGCTAAAACCGCGCATAAAAACGGCACTACCCTCAAAGAAGAAGCCATCGCGCTTGGCTTTGTAGATGCTGAAACCTTTGATGCGGTTGTACGTCCTGAACAGATGATTGGTCCCAAAGGCTGATGGCTGAGCCGGTCAATCTTAACCGGTTCAAAAAACATAAAGCGCGGGCTGACAAAAAGGCCCGCGCTGATCAAAATGCCGCGAAATTTGGCCGCACCAAAACGGAAAAACAACGCGATATGCTGGCAGAGAAAACCGCCAAAAACCATCTTGATGCACATAAAAGAGACGACAGATGAGCCGGCCAATAAAGCGCTCTCTCACACTCAAAGGGCATCGTACCAGCGTGTCGCTCGAGGATGATTTTTGGCACGCCTTTAAAGAAATAGCATCCAAAAACAGTAAACCCATCAATGTCTTAGCCGCTGAAATTGATGCTGATCGCGGGTTTGATACAGGTCTTGCAAGCGCCATCCGCCTCTACGTCCTACGGCACTACAAAGACGCGCCCTAGGGCTTCATCTTTCCAGAAATACTCGCGCCGCAGGCTTTGCCCGCAGGGCAAATTACGCCTGACTGGCCACCAGACGAATTCGCTCAATCATCGCGCGCAATCCGTTGGATCTCTGGGAGGACAAATGCTCGTTCAGGCCCAGACGTTCCATTTCGGCCCGGGCATCCACCAACAACACATCCGCAACCGGCAAGCCATTATAAAGCTTTTGTAACACCGCGATCAGCCCGCTGACAATCATTGCGTCTGATGCCCCCTCAAAGGCGAAAACACCGTCGTTGATCAGAGGCTGCAACCAAACCTGACTGGCACAGCCATCAACCTTGGTGGCTGGCACGCGCAATGCGTCATCCAGCGGGGCCATGGCTTTACCCTGCTCAATCACATACCGATAGCGGTCTTCCCAGTCTTCCAGAAACTCAAAGTCTTCAACAATGTCTTCAAACGCTTGTGTTGCCATGGTCTTCCCTCTTGATGGCATTCACCTAGGCTGCACAGAACAAAAGGTCCAGCCCCGCTTGCGGCTTTTCAAACCGGTGACAATGCGCTAACCCTGATGCAAAGCGAATGAGGCAGATGATGCGTAAATCCCTGGGTGTTCTTTTGGTGTCGACCATGATTTTGGCAAGCTGCGGTTCCCGGTTTAATCCGGTCAATTGGTTTGGTCGCGCCGAAAAGGTCGAAACCGCCAGCGTCCAAGAGATCAATCCTCTGATTCCACGTAAAAAAGACAGCATCTTTCAGCGTGACGATGCCGCCTATGCGGGCGAAATTATTGCAAATGTCACCGAATTGAAAATCGAGCGCGCCTCTGGCGGGGCGGTGATCCGTGTCAAAGGCGTGGCCTCGACACAGGGCGCTTATGACGTGTTGCTTAAGCCAGAGAACGAACGGGCCCTGCCAGTGGATGGGGTGCTGACCTTTACCCTACTGGCGGTTCAGCCAAGCGGTTTTCGTCAGGGACCAGAACGATCACGTGAGTTGACTGTAGCGGTGTTTAAGACCGATCAAGATTTGCAGTCTGTGCGCACCATTCGCGTTTTGGGGGCAAACGGCGCGCTGCAAGTTCGGCGCCGCTAAGCTTGTAAACCTTAGGGCAGCTGCACGATCTTGATGCTGCTGCCTTTGGCGGTAAGCGCGATCTGCCCCTCACACAGCCGCAAGGCGTCTTCGCCAAACACTTCCAGGCGCCAGCCCGACAAGGCTGCAATGTCACGTTCGCCTGATGCCATCGCGTCTAGATCAGCCGCCGGTGCAATCAGCTTGCTCGCCACGCCAGAGCTTTCGGTTTTTGACTTCAGCAACACCCGCAGCAAATCCGCCAAAGCAGGGTTAACCTGTTGTTTGTCTTTAGGGTTGGTCACACGGGGCATTTTGTCAGCGGGGCAAGCAATGCCGGCTTTCACAGCTTGTAAAATGCCCTCGGCGATCTCGCCCTTGCGTGCTTCGCGCAACAACAAACGCGAACGGCCCAGATCTGCCATCGATCCGGGTTTTGTTGACGCAAGTTCAATCAACGCGTCATCTTTAAAGACCCGATTGCGTGGGACATTGCGCGATTGCGCATGGGTTTCGCGAAACCGCGCCAATTCCCTTACTATGGCCAAGAATTTTGGGGTTGTTGTGCGGGTTTTAACACGCTTCCAAGCGTTTTCTGGCTCGACAACATAGGTTGTTGGGCTGGTCAGAACCTGCAGCTCTTCGCCCACCCAGCGTGTGCGACCACTTTTTTCAAGTTTTGCAGCCAAGAACTCATAAATATTGCGCAGATGCGTGACGTCTGCCAAAGCGTATTTCTTTTGTGCATCTGTCAGCGGGCGGCGAGACCAATCTGTAAATCGGCTTGTTTTATCAACCCCTTGCTTGGTGATCTTACGCACCAAGGTTTCATAGCCAACCTGTTCACCAAAGCCGCAGACCATGGCCGCAACCTGGGTGTCAAACAGCGGATCTGGCAACACACCTGCTTCGATGAAAAAGATTTCTAGATCTTGACGTGCCGCATGAAAGACTTTGACAACATTTGTGTCCCGAAACAGGTCGTATAGCGGTTCTAGGGACATGTCGCCCACCAAAGGATCCACCAAAACGGCGTCTTCCTCGATGTCGTTGCCAGCCACCGCCAATTGAATCAAACACAGCTTTGAATAGTAAGTGCGTTCGCGCAGAAACTCCGTGTCGATCGTGACATATGGGTAATTTCGTGCCATCTCGCAGTATTGCGCAAGCTCTTCCGTCGTCGTCAGTGTCTTCATGAAGGGGTTCGTCTTCTGTTTGTTGTTGTCTTGTGCCCAGCACAAGGCTTACTCAGAAATACCATAAATTGCAAATTTGCCGAAATTGGGGCCAGCGATTGATCGCCCTTTCCCCGGGATGGCATTTACAAAGACAGCAAGGTTTGGTCGCCAGCACAAAAGCGCCGCAACACAGCCGGGTATAGTTTGTGCTCTTGTACCAAAACCCGTGCTGCCAAATCATCAGGTGTATCACCCGGCATTATCGGCACGGTTGCCTGTCCCAAAATCGGGCCGTCATCCAGCGCTGGCGTTACCAGGTGTACGGAACATCCGTGTTCAGTGTCACCTGCGGCTAATGCACGAGCATGGGTGTGTAACCCTTTGTACTTTGGCAGTAATGAGGGATGAATGTTCAGCATTTTACCTTCCCAAGGGGCGACAAACCCTTCGGTCAAGACACGCATAAAACCTGCCAGACACAAAACATCCGGCGAGACTTTGTTAAGCTCTGCTTGCAATGCATTTTCGAATGCTGACCGGTCGCCCCTAAAGGGCCGGTGGTCGACAACCGCGGTTGCCACGCCCATCGCACGCGCTTTTTCCAAACCGCCAGCATCAGCGCTGTTGGCCAACACAAGCACGGGTTCCCCCGCGTGATCACCCGCTTGCATATCTTCGACAAGACGGACCATGTTTGATCCGCCGCCAGAGATAAAAATTGCAACGCGTTGCTTCACAAGAGAGACCCAGTATAGCGCATGCCTTCACCCTCGGTCACAGTACCGATAGTATAGACCGTTTCGCCCTGCTCTTTCAGCAAGGCTACCAGCGCGTCCGCTTGGTCAGCCTCGACAGAAAGGATCATGCCAATGCCGCTGTTAAAGGTTTTCAAGATTTCGGCCTGATCCATGTTGCCGTTTTCTGCCAACCACTTAAACACCGCGGGCAAGTCCCAAGTATTCAAATCGATGTCTGCGCCCAGACCTTCGGGCAGAACCCGTGGCAGGTTTTCTGTCAGGCCACCGCCGGTGATATGGGCCAAGGCATGCACACCCCCTGCCCGTACAGCGGCCAAGGCTTGCTTCACATACAGCCGTGTTGGCGTCAGCAGGGCCGCGCCAAGTGTTTCGTTAGACCATGGGCATTTGTCGCCCCAGGCCAGACCGGAAATCTCGACCAATTTGCGCACCAGTGAATACCCGTTGGAATGCACGCCGTTTGACGCAAGGCCCAACAGAACGTCCCCAGCTTTCACGCCCTCCGGCAGGGCTGTGCCGCGTTCCATCGCGCCAACAGAGAAACCAGCCAAATCAAAATCGCCTGCTTCGTACATGCCAGGCATTTCTGCGGTCTCGCCGCCGATCAGCGCACAGCCGGACTGAAAACAGCCCTCTGCGATGCCTTCGATGATGCGCGCAGCAACTTCTGTTTCCAGCTTGCCGGTTGCGAAATAATCCAAAAAGAACAGCGGCTCAGCACCCTGACACACAAGGTCATTCACGCACATGGCCACCAAATCGATGCCGACGCCGTCGACATTGCCCGTGTCAATTGCGATTCGCAGTTTTGTTCCAACACCATCGGTGGCCCCCACAAGGATTGGGTCCTGATAGCCCGCGTCTTTCAGATCAAACAGCGCGCCAAAGCCGCCAAGCCCAGCCATCACGCCAGAACGGTTCGTACGCTTCGCCGCAGGCTTGATGCGCTCCACCAATTCATTGCCAGCGTCAATATCTACACCCGCATCTGCATAAGTAATGCCGTTCTTGCCATCGGTCATATCTGAATCCCCTTCGTGGTGGCCTGTGCAGTAAATTAATACGCCTATGCCCGCAAGCCGCAGCGACCTTGGTTTTAAGGAAAACCCATCAAAGATTAACCCAGATCGCACCAAAGGCATTTTTTGTACCCAAATCAGCGGTAAAGCGCTACCTTGGTTGCAGAAAACCACAGAAACTTTGGATAGCTCTTACCGTGTCCGTTATCAAAAGTATTCAAAGATGGGATAGTGCCAATCGCCAGCGTGCCAGCGCGCGTCTGGTGCAAGACTTTGATATCCCGGCGGCTGAAAAATTTGTGCGTTGGTATGATCATGGGCTGTTTCGCATTCCCTGGAGCAACTTTGCACAAGTCGGCCCGAATTTCTTTCGCTCAAACTACCCGACCCCGCAACGGCTGCGTAAGATGCGTGCACTTGGCATCAAAACGGTTCTTTCTTTGCGCGGCAAAGACTGTGAGGTGCCCTATCTGCTAGAACAATGGGCCTGCAAGGATCTTGGGCTGACACTGCAAGTGGTAAAGCTCGATTCCATCAGACCCCCAAAAAAGGCCGAGCTGCTGAAACTGATGCAGATCCTGCGCGCTGAGAAACAGCCCCTTTTGGTGCACTGCAAATCCGGCGCGGATCGCACAGGGCTGGCAAGTGCCTTTTATCAAATAGAAATTCTGGGGCTGCCTATTTCGTTCGCTAAAAAAATGCTCTCGATCAGATTTGGCCATTTTCGCATGTCGAAAACCGGTGTGCTGGATCATATCCTTGAAAGCTATGAACAAGCGGCCCGCAAGAAACCACAAACCATTCGCCAGTGGTTGCACACAAGTTATGACGAGGCCCATATCCGAAAGGAATTCAAAGCGCTGCGCAAAAAGGCGTGATTTTTTTGGCTCTAAGCGCTTGACCCCATAACAGAATATGATAGCCAAATGGCACTTCGGTAGGGGCCTGTAGCTCAACTGGTTAGAGCAGAGCGCTCATAACGCTTTGGTTGCGGGTTCAAGTCCTGCCGGGCCTACCAAATTCCCCCCGAATGTCTCCCCGAGCTCCCTCCGTACAATTGCTAAACTAGATAGCGATGACGATATCGGCTTGTAAACCGCCCAGCTTTTCACTGCGGTCAAGCCGCAGCATGCCGCCGTGGGCCCGCGCAGCGTCTGCGGCAATCGCCAGTCCCAGACCGACGCCGCTGCCTTTGTTTTGATTGCGCGCAGGTTCTAAGCGGGCAAAGGGTTTCATGGCCTCTTCGCGTTTGTCCTCGGGGATGCCCGGCCCATTGTCTTCAACACGCAGAACAATCGACCGTTTCATTTGCATGGCGCTGACATGCACGGTGGTGCCATAGCGAAAGGCGTTGTTGATCAGATTGCCAAGCGCGCGTTGTACAACCATTTTCTTCACCAAAACTTCGGCCTCGACATCACAATGGGCCAAAGTGGCTGTACCCCTGCCGGCAGAGGCTTTTTCGATGATTTCAGCCAGAAACCCACAAAGATCGACCGGTTCAGCGGTCAACTCAGAGGCCCCGCGCGCAAAGCTTAGAAAGCCGTCCAGCATGTGTTGCATATCTTCGACTTCTTGCTCTAGCGCGTGCCGGTCCTCATCTTCCAGCATCGCCAGCCCCAGACGCAGGCGTGTGAGCGGTGTGCGCAAATCGTGGCTCACACCGGACAGCAACAGCGTGCGCTGTTCAATCTGGCGTTCAATGCGGGCGCGCATGTCCAGAAAGGCGCTGCCCGCGGCACGCACTTCGATCGCCCCCGCTGGCGAATATGGTACGTGCCGTCCACGTCCAAAGGCCTCGGCGGCGGCGGCCAAGCGGGTGATCGGCCGCAATTGATTGCGCAGGTACAAAAAGGCAATAAAAGTGATCAAGATCCCAAAGAACACCAGATTTACCAACAATTGGTGCGGGTTAGAGGCCGAAACGCGTTCGCGGTCAAATCCAATTTCAAGCGGCCCAAACTGGGTGTCTATGATCACTCTGGCCAGTTTATCATCCGGCAATTCAATTGCCTGAATGCCCTCAATCTCGGCCTGTAATTCGCGCATCACCACCGTGCCAGAAAAATCATACCAGCGGCGTTGATTCTGTGTTGTTTCACTTTGGCGAAAGCTCGGATCAAGCCCCAGACTGCGCGCCACGGGGAAAACCGTTTTTTGCACTGCCTCTGGCGAGGCTTGTGCCGCAACCCCGTCCAGTACAAATATAAGCTCTCCGGATAGAGCGCGGGTCATCTGTGACGTTACGTCTTCAAAATGACGTTGGATAAAGATAACAGAAACAACAAGTTGCAACGTGACCACGGGTAAAATTAGAATAAGCGCAGCTCGGCCATACAGACCGCGCGGAACATATCGTTTGAGCCAAGCAAATTTCATAGGGTAAACCATGACCTGCCCGCCGCCGGAAGGAAAGCCTGATGCGCCCCCCAGAGACAGATTTTTCCTTACAAGTTGGAGAGGCAAAACAGCTGCAACCCGGTTTGCGTTGCGTGCTGGCCCCCAACCCGTCTCCAATGACCCATTGGGGCACCAACACCTATCTATTGGGCCACAAAGAGCTTGTGGTGATTGATCCAGGCCCTGATGACACAGGTCACCTGAACGCCATCCTAAAGGCCGTGGGCAGCGATCAAACCATTGCCAAGATCATTGTCACCCACACCCACAAAGACCACTCGCCGCTTGCCCGTCGTCTTTCAGCTCAGACCGGCGCAGAAATATATGGGTTTGGCGATGCGGATGCCGGGCGCAGCGCCGTGATGCGGCAGCTTTCGCTGCAAGGAGACATCGGTGGCGGCGAAGGCATTGATCTGCTGTTTCAGGCCCACCACGAGGTGTCACATCATCAGGAAATTGACTGCGAACTTGCCCCTTTAAAAGTGCTACATACCCCTGGGCACATAGGCAATCACATTTGCCTGTCCTGGGATGAGGTCTGCTTTACCGGTGATCACGTCATGGGCTGGGCCAGCTCGCTTGTATCGCCGCCTGATGGCGATTTGACCGACTTCATGGCCTCGTGTGACATGTTACAGGGCGGAAAATGGCTCAAGTTCTATTCTGGCCATGGCGCGCCGATTGACAATCCGGGCGATCGCTTAAATTGGCTGATATCGCACCGTAAATCCCGTGAAAACCAGATCGTTAAAGCTTTGGAAAATAGACAAGCTAACGCGGCGCAACTAACCGCGCAGATCTATCACGACATAAACCCGGCGCTTTTGCGCGCCGCCGAACGCAACGTGTTGGCGCATCTGGTTGATCTCTACAAAAGGGGTCGCGTTGCACCGCATCAAACGCTTGAATCAAAAGCTATTTTTCAACTTATTTAAAAAACCGGCGCGAAAACGAAAAAAAACCGACAGCGCCACTGGACGCCGGAAATTTCGTTAGCTATACGGTCCCTCGTTGATCCGGCGTAGCTCAGCGGTAGAGCAGTTGACTGTTAATCAATTGGTCGTAGGTTCGATCCCTACCGCCGGAGCCAACGAAAAAGATACCGTATTTGTTCCGACGTAGCTCAGCGGTAGAGCAGTTGACTGTTAATCAATTGGTCGTAGGTTCGATCCCTACCGTCGGAGCCAAAAATTCCCGAAGTCATTGACATATTTTGAATTTTTGGCACCCCCCGCCTGCGCGCAGAGGTCATTTTGACATCTGTTCTCTGATCCAAAAAGTCGATCTTTTTTGGCTAAAGCGTTGGCGTAGCGCAGGCAATATCCTGACCAACCGACACTATGAATTTTCCGGAAATTCTGAGACCCCAAACAGAGTCGAGAAACGGGTGTCTGCAATGTCATCTTGGATAGGCGCGAACACCAAGACGCACTGCTGACAACGACTTAAGCACTATTCAATTTTGATGGGGCCTGATTTGGACCCGCGTCGGCGCTTTCGGGATAAGCGCGCGACCTGATGGGTGTCATTATTGGTTTTTCTGCGCGTCTGCGGCCCGAAGTTTTGCCTGTTCGACTTTTGCAAAACAGAGCGACATCAGATCATTTTCATTTCGCAGACCCTGCGCGACACTTAGGTCCATCGCACCGCGTACCGCAGCTTTCACCGACTGTGTCGCAACGGTTGAATGCGCTGCAATTTGCAAGGCAACTTCGCGTGCTTTTGTCAGCTCTTGGCCCGGGTCAACCAGATATTCCACCATCCCGATCTGGTCGGCATCGTCTGCTGAAAACCGGTCCCCAGTCAACAGGATCTTCATCGCCTGCCCGTATCCACACATACGCGTCAGATGTTGCGCCGCGCCGCCTGCCCCGTTCCATCCTAATTGAACTTCGGGGGCTGAAAACACAGCTGACCGCGCAACCACGCGCAGGTCACAGGCCAGCGCGATTTCCAGACCACCGCCCAAGGCCCAACCCTTGACCGCGGCTATGGCGGGTTTGCGCAGGGACAGGATCGGCGGGATATAGTCGGCGCGATTGCGCCAAGCCCAGAAATCCTCATAGCCTTCTAAGGCCTTGATGTCGGAACCCGCGCAAAAGGCGCGCTCACCGGCTCCCCTGAAGATCACAACATGCACCGCTTTGGTTTCATTGATTTGTGCACAGCGGCTTGCAATCTGTTGATACATTTCTGGGGTCAGCGCATTGTGCTTTCCAGGGCGATCCAGGACGATTTCGCCAACTGGACCGTGAATTTCTAAGCGCACGCAGCCGTCTTCTGAAACAGTCATGAAAGCCTCATTTGAATTGTAGGTTGGGTAACCACAGCGACAACTGTGGAACATAGGTCAGGATCAGCAGCATACCGAAAAGCACAATGTAAAATGGCACCGAAGCCTTGATAAACTTGGCAATCGAAACGCCTGTGATCGAGCAGGTTGTGAACATCAATGTCCCCAAGGGCGGCGTGACACCGGCCACTGTCAGATTGAACACCATAACAATGCCAAAATGCACAGGATCGATACCAACCGTTGTAATCACCGGCACCAAAATCGGGGTTAACAGAATCAAGGCCGCCGAGCCTTCGATGAACATCCCGGCTATGATCAGCAGCAAGTTGATCAGTATCAACAAAAGCAAGGGATTCTCGGTCAGCGCCAGCATCGCCTCTGCCAACATGGTCGGAATGCGTTCCCAGGTCATGTAAAACCCAAAGGCATTTGCAGAGCAGATCACAAACAGGATCACCGCAGTGGCCTGCATGGTTTGCTCAAGGATCGGCTGGATGTGTTTGAATTTTAACTCGCCATAGATGATGCCAACAATGGCGGCAAACATCACGGCCATAGCCCCGGCCTCTGTCGGGGTGAAAAAACCCAATCGAATGCCCAAAACAATCCCAATCGGCACCATCAAAGCCAACGAGGCACCCACAAAAGCCCGACCACGATCCGCCCAGGGCATTGGGTTGTCCAATGCAGGTTGCAGATTCAGTCGGCGCGATTGCACAGCGACCGCTCCCATCATGGCAGCACAGATGACGATACCCGGAACAATTCCAGCCAAAAACAATCGGCCAATCGATACGTCCCCCATAAAGCCATATAGGATCAGGCCAATTCCTGGCGGAATGATCACCGAAATAATCGACGACGACGCTGTGACAGCAGTTGAAAAGGCTGGATCATAGCCTCGCCGCGTCATTTCCGGCACCATCACTTTGGATTGCATCGCCGCATCGGCGTTGGCTGATCCTGACACACCCCCCAAAAGCGTGGAGAGCAGAACGTTAACTTGCGCCAATCCACCTTTCCAGTGACCTGTCATGGCCTCGGCAAAACTCATCATGCGCGACGTAATGCCTGCATAATTCATCACCACCCCTGTCATGACAAACAAAGGCACCGCCAACAATGGAAACGAATGGGTCACGGCAACGATGCGCTGCACAAAGATTTCCGGCGGCATGGCACCCGAAATCAAAAAGAACGACAGCGCCGCGATCCCGATGGCAAGCGCCACGGGGATTCCGATGCCGATGCCCGCCAATAGAATAAATACTGGGGCCAGCGTCATAAGACTTCCTCCGCCTGATTAAGATCTGGTTGCGCCATCAGGCCGGTCAATCGCAGCACCGATGTCAGGGACATGCCAGCAAAACAAATGGCGGTCGCAAGATAGACGTATGAAAACGGAATATCGAGAACCGGAGAAGGCCGCGAAGCCCCCTTGCCCATCATCAAAATGCTTAGGTATGTGACGTAAATAAGAAACGCAGCGACGATCAAATCGCCCAGCGTCATAAGGGTCTTTTTTGCAGCATCTGGCAGGATGTCTAAAAGCAGTGTCACCCGAATATGGCGCCCGTCGCGCATGGCGGTCATGGCCCCAATAAAAACCACCCAAGTGAACAGAATGCCCGAAAGTTCGGTTGTCCAAACTGCGGGCCGTTCTGTTACATATCGCGTCAAAACGCCCCAAAGCACCGACCCGGTTAGCAGCGCCAGTGCTGTAAATGAAATCAGATTTTCAGCCCGCCGAATCCATCGCCCCATCGTCGTCATACGTTTCCTCCCTCTAGGCCCGGGCGCGCCTCTGCGCCCGGGCCATATTTATACTTTAATTGTCAAGGATTGCGCGCACTTTGCCGTAAAGCCCGTCGGACCAATCTGGGAACTTGCTGTACACATCTGCTGTGGCGTCCTGAAAGGCCGCAACATCAACGTCCCGGTTAAAGGTCACGCCTTCGGCTTCCAGCTTTGAAATCCATTCTTCCTGACTGTTCAGCATCAAGTCAGTCATGAAGGCTCCGGTCTTGATGGCTTCTTCGTTCATGATGGCCTGAACATCATCTGGCAGCGCAGCAAAAACGTCGGCGTTGATCATCAAACCAGTAAAGCCCTTGAAATGGCCTGTCAGCGAGATGACCTTTTTGGTCTCGTGCAATTTGGCTCCAAAGATCGATGGCAAAGGTGCCTCGGCCCCGTCAACCACGCCAGCTGAGAGCGCGGAATAGACTTCGCCCCAGGCAACTTGGGTTGGGCGTGCGCCCATGGCGTTAAAGGTTTCGACCCACATGATGTTTGGGGGGGTGCGGAACGTCATGCCAGCTGTATCAGCCGGGCTAGAAATGGCTTTGTCTGACAGCATATGGCGCGACCCAAACAACCAGTTCAGAGCAAGCAGTTCCAGACCAGATTCCGCGCGAAGCCGATCTTTCATCTCTGTATAAAGCTCTGAATCGACGATTTTCTGGAAATCACGCGGATCATCCATCAGATATGGCCCGCCCAGCACGCCAAAATCAGCCACAAAGTCGCTCAGATAGCCAGGGTCAGAAATGGTGATTACCGGAGCCCCAGCACGGACCTGTTCAAATACTTCTGGGTTTGACCCCAATTGAGCGTTCGGGAAAATCTGAATGCCAACACGTCCTTGGGTGCGGGTCTCTACGTTCTTTACAAAGTCTTCCATCGCAGCCTGCAACGGCTCTTTATCAGATGTCACATGTGCCAAACGGAATGTGTGATCTGCGGCGCTTGCAGCCATTGGCGCAAGTGCCAAAGCGGCGGCAGCAATCAGACGGCCTGCGGGGCCAAGATTTAACGACATAGTCTCCTCCTTCGTCGTGAACACCAAATGGGTGCCGTAACCGAATCGTCGGCACGATTGGTGCGTGTTCATTGCTAGCACTCTACTTTCGTATTTAAAAGTACTTTTTATATTTGAAATTGACGTGCAGAGTGCAGCACAACAATTGGAATGCAGAAAAAGGATGGCGCGAATAAAGTGGAACTTAAAGGAATGTTCTGGGACAGGCGGGCAGTATTTAATACCGCGTGCACAAGTTAGAAACGTTTGAAAAAACTTGAGATCTAGGTAAATCGATCCCGAACACAACATTCGAGAATCCAAATAACTGTGCAATTTCAGCTGATTAAATACTGTTCTTGATTTCTATTTTCCGATGTCGAAAATACAAAGGGCGCGCATTTGCACGCCCTTGCCCGTCAAATTCTGCCAGGTTACTTCTTTTTCATCGCATTCAGCAAAGCGTCACCCAATGCGCCTGTACTCGATTGCGTGCTTGGTTTTGCGCCGGGTTTGGCTGCTGGTTTAGCGCTGTGGCGTTGCCCTTGGAGACGACCGCCGCCGGTGTTGCCTGACCTGCGCGCCGCGGGGTTCTGCCCGCCAGAGTTGTCCTTACGTTCTACCGGCGCGACGCCTGCGTCCTTGCGCATGCTTAGCGCAATGCGTTTGCGCGGCACATCCACTTCGGTCACCCGCACCTTTACGATGTCGCCCGCCTTTACGACCTCATGCGGGTCTTTGACAAAGCGATCGGCCAATTGCGAAATATGCACCAAGCCATCTTGATGCACGCCCACATCAACAAATGCCCCAAAGGCCGCAACGTTGGTTACTGTGCCCTCTAGCTGCATACCAGGGCGCAAATCGCCGATCTTTTCGATGCCATCAGCAAAACTCGCGGTTTTGAATTCAGGCCGCGGATCACGGCCGGGTTTTTCAAGTTCTGCGAAAATATCGCGAATTGTCAAAGCCCCGACCTTTTCAGTGGCAAATTGATCCGCATCCAGCTGTTTGATTGGGGTTGGGTCCTGCATCAGACTGCGAATATCACGCCCACAGGCGGCCACAATTTTGCGCGCAACATCATAAGATTCTGGATGCACCGCAGAGCCGTCCAGCGGCTCTTTGCCATCGCGAATACGCAGAAAACCCGCGCATTGTTCAAAGGTTTTTTGCCCCATGCGCGCAACTTTCATCAGGTCTTTGCGGGTTGCAAAAGCCCCGTTGCTATCACGGTGCGATACAATCAGTTCCGCCAAAGTTGGGCCCAACCCTGACACGCGTGCCAGCAAGGGGGCTGAGGCCACGTTGAGATCGACACCCACAGCATTCACCGCGTCTTCGACAACGGCTTCCAGCGATTTGGCCAATCGCGACTGGTCCACATCGTGCTGATATTGCCCCACGCCAATCGACTTAGGTTCGATCTTTACCAATTCCGCCAATGGGTCCTGCAAACGCCGCGCAATCGACACCGCCCCGCGCAGCGACACATCCAGATCTGGGAATTCGCGTGCCGCCAATTCTGACGCCGAATAGACCGAGGCCCCGGCCTCTGACACCACAACCTTGGTGGGTTTTGCACCTTTGACGCCCGCGATCACATCCGCTACCAAACGCTCGGATTCGCGGCTCGCGGTGCCATTGCCCACCGCCACCAAAGCCACATTATGCTTGGTTATCAAATGACTAAGGCTCGCCATAGACCCCTGAATATCACGACGCGGCTCAAAGAGGTAAATCGTATCGGTGTCCAGCACCTTGCCGGTGGCATCCACAACCGCAATCTTGCACCCCGTCCGTATCCCCGGATCCAGCCCTAAAACCGCCTTTGGTCCCGCCGGAGCGGCAAGCAGCAAGTCTTTGAGGTTGCGGGCAAAAACACGAATGGCCTCGTCTTGGGCAGTTGTCCGCAATTCGCCCATCAGGTCCAACATCATGGTCAGGCTCAGCTTGACGCGCCAGGTCCATTTTGCCACTTTACGCAGCCACAGATCACCTGCACCGCCGCCACGGATGTCAAACACCGATGCAACCATAGCCTCGATCCGGTCAACCGCGTCCTCATCAGCTGGGCCAATATCCAGACTAACGATTTTTTCGTTGCTGGCCCGCATCATGGCCAAGGCGCGGTGGCTGGGTACTTTGGCCCATTGCTCTGTGTGATCAAAATAATCTGAATACTTCGCGCCGTTGTTTTCCTCGCCTGCGATCACCCGAGACCGCAGCACCCCGTTGGATTTCATAAAGGTCCGCAACTTGCCCAACAGAACCGCATTTTCTGTCAGCCCCTCGGCCACAATATCGCGCGCGCCGTTCAAAACGGTTTTGGCATCGGGAAACTTTTCCGAGAAATACCCGACCGCCAGAGTTTCCGGGTCCGCATTGCGATCTGCAAAAATCTGCTCGACCAGCGGCTGCAACCCATGTTCGCGCGCGATTTCGGCCCGCGTGCGGCGCTTGGGCTTATAAGGCAGGTACAAATCCTCAAGCGAGGATTTGGTGCTTGCGGCCAGAATGTTTTTTCTCAACCCATCGCTCAGCTTGCCCTGTTCGTCGATGCTTTTCAAAATGGTGCTGCGCCTGTCCTCGAGTTCGCGCAGATAGCCCAACCGATCTGACAGGGTCCGCAATTGCGTATCATCCAAGCCGCCCGTCGCCTCTTTGCGATACCGCGCCACAAAGGGCACCGTCGCCCCTTCGTCCAATAAGGCGACAGCAGACATGACTTGCTTTTGTTGCGCATTGATTTCACCGGCAATCGTCTGGGCGATTGCGACGGAAAGGGTCTTGGTCATAATGCTTGTGCTCTTTGATCCGGCAGTTAGTCTGCCAAGGTTTGGTTTGGAATTTGGTCTTTTGGTATAGCCCCAATCAACGCCCTTTGAACAGACCCCCAAGCAAGCCGCGCACAAGCCGTCGCCCGGTTGTGCCGGTCAATTCCTTGACCACCATCTTGCGCATTTGGGTGCCAAAACTTTGTGATGAACCCCGCCTGACCCGTTTGCTGGTCGATCTCCCAACCCGTGCGCCACTGTAACGCCGCGCCGAGGCATATTCCCGCTCTGCCATCGCCATCTCTTCTTCACGTTCTTCCAGCGCCTCAGCTTCGGCTGCGGCCTGTGCGGCCCGGTTTTGCAGAATTTCATAGGCGGATTTACGATCCAGCGTGGTTTCGTATTTTGACCGTAAATCCGACGCTTCCACAATGGCTTGACGATCCGCCTTTGTAATCGGCCCCAGCTTGGACGATGGCGGCCTGATCAAAGTCCGTTCGACCACGCTGGGAATGCCTTTTTTCAACAAGGTAGAGGTCACGGCCTCCCCCACACCAACCTCGCGAATGGCATCTTCGGTCGAAAACCGTGGATTGTCGCGATAGGTCTCGGCGGCCAGTTTCAGGTTCTTGCGATCCCGCGCAGTAAACGCCCGCAAGGCATGTTGCACCCGATTGCCAAGCTGCCCCAAAATATCTTCGGGCACATCTGCTGGATTCTGGGTGATGAAATACACACCTACCCCTTTGGAGCGGATCAATCGCGCCACCTGTTCAACCTTATCAACCAAAGCCTTTGGCGCATCTTCAAACAGCAAATGCGCTTCGTCAAAAAAGAACACCAGCTTGGGTTTGTCCGGATCCCCCACCTCTGGCAGTTCTTCAAACAGTTCAGACAACAACCACAACAGAAAAGTCGCATAAAGACGTGGTGAAGACATCAGCTTATCTGCGGCCAATATGTTCACCATGCCCCTGCCCGACCCATCCAACCGCATCAGGTCGCCAAGCTCCAGCGCTGGCTCGCCAAAGAAATCGCTGGCCCCTTGGTTTTCCAATACCATCAAACGGCGTTGGATGGCCCCAACCGATTGCACAGAAATATTGCCGTAACGCAGCGACAGGTCTTTGCGATTTTCGCCCAACCAAACCAGCAGCGCCTGCAGGTCTTTCAGATCCAGCAAGGGCAACGCTTCTTCGTCAGCGAGGCGAAAGGCGATGTTCAAAATGCCTTCTTGGGCTTCGCTGAGCTCCAGCAAACGGCTGATCAACAACGGCCCCATTTCCGAAACCGTCGCCCGCACGGGATGGCCCTGTTCACCAAACAGATCCCAGAATGTAACGGGGAAAGAGTCATAAGAATAATCGCCAAAGCCGATTTTTTCAGCGCGGCTTGTGAACGCATCATGCAGTTTGAAAGCAGTGCTACCGGGCATTGCCAAGCCGGACAGATCGCCTTTCACATCCGCCATGAACACCGGCACGCCTGCCTTGGAAAACCCCTCGGCCAAAATCTGTAATGTGACGGTTTTACCGGTGCCCGTGGCCCCTGCTATCAATCCGTGACGGTTGGCGTATTTCAGATTTAGGAATTGCTGGGTGGCATAGTTTTCACCACCCCCACCCAGGAAAATGGAATTTTCCAAAGATCACCTCATTTCTTGGTCCACGCCTGACGTCATGCGCCGATGGCAGTTTGTCATTCAGGTTAAATGCTTCGCGCAAGCATGCCAATGCCCCGCGAAAAAAAGCACGGTATCCGTCATTTTTTCCCGCCTTTTCTTAGTGTTAATAGGGTGTCGTTCACTTTCTTAGTCTTTTTATGACATTTTCGTTGACGCACATTGCTTTTCTTATTAGCGTCCTCGGCAATGAATAAGTCGGCCAGTCCGACGGGGAGTAAGATTAAAAGGGGCCGTCGGCCCCTTTTTTTATTCATAAAACCGTTTTCAGGTCTCTAAAATTATAAACCAATCGCGTTAACCCGTCATTGCTTTGGGCGAATTCTTGCATATCGATTACTGCCCACAGTTTTGCGACCTGACAGCACCTCTGCGGCATGCTAAGCCAAATCAAACAACTTAAAAGCCGAGGGCAACATGCTCAAAATCAACACATTAATCGCCAGCTGCCTATTGGTGGGCCTTGCTGGGGTCACCAGCGCGCAAGAGGCACAACCCACTGTGCCGGGCCTTTCGACAGGCGAGACAGTGCCGCCAGAAGCGCCAGCACCACAGGTTGAAACCGAAGTGATTGGTGACTGGAAAGTCAGCTGTGTTGTGCAAGACACCGCAAAAAGCTGCCGCATGAATCAGGTATTGAATGACAACACCGGGCAACCGGTTGTGGATGTGACGTTGTTTCCAATCACCAACGCTGGGGATATCACCTTTGGCGGTTCGATTATGGCACCGCTTGAAACCTTGCTGACGCAGCAAATGACAATTTCTGTCGATGGTGGACCCGCGCGCCGCTATCCCTTTGCCTTCTGCACAACATCAGGCTGCATTTCACGCATTGGTCTGGCCGAAGCTGACATCAATAGCTTTCGCAACGGCGCAAACGCAGTTGTCACAATTATCCCAGCCTTGGCACCGGATCAGAAAGTGGAATTGACGATGTCATTGGCTGGTTTCACCAAGTCACACGAGACCGTCACAGCCCAGTGACCCAGCACTGACCCAAAAAAAAGACGGGTCTCTAAGGTCAATTGGCCTTAGACCGCCCTTAATGCCAAAACGGCGTTCAGCCCACCAAAGGCAAAGGCATTTGACAAAGCCACGCTGACCTTGGCCTCGCGTGCTTCGTTTGGCACAACATCCAAAGCACACTCAGGGTCAGGCTCTTCGTAATTGATGGTAGGGGCAATCACCCCGTCCTTTAGGGCCATAATACAGGCCAACAGCTCGACAGCGCCGGTGCCACCGATCAAATGCCCGTGCATGGATTTTGTAGAGCTGATCATCAACTTATCCGCATGCGGACCAAACACATCAGCAACCGCGGCACATTCGGTTTTGTCATTCGCGGTTGTTCCGGTGCCATGCGCGTTGATATAGCCCACGTCTTGCGGCGCAATCTTGGCATCCTGCAAGGCTCCTGCAATGGCACGCGCCGCCCCCTGTTTCGAAGGCATCACAATGTCACTGGCATCAGAGCTCATGGCAAAACCAGCAACCTCGGCCAGAATTTCCGCGCCACGCGTTTTGGCATGTTCGTATTCCTCGAAAACAAAAACGCCAGAGCCTTCGCCCTGCACCATGCCATTGCGATTGGCTGAAAACGGTCGACAGCCGTCTTTGGACATCACGCGCAGACCTTCCCAGGCCTTTACGCCGCCAAAGCACAGCATGGATTCTGACCCGCCAGTGACCATCACCGGTGACATGCCGCTGCGCACCATTTGAAAAGCTTGGCTCATCGCGTGGTTGGAACTGGCGCAGGCCGTCGCCACCGTAAAGCTCGGGCCTTTTAGGTTGAATTCCATCGACACATGGCTGGCCGCCGCATTGTTCATCAGCTTAGGCACCACAAACGGGTGCACCCGGTTTTTGCCATCTTCATAGACCGTGCGGTAATTTTCATCCAAGGTCTGCATGCCGCCACCAGAGGTGCCAAGCACAACGCCGGATTTCGCGGCCAATTCACCCGAAAACGTCAAGCCTGATTGCGCAACAGCTTCGCGTGCGGCCACCAATGTGAACTGCGTGAACCGGTCATACAGCGCCATTTGCTGACGATTGAACAGACCTTCGGTTTCAAACCCATGCACCTGTCCACCGATCTTGATCGCCAGACGATCAACGTCGCGCATCTGCAATTCGGTAATGCCGCTTTTGCCCTCGCGCATCGCAGCCAGGGTGTCGTTAACGTTTTGGCCCAATGCATTGATGGTGCCTGCGCCAGTAATTACCACACGTTTCATAGAGGTCTTCTTTCCGGCGAGTTTAAGATCAAAGCCTAGGCCTGATCTGCCACCAATTTCTCGATGCCTGCAATGATTGTCGCGACGCTTGAGATATCAAAGTCGCTTTCGGTTGGTTCATTGGCATTAAACGGCACAGTGATGTCAAATGCTTCTTCAATTGCGAAAATGCTCTCCACCAATCCAAGGCTGTCGATGCCCAGATCTTCCAACGTGCTTTCCAACGTTACATCCGACGTTTCCAGAACCGCCTGCTCAGCGATAATCGCAATGACTTGGTCTTTGACGCTCATGCTGTATTCCTTTCAACAGAATTTGCCTGTGATTTAGTCATTTGGAGTGAGTTTTGAAACAGCTTTCTTCAAAGCCGCCATATCCTTCATGAATTTGGGCAATCGTCTTAGGCTCTTATAGGATTCAACCTGATTTTCCATCTTCGTGGCCGGGTTGCCCAGCATCATCCGACCAGCCGGCACATTGGACAACAACTTGGTGCCACCGCCAGTGATCACGTTGTCGCCAATCTTCAGATTGTCTCCAACGCCTGTCTGGCCCGCCAGCACAACATTGCTGCCAATTTCTGACGACCCAGCTATACCGGTCAATCCACAAAGCAACGTGTTGTCGCCAACGGTGACGTTGTGGGCCACCATCACCAAGTTGTCGATCTTAACGCCATTGCCAATACGTGTGTCGCGAATAGTGCCCCGGTCAATGGTGGCATTAGCGCCCACTTCGACGTTGTCGCCGATGGTCACCGCACCCAAACTGTGAATGCGTTCCCAGCTTTGTTCACGCGTACCAACAGATTTGCCCAATGACTTGCGGGCTTCTTCTGCGTTGCTTTTTTCTACGGTGGCATAAGAAAAGCCATCTCCGCCGATGCGGGCACCTGGTTGACACCAAAAGTTTTCCCCAATGGTCACACGGGCGGCAATGGTCACATTGTCACGCAAAAACGCGTTTTGACCTATTGTTGCATCGGTCCCAACATAACACTGAGGGCCGATCACCGAATGATCACCAATTTTGACTCCACTTTCGACAATCGCCAAAGGCCCCACACTGACGTTTTCCCCCAATTGGGCGTCCGGGTGAATGATCGCACTTGGGTGAATGCCTTCGCAATAGCCCTGCCCCAGATCAAACTTTGCCGTCAGCCCCGCCATTGCAAAACGCGCTCCGGGCACGATGATCGCAGCCTCCAGCCCCATGGCCTGCCAGTCGGCCCCATCCCAAAGCATCGCCACACGTGCATCGCTGCCGATAACGTCATCTGCGTATTTAGGACTAAGTGCCAACGCCAAATCATTTGGCCCAGCATCGATTGGCTCTGCGACACGATCTAGCAAAAGATCATCGGCTCCAAAGGCATTCGCCCCCAGAGCCAAAGCGATTTCACGAACGGTATAGGTCATGTGGCCCCCTGAATTGCAGGGAGTATTTAGCCCCGAATAGCCCGTAAAGCCACCCCTTCATTCGCAAGAGCTTTCCAGATCTTTGCGTCACGCCCATAGATGTCGCGGCGGTACTGCATCGGACCTTTGGCATTGGTGAAAGCGGTGCGGTAAATAATATGAACCGGCACGTCTTTTTCCAGATCAACCTGTTTTTCACGCCCGCCCTTCAGGGTGTTATGAAAGAACGCTTTTGGCTGGCTTTCTTGTTTTGCAAGCAAGGCATAGGCAAATTCAAAAGGTTGGTGCAGACGAATGCAGCCGTGGCTATAGGCGCGCACTTCACGCGAGAACAGGTTTTTGGCCGGCGTGTCGTGCAAATAAATATTGTGACGGTTGGGGAACATGAATTTCACTAGGCCCAATGCATTGCGTTTGCTTGGCGGCTGTTTGATATCAAAGGGAAAATTCGCTTTGGTATATTGCGTAAAGTCCGCGTTTTCTCGCGATACAGTGCGGCCCGAACGATCAATCAAACGAAGGTGGCTGACAGCATTCGGATTTTTCTGCAACATCGGCAGGTATTCTTTGGTGGCGATAGAACGCGGCACATTCCAGGTCGGGTTAATGACCATGTGTTCCATCACATCCGAGAATTCCGGGCTTTTGCGGTCAGATTTTGCTGCCCCGACAACCGTGCGTGTTTTGAAAGTCACTTTGCCATTGTCGATGATTTTGGCGGTAAAGTCTGTCAGATTCACCAAAACATGGCGTTTGCCGCGGGCATTGTTTGTCCAGCGCTCGCGCTCCATGGCAACCAAAACTGACTGTAACCGATGTTCAACCGATTGGTTCAGTTCTTTGATGGTGCCTTTGCCGGCCACGCCATCAGCGCTTAGGCCATGGGCGAGCTGAAATTGCTGAACGGCTTTCTGAATATTTGAATCAAATGTACTGGATGAGCTGCGGCGCAGAAAACCCATTTTGATAAGCCGATTGCGCAATTGGGCAACAGAGGCCCCGCTGTCACCGGGTTTCAACGATTTCGCAGCGACCTTCTCGCCAAAGCCGCCTTTGCCCAGCAATTTTTCCAGACGCAGCTTCTCTTTCATCAACCGGGCATATTCCGGCGTGTTCGGTGCCAGACTTTTCAAATAGCGCGACGGTGAACTTTTGGAAAAATTCGCTAAATATTGCTGCCGATCACGATAGGGAATCTTACGAACGATTCCACTGTCGATGCGACTTGGCACCAGCATTCCGGTCTGAATATCGCGGGCATATTTCAAAAATGCCTTCGAAAGCGTCACCTCAGCGACGCCCAAAGCACGACTGGTTTTTGCACCCGCAAGCTCTGCTTTAAGCGCTTCAGAACGGTAACGACCTGCTGACAAACCATGTTCTGAAGCCGAGTTCAAAGCCTTGAAAAGCGCCTTGCGCCGCTCTCTATATTTGTTGCCTTTGCCGGTCCAAATAGGCTCGTATCCCGCTTGGCGATAAAAGGCTGAAATGTCGGCATCACGCGACGCAGATTCAGCAACAGCCTGCTTGAACGCTGTCACTTGTGCATTGGCAAGTGTCGCTCCACAACATATTGCAGCCACCGAAAGCCACTTTAGGGCAACTTGTTTGGACCGTATGCGGAAAAACGCCATCATTCATAACCTCGATCAGACATAACTATAGTGCTTCATTCTCTCATTGAGACAACCAGGAATGTCCATTCACTTTTTCTCGACTTGTCTACTCTTTTGCCAAGTGGTGCGGCACAGTCGCGATTTGCTGCGGGAAAGATACACCATTTCGACTTTAAGCAAAAATCTGCTCAAAACCCTTGAAGGCTGAAAACAAACGAAATCTCTCCTTGGTGTACGAATCGACTTGTGCCATAACGTCTCCATATCTGGGGATAACTTTTGTAACCGCGTGGCAGCGTGGGGCAAGAAAAAGGCGGCGGGACAGGCGCAATTAACATGACGATTGAGGGCTCTCTGAGCATCACGCGACGCAGCGTGTTGGGCGCATTCGCGGCCACCACCCTGGTAGCAGCACCGACATTTTCTAAAGCAGCTGGTTTCCTTAGGGGCGGCGGCGATATTCGCAGACTGCGGATGTTCTCTGGTCGCACCGGTGAAAGCATTGACACGATTTATTGGATCGAAGGCGACTACATCAAAGACGCCATGAAGGAAATCAATCAGTTCATGCGGGACTGGCGCACCAGTGGCGTCAAACAAATCGATTTCCGCACCATTGACATCATGGCCGCGTCACACCGTCTGTTGGATGTAAACGAACCCTTTATGTTGCTATCCGGTTACCGCAGCCCGCAGACCAACAATATGCTGCGCAGCCGGTCACGCGCTGTTGCGAAAAATTCGCTGCACATGAAAGGCCAAGCCGCAGACCTTCGTCTGGCCTCTCGGTCAGTTGGGCAGATGGCCAAAGCCGCAACCGCCTGCCGGGCTGGCGGTGTTGGACGATACTCTCGGTCCAATTTTGTGCATGTAGATTGCGGCCCGGTGCGCGTCTGGGGCCGCTAAGGCACCCTCCTAAGTTTGTACTTTCTGAATGGCACCTTTGGGGTGCCATTTTTGTTTTCTCATGACTTTTGTTCCGGTGGTCTTACCGGTTTTACTTGGCCAAGAACTTCCCATTTGCACGGGGCATCCAGGCCATTGTGTCGTGGCGAATCGTACGTTTCGACGCTTGAAACGTACAATTTGTACAATTAACAGAACGTTAGCATCGCAGGCGCAGCAAGCGCTTCTTACAGTTAAATCTATGAAAAATGGTGCACCCGATAGGATTCGAACCTATGGCCTCTGCCTTCGGAGGGCAGCGCTCTATCCAGCTGAGCTACGGGTGCCTGCTGCCCGTTATACCTACCGCTTGCGTGGCCGCAAGACAGAAAACAACGGGCAGCGATCTTTGCGTGTTACGCCAGTAATTCATGCGCCAATTCAAGCGCATCCACCAATATGTCAATTTCTTCGGTGGTGTTATACATCGCAAACGAGGCGCGACATGTGGCGCTTAGCCCAAGGTGATCCATCAATGGCCCCGCGCAATGATGCCCCGCGCGCACGGCAACGCCGCGCTTGTCCAAAATGGTTGAAATGTCATGCGCATGGGCAGCGCCCTGCAATGTCATGCTGAAAATTGCTGCTTTTCCAGGGGCTTGCCCCTGTATGTTCAACCAGTTCAAACCTTGAAATTTTGCGATGGCATAATCGCGCAGCTGGGCCTCGTGGGCAGCGACATTTTCCATGCCGATCTCCATCAGGTATTCTAATGCGGTGCCAAATCCTATGGTCTGTACAATGCCGGGCGTTCCGGCCTCAAACATCATCGGCGGATCGTTATAGACCACGCTGTCCTTGGACACTTCCTTGATCATATCGCCGCCGCCCATAAAGGGGCGCATTTCGGCCATACGTTCTTTTTTGATATAGATCGCGCCTGATCCCGACGGCCCGTAAAGCTTGTGGCCGGTGATCGCGTAAAAATCACAGCCGATATCCTGCACATCCACAGGCGCATGTACGGCACCTTGCGAGCCATCCACAAGCACTGCCACACCACGTTCATGGGCCTCTTGTGTGATGGTTTTCACATCCACCATGGTGCCTAACACATTGGAACATTGGGTAATTGCGATCAATTTCGTTTTTGGTCCAATGGCATCGATCACCGCTTGCGGGTCTAGATTCCCCTGCCCGTCGACGTCCACCCATTTCAATACAATGCCTTGGCGTTCGCGCAGGAAATGCCAAGGGACAATATTGGCGTGATGTTCCATCACGGACAGGATGATTTCGTCGCCGGCTTTGAGCTGTTGCATCGCCCATCCATAGGCGACCGTATTGATGCCTTCGGTGGTGCCTGAATTCAAAATAATTTCGTTTTCGTCTGATGCACCCAGAAATTTGGCGATGGTGCCGCGCACAGCTTCGTAGCGATCGGTTGCGAGATTTGACAGAAAATGCAGACCACGGTGAACATTGGCATATTCCTGGGAATAGGCGCGTGTGATGGCGTCAATCACAACTTTAGGTTTTTGCGCAGAAGCACCATTATCAAGGTAAACCAGGGGCTTACCATTCACTTCCCTAGAAAGAATTGGAAAATCGCTGCGGATTTTGTGAACATCGTACATGCGGTTATCCTGTTGTCGGCACGCCGATCAGCGTGAGAAGAAAGAAAAACGAGACCATTAAGCCAAGCACAGAAAGCCCCATGATGGCCAAGGCTTTGCCAGCGGTGTCAAAATTATTGGCGACTTTGATGAATTGCACCAAAATCCAAAGGCCATATAGGCCAGCCAAAAACGTCATTAGAGCTGCCAAGCCAGAGGATAGAAGCGAAGCGACTATTCCGAATATTTGCAGGGCAACCCGCAAAAATTGCAGCCATGCCAATAGGCTCAGCAGAGATTGAAACTCTGCCTGGCCGCCAACCGCTTTGCTTGCAAAGGTCAGAAAGCCCGCTGAAAGCCCAATCACAAGGAAAAATAAGGCAGACAGCACAACTGGTGAAACACCTGCCAGCAACATAAGATTTGCTGCTTCGGGATCTAGTGCCGTTGCCACATATAAGGTGATGCCATTTAAGATCGACGCCAAAGCAAGGGCCATGGCCCCCTGCCCGGCCGTCAAATTCAACGACAATACCCGACGTGCCGCAGCGTCGGGTTCAAAAACCGTCTGCACGGCAAGGTGTCGCAAAAACATCATCATGCCGCAAACTTTCGCGCTTGGGCCAGGCCAGAATACCAAAACCAGAAAAAGCAAGTAAAGCTGATCAATCCAATCGCGTCATAGACCGGTCCAGCCCCGATAAACCCACCGATCAGGCCACGAAACAAGGCGATTGGCGTGATCGACAGCAAAGCCCAGAACAACGCCCCACGACTGGCATAGCCAGAAATACCGATGGACATAAATCGCATCACAATTTGCACCAAGATACTGATAACATAGAAAAAAAGCGGCATGATAAAAACCCAGAGCAAAAGCTGCCCACCCATCAGTGGGTTCAACTCTTGTCCAGTAAAATGCGCTTCGCGGGCCACTTTGGGCCATTGGGCCACAAAGATCACCCCACAGGCGGCCATGATCAAGGCAAGTGCCCGGTCTTCGCGCGGCGCGGTGTTAAAGCGGCGCGCAAAGACCGATCTGGGACCACGATAAGTGGCCAGAATGTCGCGTACGATAGACATCAGTCGCGGCGCCGTTCCAACCAGCCTTCAAGCCGTGCCAGGATTTCTGCGGCCAGATCTTCTGCTTCGATTTCTTCAACCGCTTCGGCCAAAAACGCCAGGGTCAAAAGATCGGTCGCAATCGATTTGGGAACACCACGTGCGCGCAGATAAAACAGGCCTTCTTCGTCAATCGCGCCAGAGGTCGACCCATGTGAACAGGCAACGTCATCGGCATAGATTTCAAGTTCCGGTTTGGCTAGAAACTGGCTGTCACCATCCAACAACAATGACTGACTGATTTGATAGCCATCCGTATTCTGAGCATCAGGTTTGACCAAGATTTTGCCCTGAAAGACACCGGTCGCACCATTGCGCAGCACCTTTTTAAACACCTGGCGGCTTTCACAACGCTGCGCATCATGTGTCACAAAAACCGTGTCATCATGATGAAAATCACCATCGCCAACACAGGCCCCGGCCACATGCGCAATTGCGTCGTCTCCGGTCAATTCCAAAACGCATTCGTTGCGTGTCAAAACACCATTCACGGTGACCGTGAAAGACTTGAAAACGCTTTTCGTTGCAAGCTGCCCAAAAATATGGGTCGCCGCCCGACGTTGGTGGTCGCGTCCCTGGGCTCGAACGTGGTGAAATTCAGCATCGTCAGCAACATCGACTTCAAGCACCTTATTCAAACGCGCCGCAGCTGGGCCGTTTTCCAACAAAGTGAATTTGGCACCTTCTTCGACTTTTACGACATGGTGCAGCATTGCGTCCGAAAATTCGTTTTCGTGTCTGTAAATAAGGTTAACCGGCCGCGATACAACGCCGGTTGCGCGGATCACAACACCATCGGTGGCCATAGCGGTATTAAAAGCCGCCAAGGGGCGCTGAACAGGGGTTTGGCCCTTGGCTTCTAGCACACCATAGAGATCTTTGGCCCAGTGGATGTCGGCCGTAGCCACATCTGCCAGACGTTCAATAGTCAGCCCCTCGCCCTCTAGAGCGTCTGAGGCATCGGCGTCAAACACACCGTCAACAAAGACAACTTTCAGCCGATCAACACTGTCAAAAACCGGTGCTTCGTCGTGGTCAAACGGCTCGGCAGGTAAGGCGTCTTTGGCCGTCAGGCTTTCAGGACGGGTGTATTTCCAATATTCATCGCGGCGCGAGGGCAATCCATCTTGCAAAACCCGGGCCAGCGCAGCGCGTCGCACTTGTTCCATCCAGCCAGCTCCCGATGGCGGAGTTACACCATCCAAAATGGCCGCTGTTGCGCTTTGTTTTGCTTGCAACGCGCTCATTATGCGATCTCCGCCAGAATGTCGGCATATCCGTTCTTTTCAACTTCCAAGGCCAGTTCCGGACCGCCGGTTTTCACAATGCGGCCAGCTGCCATGATGTGCACAACGTCGGGTTTGATGTGATCAAGCAGGCGTTGATAGTGTGTGATCACCAAAAAGCCACGTCCCTCATCGCGCAGCGCGTTCACGCCTTCGGACACCAGTTTCATGGCATCAACATCCAAACCTGAATCGGTTTCGTCCAGAATGCACATCTTGGGTTCCAGCATTGCCATTTGCAGGATTTCGTTGCGCTTTTTCTCGCCTCCAGAGAACCCAACGTTGACCGGGCGTTTCAGCATGTCTGCGTCAATTTTAAGCGACTTGGCTTTGGCTCGAATTTCTTTGAGGAACTCGGTTGCGCTCATTTCGTCTTCGCCGCGCGCCTTACGTTGGGCGTTTACTGCGGTGCGCAGGAAGGTCATGTTGCCAACACCGGGGATTTCGACCGGGTATTGGAACGCCAGGAAAAGCCCTAGTGCAGCGCGTTCTTCGGCCTCTAGGACCAGCAGATCCTCTCCGTTCAGGCTGGCTTCGCCTTCGGTGACTTCATATCCGTCACGGCCAGACAGAACGTAAGACAATGTGGATTTTCCAGAGCCATTTGGCCCCATGATGGCATGCACTTTGCCCGCTTCGACCTTGAGATCGACGCCTTTTAGGATTTGCTTGTCTTCGTCTTCAAGTTTGACCTTCAGGCCTTTGATTTCCAACATTATATATTCCTCATCCGCCTCGCGCTGGCGGTTCATTTTCTAATCAGAACCTGGGCAACCAGTGACCCAAGAAACCCGCTGACGAAGCTGGTCGCCAGAATTTGTGAATTTGACAACATCGGAGCGATGTTGCTGATAACCAAGGCAAATGCCGCGCAAAAACCACCCGTCGTACCGGCAGCCATAAGAGCAGCACGCCACATCATTTTAGGACCACGGCAGTGCCAGAGGCCGAAACCATCAACATCGAATTGCCGACAACCTCATAATCCAAATCAACCCCAACAACGGCATCCGCCCCTTTGGATTGTGCCCGCTCTTCCAATTCGCGCAAGGCCGTGTCCCGCGCATCTTGTAGCTTGCTTTCATACGCACCAGAGCGCCCGCCTACGATATCGGTGATGGATGCAAATACATCGCGCACCACATTGGCACCCATGATGGCTTCACCCACAACAATACCGCGATAGTCAGCGATTGGACGGCCTTCGACCGAATTGGTGGTTGTGATAATCATCTGTTTAGCTCCCAATCCATTTGAACAACATCATCGCGCCCATGGCCAAGGCACCACAGGCGGCAGCGGTTACAAAAACCGATCCGCCAATCAAGCCTTCGGTCTTGCCACTGCGTTTGCGAAATCCAAGACCAATGGCTGTGCCGACCGTAATGCCAACACCAACTCCTAAAGAGGCCTGCATAAGCTGTTGTAATTCACCCATTAGCCAACCGAGCCTTCTAGGCTGATCGCAACCAATTGCTGCGCTTCCATGGCAAATTCCATTGGCAAGGCCTGCAACACTTCTTTGGCAAACCCGTTCACAATCAATGCGACTGCCTCTTCCTCTCCCATGCCACGCTGGCGGCAATAGAACATTTGCTCGTCATCCACTTTCGATGTCGTTGCTTCGTGTTCGACGCGTGAAGAGTTATTTTTGACCTCGATATAAGGCACGGTGTGCGCCCCGCATTTATCGCCGATCAGCAAACTGTCACATTGGGTGTAGTTGCGAGAGTTCTTGGCTTTCGGGTGCATCGACACCAACCCACGATAGGTATTTTGGGCCACGCCTGCAGAAATGCCCTTGGACACGATGCGCGATTTGGTGTTTTTGCCGAGGTGGATCATCTTTGTGCCGGTGTCGGCCTGCTGATGATTGTTAGCAATTGCGATCGAGTAAAACTCGCCTTGGCTGTCATCCCCGCGCAAAATGCAGGATGGGTATTTCCAAGTCACAGCGGACCCGGTTTCAACCTGTGTCCACATTACCTTGGCACGGTCGCCACGGCAGTCTGCTCGTTTGGTCACAAAGTTATAGATGCCGCCTTTGCCGTTTTCATCCCCGGGATACCAGTTCTGAACCGTCGAATATTTCACTTCGGCGTCTTCTTCGATGATGATCTCAACCACAGCCGCATGCAGCTGTGCAATGTCACGAGCCGGTGCAGTGCAACCTTCTAAATAGCTGACATAACTGCCTTTATCGGCGATGATCAATGTGCGCTCAAACTGACCAGTGTTTTCTGCGTTGATGCGGAAATAGGTCGACAGTTCCATCGGGCAACGCACGCCCGGCGGGATGTACACAAAGGACCCATCGGAAAATACAGCAGAGTTTAGCGTGGCATAATAGTTGTCAGAAACAGGAACCACAGTGCCAAGGTATTTTTTGACCAGCTCTGGATGATCTTTGATCGCCTCTGAGATAGAGCAGAAAATCACGCCGGCTTTTTTCAATTCAGCCTGAAAAGTTGTTCCGACGGACACCGAGTCAAACACCGCATCAACCGCAACTTTGCGGCCTTCGGCGGGCATGTTTTCCGCGCCTTCAACGCCGGCCAAAATCATCTGTTCTTTCAGTGGAATTCCAAGTTTTTTGTATGTTTCCAAAAGCTTAGGGTCAACTTCATCCAGGGACTTGGGTTTGACTTCCATCGATTTTGGACGCGCATAGTAATACTGGTCCTGGAAATCGATTTCGGGATAATCCACCATGGCCCAATCAGGTTCGACTTTGGTCAGCCAGCGCTTATAGGCTTCCAGGCGCCATTCGGTCATCCATTCGGGTTCGTCGTTTTTGTCCGAAATCAAACGCACGATATCTTCGTTCAGCCCTTTTGGGGCATATTCCATCTCGATATCGGTTTCCCAACCGTATTTATACTTGCCACCGACTTCGCGAACGGCGTCGACAGTTTCCTGATCAACGCCTTCTTTGACGTCTGCATGTTCCAAAGTGGCCATCTGCGTCTCCTTTAGTCACGCCGCTCGGGCGCGGAATTTTTCTTTTTGAGACAGCCATTTAGCGGCAAATCCCAAAACGTCCTGTTCTGTTGTTTCAGGGCCAAGACTGACCCTTATCGCGCTTGACGCTGTGATGGCGTCGTAACCCATAGCAGCAAGGACCTTGCTGCTTTTCACTTTGCCTGACGAACAGGCAGACCCAGCCGAAATTGCATATCCCGCCAAGTCCATTTGCATCACTTGCGTTTCGCCTTTCCAGCCCGGAGTTGCAATGCAAGAAGTGTTTGGCAGCCGCTTTGCATCCTTGCCAACAAAGATTGTCTCTGAATCAGCATTTGCAAGGGTGGTTTCCAGCAGATCACGCAGTTTTTCAACACGTTTCCAAACACCGGTTTCTAAATCTTGTACTGCAGCTTTGGCCGCGGCGGCAAACCCGGCCGCGCCAATGATGTTCTCAGTCCCGGCACGCCGCCCCATTTCTTGACCACCACCGCGCATTTGCGCCGTCAAATCAATACCGCGTCGCATCACCAATGCGCCGATCCCTTTGGGGCCGCCCAGTTTGTGCGCCGAGATCAAAGCGATGTCTGCCCCAAGCCAGTTAAAGGCCACAGGCAGCTTTCCAAAGGCCTGGGTCATATCAGATACCGCCAGACCGTTAGGTAGGCTCTGTAGAATACCGGTTTCGGAATTGGCAAGCTGAAGACAGGATTTGGCGGGATCCTTAACAGACACTTCCCCATCGCGCGAAGTAGAAATATCACTTTTAATCCAAGAGCTTACCGCATCATGTTCAATGTTCGACCCATGCAGGTCACGACCTTGTAAGGCCAAAGCCGCGGCTTCGGTGGCGCTTGATGTAAAGACAACTTCTGCACCATCAGCCCCAAAGGATGTGGCAATATCTTGACGCGCCTTTTCTAGCAAGGATTTGGCGGCGCGGCCTTCGGCATGCACAGACGACGGATTGCCCGAAACTTCAAAAGCTTCAACCATCGCACGCTTGGCCTCAGGGCGCAGCGGTGTTGTGGCGTTATGGTCCAAATAGACCCTCATGCGCAGTCATCCACCACTGAAAACAGCGAAGGCACTGCCGGGCATGGCGCGAGTCCGTTTTCAATCACATCAGACAAACGGGTCTGATGCAGAAACACATAAACATGGGCAGACAGCCCTTCCCACAACCTGTTGGTGACCGATTGTGCGCGCGACCCACTTTGCGCCCCAGAAGCACCGGCCCCGGTGTGCAGCGCGGAAACGGTTTCATCCACAGCCGTCAAAATATTAAGCACTCGAATCTCTGCCATTGGGCGCGACAGCTTGTATCCACCGCCGGGCCCCCGCACAGAGTCAACTAATCCGGCACGACGAAGTTTTACAAACAACTGTTCCAGATAGGCCAAAGATATATCTTGACGTTGGGACACTTCGGACAAAGTAACAAGCTTATCAGTATCTTGCAGGGCAATGTCAGCCAGAGCGACCACCGCGTAGCGGCCTTTTGTAGATAGTTTCATCAGAGACGCTCCTTACGCGAATTGATTGACCTGAGGCCTGACAATGCTTAGATCGCTAACAGCGTAGCCGGAACACTATCCGGATATAACAATTAGAACCGTTCTAAGGTAGCCAAGCAAATTCGTCAAGAATTCTTCGCGCCTAAGATGAAGGAGACAGGGACGCATATGCCCGAGGTCATTTTTCCAGGACCCGAAGGCCGTTTGGAAGGCCGTTATCACCCACAAAAAGACCGGGATGCACCGATTGCAATTGTTTTGCATCCGCATCCGCAATTTGGCGGGACGATGAACAATAAGGTTGTCTATAATCTGCACTATGCCTTTTACAACATGGGCTTCACCGTATTGCGGTTTAACTTCCGTGGCGTAGGGCGCAGTCAGGGTGAATATGACCAAGGTATTGGCGAGCTAAGTGACGCCGCCAGCGCGCTTGATTACCTGCAATCCATGAACACAAATTCAAAACATTGCTGGGTTGCCGGCTTTAGTTTTGGCGCGTGGATCGGCATGCAATTGTTGATGCGTCGCCCGGAAATCACTGGATTCATTAGTGTTTCTCCGCCGGCCAATATGTACGACTTTAGCTTTTTGGCACCTTGCCCATCCTCTGGCTTGATGATCAATGGCACCGCTGACCGGGTTGCACCTCCGTCTGATACGACAGCATTGGTGAACAAATTGCACGAGCAAAAAGGCATCACCATCACCCACAATGAAATTCAGGGTGCGGGGCATTTCTTTGAAGAGCCACATATGGACACGATGATTGATGACGTCACTGGTTATGTGAAACGCCGCCTGACCGAAAACACACGTTAATTCAGAGAGTTATCTAAATGAGTTATGTCGAGAACCTTGGCGAAAAACTGGCAAAAGACGTGTTGGCCGTCCAAAAGGAAACCAATGATCTGAATATTGTTCAGGAAATTGCCGCGGTTCTCGAAGCATCTTCGTCAACATTACACGAGGCCTTTATGACTGCCGTGCGGGTGTATGACGCCGAAGTACGCGCTAGAACACTGCTGGAAAGCAAACTGGATGCTGCCGAAAAAGCGGCGCGCGCGCGGTGAGCGCCGACCGATTAGAGCAGCAACTTGCCTTTCTAACCGAAATTGACAGATTGAAAACCGTTGAGCGATCAACGCAGATTACCGATGGATCACGCGTCGAGAATTCGGCCGAGCATTCCTGGCACCTAGCACTATATGCATTAATCTTGTCACCGTATGCTGCTGAAAATGTTGATATTTTCCTGTCTATACGCATGCTGCTGTTGCATGATTTAGTCGAGATTGATGTTGGCGATCATCCCATCGACGTACAGACTGATTGGGCCGCCGTGGCTGAAAAAGAGCTGGTGGCTGCCAAACGTATTTTTGGGCTGCTGCCTAATGATCAAGCCCATGACCTTTTAGCGATATGGACAGAATTTGAGGCTGCGGAAACACCGTCGGCCAAATTCGCCAAGTATTTAGATTGGTCACAACCGATCTTTATGACCTTGTTCAATCCAGATCGTCCTGACGCTCATATTGACGTTGTCATGAACAATTTGGAAACTGGTCGTGCCTCTGTTTTGCGTCAGGAATTTCCAGAAGTTCATTCTTATGCCACGCGACTTTTGGGCTGGTCTGATACCGCGCCCGAAAAAGATTTTCAGGCCCGAATTGATTTTCTTGCAGAGATGGACAAGCTGAAATCAGTTTTGCGCGCGACCACTTTGTGTGATGCATCGCGGCGTGAAAACTCTGGAGAGCATAGTTGGCATATTGCCATGTATGCGCTGATCCTTGGAGAACATGCTGATCGCCCAATGCGGATGGATCGTGTCCTAAAAATGATTTTAATTCATGACCTTGTCGAGATTGATGCCGGCGACAAACCAATTCACGGCGACCATGACACAGCTAAAATGGCAATGATCGAGCAGGCGGCGGCCGACCGGATATTTGGGATTTTACCAACGGATCAACGCATTGAATTGCGCGCGCTTTGGGAAGAATTTGAGGCGGCTGAAAGTGATGATGCGGTATTTGCAAAATCGATCGATCGGGTTCAACCGGTAATCGCCAACCTTGAAACAGGTGGTGGCAGTTGGATCGAATACAATGTGTCGCGCCAACAGCTCGAAGATCGCGTCGGTTGGAAAGTGGCCAAAGGCGCCCCTGCCCTTTGGTCTTATTTACAAGGCCGCCTCCGAAGCTGGTTTGCCCAAAATGCCTAAGGGCCGAACCTAGTTCGGGGTCTGGCAAGATCCGTTGCTAGCGCTGCGCACGCGGTGTTTATTTTGCGTTATTTGTACAATTTGTACGTTTCAGGCCGCGAAACGTACGATTCGCTTGGGGTTTCAGGCCGCCATCGGGGCAAACCCAGTCTCTGTTGCCCCAGATTTCGAAATCGTCAGGAAATGACCGGGTTCAAGCGCTTTCCAACCCGCTTCGTTTCGTTCCAAAGGTTCAGAAACCACAGCCCACCCCGCGCGATTTTCGCTGAAGCGATAATAGACAGATGGCGCAATATGATCGCTGGAATAGCGCACCGCATAGAGTGTTTCACCGTCGCTGAAAGCCGCGGAAAGACGCATGTGCGGCGTGACCCCGGTTTTGCGGCTTTGGGTTTCCATATGCCCGACCGCCATTTGAATGGCCTGTTTTGGATCGTCGTCCAAACCAAATCCCAAGGCCAACAAGAAAAGCACCTCAGAATCGGTACTGCCACGACGGAATTGGTAAAGCTCGTCTGTGATCGCCATGTCAGCGGCCTTGCGGAACTTTTCAAATCCACCGACCTGCCCATTGTGCATGAACGACCAATTGCGCGCCACGAAAGGATGACAGTTGGTGCGACTGATGCAGGATCCGGTAGAGGCGCGCACATGGGATAAAAACAGATGCGAGCGCACATGCCGCGCCACCGATCTGAGATTTGGATCTGACCAGGCAGGTGACACATCGCGAAACAGCCCCGGTTCAGAGCGCGCATCATACCAGGCCACGCCAAAGCCATCGCCGTTTGTTGTGGTCTTGCATTCCGAAGCCCCGACGCTTTGCGCGATCAAAGAGTGCGCCGGACGCGCGATCACATCCTCTAAGAAAATCTGTTTGCCATAATAGGCCGCCCAGCGACACATGGTGCTACTCCTGTTCGTTGGGATCAAATAACGCCAAGACAGATCCCCTGTCGAGGCCGCCAGCGCACAGGCACGATGGCCGTTTTGCACAGGTCGAGCGGGCTTTGGGCGCTGAAACCGCTTTTCCTCTGGCCTTTTTGCCCTGTCCGCGTTAGGGCGCGCTAGAACAGACATGAGGCAGGCCAATGGACCTTCGCAATATCGCGATCATCGCGCACGTTGACCACGGAAAAACTACTCTGGTGGACGAGCTTTTGAAACAATCTGGCGCATTCCGTGCGAACCAGGATGTGGCCGAGCGTGCCATGGACAGCAACGATCTGGAGCGCGAGCGTGGCATCACGATTTTCGCGAAACCAACCAGCGTTGAGTGGAAAGGCACACGTATTAACATTGTTGATACGCCGGGCCACGCTGACTTTGGTGGCGAAGTTGAACGTATTTTAAGCATGGTTGACGGGGTTGTGCTGTTGGTAGATGCGGCTGAAGGGCCGATGCCTCAGACAAAATTTGTGACCTCTAAGGCGTTAGCGTTGGGCCTGCGCCCGATTGTTGTGCTGAACAAAGTGGACAAGCCAGACGCTGAATCTGATCGTGCGCTGGATGAGTGTTTTGATCTGTTTGCGTCTTTGGACGCTTCGGAAGATCAGTTGGATTTCCCGCATATGTATGCCTCTGGCCGCAATGGCTGGGCTGATCACGAGCTGGACGGGCCGCGCAAAGACCTGGACGCCTTGTTCAATCTGATTGTGAACCACGTTCCAGAGCCACGGCAGATCAAGCAGCAAGGCGATGATTTCCGCATGCTGGCGACGACGCTGGGTTCTGACCCATTTGTCGGTCGTTTGCTGACAGGCCGCGTTGAATCCGGCACGCTAAAAGTGGGCGCAACCGTGCAGGCGTTGAGCCGTGTCGGCCAAAAGATCGAACAATTCCGCGTCACTCGTATTCAGGCTTTCCGTGGCTTGTCCGAACAGGACATCGACGAAGCGCAGGCCGGTGATATTGTGTCGTTGGCGGGCATGACAAAAGCAACGGTTGCGGATACGATTTGCGCCCTGGCCGTTGATGAAGCGCTGGATGCACAGCCGATCGATCCGCCGACCATCACCGTGACCTTTGGCATCAACGACAGTCCCTTGGCCGGTCGTGATGGTAAAAAGGTGCAGTCGCGGGTGATCCGTGACCGCCTGATGAAGGAAGCCGAATCCAACGTTGCGATCAAGATTGCCGATACGCCTGGTGGCGACGCCTTTGAAGTGTCTGGCCGTGGTGAACTTCAGATGGGTGTTCTGATCGAGAACATGCGTCGTGAGGGCTTTGAGCTGTCGATTTCACGTCCGCAGGTGATTATGCGCGAGATTGATGGTCAGCGCATGGAACCGATCGAAGAAGTCACGATTGACGTGGATGACGAGTATTCTGGTGCAGTGATCGAAAAAATCACCGGCGCGCGCAAAGGCGATCTGGTTGAGATGCGCCAAGCGGGTGCGGGCAAAACCCGAATTATCGCGCATGTTCCGGCCCGTGGCCTGATTGGGTATCACGGTGAATTCTTGACCGACACGCGCGGTACTGGTGTTTTGAACCGCGTGTTCAATTCCTGGGCCCCTTACAAGGGACCTATCGCGGGCCGCCGCGCAGGTGTTTTGATTTCTATGGAAAACGGTGTGTCTGTGGCCTATGCGCTGTGGAACTTGGAAAGCCGTGGCAAGATGATGATCGGGGCGCAGGAACAGCTGTATACTGGCATGATCATTGGTGAGCACAGTCGTGAGAACGATCTGGAAGTGAACCCGCTGAAAGGCAAGAAATTGACCAACGTGCGGGCCTCTGGAACGGACGAAGCGGTGAAGCTGACCACACCAATCACCTTGTCATTGGAAGAGGCGATTGCCTATATCAACGACGATGAATTGGTTGAGGTGACGCCAAATTCAATTCGTTTACGCAAGCGCTATCTGGACCCCCATGAACGCAAGCGCCACGCGCGCACTGCGCCTTAATCACGGGGCTCTGCCCCGAACCCCGGGGTATTTAGATCAAGAACAAGGGCGCCTTTGGGCGTCCTTTTTATGTGGGTCGGTCTACGTGCTGATCAAATAGGATGGCGTTTCCATCGGGATCGGTGAGAGTGAAATTGGCAGGCCCGGTGCCGTCGGGATCTGTGGGCTGTGCCACGGCCAATCCCTGAGCTTGCAAACGCGATTGCAGCGCCCGAATGTCTTCGAATTCGGATAGTGGCTCGGCGGATTGATCCCAACCTGGATTGAATGTGAGAATATTGCCGTCAAACATATCCTGAAAAAGACCAATCACCGAGGTGCCATTTTTTAGGATGACAAAGCCATGGTCTGACGTGTCTTGGAATGTTTCAAACCCAAGCGCTTTGTAGAATTGCAGGGATTTTTTCAGGTCTTTGACCGACAGGCTTACGGAGAACGCACCAAGTGACATGGGAAACCTCTTTGCGACATACAGTGAGGTTTGAGGATGCACCGGAACGGGAAAGTTTTCAAATCAAGCGCGGCATGTCGCAAGGCAAAGCAAGGCGCGGCGTGGGTTTGAATTGCTTAGCCTGCCACGTCGATGATTGTGAGTGCGCGCTTTGAGGCTGCATCGGCAAATGTCAGTGCGTGTTGATAGTCTGGACTGTCATAACAGGCCTGCGCGGATGCGAGGCTGGGAAACCTGACGATGGTGTGGCGTTGCCAAGCGTGGCCTTCGAGGGTTGCGAACTCGGCCCCACAGGCGACAAATACGCCGCCCATGTTTTCAATTGCTGGCACAGCATGCTGGGCGTATTGCGCATAGAGCTCTGGATCAGAGACATCTACGTGACTGATCCAGAGGGCCGGCATTATGCTTCCAGAACTTTGACGGCTGCAGCAATGGCCGCCTCGGCGTTTTCTGTGGACTTGGCACCGCCCTGGGCCATGTCAGGACGGCCTCCGCCGCCTTTGCCACCCAGTTCGACCACCGCAGCGCGCACCAGATCTGGGGCTTTGACACGGCCGGTCAGATCCTTGGTCACACCGGCCGCAACCGCCGCTTTGCCATCAGCATCTGCGATCAGTAAAACCGCACCGCTTTGGATGCGGGCTTTGTGTTCGTCAATCAGCGCCGGTAGATCGCGGCCAGACACGCCGGACAGCACTTGAGCTATGAACTTTATGCCATTGATTTCGCGGGCTTCCGCGCCGCCTGCTTGGTCTGCGCCACCAGACATAGCAAGGTCACGGCGCAGCTGGGCGACTTCGTTTTGCAAGGCTTTTCGCTCGTCCAACAGGCCTTTGACGCGGTCAACCACATCTGCGGGTTGGGCTTTGAGCAAGGACAGAACCCCATTCAGCCGCGCGGCCTCGGCGGCGTTATGCGCGTTGGCAGCTGCACCTGTCAGCGCCTCGATGCGCCGCACCCCCGACGAGGACGCGCTGTCACCCAACAGTACAAAGGCACCGATGTCTCCGGTTTGTTTGACATGGGTACCACCGCAGAGTTCGAGCGAATAAGTGTCGCCGTCCAACCCTTTGCCGGTGTCGGCACGGCCCATGGACACCACCCGCACTTCGTCACCGTATTTTTCACCAAACAACGCCTGTGCGCCAATGGCGCGGGCATCGTCTGGGGTCATGATCCGGGTTTCAACCGCGGTGTTTTGCCGGATGTAGGTGTTGACCTCGTTTGACACCTGGGTCAATTCGGCTTCGCTTAGACCTTTGGCATGGCTAAAATCAAAGCGCAGGCGATCTTCGGCATTCAGTGAGCCGCGCTGTGCAACATGGTCTCCAAGCGCATTGCGCAAGGCTTCGTGCAGCAAGTGGGTTGCCGAGTGATTGGCGCGGATCGCGGAACGGCGTGTGTTGGAGACGGTGAGCTGTGCGCCCTGGCCTTTTGAGATTTCACCTTTGGTGACCTCGGCCATATGAATGAAAACGCCGGCCGCTTTTTTTGTGTCGATGATTTTGGCGATGCCGGTTTCGGTTTTGATCACGCCGGTATCGCCGACTTGCCCGCCAGATTCAGCGTAAAACGGGGTTTGGTTCAGGATGATCTGTACCTGGCCCGTTGCTTTATCGGTTTGTGCGCCCCCTGCGACCAAGGCCACGATTTGGCCTTCGGCAACTTCGGTGTCATATCCAAGAAAGTCGGTTGTGCCCTGCTTGTCGGCGATGTCAAACCAGATGGTGCTGTCGGCGGCTTCGCCGGAGCCAGACCAGGCAGCGCGCGCCTTGGCCTTTTGTTCGGCCATTGCCGTGTCAAAGCCATCTGTATCAACCTCGCGGCCTTTTTCGCGCAGCGCATCTTGGGTTAGATCCAGCGGAAAGCCATAGGTGTCATAGAGTTTGAAAGCCGCAGCACCGGGCAAAGGCGCGTTTTCAGCCAGGCCGCCAAGTTCGTCGTCCAGCAATTTTAGGCCACGATCCAAGGTTTGTTTAAAACGGGTTTCTTCGAGCTTGAGGGTTTCCTGGATCAGGCTTTGGGCCTGACCAAGTTCGGGATAAGCCGCGCCCATTTTGCTGACAAGCGCAGGCACCAACTGATGCATGACCGGATCTTTGGCCCCCAACAGATGCGCATGGCGCATGGCGCGGCGCATGATGCGGCGCAGCACATAGCCGCGGCCGTCATTGGCAGGCATCACGCCATCCGCAATCAGGAATGATGTCGAGCGTAAATGGTCGGCGATCACCCGGTGATGCACATTCTGATCCCCATATGGGTCCACAGAAGTGGCATGGGCCGAAGCCTCGATCAGCGATTTCATCAGGTCGGTGTCATAGTTGTCGTGGCTGCCTTGCAGCAGCGCGCCGATGCGTTCCAGCCCCATGCCGGTGTCGATCGACTGCATGTCCAAGGCTTTCATCGAGCCGTCTTCGAACTGCTCATTTTGCATGAAGACCACGTTCCAGATCTCGATAAAACGGTCGCCATCTTCTTCTGGTGATCCCGGAGGGCCGCCCCAAATATGGTCGCCGTGATCATAGAATATTTCGGTACAGGGACCACAGGGGCCGGTTGGTCCCATTTGCCAGAAGTTATCTGAGGTCGCGATGCGAATAATGTGTTCTTCGGGAACGCCGATTTTTTTCCAGATGTTAAAGGCTTCGTCATCGGTGTGATAGACGGTGACATAAAGCCGTTCTTTTGGAATGCCGAATTCCTTGGTGATCAATTCCCAAGCAAATGGAATGGCTTGTTCTTTAAAGTAGTCGCCAAAGCTGAAGTTCCCGAGCATTTCGAAAAATGTGTGATGGCGCGCGGTGTAGCCCACATTGTCTAGATCGTTGTGTTTGCCGCCAGCGCGCACGCATTTTTGCGACGATGTTGCGCGATTATAGTCGCGGGTCTCAACGCCGGTAAAAGCATTTTTGAACTGCACCATGCCGGAATTTGTGAACATCAACGTCGGATCGTTGCGCGGCACAAGGGGGCTAGAGGGCACAATCTGGTGGCCCTGTTTTTCAAAGTAGTTCAGGAAGGTCGACCGGATGTCGTTTAAGCTTGGCATACAACGGGCTTTCTGGCGGAATTTACGTTCCAAATCGGTTTAGCCCTGTCATGCAGAGGTGTCCACAGTTGCTGTGTGTCAGACATCACAAAGGCCGCGTTTTGTGAACGCGGCCTTTGGTAATTGATGCTGTTTATGTGGCGTTACGAGTTTTCGACCAAGGCGTCGCTGTCGTCTTCGCCCTTGGGCATTTCAAATTCAAGCCCGTGTGAGGCGCGAATTTTATCTTCGATTTCCAACGCAATGCGGGTGTTTTCGCGCAAATAGGTTTTGGCGTTTTCGCGCCCCTGCCCGATGCGTTCGTCGCCATAACTAAACCAGCTGCCGGATTTGGCCACAATGCCGCCTTTGACCCCCAGATCCAGCAATTCGCCCATTTTGGAAATGCCTTCGCCGTACATGATATCAAACTCAACCTGTTTGAACGGGGGCGCGACTTTGTTTTTCACCACTTTGACACGGGTGGCATTGCCAACCACTTCGTCACGATCTTTCAACGCGCCAATGCGGCGGATATCGAGCCGCACAGAACTGTAAAACTTCAGCGCGTTACCCCCGGTTGTGGTTTCTGGCGAACCAAACATAACACCGATTTTCATCCGGATTTGGTTGATAAAGATCACCATGCAATTTGAACGGCTGATCGAGCCGGTCAATTTGCGCATCGCCTGGCTCATCAAGCGGGCTTGTACACCCACAGAACTGTCGCCCATATCGCCTTCGAGTTCGGATTTTGGCGTTAGGGCCGCAACCGAATCAACCACAACCATATTGACCGCACCAGAGCGCACCAATGTATCGACGATTTCCAGCGCCTGTTCACCGGTGTCAGGCTGTGAAATCAGCAGTTCGTCCAGATCAACGCCCAGCTTTTTGGCGTATTGCGGATCCAGCGCATGTTCAGCATCCACAAAGGCGCATACGCCGCCTTTTTTCTGCTCTTCTGCGACACAGTGCAGGGTCAGAGTGGTTTTACCAGAGCTTTCAGGTCCATAAATTTCAATAATGCGGCCCTTGGGCAGGCCGCCGATGCCGAGGGCAATATCCAGGCCAAGCGAACCTGTTGAGGTTGCCTCGATTTGCTGAATGGCGTTGCCGTCGCCAAGTTTCATAATAGAGCCTTTGCCGAACTGACGCTCGATCTGGGCCAAAGCGCTATCAAGCGCCTTTTGTTTGTTCGCGGAAGCTTTACTGCTCATAGTCAAAAGATCTGCCGTTGCCATTGATTGACTTCCTTATTCCACAGCCGCCCCCGGGCAGCAATGATTGCCTTTGTTCACTTCTTGTTCTCACCCTTATGAGATCAAAACGAGAACATTTCAATAAATTTCTTTCTATTTCTACTTTTGACCAAAGAGATTAATGAGTAGTTTACAGGTGGAAACTATTGAAAAGTAACGCGGATTGGGGCCCATACATGCTGGTTTTTTGGAAAGAAAGACTTGTGATTCTAGCTGTTCCCAAGACCGGAACAACGGCTTTGGCCGAGGTCCTGGGCCCCAAAGCAGATATTTTAGTGAATGATCCACCGGAACTGAAGCATGCGCCGCTGTATCGTTATAACAGGTTTTTTCGCCCGATGTTTGAAAAGGCCTGCAAGACCGATGATATGGAAACCATGGCGATCATGCGTGAACCGGTGTCTTGGCTGGGCAGCTGGTATCGGTATCGCCGGCGGGATTTCACTCGCGGCAAGCCCACGTCCACCCACGAGATCAGTTTTGATGAATTTGTGCTTGAATATTGCAAAGGCGACAGGCGGGCCTTTGCCAATGTCGGCAGTCAGGCCAAGTTTCTTGAGCCTAGACCAAATGGCACAAAGGTTTCGCATCTATTCCGCTATGAAGACCAATCCGCGATCTTGGCCTTTCTGCAGTCCCGCTTACAGATCGAAGTGACGCTGCCAGAACGCAATGTGTCCCCCAAAATGCCCCTCGAGCTGAGCCCTGAAGTAGAGGCGAAATTTCGGCAGCGCCGCGCCGAAGAATTTGCGCTTTATGACAGCTTAGGCTGAATGGCTGATCTGTTGCTGGGCGACTTGTGTCAATTCGGCCAGTGAAAACGGTTTTGGCAGAAAAACCGAATTTTCAAAGTGCCATTCTTGACCTGAAAACGTTTCTTCGGCATAGCCCGACATAAAGACCACGCGCACGTTTGGACGATCTTGGCGCGCTTCATTGACCCATGTTGGTCCATCTTTGCCCGGCATGACCACGTCGGTGACAAAAAGGTCAAAATGCAGCGAGTCGTCCTGAACGTAATTCAACGCCTCTTCAGCATTTGCAGCCTCAAGCACGGTAAAGCCCTTTAAGCGCAATGCGCGCGATGCAAAGGCGCGCACAGGGTCCTCATCTTCGACCAGCAAAATCACCCCATCTGCTGGACCTTCGGGCAACGCCGCTGGTTCTGCGGTAGTATTGTCAGAGCTTAGGGCGACTTCGGAGGTTGGGAACAGCAGATTAAAAGTCGTGCCCTCCTCCAACAGACTGTCTACGAAAATAAAGCCCCCAGATTGCTTTACAATGCCATAAGCGGTGGAGAGGCCAAGCCCGGTGCCCTCTCCGGTGCGCTTGGTGGTGAAAAAGGGTTCAAAGACCTTTTGGCGATTGGTTTCGGAAATACCGCTGCCCTGATCTGACACCCGGATACTGACATAGTCGCCAGGCGGGACCACTGCTCTGTCCCATTTTTGCGGTGCAGCAAAAGACAGGTTTTCCGTGATCACTTCTATTTCGCCGCCCTGGGGCATGGCGTCACGTGCGTTGACCACAAGGTTCATAATCACCTGTTCAAACTGCTGCCGGTCAACATTGATGGGGTTCACATCCGGGTCGTGCTGCACCCGCAGGGTGATTTTTTCGCCAACCAACCGGTTCAATAAATGCATCAAATCAGACAGTGATTCGATGAGATCCAGGGTCACAGGTTGCAAAGTTTGCTTGCGAGAATAGGCCAAAAGCTGCCCCACCAGGCCAGCTGCGCGATTGGCGTTTTGATAGATCTGGGTCAGGTCGGCGAAATCTGCATCCCCTTCTTCGTGACGCAACAACAACAGGTCACAATGCCCGGAAATCGCCGTCAGTAAGTTGTTGAAATCATGCGCCACCCCGCCGGCAAGTTGGCCGATGGCCTGCATTTTTTGGCTTTGCACAAACTGCGCCTCAAGTGTCTTAAGTTCGGTGGCATCATTGAGCACCGCAAACAGCGCAATTGTGCCGTCTTCGACAATGCGGCCAAGGGTGACCTGAACAAACACTTCTTTATCGTCGCGACGCAGGCGCAGAAATTCGTTTAGATTTTGCGCGCGATCCTCTGCAGCCTCTGATAACCACGCGTTGAGCGGCCGGCCCAACCCCTCCATCACATCCGCAATATGAGAGGCCTTGGACAGGCTGTCGCCCAACAAATGGCGGGCGGCCTTATTGGTAAGAAGAACTTTGCCAGTGCGGGTGGTTTTCAGAACGGCAACAGGCATTTCCTCAAATGACATGCCCGATTTCAATTGTTCTTTGCCCTGCGTCGGGATCAAAAACAGCTCTTTTCTGTCACCGCTTAGCTCTTTTTCCAAAACAAAACATCGACTTAAGCCATTGGCTGTGCTGATGATATTGACGTCGCTTGCATTGGGATCTTGGTGGTCAAAAATGTCTGAAAGTTTGGTTTTTCTTTCGCCCAGCAAATCACGCGCGGCCCCGTTCATAAACAATACGGTGCCACCCCGCCCTGTGGTCAGCATCGGCAAAATGGGTCCTGCAGTGTGGTTATCGTGACTGCGCGTTTGGTCGTTAACGGTCCAGACACATAGGTCTTTTTGAATCACAGCCACATGTAATTTTGTTTTCCCAACCCGGGTTGTGAGCGTTTCCGTTGCGGTGTCTTCAAATTGGGCGGCCCCCGTAAGCCGCTCTACAATATCGCGACTGTTGACCACGCGTTGGTTCACAACCTCGGTGATGGTGTCGCCCAAAAGATGGGCGCTTTCGGCTGCCTGGTTGCGAAAGATAATATTAGTATCAGTGCCAACAATGAATTTTGGCACCGGATCATGGGCGATAACGGCCCCAAAGGACTGTGCAACGGACAATTTGGAGCGGTGCAAAAGAAGGGTTCGGAAGGCAAAAAACAACGCCCCAACCATCAACCCGCCAGCCAATAAAAACAAAATGTAGCGTGCATTCTGACTTTGTAAAAAGGCCCCAGCAAAGGCAAAACTGATGGACAACACCAGCGCATTGCGCACGCCATGTGACGCTGAAGCGTCACCGCGGATCTCTGAGTTCAATTGATCAACTGCCAAAACGCCAACCCTTTCTGGCGTGGTTTCTTTCTAAAATCTGAATGCAAAAAATGAATTATTCCTAAACGAGTAAATTCTCGTATAGGTTGAAATGCAACAAATTTTTAGAAAAAAGACTTTAGGCAGGCGCTTGTAGGATTGCGGTAAAAAAGCCGTCACAGCCGTCAAGGGGTGTCCATTGCTGTTGTTTTAGGCGGGTCCAACCCGGATGATCCGCGAGGAATCTATCAATTTGAAGATGGTTTTCTTCGCGCAGCATCGAACAGGTGGCATAGGCCAAATGGCCGCCCGCGCTGACCCAAGCTGCGGCTTGGTCCAGAATGTCGGACTGGATCGCCGTAAGCTCTGTCAAACGTTCTTCGGTAAAGGTCCATTTGCTATCTGGGTCCCGTCGCCAAGTGCCGCTGCCAGAGCAAGGTACGTCGCAGAAGATCAGGTCATAGGGCGCGGCGGTTGCAACCCTGTCGGTGGACAAAATCTCGACCTCTACGCCCGCGCGTTTGGCACGATCTGGCAGATCCCGCATGCGATTTTCATTCACGTCATGCGCGAAAAATTGAGCTTGCGAGCGCCCGGCCATCGCCAGTAATTTGCCACCGCCACCTGCACAGAAATCCAAGACCCGCTGCGCTTGATCCAATGGCAAAAGGTCTATGGCCGCCTGACTGGCCGCATCCTGCAGTTCAACCAAACCATCCCGATAGGCCTGTGCGTTTTTCACTCGGCGCGCGCCAAAAGTCACTTCTAGCGCGGTTGGTGAAAGCGGGTTGGAAACGGTGGTTATGTTTTCATTTTCAAGGACTTCACGCGCCTTATCTAATGTAGTTTTACGCGTATTGACGCGCAGATTAACCGGTGCGCGTTTGCGCATGGCCTGCTCTACAGCGTCAAAATCAGCGCCCAAGGCCTGCTGTAATCTGGGTACAATCCAGTCAGCAAGATCCAAAGAATCGCCCTGTCCCATGCCATCACGTTCGGCATCCGTTAAGGCAGCAGGCGCATAATTGGCCCCGCTGAAAATCGCGTCTGGGTCCGTGCCTTGTGCTGACACCAGCCCAAGCAAAAGCGCCCTTGCGCCCTGCCCGCCACCAAGAACAGCAAGAGAGTTTCTTTGCCGCAAAACATCATAGACATGATCGCGTACAGCGGCACGATCTTTGGACCCCGCAAAGCGTGAACTGCGAGCCCAATTGGTAAGCACCCGCTCTGCTGGCGCGCCTTCAAGAATGATTTCGAGCAACTCGATCGCGGTTTGAACGCGCGCAGCAGGTGTCATGATCCGATCCGGTAATTCGGGGATTCTCGGGTGATTTGCACATCATGCACATGGCTTTCTTTCAGACCCGCGCCGGTGATTTTCACAAAGTTACAGTTCTTGCGCATGTCAGCTATCGTGCGATTGCCGGTATAGCCCATTGCGGCACGCAGTCCGCCCACAAGCTGATGAATGACGTTGCCGGCAGAGCCTTTGTAGGCCACCTGACCTTCGATCCCCTCGGGTACGAGTTTGTCGCTTGCAGCATCTTTTTGGAAATAACGATCCGCTGATCCGCGCGCCATGGCCCCCAAGGACCCCATGCCGCGGTAAGATTTGTAGGAACGACCGTTATAAAGGATCACTTCACCCGGAGATTCGTCAGTGCCAGCGATCATGCTGCCAACCATGGCGCAAGAGGCCCCTGCAGCGATGGCTTTGGCAAAGTCGCCCGAGAACTTGATGCCACCATCAGCAATCACCGGCACGTCGCCGGCGGCCTTGGCACAATCCATAATTGCCGTCAGCTGTGGGACACCCACACCTGCGACCATGCGTGTGGTGCAAATAGATCCCGGACCAATGCCGACCTTTACCGCGTCAGCCCCGGCTTGGATCAGGGCTTTGGTTGCGGCACCAGTGGCCACATTACCAGCAATGATCTGCACGCCGGAATTCAGAGCTTTGACGCGTTTGACCGCATCAATCACGCCAGCGGAATGGCCGTGGGCCGTGTCGATCACCACGATATCAGCGCCAGCGTCAATCAGCGCCTTTGTGCGGGCAAAGCCGCTGTCGCCGACCGAGGTTGCCGCGGCAACGCGCAAGCGCCCCAGATCGTCTTTGCAGGCTGTCGGGTTTAAAACCGCTTGTTCGGTGTCTTTGAGTGTCAAAAGGCCAGTGAGTTTTTTATCGCCATCCACAATCAAAAGCTTTTCGATGCGACGCACGCGCATAAGGCTTTTGGCCTCTTCAAGGTCAGCGGGTTCTTGCAGCATGGCCAGATTTTTTGTTGTCATCATCACAGACACCGGTGTGTCGTCGGATTCAGCAAAACGCATGTCGCGGTTGGTTACAATGCCTTGAACACGGCCAGCGTCATCGATAACCGGGAACCCGGTGACACGGTAACGTTCCTGTAGGTCTTTGGCGTCTGCCAAGGTCTGATCCGCTTTCAGCGTGATCGGGTTGTACACGATGCCGCTTTCAAAACGCTTGACGCGCCGGACTTGATCAGCCTGTTCTTGGGCTGTTAGGTTTTTGTGAATCACGCCAATCCCGCCAGCCTGCGCAATGGCAATGGCCATGCGGGCCTCGGTTACAGTATCCATTGCGGAACTGAGCAGCGGGATATTCATCGTGATGGAATTGGTCACACGCGTGCGTGTATCCGCTGTGCTTGGCAGCACATCTGAAGCGCCGGGAACCAGCAATACGTCGTCGAAGGTAAGAGCCTCACGAATCTCCATCACACATCTCCTTGGTGGGGTCGTTTGGCGCTTCCCTATTGCATGATATGGTCAAATGGGAAAGGGCAAATACACGCTTTGGTGCCTGTAAAGTGCCTGTTTGGCGTGTGCGTCAGCCATTCTGACCAAAGCGAGAGCGACAGAGGGCGCGATTTGACCGGATTTGGTCGAAAAATCGCAGGCTTTCGCTTTTCCTTTTTGTCAAAATCCTGTTGTCTGCACCCAAGACGCGCGACAGTGAACCAAATCATACCAAGGACCCAACAGCCATGAGCAGCGACCCTCTTGTGATCTTCACGCCCTCAGGCAAACGTGGCCGCTTTGAGGTTGGCACGCCGATCTTAACAGCTGCACGGCAATTGGGTGTGGATTTGGACTCTGTCTGCGGCGGACGCGGCATCTGTTCAAAGTGCCAGGTGACGCCTTCGGTTGGCGCGTTTCCTAAACACGGGGTTACGGTTTCGGCAGATGCCCTGAGCAACTGGAACGCAGTAGAACAGCGTTATAAAGATAAGCGTGGGTTGATTGATGGACGCCGGTTGGGTTGTCAGGCGACCGTGCAAGGTGATGTTGTGATCGATGTGCCACCGGAAAGCCAGGTGCATCGCCAGGTGGTGCGCAAACGCGCCGAAGCCCGCGATATCGTGATGAACCCGTCAACACGCTTGTATTATGTCGAGGTTGAAGAACCCGATATGCACCAGCCTTTGGGCGATCTAGAGCGGCTGATCGAGGCGCTGCATGATCAATGGGAACTGGAAGGTGTACAGGCTGATTTTCACATTCTGTCAGAGCTGCAATCTGCTCTGCGCAAAGGCCAATGGAAAATCACCGTTGCGGTGCATGCCGGTGACAAAATCAACCCGCCCCGTATTATGCACATCTGGCCGGGTTATTATGAGGGCACGATTTACGGATTGGCAGTGGATCTGGGATCAACCACCATTGCGGCGCATTTGTGTGACTTGCAAAGTGGTGAAGTTGTCGCTTCGAGCGGCATCATGAACCCGCAAATTCGCTTTGGCGAAGATCTGATGAGCCGCGTGTCTTATGGCATGATGAACAAAGGCGGTGATGTCGAAATGACCACCGCGGTGCGCGAAGGTATGAACGCCTTGTTTGTGCAGATTGCATCCGAAGCCGAAATCGACAAGGCGCTGATTATGGACGCGGTGTTTGTCTGTAACCCGGTGATGCACCACCTGTTTCTGGGCATTGATCCGTTTGAGCTGGGCCAGGCCCCTTTTGCTTTGGCGACAAGTAGCGCATTATCCTTGCGTGCCAGCGAGTTAGAGCTGAATATTCACCCAGCAGCCCGCACTTATATCCTGCCCTGCATTGCCGGGCATGTGGGCGCGGATGCGGCGGCTGTGGCTTTGTCTGAGGCCCCGGATAAATCCGACGAGTTGATGTTGGTGGTTGATGTGGGCACCAACGCCGAGATTTTGCTGGGCAACAAAGAAAAAGTTCTGGCCTGTTCTTCGCCCACCGGACCCGCTTTTGAAGGGGCGCAAATCAGTTCTGGCCAACGCGCAGCACCCGGTGCGATTGAGCGGGTCGAAATTGATGTGGTCACCAAAGAACCACGCTTTCAAATCATCGGATCTGACTTGTGGTCTGACGAAGACGGGTTTGATTTGGCGGTTGCCGCGACTGGCATTACCGGAATTTGCGGCTCGGGCATCATCGAAGTCATCGCTGAAATGCGCATGGCCGGGTTGTTGGATGCATCAGGTCTGGTTGGTTCTGCGGCACAAACCGGCAGTGCGCGCTGTGTGCCGGATGATCGCACCCATGCCTATTTGTTGTGGGATGGATCTGCGGATGGCGGGCCGGTGATCACGGTCACCAATGGTGACGTGCGTGCCATCCAGATGGCCAAAGCGGCGCTTTATTCCGGGGCGCGTCTTTTGATGGATAAATTTGGCGCTGAAACCGTCGACAAAGTGGTTTTGGCCGGGGCATTTGGGGCGCATATTTCCGCCAAACACGCGATGGTCTTAGGCATGATCCCGGATTGTCCACTCGACAAGGTCACAAGTGCGGGCAACGCTGCAGGCACCGGCGCCCGCATCGCCCTGTTGAACACCAAAGCCCGCCGGGAAATCGAGGCCACGGTGCGCAAGATCAAAAAGGTAGAAACCGCTGTTGAGGCCCGGTTCCAAGAGCATTTTGTCAATGCCTCGGCGATCCCGAACGCAGTAGAGCCATTTCCAATTTTGGCCCAAACGGTCACCCTGCCCGATGTGAGTTTTAACACCGGCGGCGAAGGCTCTGGCGGTGGACGTCGTAGGCGCCGCCGCGGATAAATACATAGGTTAGGATAGAGAGCACCAACAGGCAGATATCAAACAGTGTCCACCTGATTTGGTGCTTTCTATTATTTAACGACTGCCATCGCTTGAACTCGCTTTCATAGCAAGGTAATCGCTTAAGAGCGGCGGGTATGGTGAAAAGGTATCACGGCAGCTTCCCAAGCTTTAGTTACGAGTTCGATTCTCGTTACCCGCTCCAGAATTTCCAAAAGAATGGCCAAATAGAAACGGTTGCCAGCAATCTGTTGCACAGCTAGTCTTTGTGCAGTGAATTTGTATTGGTGACTTATGATTTCAATAAAACCGCAGCTATTTGCGCTTGCTTTACTGGCAACTGCCGCTGCCTGTACCGTTCCCAAAAAAACCGATGAAACCGTCACAATCAATGGCAAAGACTATGCCGTTTGGATCGTAACCAAAAGCAAGGCTTTTGGCAGCGCGGATGCGCCGGGCGACATCACGTTTGAGAGCCTGCATATTTCGCACCATGGCGAACGCATTCTTTGCGAGGTCAAAGATATTCAGGCTTGCCTGCCCATTTGGCAACAAGGTATCGAAGACGTGAATGAAGCGCTGGCAAATCAAAGCGAGTCTGACAGCAGCGGTGACAGTGCTGGCTCTTCCGGCGGCGGCGGTGGTGGAGGTGGTGGCACTGACCTATAGATAGGCCTTAGCCTAGGGCATAGCCTGCCCCGCGCACGGTGCGCAGCGGGTCTTCTCCGCCGTGTACACACAGTGCCTTGCGCAGGCGCCCAACGTGCACATCAACCGTACGGCTATCGACATAAATATCGCGCCCCCAGACCCGGTCAAGCAATTGTTCACGGCTCCAGACGCGGCCGGGTTTTTCCATAAAGGTCGCGAGCAGGCGAAATTCGGTTGGGCCAAGTTTTAAGGGCTGATCATTGCGGATCACCCGGTGGGTTTCGCTGTCCAGCACGATGTCTTGGTATTCGAGCCTTTGCCCGACCGAGGCAGGCCGCACGCGACGCAATTGATTGCGCACGCGGGCCATCAATTCCATCACTGAATAGGGTTTCACCACATAGTCATCTGCGCCGGTTTCTAAACCACGCACGCGGTCGACCTCTTCGGCGCGTGCTGACAGCATCAGAACCGGAATATTGCGCGTTTGGGTCCTGGTCTTAAGGCGGCGACAGATTTCGATGCCGGAAATGCCCGGCAGCATCCAATCCAACACAATGATATCGGGGGCTTCTTCGTCCACCAACAACATGGCTTCGTCGCCATCTGCGGCGGACACCACATCAAACCCTTCGGATTTCAGATTATACAACAAGACTTCGCGCTGCGCGGGTTCGTCTTCGACGAGCAGGACTTTGGGTTGATCGGCCGTCATAGTGTTGATCCCGCCTAATTGGGTTCAGAAAACGCAATGTCGCGCGTGGTGACATCGCCTTTGGGGCGGGGCTCTTCGGGCATTTCGCCATTCACCAAATAGATCACCTGTTCGGCAATCGCCGTTACGTGATCGCCCATACGTTCGGTGTTTTTGGCAATGAAATGCAAGTGCATGCAAGGGGTTATATAGCGCGGATCTTCCATCATAAATGTCAGGAATTCCCGAAACAGCGCATTGTACATCTGGTCGATTTCCTGATCACGTTCCAGAATTTCATAGGCCAGATCAACGTCACGCGTGATATAGGCATCCAGCGCGTCTTTCAGCATGATCTGCACTTCGCGTGCCATACGGCCAAGCGCATTGCGCGCGCCTTCGACTGGGGTCATTTGCACCAAAACGGTTGTGCGTTTTGCCATGTTTTTGGCGTAGTCACCGATGCGTTCCAGGTTGCCAGAGATCTTCATCACCGACAGGGCAACCCGCAGATCAACCGCAGCTGGTGCGCGCAAAGCAATCACTTTGGCGGCCTCTTCGTTGACCAATATTTCAAGCGCGTCGATGGCTTTGTCTGCTTGGCGCACCTTGTTGGCCAGTTCATCATCGCGATCGCGCAAAGATTTGGCGGCATCTAAGATGGCCTCTTCGACCAGCCCGCCCATTTTCATGATATGGGCTTGGATGCCTTCGAGTTCGCGGTCAAACGACGACAGGATGTGATGATCGTTCATGAGAAATATCCTTAACCAATACGTCCGGTGATGTAGCTTTCGGTGCGTTCATCTTTTGGGTTGGTGAAAATCTTGGAGGTGTCGTCGTATTCCACCAGGTTGCCCAGGTGAAAAAACGCGGTTTTTTGACTGACGCGCGCGGCCTGTTGCATCGAGTGGGTCACAATCACTACCGAATAGCTGGCGCGCAATTCGTCGATCAATTCTTCGACCTGTGCGGTGGCAATCGGATCAAGCGCTGAACAGGGTTCGTCCATCAGCAGCACTTCGGGTTCAGTGGCCACCGCGCGGGCAATGCAAAGCCGTTGTTGCTGTCCGCCTGACAGGCCTGTGCCTGGTGCGTGCAGCCGGTCCTTGACCTCGTTCCAGATCGCACCGCGTCGCAGGGATTTCTCTACGATGTCATCAAGATCGGCCTTGGAGTTCGCCAAGCCGTGAATGCGCGGCCCATAAGCGATATTGTCATAGATCGACTTGGGGAACGGGTTTGGCTTTTGAAACACCATGCCCACCTTGGCGCGCAATTGCACTGGGTCGACCTTGGGGTCATAGATGTCTTCGCCATCCAACAAGATTTCACCGGTCACCCGACAGATATCAATGGTGTCATTCATCCGGTTCAACGTGCGCAGAAAGGTTGATTTTCCGCAGCCAGACGGGCCGATAAAAGCGGTCACGGTTTTGGCTTCGATCTGGACGGACACGTCTTTGATCGCATGGGTGTCACCGTAATGCACTTGGACATTATCCGCTGTGATCTTGATGTCTTTCTGGTGCACTGCGGTCTCCAGATTGGGTGCGTCATACATGGGTTGATACCTTCTACCAGATTACCAGCGGCGTTCGAAGCGGCGGCGCAGGATGACTGCGATTGTGTTCATTGTGATCAGGAAAACGAGCAGAATGATGATGCCACCCCAAGCCCGTTCATAAAACGCCGGGTCGGCCCGTTTGGCCCATTCATAGATTTGTGCAGGCATTGCTGAGTTTGGCGCAAGAAAGCCTTCGACAATGCCATCGGGTGGGTTTGAGGCAATAAAACCGATCATCCCGATCAGCAGCAACGGCGCGGTTTCGCCAAGCGCCTGAGCCAAGCCGATGATTGTGCCGGTCAAAATGCCCGGCGCCGCCAGTGGCAAGACGTGGTGAAACACCGATTGCATTTTAGAAGCGCCCAAACCCAGGGCCGCATCGCGAATGGATGGTGGCACGGCCTTTAGCGAGGCACGGGTCGAGATAATGATTGTCGGCAGGGTCATCAGTGTGAGCACAAGGCCGCCTACCAAGGGGGCGGATTGTGGCAGATGCATATAGTTGATAAAGACCGCGAGGCCCAAGATACCAAACACAATCGACGGAACCGCGGCGAGGTTTGAGATATTCACCTCGATGATATCTGTGATCCAGTTGGTGGGTGCAAATTCTTCAAGATAGATCGAGGCGGCCACACCGATGGGCAGCGCCAGACCGAGCACAACCAACATCATAAAGAACGACCCAGCCATCGCCACGCCGATGCCGGCGGCTTCGGGGCGTTGATCGGAGGCGTCAGCACCTAGGATGAAGTCGAGATTGAAGCGTTTCTGGATCACGCCGGCTTGCACAAGCTGGTCCACCAGATCCAATTGAGCCACAGATATATTCTTGTCATTGGCGATGCTCTCGCGGCTGACACGGCCTTTTAAATAGCCATCCACACGGCTGTTGGCCAGAAAGGTGAATGTGGCAGTTGTGCCAATGCGATCAAGGTCTTGGATCACATAGTTGCGCAAATCTGCGGCTGCGGATTTCGACAAAAGCGCGGCCATCGCCTTGGATTTCAAGGGTGTCTGGATGCCAAGGTCCTGAACCTTTTTCTCAAAGGCGGTTTTCATCAAGGGCGCGTAGCCAAAGGTCGAGACCTTTTTGACTTTCTCAAGATCTCGGGTGCCTTTTTTGTCGAGTTTGCTCTCTAGCAGCTCGACGTCAAGCGTCACAAAAGTTTGTTGAAAGGCACCGTAGCCATTGCTGACGATCGTGCTGAGCAACACAACCAGCACAAACAAACCGGCGGCAATTGCGGCTATCCCATAGGCTTTGAAACGTGCCTCGGCAGCATTGCGTTTTTTAGTGTGTTGTGACTGCGTGTGAATAGAGGATTTTGGCGCAGGACTTGCGTTTTGGGACATGGAAATATCGCTCATTCGTACTGCTCCCGGTATTTGCGCACAATATAAAGGGCAAGAACATTCAAGCCCAAGGTCAAAACAAACAGTGACAGGCCAAGGGCAAAAGCCACCAGCGTTTCGGGGCTAGAAAAATCGCCATCCCCGGTGAGTTGGCTGACGATGCGGGTGGTAATTGTGGTCAGCGCATCCAGCGGGTTGACCGAAAGCCGGGCAATCGCCCCTGCCCCCAAAACCACAATCATGGTTTCGCCAATCGCGCGCGAGGCGGCCAACAGAATGGCCCCAACAATGCCGGGCAATGCGGCGGGCAACACCACTTGTTTGATGGTTTCTGACTTTGTGGCCCCAAGCCCATAAGAACCGTCGCGCATGGATTGCGGCACTGAATTGATGATGTCATCAGACAGCGAGCTGACAAAGGGGATCAACATGATGCCCATGACAATGCCCGCCGTCGCAACAGCGCGGGCGTCTCCCATCCAATTGACCCCCAAAAACCCGCCGTCGCCAAAGATCTTAAGCAAAAACGGGCCAAAGGTAACCAAGGCAAATAAGCCGTACACAATGGTTGGAATACCAGCCAGAATTTCCAGCAGGGGTTTGGCAAAGCTGCGCACCGGGCGCGAGGCGTATTCAGACAGATAGATCGCGGCAAACAATCCCACCGGCACAGCTACCAACAAGGCGATGATCGAAATATAGATCGTACCCCACAAAAGCGGCAGGATTGCGAGTTCAGAGTCGCCTCGAAAATTGGGGGCCCAGACCGTGCCAAAGAAAAAGTCTCGCCAGGAATGTAGCCCAAAGAAGTTTTTGGTTTCAAACACCATCGACAAGACAATCCCGACGGTTGTCAGAATGGCGATCGACGCAGATGCGATCAGCAGCATTAAAATGGCGCGTTCCACCACATTGCGGGCTCGATAGTCTTTGACACAATTGTTGAACGCATAGGCAAAGCCTGCAAGAGCAATGGACAAAACAGCGATGGTCATCGCCAAGCCCCCAACCGCAGATTTTGTGCGATAGGCTTGGGCCGCTGTCAGGATCTCTGGGCGGATATCGGCGCCCAATGCCACGCCCACCTTGCCAAGTTCGGTGCGCAAATCATTGGTTTCTGCACTGAAATCGCGGGCTTGATCTGTGGTTAACACACCCTGTTGTACCGCCAAATCAAGCCCTTGGGCCACACGCCGCACGTCCGACATGACAAGTCCAAGGGTCGAACCTTGGGAAATTGCGGTATCAGGCAATGTTGCAGAGATGGTTTTGTCAACAAACATCGGCTGAGCCATGGCCCAGACAGCCAACAGCAGAAAAGATGGCACCAGCACTGAAATTGCAACGTTGAAGCCGTAGTAGTTGGGCAGAGAATGTAAATTGCGGCTGTCACCCTGCGCAGAACGCAGTGCGCGCATGCGACCGGCAAAAAAGCCAGTCGTGGCCAAGGCCATCACAATCAACACGAGCCATAGGATTGGCATGATATCTCCGCTTATTTGAGGGGGTTGGGATGTACATTCAGAAAGAGTCTAAGGGCAGTTGAGTGATGCCCTTAGAGGTAGATCAAGGCTTACATGTGGCCGCCAAGAACCTGTTCGTCGGCAACCATGGACTGGGTGGTTTCCAGCTCTGGATCTGCAACCAGACCGTATTCTGCCAACGGACCGTCAGAGCCAGCGATTTCTTCGGCAACAAAGAACTCAGCATATTCTTTCAGGCCTGGGATCACACCGATATGGGCTTTTTTGACGTAGAAGAACAACGGACGAGACACAGGGTATTCGCCAGTTGCGATGGATTCTGTTGACGGGACGATGCCGGACATAGTCGCCACTTGCAGTTTGTCTGTGTTGTTCTCAAAGAAGGCCAGACCAAAGACACCGATGCCGTCTTTGTTGGAGTCAATGGACGCCAGAGTTTCTGTATAGTCGCCATCGATATCAACAGAAACGCCATCTGTGCGCAAAGAGATACAGGCCTTTTCCGCAGCTTTGTGTTTGGCTTTGTCTGTGTCACCTGCGGCATCTGCCAGAAGAACATCAAATGCACCCGTTGCTTCGCAACCCGCCAAAATCACTTTGTCTTCAAACACTTCACGTGTGCCGTGTTTGGTGCCTGGAACATATGCTGCCAGAGCTTGCGCCGGGAACGCTGGGTTTACGTCTGCCCAGGTTTTGTTTGGGTTTTCGACTAGCTTGCCGTCAACCAGCACTTTGTCAGACAGGGCCAAGAACCAGTCGGTTGGTGTGAATTCAAAACCGTTGCCGTCGATGTCAGAGGCAAACACGATGCCGTCATAGCCAATGCGCACTTCGATGATGTCAGTCACGCCATTTTCAGCACAGGCTTTGATCTCTTTGTCTTTGATGGCCCGCGAGGCATTTGCCACGTCAATGGTGTTTTCACCCACACCTTCACAAAAGCGTTTCAGGCCAGCCGAAGAGCCACCTGATTCCACAACCGGTGTTGGGAAGTCAAAGTTCTCGCCAAAGGCTTCGGCGACGATAGAGGCGTAAGGCAATACAGTGGAGGACCCTGCGACTTGCACTTGATCACGTGCTGTGGCCGAAGTTGCGGCAACAGCGGCTATGGTCAAAACGGATGCGGTCAGCTTAACGGTCATTTCTTAACTCCTGAGTTTATCGAACCGCCTAAAATGCGGTGTCGATGCCGAAGTATTGGCTTTGAGCTAAGCTTTTGTGACACGCATGTAACAGCTTTATGACAAGCCGCCGGGTCGCGTCATTTTTCTAATTTTTTGGCAATAATGCGGTGAATGTGCTGCCCTGCCCCAGAACGCTGGCGATTTTTAACCGACCACGGTGGCGATTCACGATGTGTTTGACAATTGCCAGCCCCAAACCTGTGCCGCCAACTTCGCGCGACCGATGGGAATCGATGCGATAGAATCGCTCTGTCAGTCTTGGAATGTGAATGGCCTCTATGCCCGGCCCGCTGTCTTGCACCCGAACACGCACGGCAGCGCGCCGCAACGTCGCGTCCCAGTCAAATTCTTCCAGCGTCACGGTGACCTGCGCGGTCTCGCCACCATACTTCTGCGCGTTTTCAATCAGGTTGGTGAAAACCTGTGTCAATTGATCCTGATCGCCAAGTATTTTGACCGGCGCGTCCGGGGCGGCAAATTTGATCTGATGCAGGCGGTCTTTGGCAACCTCGCTTAGGTTGCGGATAACGGATCTTAGCAGGTCCCTGATATCGACCGCATCCGTTGGACGCATGCGCGCGTCTTCTTCAACACGGCTTAGGGAAAGCAAGTCTCCAACCAATCGGTTCATGCGTTTGGCTTCGGACGCCATAATGCCCAAAAACCGCGCGCGCGCCTCTGCGTCGTTTTTGGCGGGGCCTTGCAGTGTTTCGATAAAGCCCAACAGCGCGGTCAACGGAGTCTTAAGTTCATGGCTGACATTGGCCACAAAGTCTCTGCGGATTTCACCGGCTTGCTGAACCTGCGTGATATCCTGAAAACACACCAATATCCCCTTGACCTCTGGCTGGGTGGCCTCTGGCAGCGTGATATAGCTGCAGGTCAGTTCATAGCGGGTTTCTTGCTGGCCTTCGGTGTGCAGATACGTGGCACGTTGGGTTTCTTTTGTGCTTAGACATTGCTCGACCGCCGCACCAAAGGCCGGCTGACGAAACATCAGAATGTAGGACCGTTGTTCGACCAGTCCGGGCTTTAGCGTCAGCGCAAGGTTGTTTGCCCCAAGCACGCGTTTGTCTTGGCCGATAAATACGCAGGGTAATGGGATGGCGCTAAGGTAGGAAGCGAGCATGATGTGCCTGTCACTGAAACCGCGAAACATTGGGCGCAGGTTTGCGAATGTCGCCCCAAATGTAAAGTCGCCCTTTCAGAGATGTGTGTAACAGTATGAAACGACGTTATATTTTTGTCAGACCATCGCGAAATCGGCGCATGTTGTTTTGATAGCCTATGGCGCTTTTGGTCAGGCCTTGTATGGCCGCATCATCCAGTTGACGCACAATCTTGCCCGGCGTACCCATCACCAAAGACCCGTCTGGGATTTCTTTACCTTCGGTGATCAAGGCACCAGCCCCGATCAGGCAGTTCTTGCCAATTTTCGCGCCGTTCAAGACGGTTGCGCCCATGCCAATCAGGGAATTATCGCCAATGGTGCAGCCGTGCAGCATGGCTTTGTGGCCAATCGTGCAATTTTTACCGATTCTAAGGGGATAACCCATATCAGTGTGAATGACGGTGTTCTCTTGCACGTTAGAGCCTTGGCCGACACGGATTTCCTCATTGTCACCGCGCAGTGTAGAGCCAAACCAAACAGAGGCACCGGGTTCTAAAACAACGTTGCCAATCAGGTTGGCATCTGGCGCAACCCAGGTGTCTTCGGCGATTTGCGGCTTTACACCGTTTAGGGCAAATTGGGTCATTGGCTGTCCATAAACTCTTGTTGCAGGTGGCGCACGTGGTCCACCAAATGAGGTTGCTGGATACGGCGTAAACGCGTGGCGGTCACAATATCTTTTAGATCCTGTTCGGTTTGATCAAGGTCGTCGTTGATCAACACGTGGTCATAGCTGCCCCAGTGGCTGATCTCGTCCCAGCTTTTCTGCATGCGCTTTGAGATAACTTCGGCACTGTCTTGCCCACGGGTTTCCAGACGGCGGCGCAGTTCTTTGATCGAGGGCGGTAGAATGAAGATCGACAAGGTGTGCTGGCCCAGCACTGAATTGCGGATTTGTTGCGCCCCCTGCCAGTCGATATCAAACAAAACGTCGCGGCCCGCATCAATGGCCTGTTGCACTGGGCCACGCGGAGAGCCGTAAAAATTGCCGAAAACATGGGCGTGCTCCAGCATGCCTTCCGAGGCGACGTCACGTTTGAAATCATCCTCGGACATAAAGTGATAATCTGCACCATCGACCTCGCCCGGGCGTGGGCTGCGCGTGGTCGCCGAAACGGAAAAATCTATCGATGGGTCCCATTGGCGCAGGCGTTTGGACAATGTAGATTTCCCGGCCCCCGAGGGAGAGGACAAAATGATTAAGAGGCCACGACGGTTTTGCATAGCTTATTCCACGTTCTGAACTTGTTCGCGCATCTGGTCTATCACGGCTTTCAGGTCTAGCCCAACACGTGTCAGATCAACGTTCTGGGCCTTAGAGCACAGAGTATTAGCTTCGCGGTTAAATTCCTGCATTAAAAAATCCAGTTTGCGACCAACTGGGCTGCCTTTTGCCACGAGTTCTGTGGCCGCCGCAACATGCGCCATAAGGCGATCCAGTTCCTCGGTCACATCGCTTTTAACGGCCAGAACCGCCAGTTCCTGAGCGAGGCGGGATTCATCCATCGCGTCGACATTCTCTAGAACTTTCGCAAGATTGTTTTTCAAATTCGTCGCGACTTCAGCTTTGCGTTGTTCCGCCACGGCTTGGGCCGCATTTGTTAACGTTTCGATCTCTGTGATCTGGCCGCTCAGTACATTTTCAAGAGCCTGTCCTTCGCTGGCTCGCATCTCGTTGAAGGCGGCAATCAAAGCAGGCAATCCCGCCACCAATGCGGCGCGCAGCCCATCTGTGTTGCTTTCGGCGCTTGCCGTATCCATGACACCGCGCAGTGCCAAAATCTCTGCGGCATTGCTGGGCGACAAGGATATGCCGCGATCCATGGCGTCGGTTTCGATATCTGCCAAAGCTTTCAGCACCGTATCCAACGCAGTTTTGTTGAGCGCTAATGCTGAATTTTCCTCAGTTTTATATACTCTTAGACTAAGAGTGACCGCCCCGCGTGCGGCGGCTTTTGCAAGCCCTGTGCGCAGCAAAGGTTCTAAACCTTCGATCCAATCGGGCACCCGCATCCGCAAATCCAATCCTTTGGAGTTCACGCTGCGCAGATCCCATGTCCAGGTATAGCCATCGGCCTGGCCCTTGGCCGAGGCAAAGCCAGTCATTGAATTCAACATGGGGCATTTCTCCTGACAGATCGGCTTTGGTGACCCAATGGAAGTCGCACAAAAGCGCCACGTTGGTAAACCAGAAATCGCGCAACGTTAACCAAACCTTCGGGTTTGTTACCAAATTTCAGTTAAATCTGTCATATTATCCCCATCGCAAAGCCCAGATAAACACGGTTAGAACCGCGTTGCACAGACGCAGAATGCGCTTGGCTTTACCCCTTTGCCGACGGGACCGGACTGCACAATGACACAGTATTTTGATCATGACCAACCAAGCCGCGCTTCACGTTTCCCAGCACTTGCAGAGGTCGAGACCTATTGGGAAGGTCTGCGCGGTAGAGCCGAAGTGCCAAAACGCGCCCAAATTGATCCGCGCGGCATTCAAACAGCACTGCCCTACGCCTTTATTTTGGAAAAAGTCACCCCTCGTATTGCCCGTTTTCGGCTTGCTGGTTCAAAGATATGCCAGGCCTTTGGCGCCGAGGCGCGTGGCATGCCGGCGACTTGCCTAATCACACCAGACCGCCGTGATTTTTTTGAGAACACGCTACAAGATGTCTTTGCTATGCCCGCACGCGCCAGGTTGAATTTCACTTGGGGCCATGCCTCTGATCATCAGATCGATGCCCAGATGCTGATTTTGCCGCTGCATGACGATATCGGCCGCGTCACCCGTGCCCTAGGATGTCTGCAATTTGCGCCCGCCAAATCGGTCTTGGCTCGGCACTTGTATCCAAATGGCAGTTTGGTCAAACCCGTCGGGGCTTTTGGCCACCTAGATCCCGGTTCTGTGCGCAACCACAGTTTGGTGCTCGTGGCCTCTAACGACGCAAAACCGACACCCTCGGGTCACCGCAAATCATTGGCCAAAACCCAAAACCACTTGCATCTGGTTTAACCTTTCGCTTTGGGCACTTTGCCGCGCGGTGAATTCTTTAGGTTCTCAAAACGAAAAAAGCGCACCCATTGGATGCGCTTTACTCTTTATGCTCTAAGCGCCTTACCCGGCTTTAGAGGCCTTTTGCGTTGCGCGCAAAGCAGACAGCTCTTCGGCGACCAAGAATGCAAGTTCCAAAGACTGGCTTGCGTTCAAGCGTGGGTCACAGGCTGTGTGATAACGGTCTGACAGGTCTTCTTCGGTCACTTCACGCACCCCACCGGTGCATTCAGTCACGTCTTGCCCGGTCATCTCGAAATGCACGCCACCAGGGATGGTGCCCTCGGCTTTGTGGATAGCAAAGAATTCCTGAACTTCACGCAGCACGCTTTCAAATGGACGGGTTTTATAGCCTGTCGCGGATTTGATAGTGTTGCCATGCATCGCGTCACAGGTCCAAAGCACCTTCGCGCCTTCTTCCTGCACGGTTTTGATCAAGCGAGGCAGGTTATCCCCGACCTTGCCGGCACCAAACCGCGCAATTAGGGTCAGACGCCCCTCTTCGTTTTCTGGGTTCAGCTTCTCCATCAGAACCTTCAGGTCTTCGGCTGTGGTTGTTGGACCACATTTCAGACCAATCGGGTTTTGTACACCGCGCAGGAATTCAACATGCGCGCCGTCTGGCTGACGGGTGCGATCGCCGATCCACAACATATGACCAGAGCCAGCCAGCCAGTTGCCGGATGTAGAATCAAGACGGGTCAACGCCTCTTCATACTCCAACAGCAGGCTTTCGTGGCTGGTGTAGAAATCAACCGTATGCAGCGCATGAGACAGATTGCTGTTCACACCAGCCGCCGACATGAAATCCAACGCATCGCTGATGCTATTGGCCATTTCGCGGTATTTCGCGGCTTTTTCGCCTTCGGTAAAGCCAAGCGTCCAAGCATGTACGCTGTTGACGTCCGCATAACCCCCCGTGCTGAACGCACGCAGCAGGTTTAGCGTTGCAGCCGCTTGTGTATAGGCTTGCAGCATCTTTTTGGGATCAGGAATGCGCGCGCCAGATGTGAAATCAAGCTCGTTGATGATGTCGCCGCGATAGCTTGGCAATTCCACGCCATTCACGGTTTCTGATGGCGCCGAGCGTGGTTTGGCAAATTGGCCGGCCATACGGCCCACTTTGACCACAGGCACCTTGGCCCCGTAGGTCAATACCATTGCCATCTGCAACATCACTTTGAACGTGTCACGAATGCCATCTGCATTAAATTGCGCAAAAGATTCCGCACAATCGCCACCCTGCAACAAAAAGGCCTCGCCGCGAGACGCAGCTCCGAGTTTTGCTTTCAAGCTGCGCGCTTCGCCAGCAAAGACCAAGGGCGGATAGCTTGCGAGCTGGGCTTCTACTGCCTTCAGCGCGGTCTCGTCCGTATAGTCAGGCATCTGAACCCTTGGCTTAGTGCGCCAGTCAGATTTTTGCCATTCTGCCATTGTCTTTACTCCGGTTGTCAAATCTAGGCCCGTCAAAGAAAAAGTACGGACCTGACCCGTATGCCAAATATCGTTCTTGACGGAAACCCCGCAAATGGCTCAAGTGATTTGATCGAAAATCGCCTATCGCACCAAAGGTACTGAATGAAATCGCCACAGCCCAATGCCCCAACATTTCACAAGACAGACCCAGAGCCGGCCCGCCGGTTTGTATTTGTTTTAATGAATGAATTCACAATGTTGAGCTTTTCCTCTGCCGTCGAGTGCCTGCGGTTGGCCAATCGAATGGCAGGCAAAGACCTTTATGATTGGTCTTTGGTTTCCGAGGGTGCATCGTCTGTAACCTGTTCGGCGGGCACGTCTTTTGCGGTCCAAGGTGATTTGGGTGATATCAAGCGTGACGAGACAATCATGCTTTGCGGTGGCGTGAATGTGCAAAAAGCAACGACTCAGAAGTTGCTTGGTTGGCTGCGGCGCGAATCGCGCAAGGGCGTGCTGATCGGTGGGCTGTGCACGGCGGCCTATACTTTGGCCAAGGCCGGATTGCTGGAGGGGCGCCGCGTGACCATCCACTGGGAAAATCACGATGGGTTTGTCGAAGAGTTTGCAGATGACGACATCGAGCTGACCAAATCGGTCTTTGTGGTCGACCGCAATCGCATGACCACAGCGGGCGGCATGGCGTCGATTGATTTGATGTTAAAACTGATTGCGGATGACTATGGCGAAGATCTGGCCAACTCTGTCGCAGATCAGTTGATTTATTCTTCGATCCGCACCGACCAAGATGCCCAGCGTCTTTCAGTGCCAACCCGCATTGGCGTGCGTCACCCCAAGCTGAGCCAAGTGATTCAGATGATGGAGAAAAACATCGAAGAACCCGTCAGCCCCTCTGATCTGGCGCAGATGGTTGGCATGTCAACACGACAGCTCGAACGGCTATTTCGGCGGTATCTGGACCGCTCTCCAAAGCGGTATTATATGGAATTGCGGCTGCAAAAAGCGCGAAATTTGCTGATGCAGACCGATATGAGCGTGATCAATGTGGCCTTGGCCTGTGGTTTTTCCTCACCCAGCCATTTTTCAAAGTGCTACCGCTCGCATTACGAAGTCACGCCCTATCGCGAACGCGGCAGCCGCGGATCCGCATCCTAGCGGCTGATGCGAAAGATGGTGCCACGGTCTTCGGAAATGAACCAAATGCTGCCATCCGCAGCTTGCCGAATGTCGCGCACGCGTTTCGTAGAGCTGTGTTTAAGCGCAAGATTTTCCTTTAGCTTTGTGCCGGAAAGTCCTGAAATGTAATCAAATTTCAGGCTGCCGACAAATATCCACCCCCGCCATTCAGGAAACATTTCGCCGGAATAGGCCATTAAGCCAGAGGGTGCGATTGATGGGTCCCAGTAATAATCGGGTTGGCGCATGCCGGTTTTTTCTGTGCCTTCACCGATTTTTCCACCGCTATAATGTCGCCCATAGGCAATCACCGGCCAGCCATAATTTGCGCCAGGTTTGATCAAATTGACCTCGTCGCCTCCGCGCGCGCCGTGTTCAACGGCCCAAAGATTTCCGGCGCTGTCAAAGCCCATGCCCTGCGGATTGCGATGGCCATAGCTCCAGATCTCAGGCGCGGCATTGTTGCGATGAACAAAGGGATTGTCCGACGGCACCGCGCCGGTTTTACCAATGCGGAGGATGCTGCCATTGTGTCGGGTAAGATCTTGCGCCGAAGGCCTGTCACCGCGTTCACCGATGGTCACATATAGCGCGCCATCCGGACCTTCGGCCAGACGCGAACCAAAATGACGCCCTCCGCGAGAGCCTGGCGTCATCTCAAATATCGTTGCGACATCGCGCAGCTGATGGTTTTTTTCATCAAAAATAGCGCGGGCCACGGCGGTGCCCGACCCTGAGCCTTGCGCGGTCACAAAGGTTAGGAAAATATGCTGTGATGTCGCGAAATCCCTCGGCACTAAGACATCCAGCAAACCACCCTGGCCTTCAGCCACAACCATTGGGGTGCCGCTGATGCGCCGCTTGGTTCCCATTGGATCCACATGCCACAGACGCCCACGCCTTTCGGTCACCAAAAACCCGCCATCCGGTAAAAACGACAAGGCCCAAGGTGTCTTGAACCCCTTTGCCATGGCCGTAATCTGAACCGTCCCAATGGGTGTCTGCACCGCTTCGGCGCGCAGGCCCACAGGGCTGAATACACAGAAAAGTAAAGCAATAATGAAGGGGCGCATGCGCTTTGGCCGATACCTTAAACAGATTGGAGTTTCTGTCGGGTATCAAAGCGCAATGCCACGCATACGGCAACAATTTATACCATGTGCGGCACATTGTTGCCCAAGTCCGGCGCTAACCTATCCATTAGGATTGGTAGGCTATTCGCGTGCCACCTTGAGCAAAGGGTATGGGTCCAACAGGCTGAAACAACGGACTTTTCCCAAGATGTCTGGCACAGATCAGACGATTTAAGAAAGGAGCTGTTATGCCGATTTCAATGAACCAAGATCCAAAGCAATCTGCGGGGTCCACGCGCCCTCTGCCCCCCGTTAAGCAAAAACCCGAAGCCCCCGAGACCAAAAAGCCGGTGTTTTCCGACTGGGCCGCGATTTAAGTCATTTGGGATAACTGCGCGGGTGACACCGCCTTGGAAGATGCTATTTTGTGGCATGACCACCGCTGTATCTTCGATCAAAAACCTTGGGCCAGCCTATGAAGAGGCCTGTACCAAAGCCGGCATTCATTCGGCGGAAGCTTTGCGTGAGCTGGGGCCAGACGAGGCCTATGGCCGCCTGCTTGCCACTGGCACCAAACCGCATTTCATTGGCTATTATGTGCTTGTGATGGCCCTGCAGGGTCGTCCGTGGAACGACTGCAAAGGCAAAGAAAAAGACGCGCTGCGCGTTCGGTTTGACGCGATCAAAGCCGCGAGATCAGACAGAGGTCTTAATGAACTTGAACGCATTCTCAATCAAATTGGCGTTCTGGACCCCAAGGCCGGCTGACGCCGAACGCCAGCCCGACGCCGATTGTTTTAGTTTGCGATGGCTTCCATCAGATCAACACGCGTGCCGTGGCGGCCGCCTTCAAAATCTGATTTCAAAAAGGCATCAACGATCTCGATTGCCAGATCCGGGCCCGTTACCCGAGCACCAATCGACAGCATATTTGCGTTGTTATGCGCGCGGATCATTTTGGCAGAGAACGTCTCGGAACAAACGCCACAGCGAATGCCCTTCACCTTGTTGGCTGACATCATGATGCCCTGCCCTGTGCCGCACAGAATAATGCCCAGATCACAGTCGCCTGATGCAACTTTGCGCGCCGCGGCTTCGCCGTGCTTTGGGTAATGCGTGCTTTCCGGCGTCGTTGGTCCGATATCCACCGCCTCAAAGCCCAGAGTTTCAATATGTTTGGCGATGGTCTGGCGCAGCTCGATCGCCGCGTGGTCGCTAGAGAGAACGATACGTTTCGCTTTGGTCATTGGCTTGGGCTTTCTGCTTATCAAAGAAAAGGCCGCTTCGATTGCTCGAAACGGCCACTATTCAAATCCGACGGGACGGTGGCTTAGCCGACCAGTTCCAGACCAGAGAAGAAGTAAGCGATTTCAACAGCGGCTGTTTCAGGCGCGTCGGAACCGTGAACGGAGTTTTCGCCAACGGATTCAGCGAACTCGGCGCGGATTGTGCCCGGAGCAGCGTCTGCTGGGTTGGTTGCGCCCATAACTTCGCGGTTTTTCGCGATTGCGCCTTCGCCTTCCAGAACCTGAGCAACAATTGGCTCGGATGCCATGAATTCACACAGTTCGTCATAGAAAGGACGCTCGGCGTGCACAGCATAGAAAACGCCAGCTTGCGCTTTGGTCAGGTGGATGCGTTTTTGCGCCACAACGCGCAGGCCTGCTTCTTCGAATTTCGCGTTGATCGCGCCAGTCAAGTTACGGCGTGTTGCGTCAGGTTTGATGATAGAGAAAGTGCGTTCCAGAGCCATGATAAATCCTCAGGGTTCAAAGTTTAATTTGGCCGCGCACTAGCACGACCACAAAGTTTTGCAAAGCCCTAAGACCCCTGCGTCGAATTATGCGAATGAGATTGACAAGAATGCCAGTCTGATAGACTGCTCGCAGCCATGTTAAAGATTTCTGATATCTCATATAACGTCGAAGGCCGCCCGCTGTTTGAAGGGGCCACCGCGACTATCCCGACAGGTCACAAAGTGGGCCTGATTGGCCGCAATGGTGCTGGCAAAACAACGCTGTTTCGGTTGATCCGTGGCGAATTGGTGCTCGAGGGCGGCTCTATCACCCTGCCAGATCGCGCCAAAATCGGCGGCGTGGCGCAGGAAGTGCCCAGCAACGAAGTGTCACTGATTGATACCGTGCTGGCGTCTGATACCGAACGAACCGAACTGTTGGCAGAGGCGGAAACCGCCACAGATCCAGGCCGGATTGCCGATATCCAAACCCGTCTAAGTGACATCAATGCCTGGAGCGCCGAAGCCCGCGCCGGGTCGATTCTTAAGGGTCTGGGGTTTGATCACGAAGACCAGCTGAAACCCTGCTCTGCCTATTCCGGCGGTTGGCGCATGCGCGTGGCCCTGGCCGCTGTGCTATTTTCGCAGCCTGACTATCTGCTGTTGGACGAGCCAACCAACTATTTGGATTTGGAAGGTGCTTTGTGGCTTGAGGCCTATCTGGTCAAATACCCGCATACGGTCTTGATCATCTCGCATGACCGCGAATTGTTGAACCGGTCGGTAAATGCCATCCTGCATTTGGATGAACGCCGTCTGACCTATTACACCGGGCCTTATGATCAATTTGCCAGGCAGCGCGCAGCGCAACGGGCCGTGCAAGCTGCCGCCGCCAAGAAACAAGACGCACATCGCGCGCATTTGCAAAGCTTTGTGGATCGTTTCAAAGCCAAGGCCAGCAAGGCCAAACAGGCGCAAAGCCGGGTGAAAATGCTGGAAAAGATGACCCCCATCACGGCGCCAGAAGATGCGGCGCGCGTGGTCTTTACCTTTCCAACGCCCGAAGAACTCTCGCCGCCCATCATCGCCACCGAAGGCGTGTCTGTGGGCTATGGCGAGTCGATTGTTCTGAAAGATCTGGATCTGCGCATCGACCAAGATGATCGCATCGCCTTGTTGGGTAAAAATGGACAGGGCAAATCCACTTTGGCCAAATTGCTTTCGGGCCGCTTGGAAAAGAAAGTTGGCAAGTTCACCGTTTCTAGCAAATTGCGCATCGGCTTTTTTGCCCAGCATCAGGTGGATGAGCTTTACATAGATGAAACCCCCATTCAGCATTTGATGCGCCTTCGCAGCCACGAAGGCCAAGCCCGTATTCGGGCGCGTTTGGCTGGATTTGGCCTGGGCGCTGCGCAGGCAGAAACCGAAGTGGGCCGATTGTCGGGTGGCCAAAAAGCCCGGTTGTCGTTGCTTTTGGCCACTTTGGACGCGCCGCATCTGCTGATTTTGGACGAACCGACCAACCACCTTGATATTGAAAGCCGCGAGGCTTTGGTCGAGGCGCTGACCGCCTATCAAGGGGCGGTGATTTTGGTCAGCCACGATATGCATTTGCTGTCGCTGGTCGCTGACCGGCTTTGGCTGGTCAAAGATGGCGCGGTCAAACCCTATGAGGATGACCTACCCAGCTATCGCAAATTGTTGCTGACCGCAGATAAACCTGCAGGCAAAGCCAAACCAAAGGCACCCGCCCCCAAACGTCCATCACGCGACAAAATCGCAGCCCTCAAGGGGGATGTGCGCAAATGCGAGGAACGCATCGCAAAGCTGAGCGAAATGAGCGACAAGCTGGCCAAGAAACTTGCAGACCCTGCCCTTTACGAAGCAGAAAAAGCAGGTGAAATGGTGGTATGGCAAAAGAAATACAGCGAAGTGATGGACGCACAGGACCGCGCAGAATCTCTTTGGATGAGCGCGCTTGAAAAGCTTGAAAACGCACAGCAATAGGTTTTAGGGTTTGGCTATGGATACGGCATTTTTGATCACGTCCTTTGCGACGCTTTTTGTGATTATTGACCCGATTGGCTTGTTGCCAATGTTCATCGCCTTTACGCCGGGGGCCAGCCAAAAACAGCGTCGCAGCATTGCCATCCGTGCCTGTATTGTGGCGTTTCTGATCTTGTCGATGTTTGCCTTTTTTGGCGAAGCCGTGCTGGGATTCATCGGTATTTCCATGCCAGCTTTTCGGATTGCAGGCGGGGCTTTGTTGTTTTTGACCGCTTTGGACATGCTGTTTGATCGGCGCTCTAAGCGGCGCGAAGACCAGAGCGACAAACAAGTTGATCAAGTGGACGATCCCTCGGTTTTCCCACTGGCCATCCCCTTGATTGCCGGTCCCGGGTCCATAGCCACGGTGATTTTGCTCTCTAGCCACACGCCGGGCGTACAGGGAACCGTTTTGATCCTTGGGGTTGCGCTGGTGGTCCTATTTGCGGTCATGCTGTTTTTTATGGCCGGCAGCCTGCTGGAGCGCGCATTGGGCCCCATCGGTATCAATGTTGTCACCCGTCTTTTGGGCATGTTGCTTGCCGCACTTTCGGTCCAATTCATTCTGGACGGCCTAAAAGCCTTTGGCTTTGCCTCGTAAATTTCGGCTTTCCACCTTATCTAAATATAAGGAGGATCTATGGACCAGATTGAAACGCCCCACCTTATATATCTGATATTGTTGGCGATTGCCGTCGTGGCTTGGTTTGTGTCTGACGTACGGCAAACCTTTCGTAAAACCGTGCAGCAGGCCTTGGCTTGGGTGTTGATCTTTTTGGGTGTTATCGCTGCGGTTGGCATGTGGGAGGATATCCGTTCGGCCGCCATTCCAACTCAGACCGTGTTTGCTGATCAGGGCCGCATAGAAATCCCGGTGTCCGTAGACGGGCATTATTACCTGACCGCCGAAGTGAATGGCGTAGATGTGCGATTTGTGGTGGATACCGGGGCAAGCAATTTGGTTTTGTCCAAAAACGCCGCGCAGTCTGTGGGTATTGATGTGGCTGCTCTGAAATATTTTGGCAAAGCGATGACCGCCAATGGCGAGGTGCGCACCGCCTCTGTGAAACTGGATGAGGTGGCGGTTGGTGCCTATCGTGACCGCAACATATCGGCGCGCATCACCCAAGGTGACTTGGATATTTCGCTGTTAGGGATGAGCTATTTGCAACGCTACGAGCAGATCACCATCACACGTGGAAAGTTGATTCTAACACGTTAAAAAATCTCCGTATCAGGCTGATTTTTCGGCTTTTTTCTCCCAGTTACCGCTTTCTTCAGACCAATATTGCGCCGCACATCCGGCCTCTGTCAGGGCTTTCCATTGCAGACGCGCATGGGCCACCGCGCTGTCGTCATAGCCGTCAAACAAGATACACACCCGTTCAGCGGCCTGAACCGTTTCTGCAGAAACCTGCGCACCATCGATGCTCATGATACATTGCGCCGCATTGGGCAGCGCGTCGTCTAACGTCAGCAGGATTGGTTGCAGCGCGTCATGTTCGCCCCCCGCCACCCCATGGGGCAAGAACCCATCTGGTTGCCCCTGCCAAAGTCGCTGATCCAGCCAATCAAGGCGCGCCGCATCCTGTGCTTTGACCGCAATATTCCACCCAGCCCCACGCGCCTTTTGCAACAAAAGTGGCAGGGTTGATTCCAGCGGACTCTGCGTCAAATGGTAAAAGAATGCGGCACCCATGGCTTATTCGTCCTCAAACCGGTTTTGTACCAGTCGATTCAACGCCATCACGCCCCAGCCAGTGGCCCCTTTGGGTGCATAGGTTGTGTCGGTTTTTACATGCGCCACCCCCGCAATATCCAGATGGATCCAAGGCATATCGTCTTTCACAAACCGATGCAGGAACTCCGCTGCTGTGATCGAACCAGCCGGACGCCCACCCACGTTTTTCACATCCGCAATCCGCGATTTAAGCTGATCTGCATAGGCTTTGCCCAAAGGCATGCGCCAGGCCCCTTCGTTTTCTTGACCTGCGGCCTTAAGAAAGGCACTGCACAGACCGTCATCATTGGAGAAAACCCCAGCATTTTCATGCCCCAACCCAATGATCACTGCGCCGGTCAGGGTGGCGAGGTCAATCATCGCAGCCGGTTCGAACCGTTCTTGAGCGTAATGCATCACGTCACACAGCACCAAACGGCCCTCGGCATCCGTGTTGATCACTTCGATGGTGTCACCTTTCATCGAGGTCACCACATCGCCGGGACGTGTTGCATTGCCGGACGGCATATTTTCCACCAGCCCCACAAGTCCAACAACATTGGCCTTGGCTTTGCGCAATGCCAGCGCGCGCATGGTGCCCGCGACAACACCAGCCCCGCCCATATCCATGGTCATATCTTCCATGCCGGCTGCGGGTTTCAACGAGATGCCACCGGTGTCAAACACCACGCCCTTGCCCACGAGCGCCAGGTTTGGGCTGTCGTCTTGCCCACCCATCCATTTCATAACCACTACTTTTGACGGGCTGTCACTGCCCTGCCCGACACTCAGCAATGCGCCCATGCCCAGCTCGGCCAGTTTGTCTTCTTCCAGGACTTCGACCTGCAAACCCAGATCACTCATCGCAACAAGTCGATCGGCAAAATTAGTGGTCGTCAGCACATTGGCTGGCTCGTTCACCAGATCTCGGGTGAAAAACGCACCTTCGGCCACGGCCAACAGAGGGTGCGCCTGTTCCGCAATCTCGTCTGCGCGCGTATGCATCACGGTGACAGATCGCGCATCTTCGGACGCGTTGTCTGTTTTGTGGTCGTCAAATCCGTAATCACGCAATGCCAGACCCAGCACGATCTGAGCTGCTTTGTTGTGATTAGCTGCGCAGATCAACAATGGCTTGTCGCCGCGCGCTTTGGCCAAAGCCACGCCAGCAGCGCGAGCGTCGTCAATGCTGCAATTGCGCTCTAGGCAAATCACATCGACCGCTTCAGCCGCCATGCCCACTGGATAGGCAAGAACACGCGCATCTTTGGGTTTTAGACCGGCATCCTTTAGCCGCGCCAAAGCGCCTTTTGTGAGCCGGTTCACACGCCGGGCAGATGGGTCCATCTTACCTTCGGTGGTCACAAAGACTGCAACACGCCCCTCAAAAGCGGCAATTTCATCAATATTGGTTTCTTGAAATGTGAATTGGACAGGTGTGACCAAGGTTCTGCTCCCTAACTATTGCACTGACTCCTACCCAATCCCCTAGATCTTGACCAGATAGCAGTTTTCCCCGACCCGCATTTGCATTAATGTGGCGCAAAGATCCATTTGCCTGGGGGGGCAAGAAGTGAACAGATTCGACCGCTATATGCTGTCGCAACTTATGATGCTGTTTAGCTTCTTTGCGCTGGTGCTGGTTTCTGTCTATTGGGTCAACCGGGCCGTGGTGCTGTTTGACCGGCTGATCGCCGACGGACAATCGATCTTTGTCTTCGTCGAATTCACCGTGCTTAGCCTGCCTGCGGTGATCAAATTGATCATGCCGATCGCTGGTTTTGCCGCCGCAACCTATGTGACAAACCGGCTGTCCAGCGAAAGCGAACTGACCGTGATGCAAGCCACCGGTTTCAGCCCTTGGCGTCTGGCGAGGCCAGTTTTGAATTTCGGCATTATCGTCGGTATCATGATGGCAGCGCTGTCGCTGTATCTGGTGCCTGCCAGCCTTTCACAGCTTGATATCCGCGAACGCGAAATTGCTGAAAACGCCACGGCGCGTCTATTGACCGAAGGCACGTTTTTGCACCCGTCAGAAAACGTCACATTCTATATTCGCGACATCAGCACTGACGGAGTTTTACATGACGTGTTCTTGTCCGATCGCAGCAACGCCGCGCAATCGATCACTTATACCGCAGACGAGGCTTATCTGATCAATGACGAGTTTGGACCCAAGTTAATCATGGTCGATGGTTTGGCGCAGGTGCAAAATCGCGATGATGGCAGGCTGTTTACCACCAATTTTGCCGACTTTTCTTATGATATTAGCGCATTTTTGCGTCAAAGCAGCAATCAAAAGCGTGCATTGCGCCGCATCCCATCTCTCGAGCTTATCCAAGAGCCTGCCCGCGTGGCGCGCAGTCTTGAGCTGAGCAAGGGGTGGATCGCCGCTGAATTACACGGGCGGGTGGCGCAAATACTAATGTGTGTTGTTGCGGCTTTGATCGGGTTTTCCACATTGCTGTTGGGCGGGTTCAGTCGGTTTGGTGTCTGGCAACAAATCGTCTTGGCCTTTATCATTCTTGTGGTGCTTGAGGCGATGAAAAACGGTGTTAGTGCGCCGGTACGTAACAATGCGGATGTCTGGATCTTAATGTATGCGCCTGCCGCCCTGGGGTTTGGCATTGCGCTGCTGATGCTTGCCAGCCAAGCCTATCCGATTTCACTGCGGCGTAGGGTGAAATCATGACGCTTTATTTCTACTTTGCCCGCAAATTCATCTGGTTCTTTTTTGGCCTGACGGGCGTGTTTCTCATTTTGCTGCTGCTGTTTGATCTGGTCGAGCAACTGCGCAAATTTGATACGTCCACTATTGGTTTTATCGGCATTTTGCGCCTGATGCTGTTGCATATCCCCAAAGAGCTTTACCAGATCATGCCGTTGATCATGATCTTATCTTCGTTGGCGCTGTTCCTTAGTCTGGCGCGCAGCAGCGAATTGGTCGTGGCACGCGCCAGCGGACGCTCGGCGCTGACATCGCTTTTGTCGCCGGTATTTGTTGCGCTGATGATTGGCATATTTGGGGTGACAACGCTTAATCCAATCGTGGCATCGACCACAAAACGCTATGACGAGTTGGTGGCGTTTTACCATCAGGACGGCAGCAGTATTCTATCGATTGGCCGGGATGGCATTTGGTTGCGGCAGGGCAGCGCGGATGGCCAGACCGTTATCTATGCCAATAGCGCCAACCACGACGCCACCGAGCTGCAGGCTGTGACATTCATGGCCTATGCCCCGGATGGCGGCCCCCTGCGCCGCATCGAGGCGGAAAGCGCGACACTCACAGCCCAAAGCTGGTCCTTGACCGGGGCCAAGATCTGGCCGTTGGAACGTGGCCAAAATGCCGAAGCCCTGTCAACGACCCATGAAACCTATGATCTTGCGACCACGCTGACCCGCGATCAGATTCGCGACAGTTTTGGCAAGCCCCGCGCTGTTTCGGTCTGGGATCTGCCACAGCTGATCGTGCAATTGGAAAATGCCGGATTTTCTGCGCGACGTCACACCATGTGGCTGCACATGGAACTGGCACAGCCATTGTTCCTGATCGCCATGGTTCTCGTGTCAGCTGCCTTCACCATGCGCCACACCCGCTTTGGCCGCACTGGTGTTGCCGCATTGGCCGCCACCATGTCAGGGTTTGGACTTTACTATATACGAAATTTCGCTCAGATTTTGGGCGAGAACGGACAAATACCAATCGAACTCGCCGCATGGGCTCCGCCGATCGCCAGCGTTTTATTGGCGATGGGTCTGCTTTTGCACATGGAAGACGGATGATGCGCTGCAAACAACTCTTGGTGTCTTTGTCCCTGGCTGGCCTTTTGATGGCGACGCCGCCCGAAAGTCATGCCCAGCAACAGCCCAAATCCCAGCAGGCGCAACAAAACCTGATCTTGATCGCGGACTCGGTGTTTCTGCGGGGAGGCCACTTGTTGACAGCCCGTGGCAATATCGAAGCCCTGCGCGGTGACACCCGTTTGACAGCCACAGCGCTTATCTATGACAGCCAAACGGATTTGATCACCATCGAAGGGCCGATTAAGATTACCGAAGGCACAACAACAGAGGTTTTTGCCAGCTTTGCGGAACTGGATACAGATCTGCAAAACGGTCTGTTACAAAGCGCGCGGGTGGTTTTACACCAACAAGTAGAGCTGACGGCGCGTCAGATGCGCCGCACGCAAGGGCGCTATTCGACACTTGAATATGCCACTGCAACCTCTTGTAAAACCTGCAAAGATGGTCGTCCGCCCCTTTGGCAAATCCGCGCCAAACGGGTGCGCCATGATCAGCTTGAAAAGCAGCTGTATTTTGATCAGGCGCAATTTCGCATCTTTGACGTGCCGGTGCTCTATTTGCCGCGCTTGCGCCTGCCTGATCCGTCACTTGAACGTTCGACAGGCTTTCTTATTCCCGAGATCAGAACCCAGTCGCGTTTGGGCACCGGGGTCAAAATCCCGTATTTCATTCGATTGGGGGACCATCGCGATTTGACGGTAACCCCCTATCTGTCCGCCAAAACCAACACCCTTGAGCTGCGTTACCGGCAGGCCTTTCGCACAGGCGAAATTCAGTTTGAAGGCGCGATTTCCGACGACGACACCAGCGCGCTGGATTTAAGAGCTTATGGGTTTGCGACCGGTGAATTTGATTTGCAGCGCGACTACACGCTTAGTTTTGACCTGAAAGCGACCAGCGATAACGGCTATTTGCTGGAATATGACTATTCGGATCTGGATCGGCTTACCAGCGAAGTGGCCATTCACCGCACCAACCGTATTGAAAATGTCCGCACCTCGTTTTTACATTTCAATTCGCTGCGTGCCTCGGAAAACAACCGCACTTTACCAGCCCTTGTGCTTTCTGTTCGCAAGGAAAAGCGATTTTTTCCCGGATCTTTCGGCGGCGAAGGTCTTTGGCAATTAGAAGCCCACAGCCACTACCGCCGTTCAAATGACGACACCGACACCGATGCAGACGGGGTTGTTGATGGACGTGATGTGTCGCGCGTGAACGCCGAACTCGGGTGGCGCAACACCTGGATGCAGTCAAACGGGCTGGAATTTGGTCTGCAAACCAACCTTGCTTTAGACGCGATTACAACTCGTCAGGACGCCACTCTTGCCCACAGCAGCTATACGCAACTGACCCCGTCCGCAGCCGCGCATCTGCGCTTTCCGATGATGCGCACAACCGACGCGCAAGTGACCCATATTCTGGAACCGGTTGCGCAAGTCGGCTGGCATGGTGGAAGCGCGCGTTTTGGAACGCCCGATCTGATCGCAAACGATGAGAGTACACGGGTTGAATTTGATGAAGGCAATTTGTTGGCGTTGTCCAGGTTTCCTTCTGATGATCGCCGTGAACGCGGTTTGGTGGGCGCATGGGGTGTGAATTGGACGCGTCTGGGTCCCAATTGGCAGGCTCACATGACCGTCGGCCAAGTGATCCATGAAACGCCTCACAGCGATTTCACATCCAGTTCGGGTCTCAGCGGCACCCTATCGGACCTGCTGGTGGCCGGGCAGATAAAAATGGAAAATGGTCTGACATTCACCGGGCGCACTTTGTTGGATGATTCTGATGGCATCAACAAAGCCGAAGCCCGAGGCAGTTGGAACAACGACAAACTCGCGCTCAACGCCTCCTATATTTGGCTTGATCAAGATCCAGCGGAAAACCGGGCCGCAAATCTCTCTGAGTGGAACTTGGACAGCAGCTATCGCTTTGGACGTCATTGGACCGGTCTGGCCAATTGGCGGTACGATATTGCCAGCAAATCATCCGCAGAGGCAGGATTGGGAATTGAATACCAAAATGAGTGCCTGAACGCGCGGTTTTCGGTCTCGCGTCGCTTTACATCTTCTACTAGTGTACAACCATCAACAGACCTTAGCTTTATTGTGCGGATCCTTGGTTTTTCTACCAATGCAAGCGATCAAAGCTATGCAAGAACATGCAGTCAGACGGCAGGATAAACGACCATGACGCTGAAGACCTTTCTGAGTGGTGCAATCACCGCAGGTATTTTACTGGCAAGTGCTTCAAGCCTAAGTGCCCAAAGCCTTTTTTCACCAGCCGCAACCGTCAACAACAAGGTTGTGACTTGGTACGAAGTTGATCAGCGGGCCAAGTTCTATAAGGCCATTCGCCGCTTTGGGGATTTGCAAAAAATTGCTCGCAACGAACTGATCGAGGAACGCCTTAAAAGCAGCGCCGCCGAAAGTCTTGGCATCGAAGTCACCCCTGAAGGTTTGCGGGCTGGTCTGGAAGAATTCGCAAAACGCGCGAACCTGACACCAGAACAATTCATCAAAGCAGCCGCCCAAGAAGGCGTTGACGCAGAAACCTTTCAGGAATTTGTCCGCAATGGTCTGTTGTGGCGCGAAGTTGTCGCTGCGCGTTTCCGGGGGCGCATCCAAATTTCAGACGCAGAAATTGACGCGGCCCTTGGCAGTGCAGGCCAAGCGGGTCTGCGGGTTTTGCTGTCAGAAGTGATCATTCCGGTAACGCCTGAAACCGAAGCGCAAGTTCTGGACGTGGCCAACCAAATCAGTGAGGTCAAATCCTATGCGGCTTTTGCGCAGGCTGCGGCGCAGTTTTCCGCAGCGCGTACCAAAGAAAACGGAGGACGTCTGGATTGGCTGCCGCTTAATCGCCTGCCCGGCCCAATTCAGGCCGTTGTACTAGAGCTCAAACCAGGTGAAGTCACGCCGCCCCTAGAGCTTGAGCGCGCCGTTGCGGTCTTTCAAATGCGCGATGTACAGGAACTGCCCACACCTGCTGTGCAATATGCAGCGATCGAATATGGTGTGTTCAAAATTCCGGGTGGAAATTCACCCGAAGCCCATGCCGCAGCCCTTGCCTATCAGGCAGATCTCGACACCTGTGATGATCTTTATGGCGCAAATTTTGGCGGACCCGAAGAGGCCTTGCAAATAGACTCCAGACTGCCCTCAGAAATCCCACGCGATATCGCGCTGGAACTGGCCAAACTGGACCGGCATGAAATCTCGACCAATCTCACAAGCGCAGATGGCCAACATCTTTTGTTGATCATGATGTGTGGGCGCACCGCCGCCGTGAACGAAGAAGCGTCGCGCGAAAATGTTCTCAATGCGCTGCGCAATCGTCGTTTGGCGTCTTATGCGGATGGCTATTTGGAACAATTGCGCGCCGAAGCGGTCATTGAAATCAAATGAACCACGCTCCTATTGCGTTGACCTGTGGAGAGCCCGCAGGTGTTGGTTTGGAATTGGCGGAACAAGCCTGGTCGGAACTGCGCGATACTTGCGCATTTTTTCTGCTGGGTGATCCTGCGCATTTGCCTGGCACCGTGCCCTTTAAAGAGATCAACACCCCAGACCAGGCCCTCACTGTTTGTCGCGAGGCCTTGCCGGTGTTGCCGCAGTCCTTTGACGGCAAAGCACAACCGGGCAAGCCGGACGCGCGCAACGCCAAAGCTGTGGTGGACGTCATCGCAAAAGCCGTGGATTTTTGCGCCAGCGGTCAAGCCTCGGCGATCTGCACAGCCCCCATTCACAAAAAAGCGCTTAAGGACGGCACAGATTTTCCTTGGCCCGGCCACACCGAATATCTGGCCCATCTGGCAAAACGTGAAAACGTGGTCATGATGCTTGCCTCTGACGCCCTGCGGGTGGTGCCCACCACCATCCATATTGCGCTCAAAGACGTGCCCGCGGCGCTGACGCCCGACCTACTGGAACAAACCATCCGCATCACCCAAGCAGATTTACAGCACTCTTTTGGGCTGGAAAATCCGCGACTAGCGGTGGCAGGTCTTAATCCACACGCTGGCGAAGGTGGGGAAATGGGCTGGGAAGATGCGCGTATCATTGCCCCCGTCCTTGAAAAGCTGCGACAAGAAGGCATGCGTATTTCTGGGCCACATTCTGCGGACACCATGTTTCATGCCAAGGCCCGCCAGACCTATGATGCGGCAATCTGCATGTACCACGATCAGGCCTTGATCCCGATCAAGACGCTGGATTTTGACCGGGGTGTGAATGTCACCCTTGGCCTGCCGTTCATCCGCACGTCGCCAGATCATGGCACCGCCTTTGACATTGCTGGCACGGGCACCGCCAATCCAAGCAGCTTGATCGAAGCCCTGCGTCTGGCACAGAAAATGGCCGAGGCGCGACGTGCCAAAGCCTCCCAAATCGGAAATTAGCCCATGGCCACCATCGACAATTTGCCATCTTTGCGGGATGTGATCGAAAGCCACGGCTTGTCTGCCCGCAAATCCCTGGGGCAAAACTTTTTGCTCGACCTGAACCTGACCGCTAAAATCGCCCGTCAAGCCGGCGATCTTTCTGGCTCAGATGTGCTTGAAATTGGCCCCGGTCCTGGCGGCTTGACCCGTGGTTTGCTGGCCGAAGGTGCCCGACGTGTTCTGGCGATCGAAAAAGATCCGCGCTGCATGCCGGCGCTCGAAGAAATTTCCGCAGCCTATCCGGGCAAATTGCAGGTGATCAACGGGGATGCGCTTGAAGTGGACCCGCTGGCGCATTTGACCCCACCAATCCGCGTGGCGGCCAATTTGCCCTATAACGTTGGCACTGAATTGCTGGTGCGTTGGTTGACGCCGAAAGAATGGCCGCCGTTTTGGCAAAGCCTGACTTTGATGTTCCAGCGCGAAGTTGCCAATCGTATTGTCGCGGAACCCGGCAGTAAAGCCTATGGGCGCCTGGCGCTTTTGGCCCAGTGGCGCGCCGACGCCCGCATTGTGATCACCCTGCCCCCTGAAACCTTTACGCCGCCGCCTAAAGTCAACAGCGCTGTGGTGCATTTGACCGCTTTGGAAACCCCACGGTTTGAAGCAGACGCGGCGACCCTTAACCGGGTTGTGGCCACAGCCTTTAATCAGCGGCGCAAGATGCTGCGCTCTTCACTTAAAAGCATTTCTCCAGACATCGAAGACGTCTTGAACGCGGCAGGCATTGCGCCAACCGAACGCGCTGAGCGGGTGTCGCTCGAGGAATTCTGCGCTTTGGCACGACAGGTGGCTAAACTTTAGCCAGCCCGCAACCAAACACCCCGCACTAACGCAAAAGGCCCAGACAATGTCTGGGCCTTTTCGATAATCTGTTTGATGCTATTCTGCGGCTTTTGGCTCTTCTGGCTCAATCGCCGGTTTGGCCGCAGGTTTAGCGCGGCGGCGGCGCGGTTTTGGTGCCTCTGCTGGTTTTTCCTCTGCAGCGTCTTTGGGCGCATCGCTCTCAGCAGCCTCTGGCGCGGCCGCCTCTTCCTTGCGGCGTGGACGGCGCCGTGGCTTAGGCTTGCTGGCTGTTTCTGGGGCTTCGGGTGTTTCCACCAGCCCGTTGTCTGTACGGTTATCAACCACTTCCATGGCCACATCAGGCTGCGGTGCCTGTGACGGATCAGCGGCAACAGCAGGCTGCGGCGCAGGGGCCGCGGCTGGCGATGGCTGGTTGGATTCGCGTTCCTGACGTTCAGCACGTGCCGCCCGTTCCCGGTCACGCTCGGCCTGACGCTCACGATTCTGCCGTTCTTGCTCTTCGCGGCGCGCATCCATTTCGCGCTGCGCGTCACTTAGCATGCGCAGATAATGTTCTGCGTGTTGCTGGAAATTCTCTGCAGCGACACGGTCATTGGCCAGTTGTGCATCGCGCGCCAGCTGGTTGTATTTGTCGATGATCTGCTGCGGCGTACCGCGCACCTTTCCCTCTGGACCCGAGCTGTCAAAAACACGATTGACAATATTGCCGGAGGGACGGTTGTTGTTGCGGTTATTCTTGGATCGCGAACGGGATTTCGAAGATCTCATGGTTTTGCTGTCCAGCCTTGGAATCACTGCTTTTTATGACGTTGCGAGTGCCCTCATGGCGAAATGCGCGGTCATAATATTTTGGGCATATCGACCAACGGGACACCCCGCCAGGGGATCCATCGTTTGATCTATTTCTGGTTATCCTGCTCTGTCATAGCATACAAGGGCCAGTTATGAATTTTAGGTAAAAAAGTCTGAAATCCGCCTAATGTCACGCTATTTTGACGATTTATTGCCACAGACAACCCGATCGCGCCCATCTAAGTCGGGCAAAACCCGGACGTCCTTTAACCCGGCGCGCATGAATATGTCGCAAACATCCCGCCCTTGTTTCCAGCCAATCTCGACCATCAGCGTACCATTGTCGGCCAAATGAGCTTTGGCATCTTTTGCAAGCGTCACATAAGGCGACAGCCCATCGCCACCCGGCGTTAACGCCAAATGTGGGTCATGCAGGGCCACATCCGGGTCAAGAACCGTCATTTCCTGATCGGTAATATAGGGTGGATTGGACACAATCAGATCAAACTCCCCGGCAATCTCTGCGAACCAATCCGACTGTACCAAGGTCAAACGATCTTGCACCCCGTGCGTCGTGGCATTTCTGCCAGAAACCGCAAGGCAGGCCGCGCTGATATCGCAGGCCACGGCTTGCGCTGTGGGCCATTCCGTCAGCAAGGTCACCGCAATAATGCCGCTGCCACATCCCAGATCTATCAACCGTTTGGGCACAGGCAGCTCTAACGCCGCAGCAATCAGGCATTCGGTTTCTGGTCTGGGGTCAAGCACGTCCGGCGTCACCTCAAAGTCACGCCCCCAAAAGCTGCGCCGCCCCAAGATGCGCGACACGGGTTCGCGCGCCACACGCCGCGCCAGAAATTGATGAAATGTGCCCGCTTGGGATTCTGTGATTTCCAGGTCAGGTTCCAACGTCATGCGTGCCACTGGCAGACCGACCACCTCGGCCAACAGCAAACGCGCATCGCGTTCAGGTCCCGGAATACCCGCCTCACGCAAGGCACGCGTGCCCTGCATCAAAACCTGCCGCAATTGCATCACTGCATTTCAGCCAATTGTGTGGCCTGATCATCCGCTGTCAGCGCATCAACAATTTCGTCCAAATCGCCCTGCATGATCTGGTCCAGCTTATAAAGCGTCAGGTTGATGCGGTGATCTGACATGCGACCTTGCGGGAAATTATAGGTGCGGATGCGTTCAGAACGATCCCCCGACCCCACTTGGCTTTTGCGGCTGTCAGAGCGTTCGTCATGCAACCGTTGGCGTTCTGCGTCATACAGACGGGTTTTTAAAACACCCATGGCAATTTCACGGTTGCGGTGTTGGGATTTTTCGGCCGACACCACCACAATCCCCGACGGAATATGGGTGATGCGCACCGCAGAATCGGTGGTGTTCACGTGCTGCCCACCAGAGCCAGAGGCCCGCATGGTATCAATGCGAATATCACCAGCCTCAATGTTGATATCAACGTCTTGGGCTTCTGGCAGAACCGCGACCGTCGCCGCCGATGTATGCACACGTCCACCGCTTTCGGTTTCAGGCACCCGCTGCACCCGATGCACACCGCTTTCATATTTCAGACGCGCAAAAACATTCTCGCCTTTGATATTGGCGATACATTCCTTGATCCCGCCCAGCTCGGTTTCGTTCAGCTCAACGATGTCAAAGCTCCAGCCGCGTTTCTCGGAATAACGCTGATACATGCGCAGCAAATCACCGGCAAACAGGGCCGCTTCATCACCGCCAGTGCCCGGGCGAATTTCAATCATCGCCGGGCGCGCATCTGCCTCATCTTTGGGCAAAAGCGCCAATTGCAACGCCTTTTCGATTTCCGGCAACTGCGCTTTAAGTTGCGGCAGCTCTTCCTCGGCCAACTCCCGCATATCAGCGTCGTCCATCATCAATTCAGCCTCTTCCAGATCCGCAAGCAATTGTTTGTATGCTGCAATCTGTTCCACCACCGGCTTGATGTCGGAATACTCTTTGGCCAGAGCCGCAATGTCTGCGCCTGCTGTGCCTTCTGCCATCTGCGCTTCAAGAAACTCAAAGCGTTGGGCAATCTGTTCTAAACGATCAAAAGGAACCATGGGGCTACCTTCCTTATCCAAGGGATTTGGTCAAGGCCCCAAGCTGTGATACACTCTGAGGATGCAAAAACTTGGTCTATCTTTGTTGATTTTGATGCTGGCGGGGCCTTTGTTGGCCGATGTGACCGCCCCGAGTGGCCGCACCATCGATTGCTTTTGCACCGATAAGACCGGCAGCCGTGTCGAACTAGGTGAATTTATCTGCCTGCAAGTCGACGGGCGCATGTTCATGGCGCAGTGCCAGATGTCGCTGAATGTCCCGATGTGGCGCGAGATTTCACCGGGCTGCCTGAGTTCCGATCTGAACGGCGGGCAAAGCAGCAACCCATCGATCCAAACGGGCAGCGTTGACGCCAAAATCTGACTTGCCAAACCGCAGACGCCCATAGACCACCAGCCCTTTGTCGGTGGTCTGAAGGGTTGTGTAGTCCGGAAAGCCTAATAACTTGCTGCGGGTCACAAAGGTGATCATGCCGTCAGACACAGCGCCTGCCAGCACTTTTGTATGCGGTTCTGCCAAAATGATATCCTGTAATACTGCCAATGTCTGGGCCGACCCGGGCACAATCCGCACCGCACCACCAGCCAAGGCCTGTGCCTGTACACTTGCAGGCCCAACATGCCAGATCTCGGCACGACTTGGCGCAAAACGCACATAGGCCAACGCCAAGACCAAAAGGCCCACGAGCCCTGCCAAAAACAATCCCATCTTATTGCGTGCCACCCGATGTCCTTTGATGCCAAGGCCTCAGATAGGCCTGAGAGGGGCAAAAGAAAATGCCGGCTTTGATTGACCTCACGGCACCCTGCCCCCGCGCGGCTCTTTACTCTGCCAAACTTCTGATTTCAGATGCGCCCAGATAACGACAGGACAGCAATCCCATGGCAGATGATTCTCTTATTCACAATCCCAAGGGCGGCATGCCGCGACTGCTTGAAATCATGCGTTGCCTGCGCGATCCGCTAACCGGCTGCCCCTGGGATATTGAACAAGATTTCAACACCATTGCGCCCTACACCATAGAAGAGGCCTACGAGGTGGCTGATGCGATCGAGCGCGAAGCTTGGGACGAGCTGAAGGGCGAGCTGGGCGATTTGTTGTTTCAATCAGTGTTTCACGCCCAAATGGCCAGTGAAAAGGGCCTGTTCAGCTTTGACGAGGTGGCCGACACCATGTCAGACAAAATGGTGGCCCGGCATCCGCATGTGTTTGGCGATGAAAATCGCGACAAATCCGCAGAGCAACAAACCAAAGATTGGGAAACCATCAAGGCCGCCGAGCGCGCTGCCAAGGCGCAACAAGGCACGCTTGATGGGGTCGCAGTAGGCCTGCCCGCACTTTTGCGGGCGGTAAAGCTGCAAAAACGTGCGGCGCGCGTGGGCTTTGACTGGCCCGATGTCTCACATGTGATCGATAAAATCATCGAAGAAAGCCACGAGCTGGTCGAGGCCCGCGATACGCTGACCCAGTCCGAAGTCGAGGAAGAATTTGGTGATCTGTTGTTTGTGATGGCCAATTTGGCCCGGCACATGAACGTCGAACCCGAGGCCGCCCTGCGTGCCACAAATGCCAAATTTATCAGGCGTTTTGAAAAGGTTGAAGCAAAACTGGCAGCGCGCGGAAAGTCCCCTAGCCAATCCGATCTGGCGGAAATGGACGCGCTATGGGACGTGGTGAAACGCGAAGAAAAAGCCAATGGCTAAGGCATAAAATACCTGACTACAAATATCAGGTATTGACCCGACTAAAAAACTCGGATTAAAGACGGCCAACGAAACACAAACGAATGGTATAGACATGTTCGCGACACTCAAGAACACAGCCTTCGCAGCCGCCGCTACGATGATCGCCCTGCCCGCATTTGCAGATGAGGTAAATGTTTACTCGTATCGCCAGCCAGAGCTGATCAAGCCGCTGACCGATGCGTTCACCGCAGAAACGGGCATCAAAGTGAATGTTGCCTATCTGGCAAAAGGTATGATCGAACGTCTTGAAGCCGAAGGCGCGCGTTCGCCTGCTGATGTGATCCTGACCGTTGATATTTCCCGCCTTGCTGGCGTGGTAAATGCCGGCCTGACGCAAGCGGTTGAAAGCGAAACGCTGACTGCCAACGTGCCCGCCCAATACCGTGACCCAGAAAACCACTGGTTTGGCCTGACCACCCGCGCCCGCATCGTCTATGCGTCCAAAGACCGTGTGGCCGACGGTGAGGTCACCACCTACGAAGATCTGGCTGACCCCAAGTGGAACGGCCGTATCTGTATCCGCTCTGGCACCAATGCCTATAATGTGGCGCTGACCTCTGCGGTCCTGCACCACAACGGCGAAGCCGCCACAACCGCTTGGCTTGAGGGCGTAAAAGCCAACCTGGCCCGCAAACCCCAGGGCAACGACCGCGCTCAGGTCAAAGCCATCTGGGCTGGCGAATGTGACATCTCTGTGGGCAACACCTACTACATGGGCAAAATGCTGGCGGATGAGGAACAAAAAGCCTGGGCCGACAGCGTAAACGTGATCTTCCCCACATTTGAAAACGGCGGCACCCATGTGAATGTTTCTGGCGTTGCCATGACAAAATCAGCGCCAAACAAAGACGCGGCCCTGAAAATGATGGAATTCCTGACCTCTCCAAAAGCGCAGGAAATCTACGCCGAAGCGAACTTTGAATATCCAATCGCCGAAGGCACCCAAGCCATTGACCTGGTCAAGAACTGGGGCAGCTTCACACCAGATGACGTCAACCTGATGACATTGGCCGCAAAACGCGACGCGGCTCTTAAGTTGGTGGATATCGTCGATTTTGACGGCTGACACGTGATCATTTCACACTGACAATCAGGGCACCTTCGGGTGCCCTTTTGCATTCATCTTTCCCGAAATACTCCGGGGGTCTGGGGGCTGGCCCCCAGAGCGTCCCCATATCAGCCCGCAAGCAAACCATCGCCACCCAAGGGCTTTCTGCTGGACATCCCACCGACCAGCACCCAAGGTTGAAACAACGCTCTTCAAAGGCAAAAAATGTCCGGCACCCCACGCAAAATAATCATCGACACAGACCCCGGCCAAGACGACGCGGCGGCAATCTTTCTGGCCTTGGCCAGCCCCCAAGATCTGACGGTTCTGGGCATCACCACAGTTGCGGGCAATGTGCCGCTAGATCTCACCCAGAAAAACGCCCGTATTGTCTGTGAATGGGCCGGTTGGCCTGACACCAAAGTCTTTGCGGGCTGTGAGGCTCCAATGACGCGCAAGCTTGTCACCGCCGAACATGTGCATGGCAAAACCGGTCTGGATGGTCCCGCCCAGCTGCCTGAACCAAAAATGCCGCTGCAAACCCAGCACGCCGTTGATTTCATTATCCAAACCCTGCGCGAAGAACCGGATCAAAGCGTCACCCTTTGCACGCTTGGGCCGCTGACAAACATCGGCACCGCCTTTAAACAGGCCCCCGATATCGTCAGCCGTGTGCGCGAAATCGTCATGATGGGCGGTGCGTATTTTGAGGTTGGCAACATCACCCCGGCAGCAGAGTTCAATATCTACGTTGACCCTCAGGCCGCCGATATCGTGTTTCGCTCGGGTCGCCCCCTGACCGTCATGCCGTTGGATGTCACCCATAAGGCACTAACAACCAAAGCCCGCATTCAGGCGATGCGCGACACTGCCACGACCGCGGGGATCGCCATGGCAGACATGACCGCATTTTTTGAACGGTTTGACGTGGATAAATACGGCTCTCAAGGTGCCCCCTTGCATGACCCCTGCGTCATCGCCTATTTGCTGCAACCCGACCTGTTTTCTGGCCGCCATGTGAACGTGATGATCGAAACCTCTTCTGATCTGACCCTTGGCATGACAGTCGCAGACTGGTGGGGCGTCACCGACCGTAAACCTAATGCACAATTCATGGATCAGATTGACGCTGATCGCTTCTTTGCGCTTTTGACCGAAAGACTGGCCCGCCTATGAGCACCGCCCTGCATCTGGCAAAACCAGCTGATCTGCCCAAGCTCATGCCGCTTGTGACAGCCTTTCACCGCGAGTTGGATTTGAGCACTGAAGAGACCGCATTGGAACGCGCCATCATTCCGCTGCTTAATGGCTCGCCCTATGGCGCGGTCTATCTCATGGGACCGGCCCGCGCACCGATTGGCTATGTGACGCTGACGTTTGGCTGGTCGATCGAATTTGGCGGTATGGATTGCTTTATTGACGAAATCTTTGTGCGCCCTGGCGTGCGCGGGCGCGGCATGGCGCTTGATGCTTTGGTGTCGCTGCGTAACATGCTGAAATCGGCTGACGTTCAGGCCATCCACCTCGAGGTCGAACGCGACAATAAAGATGTGCAACGGCTTTATGGTCGGGCCCATTTCAAACTGCGGGACCGCTTTTCACTGATGAGCCTCAAGCTCTGAACTGGCCCCCCCACAATATCCCCCCTATATAGGTTTCATGACCCTATCCATTCCCTTTGATAACGCCTATGCGCGCCTGCCGGCACAGCTGTTTTCCTTGCAGATGCCGACACCCGTCAGCGCCCCGCGTCTGATTGCCTTTAACCACAATCTTGCGGCGCAGTTGGGCATCACCGGCTACGACGACAGTGAAGAACTCGCGCAGGTCTTTGCTGGCAACGAGACCCCAGCCAGGGCCAAACCCTTGGCCCAGCTATACGCAGGACACCAGTTTGGGCATTGGAACCCGCAATTGGGCGACGGGCGCGCAGTTCTTCTGGGCGATCTCAACACCGATCAAGGGCGGTTTGATATCCAGCTCAAAGGCTCTGGTCCAACCCCTTACAGCCGCAACGGCGATGGCCGTGCTTGGCTTGGTCCGGTGTTGCGCGAATATTTACTGTCAGAAGCCATGCACGCGCTTGGCATTCCGACCACACGCGCCTTGGCTGCTGTTGAAACCGGCCAACCCGTGCAGCGTGAAAAAGTGCTGCCTGGCGCGGTGATCACCCGCGTTGCTGCAAGCCATATCCGCGTGGGCACGTTTCAGGTGCTTGCGGCCCGTCAGGACATAGAAGGCCTGCGCGCACTGTTTGAACATGCCGTAGATCGCCATTACCCAACAGCCACCACACCGCTGGACTTTCTGAAAGCGGTGATCGCCGCGCAGGCCAGCCTCGTTGCCAAATGGCTGTCTGTGGGCTTTATCCACGGGGTCATGAACACCGACAATTGCGCCATTTCAGGTGAAACCATCGACTATGGCCCCTGCGCCTTTATGGATAATTTCCATCAAATGACGGTGTTTTCCTCGATAGATCGCAAGGGCCGCTATGCCTATGGCAACCAGCCTGACATCATCGTTTGGAACATGGCGCAACTAGCGACATCATTGGTGCCATTGATGCCGGACGCCGATCAGGCTGTTACAGATTTCACCGCGGCCATTCACGCCATGCCAGAGCTTATTCGTCATAATTGGCGCCGCGCGTTTGGGGCCAAACTTGGTCTGGCAAATCCCACAGAAAAAGACGACGCGCTGATCAATGGCTTACTGCACATGATGTCAGAACAAAGCGCCGATTTCACCAACACGTTCCGGGCCTTGTCACATGGCAGCGCGCGCGATCAATTCACCGATCAAGCGGCGTATATATCCTGGCACGAAACTTGGGAAAACCGATTGAATACAATGGATAACCCTGAAAACCTCATGCGGATGTCAAACCCATATCTGATCCCGCGCAACCACCAGGTCGAAGCGGTGATCCAAGCGGGCGTCAACGCAGATTTTGCCCCCTTCCACCGGTTACACGCAGCCTTGGCCGCACCGTTTCAAGGCACGGCGGACACAAGCGACCTTACAGCGCCACCTGCCGAAAACGAGCGGGTTTTGGCCACGTTCTGCGGCACTTAATAGGTTGGTAAACCTGTGGAGTTTTCACAGGTTGCATGCTAGGCGGCTAATGTTGCCCTAAATTGCCGCGCGAAAGTGAACTGTTATGAATATTTTGCAAATTACCTCATTGCTGATTGTGCTCGCCGGCGCATTTGGTGCCATCAATTACCTGTTTTTAAAACTGCCCTCTGCTATCGGAATCCTAGTGGTGGCTCTTTTGGCCAGTTTTGGCGTTCTGGGGGTGGATCTTTTGCTGCCCGATCTTGGCATTGCCACAACAGCGCGCGGGCTGATCACAAGCATCGACTTTTCTGATGCGCTGCTCGAAGGCATGCTCGGTCTGTTGCTTTTTGCGGGCGCGCTGCATGTCAAACTCGCAGATCTCAAACAACAATGGAAAGTGGTTTTCCTGATGGCCACGCTGGGTGTGGCCCTGTCGACCTGCGTGGTGGGGGTTGGCTTTAGCTGGCTCACCGGCATGCCGCTGTTGATCGCTTTGGTGTTTGGCGCATTGATTTCACCCACCGACCCCGTGGCCGTGCTAGGTGTTCTGCGCGAAGCAAACCTGCGCAAAACCCTTGAAACCAAAATCGCCGGGGAATCGCTGTTTAACGATGGCGTCGGCTATGTGGTTTTTCTGGTTCTGGTAGGCATTGCCTTTCCCAGTGATGATCACCATGGGTCTGGCCTGACCGCCGCGCTCACCCTCTTTGTGCAAGAGGCCCTTGGCGGCGCACTTTTGGGTATTGTTTTGGGCTGGCTGACATTCCGCGTCATGCGCCGCATAGATGATTACAGCCTCGAAGTTCTGCTGACCCTTGGCCTGGCCTTTGGCGGCTACGAGCTTGCGGTTTATCTGCATGTCTCTGCCCCGATCATGGCGGTTTGTGCGGGGTTGTTGATTGGCGACATTGGCACCAAACACGGTATGACAGCGCAAACCCGCCAATATGTCGACGCCTTTTGGAAACTGATCGACGAAATCCTCAATGCGGTTTTGTTCCTGATGATTGGTTTCGAGGTCTTTGCCATCGCCTTTCAGACAGATTTTCTGGTGGCCGGAGTCGCCTCGATCGCATTAGCGCTTGTTGCCCGTCTGACCGCCGTCGCAGTCCCGGTGCTTTTGTTGCGGCCGTTTCGTGAGTTCAGCCAAGGCGTGATCCCGATCATGACCTGGGGCGGCCTCAAGGGCGGCATCTCGGTGGCTTTGGCGCTGTCGCTGCCAGACAGCGAATGGAAACCGCTGATCCTGACCGCGACCTATGTGGTGGTGATCTTCTCGATTGTGGTTCAGGGTTTGACAGTGGCGCCACTGGCCAACAAAGTGGGCCGTGAACCCGACCTGATGTAAGGCCACCGTAATGACTGATTTCTTTGTGTATGATGTGTTTTCCGCCAAAGCATTTGGTGGCAACCAACTGGCGATTGTCCCCGATGCAACAGCCTTGCCCGAAGACGACCTGCAACGCATCGCTCGCGAATTCAATTATTCAGAAAGCACCTTTGTCTTTCCGCCTGCAATCCCCGGACATCGCGCCAAAGTGCGCATCTTTACCCCGACAATGGAAATCCCCTTTGCGGGCCATCCGGTGATCGGCACTGCTGTGGCGCTGGCCGATATCGGCCCAGCCGGTGATATGATACTGGAATTGGGAGTTGGTCCTCTGGCCTGCCATGCCGCCCAGGGACAGGCGCGTTTCACCACAGAAGTGCCGCTGACGATCATCGCAGAGCCAACGCTTGACGAGGTCTCAGCGGCTTTGGGGCTTAAATCGTCTGACATCAAAACCGATATTCAGCCGCCTATCCTGGCCTCAGTGGGCCTGCCATTTACCATCACTGAACTGCACAGCCGGGCCGCTCTGGCCAATATTCAGCTTGATGTGGCCAAATTTCGCGCCGGGGCGCAAAAATACCCCAACAGTCTAGATTTTGCACAGTTTTCCTATGTCAAAAACGGCGACACGGTTCATGCCCGTATGTTCGCCCCTCTGGATAACATCTACGAAGATCCCGCCACCGGATCAGCCTGCGCGGCCCTTGGCGCGCTTTTACAACATCTGGGCAAAACCGATCTTCACCTGACCATTCATCAGGGCGAGGACATGGGGCGGCACAGCATCATTGATCTCAAAACAAACGGCCCCGCGATAACCATATCGGGGGCCGCTAAACGCGTCATGCAAGGGCAATTGGTTTATTGATTAGCTGGCCGCGGCTTTAGGGCCGCGTTTGCCGCGCGGTGGACCACTGCGACGCGCCCCACCGGGTTTGCCACCGCCGCCAGCGCCACCGCCGCCACCTGGGCGTCCGCGCCCACCGCCGGGCTTGCCAAATTTGCGACCGCCGCCACCGCCACCACCGCCGCCGCGACCACCACGACCTTTGGACTTGTGGCTTGGATCATCAAGATCCATCCACGGGTTGCCAGAGGCGGTTGGGATTGTCGATTTCAAAACTTTCTGAATCGCGCGCAATTCATCGCACTCATCGGGCGCACAAAAGGCAATTGCAGCCCCGTCCATACCGGCGCGTGCTGTACGGCCAATACGATGGACATAATTGTCCGGCACATTTGGCAAATCATAGTTATACACGTGACGCACCGTCGGAATATCCAAGCCACGCGCGGCCACATCCGTGGCCACCAACACTTTGATTTCCCCATTACGGAATGCTTTGATCGCCCGCTCACGCTGTCCTTGGCTTTTGTTGCCATGCACAGATGTGGCCGCATAATTGTTTTTCACCAGGGTTTTCATCAACCGCTCGGCACCATGTTTGGTACGGGTGAACACAATAGAGGCTTCGTCTTTATGCTCTGCCAGCAATTCGATCAGCAGGCTGGTCTTCTCAGCCTTGGCAATGAAATGCACCGATTGGGTGATCTTATCGGCGGCTTTGCCCGGAGGCGATACTTGAATGCGCACGGGGCTTTTCAAATATGAAGTGGCGATTTCGTTCATTTGTTTTGGCATGGTGGCCGAAAACAACATGGTCTGGCGTTCTGCTGGCAGAACATTCGAGATCGTGCGCAATGCGTGAATAAAGCCCAGATCCAACATTTGATCGGCTTCGTCCAACACCAGAAAATCGGTGTCGTCAAATTTAATGGCGCGACGCTCGATCAAGTCAATCAAACGACCCGGTGTCGCAACAATCACGTCTGTGCCACGCGATACGCGTTGGATCTGCGGGTTAATCGCCACTCCACCCACAACCAAGCCCACCTTAAACGGTGTGCCCTCGGTCAAGCCACGTATGGCCACAGCGATCTGATTGGCCAGCTCGCGGGTTGGGGCCAAAATCAAGGCGCGCACCGAATGCGGCGTTGGTTTGGTGCCGTAGCTTTGCAATTGTGCAATCAAAGGCAGGCCAAAGGCCAAGGTCTTACCGGTGCCAGTCTGGGCCAAACCCATGACATCTTTGCCATTCAGCGCCTCAGGGATCGCCCGATCCTGAATCGGCGTTGGTTTGGTCAACCCTTGGGCCGCCAAACGTTCCACAAGGTTTTTGGGCAAGCCCAACTCGTCAAAGTCAGCCATAAAATAGTCCTTTCGCGCCCAATCCGGGCGTAGGTGGTTGCCGCCATACGCAGCGGGTGCCTCTTGCACCCCTGCCCGACAGCCGCCCCACGCGTGATTTTGGGAACGCGTCCTGAAGCTGGCTTTTCGCCTAAACGCTCACGCTACAAACTACAGGTTGCGGGCATGTGCGCCCAAAACCTGTTGCAGTCAAGCCTGTTTTCTCGTGGATAACTTGCCAAAGACGCTAGAAATGCGACGATACGCATTGTATTGAGACACTTCAGACCGCCGCGGAGCCAGCATGACCACTGACACAATCATTTCCAGATGCGAAGCTCAGGGCCTGCGCATGACCGAACAACGCCGTACCATTGCGGCGGTTCTTCAGGAAAGCAGCGACCACCCGGATGTAGAAGAACTCTATGCCCGCGCCAGCGCCCGCGACGCCGCCATTTCGCTGGCCACCGTCTATCGTACGGTTAAGCTTTTCCAAGAAGCTGGCATTCTGGACAAACTGGAATTTGGCGATGGCCGCGCACGCTATGAAGATGCAGAACGCGAACACCATGACCATCTGATCGATATCACCACCGGTCAGGTGATTGAGTTCATGGATCCAGACATCGAAAAACTTCAGGAAAAAATTGCCGCCAAATTAGGCTACCGACTGCGCGGTCATAAACTGGAACTCTATGGCGTGCCTATAAAACGCCCGGCTGAATAATCTGACCCATTAAAACCAATTTCGAAAATGCGCGTTCAATAGCGGGTTGGATCAAGCTGACGCTTTATCCTTAAGCAAGGGGAACCCGACCCAAAAAGTCGCGCCACCATCGTCATTGTTGAAATACCCAATTTCACCGCCCATGCCTTCGGTCATCTGTTTACAGATCGACAATCCCAGCCCTGTGCTTTTGAATTTCTGCTTTTCCCCAGACTTGGCCTGCGCAAACCGCGTAAACATCCGGCCCTGCAGCTCTTCTGGCACACCAGGTCCATGGTCGCGCACCGTATAGCGCACCTGACCTTCCTCTATGGCCAGACCAATTTCAATTTCGGATTCAGACGGCGAGAATTTGGCGGCGTTTGACAACAGGTTGGACAGGATTTGATGCAAACGATTGACGTCCGCCTCAATCCAAAGCGGGGCATCGCCGTCAGGCAAAATCTGCCGAATGCTTTGCCCGTCTTGCAAATAGCCCTGCATCGACAATGTCGCGTCCGCAGAAACCTCGCGGGCATCCAATGTGCCGATATCATAGGAAAGCGCGCCGCTCTCCAATGATTTGAAATCCAACAATTCATTGACCATATGCAGCAAACGGTTGCTGTTGCGCTGCGCAAGTTGCAGCAAATTGCTCACCGGTCCCGGCAGCTCACCAATTTTGCCGCTATTGACCATTTTCAAAGCCCCAAGGACCGAAGTTAAAGGCGTGCGCAATTCATGGCTGATCATCGCCACAAACTCGTCTTTGGCTTTATCTTCTTCAACACGGTCAGACACGTCAATATGAATGCCTGCCAATCCGGTTGGTTTGCCATCGTTGTCGCGCCCGGTCACCCCAGCGTCTGATTGCACCCAGACCCAATGGCCCTCTTCGTGCCGCAGGCGGAAAGTCGTCTTGCTGCGCTCAGCCTCGCCCGCAAACAACGCGCTGTCTGCCGCGTGCACCGCTTTCACATCATCAGGATGCAACCGCGCCATCAATTCGTCTTGCGGAGAGATCACCGCATCAGCCGGCAGGCCAAGCATTGTCTTCCACGATTTGTTCACATTGGAATCACCGGTACGCAAATCAAGGTCAAACAACCCCATTCCCGCCTCGGTCAGAACCTCTTTTGCCCGGTCGGCCGACATCCGTGTATCGGCCAGTTCTTTTGACTGGGTCACTCTGTCCTCCGTCCCTGCATTTATTCTCTTATCCCCTAACCCAATTAATAAACAAAATTTTCACAATCGCCAGCGAAACGCTCGATATGGCGCATTTTAATCAACAATTTGGCCGCATTAAGGGGGGTTTTGGGCAATTCTTGCGCCATTTGGTGTTTCAGCACCACCGCCATTCTACGTCAGATTGCGTAAAATCGAAAATAATTCCCCTTACGGAGAATGACTTAGATGTTAGCGGTAACAGAGGGCGTTTACTTTTTTGTCTGTGCTGCTATGAGGATGCCAAACTTACGCAGTCTCAAGGACAATCAAATGAGCACCATCATTGATATTCACGCCCGCGAAATTCTGGACAGCCGTGGCAACCCAACCGTCGAAGTTGACGTCATTCTCGAAGACGGCACCATGGGCCGCGCTGCTGTGCCTTCTGGCGCCTCCACAGGGGCCTATGAAGCCGTCGAAAAACGTGACGGCGACAAGGCGCGCTATTTAGGCAAAGGCGTTCTCGAAGCTGTCGCGGCTGTGAACGGCGAAATCGCCGAAAACCTGGTTGGTTTTGACGCCACCGAACAAGAATCCATCGACGCAGCAATGATCGAACTGGATGGCACCGACAACAAAGCCCGCCTGGGCGCAAACGCCATCTTGGGCGTGTCATTGGCTGTTGCCAAAGCGGCCGCCGATTTCACCGCACAGCCGCTCTACCGCTATATCGGCGGCACATCCGCACGGGTTCTGCCAGTTCCGATGATGAACATCATCAATGGCGGCGAACATGCCGATAACCCAATCGACATCCAAGAATTCATGATCATGCCGGTTTCGGCAACCAATGTGAAAGAAGCGATCCGCATGGGGGCCGAGGTCTTTCACACGCTGAAAAAAGAACTCTCCGCCGCGGGGCACAACACCGGTATCGGCGACGAAGGTGGCTTTGCGCCTAACCTCGCCAGCACCCGTGTTGCGCTTGATTTTGTCATGTCTGCAATCGAAAAAGCCGGCTACAAACCAGGCGAAGACATCTATCTGGCGCTGGACTGTGCTGCGACAGAATATTTCAAAGACGGCAAATACGAGATGAAGGGCGAAGGCATTTCCCTGACATCTGCTGAAAACGTCGAATATCTGGCGAAACTGACCGAAGATTACCCAATCATTTCCATCGAAGATGGCTGTGACGAAGATGACTGGGATGGTTGGAAAATGCTGACCGATAAAATTGGCGACAAAGTGCAATTGGTTGGCGACGATCTGTTTGTGACCAACCCTGCGCGTCTGTCCACTGGTATCGAAAAAGGCTCTGCCAATGCGATGCTGGTGAAAGTGAACCAAATCGGTTCTTTGTCTGAAACCTTGAAAGCCGTTGATATGGCCCACCGTGCGGGCTTTAAAAACGTCATGTCGCACCGGTCCGGTGAAACCGAAGACGCAACCATTGCTGACCTCGCTGTCGCCACCAACTGTGGCCAGATCAAAACCGGTTCGCTGTCACGTTCTGACCGTCTGGCGAAATACAACCAGTTGATCCGCATCGAGGAACTTTTGGGCGAAACCGCCGAATACGCAGGCCGTTCGATCCTCAAGTAAGATCATACAGCCCACAATTTTTAAGCGCTCCAGTTTTCTGGGGCGTTTTTTTTTGCCTCAGCCTATCGTTGCTGCGCCGCCAGATGTTCTGAAAACTGCACGTAATGCGCCAAAAACGCACTGACCATCGCCGGAAACTCCGCAATGTTCAAACGCAGATGCTCCTCTGTGACCCCGCCGCGCAGGTCCACCACCAAGTCCAATCCGATCTTGTTTTCCTGCAAATTGACATAAGAGCGCCCCAGCATATTGGCGTCGTTAAAATCACTGACAGCCAGAAAATCCTGCACCGCCAATTGCCGCCCCACATCAAAATTGGCAAATATCATCAAGGTCTGGCAACTGTCGCTTTCGCATTCCAGCGCCCGCATCACCATTTTCACCCCCTCTGCCTCAAAGGTGATCACAGGCTCCCCCGTGTCCATGTTGCTTTGTAAATCATGTGGCCAGCCATTTACCGCGATCAGCTCCACCAACCGAGGGGCTGACACACGGTCAATCACCTCAGCAGATGCGCCCAACGCAAATGGCACCGCAAATCCAATTGCAGCCACGAAAGTTCTGAGTCCCGACATCCCATTCTCCTTCGATGATCACAGGATACGTTGGACGCGCTCAAATGGCTAATAAACTTACACCGCAGCCGTGAGCCCTCTTTTGACAGGATCAGAAATATGTCAGGACAGCCCCATGTTAGAGCCCAACAAGACCAACGGCTTTCAAGCCGCACATGCGCAGATGATCATCACGTCTTTTCAAACCAAGCTGGGGCGCGCGATCCTGCCCGATGCCACGCCCGAAACCCTGTATCACTCGGATCAAATCATACTGTCGCATAACACAGATGACGATCCGATCTTGACCTATGGCAACCTGGCCGCCCAGGCCCTGTGGCAAATGCCCTGGCAGGCTCTCACGCAATTGCCCTCGCGCAAAACCGCCGAAACCACCCATCGCAATACCCGCACCAAGATGTTTCAAGCCATGCGCCAAGACGGCTATTTTGAAAACTACCAAGGCATGCGCGTCAGCGCCACCGGCCAGCGCTTTCGCATAGAAAACGCCATCATCTGGACGCTCACAGACAAACACGGCGTGCCACAGGGCGAAGCCGCCACCTTCCGCGATTTCACCCGGTTCTAGCCCCCATAACAAAATCCCAGATCCCCGTTCATCTTTCCCAAAATACTCTGGGGGAGACGTCGAAATGCAATTTCGACGTTGGGGGCAAAGCCCCCGCCACCATAGTTCACGCCCAGAGGATCTCAGCTTGTTGGGCTGCTCAAAATACCACCGCCGACGCGCGCCATCACACCGGTTGTGCTTGGCCCAGAAGTCGGCATTCCCCGCGCCACACGTGCTGCCAAATAGGCAAAGGCCTGGGCTTCCAGCATATCCCCGTCCAGCCCGACCTCTTCGATGGCGACAACGTCACAGTCCAGCGACACGCGCAACATCTGCATCAACACAGGGTTGTTGCGCCCGCCACCGGTCACCAGCACCCGGCTTGGCGCGCGCGGGCAATGTTGCATGCCCTGCGCCACGCCCGCCGCACACATCGCCGTCAGGGTCGCGGCCGCATCCCCATCCGACAACTCCCGCACCAGATCTATCATTTCGGAAAAATCGTTTCTATCCAATGACTTTGGCGGCATTCTTGCGAAATAAGCCTCTGCCAAAAACAACTCCAGCGCGCCGGTTTCCACCTCACCCGACAGGGCCACCGCGCCGTCCTTATCATAGGGCTGACCCAGGCGCTCTTGCATCAAATCATTGATCGGTGCATTGGCTGGCCCGGTGTCAAACGCCAGCAAGGCACCCGCCTCTTCTGGCCCGGATTTGCTGGGGTCCACCCAGGTCAGGTTCCCAACGCCCCCCAGGTTCAAAAACACCACAGGCGCGGTTGCACCAATCCATTTGGCACAGGCAAAATGATAAAACGGTGCCAGCGGCGCGCCCTCACCACCCAGTTGCACGTCAGCTGATCGAAAATCCCAAACTACCGGCACCCCCAGCGTCTCTGCCAGTGCGGCCCCATCGCCCACCTGCAAGGTGCCACGGCCCCGCGGCTCATGTGCCAGTGTCTGACCGTGAAACCCAATCAGATCACATGCGCCAAACCCCGCCAAAGCCGCGCCATGCGCGCGCTGAACAACCTTTGTGGCCGCCTCTACCGCCTCACCCGTCCACTGCCCAAGCGCCGCCGCCAGCACCGCTTGCTGATCCGCGTCATAGGCCAGATACCGGCTGTCCCCAAATCCAAAAATTGACACGCCATCAGTGTCCAGAACCGCCACATCGACCCCATCCAGCGATGTGCCCGACATGGCCCCAGCCACCCGCAATGGACCCTTGCTCAATTTGGCCTTCAACATGGCCTTTTCCTTTACCTCAAGGCTGCTTATACACGCCCCATACACCATACGAGACGGACCCTATGACCTACCACCCTAAATCAGACTTTATCGCAGTGATGATGGAACGCGGCTTCTTGGCTGATTGTACCGATTATCAGGCGCTTGACGAGGCTTTGATCAAAGGTGTGGTCCCCGCCTATATCGGCTTTGATGCAACGGCCAAATCCCTGCACGTCGGCAGCCTGATCCAAATCATGATGCTGCGCTGGCTGCAAAAGACCGGCCACAAACCCATTACCCTGATGGGCGGCGGCACCACCAAGGTGGGTGACCCGTCGTTTCGGGCGGATGAACGCCCCCTGCTGACCGAAGATCAAATCAACGACAATATCAGCGGCATTCAACAGGTGTTTGCAAAATACATCGACTATAACGATGGCGACACCGGCGCCCTGATGCTCAACAACGCTGAATGGCTGGATGATCTGAACTACCTCGAATTCCTGCGCGACATTGGCCGTCACTTCTCGGTCAACCGCATGTTGGCGTTTGAATCGGTGAAATCGCGGCTTGATCGCGAACAATCCCTGTCGTTTCTGGAATTCAACTACATGATCCTTCAGGCCTATGACTTTTTGGAACTGAACCGCCGCTATGGCTGTTTGTTGCAAATGGGCGGCTCTGACCAATGGGGCAATATCGTCAACGGCATCGACTTGACCCGCCGCGTGGTCGACGAGCAGATCTTTGGCCTGACCTCGCCGTTACTGACCACCTCTGATGGCAAAAAGATGGGCAAATCTCAGGACGGCGCGGTCTGGCTGAACGCTGAAATGAAATCGCCTTACGAATTCTGGCAGTTCTGGCGCAATACCACGGACGCGGACGTGGGCCGTTTTCTCAAGCTTTACACCGAATTGCCGGTTGAGGAATGTGACCGTCTGGGCGCTCTCGCTGGCTCTGACATCAACGACGCCAAAATCGTCTTGGCCAACGAAGTCACCACCCTCTGCCACGGGGCCGAAGCCGCCAAAGCCGCCGAATCCACCGCGCGCGAAGTCTTTGAAAAAGGCGGCGTCGGCGCTGATTTGCCAACCTTGACATTAACAGCCGAAGACGTCGGCGACGGCATCTCGGTTGTGCAGCTGATTGTAAAATCCGGTCTTGCCAAAACCGGCAAAGAGGCCAAACGACTTATTGCGGAAAACGGGGCCAAGTTGAATGATGCACCGCTGACCGAAATGCGCATCTTTGACGCCGCGGCTCTGGCCACGCCTATCAAACTCAGCGCTGGCAAAAAACGCCACGCGCTGGTGCAGCTCGGCTAAATACCTAAGAAATCCAAAATCATCAGAGCGTTCCAATCGGAGCGCTCTTTTCATTTACGACGCTCCGTCACAAAGCGGCACACCGCGTCAGCTCTGGACACAGGGCAATGCAGCCAGCTATTTGAACGCATGTTCAATTCACTCTAAGCTGGAGATCCGCCATGAAAATCACGGAAACCGCAGCCGTTATCACCGGTGGCGCATCAGGTTTGGGCGAAGCCACCGCCCGCAGTTTTGCCGCCGCTGGCGCGCAGGTTACAATCTTTGACCGCGACAGCGAACGCGGCAATGCCGTGGCCGCAGAAATCGGCGGATACTTTGTTGAAACCGATGTCACCGACGAAGCCTCGGTCACAGCAGCCATAGCATTCGCGAAAAAATCGATGGGCAAACTCAACGCCGCCGTGAACTGCGCAGGCATCGCTTTGGCGATAAAAACATTGGGCCGCGACGGCCCGCACGCCCTGTCAGCTTTTCAAAAAACCATCGACATCAATTTGGTTGGCACCTTCAACGTTGCCCGTCTGGCGGCCGCGGCAATGACGGAAAATGCGCCCGAATCAGATGGTGCCCGTGGCGTGATCATCAACACGGCCTCGATTGCCGCAATGGACGGTCAAAAAGGCCAAGCCGCCTATGCGGCCTCTAAAGGCGGCATTGTTGGGTTGTCTTTGCCCATGGCGCGTGACCTGTCGAAAAACGGCATTCGTGTCATGGCCATTGCACCGGGTATTTTCAAAACTCCAATGCTGATCGGCCTTGGCCAAGAGGTCATGGATACACTTGCCGCCGACGTCACCTGCCCGCCGCGTTTGGGCGACCCGGCTGAATATGCAGATCTTGCGAAATTCATCGTCGAATGCGGCTATATGAACGGCGAGGTCATCCGTTTGGATGGTGCATTGCGGATGCAGTAACGCTGCGAACCCCTTTTTTGCGTAAATTGAAAACGAATCGTACGTTTCAGCGCCTGAAACGTACGATTTGTACAAAACCCGTTGCCAAAATCGATTTGCTACGACTCGGCGCGTTCTTCCAGTGCCATCCACTCTTCTTCCGCATCCGACAGGGCTGTATGGCGCTCTACCAGGGCCTCTGTGGCTTTCTGAAACTTCACGGGTTCCTTGGTAAACAACTCAGGATCCGCCATGAACTCTTCGAGTTTCGCAATTTCCGCGTTCAAACGATCCATTTCAGCAGGCAGCGCTTCCAGGCGCTTCTGTTCTGAAAAACTCAGGCCAGACTCTTGGGTTACTGGCGCCTTTTCAACTTTGCCAGACCCCTTCTTGGACTTTGTTTTTAAAGGATTTTCATCTTCATCAGGTCTGCGTTGGGCGCGATAGTCGCTCCAACCGCCAGCATAAACGATGGCTTGCCCGTCGCCTTCCATTGCAATTGTTGTGGTTGCCACACGGTCCAGAAAGTCGCGGTCGTGGCTGACCAACAAAACCGTGCCGTCATAGTCGTCCAGCAATTCCTGCAACAGATCCAGTGTTTCCACATCCAGATCATTGGTCGGTTCGTCCAAGACCAGCAGATTGCTTTCACGCGCCATCAATTTTGCCAGCAAAAGCCGGGCTTTCTCTCCGCCTGACAGCGACCGAACCGGTGCCCTGGCTTGACGTTCGTCAAACAAAAATTCTTTAAGGTAACCAACGACATGCTTGGGATTCCCACGCACCATAACTTGGTCGGCTTTGCCCGAAACCCGCATCTCGGGATCGCCGGTCAACGAATCCCAAAGTGTCATATCTGGGTCTAATTGCGCGCGACTTTGGTCAAAAATTGCAGGCAACAGATTTGTACCAAGTGTCACAGAGCCCGAATCAGGCGCTTCTTGACCCATCAACATTTTGATCAAGGTGGTTTTTCCCACCCCATTTGGCCCCACAAAAGCAATGCGGTCGCCGCGTTGGATCAAAATATCCAGATTTTCGACGATGGTTTTATCACCATAGGCCTTTTGTATGCCTTTGACTTCAATAACTTTTCTTCCAGATTTTGGACCTGACTGAAAATCCATCGCCGCGCTGCCTTGGCGCTTGATCATCGAGGCACGGTTGTCGCGTAATTCCCCAAGCGCTCTAACCCGGCCCTGGTTGCGTTTGCGCCGCGCGCTGATGCCCTCAACCGCCCATCTTGCCTCGGCCTTGATCTTGCGATCCAGCTTGTGCCGTTGCATATCCTCTTCGTCCCAAACCTTATCCCGCCAGGCTTCAAAATCGCCAAAACCCTTTTCTTGACGACGCACCATTCCCCTGTCAATCCAAAGGGTTGCGCGGGTAAGCTCACGTAGGAAAGCCCGGTCGTGACTGATCAAAACAAAGCCCGCGCGGGTGGATTTCAACTCGGACTCCAACCAGGCTATCGCCTCGATATCCAGGTGGTTGGTTGGTTCGTCCAGTAACATCAGTTCCGGGGCCTCGGCCATCAGTTTCGCCAAAGCTGCCCGCCGCCGCTCTCCACCCGAGGCCGTCTCTACGGACCGTGCCGGATCGAACTTCAGGCCTTCGCCGGCTCGTTCAACTTTGTACATTTCGCCAGCATCCAAGCCAGAGGACGCAAAGTCTCCTAGCGTTGAAAACCCTTTCATTTCAGGCTCTTGCTCCATATACCCGACGCTTGTACCGGGGGGAACAACGATGCTGCCTCGGTCGGCTTCCACCAGGCCAGCCATGACTTTCATCAACGTGGATTTGCCAGACCCATTGCGCCCAACAAGCGCAACGCGATCGCTGGGTTGAACAACCAGATCCAGATTATCGAACACGGGATCACCACCGAAAGTCAGCGAAATCCCGGACATTTGTAAAAGAGGTATACGTGCCATAGCGACCAGCTAACGAGCGACGCTGCCTGCGTCAACCAATCGGTGTGCCTTAGGCTGTCATCGCCCGCAGTAGCCGTTTGCGCGCTGGCGAAATTTTCTTTATTTCCAAGCCTGTAAACACATGTAACGTGTTCAAATCTTCGTCAACAACCGCGTGGTCGCTGACCCATCCCCCCATCAAAAGATAGCTGCGCAGCAAAGGGGGCATGCGTGATTGCGCACGTGCAAGATCTGGTTTTCGGCGCAATCTAGCTGCAAATTGAAACACTTTTGGCGATTTCACCCGGGGCAACCAGCGTTTGGGTGCCAAATGCCTGTCGCGCAACATGGCAAAGGCATCACCGTACTGGCCGGCATCCGTGCCTTTGAACGACGAACATCCAAATAACATTTCTACATTGTTTTCATCAACATAGCGCGTCATGGCTGCCCAGGCGACTCGCAAAATGTCAGGGTCTTTCCAGGCCGGGTCTATGCAGAATCGCCCCATTTCGACCATCGCGCCCGCAAAAGACTGCAAGGCGCTCAATTCATAAAATTGTGCGGAATAGCTGCGTGCTATTTCGTTCCCGTCCGCCAAAGGCAACATCCGAAAGCAGCAAACCAAAGTGCCAGATTTGCGATCTTCAACCAAGATATGCGCGCAAGCCGGGTCAAAAGCATCACGGTCAAGCCCATCAATCTCAGCTGTGTGAAATGACTTGAACCGCAGTTTTTGAGCGGCGACAATATCGTCTTGGCTACTGGCAACCCGTGCTACATAGCGTCCTTTTTTCAGGCCAATCATCTGCCCCCCCATTGTCTGTGCATCTTCACTATAAGATGCGCATCGTGACAACAAAATGACGCTTTACTTCAGGGCGCTTGCAGCATCAAAGTTACCAATGTTTCCAAGCAGTTGACGGATAAACGATATGTTGTTCAATCCGTTATCGGTTATGCGACGAGACAGTTGTACCACGCGGCCATCTTCCAAACCAAAGCGTTCGATATTTGCAACTACACCGCTTTGATCAAAGGTGACTGCCACCAGCTGTCTTTCAGTTTCCGTTGGCCGGAAAGGGCCAAACGTGCGCACACGGCTGCGTACATAATACAGACCGCTTTCATTTAATACGCCGCCCGCCGTTGGCGCGCCAACTGTTTCGATCACGCTGTCACGAGTATCGATGCCGACAATCACATTTGCCAGATCTTCATCATTTGGAACATAGCCGTGATTGCGATATTCTGCTGCACAGGCTGCTGCAAACAAGCAGAGTGCCAAAGCCGTCGCCCTGATCGGATTCTTCATTGGTATGTCCCTGCCCTCTTGCTTTGGCACGCTTTGCCTCTTAACGGCTTACAAAATCAATGGCATCTGTTCAAGAATGGAAGGCAAATTGCATCATGAGCGGCAAACATAATTCAAAAACTCTGTATCGGGTCGCAGATCTTTCACAGAATCAGACAAATACATTTCTGCTAGAGCCCAAAGGGGACGCACTTTTATCTCTGGCCAAGCAAATGGGCATCCTGGGTATTAAAAAATTGCGGTTTGAAGGCGAACTAAAGGCCTATGGCAAACGCGATTGGCAGGTGCTTGGCAAACTTGGGGCCACAGTTTCTCAGGCCTGCGTGGTCAGCCTCGAGCCGGTTTCGAGTCGTATCGACACCGATGTAAATCGGCAGTTTGTCGCCAATTACCAAGAGCCCAGCGAAGAAGAATACGAGCTGACCGTTGAGGAAAATATCGAACCTTTGCCCAAAGAAATCGATATCGCGGAAATCATGGCCGAAAGTCTTTCGTTGGCGCTGCCACAATACCCCCGCGCAAAAAATGCCGAATTAACCACTTCGGCCTATACAGAGCCGGGAAAAAAGGCCATGAGTGACGAAGATGCACGGCCGTTTGCGGGATTGGCAAGTTTACGAAATAAGCTTGATGGTTCGTCTGAAAAATAGGACTTGCGTAGCGCGAAATTCTGTCTATTTTCGCGCGCTCATTGGAATTTAGCGTTGGACTTGGCCGCACGGAAAGCGTAAAGCCTCAAAACGCTCTGGAAATCGGGCTTTTGCCCCCATAAATCGAAGGTTGCGACATGGCTGTCCAGCAGAACAAAGTATCGAAATCGCGCCGCAACAATCGCCGCGCACATGACGCGCTGGTTGCCGCGAACCCAAATGAATGCGCCAACTGTGGCGAGCTAAAGCGCCCGCATCACGTATGCGCCTCTTGCGGCCACTATGACGACCGTGAAGTCGTTGCGATGGCAGACGACGTCGATCTGGACGAAGACGCAGCATAAAACGGTCGGGAAGCGCCCAAATGACCGTTTTGAATGACATTCAAACACCGGGTGCTGGGCGCACCACTATTTCCGTTGACGCCATGGGTGGCGACCGAGGGCCGGCAGCAGTTGTTGCCGGCATTTCGCGTTCCGCAAAGAAACACCCCAATATCGGGTTTATTCTGCATGGCCCGCAAGACACGCTTTCCAAGCTTGTCGCCAAGAAAAAGAATTTGGCCGGTCGCGTAGAGATCCGCGACGCCAAAACCGTTGTCTCGATGGATGACAAACCCAGTCAGGTCATGCGCAGCAGCAAGTCCACCAGCATGTGGTCAGCACTCGAATCGGTGCGCAACGGCGAGGCTGACGTTTGTGTCAGCTGTGGCAACACTGGTGCCCTTATGATGCTGTCAGTCGTTAGATTGCGCAAATTGCCAGGGGTCAATCGACCAGCCATTGCGATTCTTTGGCCATCGCGCAGCGCGCAGGGCTTTAATATCATGCTGGATGTAGGCGCCGACATTCGCGCCGATGAACATGACCTGATGCAATATGCGCTCATGGGGGCCTCTTATGCCCGCAACGGCATGGGTCTTAGTCGGCCACGTATCGGCTTGCTGAATGTTGGCACCGAAGAACACAAAGGCCGTGCCGAGCTCAAAGCCGCGCACGAGCTTATTTCCAAAAACGCCGAGGCCGCAAATTTCGAGTTCGCGGGTTTTGTCGAAGGTGGCGATATCCCTGGGGATACGGCCGATGTTATTGTGACCGACGGTTTTACGGGCAATATCGCTTTGAAAACCGGTGAAGGCACCGCCAGCCTGATTGGCCAACGCCTACGAGAAGCGTTCAAGTTCTCGCCCCTCTCGCGCTTGGCCGCAGTGCTGGCCTATACTTCTTTGCAGCGGTTGAACAAACGTATTGATCCGCGTCGCATGAACGGTGGTGTGTTTTTGGGCCTGAATGGCACCGTGGTAAAATCGCATGGCAGCTCTGATGCAACAGGTGTTGCGGCGGCGGTCAAATTGGCGGTGAAATTGTCTCAATCCGGTTTTTCGGAAAAACTGGCAGCTCGGGTTGCATCCGCTGTGCAAGTGCAGCAAGATGTTCAAACCGCTGGGGACAAGAACGGATAATTTATATGACACTACGCGCCGTCATCAAGGGCGTGGGACATTACCTTCCAGAGCGTATCGTTCCCAACTCAGAATTTGAAAAATCCTTGGAAACCAGTGACGAATGGATCAAATCTCGTTCGGGGATTGAACGGCGACATTTTGCAGCCAAGGGCGAAACCACTTCGATGCTTGCGACTCATGCTGCAAAGGCGGCCCTGGCGAATGCAGGTCTTGATGCGGATGACATCGACGCTATTATCGTTGCGACCTCTACTGCAGATCTGACCTTTCCGTCATCAGCCACTATGGTACAGGCCCAACTGGGCATGACCAAAGGTTTTGCCTTTGATGTACAGGCGGTATGCGCAGGATTTGTTTATGCGCTTGCAAATGCCAATGCGCTGATTGTGTCAGGCCAAGCTAAACGCGCGCTTGTGATTGGTGCCGAAACTTTTTCTCGAATCATGGATTGGACAGACCGCAGCACCTGCGTGCTGTTTGGTGACGGCGCTGGTGCGTTGGTACTGGAGGCTGAAAACGGCACGGGTGATAAATCAGACAGAGGCATTTTGGCCACTGATCTGAATTCCGACGGGCGCTTCAAAGACATCTTATATGTGGATGGAGGCGTTTCCAGCCAAACAACTGGCCACCTGCGCATGCAGGGCAAAGAAGTATTTCGCCATGCGGTTGAAAAGCTTGCTTCAACGGCCAACCTCTCGATGGAACGCGCTGGCGTGTCCAATGACGAGGTGGATTGGGTTGTGCCGCATCAGGCCAACATTCGTATCATCAAAGGCACGGCCAAAAAGATGGGCATCCCAATGGACCGGGTTGTTGTGACCGTCCAAGATCATGGCAATACCTCTGCGGCCTCCATTCCGTTGGCGCTTTCTGTGGGTAACGCCCAAGGCAAAATCAAACCTGGCGACTTGGTTGTTACAGAGGCAATTGGCGGTGGTTTGGCCTGGGGATCGGTCGTTTTACGCTGGTAAGTGTCAAATCGGCGACAAGATCCAAGGGTAAACCCTTGATTCTAGGCCATTGATGTTGACACGTAAAATTCCCTTCCCCTATTGTTGCTTAAACAAAACCGGGGGATGTTATGACTGAGAAAACGTTAACGAGGATGGACCTAAGCGAAGCTGTTTTCCGTGAGGTCGGTTTGTCCCGTAATGATTCAGCACAATTGGTCGAAACAGTTCTGTCACATATGTCGGATGCACTGGTGCGTGGCGAGCAGGTCAAAATCTCTTCTTTTGGTACATTCAGCGTTCGCGACAAAGCCGCGCGCGTGGGCCGTAACCCAAAGACTGGGCAAGAAGTTCCAATCAATCCACGCCGTGTTCTCACCTTCCGTCCGTCGCATCTGATGAAAGATCGCGTCGCAGACGGCAACAAGTCGTAGAACGGGGCAAATTCAATGGCCAAATCTAAAGAGGCTTTTCGCACAATCAGCGAGGTCGCAGATTGGCTAGAAACCCAACCGCATGTTCTTCGGTTTTGGGAAAGCAAGTTCACTCAGGTGCGCCCAGTAAAACGCGCAGGCGGTCGGCGGTATTATCGCCCGGCAGATATGCGGCTGATTGGCGGCATTAAAAAGCTGCTGCATGACGACGGCATGACTATCAAAGGCGTGCAAAAATTGTTGCGTGAGCAAGGGATCAAAGAGATCAGCGCCCTATCGCGACCCCTTACCGCTAAACCTGGTGAGATCTTGGATCTGAGCGCCACCGAGATGCCCGAAGAAACAACCACACCAGATGACGTTACTATCAAGGTTTCTGAAACCGTTGCGGAGGCGGATAGCGCCGATATTCACCAAGCTGCACCGGTTGCCAGCGCTGACACCAAAATAGCCGAACCCGATTTGCCAGAACCAGAACTGGATGCTGCTGAAACAAAAGACCCAGCACAAGACTCCATGGAAATCCAAGCGCCTCTTGTTGACCCGATTGCACGCCCAACTGCGCCATCCGCAATGTCAAAGCCCGCCCCAAGAGCGGTGCCAAGAAAGCCAATGGCCGATGACATATCCGGATGGGAAACCCGCCGTAAAGTGCTGGCAAGCCTTGTAAAAATCGATCACATACCCGATGAAAACCGCTCAGGTATTGCCCACGCAATTTCGCAACTAAAGTCGCTTCAGGCCCGTCTAGACGATGCGCGCGTGAAGTGACCATATAATGAAAATTTGGTCTTGCTCCTACGTGACAATGCGTTATGAACAGCGACACCGTCGGGCTATAGCGCAGCCTGGTAGCGCGTCCGTCTGGGGGACGGAAGGTCGCAGGTTCGAGTCCTGCTAGCCCGACCACAAAAAACGCCTGGGCGAGCAATCGCTCGGGCGTTTTGTTTATTTTGGGGGAACTAAATGACTGGTGTATTGCCGAGCCAAACCATTGAAAAAATGTTGATCAATGGTGAAATCAAACCAGACATCCCCACCGTAGAAGGTCAAGTTCAACCCGCAAGCCTTGATCTGCGTCTAGGCACGGTTGCTTACCGGGTGCGTGCGTCTTTTCTGGCTGGTGATGGCAATAGTGTCGCGGCTCGATTGACAGATTTTGAAATGCACCGGATCGATCTCAAGGACGGCGCCGTGCTGGAAAAAGGCTGCGTTTATGTTGTGCCTTTGATGGAGCATCTAAACCTGCCATTTGATGTAAATGCTGTTGCTAATGCCAAAAGCTCGACCGGTCGCCTTGACCTTTTAACCCGTACCATCACCGATGGTGGTGTCGAATTTGACCGCATTCCTTCTGGCTACAAAGGCCCGCTTTATGCGGAAATCTGCCCCCGGTCCTTTTCTGTGCTGGTACGTCCCGGCATGCGGCTCAACCAAATCCGGTTTCGGCATGGACAAAGCATTCTAAGTGATCAGGAACTGCTGACTCTGCATTCAGAGACCCCGCTTGTGGACGGCCCTGCAGTTATCGACGACGGCTTGGGTTTCTCGGTTGATCTGCACCCAGAAGATGGCAATCTGGTTGGCTATCGGGCCAAGCCACATACTGGCGTCATCGACCTTGACCAGCTCAACTACTACGACCCTTCTGAATATTGGGAAGAAGTGCGCAGCAACAACGGTCAGATTATCCTGGATCCGGGCGCTTTCTATATTCTTGTCAGCCGCGAAGCTGTGCATATTCCGCCAGAATTTGCCGCGGAAATGGCCCCTTATCTCGCCATGGTCGGAGAGTTCCGTGTGCATTATGCGGGCTTTTTTGACCCTGGATTCGGCCATGCCGCCGCAGGCGGTTTGGGATCGCGCGGTGTGCTTGAGGTGCGCTGTCACGAGGCTCCCTTTGTGTTAGAGCACGGACAGGTTGTCGGGCGTTTGGTCTATGAGCAAATGGCAGAGGTGCCACAACAATTATATGGTGCCGGTATTTCCTCCAACTACCAAGGCCAAGGCCTAAAGCTTTCCAAGCATTTCAAAATGACCTCGTGATCACTTTAGGTGATCACCCTCGCCCAAATGCGCGGTAACTTCCGCCTGCACGCCGCGTTCCAGATGGGTTGAAAGCACCACATAGGTGCGGGTGCCACGCACGCCCGCAGAATCATATAAGCGCCACAAAAAGCCTTCCATCGCCTGCCCACTTTGCATGCGCACTTTCAGAATCACCCCAGCGTCGCCGGTGACCGCATGAATTTCTTCAACCTCCGGAAACTCTGCCAGCTCAACCAGATCTTTGGTTTTGCCCCAGCCCGACGTTTCAACATGGATAAAGGCCAAAAACGGTTTGCCCACAACCGTGCCGTCCAATTGCGCTACGGTGCGTTTGATTGCGCCAGCCGCGCGCATACGTTTCACTCGCTCGTGCACCGCAGGCGCAGACAACCCCACATGTTTGGCCAATTCCGCATAACTGCCCGTCGCATCCTTGGACAACACACCTAATATCTTTCGATCCATTGCGTCCAATGGCTTATGCTGTTTGGGGTTTTGCCGAATACCATCTGTTTCTTTGTCTTGCATAACGTTAAATTCTTTCGAATACCTTTCAGCCTTTGTATGAAATCATCGTATAGCGTTCAGAACATGGGTGATAGGCATGATTTTTATTCTGATGATATCGATTGGTTTGATTGGGGCAAATTCACTTGTTCTGTCACCAATCGCAGCCGAAGTTGCCGCTGGACTGTCTGTTGCAAACCCAGCCGATGTCATGGCTGCCTCTGCGGCCTATGGCGGCGGCGTTGCGATTTCGGCGCTTTTGTTGGCTCCAATGGCCGACAAATTTGGTGCAGACACCGCGCTACGTCAGTCGATGGTTCTTATTGTCGCCGCCATCGCCATCAGCGCCTGTGCCCCTAACAGCACGGTCCTGATCATTGCCCAGGCCTTGGCTGGGATCGGCGCGGGCATGGCGTTGCCTGCCATCTATTCGCTTGCAACATTGATCGCCCCAAAAGGCCAAGAGGCGCGTACAATCGGCAAGGTGCTGACCGGTTGGACATTATCGATGGTGGGCGGCGTCACCCTCAGCGCATTTATTGCTGACAGCTTTGGCTGGCGCGCGGTTTATGGTGCCCTTTCGCTGGGCTTGGCTGCTGTGTTGATCACGCTTTACTATGTCACCCTGCCCCAAGCGCCAAAATCTGCCAAAGCCACTTCGCCGATCAGCGCGCTTAAGGTCCAAGGCCTTTTGCCCGGCCTGTTTTCAGTGTGCATGTTGGGCACAGCTTTCTATGGCGTGTACAATTATCTGGGCACCCATATTACCGAAGACCTTGGTCGCAGCATTTCTGCTGGTGGCTGGTTCACCCTGTCTTATGGGCTTGGGTTTGCGGCGGCCATGCTGTTTGACCCGATGTTAGATCGCATTGGTGCAAGACGCGGCTTGATTGCTGTTTTTGCCCTGACCAGCCTGTATTTGGTTTTTATGGCAAGCCTGGCGTATAGCTACCTGTGGCTTTGCCTGTCGATGTTTGGCTGGGGCGCGTTACAGCATCTCGGACTAAACCTGACCGTTGGCAGATTAAGCATGCTTGATGCCTCACAGCGCGGCGCGATCATGGGGCTAAACTCGGCTGTTATGTATGTCAGTGTTTTCGCAGCAACGCTGCTATATCGGCCCATCTTTGACGGGTGGGGGCTTGCGGTTTGCATGCTGCTTTCAGCGGTGCTCATGGCTTTTGGATGCCTAGAGGCGCTTGTAGCTCGGCAACGCGCAAAGTTGGTACAGCCCTAAGCTGCCATCAAAATTTTGACATGCGTCGCAGCAGGCGCATCGATTGTTTGGTACGTTTCTGGTCAAGTTTTTGACCCGAGGACGCCGGCGTCTTGCCCGCCACAGCCTTCATGCCTGCAGAAACACCTTTGTTGACCAGCTGCCGCATCAAGCGGCGTGCAATCATTGAAACCAGTTTATCCATCGATACACCCATCAAGAAATTTGCCGAAACCTATCAGCAAAATGTGCCGCTTTTGAGGCAGTGCCAGTCGCACATCAGTCTTCAAACAATTCCGATTGTCCAGTTGTGGCCTCTTCTTCGGGTTCATCGTCGCCAACGCGCGGCATTGATCCCGGAGGCGGACGGTTGTCCAGCAAGCCAGCTGCGCGCAATTCTTTGAGCCCCGGCAAATCACGGGCATTTTCCAACCCAAAGTGATCCAGAAAATCCTGCGTGACAACAAAAGTCACCGGGCGGCCCGGGGTCATGCGCCGCCGGCCAAAGCGAATCCATTCCATTTCCAAAAGTTGATCAACCGTGCCTCGGCTGACAGACACGCCGCGAATTTCTTCGATTTCGGCACGTGTCACAGGTTGATGATAGGCGATAATCGCCAAAGTCTCGATGGCAGCCCGCGACAGCTTGCGGGTTTCCACCTGTTCGCGTTGCATCAAAAACCCAAGATCTGGTGCTGTGCGAAAGGCCCAGGCATCTCCAACGCGCACCACATGTACACCCCGCCCCCGATAGCGTTTTCGCAGATGCACCAAAGCTTCTGCCGCGTCACATCCATGTGGCATGCGCGCATTCAGATCACGCACATCTATTGGCTCTGCGCTGGCAAAAAGAATGGCTTCCACCATGCGCTCTTGCTCTGCCATTGGCGGCGCTTCAAAAAGGCTTTGGTCCTGCGGCGCGTTGTCTTCAGCCATGGTCTATCTCTTTTCTACGCAATTGAATCGGCGCGAATGTGCCAGATTGCCGAATTTCCACTTTGCCTTCTTTCGCCAGCTCCAGTGAGGCCGCAAAGGTTGAGGCAGTTGCCGAACGGCGGCGTTGCGGGTCTGCTCCCCATCCTTCCGGTAGATAGCTGTTAATGTCGGTCCAAACCCCAGCAAATCCAATCAACCCGCGCATACGTTCCAGCGCCTGCTCCATGGTAAAGATCGAGTCACGGTCCATGACAAAGGGACGGAATTCATCCTTGGTGCGCAACCGCGCATAGCCTTGCATCAAATCCAGCAGATTGGCGGTATAGGTGATAACCTTGGTACGTTCGACGTTTTCAGGCACGCCGCGCGCAAAGAAATCCCGGCCCAATCGGTCGCGCGCCATCAGTTTGGCCGCGCAATCGCGCATCGCCTGCAACCGTTCCAATTGAAACGCCAAATGGGCTGCCAACTCGTCGCCTGATGGCCCATCCTCGGTGGGATCTGGCGGCAACAACAGGCGTGATTTCAAAAACGCCAACCAAGCGGCCATCACCAGGTAATCCGCCGCTAGCTCTATGCGCAGCTGTTTGGCCTGTTCGACAAAGGCCAAATATTGCTGGGACAGCTGAAAAATGGAAACGTGGCGCAAATCCACTTTTTGGGTGCGTGACAGGGTCAAAAGCAAGTCCAACGGCCCCTCAAAGCCATCCACATCAATGATCAGAGCCTCCGCAGCGAGCCGTTCTGCCACCGCATCTTTTTTGGCTTGTTCAATGAAATCGTCGCTCATGCCCTACCCGCTTGCTAAGGCCTCAAGCTCTGCTTTCAAGCCCGCGATGTCAACTGCTACGGCAGGACGGCGCGCATCCAGAACCCGCAGAGCCCGCGTCTGCGCTTGTGCCGTCATCAAACCACTCGCAGCCACGACATCCTGCATCTCGCTCATATCACCATTGCAATGCAAGATAACGTCACAACCTGCTGCAATAGACTTTGCGCTGCGCTGCGTCATATCACCGTCTAGGGCCTGCATAGAGATATCATCTGTCATGACCAAACCGTCAAAACCAATGTCGTCGCGGATCAGGCGCATCATCTTTGTCGAAATGGTCGCCGGCTGAGGATCAAGCGCTTCGTAAACCAAATGTGCGGTCATCCCCATCGGTAGATCGTTCAATTGGCGAAAGGGCGCAAAATCAATCTGTAGGTCTAAAGCAGAGGCCGTAACGCGCGGCAATTCCAAATGGCTGTCTTGCACTGCGCGGCCATGGCCGGGAATATGCTTCAGTACCGGCAATACACCGCCATCCATCAACCCATTGGCCACGGCACGACCAAGTTTCGTCACCACCTCGGGCGAATACCCATAGCACCGGTTTTGCAAAAACGGATGCGTTGCCTTTGTCGCCACATCCACCAAAGGCGCGCAATTGCTATCAATGCCCAACTCTGTCAGTTCAACCGCCTGCAACAACGATCGTAAATACATTGCGCGTTCAGCCGCGTCCCCAGCTTGCTGAATGTGGTCAAGCGGTGGCAGCCATTCTGTGGCCAAGGGCGGGCGCAAACGCTGTACGCGCCCACCTTCTTGATCAATCAGTATCGGCGCATCATGTTCAACACAGGCCCGCAACTCGGCGCACAAAGCCCGAATTTGATCCGCATGGTCGATATTGCGCGAAAACAGAATAAAGCCAAACGGATTGGCTTCATGAAAAAAACGGCGTTCTTCTGATGTCAGCTTTGGCCCGGCACAGCCCAGGATCGTCGCCCCGAAAGTCTTCAACGTGTGACCACCGGAATACAATCTGCGTTCTCTGCCTTAAGGGCGGAACACAGGCGGCGCGCATCACTTAGATCGACAAAGCCCTTGGCTCTAAGGCGATAGAAAGTGCGCCCGCCGCTGCTGGCTTTTTGCACAACCCGTTGTTTGTCGCCCAGATAGTCGCCAAATTTGGTCTGCAACTTGTCCCATTCGCTCTTTGCAATGTCTTCGCTGGCATAGGCACCCAGTTGCACCAACCGGGTTCCTGCGGGCAAAGTATTTGCATCGACATCAACGGGCGCGGCAACCACCGGCGCAACAGAAGCGACCTGAACCGCTTTCTTCAAGCCAGCCGGACGCAGCCGTGGTCGCAGCGATTTACCGATACCACCTTTGACAATCTTAGGTTTTGCAACTGCTTCTTTGGGCTTTGCAACCTCCCCCAAACCAGTTGCACTTGCGGTCAGCTCTTTGACCAACCCATCGATACTGGCTGTAACCAATGGTTTTGGAGCGGTGATGGCTTCGGGTGTAGATTGAATATTGTTCGCGTTATCTGCGGCATTTTCAGACGGTTCGCCGGCTTTGGAGGCTGGCGGCTTGCTATCGCCGCTGAGTTTCACAGGGGCGTCTTCGCTACTAAGCTTTATCGGCGGTGGTGCCAAAACAAGTCGGTCAGCTGGTGCTGCCGCCGAGCCATGTGCCGCGACCTTGTTAACAGCCAACCCCTGATGAGCGGCTTGCGAGCCGCCCGGATCAACAGGTTGTTCGCGCATTGGTCCGTCTATTGCTCGCACAACCGGTAAGCCCGTCACATCTCGCACAAGCAGTTTATAGCCCCAGACACCGGCCCCGACGATCAAAGATAAGGACACAATGGCTCCGGCCCAATTGGCCATCGAGCCCACAATTTTTTGGGAATCTGGGCTTACAGCGCCCATATGGTTTACTGGTACTTCAGCCATGCTCGCCTCGTTTTACTGACGACGCGCTGTCGTCAGGGGTCTCTTGCCAATGCCTCACCCCTGACCATGTGCCGATTTTACCGCATCTCTTGCGCAGGAGTTACCCCAAGAATACCAAGACCAGAGGAAATAACAACGGCTACTGCACGCGCGAGCGCGATTTTCGCCTGTGTCACGGCGGCGTTGCCCTCTTGCACAAAGCGCAAATCAGCGTTGTCTTTGCCCGCATGATACAAGCTGTGCAGATCGCTGGACAATTCATAGAGGTAAAACGCCACCCGATGTGGTTCATTGGTGCGCCCGGCGATTTCCACCAAACGCGGCCATTCCGCCAGCTTCTTGGCAACCGTGACTTCGGCCACATCAGACAGATCAGACAAATCTGCTTCTGCCAGCGTGGCATCAGACACATCAATCCCTGCTTCCGCTGCTTTACGCACAGCGGAACACACCCGCGCATGGGCGTATTGTACATAAAACACCGGGTTGTCCTTGGATTGCTCCAGCACTTTGTCAAAATCAAAATCAAGTGGCGCATCGTTTTTACGGGTCAGCATCACAAAACGCGTCACATCCGCGCCAACCTGATCCACCACATCGCGCAGGGTCACAAATGTGCCCGCCCGCTTTGACATCTTGAATGGCTCGCCGTTTTTGTACAGCTTCACCAGCTGCGTCAGCTTGATATCCAAAGGCACTTTGCCATCAGACAAGGCAGACACCGCGGCCTTCATGCGTTTGACATAGCCACCGTGATCCGCGCCAAAGATATCAATCAACTCGTCAAAACCGCGCTGAACCTTATCGTAATGATAGGCAATATCAGGCGCGAAATAGGTCCATGAGCCATCAGATTTCTTAACCGGTCGATCTACGTCGTCCCCGTGATCAGAAGACTTGAACAGGGTTTGTTCCCGTGGTTCCCAATCTTCTGGCTTTTTGCCTTTTGGGGGCTCAAGTACACCTTCATAGATCAGCCCTTTGGCATCCAACGACGCCAAGGCGGCTTCGATCAGGCCGGTGCCATATAATGATTTTTCCGAATAGAATTTATCCATCGTGATGTTAAGCGCCTTCAAGTCGCTACGGATCAAATCCATCATCATTCCGGTGGCAAATTCACGGATTTCTGCCAACCAGACATCCTCGCCCTTGCAAAGGTACGCATCGCCTACCTTGTCCTTCAGCGCTTGTCCTGCATCGATCAGATATTCACCCGGATAGGTGCCATCTTCAAACGCCACTTCCTGACCATGGGCTTCCTGATACCGCAGAAAGACAGAGCGCGCCAAAACATCGACCTGCGCCCCACCATCGTTGATGTAATATTCGCGCGTCACTTCGTGACCGGCAAAATCAAGCAACGAGGCCAAGGCATCGCCAAAAACCGCGCCGCGCGTATGACCAACATGCAGCGGCCCTGTTGGGTTCGCCGAAACATATTCAACATTCACCCGTTTGCCCTGCCCCATGTCAGAGCGTCCAAAATCCGCGCCTGCTTGCAGCACATTCTTGACCAGATCGCGCCAAAGGCCCGCGGCCAAACGTAAATTCAAAAACCCGGGTCCTGCGACCTCGGCGGTTTCCACCCGCGCATCAGACGCCAGTTTGGTCGCCAGATTCTCTGCGATATCACGAGGTTTCATTTTGGCAGGCTTTGCCAGAACCATAGCCGCGTTGGTTGCCATGTCCCCATGGGCCGCATCGCGGGGTGGCTCGACAGCGACATTGGTGAAATCCAGCCCTTCTGGCAACGCACCTTCGGCTTGCATGGCGGTCAATTGGTCAATGACCAATGTGCGGATTTCAGAAAACAGGTTCATCGAATATGTCCTTATACTTTGAAGGCGGTTTAACACTGCCAGCGCCTACGTCAATCCGCAGGTGACCCAATTGGAATTTCTACCCCGGTCAAATCTGAGGCATCGCGGTGATTGATCCAGCTGATGGCTTGCACAATCGCGTTTTCATCTGATGCGCTGTGCGGTCGGATCAAGTGAAATCGCACAGCGCACTTGCAATCTGTTTCTGCCAATGCAGCCGACATCTTTCGCAAAGCGCTTTCCGCCATTTGAAAGCCAATATCGTCCGCCCCATGCGCCTGCGGCACGACGTTGATTGCGGCCCCGCGAGCGCTTTTCAGACCAAGATGCAACGCCTCAATCAGTGCCAAAGACACCCCGGCAAGCACATGCTCTGGGTCCTGCCGGCGCATCGGCAACAGGTTGATCAACAGATGCAAGGGTTCTTCATCCCAAATCGCGCCCAATTGCCTGATCTGGGCCAAGCTTAGCAGCCTGATTGGCAAATGCTCTATCAAATTGGGCGCGCGCATCGCCATGTTTTGCAAGCGATCACTATCCTGATCCATCAGAATAACGCGCGCCTGTTGGTCGACAAACACCGGCAAAAGCCGTTCGCCCAAAGAGCACGCGGCCCCCGCTACAAAGATGGTTTTACCTGCGAAACTGGTCATGCGAGGCGCTTACAACAAAAACGCCGCAACGAATAGCAAAATGCAGCAGATACCTTAATTTTATGACTTATAAGGGCAGTTTCTCGCCCAGCAACCGCTCATATTCGGTCAAGGCATACCGGTCTGTCATGCCAGCGATATAGTCGCTGACCCGCCGCGCAATCGCTGTTTCATCCGGCAATTGTCGCAGATCTTCTTGCCAGTTCTCAGGCAGTAAATCCGTGCGATCCATAAACAAGGGAAACAGCGCCTCGACCACCTGTGTGACCTGCGCCCGCTTTTCCATCACCGATGGCGCGCGATACATGCGTGAAAACAGAAAGTTCCGGATGACCTCTAGTTGCTCCAAAAAGACGTCAGAGAACGCGATGACCGGCCGGCCCAGATCACGCACCGCTTGCGCATCTACCGCGCCACATTCTGCAATTCTGGCCTTTGAAGTTTCTATCACATCTGACACCATCACCCCAAACACCCGCCGCAGCGCCTCGTGTCGACGCCGATTGGCTTGCAGCGCAGGATAGATCTGATCAACTTCGGCAAAAGCCTGCCCAATCACCGGCAAGCGCTCAATATCGGCTTCAGTAAACAACCCAGCCCGCAAACCATCCTGTAAGTCATGGTTATTATAGGCAATATCATCCGCCAATGCCGCCACCTGTGCCTCGGCGCTAGCATGGGTGTGCAATTCCAGATCATGCAGAGCATTATAATCTGCCAGTGCATAAGGGATCTCGCCAAGCACTGGCCCATTGTGTTTTGCGATGCCTTCCAGGGTTTCCCACGTCAGGTTCAACCCATCAAACTCGGCATAATGCCGTTCAAGGGCCGTCACGATCCGTACCGCTTGGGCGTTGTGGTCAAACCCACCATAGGGCAACATCAACTGATCCAACGCATCTTCGCCCGTGTGTCCAAAGGGCGTGTGCCCCAAATCATGTGCCAGGGCCACGGCCTCTGTCAGCTCTGCATTCAGACCCAAAGCCCCAGACACTGTACGCGCCACCTGTGCCACTTCGATTGAATGGGTCAGTCTGGTGCGAAAATAATCGCCCTCGTGTTCAACAAAAACCTGGGTTTTATGTTTTAATCTCCGAAAGGCGCTGGAATGAATAATTCTGTCGCGATCCCTTTGAAAACACGAGCGAAATGTGCTTTCTTCTTCGGTAACTCGACGCCCTCTGGCAAGCGTTGGATCCGACGCAATTGGCAAGTTCATCCCGCTTGTCCTTGTGGCCTGTGCTCTGGTTTCATATATTGCACTCTGCGAACAATCTTCACCGGGCGCAACCGCCCAAATGCCTGTCAGGAGTGACAAAATGCAACTTCCGCCTAAAGTGACCGATCGAGCCTTTGCCCGTCTGGCTGAAATCGGGGCTGGCGATCAGGGCCAAGGGCTGCGCGTTGCTGTCGAAGGTGGCGGCTGTTCAGGCTTTCAATATGAAATCAAGCTCGATGCCCCTTTGGCCGATGATTTGGTGCTGGAAGGCCAAGGTGAAAAAGTTCTGGTGGACACAATTTCGCTGCCGTTCCTGCAAAATGCCGTGATTGATTTCACCGAAGAATTGATCGGCGCGCGGTTTGTGATCGAGAATCCAAATGCCACGTCCTCTTGCGGATGTGGCACAAGCTTTTCGATGTAACCTGTTTACCTTTCAGCATAATCAGCGAAACTGCGCATCAGATGCTTGGTCTGATTGCGAAAGCCATTGGCTGAAAAATACGCCATGATTTTATACAGGCCGTTTACACGCATCTGCATGTCTACCCGCCACAAGGTGGTGCCGTTCTGAGTTTCAAAAAAACTGTTCTTTGAAATGCTGGCCGATTGGCTCGAGACATATGAGACGCAATACATCTCGGGCAGCTCTTTCGCCAATATCGTTTCGATCATTTCAAATTGCTGCTCGCCCACCCGAAAGGTCAGCTGCGTTGTCGCGCCCACAGTGCCGGGCTCTCCGTCAAGCGGCGCGTGACCAATAAAACCGTTTTGCCAGCGTCTGCGATTGTCATGTGACGTCAAAAGTTCGACCACCCGTTCGCGGTGCAACTTCACTTCTAATTCGACAGAGTATTTCATTTGGGCACCTTAATTCGGGTTGAGCGTCCCCCCTGATAACGCCATAGTCCCCACATGAAAATCGCTACGTTCAATATCAACGGTATCAAAGCCCGTATCAACGCTCTGCCTGCATGGCTTGACGAAGCACAGCCCGATGTGGCGCTGCTTCAGGAAATCAAATCCGTCGACGAAGGCTTTCCACGCGAGATTTTCGAAGATCGCGGCTATCAGGTCGAAACCCATGGGCAAAAAAGCTTCAACGGCGTAGCGATTCTATCCAAGCTGCCGCTCGAAGATATTTCACGCGGCCTGCCAGGCGACGCGGACGACGAACAGGCCCGCTGGATCGAAGCAACAGTCATGGGCGACACACCTATTCGCGTCTGCGGTTTGTATTTGCCAAATGGCAACCCGGTGCCCGGCCCAAAATACGATTACAAACTGGCCTGGATGCAACGTCTGCACGCGCGTGCTCAAACGCTTTTGGCAGCCGAAGAACCGTTTCTTATGGCTGGTGATTACAACATCATACCACAAGACGAAGACGCACGCCGACCCGAGGCTTGGCAAGAAGACGCACTGGCGCGTCCTGAAAGTCGCGCTGCCTATCGCCGCCTGCTAAACCTTGGCTTCACCGAGGCTTTCCGCGCGCGCACGCCTGGACCTGAACATTATTCGTTCTGGGATTATCAAGCTGGGGCCTGGAACCGTGATGACGGCATACGCATTGACCACTTTCTGCTTTCGCCGCAATGCGCTGATTTGTTGCTGGATTGTCAAATCGACAAGCACATTCGAGGTTTGGAAAAACCAAGTGATCACGTGCCGGTCTGGGTCGAATTGGCAGCCTGACCAAGTCCCGTCTCCTGCACCTGAATCCGTGCAGTTTCTTTTGTATTTATGTTCTGTGATAGGCTTCAGTATCGATCCGGAGCCTAAAAATGAGTCGCCCCAAAAACCCAATGCCTGACTCGGTGCAAAAAGCTCTGCAAGAAAATGACTTGTCGGGCCGTTACGAAGAGCGCCCGTGGTATCAACGAAACGACTATCTTGGTTGGATCATTCGTGCCAAACGCCCAGAAACCAAGGCAAAAAGACTGGCGATCATGCTACAAGAGCTGCGCGCCGGTGACGCCTATATGAACATGGCGTGGCGCCCGCGCCAGACAAAGTCCCGCTCAGACAACCCCACAGACTAGCTAAGAACCCAGAGGCGCCGAAAGCGCCTAGGCTGACTTGGTCACATCGTGGCGGTAAATCCAGTCAAACTGTCCCAGCATTTTTGCAGGTGCCGCCGTTCCCAACGCCCGCATTGCCCCATGTGCGGCTTTTCTTAGGATGGGGTTGGACAGGTGGTATTTCTTGGCGTTGCCATTGGCGGTTTCCACAATTTTTGTCACCCGCGCAAACCGGCGCCCTTGATACATCGCCAGTGCCGCTGCGTTGTCCTCGCACGTCGCCAGACTGTCTGCCAACACCCAAGCGTCTTCCATCGCCATCACCGCGCCCTGTGCCATAAAAGGCAAAGTTGGATGCGCCGCATCCCCGAGCAAGGCAACATTTTCACCAAACCAACGCTTGGCCACCGGATGCCGGAACAGCCCCCACAAACCAACCTCTGTTGTGGCGGTCAACAAGCCCGGCACGTCGCCACCAAAATCCGAAAACACCCGGCGCAGGTTATGTGGATCATCCTGAAAGGCCCAGCCTTCCTCGGCCCATTCGCCACGCTCTTGCACCGCGACCAAATTCACCAGCTCTCCGCCACGCAGCGGATAACTAACCACATGGCGTTTCGGGCCCATATGCACCTGCGCCACGGCTTGATGGCCGAAATGGTTTGGCACGGTGGCACGCCAGGCAACTTGCCCGGTGAAAAACGGTGCGGATGCCCCATTCAAAACCTTGCGGCCAACAGAATGCAGACCGTCCGCACACACAACCAGATCTGCCTTTACATTTGCCCCTTGTACCAATTGCACCTCAGGGCGCGCTCCGGGCACCAGATCAACCGCCTTTTGCAAAAGGCGAATACTAACGCCAGCTGCGCGGCAGTTTTCTGCCAACAGATTGATAAGATCCGCGCGGTGCACAAAATAATACGGCTGATCTGGCCCAAGCTGCGTCAAATCTAGCTTGGTAACCAAGTCACCCCGCTTATAGTCGCGCAACTCAACCGCCTTAGCTTTGACGCAACTGGCGGCCAGCGCCTGCTCTAGCCCAAGGGCGCGCATCACGCAGATGCCATTTGGCCCAACCTGAATGCCAGCCCCAACTTCGTTGATCGCCTCGGCCTGTTCCAAAACAGTCACCTGTGCGCCACGTTGGGCCAGTGCCAGCGCCACAGTCAGCCCGCCAATGCCGCCACCCAAAACAGCGATATTCATTCCAAGTAATGCCATGCCTACTTGTGAAACGAAAAACGCCGAAGCGAAAGCCCCGGCGTTTCCTATTTCAACGTTAAACCTGCGATCAGTCGTCGCGGTGTACCTTTTCACGGCGCTCGTGGCGTTCTTGTGCCTCAAGCGACATGGTCGCGATTGGGCGTGCATCCAAACGCTTCAAGGAAATAGGGTCACCAGTCACTTCACAGTAACCATATTCACCCTCATCAATCCGACGCAGCGCCGAGTCGATTTTTGCAACCAGCTTGCGCTGACGATCACGTGTGCGCAATTCAAGCGCCCGATCAGTCTCTTCACTTGCACGATCCGAGATATCCGGAATGTTACGAGTGTTGTCTTGTAAAGCTTCAATCGTATCGCGGCTTCCCTCGATAAGATCTTGTTTCCAATCGTTTAACTTACGTTTAAAGTATTCGGTCTGCCGTTCGTTCATAAACGGTTCATCATCTGCGGGACGATAGTCCTCGGGCAGGAAAACCTCTGCTTTCATTTCCGCTCCCTCATCGTGGCTCGTGTCTAACTTGGTAATACGCGTCGACATAAAGCCCCCTCTCTGCGGTGGGATTTAACTCACACCATTGCTTTTGTCACTACCTGATAACACCGCATTGCGGCTAATTTACGTTCACGCTAGGTTACGCCCGAACTCTGACCGACAGGCACTTGCACATGAAATTTCAAGGCACCAAAGACTACGTTGCAACCGACGACTTAACCGTGGCTGTCAATGCGGCCGTCACCTTAGAGCGTCCGCTTCTGGTCAAGGGCGAACCTGGCACCGGAAAGACCGAATTGGCCAAACAAGTTGCAACGGCCTTGGGACTGGAAATGATCGAATGGAACATAAAATCCACAACCAAAGCCCAGCAAGGATTGTATGAATATGACGCCGTCAGCCGATTGCGCGACAGTCAACTGGGCGAAGAACGCGTGCATGACGTTGGCAATTACATACGTAAAGGCAAGCTTTGGGAAGCCTTTCAAAAAGACAAAAAAGTGGTGTTGCTGATCGACGAAATCGACAAAGCTGACATCGAGTTCCCAAATGACCTGCTGCAAGAGCTCGATAAGATGGAGTTTCATGTTTATGAAACCGGCGAAACCATCCGGGCGAAACACCGGCCAATTATCATCATCACCTCAAACAATGAGAAAGAACTGCCAGATGCCTTTCTGCGCCGCTGTTTCTTTCACTTTATTCAGTTCCCCGATGCAGAAACCCTGCAAACCATCGTAAAAGTCCATCATCCGGATATCAAAGAACAATTATTGACTACGGCCTTAACGCAGTTTTATGAAATCCGCGACACGCCGGGGCTCAAGAAAAAGCCGTCGACATCCGAGGTGATTGACTGGTTGAAACTCTTGCTGTCAGAAGATCTTTCGCCAGAAGACCTGAAGCGCGAGGGGGCCAATTTATTGCCCAAATTGCACGGGGCTTTGTTGAAAAACGAACAAGATGTGCACCTGTTTGAGCGCTTGGCCTTTATGGCAAGGTCGGGGCGTTGAGGGATTTTCTAAAACGTAAATCAAGCCTTCTTGCCCTGGCTGTTTTGACGGCCTGCTCCGCACCGGCCCCGCAATCAAATCCAACGCGCTCGATATTGGCCGACAACACGCTGCCCCCCATCAAAGCCTTCACCGCAGCCAAACCTGCCGCTACCCAACGCTCAAACAGCGACATGGCTCAGGACTTTCTCGATCTGGCATTTTCGTTGGAAAGCGGCCGAAATTTGTCTCATTTCACACGGTTTGACACACCAATTCGCGTGAAAGTTCAAGGGCGCAACACCGCCACATTGCGTTCAGACCTCAAACAGCTGCTCGGCCGCCTTCGAGCCGAAGCAGGACTTGATATATTACAGGTGTCCCAGGGTTCGGCCCAGATCACCATTCACTCGGTTGCCAAAAAAGACATTCGACAGGCCTTGCCGCACGCGGCCTGTTTTGTCGTGCCCAATGTTGACAGCCTGTCTGACTATCGACGCTCAAAAAACGCACCCAAAACCGATTGGATTGCGCTGAAAAAACGCAAGAAACTTGCGATATTTCTACCTTTTGACACCAGTCCACAAGATGTGCGCGACTGTTTGCACGAGGAATTGGCGCAGGCGCTAGGCCCGCTAAATGACCTTTATCGCCTGAATGACAGCGTCTTTAACGACGACAATTTTCACACTGTGCTGACAAGTTTTGACATGCTGATGTTGCGCGTACATTACGATCCCAGGTTACAAAATGGCATGAGCCGCGAAGCTGTCGCGCAGCGCTTGCCGGAAATATTTGCGCGGCTGAACCCAAAGGGGGCGTCAAACGCCACTGCACATGTGTCACCAACGCCACGCGAATGGATCAATTCCATTCAATATGCCCTTGGTCCCAGCACGCCAAATGCACGCCGTTTGTCCGAAGCACAGAACGCCATTGATCTGGCAAAGCAATATGGTTGGTCAGATCACCGGCGCGGCTTTAGCCATTATGCGCTGGCAAGACTGCTAAAACGCCGGCACCCAGATCTCTCATATGCGCATTACCTTTGGGCCGACAAATTCTTTGGCCAATCCGCAGCCCAAGGGCCGCATCGTCCGCAAGTAGCCGCAGAATTGGCCGCCTTTGCCATTGCCAACGGGGACGCGACATCCGCCCTAAGCTTGATCCAAGCCAACCTGCCCGCAGCGCATAAGTTTGAGAACGCTGTTTTATTGTCATCGCTTTTGCTGCTCAAATCCGAGGCTCTGGCCATGATGGGCGAAATGGGCGCAGCCCAACAAGCACATCTGGACAGTTTGGGCTGGGCGCGATACGGCTTTGGCCCAGAATGGGCGGTGCGCGCAAAGCAACGCGAGGTCGCCGCCCTCAATCCACACAACAGGAGCTTCTAGCCCATGATCGTAATCATTGCCGCACTGGTTGGCGCAATTTTGGGTGGTCTCACTGCAAAACGCCGCAAGGGCCGCCTGCCCGACATTCTGCAATATATCATTGCCTATGCAATTGCCTTTGCAGTGGCGGGTTTCATTGTAACTCTCGTGATTGAAAAAATCGTCTCGTAAAGTATGTTTCGACCGCTGTTTGAAAACCTAAGATCTGCTGGCGTGCCTGTCAGTCTGCGCGAATATCTCAGTTTTCTGGCGGCGCTCAAAACCGGCTTGGCGACCTATGACACCGAGACATTCTATTATCTTGCCCGCACCGTCATGGTCAAAGACGAACGCAACCTTGATAAATTTGACCGGGCTTTTGCGGCCACCTTTGACGGTTTGGGCGATATCACGACGCAACAGGTTTTGGATGCGGTTGATATCCCCGAAGACTGGCTGCGCAAAATGGCTGAAAAGCATCTGAGCGCGGAAGAAAAAGCCGAAATCGACGCGCTTGGCGGCTTTGAAAAACTGATGGAAACGCTCAAAGAGCGCCTGAAAGACCAAAAGGGTCGCCATCAGGGCGGCAACAAATGGATCGGCACCGCAGGCACGTCGCCCTTTGGGGCCTATGGCTACAATCCCGAAGGCGTGCGCATTGGCCAAAAAGAAAGCCGCCATCAGCGCGCCGCCAAAGTCTGGGACAAACGGGCCTTTAAGAACCTGGACGGCGATGTCGAACTTGGCACCAGAAACATCAAAGTTGCACTCAAACGATTGCGAAAATGGGCGCGCGACGGCGCCGCCGAAGAGCTTGACCTAGACGGCACAATTCGCGCCACTGCCGAACATGGCTACCTTGATGTGCAAACCCGCGCCGAGCGCCGCAACGCGGTTAAAGTTCTGCTGCTGCTCGATGTTGGCGGGTCGATGGATTCGCATATCAAGGTGGTCGAAGAGCTGTTTTCAGCCGCCCGTTCTGAATTTAAACATCTTGAACATTACTATTTTCACAACTGCCTTTACGAAGGTGTGTGGAAAGACAATGCACGCCGCTGGAATGATCAAATTCCAACCCATGACCTGCTGCGCACCTACGGAGCAGACTATAAGTGTATCTTTGTGGGGGACGCCTCGATGTCGCCCTATGAAATCGCCTATCCGGGCGGTGCCAACGAACATTGGAACAAAGAATCGGGCCAGGTTTGGCTAGAGCGCGCCTGCGGGCAATGGCCAAATCATATGTGGATCAACCCGGTGCCCAAAGCCCATTGGCAATATACCCACAGCATCAGCATGATCCGCGAGATATTTCAAAGTCGCATGGTTCCGATGACATTGTCCGGGCTGGACGAAGGTATGCGCGAGCTGACGCGTTAACCCCTTGCCAAAGCCCCCTCCATAGCCTTTGATCACACTATTCCAAAGAGACGTCCGTTATGCTGCGCCTGTTCAAATCTCATCCAATCGCCACGCCGGGATTTTTACTGGCTCTGGCTGTGACCGTATTTTTTGCGGCGCGTATGGTTCTGGATCTGCTTTACTGGTCTGATCCGGCCCACCGCAATCAATCCCCCGAAGCTTGGATGACACCGCGCTATATCGCGCATTCCTGGGGCATCGACCCAAAAGAGGTGCGCGATGCGGTCGCGCTGGGCGCGGGTAAGCCAAAGGCGCGCCCAACCCTGAACTGGATCGCAAGCCAACGTGGCGTGCCGGTCCAACAGGTGATTGACGAAGTCCAAGCGCTTTTGGCGCAGCAGAAACCCCGGTCATGACTGAAACCCTGATCTCAGCCTTGGCAAACTATGGCATTGCGCTGTTGTTTCTCACCACCTTCTTCAGTTGTCTCGCAGTCCCCGTGCCCTCCTCCCTGCTGATGCTGGCGGCTGGTGCCTTTATTGCAACCGGAGATCTGGACGCTTATTCCAGCCTGCTGGCGGCGCTGTCTGGCGCGCTATGTGGCGACCAGATTGGGTATCAGATCGGGGCCAAAGGCCGTGAACCACTCGCGCGCTTTATGGGAAAGACCCAAGCCCGCGCCCGCATGATGGCACGATCAGAAGCCTATCTGATCCAATGGGGTGGTCTGGGGGTTTTTCTCAGCCGTTGGCTGTTTTCCCCGCTTGGTCCTTATATCAATTTTGCAAGCGGTGCCGCAGGCTTACCCCTCTGGCGCTTCACGCTGTTTGCCGCACTTGGCGAATGCATTTGGGTCACGCTTTACCTGGGGTTGGGTTATGGGTTTGCCGACAATCTGGCAATGGCATCCGAACTCGCCGGTGACATGTTGGGCCTGTTGGCTGGCCTGTCTATGGTTTTTGGCTTTGGGGTCTGGTTGCTGCGTCACAACCGCAAGAAAAACGCCACAGCGCAACTGAATTGACTTCGCCGCAGCGCCGCCCCATATCCTATATATGATCAAATTCACGCCGATCCTGCTCGCCATACTCTATGCGCTTTTCATGTATCGCTTCTCCGCATGGCGCACGTCAAAAATGCTGGACGAACAGTCTACCGAACTTGCAGACCCCGCCCTTAAGACGCTGATCGACAAGATGGCCAGCGCCTTGAACCTGCCGCGTATTCGCGTTCATATTTATGAAATAGATCCGGTGAACGGGCTTGCGGCACCGGATGGGCGTATCTTTATCACCCGTGGGTTTTACAACCGATATACGCAGGGTGAGGTTACTGGCGAGGAACTGGCCAGCGTGGTCGCCCATGAATTGGGCCATGTCGCCTTGGGGCACTCGCGCAGGCGCATGATTGACTTCTCAGGCCAAAACGCCTTGCGCACCGCCTTGGCCATGGTGTTGTCACGCTTTATTCCCGGCGTTGGTGCCTGGATCGCCAATATGCTTACCAGCCTTCTTGCCGCACGCCTTTCCCGATCTGACGAATATGAAGCGGATGAATATGCTGCCGCTCTGTTAACCAAAGCCAACATCGGCGTGTCCCATCAGAAATCATTGTTTGAAAAGCTGGAGAAACTGACGCGATCCAACAAAGGGGCAGCACCAGCATGGCTGCTAAGCCACCCAAAAACCGCAGAACGCATCAAGGCAATAGAGGCGTTAGAAGCCAAATGGGGCGTTTCGGGCACGCGGCCCTAGGCCAGCGCCTTCGCCAATCTCGGCAACCGGGCCTTTTTCAACAAAGCCCGCGTCTCCCATGTTTCTCCGGAAAGCCGATCTGCTTCTGCTCTAACACGGTCAACTACCTCTTTGAGCAGGTCCGGTTGCCGCTCCCAAATGCTGCGCAAAAACCAATCCGGATCCCAGCGTTCTAACCCTTCCTCGGCCAAAGTGTGCTTGGGAAAATCTTTTGCATTCAGCGTGATAATCGCATCCGCAGATCCGGATATTGCCGCTGCCAAAACATGCACATCCGCCGGGTCGGGCAAATAAAGCCGTGCCTCAAGCGAGGGTTTCCAGATGACCGAAGATTTGGGCCAAGCCGCGGTCAGCAACGCAATTTCACTGCGCGCCTGCATCTCGCCGGTGGGGCCAATTTTCCGCGCCGCCCGCGCCCATTCTTCCAAAATGCGCGCCGACCACAACGGCTGAAAGACACCCGCCTTCGCCACCCCCAACAACACTTCTCGCATCACTGTCGGATAGATCACACAGGTGTCCAGCAATATCTTCATAGGCGGAAAAACAGCGCTTTCAGATAGCCGCTTTCAGCCAATTGTGGCAGCAAGGGGTGGTCCGGCCCCGCAAAGCCAGTGTGCAACAGGGTTCCGCGCCGCCCAGCCCGACCTATGCCGCGCGCTGACGCGTTGCGAAACAGGCTCAGTTCTGCGGCATGGGAACAAGAACACAGCCCCAAAAAGCCACCGTCGGCCACCAATGGCGCGGCCAAACGTGCCACCCGCTCATAGGCCCGCAACCCTTTGTCCAACGCCGGTTTATTTGGCGCAAACGCAGGTGGGTCACAAACCACGATGTCAAATTTCTGCCCTTCAGCCGCCAAGGCCTCCATCGTCTTAAACGCATCGCCCTTGCGGGTGGCAAAGCGATCACCAAAACCACTCTGTTTGGCACCTTCTTCTGCCAGCTCCAACGCTGCGACCGACCCATCCACAGCCAATGCGCTTTGCGCCCCATGCGCCAAAGCCGCCAGTGAAAAGCCACCAACATGGGAAAACACGTCCAAAACCCGCGCGCCTTTGCTTAGGCGGGCTGCAAACTCATGATTTGGGCGTTGGTCAAAGAACAAACCGGTTTTTTGCCCGCTTGTAAGGTCCGCCATATAGGTGGCCCCGTTCATCGCAACTGGTACAGCTGATGTCGGGGCCTCGCCCAGCATCGCACCGCTTTGATCATCTAGACCTTCAAGTCCGCGCGCGCGCCCACTGCCGTTCTTCAACACATGTTTGACACCCGTAACTTCTTGCAGAGCCGCAACCAAAGCCGGCAACAAGGCATCTGCCCAAGCGGCGTTGGGTTGCACAACGCATGTGTCACCAAAGCGGTCAATCACCACGCCGGGCAAGCCATCGGCTTCGGCATGCACCAAGCGATAAAACGGCTGATCATACAGCCGGGCGCGCAAATCCAAGGCCCGCTGCAATTTGCTGGCAAACCACGAGGCATCAATCACCGCCTCTGGATTACGATCCAGCATCCGGCAAATGATCTTGCTGTTGGGATTCACCGCGACCAACCCCATGGGGCGGCGTTCGGCATCAACCAGCACGGCCAAAGTACCAGCCTCCAGATTTCTGGTGCGGCGGTCTGTGACCAGCTCGTTTTCATAAACCCAAGGGAAGCCGTGGCGCACTGCGCGGGCATTGGCTTTGGGCAATAGGCGGACGTGAGGCAATGTATCTGTCATTCAGCCCTCCTAATGCGATATGCACGCCAAGGAAAGCACTGATATTCTATTGCAGTTTGCGACGCCCTGAACGACCAACGCGCCCCGGCTGCACAGATCCACCTAGCGCGCCTTCTTTAAGGATTTCGGTCATCGGATGATCCGGATTGTCTGGCTCGTATTGCGCCAGCAAGGCCCGGATGGCGGCCAGCGCATCATTGCCAGCTTCGGCCCCAAGCGCCCAGTCAAGAAAGATCGCCCGGCACTGGGGCATATCAATGTTTTCAATATTATAGGCTTCGCGAATAAGCCCGCGCGGATCGTGCATGATTAAGCTCCAGGACTGCGCTGCAAAACAGCATCAATGACATCACCGGCGGATCTCGTGCGCGTTTCCAACAGCTCTGCTAGCTCCTCCATGGCCTCTGTTTGGGTTTCTCGCAACAAAAATTTTCGCGCCCCGGCCCCCGCAGCCTCGGGATCAAACATATCGCTGCCCAACAGGCGCGATCCTTGCTGCACCGTCCAGCACAACCGATAGGCCTCTTGCAGGGCCTGCGCTTCGGATTGCGTCAGCCAACCGGTTCCTTGATCCCGCCCCAAAGCAAGATCTATATCGCCAGCGCTTTCACCTGCCAAAAGTGCCGCAGCCTGCACCGTCAATTCGACATCTTGCAAACGGCCAGGGCCAAGTTTGGCATCCCAAATGCCACCACTGCCCTTTGCATCCGCAATGCGCTTGCGCATTTCCTGCACATCATCGCGCACGTCCTTTTCGACAGAGGCGCGCGCCAAAAGCGCGATGCGAAAGGTCTCAACTCGCGCCATCAACTCTGGTGCCCCCGCGACAGCCCGCGCCCGTGTCAGCGCCAAATGCTCCCAGGTCCAGGCCTTGTTTTCCTGATAATCCTTAAAACTGGTGAACGAGGTGGCAACCGGCCCCTGCGTGCCCGAAGGACGCAGCCGCATATCGACTTCATACAGCCGACCTTCCGCCATCTGGGCGGAAAGCGCCGTCACCAAGGCTTGGGTTAGCCGCGCATAATACGCCCGCGAGGCCAAAGCCCGACGCCCGTCAGACATTTCAACCCCATCCGCGTCATAAATCACGATCAGATCAAGGTCCGAAGCGGCATTCAAACGCCCTGCCCCCAATGACCCCATGCCCAAAACCATGGCCCCTTTACCCGGTGGCACCCCATGTTTTTCCGAAAATTTGGCAACAACTTCGGGCCAAACCGCACAAAGCACAGCTTCGGCCAATTCCGCATATTCACGCCCAGCATCCTGCGCATCAATTATGCCGCGCAAGTGATGTACACCTATGCGAAAATGCCACTCTTTGGTCCAGCGCCGCGCAGTATCAAGCTTGCGCTCATAGTCGCTTTCCGCAGCAAGACGCGCGGACAAATCCGAGGTCAGCTGCGCTTTTCCTGGCCAGGCATCGAAAAAAGAACCCCCGATGACCGCGTCAAAGACTTGTGAGTTTCGCGCGAGATAGCGCGCCAGAACCGGTGCCGTACCGGCAATATCGGTCAATAAATCAATCAGTTGCGGATTGGCCTCAAGCAAAGAAAAAACTTGAACGCCAGCAGGCAATCCAGACAAAAACCCATCCAGCGCAACCAGCGCCTCGTCCGGCTTGGCCGCACGTTCCAACCGCTCAAGCAACGCAGGCCGCAGCCTGCCAAATATCTCTGTGGCGCGCCCAGACCTAAGCGCCGGATAGGTTTTCCAGCGCGTCAAAATCTCTTCGTCAAAGGCAAAACCTTGATTGTCGGCGACCTCGGGGGCCATCAAGTCAGGCGCAAAGAAATCCTCGGTCAGCGCATGCACCTCATCAATCCGCTGCCCGATATCTTGCTTCATGCTTGCCACATCGGTGCCCATCAAACAGGCGATACGCTGCATGCCTTCTTCAGATTTTGGCAGATCATGGGTCTGGGCATCATGGATCATCTGAATGCGATGTTCCACTTCGCGATGGGCACGATAATGATCGGTCAACTTGTCCGCCACTTCAGCGGTCACCCAGCCCTTTTGCGCCAAAAGCGCCAATGACGGCACCGTGCCTCTGGTGCGCAATTCGCGATCGCGCCCGCCTGCTATCAGCTGTCGTGTTTGGGTGAAAAACTCTATCTCTCGAATACCGCCGCGACCCAGCTTCATATTATGACCTTCAAGCACCGTTTTCGCGCCCAGTTTCTTATGCTCTCTGATCCTCAGCCGCATATCATGCGCGTCTTGAATGGCGGCAAAATCAAGATGTTTGCGCCAGACAAAGGGCTGTAGGGTCGTCAAAAATCGGTTGCCAGCCGCAAGGTCACCCGCCGCTGGGCGCGCCTTGATATAGGCCGCGCGTTCCCAGGTACGACCCAGGCTTTCATAATAACGCTCTGCCGCTTCCATCGCCATACACACCGGGGTGACCGCCGGATCCGGTCGCAAGCGCAAATCCGTGCGAAACACATACCCTTCACCTGTGGGGTCATTCAGCAAGGCCATCGCCCGGCGGGTCGCCCGTACCAAAGACGCCCGAACATCAAAAAAGTCATCCGGCTCGTAACGGGTTTCATCAAACAGGCAAATCAGGTCTATATCGCTGCTATAATTAAGCTCGTAAGCCCCCATTTTCCCCATGGCCAAACACACCATACCTGCCGCATCACCGATATCATCTTCGGTGGCTCCGGGAAGTTTCCCACGTGAAATCTCATTTGAAATCATAGCCTTAATGGCTACAGAGCACGCCAAATCAGCAAAGTCCGTCAACGCCGTGGTCACTTGCTCCAGATCCCAGACCCCTGCGATATCCGCCAAGGCCGTCAGCAAAGCCACACGTCGCTTGCCGCGTCGCAAAACAGACGACAAATCTGATGCCGGCGTATCACTGATCTGCCCGAACAGATGTGTTAGCGCCGCCTCTGGTGCCTCAAAGGCTTCGGGCAGCCAATCGCTCTCTTTTTCGATCAGAGATTTCAGAAATGGGCTGGCCCCGGCGGCCCCCTGCAAAAGGCGAGACAGATTGCTCGAGAGCCCGTCAATACAGCCGGACACCTCTGCGCCACGCTCTGCGTCAAACACCCGAGGCAATCTGGTGATATTGGATTCAAATGTCATGGTGAAATCATGAATGGCATTGCCCAAAGGGTCAATGCGACATCGGCTGATCTCGATTGCACCTCAGCATATTACGCGCCATTTCACCTTAACAACGGCGTTTAGCGCTTTATTTTTTAAAACTAAAAACCCAAACCCGAACAAATAATGGCCTGGTCCCATAATGTTGCGATCCCGCAAAGATCATTGATGCAACCCTATGTTGTCTTTTGAGCACTATTATGCGGAATACCGCAGTTTCCGTGGCATTAACCTTGACTTAACCCCCTATTTATAGCGTTCGTGCGCCAATCTTTATTCTCACGATCAAGTCACATTTTGGGGGACACGAAATGAAACAGATTTTCACCGCTGCAGCGATCCTGGCCATCACCAGCACACACTCTTTTGCAGGCGGCATGAGCGACCCGGTTATTCCGGCACCTGTAATCGCAGAAAGCGCGTCATCCAGCACACCATCCAGCGGCGCAATCATGGCGCTGCTGACGATCTCTATTCTTTGGGCCGCGATTGACGACTGATATTCCCAAGACCTAGGGCATGAAAAAAGGCGCGCTGATTGCTCAGCGCGCCTTTTTTGTTACGTGGTTCTATGCGGCTTAATGCGCCACCGCACCGCCAGCTGATTTTGCTTTCAACGCTGCTGCTGCAGCTGCCGCTTCTTCAGCCGCCTCATCCCATTCCACCGCTTCCGGCTTAGAGACCAACGCCCGTTCCAGCACTTCAGACACATGCGACACCGGGATAATCTCCATGCCGTTTTTCACGTTGTCAGGAATATCAGCCAGATCTTTCTCGTTCTCTTCTGGAATAAGAACGGTTTTGATCCCGCCGCGCAGCGCCGCAAGCAACTTTTCTTTCAGTCCGCCAATCGGCATCGCATTGCCCCGCAGGCTGACTTCACCGGTCATCGCAATATCTTTGCGCACCGGAATTCCAGTCAGCACCGACACAATCGATGTCACCATGGCCAAACCTGCCGAAGGCCCGTCTTTGGGGGTTGCGCCATCGGGCACGTGCACGTGAATATCCTGCCGTTCAAATTGCGGTGGTTTCACCCCAATTTTTGGCGCAATAGACCGCACATAGCTGGCCGCAGCGTCGATGGATTCCTTCATCACATCGCCTAGTTTACCGGTTGTCTTCATCCGGCCTTTGCCTGGCAACCTCAACGCCTCGATGTGCAGCAAATCACCGCCCACGCTGGTATAGGCCAAGCCAGTTACAACACCGACCTGATCTTTGCTTTCCGCCAAACCAAAGCGATATTTCTTAACGCCAAGAAACTCGTGCAAATTATCCGCTGTCACCTTCACAGAGTCAGCTTCTTTCTTGACGATCTTGGTGATCGCTTTCCGGGCGGTTTTCCCAATTTCACGCTCAAGGTTCCGAACGCCCGCCTCGCGGGTATAGGTGCGAATGATCTCTTGTACGGCTTCCGGTTCCAGCGAAAACTCCTTGGCTTTCAAACCATGGTTTTTCACCTGCTTTGGAATAAGGTGACGATGGGCAATCTCGGCTTTTTCGTCCTCGGTGTAGCCCGCCAGCGGAATAATCTCCATCCGGTCCAGCAACGGCCCCGGCATGTTATAGCTGTTGGACGTGGTCAAAAACATCACGTTTGACAGATCATATTCCACCTCAAGGTAGTGATCGACAAAGGTGCTGTTCTGTTCCGGATCCAACACTTCCAACATGGCTGACGCGGGATCGCCGCGAAAATCCTGACCCATCTTGTCGATTTCATCCAGCAAGATCAAAGGGTTGGTGGTCTTGGCCTTTTTCAACGCCTGAATGATTTTACCCGGCATAGAGCCAATATAAGTCCGGCGGTGCCCACGAATTTCGCTTTCGTCGCGCACGCCACCCAGCGAGATGCGAATGAATTCGCGACCTGTTGCCTTGGCCACAGATTTCCCAAGCGACGTCTTACCAACCCCCGGAGGGCCAACAAGACACATGATCGGGCCTTTTAGCTTTTTGGAACGCTGTTGCACCGCCAAATATTCCACGATGCGCTCTTTGACCTTATCAAGGCCATAGTGGTCATCGTCCAGTTTCGCTTGGGCCTGAACCAGGTTCTTTTTAACCCGCGATTTGTTGCCCCAAGGAATGGACAGCATCCAATCCAGATAGTTGCGCACCACGGTGGCTTCGGCTGACATGGGCGACATGTTTTTCAGCTTCTTCAGCTCAGCATCCGCCTTTTCTTTGGCTTCTTTGCTCAGCTTGGTAGCGGCGATCTTTTCCTCCAGCTCCTGGATTTCTCCAGCGCCTTCTTCGCCATCACCCAATTCCTTCTGAATGGCCTTCATTTGCTCATTCAGGTAATACTCACGCTGCGTTTTCTCCATCTGAGATTTCACACGTGTTTTGATCTTTTTCTCGACCTGCAGCACAGACATTTCGCCCTGCATCAGACCATAGACTTTTTCCAAACGTTCGCTGACCGAAAGCGTTTCCAAAAGCTCTTGCTTTTGGTCAACTTCAACACCCAAGTGTCCCGCAACCAAATCCGCCAAACGCGCAGGTTCGCCGGTTTCAGAAACCGCAGCCAGCGCTTCTTCTGGAATGTTTTTCTTAACCTTGGCGTAGCGCTCAAACTCGTCCCCGACCGAGCGCAACAAAGCCTCGATGGTGGTCGCGTCACCAGGCATTTCCGGCAGATATTCTGCGGTTGCCTCAAAAAACATCTCGTTTTCAATAAAGTCATTGATGATCACCCGCGACTGGCCTTCGACCAGCACTTTCACGGTGCCATCGGGCAGCTTGAGCAGTTGAAGCACATTGGCCAAAACGCCCGTTCGATAAATGCTTTCCGCCTCCGGGTCGTCCTCTGCTGGGTCAATCTGACTGGCAAGCAGAATTTGCTTATCATCCTGCATCACTTCTTCAAGCGCGCGCACAGATTTTTCGCGGCCCACAAACAGTGGCACAATCATATGGGGGAACACCACAATATCGCGCAACGGCAATACCGGGTAAGATGAATTGAGTGGCTCTTGCATACTCGGTCCTCATTCTTGGCAAGCAAGTCCGGCCCCACTTTGCGGCGACACTGACCTACTCCTATCAGGGAATTAAAACTGGGGCTGAGCCCCCGAGATTTCAACCCTTATTTGTTGTTGGCGGTACAATGCCCTTGGCAAGAATTGGGTGCAAGCGACAAATCCCAACCATTTAGCCCAACTTAAAGGTTTTGCGTCGCAGGTTTCACAAATTAACAAATTTGCGTGCAATTTTCAATTTCTCAACGCATCCTAGAAAAAATTTTAGTGATCAAAAGAGTTGTTTGTCCGCTTGGTAAATGTGTTTGCAAAAGGAATTGCTCTGTATGAAGTCCCTTATTTCTAAGCTGCTATATATGCGCGAATTTCGCAATTCTTTGGCCGGGGCCGCGACCCGGCAACTCATTCGCAGCACTTCTGGTTGGTATAATTACTCTGTGGACTTCAAAGTTGATATGTTGGCTGTGGAACGGCCCCATTATGCCTGGTGCATGCTCAATGCCGCCCGTCTTGGGCAACTTTTAGGCCATGACCGCATTTCCACCATCGAATTTGGCGTCGCCGGGGGCAATGGGCTGGCTTACATGTGCGATTTTGCCAAAGACGTCAAAGCGGTCACCGGCGTAACGGTTGACTGTTACGGCTTTGATACCGGCGCAGGCATGCCACCGCCCGAAGGCCCCTATGATCTGCCGTTTTGGTTTGCCGCCAAGCAATACAAGATGGATCAAGACGCTTTGCAAAAACGCGTGCCAGAGGCCAAATTGATCATCGGCGATATTCGCGAAACCATCGGTGATTTCATCGAAACCCACCAACCCGCACCCATCGGCGCAGTTTTCAACGACACCGATTATCATTCCAGCACCCGCGAAACATTCCGCATCTACGACAAAGTCACCACCCACCCGCAACATTTCCTGCCGCGCAGCTTTATGTATTTTGATGATGTCTTGGGGTCCGAGTTGGAAATGTATGGGGCGCACAACGGGCAATTGCGCGCCATATCAGAATTCAACGACAGCCAAGACGCTGTGCGCATCCACCGCAATCAAAACCTGATCCATCAAGACCACCTGCCCTATCGCCATCAAATTTACTATGGCCACTTGTTTGAGCACCCAGACTACAACCGCTATATCGGCGCGGGTCGCCAAGAGATCCTCGAAGACCTGCTGAAACTAAGCGCCTGAAAGGAAAAGGGGTTCAATCCGGGTTCCGCTACTGTTGGCCGATAGATCAAACTTTGGCGTGGATGGCCCTTTGGCAGAAATTGGAAGGAATTTTCGGTTTTAAAGATCGATTTTTTAAAACCGATTTAATATTGATATCCGAAATCTTAAATATTCAAAATTACGGAAATTTCATGCTGAAATTAGTGACTGCTTTAACACTTTTCGCGCTGTCTTCGATCGCGCGTGCCGCAGGGACTTCAGAAAATCAAGATGTGGTGATCCACCCAGCTCACGCGGATTATGCGGAATTGGCGAATTTATGGACACAATGGAGTTTTTCTTTCCCAGATAAACTACGCCCCCAAAAAAGCCGCTGGGGACTGGCATGTAATTTGAACCAATCTGGCAATGTTTGGTTTCTCTCAAATTCCGACCAATCAAAACCTGTAAATCGAACATGCGAAATTCCAACAGGAAAATCTCTGTTTTTCCCAATCCTAGAGAACATCGTCTTTAATCCGCCAAATCTTAATTTAACCTGTGATGACGTTCAGGACACAGCCTAATTTGAGCCGAATCCAAATTATCAAATTCAGATCGAGCTTGACGGCGAAATTATTCCGATTTCAAACGATTATATAATAAAATCTACTCCGTGCTTTGATCTGTTTGGTAACCTTTCAGCTTCTGCTAACGCGCCCACTTATTACCCCAGTTCAACTTCCGGCTATTGGGTCCTCACCAATCCTTTACCAATTGGACAGCACGAACTTACGATTTCAGCAAAATTCATTGACCCAACGCGTCACAAAGAAAATGTTATGTTGGATGTCCATTATCTTTTGACGGTCAAATAATCTCACAACGGCTCAATATCACCCTGCACACGCCCCGCGTGAAAGCCCTTCTCCCAGGCCTCAAACGTGCCTACGGCAATCGCCTTGCGCATCCCATCCATAATGTCTTGGAAATACTGCAGGTTATGCCAGGTCAGCAACATGCCGGAAATCATCTCGTTTGACCGAAACACGTGGTGCAAATAGGCGCGTGAATAGTTTGTGCAGGCCGGGCATGAACACCCCTCATCCAAGGGCCGCGGATCATCCGCATGGCGCGCGTTTTTGATATTCACCACGCCATTTCGGGTAAACGCCTGGCCCGTGCGACCAGAGCGGCTGGGCAGCACACAGTCCATCATGTCGATGCCGCGTTTCACCGCGCCCACGATGTCATCGGGCTTTCCAACCCCCATCAGGTACCGCGGCTTGTCCTTTGGCAACATGCCCGGCGCATAATCCAGACACTCAAACATGGCCTCTTGGCCCTCGCCCACAGCCAATCCGCCAATGGCATAGCCATCAAAGCCGATCTTGGTCAGCGCCTCTGCGCTTTCTTGCCGGAAATCCTGCTCAAGCCCGCCCTGTACAATGCCAAACAGCCCGTGCCCCGGACGATCGCCAAAGGCGTCTTTTGACCGTTCCGCCCATCGCATCGACAAACGCATGGATTCAGCAATCCGGTTGCGATCCGCAGGCAAGGCCGGGCATTCGTCAAAACACATCACGATGTCAGACCCCAATAGGTTCTGGATCTCCATAGACCGTTCTGGCGTCAACTCATGCTTTGACCCATCAATATGGCTTTTGAAGGTCACGCCCTTTTCGGTCAGCTTGCGCAGCCCGGCCAGTGACATCACCTGAAACCCACCGGAATCGGTCAAAATCGGCCGTTCCCAATTCATGAACTTGTGCAAACCACCCAATCGATCAATGCGTTCTGCCGTTGGGCGCAGCATCAAATGATAGGTATTGCCCAGCAAGATATCCGCGCCCGTCGAGCGCACGCTTTCCGGCATCATCGCCTTGACCGTCGCCGCCGTGCCAACCGGCATAAAGGCCGGCGTGCGGATCTCTCCGCGCGGTGTGTTGATCACCCCGGTACGGGCTTTGCCATCGGTTGCTTTCAGTTCAAAAGAGATGCGGCTTGTCATCGGGTCACCTTTTCAAGGCGTTTGGAGGTTAAACTTGCCAAACAAGTTGATTTCGAAACGCTTTTGCTTTGCGCAATCCTTACGCTGCCTTATCAAGCTTGTAAAACAGCTCGCTTTCTCCCACCTGAGAGTCAGTAAACATTCGAGGATCTTATGACCGAAGACATGATTTTTAACCTAATTTCACAAAACATTGTTCTGCTTTTGGGCGCGCTATTTCTGATCATTGTGATCTTCAAAGGTATTCGAATCGTGCCCCAATCTGAAAAACACGTGGTTGAACGTTTTGGCCGCCTCAAATCGGTGCTTGGGCCAGGCATCAATTTTGTGGTGCCCTTTCTTGATGTCGTGCGTCACCAAATCTCGATCTTGGAACGCCAATTGCCCACCGCCAGCCAGGACGCCATCACCAAAGACAACGTGCTGGTCCAGGTGGATACTTCGGTGTTCTACCGCATCACCGAGCCGGAAAAGACCGTCTACCGCATCCGCGACGTGGACGGCGCGATCTCAACCACCGTTGCCGGTATTGTGCGGGCTGAAATCGGCAAAATGGATCTGGACGAGGTGCAATCCAACCGCGCCCATCTGATTGGCACCATCAAAGCCCTGGTCGAAGACGCGGTGGATGATTGGGGCATCCAGGTCACCCGTGCCGAAATTCTGGACGTGAACCTTGACCAAGCCACTCGCGACGCCATGCTGCAACAGCTCAATGCCGAACGCGCCCGCCGCGCTCAGGTGACCGAAGCCGAGGGGGCCAAGCGCTCTGTCGAGCTGCACGCAGACGCCGAACTTTACGAAGCCGAACAAAAAGCCAAAGCCCGCCGCATCAGTGCGGACGCCGAAGCCTATGCCACCCAGGTCGTCGCAGTTGCCATCAAAGAAAACGGCATCGAGGCGGCGCAATACCAAGTGGCTCTCAAACAAGTCGAGGCGCTGAATGCGCTGGGCAATGGCGATGGCAAACAAACCATAATCCTGCCCGCCGCTGCTCTCGAAGCCTTTGGCGATGCCTTTAAACTGCTGAAAGGCGGTTCTTGATGGCAGATCTCATCACAACCTGGTGGATCTGGCTTGCGGCCGCCCTGATCCTCGGAATTGCCGAAATGATGTTGCCGGGCTTCATATTCCTGGGCTTTGCCATTGGGGCCGCGCTTGTCGGACTGGCACTGCTGGGCCCGCTTGCTCTATTGTCACCTGCCGCGATCACTCTGATCTTTGCCGGCCTATCCTTGGCCGCTTGGCTGGTATTGCGCCGTATCTTTTCGTTGCCAAAAGGCCAGGTCAAAACCTTTGACCACGACATCAACGACTAATACCATTCCAAAAAAGGCCCGCGCCTTAACCCATTGGCGCGGCCCGCCCTGACCAAAGGCCCTATATTCACCTTTGCAAAAATACTCCCGCCGGAGGCCCCCAGCTCAAATCTTGGCCCTGCGCTTTATGCTCTTTTTGCGCTGTTTCGGGCCATCGCAACAGAAATACCTCTCTGCGCCCCTCTGGACGCCCACGCTCCTATTCCCTATATGAGCAGTCAGGATTGATCAGGAAAGCAAATGACTCAAGAATCCCAACCGATCGAGGGCACCCCCCTTATTGCCCCCTCCAGCACCGACCACCCGCTGCACGAAGCGGCTGTCGAGGCCTGTCGCAGTGTCTTTGACCCTGAAATTCCCGTGAATATCTATGATCTTGGTCTGATCTATACCATTGAAATCAATGACGAGTCCGAGATCAACGTCAAGATGAGCCTGACCGCCCCTGGCTGCCCGGTAGCAGGCGAAATGCCGGGCTGGGTCGAAGAGGCCATTTCTGGCGTTCCCGGCGTCAAAACCGTGGCCGTCGAACTGGTCTGGGAACCACCCTGGGGCATGGAGATGATGTCAGACGAGGCCCGCCTCGAACTCGGTTTCATGTAATCCTCGCGATATTCTCTCATCCTGCCATGTTGAAAACCTGCGCCAGAGCGCATAATTTGATGGCATAGGAGACACACTATGTTTGGTATTCCCGGCAAACAGGCCGTATCCATCACGTCCAAAGCGGCGGCGCAGATCGTCAAACTCATGGACCGCGAGGGCCACGAGGGGCTGCGCATTGGCGTCAAAAAAGGCGGCTGCGCAGGCATGGAATACACCATGGAATACGTGGATGAACGCGATCCAATGGACGAAGTTGTCGAAGAAGGTGGTGCCCGCGTCATGATCGCCCCCATGGCGCAGATGTTCCTGTTCGGAACAGAGATCGATTACGAAGTCTCGCTGTTGGAAGCCGGATTTAAATTCAACAACCCAAATGTCACCGAAGCCTGTGGGTGTGGTGAATCCATCAAATTTGAGGGCATGTAAGCCCCAGCTTTGCGCCAGCTCAGCCTTTGCTAAATTCGGGCGCGTCTGACTGACGCGCCTTTGCTGTTAGCGATACCATAAAACTTGACGTCTGCCCCCATAGCCCGCAAAAGACCCTTAACTATTCTTATTTGATGTTAAGGGAGGCCACATGCGCCGTAAACTTGCCGCTGGTAACTGGAAAATGAACGGCGTCACTGCCAATCTGTCTGAACTGTCCAATATGAAAGACGCCGCAGACACAAAACAAACCGATGTTTTGATCTGCACACCAGCTCCCCTTATCTCGCGTGCCTCAGTCACCGCCGAAGGCAGCAACATCGCCATCGGCGGTCAGGATTGCCACGCAAACGCCTCTGGCGCGCACACAGGCGATATCTCGGCTGAAATGCTGGTGGATGCAGGCGCAGATTACGTCATCACGGGTCACTCTGAACGCCGCGTCGATCACGGCGAAACCGATGCCATTGTCGCTGCTAAATCATCCAGTGCCTATGCCAACGATCTGGTGGCAGTCATTTGTCTTGGCGAAAGCTTGCAAGAACGTGAAAGCGGCCAAACGCTTGACGTCATTGGTACACAGCTTGCGGGCTCTACGCCTGACGCAGCCACTGCCGACAACACCGTGATTGCCTATGAACCCGTCTGGGCCATCGGCACCGGCAAAGTCCCAACACTGGAGCAAATTGCCGAAGTGCATGACTTCATCCGCGCAGGTCTGACCGAACGGTTTGGCGACGACGGCGACGGCATGCGCATTCTCTATGGCGGCTCAGTCAAACCCAGCAACGCCACTGAGATCTTTGCTGTGTCTAATGTCGACGGCGCTCTGGTGGGCGGTGCCAGCCTCAAGGCAGATGACTTTAACGCCATCATTTCCGCACTCGACGTCAGTTAAGACCCAACTACACAAAAAAAGGCGCGCCCGTCACAGCGCGCCTTTTTCATTTCTTAGCAAATGCCTAAAACACAACATTCATCATCAGCATAGAGACCACCAAGAACAAGATGGTCATGATGCCACCGCTTTTGACAAAATCCATCACCTTATAACCCGCTGGCCCCATGATCAGCGCGTTCACCTGATGGGTCGGGATCAAAAAGCTGTTTGACGTGCTGATCGCCACAGTCAGGGCAAAAATTGCCGGATCTCCTCCAGCCGCCAAGGCAATCGATACCGCCAATGGCACCAGCAACACCGTGGCTCCGACATTGGACATCACCAAGGTGAATATCGTGGCCAGAACCGCCACACCGGTCTGCAAGGCCCAAAGCGGCCAACCATCCAGCAAAGCCAAAATCTGATGCGCAATCCATTCCGCTGTGCCCGTGCTTTGCACCGCCATGCCCAGCGGAATAAGACTGGCCAACAAAAACACCGTTGTCCAACTGACTGCCTCATAGGCCTCATCGATATCCAGAACTTTGGTCAAAATCATGCCAACTGCGCCAGTCAGTAAACACAGCGACAAGCGCACATCACTGAACAGGATCAGACCCAGCGCAATCAGGAAGAACAACAGCGCCCAACCCAATTTCCGTGGTCGCATCTCCTCGCGTGGAAAATCGGTGGTCACAACCACAAAATCCCGGTTTTCGGTCAACCGTGTCAACGCTTCCCAAGTCGAGTGAATGACCAATGTGTCGCCAACCTTAAACGGCACTTCTGCAATCGCTGTTGGCTCGTGGTCCTCTGTGGCCACATAACTCATGGTCTCTTCGTCCCGGTGAATGGCCAACATGCTGGCCCCATAGGCCTTGCGAAAAACCAAATCATGGGCGGATTTGCCGACCAGGTTTGATCCGGGTGGAATAACCAGTTCAGCCACACCAGATTGGGTCGCCGCATAGTCCTCGGCGAAAACATCCAGCATCGGATGCAGAGTAAAGCCTTCGGCCTCGACCATTTGCATCACCTCTTTGCGCCGCGCCAACACCGCCAGGCGACAAGGTGCAGTGATTTCGGTGCGGATCAACGGCGCAAACCAGCGTTTACCCTGATAGGCAGAGCCGATCACATAGACATGATATTTCTGCATCAGATCATCAAAGGTCATGCCGCCGCAGCCATGCTCCTCATGAATGCTGATCTCAAAAATATCGGTTTTCAGACCATAAATCCGCTTTAGATATTGTTTCAGACCCTGCGCACTGGTGCCGTCGCCGGCCTTACTGCCCTTAGGCAAAACCCAACGGCCAAACACCACAAAATAAATGATCCCCGTCAGCACCAAACAAATGCCAACCGGTGTCACAGAGAACAGCCCAAAAGGTTCCATCTGCTGATCTGCTGGTAATGTTGTGTTGGCCGACAGGATCAAATCATTCAACAAAATCAAAGGAGAAGACCCAACCAATGTCATCGTGCCCCCCAAAATGGCGCAAAAGCCCATGGGCATCAAAAGGCGCGACAAGGGAATCTCGGTGCGCACCGAAATCCGGCTGACAACCGGCAAAAACAGCGCCGCCGCCCCAACGTTTTGCATAAACGAAGAGATCACCCCAACCGTGCCGGAAATGATCGGTATAATCCGGCCTTCTGTGCTGCCCCCCCGCTTCAGAATGACCGCGGCCACTTTGTTCATCACCCCGGTTTTGTCCAACCCGGCCCCGATGATCATCACCGCAATGATCGATATCACAGCATTAGACGCAAAACCGTCAAACAGATGGGCCACGTCCGCCACGTTTTGCGTGCTGGGAAATTGCGATATCAATCCCAGCAACACCATCACCAAGATGGCCGCCAAGTCGATCCTCACAATTTCTGAAACAAATAAGAAAACAGTAAACGCCAGCAGGCCAAGCACCACCGACATTTCAAACGTCAAAGTAATAGATTCCAATTCGCGCATCCTCCTGAGTAATTTTATTGCACGCAAGTCGACCTGCCCGCAACATCCAGAATTGCTCCGAAAAGTCGCATACCCCCGAAAAAACCCGCTTGCATCCCACCTAATGCAGGATGAAACTCTGCACATGAGCACAGTAATTCAATCCCCGACAGAGCCAGAGTTTGTCCAGAACCCCTATGCATTCTATGCAAAGGCGCGCGCCACAGGTTCTGTCCATTTTTGGCAGGATTACAAAATGCTGGCGGCATTTTCCCACGCCACGGTGTCTGTTTTGCTCAAAGATCGCCGGTTGGGGCGCGAAGTGCCCGTCGACCAAAAGATAGCACATGCGCCGCACACCGCCCCGTTTTATGCCATCGAAGCGCATTCCATGCTTGAACTCGAAGCCCCCCGTCACACCCGTTTACGCGGGCTGGTGATGCGCGCCTTCACTTCGCGACGCATTCAAACCCTGGGACCAGAGATCGAGGCACTCAGCCACCAATTGATTGACCAGTTTCCGTCCGAACCCTTTGATCTCTTGCCTAAATTTGCCACGCAGCTGCCAGTGATCATCATCGCGCGTTTGCTCGGCGTGCCGGAAATCATGTCTCAAAAGCTGCTGACTTGGTCCAATGCCATGGTTTCCATGTATCAGGCTTCGCGCACCCACGACATAGAGGTTGCCGCGGCGCAGGCTTCGCAGGAGTTTGCGGATTTCATCCGGTCTTATGTCGATGAAAAACGCCAAAACCCCGGCGACGATCTGCTGACCGAATTGATTGCGGCCGAAGAAGATGGCGAAACGCTTTCGACTGACGAATTGATAGCCACCTGTATTCTTTTGCTAAATGCTGGCCACGAAGCCACCGTGCATACCCTCGGAAATGCAGTCAAAACCCTGCTTGAAACCCAGACAGATCCCAGCTGGATCACCGGCGAAAACAACGCCCAGACCGTCGAAGAACTGATCCGCTTTGACCCGCCGCTGCATATGTTCACCCGCTATGCTTATGAAGAGGTCGAGGTTGGCCGGCATCTGCTCAAGCCAGGCGACCAAATCGCGCTGCTGCTCGGGGCGGCCAATCATGATCCCGCCATGTGGGACGACCCGCATGTGTTCAATCCAAACCGTCCCATCAAAACCAACATGGCCTTTGGGGCTGGACGCCATTTCTGCATCGGCGCACCGCTGGCCCGACTTGAAATGCAAATTGCGCTCAAAGTGCTGTTTGAACGCTGCCCCAACCTTAAAATCACCCAAGCGCCATCCTATGCCAACAAATACCATTTTCATGGGCTGGAACGGCTGATGGTCAGAGCTTAAAATAGCTGATGGCATCGGGGGCCATGAATGCTCGCCAAGTCTAGCTGCCAGCCCACCGGCGCAAGTGCGCCTTCTGCCAGAGAAGACAACAAGAATCCGTCAATTACGACAGTTGCGTGCAAAAAGATCGCTTAGGGTCATCGACGACGCCATCGCAAAGACTTGCGCGTAGACTTGCTTGGCTCCCCAAACTGCTTTTGGGCCGCCATGAGCCATAACAGTGGTCCCGTTCCGTAGTCGCGCGTTTCTATGTCACCGGACCGCGTGACAACCCAACTGTGGTCAAGCGTTTTGGTACCTATCCAGGGCGCTCAAAATAGTTTGCGTTTGTTGCGGTGATCCGAGCGATCGTATCATCAAGCCGCGACAGGTGTTTCAAACCCACTTCAATGGCTCCGTCCGCATTGTGTGCTGTGATGGCCTCTGCAATGTCGCGATGATCATCGATCAAGACGGGCATGCGTTGCTCTTTGTCCATTCCCAACATGCAAAGCCGGTCTACCTTGGCTTTTTCTTCAAGTATGACGTCAAATGCATAGTCGGCCATCGCGATATCACACAGGGTCTTGTGGAAATTGTAATCCAGCTTACCAAATTGCTCGAAGTCCTTGGCCTCAGCTGCAGCCTCCTGCAAAATCAGCTCGGCATTCAATCGGGCCGCGCCCATCTTGTCGCAGTTGGCGGCCGCACGGCGCAGAACTTCTGTTTCGATTGCAGCACGCACAAAGCGAGACTTTTCGATCTCTCGCATTGAAAACCGTTTCACCTCCGTCGCGCGCTGCGGACGTATCAACAATAGATCAAGATTGGCCAAGCGACTAAAGGCATCACGCACTGGCTGGCGAGACACTCCAAATTCCTTGGCAATTTCGGCCTCTGATATTTTATCGCCCGGCTTGAGTCCCAAGGTGACGATCTGTTCATGCAAGTAATCAAACACATCATCTACGCTGGTACGACGTTCACTTTGAGCAATTTGAGGTGCCATGAGTTCAACTCCTTCCGAACTTTGACTTTCCATAGTTCTATCAAAGAAGAAACTAGTATACCAGACTGGTATTTTGAACAGTCGACTAGTATACCAGATAATGAAAAACGATTCGGTTTGTGCTGAGCGGCCCGTTCAGGCCGTTCCAATAGGAAGGGAATTTATCTGGAGTAATCTTAGCGGCATCGTGAAGTCATACGACGCGGTGCAGGTGGTCCACGGGATCGATCTGACGGTGTCAGAAACAGAATGCGTCGTCCCAATTGGCCTGTCTTCGCTGGCGAGGCCACTGCCGCCTACCAAAGCCTGTCACCAGAAATGACCCGCGCAGAAGGCGAGATCTATTTCGCCCGCAATTCCTATTTTGCCAACGCAGACAAGCTGAATGCTCAAAACGGTTTTTTTTAGCGTCATGGACGATAGGGGCTACGACGCAGATCTCTAACCCACTGATGCCGATGAAAACCCCTTCAAGGTGGTCATGAACAAACTTGCTAACACCTAGCTCAACGGAGACACTAAAATGACTGTTAAAAACATGTTCCCCAGACAAGAGAATGTTCTGTTTGATGCGGGCGGTGGGCTAACCCGCAAGGTGGGTGCCTTCAATGACAACCTTATGATCGTCGAAGTGCATTTTGAAACGGGCACGGTGGCCGCACGTCACCACCATGTCCATGAGCAGATCACTTACGTTATTTCAGGAAAGTTTGAGTTCACGGTTGGCGACAAGACCTTCATCGTGACCGCCGGAGACTCGCTCTACAAACAACCCAATATCGAACACGGTGCGACTTGTCTTGAAGCCGGCACACTCCTGGATGTCTTTACGCCACATCGTGAAGACTTCCTCTGATCCTGCAACAAGCGCAACAATACCAACGGAGTTAACATCATGATCAAACCCATCATCGGATTCATCGGTATTGGCCTAATGGGGGGCAATATGGTTGAAAACCTCCAGAAACGCGGGTTCGAACTGGTGGTCTTGGACCGCGCTTCAGACAAGGTCGCGACAATACTTGCACGTGGCAACGCGCAAAGGGCAGCCTCGCCAAAGGAATTGGCCAAAAAGAGCGATATTATCATGCTCTGCCTTACGACCTCTGAGGTCGTCGAGAAAACTGTATATGGGGACGATGGAATACTCGCTGGCATCAAGCAAGGCGCCGTGCTGATCGACTTTGGCACCTCGATCCCGGCCTCAACCCGCAAGATTGGTGCGGACCTTGCTGCAAAAGGCGCAGGCATGGTGGATGCGCCGCTCGGCCGAACACCGGCGCACGCCAAAGATGGCCTTCTCAACATCATGGCTGCGGGCGACAAACAGACTTTCGACAAGGTCAAGCCGGTGCTTGATGAACAGGGAGAGAATGTTTTTTATCTCGGTGCACTTGGCGCGGGTCATGTGACCAAACTGATCAACAACTTCATGGGCATGACCACCGTCTGCACAATGAGCCAGGCCTTTGCCATCGCTGATCGCGCGGGTGTCGATCGCCAGCAGCTATTTGACATCATGGCAGCGGGCCCATCCAACTCGCCGTTCATGGGTTTCTGTAAGAGCTACGCCGTGGACGGTGTCAGCGATTTGGGGTTTTCGATCAACAATGCCAGCAAGGATTTGGGTTATTTCCTTAAAATGGCCAAAGACATGGGCACTCGCGCCGAGATAGCAGAAGGCGCGTCTCACAATCTTCAGGCCGCTGTGGACGCAGGTATAGGAGACAGCAACGTTCCAGAAATCGTCGACTATTTCATGAATCTCAACAGTTAGGCCGAAAAGCCAAGAAAACCGCCATTGCCATCGACCGGTCGCCAGAAACCTTATTTCACTAGTCCAGACTTGCACGGCGAGCATGGTAAGCCAGCTGATAAACGTGGATTTCTGAACGCTTATATACAGAGCACCCCGCAATTGAACGGCAATGTCGGTACCATGAATGGTCCGGCCAATACCTTTGAATAATATTCCTGCTCCCCCAGGCACCTATCCAATTGACGCCTTCCGCAAACCCGACGACCTGCAACGCACCACAGCCGAGGAAGGCCAATCGCGCCCAAAGCGCTGTTTGCCCCTGCCCCAAGCTCAAATTCGCCAAAGCCCCAACAAATACCATTTTCATGGGCCGGATCATTTGATGGTTAGAGCCTAGAATAAGTGGTGACAATGCTCGCTTCGCAGGACGAAGTAAGCTTTCGCAGCGGTTGCACGAATGTCGGCTGTGCAATGAAGTAAAAGTAGTCAAGACCGGAGACTGGCGCGAAATTCGGTAGGTGTCATCTGCATTTTTTGCCTGAAGGCGGAATTGAAGCCCGATAACGATCCGTAACCCACGCAAAGTGCGATCTGCGTTATCTGCGTGTCCGTCGTCGACAGGGCTTCGACGGCGTTCATAATGCGGATATGGCGTAGAACTTCTCGCCATGTCATGCCCATTTCGCTGGCAAAACGACGCGCCAACGCGCGTGGCGATTGGTTGGACATCACTGCAATTTCTTCAAAGCTCAGATCTGTATGAGCCATGCTTTCGGTGAGTTGCATCGCCTTCACAAGTTGGGGCGAAATCGGTGATGGTAAAACGCATTTGCTTGGTACCAAAGCCAACTTTTGCACCACGTCTGCAAGCGTTCCGAAAATGCGTTCGGCAAACGGGGACAGCGGCCCAGCGTCACTTCCCCAATCCCGACATTCGCGGACCAGTTCCCGCGCGAGGGGGGACATTTCAAATACCGTCAACACCCGTTGTGGCGTGGCCATGACCTTGGGTGAAAACAGGACGGATGCTGTAGTCAGTTTCGATAAGACGGTGATCGTGATCGGGTGGCCTGCACGGATCAACGCGGCGCGCGCAGGGGGCAACGTCCAACGCTGCCCATCCGCCTCTAAGCGAACTGCTCCCTCCAAAGCGTATAACAAATAGTGTCGATCCACCTCAAATTCAAAAGGCTCAGCGGGTTCGAAACTTCGATGAAAACAATAGACGTCCGGTTGCATATGTCTTGTTTAGTTTTGGCTTACTGTCGCGTCAAATCGCTTACTGACGGGGGGAGATATCATGATAGGGCGCAAAGTTTCACCGATGGACGCGAAACTGTCCGATGCAATATAGGCTGCAAACGCATCAGAGCTGGCCCATTCATGCAGGACACCTACATTCTGCTGGTTAGTTGCATCAAGGAAAGGAATAAAGGCGATACATCCGTCCATCGCACGAACGACGGAAACCTCATGTTTCAGTGTTTTTATTGCGAGCGTCCTGTTTTCAGGTGCTACCGAAAAGATTACATGCGCGATGAGCATTAAGCTGCCTTTCTGTGATTAGGGTTTTGAAAAGATATAGCCGTGACTGGTCCGGCTCGGTGGGCCAGTCAGAAAATTGTGTACGCGCACTTTGGTCAGGCCAACGTCCTGCGCCATTTTACAAATGGTTTCAGGCCGAAACCAACGATGTCGAAATCGAAGCCAAATCATCCAATTGCACCAATGCGGCTTGGATACTGTTAGATATAGGTGCCCACCTGATGACAATTGATCAGCAAACCTTTGCATAACGCCTGACGGAGCATCAAAAAGTTCCAGCACATGAGATGCAAGGATCGCATCAAATTTTTGATGCCTGGGAAAGTCCTCAAACGTCGAATGCACGATCTGTGGGTTAAGCCCTCGGTGCACAAATTTTTCCTGGGCCCGCGCAAGCATCGCACTTGAAGGGTCAAGGAGTGTTATGTCTTTGCTACCTCCGGCATCGATCCACGAAAATGCGAATGTTCCTGTGCCGGTTCCCACATCCAAAACCGTTCCTGATCCCAAGGCGGAATTTGCCAAGAAATCAGAATAGGCGCCTACATAGCCAAGACGAAGGGCTTTCTTGCTCCAATGAGGAGCGACCTTTTCATATACGGTGAGTGTTCTCATGCCCCTGATTTAGACAATCCGGCGCCCGCCTGCTCACGCGCAGATGCCAGATATTAACGTGAAACGGCCAAGAACACTTTCGCCGTCATAGCGGCAAAGCCGATTTTGACACTACCTGCGACATCTAGAACTTTGGACTCCAAGCACTCATTGGCCCCAGCTACTCTGGTTGCACCAACGGCAGCAAGGTCGTCGATTTAATCTCTTCCATCGATAAGAGCGCGGTCACGTTATGCACCCGCACTTCGGTGATCAGCGCTTGATAGAATTTGTCATAGGCGCGCGCGTTTGCGACCCGCACTTTCAAGATGTAATCAATGTCCCCCGCCAGTCGGTGCGCCTCTTGTACTTCGGGGCGATCTTGCAGGGCCTGCAAAAAGCGCGCCTGCCAATCGGACTCGTGTTCGCTGGTGCGGATCAGCACAAAGAAACAGGCCTCAAAACCTAGGGCTTCGGCGTCCAGCAAAGCCGTTGTTTGCTTGATGATCCCGCCCTCGCGCAGCTTGCGAATGCGATTCCAAACTGGAGTCTTAGAAGAGCTCACCCGGCGGGCAATTTCGTCCAAAGACAGGGATGCATCCCGCTGCAGCTCATCAAGGATTTTCCGATCCATATCATCTATCCGCAACGTCATTCCATTTTCCCCATTGATTTAGAACATTCAACCCGAACAGGCGACCCAGAGAAACTTTTGTTTCTATTTATCTGGATATCTAGCCAAGATACGGAACAATTTCCTATATTGCACTAGAAGTCAAACAGCAAAGGCTCGGCCCGATGAAACATTTTCCCGTCTTTTTGTCCATCAAAGGACAGCGCATCGTCGTTTCCGGCGGTGGTGAGGCGGCTGTGGCCAAACTGCGTTTGCTGCTCAAAACAGAAGCATCGCTTGATGTGTATGCCCCTGACGCCTCACAAGATATCCAGACCTGGGCCACAGATAACCGCCTGACTTGGCACCCTCGTGCCTTGGCACAGGGGGATGTTGACGGCGCCGCCCTCTTTTATGCGGCGGACGAAGATCAAACAGAGGACGCCCGCACGTCTTCCCTGGCACGTGACGCGGGCGTTCTCGTAAATATCGTTGATAACCTTCACGACAGCCAATTCATCACCCCGGCCATTGTCGACCGTGATCCGGTCACCGTCGCCATCGGCACCGAAGGCGCAGCGCCGGTTCTGGCCCGCGCCATCAAAGCTGACCTCGAAGAGCGCCTGTCGCCAAATCTTGGCATGCTCGCCCGCGTTGGCAAAACTTTCCGCAAAGCCGCCGAGGCTTTGCCTTGGGGCCGTGCGCGTCGTGATTTTTGGGCAGATTACTACTTCAAATCCGGCCCCCGCGTCGAAACCAAAGGCGAAATCGCTGCAGAGCAAGCGCTTGATGAATTGCTGTTCGCGCATCTGGCCGCTGAAAAACAATCTGGCCACGTGGCCTTTGTTGGCGCAGGTCCCGGTGATCCCGAATTGCTGACACTCAAGGCCCGCAAGGCGCTTGATACCGCAGATGTCGTCATCTACGACCGTCTTGTTGCGCCCGAAATTCTGGAACTGGCCCGCCGCGAAGCCCAATTGATTGATGCGGGCAAAACCCCCTTTGGTCAGCAGACCCCACAAAACGCCATCAACGATCTGATCGTCACCCACGCCCAAAAAGGCGCACTGGTTGTGCGGTTGAAATCCGGCGACCCAACTGTCTTTGGCCGCCTGGACGAAGAAATCGAAGCCTGCGACGCCCATGCTGTCACTTGGCATGTTGTGCCAGGTATCACCGCCGCCTCCGCCGCGGTTGCCTCGATTGGTCAAAGCCTGACCAAACGCGGCCGCAATTCCGGCGTGCGCTTTCTGACCGGCCATGACGTGGCAGGCTTTGCCGACCACGACTGGCGCGATCTGGTCAAACCCGGCGAAGTGGCCGCCATCTATATGGGCAAAAAGGCCGCGCGCTTTATCCAAGGCCGCCTGATCATGCATGGCGCTGATGGCACAACCGCCGTCACTGTCATCGAAAACGCCTCGCGCCCCAATCAACGGGTTGTCGCAAGCACGCTTGCAACCCTGCCAGCCGATTTGGCCGACGCCGCACTTGATGGCCCGGCTCTGACATTTGTGGGCCTCACCCCACGCGCAGCTTCGGCTGCCCTCACCAAATTCCAACAACAGGAGCAAGCCTGATATGGCCCGCGCTTTCACACCCAAAGTCATCACCGCCAACCACCTTCTCGAAGGCGACGTGATCTATATGACAGACACCGGTGAGTGGACCCGCCAAATGGCAGAGGCGGTTCTGTTGACCGACGAAGCAGACGCCGATGTGCGCCTGATCGAGGCCCAGCAACAAGCCGCCACCACTGTTGGTGTTTACTTGGCCGACGCCAAAGCAGACGAAAACGGCAACCCATCTCCCACCCACTTCCGCGAAGAGTTCCGGCGCGTTGGCCCCAGCAACTACTTCCACGGCAAACAGGCAGAGGCATAATCATGTATCAGTACAACGACTTTGACAGCGCCTTTTTGGCCGAACGCAACGTTCAGTTCCGCGCCCAGGTGGAACGCCGCATCGACGGGTCTTTGACCGAAGATGAATTCAAGCCATTGCGCTTGATGAACGGTCTGTATCTGCAATTACACGCCTACATGCTGCGCGTTGCCATCCCTTATGGCACGCTGTCGGCCAACCAAATGGACAAGCTCGCGTTGCTGGCTGAAAAGTGGGACAAAGGTTATGGCCACTTCACCACGCGTCAGAACATCCAGTACAACTGGCCAAAACTGAATGACGTGCCGGATATGCTTGATGCATTGGCCGAGGTGAACCTGCACGCGATCCAAACATCGGGCAATACAATCCGTAACGTGACCGCTGACCACTTTGCTGGTGCTGCCGCCGACGAAGTTGCCGATCCACGCCCCGTGGCCGAACTGATCCGCCAGTGGTCTACCGATCACCCAGAGTTTCAGGCCCTGCCGCGAAAATTCAAAATCGCCGTCTCTGGCGCGCTTGAAAATGACCGTGCGGTGATCAAAGCCCACGACATTGGGCTTTATATCGTGAAAAACGACGCTGGCGAATTGGGCTATCAAATCGTTGTTGGCGGTGGCCTTGGCCGGACGCCAATGATCGGCAAGACGCTGAAAGAATTCGTCAAACAAGAAGACCTGCTGTCCTATCTAGAAGCCACGGTTTCTGTTTGGAACCTGCTGGGCCGTCGTGACAATAAATACAAAGCGCGGATCAAAATCACTGTCCACGAACACGGCATCGAAGAGATCCGCCAGCGTGTCGAAGACCGTTTTCAGCTGATCCGCCCAACATTTGGCGGCTTTGACGTCGCGCTTCTGAAAGACATCGAAGCCTTCTTTGCCAATCCAGAGTTCAAATCAGCTTCTACTGATGGCTACACTGCCACCTATGATGCTGACCCGCTGTTCCGCAGCTGGGCAGATGCAAACTTGGCCGCGCATAAAAATGCCGACTATTCGATCGTGACCATCTCGCTGAAAAAACACGGCGACACGCCAGGCGACGCCTCTGCGGATCAAATGCGCGCCATGGCCGAACTTGCACGTCAATATGGCCATGACGAGCTGCGCATCAGCCACGAGCAAAACGTGATCTTGCCGCATGTCCACAAATCGGACCTGCCTGTGATCTATGCTGCCCTGCGCGAACAAGAGCTGCACACCGCCAATATTGGCCTGATCTCTGATATCATCGCCTGCCCCGGCATGGACTACTGTGCGCTGGCAACCGCCCGCTCAATCCCAGTGGCTCAGGAAATCGCAACTCGGTTTGATGATCTTAAGCTCGAGCATGACATTGGTCACTTGCAGATCAAAATCTCTGGCTGCATCAACGCCTGTGGCCACCACCACGTGGGTCACATCGGCATTCTGGGCCTTGATCGGGCTGGCGTAGAAAACTACCAGATCACTCTGGGCGGTGACGCAACCAACACGGCGGCCGTTGGCCAGCGCGTTGGACCGGGCTTTGCCTATGACGAAATCGTGCCAGCCATCGAACGCACTGTTCAAGGCTATCTGGAATTGCGCCAAGACCAAAACGAGACCTTTATCCAGACGTTTAATCGCGTCGGCATGGCCCCGTTCAAAGCCTATATCTACCCAGAGGCGCAGGCCAATGCCGCATGATATCGTAACAAGCGAAATCGCTGTTACACCTTTGAACCTAGGAGGATCGGAAAGACCCGATCCTCTTAAGGAAAAGGTGGAGGCGTTAAATACGCGCTACAAGCACCACTCGGCCACAGCCGTTCTGGAACGCGCGCTCAAAGACCCGGATGTGGGGAAACTGGCGATGGTCAGCTCCTTTGGGGCCGAAAGCGTCGCCTTGCTGCATCTGGTGGCGATGGTGGACCGCAATATTCCGGTGTTGTTTGTCGACACCGAATTGCTGTTTGCCGAAACTCTGGAATATCAGCTCGAAATTTCCGAGCGGCTCAACCTGACCAATATGCAGATCATCCGCGCCAGCGATGCAACGCTGAACGCCGAAGATCCCGATGGCACGCTGCACCAGCGTGACACCGATGCCTGCTGTGCCCTGCGCAAAACCCGGCCCCTACAAAAGGCCCTGCGCGGCTATGACGGTTGGATCACCGGTCGCAAGCGTTTTCAAGCAGGCACCCGCGCGGCGCTGGAATTCTTTGAAGTTGAAGATTTCACCGGGCGCATCAAGGTGAACCCGCTGGCCCATTGGGCCCCCGAAGACGTGCGCGCCTATATGGAAGAAAATCGCCTGCCCAAGCACCCGCTTGTGGCCAAAGGCTATCCGTCCATTGGCTGCGCCCCCTGCACAAGCCCGGTGAAACCCGGCGAAGACCCCCGTTCCGGCCGTTGGCGCGGACAAGATAAAACTGAATGCGGCATCCATTTCGAAAATGGTCAAATGGTCCGTAAAGGAGTGAACGCATGACTGTACTCGTCAATGACACCGGCTTTGTCGCCGACGATTGGACCCACGGCTTTGTCGCCGAGTTTGAAACCAAAGCGGCCAACGATGTCACGTCGCTGGATCTGGCCTCTGATGCCAACCCAACCCACCTCGCCAATCTTCTGGCGGGTGTGGAAATGATCCGCATTGATTTCCCAAACTCTCACGACGGCCGCGGCTTTACCATCGCCCGCCAATTGCGCCTCATGGGCTTCACCGGCCGCCTACGTGCCAAAGGCCAAGTGCTGGCCGATCAATACGCCATGGCCCGCCGTTCTGGCTTTGACGAGGTGGAAATCCCCGATGATCTCGCCGCCCGCCAACCCCAAGATCAATGGCTCGCCCGTGCCAACTGGCAGGCGCATGATTATCAATCCCGCCTGCGCGCCCAGGCCCAAAACTAAAGAGCTATGCCAGTTGGTCATGCCTGCCGTGACCAATTGGCCCCTTTTTTATTGAATAGAAACTGTTACATGGAGGGCGGGTAATACCGCCCATTGTTGATGATATGAACGAGCTTACCTCCGTGACCGAAGCCTCTGCCGTACAGGCCACCAAAAAACCCGCGCTGCCTGATGCGCAAACAGTGACCCAAGTGAAACATTGGACAGATCGCCTGTTCTCGTTCCGCGTGACACGTCCGGCATCCCTGCGTTTCCGGTCCGGCGAATTTGTCATGATCGGCCTGATGGGCGACGTGAATGAAAAAACCGGCAAGCAAAAACCTCTGCTGCGCGCTTATTCCATCGCCTCGCCATCTTGGGACGAAGAAATGGAATTCTACTCGATCAAGGTCCAAGACGGTCCGCTGACCTCCAGACTACAACACATCAAGGTTGGCGATGAAATCATCATGCGCCCCAAACCCGTGGGCACCTTGGTGCACGACGCGCTGGTTCCGGGCAAACGCATCTGGTTCTTTGCCACAGGCACGGGCTTTGCGCCGTTTGCCTCGCTGCTGCGCGAACCAGAAACCTATGAAAAATTCGACGAGATCATCATCACCCACACCTGCCGCGAAGCTGGCGAACTGACCTATGGTGCGGAACTGATCGAAAGCCTGAAACACGACGAGCTTTTGAACGAAGTCATCGGAGAAGGCTTCTGGAAAAAGATCAAATATTATCCAACAACCACCCGCGAAGTGAGCCCCAAAATGGGCCGCATCACCGACCTGATGCGCTCTGGCGAGGCCTTCAAGGATCTGGGCGTCGAACCGCTAAATCCAGAATCAGATCGCGCCATGATCTGCGGCAACCTGGCGTTCAACCTTGAACTCAAGGACCTGTTTGAAAACACCTATGGTCTGGAAGAAGGCGCAAATTCCAAACCCGCGCATTACGTGGTGGAAAAAGCCTTCCTCGACTGATCCAATCAATACGACAAAAAACCAAAGCCGCTCAGATCCCTGGGCGGCTTTTTTTTCGTCAATTGGCCCCGAAATTTGCCCCATGGCGACCAGAATATTTTACATCGACAAGCGTTTCAAAACGGGCCATTTGGTTTGAATGCCACCTAGATGGCAAAATCACACCTGATGACGGATCAACGATGTCGCACATTATTTCAGACAATCGCAGCAATTTAATCGGAAGCGCCTGGATGGTTGCCGCCATGGGTGCCTTTGCGATCGAAGATGTCTTCATCAAAGCAGCCGCAAAAACCCTGCCTGTTGGACAAATCCTGATCTTGTTTGGCATGGGCGGCGCGCTGGTGTTTGCAGCCCTTGCGCGGCGCAATGGCGAAGGTCTGCGCGCACCAGAAATCCTGTCACCCGCCATGGCAATTCGCGCTGCATTTGAAATTCTGGGACGCTTGTTCTTTGTTTTGGCGGTCACGCTCACCCCGCTGTCGTCGGCAACTGTCATCTTGCAAGCTACCCCGTTGGTGGTTGTGGCCGGTGCCGCGCTGTTGTTTGGCGAGACCGTTGGCTGGCGGCGCTGGGCCGCGATCTTGATTGGCTTGATCGGCGTGTTGATCATCATCAATCCCGGCGGCGACAGCTTTTCCGCGCTTTCCATTCTGGCGGTACTTGGCATGTTGGGGTTGTCGGGCCGCGATCTTGCCAGCCGTGCTGCACCGGCCTCGCTTGGCACAGCGGTGCTGGGTTTTTACGGCTTCATTTCAGTGATTATTGCGGGTGCGGCCTTTTCGGTCTGGGACAACAGCAGTTTTGTCGTGCCAAACAGCGCGGCCAGCCTCGTGCTGATCACAGCAGTCTTTGCGGGCGTCATCGCCTATTCCGCCTTGATGAAGGCCATGCGCACCGGAGATGTGTCTGCAGTGACCCCATTTCGCTATTCCAGATTGCTGTTTGGCATTGGTTTTGGCGTCTTGGTATTTGGCGAAGCCCTGACCGGCCGCGTGCTGCTTGGATCAGGTCTGATCGTACTCTCGGGTCTTTTCATCATGTGGCGCAGCAATAAATCCCGCAGCACCAAGTAATACTAAAACGCGCGGCCCCAGATTGGTGTCAGATTTGAACCTGAACTGGGATTGGGTCACCAATCACGTGCCGTTTGCTTGGTTCTGCTTGGTCCCCCAAAATTGCTGTCGCCGGGCTTTAGGATACATTCCGAATCGTACAATTCAGCGCCTGAAACGTACAAATTGTACAAATAACCAGAAATGAGCACGGCGTGCGCCGCGTTCATCAAAATCAACATCTGGTAAGGACCGGCGCGCACGATCCACAAAAAAACCGCGCTCCTGGCGGGAACGCGGCTTTAATCAAAAATAAATTTCGATTTTTACTCGGGGCTTATAGGCCCAGAGCCTCTTTGGCTTTGTCCAGCGCTGCTTTCAGCAACTCAGGATTGTCTTGCGCTTTTTCGATCGCAGTTTTCAATGCGGTCTTTTGCAGTGCACCAAGATCTGAACCGTCGATCATCTCGCCAACTTTCCCAAGGTCAAAGCCTTCCGGAGACAGCAGGTCCAACGCAGAAGTGCTTTCTGCCGCAACTTCTGTTGTGGCCTCTTCTGTCACAGCGGGTTCCGCCATGTCAGTTGCCGCCTCTGCGCCCTCTTTGGCCATCTCTGTTGTGCCCTCAACGGCGTCAGTCGCCATATCGGCTGCAGCTTCTGTGCCTTCTTTGGCCATGTCAGTTGCCGCTTCAGCACCTTCGGTGGCCATTTCGGTGGCACCTTCGACTGCGGTTTCAGCAGTGTCTTCGGCTACGCCCATGGCATCTTTGGCTTTTTCCATCACGCCTTCGACAGCACCTTCGACAGCCTCTTCGGCCTTCTCAACTGCGTTTTCGACGGCAGTTTCAGCCGCTTCCTTGACTTCGGCTGCTTTTTCTTCGGCCGCCTTCATGGCTTCCGCTGCCTTTTCTTCCGCCATTTTTTTGGCTTCAGCGGCTTTTTCTTCGGCGGCTTTCATGGCTTCTGCAGCCTTTGCTTCGGCCTCAGCCGCTGCTTTGGCTGCAGCCTCGGCTACGGCATCTACCTTTTCTTCGACCACTGGCTCAGGGGCTGCAACCCCTGCCGGAGCCGCCTCTTCTGGCGCGTCCTTCCCGCTAAATTGAAAATACGCCACACCAGCAACCGCCGCCGCAACAACTACCCAAATGATATTTTTCATGGATCGTCTCCCATGTGTTTCTTGCAACCCATCTTCAGGGTCGTTTGTGATGATTCACCACATGACGGCTTCAACGCCTTTCCTCAAGGGGGAAACTCTGCACTATTGGCTCACTTCCGCTGATTAACCACTTGTATCGGCACAACACCGCATATAGCTTACGGCCTCACAAATGGCTGAATTATTGAAGGATCAAAACCATAGCCCGCAGACCCCACAACGCGCCCCCGCAGCGCGACACAGGCCCACGTATTAACGACCGCATTCGAGCGCCAGAAATCCGATTGATTGGTGCCGAAGGAGAAAACCACGGGGTAGTCACCCCTGCCCGGGCAATGGCGCTTGCCGCCGACGCAGAGCTTGATCTGGTTGAAATCTCTCCGAATGCCGCGCCTCCGGTCTGTAAGATCATGGACTATGGTAAGTTTAAATACGAAACCCAAAAGCGTGAATCCGAAGCCCGTAAAAAGCAGACCACAATTCAGGTGAAAGAAGTCAAATTCCGCCCGAATACAGACACGCATGACTACGAGGTCAAAATGCGCAATGTGGTTAAATTTTTGGAAAAAGGCGATAAAGTCAAAGTCACACTGCGTTTCCGCGGCCGTGAAATGGCGCACCAAAACCTGGGCCGTGAGCTGCTTTTGCGGGTCGCAGAAGACACAAAAGAATTGGGCAAGGTAGAAAACATGCCCAAGATGGAAGGTCGTCAAATGATCATGATGATTGGCCCACTATCCAGATAAAACTGTCTTAAATTAACTGTTCAAAAACCCTCGGTGCTTTGCATCGAGGGCTTTTTTGTCTAATACTGATCGCGATCTTCCGCATCGTTGGCGATCTGATAAAATGTCGCTTTATCCATAAACCTACCATCAATTGCGATGACATTTTTCGCGTGTTTGCTTCGAAAGAACCGACGTGGTGACGATTGATACTAGGTAATCCATTCGTCACTTCCAATGCGCATCTAGCCCTTTGTCACAAAGGTGTTCGCCCCAAGATGACCGCGGGTACAGCGGTATTGCGAACAATGACAGACAGGTGCCGAGTCTCTGACCAATTCCACTTCAAATTGATCACCCCACAATCAGATCCGCTTGTTGGTTTATGCCCGTCTAACTCTTGGTTCGCTGTTATCCTTCCCGCAAGGCGCTAAAATTCGATACAGTATCATTCACCCAATGGGTTGACTGAATATCTTTCAAATGTTATTCACCCTTATGGTTGAACAAGAAACATCCAAACTTAGTGAGATATTGAAGGCCGCCAGCGACCCAACCCGGCGCGCCCTGCTGACATTACTCGTTCAGCACGGACCATCCCGCGTCACCGCCTTGGCCAAGCATTTTGATATGAGCCTGAATTCCGTTTCAAAACACATCAAAGTGTTGGAACGAACTGGGTTGGTTTTGCGTCGTACTGAATGGCGCGAACACATTATCGAAGTGCAGATCGAGCCGCTGCGGCTGATTGATCAATGGTTCACTGAATTGCGGTCCATCTGGACCATGCGCCTTGAGGCGTTGGACGATATTTTGACAAAGGAGACTGCCCATGACGATGACCAAAGCCAACACTGACCTGCGCCTGTCGACGGACCGCGTGATCAATGCCGCTCCGGAAAAGGTATTTAATGCCTGGCTCGATCCTGAACTGCTTGCGCGCTTTATGCGTCCCGGCCCCGATATGTCGGTGCCAAGTGCAAAATCTGACGCCCGCGAAGGTGGCACATTTGAAATTATCATGCGCGTCGGGGATAATGATCTACAGCACGCCGGAACTTACCGCGAAATTTCGCCCAATAACCGCATTGTTTTTACTTGGGAAAGCGCTTTTTCGCCTGCCGAAAGCGAAGTGACACTGGATCTGAAACCCCAGGGTGACGGAACACATATCACGCTGACCCATGTTACGTTTTATGATGAAGAAAAGCGTGACAATCACCTTGGCGGTTGGTCCCGGATTCTCGAAACCCTAGCGGCCGAGCTCGCATAAGAAAGGCAAGACGATGGAACCTCTGAACTGGACTGCAATAATTGTCGGAACTCTGGTCGCATTCTTTGTTGGCTGGCTTTATTATAGCCCCAAGGTATTGGGGCACACCTGGGCGTTAGGTTCACGCATCGATCCAAATCCACCAGCAAAAATGCCTGTCATGGCGATGAGTTTGCAGATCGTTGCACTCTTCCTACTTGCAATCGTCATTGGCCTAACCGCTCAAATAGAGGCGCTTGGCACTGCCATAGCGGCTATTTTGGCCGCAGCGACGCTGGTGATGGCACAAGATGCGTTCTCCGAAAAGAACAAAGCTGCCGTGCTGATTGATGGTGGCTTTATTGTTTTGGCTGGCATCATCATGATTGTCTGTCAGGGGATATTCTAAGCCTTTCCAAGTTTTAAATCAGTTGCCTACGCCCCGTCCTGTTCAGGTCGGGGCAAATTTGCGTGTCAGCCCACCGCTCTCATTTGATCTATGCCGCTCTATTGGTGTCATAAATACGCCGCAATGACTGCTTAGGTGCAGCTTTGCTGACACTTTTATTTTCGTCAGTCAAAAATTTAACGAGCGACGATTATGGTAATGATTTCAAAGGGTGTGCGATCTCCCTCGCTTCGGGGACTCGATTTGCCGCGCTGGCAAAGGCAGATGCGACGTATCACGCGCTTTTATGGATTCTGCGATCCCCTTGGACCTGACCACACGGCCATATATTTTAGATCTGGACCGCGATTGCTTGTGAGCTTTGAGCGATTTGATAACATTCATGCCCATAGCAGATCCGCCTTACCGATAGGATTTGATTTCACTCAAAACCTAGGGTGGTCAACCATGTGCCTGATGGCCCGTCAGGAAAGCTGGTACCGTCGTCCCGAGATTTACGCTTATTTTGACCGACTTGCAGATCAGGGTTTCTTTGATGGATTTGAGCAGGTGTTGTTTTATGGTGCCGGAGCTGCTGCATATGCCGCTGCTGTCTTTTCAGTTTCCGCCCCAGGTGCCAGCGTGCTTTTGTTGTATCCGCAGGCCACCCTCAACCCACGTGTTGTGCCCTGGGAAACCCGCTTTCCGGCAGCCACACGCTATTCGTTTACCGATCGTTATGGCTATGCACCAGATATGGTAGAGGCTGCGGGTGCGGTCTATGTGCTGTTTGATCCGCATGAACCCTTGGATGAGAAACACGCTCAACTCTTTGACAAATCTGCAGATTTACTGCTTCACATGCCCTATTTTGGCAGTCATTTCGAGATAGATCTACAAGACATGTTTCTGCGGGATCGTCTGATCACCAAGGCGGCGTCTCAGACCCTAACCGCTGATATCTTTACACAATTGATGCGAAAGCGTCGTCAACACAGACCATATCTGCAACGCTTGCTCAAGGCTCAACCCAGCGCAAGGCAAACCCACATCAAATCCCTGCGATCGCGAATTAATGCCCTCGACGCGGCCCAATTGGTGCGCAAACGGCGCGTCAGCAATCAAGCCAAACACGCTGCTAACCTCCCAAATCTACGTCTTGTTTCGAGCTAGCATTGGAAGCACGCCGCAGAACCTTTTTCTTCGGGTGAACCCTGAAAAAACCTGAATAGCCACTGGATTGCACGGCCTTTTCTGTGTACTTCGCAGGCATGACTCAAAGCCTTACAATCGCCCGCCCCGACGACTGGCACCTGCACCTGCGCGATGGCGCAATGTTGCAAGCCGTTCTGCCTGAAACTGCGCGTCATTTTGGCCGCGCAATTATCATGCCGAATTTGGTGCCGCCAGTGGTGACGGGTGCACAGGCCACTGCATATAGGGAACGCATTCTTTCGGCGTTGCCAAAAGGTATGCAGTTTGATCCTTTGATGGTTTTGTATCTTACAGAACAAACCGACCCAGATGATGTCGCCGCAGCGCACGCTTCAGGTTTGGTCAAAGCGGTGAAACTCTATCCCGCCGGGGCCACAACCAATTCCGCGTCTGGCGTGCAGGATTTTGACAAAGTGCGTCCAACTCTGGAAAAAATGGCCGAGATTGGCCTGCCGCTTTGTGTGCATGGCGAAGTCACCGACAGCGACATCGATATTTTTGACCGCGAGGCGGTGTTCATCGATCGTGTTCTAGACCCAATTCGCCGCACGACACCGGGTTTGAAAGTGGTCATGGAGCATATCACCACGTCAAACGGCGTGGAGTATGTGAAAGCCAATGCCAAAGATCTTGGCGCGACCATCACAACCCATCATTTGATTATCAATCGCAACCACATTCTGGTCGGGGGCATCAAACCGCACTACTATTGTCTTCCCGTGGCAAAACGTGAAAGCCATCGTTTGGCTCTGCGCGCAGCGGCCACTTCTGGGGATGCACGTTTTTTCCTCGGGACTGATTCAGCGCCCCACACGGACCCCAATAAAGAAAGCGGTTGTGGCTGCGCCGGCTGTTTTACAGCAACCAACACAATGGCCCTGCTCGCCCATGTGTTTGACGAAGAAAACGCGCTTGAGAAGCTTGAAGGATTTGCATCACAAAACGGTCCGGCCTTTTATGGACTGCCCGTGAATTCAGAAACGCTTACCCTTAGAAAATCAGAGACCGCCACGGTTTTTCCGGAAAAAATCTCTAGTGATGATGGCCCAGTCACAGTGTTTGATCCGGGTTTCCCGGTGTTCTGGAACGTGACCTAAACCCTTCATCTTTCCTAAAATACTCCCGCCGGAGGCTCCCTCCGCTGCAGCCAAAGCCCAGACCAAAGGATAATCGCCATGATCCCCACCAGCTATCCAAGCCGCAAAGAAATCGCCCGCCTGACTGCGCGCATGCTGTTGGAAATCAAGGCCGTGAATTTCAACACAGAAGATCCGTTTATTCTGGCGTCGGGCTTGCCGTCCCCCAGCTATATCGATTGTCGCAAACTGATCTCATACCCACGAATTCGCAGCACATTGATGGATTTTTTGACCGTCACTGTTATGCGCGATGCGGGTTTTGAGGCGTTTGACAATATCGCTGGTGGGGAAACCGCAGGCATTCCTTTTGCAGCCTTGGTGGCGGAACGCATGGCTCTGCCGATGACCTATGTGCGCAAGAAACCAAAGGGCTATGGCAAAAACGCCCGGATCGAAGGCGCGATGAGCGAAGGCGAACGTGTGTTGCTGGTCGAAGACCTGACAACTGACGGCGGTTCCAAACTGTCTTTTGTGGATGCGATCCGCGAAACTGGTGCGACTTGCGGGCACACGGCGGTCATCTTCTATTATGACATCTTCCCGGAAACCACCAAAACGCTGGGCGACCATGGCGTAAAGTTGCATCACCTTTGTACTTGGTGGGATGTTCTAGCCGAAGCGCGCGCACAGGAAGCGTTTTCCGAAGGCACCCTGGCCGAGGTTGAAACGTTTTTGAAAGACCCGCGCGCATGGCAAGACGCACATAAACCCACATAAATCCAATTTTGCCCTGTGGATACCCTGTGCATAATTCGCCGGGAATTCCCGATTCGGTGTCTCATTTTTGGTCACATTTGGCAGATCACGCCATCTGTGACACAATATCTAGGCATGGCGGCTTTTTTCGCTACAATGGGGCAAACTTGTCCACAGAGTTATTCAAAGGTTATCTACCAACCTTTCCAGATATTCAGCTGCCCCTAAGTTCGCTATCAAAAGCACACGGGGGGCATGCGGATAAAAACAAGACCCGCGAATGCACCGGGGGAGCAGTATGAACGAGCTAACGACAATAAATCCGGGTGCCCCCGAGGCGCAAGACGGTGATCCTATGCCGCATTCCATCGAAGCTGAACAACAGCTTCTGGGTGCCATTTTAACAAACAACGATATCTTTGATCGTGTGGCCTCGGTGATCACATCTGAGCATTTTTACGACCCGGTGCATGCGCGGATTTATGAAGTGGCCGCATCGCGCATTGCCAAGAATAACCTCGCCTCACCTGTGACGCTTAGGGCGTTTTTGGAGGATGATGACGGGTTAAAGGAACTGGGTGGTCCTGCCTATTTGGCCCGTCTAGCCGGCGCTGCCATTTCTGCCTATGCGGCCAAAGATTATGCCCAAATGATCTATGACATGGCGATCCGCCGTGAACTCATTGGTTTGGGGCAAACCATTGCATCACGCGCCACAAAAATGGATGTTTCCGAAGAGCCGCGCGAACAGATCGTGCAGGCAGAGCAAGCCTTGTACAAGCTTTCTGAGCAAGGCAAGACAGACAGCGGTTTTGTGTCCTTTTTGAAGGCGGTGACCGAAGCAGTGCAAACCGCAAATGCAGCCTATCAACGAGATGGCGGTTTGGCGGGTGTTTCAACCGGTCTGGTTGATCTTGATGCAAAACTCGGTGGCTTGCACCCCTCTGATTTGTTGATCCTTGCGGGGCGTCCTTCGATGGGGAAAACCTCGCTTGCCACAAACATCGCTTTCAATGTGGCCAAAGCCTATAAAAAGGGCATCCGCCCCGATGGCTCTGAGGGGGCCGTCGAAGGCGGCATTGTCGGGTTTTACTCGTTAGAAATGAGTTCAGAGCAGCTGGCGGCGCGTATCCTATCAGAGGCCTCAGAAGTACCGTCGCAGCAGATCCGAAAAGGCGACATGACCGAAGAAGAATTCCGTCGCTTTGTGGATGCCGCAAAAGCGTTGGAGGCCTGCCCGCTCTACATCGATGACACCCCTGCCCTGCCAATCGCGCAATTGGCTGCACGGGCCCGTCGGCTTAAGCGTACCCATGGGTTGGATCTTTTGATCATCGACTATCTGCAACTTTGTCGTGGTACCGCAGAAAACCGTGTTCAAGAAATCGGTGAAATTTCGATGGGTATGAAAGCCATCGCCAAAGAGTTGAATATCCCGGTTATTGCGCTCTCGCAGTTGTCTCGTGGTGTCGAAAGCCGCGATGATAAGCGGCCTCAATTGTCCGACCTTCGTGAATCTGGATCCATCGAGCAGGATGCGGATGTGGTCATGTTCGTCTTTCGTGAAGAATATTATAAAGAGCGCGAAAAACCTGGCGAACATGACTTGGAAAAAATGGCGGCCTGGCAAGAAGAGATGGAACGCCTGCACGCCCGAGCCGAAGTTGTCATCGGCAAGCAGCGTCATGGTCCAATTGGAACAGTAGACCTCTCGTTTGAGGCACAGTTCACGCGCTTTGGCAATTTGGCGCGCGCCTGGCAACAAGACCAAGGCTACGAATGAATGAAGAAACCGGCAAGTCACCGCGTTTGATCTTACACATTGGGTCGCAAAAAACCGGCACCACGACCATTCAGGGGTTTCTAAAAAACCAAACTGAAAACCTGGCATCGGCTGGCCTGCACTTCGTTCGGGCTGGCCGCACAAACATTGCCCATAATTCAGTACTGCAAAGCATCAAAAAGGGCCAAGGTGACTTGGTCGCAGGGGACATTCTGTCTGAAATTGGTGCCCAGCCTGAAAACAGTTGTTCGGTCATTTCTTCAGAGATGTTTTTTCGCAAAGGAATTGCGGCCTATTTCAAACAACACTTCCCGCAGGATCTGCGTGCCAGAACGCGTGTGCTGGTTTATTTGCGCCGACAAGACAAATACGCTGAGGCTATGTATAAGCAACGTGTCAAAAATGGCCGTTTCAGGGGATCGCCTTCCGAGTATCTGAAAAATGTCGTCAAATTGAATTACGACGGCATACTGCAAGAATTTGCGGATGCTTTTGGCCAAGACAACCTTATCGTGCGCCCTTTTGAACGCTGTCTATTGGCAAAAGGCGATGTATTACGTGACTTTGTCCAACACGCGAGCCTGACAGAGTCTCTTGTCGTTAACTACAAAACCGCCGGTGCCAATGCCACCTTAAGCCGCCAAGTTTCAGAACAACTTGGTACCCTACGGCGCGCCGGCACATCAGTTAACACACGCGATATCATTCGCCACATTATGCGCCACAAACCAGCCGGAGCCATTCAAAGTGGTGATTGTTTTGATCTTGAAACACGTCGCGCCTTGCTTGCTACATATGCCACGGAAAATGAACTGATCCGGTCGACTTTTTGCCCTGACCTGCCGGCGCTATTTGATATGGCGGACCTATTTGACAACAAAGCCTACGCAGCCCCATCCGAAGCAGATCTTGAATTGAAAACCCATCAGGCGGCGCAAGCGATAAACGCAGCGATCGATGCGTTAAATCCCGAAAACTAATACCTGTTTTGCGAGAAAAACTCGCAGCGTCCGCAATAAATCGCTGTGCGGTCCTACCCGACGGCAAATCTCGCTCACTTCACCCTTGACCTAGGCGCGGCTTCGTTTCAACTAACACGCATGGCTACTGCAAAACTTACAATCGACCTCGCTGCGCTTTGCCGGAATTGGCAAGCGCTTGATGTAATGACCCAATGCGAGACCGCAGCGGTTGTTAAAGCCGATGGCTATGGGCTGGGCGCGAGCCGGGTCGCACGTGCATTGGCCAATGCCGGCGCGCGTCGATTTTTTGTGGCAGCTGCCGAAGAGGCCTCGGCCGTACGCGAGGCGGTTGGCACAGGCCCTGAAATTAATGTGTTTTCCGGTCATATGGCGGGAGACACAGATATGATTGCTGATCTTGGGTTAACCCCGATGATCAATTCGCTGGATCAATTGCTGCGCCATGTCGAAGCCTTGCCTGGCCATGCCTTTGGAATTCAGTTGGACACGGGCATGAACCGGCTCGGTATGGAACCGGCAGAATGGTCAGCCGTGCGCAGCATCGCCGAAGATCAAAACCCTAGCCTAATCATGTCACATCTGGCTTGCGCTGACGAGCCTGACCACCCGATGAACGCCCAGCAGCTTCAGTTGTTCCGCGACATGACTCAAGGCTTGCAAACGCCCCGAAGTCTTGCAGCAACTGGCGGGATTCTGCTCGGGTCTGAGTATCATTTTGATGTGACCCGGCCTGGGGTTGGTCTTTATGGCGGATTTCCGTTTCGGGACGCAGAACCAGTTGCCAATGTGTCGATACCGGTCATTCAGTGCCGCGATGTGCAAGCTGGTGAAACTGTAGGATATTCAAATACTTGGACCGCAACGCGCCCGTCGCGCGTTGCGACAATTTCTGCCGGCTATGCGGATGGGTTGATCCGCGCCATGGGCGCATCACTTGACCTGTTCTACGGCTCTCGCGCCTGCCCCGCCATTGGCCGCATATCTATGGATATGATTGGCGTTGATGTGACAGATCTTGGAGAAGATCCAGACGCGTTTGATATTTTAACCAAGGATCAAACTGTTGATACATTGGCCGCAGCGGCCGGGACGATCGGCTATGAAATACTAACCAGCCTTGGTGCGCGGTATACGCGCCGCTACGTCTGATGGTTGTGCTCGCTCCATTGGCCCACCTTGGGCGCGCCACGCTTTCGCTGCTGGCAATCACCGGTCAGGTGATAATTTTTGCGGCCCAAGGGATTAGCCATATTTTTCGGCCACCGTTTTACGGGCGCGAATTTCTGAATGCGCTGCTGCACATTGGCTGGTTGTCGTTGCCTGTTGTTGGTTTGACGGCGTTCTTTACTGGGGGTGCTTTGGCGCTGCAAATCTATGCCGGTGGCGCGCGTTTCAGCGCCGAAGCCGTTGTGCCCCAAATTGTGGCCATTGGTATGGTGCGTGAACTTGGCCCGGTCTTGGTTGGTTTGATGATCGCAGCGCGTGTAACCAGTTCTATCGCCGCAGAAATTGCTACAATGAAAGTGACCGAACAAATTGACGCCTTGGTCACGCTTTCAACCCACCCGATGAAATATCTGACGGCCCCCCGCGTTTTGGCCGCGCTCTTGGTTGTGCCGGTCTTAGTTGGCATCGGCGACCTGATTGGCATCTACGGAGGCTATATCGTCAGCACAAAGCAATTGGGGTTCAACCCGGCAAGCTATATCAAAAACACCGCCAATTTTCTTGAATTCGCCGACATCTTAAGCTCGCTGGTCAAAGGCTGCATTTTTGGTGGCATTGCTGCAACCATGGGATGCTACTATGGGATGCAATCTGGTCGCGGTGCCCAAGGCGTTGGACAAGCAACAAAGTCGTCGGTCCAAGCGGCAGCCGTATTGATATTGGCCGCGAACTTCCTACTGACATCGGTGTTTTTTAGCTCATGATACAACTTGAAAACACCCATAAGAGCTTTGGTTCCAAACATGTTTTGCGTGGCATCAACCTAGAGATTGCCAAAGGCGAAAGCATGGTGATCATTGGCGGATCAGGCACCGGTAAATCAGTTGCCTTGAAATGCATTCTTGGACTGATCACACCTGATCAGGGCCGCATTCTGGTGGATGGTCAGGATGTGACTTTGGCCGACCGCGATGCGTTTCTGGCGCGGTTTGGCATGTTATTTCAAGGCGGTGCTTTGTTTGACAGCCTGCCAGTTTGGCAAAACGTGGCCTTTCGCCTGCTGCGCGGAAGTTTGAAACGCCCAAAGGCTGAAGCCCGCGAAATCGCCGTTGAAAAACTGCGCCGCGTTGGCCTGACACCCGATGTGGCCGATTTGTTTCCTTCGGAATTATCTGGTGGAATGCAAAAGCGCGTGGGTCTGGCCCGCGCGATTGCCGCTGATCCTGAGATCATCTTTTTCGACGAGCCGACGACGGGCCTTGATCCGATTATGTCGGGTGTCATCAACGACTTGATCCGCGAAATTGTGGTTGAAATGGGCGCAACCGCCATGACCATCACCCACGACATGACGTCGGTGCGTGCCATCGCCGACAAAGTCGCCATGCTGCATGACGGTGTGATCAAATGGACCGGCCCGGTGTCTGACATGGACCATAGCGGCGATCCCTATTTAGATCAGTTTATCCATGGCCGCGCAGAAGGGCCGATTGAGGCCGTCAGGTGATTACCTGAGGGGAAGATATGCTCCGCTATACCAACCTTGCCCTGTTAATCCTTTTTCCCATCAGTTGGTTCGCGCCTTTGATGCGGGCGGGGGTTTTGCCTTTGTTTGGACTAAGCGAGATATCCGTGGTCTCGGGCTTGCAGTCGCTTTGGGAAACCGACGTTTTGCTTGCGTTGTTGGTCACGTTCTTTGCAATTTTTTCTCCTTTGCTCAAGACCTTGGGTCTGGCGTTGATCCATTTTGGCATGATGCGACGTAAGATATTGCCAACATTAGAGTTTTTCGGAAAACTCGCCATGGCTGACGTCTTTCTGGTTGCGCTATATGTGGTTTTGGTCAAGGGCGTTGGCCTTGCAACAATCCAAACCGCATGGGGGCTGTATCTGTTTACCGGATGTATTTTGGCGTCGATTACAATTAGTCATTTGACCCGCAAGCAATAAGGGGGCAAAACGAGAACATGGCAAAAGCAAAAACCTCGTTCTCATGTTCGGCCTGCGGGTCAGTTTTTAACAAATGGTCCGGCCGCTGCGACGGATGCGGCGATTGGAATACAATTTCCGAAGACGCCGGTATTTCAGCTGGACCGTCCAAGGCAACCTTGGGAAACAGCAAGGGCAAATCGGTACACCTGACGGATCTCAGCACCGAAGAGGCCCCGCCCCCGCGCACGCTTTCAGGACTGGCAGAACTTGATCGGGTTTTGGGCGGCGGATTGGTGCCGGCTTCGGCGATCTTGGTGGGTGGCGATCCGGGAATTGGCAAATCCACATTGTTGCTGCAAGCCGCAGCGCAATTTGCGCGATCTGGACTAAAGACCATCTATGTATCTGGCGAAGAAGCCTCTGCTCAAGTGCGTATGCGAGCCCAGAGACTTGGATTGACCGACGCACCAGTGCAATTGGCGGCTGAAACCAATCTACGCGATATCCTGACCACGCTTGAGCAGGAAAAACCGCAACTGGCCATCATCGATTCCATCCAGACCATGTGGTCTGACAATATAGGATCGGCACCGGGTTCCGTCAGTCAGGTGCGCGCCGCGGCCCACGAGTTGACATCCTTTGCCAAGCGCAAAAACATTTCGGTAGTCTTGGTTGGTCATGTCACCAAAGACGGGCAAATAGCCGGCCCGCGCGTTGTAGAGCATATGGTTGACACCGTGCTTTATTTCGAGGGCGAGCGGGGCCATCAGTTTCGCGTCTTGCGCGCGGTCAAAAACCGATTTGGCGCGGCTGATGAAATTGGTGTGTTTGAGATGACGGGCAAAGGCTTGGCCGAGGTTCTAAACCCCTCAGCATTGTTTTTGTCTGAACGCGGCGAACCTGCCCCAGGGTCTGTGGTCTTTGCTGGGATTGAAGGAACCCGCCCCGTGCTGGTCGAATTGCAAGCCCTAGTTGCCCCCAGTCCGCATGCCCAACCGCGCCGTGCAGTGGTGGGCTGGGATAGCAGCCGCCTTGCGATGATCCTAGCGGTGCTTGAGGCACGCTGCGGCATTCCGTTTACCGGACTTGATGTTTATTTGAACGTGGCGGGCGGAATGAAGATCAACGAACCAGCCGCTGACCTTGCCGTGGCAGCGGCTTTGCTCTCGGCGCGCGAAGATACAAGTATTCCGGCTGAAACTGTGGTTTTCGGCGAAATTTCTCTGTCAGGTGCGCTTCGACCCGTAAGCCAATCAGAAAACAGGTTGAAAGAAGCGCAAAAACTTGGTTTCACGTCCGCAATAGCCCCAAAAGGTGGCAAATCTCCAACAGTGCCAAATATGGCGTTGAATCAAATCGGAGATTTAACGCAATTTGTTGGCGATATATTCGGCGCGGGGTAAGATTCGCTCCAAAACCGAGCAGAGGACAGGAAGAGAACCATGGAAGGTTTCACCATTATCGACGGCGTTGTTGCAGGCGTCATTATTCTTTCGGCCCTCCTCGCTTATTCGCGCGGATTGGTTCGCGAATGTATGGCAATATTAGGCTGGGTCGCAGCGGCTGTCCTCGCCTTTTTATTTGCACCACAGGTCGAACCCTTAGTCAAAGAAGTGCCCTATATCGGGCAATACCTGTCAGACAGTTGTGAATTGGCGATCATTGCCGCGTTTGCGGCAGTCTTTGCGGCGGCGCTTGTCATTGTTTCGCTGTTTACACCATTGTTCTCTTCGATCGTGCAACGGTCAGCGCTTGGAGGTCTGGATCAGGGTCTAGGCTTTTTGTTCGGCGTATTGCGCGGTATTCTTTTGGTTGCGATTGCGTTTTTTGTGTATGAAACCGTGGTCACAAGCCAAGACATTGCTATGGTTGATGACAGCCGTTCAGCAACCGTATTTGCACGTGTCACCGCCCATATCGAAGAGCGTGACCCACAGCAGGCCCTAGGTTGGATCACATCGCAATACGAAGATTTGGTTGGCCAGTGCAGCGAATGAGCACCCCAAATAGTTAACTTAAATTGGCCCGGGAAATCCCGGGCTTTTTTGTTTCCTGCAGGCAATTAGCTGAAATCCAGAAATACGTGTGTAACTTTCGTGACATATTCTTTGTTACCCACTAAGACGGGCTCAACTATGCGAACAGGATTCGGAGCCCCCATTGTTGAGCCGCAGCCACCAATTGACCCGTTTTGGCACCTTGCCGATGATTTGGTCCGGACTTGGCACAACTACGGGTATTTTTGCGCCCAAGCAAACAATGACCAATACGGGTGTCTGTTATCGCAAAAAGCTGTTTTTCTCACAGCAATCTAAAAAAACACGCGCGCTTTTTGGCGCGTTTTTTTGTGCCGTTTTTACTACGCGACACGTGCTGAACCAAGTAGGCTTTCCCAAGGCGACCAACGCCCAGGATTGTCAACTTTGGTGCAAGACGCTTCGCGCAACCTCTGAAAATATGCTAAAGATCAACTGTGTGTGGCGAATGCGCGCTGCAGTCGATCCAAGGCAGTGTAGCAACTGAACAGCAACATACCTGTGGAAATGGAGCCATTCTATGTGCGGGATTTTAGGCATCGCGAACCGAACCTCTGATGTCTTTGCGGAAATTTACGACGGTTTGTTGATGCTTCAGCATCGCGGACAAGATGCCTCTGGTATCGTGACCTTTACCGGTGAGTATTTTCGAGAACGCAAAGCAAATGGCCTGGTCAAAGACGTCTTTGGCAAGAACGAAGCCAAGGACCTAGCGGGCAAGGTTGGGATCGGCCATGTTCGCTATCCAACTGCGGGTTCGCTCAGTGCGGCCGAAGCCCAGCCGTTTTTTGTGAACGCTCCTTATGGCATCTACTTGGTGCACAACGGAAACATCACCAATACCGAAGCGCAGCGCGCTAAGGTGACCAGCAAATACAGCCGCCATTTGCGCACAACGTCTGATTCCGAAATCCTGCTGAATGTTTTGGCTGACAAAGTATCAGACAGCATCAAGGTGAACGGCACCACTGATCCGATCCGCAACCTGTTTGCCGGCGTGAAAATGACGATGGAGCGTATCCAAGGCGCTTATTCCGTCATTACGATCATCGCCGGTGTTGGTCTGATGGCCTTTCGCGACCCTCATGGAATTCGTCCTCTTTCCGTCGCCAAACGCAGCACCGAAAACGACGGCGACGAATACGCCTTTGCCTCTGAGGACGTCGCCTTTGGAATCAACGGGTTTGAAAAACTGCGTGACGTACGCCCCGGCGAAGCCATCCTGATCGACCTAGAAGGCAATATGCACAGCTTTCAGGCCGCCGAAGGCAAACTAACCCCTTGCATTTTTGAGTATGTATATTTGGCACGGCCAGATTCCATGCTTGATGGCATCTCTGTTTACAAAAGCCAGCTGCGCATGGGCCAAACTCTGGCCAGCCAAATCAAAGCAGCAAATCTTGAGATCGACAGCATCATCCCTGTTCCAGACTCTGCGCGTCCTGTGGCGCTTGAAGTGGCAAATGCGACGGGTATTCGGTATCGTGAAGGCTTGGTTAAGAACCGTTATGTCGGTCGAACTTTCATTATGCCGGGCCAAGAAGAACGGCAGAAATCGGTCCGTCGCAAATTAAACGCGATACCTCTGGAGTTTGAAGGCAAGAATGTCTTGCTGATTGACGATTCTATTGTGCGTGGCAACACCATCAAAAAGATTGTTCAGATGTGTCGCGATGCCGGGGCCAACAAGGTCTATGTGGCCAGTGCGTCACCACCTGTCAAATACCCGAATGTGTATGGCATCGATATGCCCACGAAACATGAGCTGATTGCACACGATCGGTCGATCGAAGAAATTCGCACAGAACTGGGCGCAGACGCCCTGTTTTATCAGCACTTGGACGATTTGATTTGGGCCGCTCAGGAAGGCAATAAGGACATTGAGCAATTTGATTGTTCCTGTTTTGATGGCAACTATCTTACAGGCAGCGTAAGCCCTGATTATTTGGCAACCTTGGAATCCAGCAACCGGGTCTCGCAAAAGATTAAAGAATATCCTGATGCCAAAACCCAGCGGGTTGCTGCTTCAGGATAAGAGATATGGCCGTCAAGAAATCTCCGGTTCGATTTAGGCCCCATCATTTTCTCTGCGCCCTGGGTTTTCAGGGCGCAGGCTATTCTCCGGCCTTTACCGCCAATATGAGCGAGATCGTTGATGGTCAGCTGCGTGGCCATGATGGCCATAAAACACGTATCACCGTAACTTTTGTGGCTGACAGCATCTGTACCCCCTGCCCCGAACGACGCGGATTGGGCTGTGTTAAGATTAATACAATCAAACAACTTGACGAGCGGCATGCCAAAGCTTTGAATCTGCAAAACGGCGTTAGTTTGACCTGGGGTGACGCACTAAAGCGCATTCAAAAAAAGGTGCCGCCAGGCAGTTTGAAAACCCTTTGCCAAAACTGCCAATGGCTCGAACTGGGTGCATGTGAAGCGGCGCTAACCCGGCTACATGCCCAAGCAACAAACAAAGACTGACCTGCGCCAAAACATCCCCTTGAAATCCGCTCCTGAACGCGGCACACGACCTTATGACTGAAAAAATTGCCTTGATAACCGGAGCTTCTCGCGGGCTTGGATTTGCCTTCGCAGAAGCGCTTGCACCCGCCTATCACGTTGTTGCCGTTGGGCGCACCGTTGGTGGGCTTGAAGACCTTGATGACCGTATCAAAGCCAAGGGTGGTCAGGCCACTTTGGCCCCGATGGACATTACAAACGTTGATGCAATGGCACAGCTTTGTAGGTCGATTTTTGATCGGTGGGGTAAGATCGATCTTTGGGTCCATGCCGCTGTGCATGGTGCGCCCCTGACGCCGGTTGGGCATTTGGATCAAAAGGATTGGTCCAAGTCTATAGCGGCAAATGTGACTGCCGTTGGCCAGCTCATTCCGTTCTTGACGCCTTTGTTGGGCAAAGACGGGCACGCGGTGTTCTTTGATGATCCGCGTGGGGGCGAAAAGTTTTTTGGCGCTTACGGATCCACCAAGGCAGCGCAAGTTGCGCTTGCGCGCAGCTGGCAACTCGAGACAAAAACCACGGGTCCCAAAGTCTCTATTCTGAGCCCTTCTGCAATGCCCACCGGAACACGTGCGCGCTTTTTCCCTGGCGAAGACAGAGCACCTTTGGCCAAACCGCAGGACGAAGCCCGTCGCTTGATCAAAGACCTGTCTTTGTAACCGCAAAGACCCTTGAAACTGCCGTGGTATTTCTGCGGCGTTTCGTTTGATTTATTGCCAAATGCTTGCCCCGACTTGGTCTCTCACCTAGAGAGAGTGAAACACTTTCAGGGATCAGGTATATGCGCATTCTTATCACCAATGATGACGGTATCAACGCGCCCGGGCTGGCAATTCTGGAAGCCATTGCCAAAACGGTTGCTGGCCCAGATGGCGAAGTTTGGACCGTTGCGCCAGCCTTTGAACAATCCGGCGTTGGCCATTGCATCAGCTATACCCATCCCACCATGATTGCTAAAATGGGCGAAAGACGGTTCGCAGCCGAAGGCAGTCCGGCTGATTGCGTGCTTGCAGGACTTTATGATGTGATGGCGGATGCCAAACCAAATTTAGTACTGTCTGGTGTGAACCGCGGCAACAATTCTGCTGAAAATACGCTTTATTCCGGCACGATTGGGGCCGCGATGGAAGCCGCGCTGCAATCTATTCCGGCCTTGGCCCTTTCGCAATACTATGGTCCCGACAACGCTGGTCTAGAAAATCCTTTCGAGGCCGCAGCGGCATTTGGCGCTGATGTCGTTCAAAAAATCATGGCCAGGCATCGTGACGACGGCGATGCATATAAACTGTTTTACAATGTGAACTTCCCACCTGTGCCCGCCGCTGCTGTTAAAGGTATTAAAGTGGTTGCTCAGGGGCGTCGTTCTAACACGAATTTTTCAGTTCAGGCGGACACCAGCCCGACTGGCAGAAGGTTTCTTTGGGTACGAGGCGGCGATCAACGCGCCGAGGCTGCAGAAAATACAGATGCAAATGTCAATTTGGATGGCTATATTTCGGTCACCCCAATGCGGGCGGATCTGACTGCGCATGATATGATCGCATCCTTGAAAGACCTGGAATGATAGAGCCAATTGCCCAACGTAAAATGCAATTTATGTTCGCTCTGCGCAGCAAAGGGGTCACTGACGCACGCGTTTTGACCGCGATGGAACGCATTGATCGTGGCAGCTTTGTCAAAGGGCTGTTTGCAGAACGAGCCTACGAAGACACCCCCCTACCGATTGCTTGTGGTCAAACGATCAGCCAGCCCTCTGTTGTTGGCCTAATGACTCAGGCCTTAAATGTTGAACCCAGAGACAAAGTCTTAGAGGTTGGAACCGGCTCAGGCTATCAGGCTGCGATCCTCAGCCAGCTTGCACGCCGGGTCTATACAGTTGATCGCCATCGCCGTCTTGTACAGGGTGCCAAGAAAATATTTGAAGATCTGGATTTGGCAAATGTCACTGCCTTTACATCTGATGGCAGCCACGGCTTGCCAGATCAGGCCCCATTTGATCGCATCATAGTTACTGCGGCCGCTGAAGACGCGCCGGGTCCATTGCTTGCCCAATTAAAGGTTGGCGGAATTATGGTTTTGCCTGTTGGCCAATCGGATACCGTGCAAAGCATGATACGCGTTGAACGGCATGCCGATGGATTTGAATATGAAGAGCTACGCCCGGTGCGATTTGTGCCACTGATCGAAGGTTTGGCGCGTGACAATTAGGCGTTTTCTCGCCTATATGACCAGGTATTTGGTGAAGGGTCAGCGCAATTGCCCGTTGTCCCTTAGCATGTAACCCGTAAAAGAAGCCTCAAGCATAACAAACCGGGGCTCCACGAGGATATCGAGATGACAGTTTCCCTGCGACCGCTAAGGACCATTGCCATGGTCGCCTCTGCCACAGCGCTTTTGGCGGCCTGTGAAGGCCCGTTTGATCTGGATCTGCGCGGCGGACTTGGTCAGCAATTAGACACTACAGCGGCTGCGACAACGCCGACCGCAGCGAGACCTACGCCAGATAACCGTGGCATCATTTCTTATCCGAATTATCAGGTGGCCGTAGCGCGCCGCGGTGACACTGTCGCTGATGTAGCAAATCGCATTGGCCTAGATGCAGAAGAAGTGGCCTCTTATAACGCAGTCAAACCTGACGACGCATTGCGTAATGGGGAAATTGTTGCGCTGCCGCATCGGGTCACAGAACCTTCAGCTGCCACGGGTGGCTCTGGCCAAATCATTTCACCATCTGATGTTGATATTTCTTCGCTGGCCGGCCGCGCCATCAACAGCGCAACGCCAACGGTTGAAACAGAAACGCTGGAAGACGCGCCCCAGCAAGACAACGACGATGCGCAGGTCGGGTTTGAACCTATTCGCCATACCGTAGAGCGGGGAGAAACTGCCTTTACTATCTCGCGGCTCTATAATGTGTCGGTGCGTTCGCTGGCGGAATGGAACGGCTTGGGCCAAAGTTTCACGATCCGTGAAAACCAGATCTTATTGATCCCGCCCCAGCAACCCTCCGCGCCGTCAACTAGCCCAAGACCGGTCGCACGCAGTGCAAAAGCAACACCTGCCCCTGGTCAAGGCTCTCCTACCCCCACACCGCCAAGTGCAGCAAAGCCCCTGCCAAAACCTGAGTCTGCAAAACCTGTAGAGAAACCAAAGTCTCCCGATCTTGGTAAGACACAGACCAAACCCGTTGCAAAAACGGCCATGACCTACCCCGTGGACGGCAAGATCGTGCGTGCCTATTCAAAGGGTAAAAACAACGGTATCGACATTTCAGCTTCTGCTGGAAGCACCGTAAAGGCAGCTACCGACGGCACAGTTGCAGCGATCACAACAGATGCGGATGATGTGAAAATCGTAGTTATTCGGCATGCCAACAATATCATGACCGTCTATTATAACGTTGAAAATATTAACGTTTCCAAAGGAAGCAAGGTCACTCGCGGCCAAAAGATTGCTGCGATTCCCCAAAAAGATAGCTATGTGCATTTTGAGGTGCGCAAAGGTTTTGATAGCGTCGACCCTACGCCCTATCTCAACTAGTTTCTGACCCAAACGCGCGCGCAACGCCGCGCGTTTGGGAACTTTTCAGTTTTTATGACAAGGTCGCACCTTGCCGCCCTGCAAGGTCGGTGAAGAATTGCCAAGCAACCCGACCAGACCGACCGCCGCGTGTGGCCTGCCATTCTATGGCCTCGGCGTGCAACGTGTCCGCGTCAACAGCCAACCCATAGGCTGTGCAATATCCATCAATCATCGATAGATACTCGTCTTGGCTGCAGGGGTGAAACCCAAGCCACAAGCCAAAACGATCAGATAGGGAAACCTTCTCTTCGACGGCCTCTGAAGGGTTGATCGCTGATGATCGTTCATTTTCAATCATGTCACGCGGCATCAGGTGGCGGCGATTGGATGTCGCATAAAATACCACATTATCCGGTCGCCCTTCGATTCCGCCATCCAAAACTGCCTTGAGGCTTTTGTAGTGTTGGTCATCATGCGAAAATGACAAATCATCGCAAAAGAGCAAAAACTGTTCTGAGCGATCGCGCAGCAAATTGAGCAAGCGCGAGACACTGGGCAGATCTTCGCGTTGCAGTTCTACGATCTTGAGCGCGTGCCCCTGCGCAAGTACCTCTGCGTGTACTGCTTTTACAAGTGAGGATTTGCCCATGCCGCGGGCCCCCCACAGCAACGCATTGTTTGCGGGCAAACCGCGGGCAAACTGCAGTGTGTTTTGCAACAATGTATCGCGCGACCGATCAACACCGATCAAAAGATCTATGGCAACACGGCTTACATTGGCTACGGGAACCAAACGATCCGGCTCGACATGCCAAACAAAAGCTTCTGCACTGTCAAAATTTGGTACGGGCTGCGGGGCCGGAGACATACGCTCTAGCGCCGCAGCAATACGCCTTAGGGACTTATTTCCCATGGTCTTGCATTTCCTCGTCAAAGGCTTCTTCGTCATCGTCGTAATAGCCTTCGGCCCGCAATTTGGCTTCACGCTTCACTTCAACCCGTCGCACAAGGAAAATGGAGATCTCATAAAGCCCATAAACAACCACAAACAGGATCAACTGGGTAATCACGTCAGGCGGGGTTACCAAAGCGGCCAATAGCAAGATGGCAACCACAGCATATTTGCGCACATTGGCCAGGCCATCGCCGCTCACAAGACCTGCTTTGCCCATCAGGGTCAGCAAGACTGGCAATTGAAAGCACAGTCCAAACGCAACTATCATTTTCAATGTGATATCAAGCGTTTCATTAACTTTGCCGTTAAAGACAATGTCGATGCCGCTATCGCGAACTGCAGTGGCTGGCAGCGCAACCCCGGGTTCGGCCAGATCACCATCGCCAACAAGCGCTGCCAAATAGGATGGCAGGTCCGCAAACCCAAGGAAAAACGCCATTGCCAATGGAACAACAACCAAATGCGCAAAGGTCGCGCCAATCAAAAACAACACTGGGGACCAGATCATAAATGGTAAGAATGCGTTCTTTTCGTTCTTGTAGAGGCCCGGCGCCACAAATCGCCAAAGCTGATATCCAATCACCGGGAATGACAGGGCCAAACCACCGACCATAGAAATCCGAATAAGCGTGAAAAAATATTCCTGCGGCGCGGTATATTGCATCACAGGATTGGGATTACCCAATTCGCGCATCGTGTTTTCAATTGGTATCAATAGAAAATCAAGGATTTGTCCGCCAAAGGCAAAACAGGCAATCATGCCGATCAAAAAGGCGATTACAGCGCGAATCAAGCGCGTACGCAATTCGGCAAGATGCTCTATCAGCGGCGCAGCGCTCTCTTCGATCTCTTCAGTATGACTCATTCTGTCTCTTTCGCTTCAGCGATGGCTTTTTCCGCATCAAGTCGTGCCTGGGCCTTCTGCGCCGTCGCTTCTTGGATCTTAGCGGCGGCAGCGGCACGGGCTTCTGATAACTTGTCTGCGGGTTTTTCGTCTGGCTTTTCGTCGCCATCCAAGTCCAAGGACGTCATCGATTTTGTGGCATCTTTGACAGAATCCATCGCTGCTTTGGCTGGGTTGCTGATCGAATTCAAACCATCTGTAGCGCTTTTAAAAGACGACGCGGCATCTTTGACGCCGGCTTCGTCCGCGGCTTGATTCATCGCATACGAAAACTCTCGCGCCATGCCCTTCGCCTTGCCGACAAAGCGGCCAACTTGCTGAAACAACACAGGCAAGTCTTTTGGCCCGACAACGATCAACGCCACAATGCCAATCACAAGAAGTTCGGTCCAACCCAGATCAAACATGGCTTACGCCTTGTCTTTTTCGTCGGCTGGGGTCACGTCTTTGGCTTCGTCGTTGATGCCTTCTTCAAGCTCTTTGGTGCTGTCGTTCACACCTTTTTTAAATGCCGTGATGCCTTTGCCCACTTCGCCCATCAACGAGCTGATTTTGCCGCGGCCAAACAGAACCAAAACCACAACAGCAATCAAAAGAAGGCCTGGAAGGCCGATATTGTTCAACATGATATTTCTCCCAATCTGGGCGCAGTCCAGCGCCCTCTATGTCTCGCCACAATAAATAGTCGTTTGATCACGTGGCGAAAAGCGCCAAACACCGTTCTGAGACAGAGAATGACTGCAATTGGCTTTGAATTATGACATTATTCTGTCAGTTGTCAGAAAAATGTCAGTAGCAATATCGCTCGCCAAGGGAATCACGATGAAACGCGCACAACGCCTTTATGCACTTGTACAAACGCTGAAAGACGGCAATCTACACCGCGCAGAGGACCTGGCAGAGGACCTTAATGTGTCGGTGCGCACGATTTACCGTGACATGGACACATTGGTTGTCAGTGGTGTTCCCGTTGAGGGTGAGCGTGGCCTTGGATACTCTGCGAGAGCGGCAATCACCCTGCCCCCTCTTAATCTGACAGTTAATGAGCTTGAAGCCCTGCACCTTGGTCTGGCGGCAATTGGCTATAGCATGGACGAGGAAATGAAAACCGCGGCTGAATCCTTGTCTGCAAAAATTGACGCTGTGCTGCCAGAAGACGAAACGGCAGCCCCAAAAAGTTTCGGGTTTGCCGTTTATCCGTTCGCAGATGCAGCTGAGGCATTTCAGCACCTGCCATCTTTAAGATCAGCGATCCGCGCACGGCAGCGCCTGAAACTGACATTCGCAGATCAGTCCGTTCAAGAGGTTCGGCCGCTTAAATTGGACTATTGGGGGCGGGTTTGGACGCTGGTGGCCTGGTGTGAAACCACGGACCAATTTGAAAGCCTCCGGGTTGATCAAATCAAAACGGTGTCGATCCTGCCCGGCCTATTTGTCGAGGAAGAGGGCAAAAGACTAAGTGACTACAGCTCCCTTGGCTCCTTACCACGTGCTGGTCGTCGTTAACCAAAACAGCTTTGATTTCTTCCAGAATTCGCTCGTGCCAAGAGCACCACTGGCAACCCGATCAGGAGATCTAACAACTTGTTTTAAAATTGTTTTTGCTTGCCACGCCATTCTTAGAACCGGCACGATGGCTGGGTCAACCACCCTAGGCGCATTCAATTTCTCAAGCCCGTGCTGCGCCAATCTCACTAAGGCCTCTGGGCGCCCATCAACCAGCGGAATGCGGCTTTGACCTTCTAGTTCCGGAATGGCCTGAAACCAACGCGCAAGACCATCGGCATAAGCCACGGCCCGCACCAGATTTTCAGGAAATTCACCCATAAGCCCACAAGCAACACACATCAGATTGCCTGCCGTCTGGTCGATATACCGCTGAAAATCAGCCTCATCCACAAACGGGTCTTTGTAGATGTCCCAGCGACGCGCCTCGATCATCTGATCCAACAGAGGCACCATCGATGCAGGCAACACACCCGCTAAAGGCGTTACAACTTCGTGACGTCGAATGTCTTGGCCTGTGGCAATCTGTTCAAGCGCGTCTCGCCACCACTGCAAACGCATTTCGGCAATCATTGTTTCCTGGGTGACCCACGGCGCTTTAGAAACCTCGATGTTAAAAGCAAACAGCGGAAACAGTTTTTCACGGGCCGCCAAAGGCGCTGACATGATTGCCAAAAACCTGTCTGCATCTGCCCGCTGCACAATTGAAGCGCAGGCCGCAATATCGTGGTTCATGCGTTAAGCCTTTGGATTAAATTGGTTTTGCACCATCGCGCAAGAGTTTCCATATGGTCGCATCAACCAGTGCTTCAAACGAAGCGTCAACGATATTGGCTGAAACACCAACAGTCGACCAACGGCGTCCCTGACTATCTTCGCTGTCAATGATAACCCGGGTCACGGCCTCTGTGCCACCCTGAGTGATCCGCACTTTGAAATCCACCAACCGCATATCATCAATAACATCCTGATACGGTCCAAGGTCTTTGGCCAAGGCTTTGGAAAGCGCGTTCACTGGCCCACGATCCGAACCGGTATTGTCCATTGACTCGCTGACAGACATTTTCTTATCGCCACCGACTTTGACAACAACCACGGCTTCGGACAGGCTAACCATCTTATTTCGTTTGTTTTTTCTCCGCTCAACTGTAACTTTGTAGCGTTTCACTTCGAAAAAGTTTGGCAGCAGACCCAATTCTTTGCGCGCCAAAAGTTCAAAGCTGGCCTGAGCGGTATCAAAAGAATACCCCTCGGCCTCTTTCTCTTTTATCCGCTCAAGGATCCGTGCCAATGCTGGATCGCCCTTCTCCACTGGAATCCGGGCTTCGGCCAATCGACGACGTAAATTAGATTGTCCGGCTTGGTTTGACATCGGAATGACACGTTCGTTGCCCACCGTGGCAGGATCAACGTGTTCGTAAGTTGTTGGATCTTTTAGAATGGCACTTGCGTGTAGACCTGCTTTATGGGCAAAGGCACTTGCCCCTACAAAGGCAGATTGCTTGGATGGTACGCGATTAAGAATGTCATCCAACATACGCGAAATTCGCGTAATATCCTTTAATCCCAAGGAACTAATACCGGTCTCAAATCGGCTCGTGTAGGGTTCTTTTAACAGTAGAATTGGGATCAGCGTTGTCAGGTTTGCATTGCCGCATCGCTCTCCCAACCCATTCAAAGTGCCTTGAATTTGCCGCGCGCCAGCGTTGATGGCCGCAAGTGAATTTGCGACCGCTTGTTCGGTGTCATTATGGGTGTGAATGCCTAGGTGGTCCCCGGGGATGCCTGCCTCAATCACTGCGCGGGTCGCAATTTGCACCTCGTCTGGCAGGGCCCCACCGTTGGTGTCACACAATACAATCCAGCGCGCTCCGGCCTTATAGGCAGCGGTAACAGCGCGAATGGCATAGCTGCGATTGGCCTTGAACCCATCAAAAAAATGCTCGGCGTCAAACAGGGCTTGCCGTTTTCTTGCCACAAGGTGAGCGATAGATTTCTCAATGTTTTCAATGTTTTCATCGAGTGATATGCCAAGCGCGGTCTTTACATGAAAGTCGTGCGTCTTGCCCACAAGACAAACCGCTGGCGTTCCGGCATTTAATACCGCAGACAATACACTGTCATTTTCTGCGGACATGCCCGCGCGTTTCGTCATGCCAAAGGCAGTCAAAATAGCCTTTGTTTCAATGGCTTTCTCAAAGAATTCGCTGTCAGTTGGATTGGCACCTGGCCAGCCACCTTCGATGTAGTCAACGCCCAAATTGTCTAAGGCCTGGGCTATCTGCAGCTTTTCCGCTGTCGCAAATTGTACACCTTGTGTTTGTTGACCATCACGCAATGTGGTGTCGTATATATAGAGGCGTTCTTTGGTCATTTGAGCGCCTCCAATTTGGTCATGTCAAACCCTGCAGCAGGCAATAGTTCGACGCCATCTTTGCTCATACGCACTTCTACACCGGCTTGCATAAAGGTTTTCTTAAGATCATCTACGCCAGAGAAGTCTTTGGTTTCCATCGCTTTTTCACGTGCAGCCGCAAGCATATTTTCAAAATATGACAAATCCACCGACGGTTTCGCAGCCCAGTCTGGCAGGCGATCACCAAGTAGCCCAAGAAACCGCATCGCACCAGAAAGCGCTGCGGAATCACCTTTTGAAGCATAAGAATGCAACTCTGTTAAAGCCTTTGCCGTGTTAAGATCATCAGCCAGGGCATCGATCATCGCTTGCGGCACGGTTTCGTCCTCCGCGTTATCTACCATCCTATACCACTTGAGCAACGTCGCCTTGGCTTCACCAGCCTTCTTCTCTGTCCAGTCCATTGGCTTGCCATAATGGGTAGACAAAAACACAAAACGGATCACTTCGCCCGGAACACCTTTGTCCAGCAAGTCCCTGACAGTAAAGAAGTTTCCAAGAGACTTGGACATCTTCTTGCCCTCGACCTGCAGCATTTCATTGTGCATCCAAACCTTGGCAAACGTGCCATCTGGATGGGCGCAGCAGCTTTGTGCAATCTCGTTTTCATGGTGCGGGAACATCAGATCATTGCCCCCCCCGTGTATATCAAAGCTTTGCCCCAAAAGGTCATGGGCCATGGCAGAACACTCTATGTGCCAACCAGGACGACCACGGCCCCAAGGGCTTTCCCAACCGGGCAGATCATCAGACGATGGTTTCCACAGCACAAAATCCATTGGGTTGCGCTTATAGGGGGCCACTTCGACGCGGGCACCAGCGATCATGTCGTCAACGGAACGCCCTGATAAGGCACCATATTCTTTGTAACTTTCGACCGAAAACAACACATGACCTTCGGCGGCGTAGGCGTGGCCTTTGTTTATCAGATCCCCGATCATCGCCACCATTTGTGAAATATATTGAGTTGCGCGGGGCATGAGGTCTGGGTCTTTGGCACCTAGGGCTGCCATGTCCTGCAGGAACCAAGTGATTGTTTCTTCGGTGATTTCCGAGATATCGCGGCCGCTCTCTGCAGCGCGAGTGTTGATTTTGTCGTCAACATCCGTGAAGTTCCGCGCATAGGTCACATGGGTCTCGCCGTAAACGTGACGCAACAAACGATTCAGAATATCAAACACCACAACCGGACGCGCATTCCCCAAATGCGCCCGATCATAAACCGTCGGGCCACAGACATACATGCGCACATTCTGCGCATCAATTGGCGTAAACACCTGTTTTGAACGGGTTTTTGTATTGTGTAGCTTGATCACGGTCTGGCTCGAAGTCATGGCTCGTCCTTGCACGGCAGTTCCCCAGCGGACTTATCAACTTCACAAGATTTTTGGAATAGAAGAACGGCCCGCGCGAATATTTCAGCAGGTAATGCAGCAAATAATGATGTTTTTTGCCTTGTTCATGAGGGCGACTTTAGTAAGTCGCCCCCTGTGGGTCAAGTTCGGAAAATCAACCCATTTTGCGGAGAGAGACCGGGGTTCCGCAAATTCAAAAGGTTAACTATAGCTGACAACTTCGAATTCGATGCCCTCGGGCCCATCAAAGTAAAACCGTTGGCCCGGTTCATAATCGGCGTGGTTATGCGGTTTAAAGCCAGCATTGATCACCCGATTTTCCACCGCAGCAAGATCCTCCACCACAACGCCAATATGATTTAAGCCTGACAAAGTTGAATAGGTATTTTCTTTATTATTCAATTCCTTATTGGGCGAATATAATGCCAAATATGTCTCGGCCTCGCCGATATGAACAGTATAGCCATTGTCTTTGGCGGTGCCTTCCCAACGGATCTGCCAATCAAACAAATCCTGTAACAATGCGGCGGTGCCTTTGGGATCGGCGACAGTGACATTTAAATGTTCTAGACGCATTTCAAACTCCATTTCTTGTTGAAAACGTGATGAAATATTTCTAATCTCTCAAGTATACTTGAACTCAATAGGAAAATATCATTGGTTGTCAGACAGATAACAAATAAGGGCCTGAGCATTGGTCAGATATCTGACCGAACGGGCCTCGCGCCCTCGGCCATCCGATTCTATGAGGAAGAAAGGTTGGTCACCCCGTTTCGCAATGCGGGCGGCCAACGTCGATATGAACGCGCTGATATTCGCAGGTTGTCGTTTGTGATGATTGCCCAGGGCATGGGGTTTTCAATCGCTGAAATTCGCCAAACCCTTGAAACCTTGCCAGAAAATCGCACACCTACCAAGGCGGATTGGGAACGGATTTCAAAGGTGTTTCGCACAGATCTTGACCGTCGGCTGGCACAAATGCAGGCACTGCGCGACAAGTTAGATGGCTGTATTGGCTGTGGCTGCCTGTCGCTAAAAGCCTGTAAACTGTACAATCCACAGGACAGAATGCGTAAAAACGGCCGTGGCCCGCGCTATATATATGGTGATGTTTTGGACGCCCATTCTTAGGCCACCGTGCGCTGCCTACATTTCTGATTATTTGTACAATTTGTACGTTTCACGGCCTGAAACGTACGATTCGCGCGTTAAAAGATGTTTCGCGCGAAACAAGCGCGCGTATGTGAATGCGGCGCGGCAATCGCCAATCAATCGGCATTTTGTAACGGCCCAGCACCTTAATCTAAACTTCACCCTTTATTGGCATTCTCATTTCAGTCAATCAACAGAAAGAAAGGCGCAAATGCGACACGCAAGACCCAAATGAAAATTGGGGGGCAATGCCCCCCAGTTTCGCCACTCAAACTCAGTTATATTACTGCTCGTGTTTTTTTGCCTGCGGTCTGAGTGTCGTATCAGGATGGGCGCACCCACCCTAGAAGTCGATATTCGTGGCGGGGCTTATCCCCCCCGCCGAGGGATGGTGGCCAAAATAGACCACCGGAGGTTGGTTAGCTGCAGCCAGAAGTACCGCCGCAGGTGTTGCATTTCATGCAGGTGCCGTTGCGCACCAAAGTGTAATTGCCGCAATCGCCGCATGGATCGCCCTCATAGCCTTGCATCTTGGCTTTGGTGCGTTGGTCCAAGCTGGTGGCGCTGGTCAGGGTTGTCGTGGTCGCAACCGTGGTCAGACCGGCATCCACAACCTCTGGTACCAAAGATTGCAAAGCCGCCTCTGGATCGGCACCACCGTTCAGCACAAGCAACTCTTGTGGCATGCGCTTGCGCAGATACCCAGTAGAGGAAATCTGCTTGAGCACCTCGAGGGATTTATTGGCAGCGTTTTCGCTTAGTTCTTTGACGTTGGAGACGCCTTCTTCTTCGCCGCGACCCAGATCATCAAAGGCAGCGCCCTCTGGCTTGACATGCGCCAAATCTGTTCGATCTAGATAAGAAACAGCCAGTTCTCGGAAGATATAATCCAGGATACTGGTTGCATTTTTGATAGAGTCATTTCCCTGCACCATGCCCGCAGGCTCGAATTTAGTGAAGGTAAAGGCGTCGACAAACTCTTCCAGTGGCACGCCATATTGCAACCCGACAGAGACCGCGATTGCGAAGTTGTTCATCATCGCGCGGAAGCCTGCGCCCTCTTTATGCATGTCGATAAAGATTTCGCCAAGATTACCGTCGGCATATTCACCGGTGCGCAAATAGACCTTGTGGCCCCCGACCACCGCTTTTTGGGTATAGCCCTTGCGGCGCTCTGGCATTTTCTCGCGGTGCGATTTGACCAGCTCTTTGACGATGACTTTTTCGATGATCTTTTCGGCGATCACCTGTGCTTTGGCTTGCGGTGTGCCGGTTTCAAGGATCTCTTCGGCTTCTTCGTCGTCTTCGATCAGCGCCGCCGCCAATGGTTGGCTGAGTTTGGAACCATCGCGATAAAGCGCGTTGGCTTTCACACCCAAGGACCAAGAGCGCTCATAGGCCTCTTGGCATTCCTGAATGGTGGCGTCGTTTGGCATGTTGATGGTTTTGGAAATCGCACCGGAAATAAACGACTGCGCGGCGGCCATCATGGTGATGTGGCTGTCAACAGACAGATAGCGTTTGCCCTTTTTGCCACAGGGGTTGGCGCAGTCAAAGATCGACAGATGTTCGTCCTTAAGATGCGGCGCGCCTTCCAGCGTCATGGTGCCGCAAACATGGTCATTTGCAGCGTCGATGTCGGCTTTGGTGAAGCCGAGGTGTGACAGCAGGTTAAACTCTGGATCGTTGAGTTTTGCTGCAGGGATGCCAAGCGGGCCAGTGCAGAATTCTTCGCCCAGGGTCCATTGGTTAAAGACAAAGCGAATGTCAAAGGCGGTCGCAAGCGAGGCTTCGATCTTGTCGAGTTCGGTTTGGGTAAAGCCGTGCTGGACCAAAGTGGTTGGGTTGATGGCAGGCGCGTTGCCCAGGGTGCCGTGTCCAACCGCATAGGCGATGATCTCTTCGATTTGGGCAGAGGCATAGCCTTGTTTTTCCAACGCGGCTGGCACCGACCGGTTGATGATTTTGAAATAGCCGCCGCCAGCAAGTTTTTTGAATTTCACCAAAGCAAAATCAGGTTCGATGCCGGTGGTGTCGCAATCCATCACCAGTCCGATGGTGCCGGTTGGGGCAATCACCGAAACCTGCGCGTTGCGATAGCCGTGTTTTTCACCGAGTTCTAAAGCTTCGTCCCATGCGGCCATGGCGAGTTTGCCAAGGGTCTGATCCGGCACATTGGCCAGATCAAGCGGCACGGGTTTGACGTCGAGCTTTTCATAGCCTTCTGTGGCGCCATAGGCCGCATTGCGGTGATTGCGGATGACGCGCAGCATGTGGTCTGCGTTTTTAGCGTGGCCCGGAAAGGCCCCCAATTCACCCGCCATTTCCGCGGATGTGGCATAGGACACGCCGGTTAGGATCGCTGTGAGGGCTGCGCCAAGCGCCCTGCCCTCGTCTGAATCATAGCTAAAGCCCATGTTCATCAACAGGCCGCCGATATTGGCATAGCCCAGACCCAAGGTGCGGAAGTCGTAGGAACGTTGGGCGATTTCCTTGGACGGGAATTGCGCCATCATCACTGAGATTTCCAAGGTGACCGTCCAAAGCCGCGTGGCATGGATGTAGTCGTCGGCTTGGAATGTGCCATCCTTGAGGAAGGTCAGCAGGTTCATGGAGGCCAGGTTACAGGCCGTGTCATCCAGGAACATATATTCAGAACACGGGTTAGAGCCGCGAATTTCGCCGTCTTCTGGGCAGGTGTGCCATGCATTCACCGTGTCGTGGAATTGAATGCCGGGATCGGCGCAGGCCCATGCTGCGTGGCCCACTTGTTCCCACAGATCGCGGGCCTTGATGGTCTTGGCGACCTTGCCGTCGGTGCGGCGGATCAATTCCCAATCTTTGTCTTCGCGCACGGCTTTAAGAAAGCTGTCGGTGACACGAATTGAATTGTTGGAATTTTGACCCGACACCGAGGCATAGGCTTCGCTGTCCCAGTCTGTGTTATAGGTGGGGAACTCGATGCTGGTGTATCCCTGTTTGGCATAGTCCAGCACGCGTTTGACGTATGTTTCTGGGATTGCAGTCTTTTTTGCACCACGAATGGCGGTTTTCAACTGGTCATTTTTCTTTGGATCAACCGCGTCTTCGGTTGAGCCATCCCAGCCACGAATGGCGCTGAAAATGTCATTCAGCTTGGCTTCGTGCATCTTAGAGCCGGCGACAATAGACGCCACTTTCTGCTCTTCCTTCACTTTCCAATTGATGAATTCTTCGATGTCCGGGTGGTCGGCATCACAGATCACCATCTTGGCTGCTCGACGGGTGGTGCCGCCTGATTTGATCGCGCCTGCGGCCCGATCCCCGATCTTGAGAAAGCCCATAAGGCCAGAGGATTTCCCGCCTCCGGCGAGGCTTTCGCCATCCGCGCGCAGGCTGGAAAAATTGGTGCCCGTACCAGAGCCATATTTGAACAGGCGCGCCTCACGCACCCATAGATCCATGATACCGCCATCATTCACCAGATCGTCGGAAACCGATTGGATAAAGCAGGCATGCGGTTGAGGGTGTTCATAAGAAGATTTGGACTTGGTTAATTTGCCGGTCTTATAGTCGACATAGTGGTGGCCCTGCGCCGGGCCATCGATGCCATAGGCCCAATGCAACCCGGTGTTGAACCACTGCGGAGAATTCGGTGCGGCGCGTTGAGTCGCCAACATGTGGCGCATTTCATCATAATAGGCCTGAGCGTCAGATTCGGTGCTGAAATAGCCGCCTTTCCAACCCCAATAGGTCCATGCGCCCGCAAGACGGTCAAACACCTGTTTGGCGCTGGTCTCGCCGCCCATCTCCGCGCCTTCGGCTGGCACAGAGCGCCAAAGAAAGGCAGGTACGTCTTTTTCTTTGACCGGCTTTAGTTTGCTGGGCACGCCAGCTTTGCGGAAATATTTCTGCGCAATGACGTCCGATGCAACCTGGCTCCAACTGGAGGGCACCTCGACGTTGTCAAGTTTGAACACAATCGACCCGTCAGGATTGCGGATTTCTGATGTTGTGCTTACAAAGTTCAGCCCTGCGTAAGCGCCCTGCTCGGCTGACGTAAATTTTCTTTCGATCTTCATTTTTGCCCCAGAAGTCTAAGAGTACCGTTCATACAATTCGTGCAAATTCAGTTGTCTGAACATCGCACCGCAACAGGCAAAACTATCTTGATCGCTGACATGACTGTCATCGCGCGCCCCAGATCTCTCTGGACCAATTATTCTGTATTTAGCCCCTTAGCGGCCACCATCACACTATATATAGTGGAGATTGAACCTGCAGGGGTAATTTGGCGTATTGCGTGGCCAATGGTCAACGATTTTATTTTGATTTTCGGCGGGATTTTTTGTTGACGAAAACTTTATCAACTTTGTTTTTTCCACAGTCTCTGATTCCTGTTTGCCGCGAAAAATATGTCATCCACAGGCCCTGCATTTACCGCACCTAAGAAGTCCTTGCAAAACCACACATTTTTTTTGAACATCTGGATAAGTTTGCCATTTATCCACAAGATATAGTCGTTAACCAATCATTAACACTATATATATGGTGACTTGTTGACCGATCCAAAAAAAAATCCAGCCAATCAAAAGATAGGCACAATTTGTAATGTTGCCTAAAAATTGAGACCAAAGTGACACTAAATCGATGCCCCCTCGCGCCTGCGAGGGTCTGGATTTCGTCTTTATTTCTTCTGAGAGAAAATGGTCGGGGCGGCGAGATTCGAACTCACGACCCCCTGTACCCAAAACAGGTGCGCTACCAGACTGCGCTACGCCCCGGACCGTGCAGCAGGGTTTAACTATACTGCCCGGGAATGAAAAGAGGAAATTCACACAAATCGAAAGTTTTTTTTATTTAGTTATTTCAGGGCGTTGCCAGGGAAGGATCGCCAAGTTGGCGCGCATCTGGGCCAACGAGCTGGAAAAGCGAGACAGGGTTTTCATGCGCAAGTTCAAAGCGCGCGTTGAAATCGCTATTCTTGGCGCGGATTGGTACCACGCCAAACGCACTGCCGGGCGTGAGTTTGCCAAATTGTGGGAAAGAGGCTTGGTCAAGCCCGCCAAAATGCTCCTTAAAGGGGATCGCGACAGGACCAGGCGGCTTTATGTTGCAACACGGCGGGGTGGCGCAGCTGGGTGCCTGGCGCGATGCCTAGAGCTTTGGACAGGCCCGCGTTGATTTCCAGAACATAGCGCGCGGGACCAGCGCTGGGGAGCGGGGTTTCATCCAAGGGAACGGTATTATGCGCGATATTCACCACTGTACCGCTTTCATTCAGATAGATGATATCCAAGGGCACAAATGTATTGCGCATCCAAAACGCCAAATTGCGACTGCGGTGGAAGACAAATAACATGCCGCTGGCTTTGGGTAATGTTTGACGCCCCATCAATCCCTGAGTGCGTTGCGCGGCGTTATTGGCGACTTCGACCGAGAAACGGGCTTTGCCCCAATCCCCGCGCAAATGCACCGTGTCATTGCGGCATTGCGCGAAGGCGGTGACTGCCAAGCTGCTCAAGATTGCTGCAAGCCCGAAGGCTCTTAGCCGACGCAATCTTTGGAACATAGGCTAGTCATCCTTTGTGGTGGCGGTCTCCCATGCGCAAACTTGGGTGGCCATCTTTCCGCGTTTTCCATCTATGACACGGATAGCAAGCGCCTCGCCGGGCTGCAACTCTGCCAAACCACAGCGGCGCAACACCTCGACGTGAATGAACACATCTTCGGACTGGCCAAACACATTGGCGAACCCAAAGCCTTTGCCCTTATCAAACCATTTCACCCGCGCTGCTTGGAGCGGAAGCGCTGCAAGTTCTTCGGCAGTCAGGTCCTGAAAATCATCAAGTGTGTTTGGGTCAACTGACAAGGGTGGCGCAACTGCGATCACCTCTACCGCTTGAACCCCACGATCTGTTTCCTGAACAACCAATTCGATTGCGGCCCCATCCGCAACAGAACTTTGACCGAAATTTCGAAGCACATTGGCGTGCAAAAGTATGTCTGGCCCACCAGTATGGGACACAACAAAGCCGAACCCTTTGACGGGGTCGAACCACTTCACCTGCCCGTTGATCTTTGGGGCAGAAATATTTTCCATCTTTATGCCTTACCTAACGTCACCCCATCCCCGAGGTACCACTATATTTGCGGCAAAAGTTGCTTTTCATCAAGTGCAAAATCTTAAGCCTTTCATAGACTTGCCTTTTCAGAGGTGCCAAGATCAAGGGTTCAAACGTATAGTTTGCCAACCTTCTGTTGGATTTGCGCGCCGCCAAACGAAGCGGTCGTGCAGCCGATACGCACCGTCCGCCCAGAATTCAATCTCGGTAGGAATTAGCCGGTAGCCACCCCAAAAAGGCGGCCGGTTTGGGGCTGTGCCATGGGCTGCGGTCACTTTGGCCACTTTGGCCACCAAAGCAGCGCGTGAGCCCAAGGGCTGTGACTGGTCGCTGGCCCAGGCCCCCAAACGGCTTTTGAGGGACCGGGATTTATAATAGGCATCTGCCTGCGGGCCGTCTTCGCGAACAACCGTGCCACGCACACGAACTTGGCGACGTAAACTCTTCCAGTGCATCACAAAAGCGGCCTTGCCCCCCTGCTCTATTTCCTGTGATTTGGCAGAGTTGTAATTGGTATAGAACACAAAAGCCGACTCTTCGATTTCCTTGAGCAAAACCATGCGGGCATTTGGCATGCCATCTGCATCTGCTGTGGCCAAGGCAATTGCATTGGGGTCATTTGGTTCTGTTTTTTCGGCCTCTACCAACCAAGCCCTTGCAATGTCGAAAGGATTGTCGCCTGCAAAAATTCCGGTTCTGTCCGACATTTCATCTCTCCGATGTCACATTGTTATGATGCGCAACACGCGCTGACCTTGAAGCAGAACGGCTGATCGCCTAAAGGTGCCTTAACGGGAATAAGGGACGGAGTTGTCCAAATGTCAAATAATCTAATGGCCGGAAAACGCGGCTTGATCATGGGCCTTGCCAACGACAAGTCCATTGCTTGGGGTATTGCAAAGGCCTGCGCTGATGCGGGCGCAGAGCTAGCGTTTTCTTATATGGGCGATGCTTTCAAAAAGCGCGTCGTGCCACTTGCAGAAAAACTGGGTGTTGAAACGCTGATTGATTGCGATGTTTCGGACCCGGCCTCTGTTTCGGCGGCATTTGCCGTGATCGAAGAAAAATGGGGCAAGCTGGACTTTATCGTGCACGCGATTGGCTTTTCGGACAAAAACGAGTTGCGCGGCCGCTATGTCGACACCAGCCGCGACAACTTTTTGATGACCATGGATGTGTCGTGCTACAGCTTTACGACGGTGATGCAGCACGCTGAAAAATTGATGACAGACGGCGGTTCTGCACTGACGCTGACATATTATGGTGCCGAGCAGGTTATGCCGCATTATAACGTTATGGGCGTGGCCAAAGCGGCGCTGGAAGCTTCGGTGAAGTATCTGGCAGAGGATCTCGGCAAAGACGGCATTCGCGTGAACGCGATTTCTGCAGGACCGATCAAAACATTGGCCGCAAGCGGCATTGGCGATTTCCGTTACATCATGAAGTGGAACGAGCTGAATTCACCGTTGCGCCGCAACGTGACAATCGAAGATGTGGGCAATTCTGCCCTGTATCTGCTGAGCGATCTTGGCTCGGGCGTCACGGGTGAAAACCTGCACGTTGATGCCGGGTATCATGTGGTTGGCATGAAGGCGGTTGATGCGCCCGATATCGACGCCACGGTTAAAAAGTAGCTCTATGGATCTGACGCATGTGATTGCATTTAACCTGACCCTTCTAGCGGCCATCGCCAGTCCGGGTCCGGCGATGTTGTTTGCTATTCGGTCCACGTTGACCGGGGGGCTGCGTCAGGGCCTTATAACCGGCGCGGGACTTGGGGTGATGGCTGCCGCATGGACCGGCTTGGCGCTTTTGGGTCTGGATACGGTGTTTGCACTGTTTCCTTGGGCCTATCTTGCGCTTAAAATCACCGGCGCGGGTTATTTGATCTGGATTGCGATTGGCATGTGGCGTCACGCGCGCAAGCCCCTTGTGACACAGACTGCACCCTTGCCCAAAAGGCGGGCTTTTGTGGCCGGCCTGTCAGTGAACCTGGCCAATCCCAAATCGGTTTTGTTTGCCTCGGCGGTGCTGCTTGTGATTTTTCCACGCGAAATTTCTGGGGCCGAAAAGGCTTTTGTTGTTGCAAACCATCTTGCGGTCGAGCTGATTTGCTATACAGGTTTTGCCCTCTTGCTCTCGACTGCGCCAGCACGCGATGGGTATCTGCGGCTGAAACCGGTTTTTGACCGCGTAGCAGCGGCTGTGCTGGGTGCATTGGGATTACGTTTGCTGCTTGACCGTTCTTAAGGAAAGGACATCCGATGAATGATCGCCTGCCCCACGAAAAGGGCTTTCACATTAGCTGGGATCAAATCCACCGCGACAGCCGAGCGCTGGCCTGGCGTTTGGATGGGAATGGCCCGGATAATGGGGCCTGGAAAGCCATTGTGGCCATCACGCGCGGCGGCATGGCCCCGGCGATGATCATTGCCCGTGAACTGGACGTGCGCGTGGTGGATACCATCAGCGTCAAATCCTATTCCAACCAAGATCGTGGTGAAGCCAAAGTGCTGAAATCCCCGGACCCTGAGCTGATGGGCACTGATGGCGAAGGCGTCTTGATCATCGATGATCTGGTTGACAGCGGCAAGACATTGGAACTGGTGCGCAAGCTTTATCCTAAAGCGCATTTCGCAACGGTTTATGCCAAGCCCAAGGGGCGCGCGCAGGTTGATAGTTTTATCACTGAAGTGAGCCAAGACACCTGGATCTTTTTCCCCTGGGATATGGCTTTGCAATACGTGCAACCTTATCGCGGTTCTGACTAAACCCCGCTTGAAAACAACCTCATCATAGGAGCTTGGAACCTTGGGCAGCCGCACAAAAGCGACGTTTTCACCTCCGGTCATGCAGGCTCGACGTTGGATTGAGGGGCTGGTGTTTTCGGCAGATCAACCGCTGATCAACGTCAGTCAGGCGGCCCCGGTTCAAGCCCCGCCGCAGGCATTGCGTGCGCATATCGCACAGGTTGCTTTAGAAGTGCCTGAAGCGCATATGTATGGGCATGTTTTGGGCCTGCCAGATTTGCGCACAGAAGTGGCGCAGCAATGGAGCGTGGCCTATGGCGGGCAGATTTCTGCCGCACAGGTTGCGATCACCTCGGGATGCAATCAGGCCTTTGCAGCGGCGATTTCCAGCCTGACCCAGGAGGGCGATGAGGTGATCGTGCCGACGCCTTGGTATTTCAATCACAAAATGTGGTTGGACATGCAGGGCGTCACCACGGTGCCGTTGCAAACCGGGGCAGATATGTGCCCTTCGGCAGCAGCGGCAGAGGCTTTGATCACGCCACGCACCAAGGCCATTGTGCTGGTGACGCCGAACAATCCAACAGGCACGGAATACCCCGAAGGCCTGTTGGCGGCTTTTTACGCGCTTGCGGCGCAGCGTGGATTGGCGCTGATCGTGGACGAGACCTATCGCGATTTTGATTCCCGGTCCGGGGCCCCACATGGGTTATTTCAGCATGATAAGTGGGATGAAACGCTGATACAGCTTTATTCCTTTTCAAAGGCTTACCGGTTGACTGGGCACCGAGTTGGGGCGGTTGTCGCCAGTGCCAGCCGGTTGGCCGAAATGGAAAAGTTTCTGGACACCGTTACAATTTGCCCAAACCAATTGGGGCAATATGCGGCGCTGTGGGGCATGCAGAATCTGGGCGACTGGCTGGCCGGTGAACGGTTGGAAATTCTGGATCGTCGGGCGGCAATTTCTGAGGCGTTTCCAAAGCTTGAGCGCAGAGGGTGGAAGCTTTTGGGGCTTGGGGCGTATTTTGCATATTTGCAGCATCCCTTTGACTGCAGTTCCACCGAACTGGCGCAGGAACTTGTGACGCAGGCGCAGGTTCTGTCCCTGCCGGGCACGATGTTTACTCCGGAAGGTGATCCCAACGGTGGGCAACAGGTGCGGCTTGCCTTTGCCAATGTGGATCGAAATGCCATTGACGTGCTGTTTGCACGTCTGTGCAGCTATAGTGATAAAAAACAAGGCGATCTGCGGGCTTAGGCCGCTATATCGCACAAAATTGGCTGTGAAGCGCGCTGTGCAACCGCCCTTCCCCCTTGCCCCCCCTGCATCCCCGTCGTAGACATCGCAAACTCAGTTTTTCTGCGCCAAACAGGGGGCCGCATGTCCAAGAATATTTCATTGTCAAAAACTCTGGTCTGGATATTGATGGGCCTCTTGATTTTTGGTCTCGGCGGCTTTGGGATCACCAATCTGGGCGGCAACGTGCAAACGGTTGGCTCGGTGAACGGGAAATCCGTTGAGGTTGATCAATATTACCGCGCTTTGCAGCAGCAATTGAGTGCGTTTGAGGCCCAAACGGGCCAACGTATTGGCATTGCCCAAGCCCAGCAGTTTGGTCTGGATCAACAGGTTTTGTCGCAATTGCTCAACGAGCGCGCACTTGATGCAGAGGCCGAGCGTTTGGGCCTGTCGATGGGTGATGAGAACCTGCGTGAACAGATTTTGTCGATTGCAGCCTTTCAAGGTCTGGACGGCAATTTTGATCGGGATGCTTACCGTTTTGCGCTGCAAAACTCGGGTCAGAATGAAAGCGAATTTGAAGACAGCCTGCGTGAGGATGCGGCGCGCAGCCTGTTGCAAGGTGCGGTGGTCGCTGGCGTAGAGATGCCAGACACCTATGCGCAGACATTGATTTCATATCTGGGTGAACAGCGCAGCTTTTCGATTGCAACGCTGAATGAAACCCATTTGGACACGCCTATTGCCGTGGCCGAGGATGCGGAACTGCGCCGCTATTATGACGAAAACACCGATGCCTTTATGCGTCCGGCCACCCGCGAGATCACCTATGCTTGGCTGACACCGGCCATGTTGATTGACAGCGTCGAAGTTGATGACGCGGCGCTGCGTGCGGAATACGACGCACGCGACGCTGAGTTCAATCAGCCAGAACGTCGTTTGGTCGAACGTTTGGTGTTTGGGGACGACGCCGAAGCCACCGCAGCGATTGAGGCGGTCAACGCGGGAGACCAAAGCTTTGAGACCTTGGTTGAAGCCCGTGGCTTGCAGCTTTCAGATGTGGATATGGGTGATGTGACGTTGGCCAGTTTGGGCGCAGCCTCTGAGGCGGTTTTTGCGGCAGAGGTTGGCGCGGTTGTTGGCCCACTGCCAACGGATCTTGGCCCCGCCCTGTTTCGTGTAAATGGTGTACTGGAAGCCCAGAACACCAGTTTTGAGGATGCCATGCCAATGTTGCGGGATGCGCTGGCCGCTGATCGCGCGCGCCGGGTGATTGATGCACAGATCAACGATGTTGATGACTTGCTGGCCGGAGGGGCAACTCTGGAAGAACTGGCGCAAGAAACCGATTTGGTTCTGGACAGCCTCAGCTATCACGCCGGATTGAACACTGGCATCGCAGGCTATGCAGACTTTCAAAACGTGGCCCAGCAAGTGACCGACAGCGATTTTCCACAGATTGAAACACTGGAAGACGGTAGCATTTATGCCCTGCGTCTTGAGGGAGAGACCGAAGCGGCCCCTGCCCCGTTTGACGAGGTCAAAGACGCTGTGGCCGCCGCCTGGCGCAACGACGCTTTGATTGCCGCATTGAATGCCAAGGCCGAAACACTGCTTGCCAAGATGGCCGCGGGCGCTGACATCGTCACGCTGGGTCTGGTGGTTGTCCAGGAAACCGATGTGACCCGGGGAAGCTTTGTGCCGGACACGCCGCAGGATTTCTTGCAAACTGTGTTTGAGATGACGCTTGGCGAGGAGCAAAGCCTGGCGTTTGATGATCAAGTTTTAATCGTCGAGCTGGATGCCATTACTGCCGCTGATGACCAAAGCGATGAAAACAATGCGTTGTTGACCATCATCGGGCAACAGGTTTCACAAGCGCTTGCACAGGATATCTTTCAGGCCTTTGGCCGTTCGATCATGAGCAATGCTGACATTGAAGTTGACCAACACGCGCTGAACGCTGTTCACGCGCAGTTGCCATAGACACAAAGGGCTATTTCGTGGCTTTGATCCCGTCTTTTGAAGAGTTTCGCAAGGCTTACGAAGCAGGCGAAAACCAAGTGGTCTATACGCGCCTTGCAGCGGATCTAGACACGCCTGTGTCCTTGATGCTGAAGCTGACGGCGGCGAAACGCGACGCGTTTATGCTGGAATCGGTGACGGGTGGCGAGGTGCGCGGGCGCTATTCGATTATCGGCATGAAACCCGATTTGATTTGGCAGTGTCATGGTAGGCAAAGCCGCATCAACCGTCAGGCGCGCTTTGATAGCGAAAGCTTTGTCGCGCAGGATGGTGACCCGCTGGCTAATTTTCGGGCTTTGATTGCCGAAAGCACGATCGATCTGCCGGATGATTTGCCGCAGGCCTCGGCTGGGCTGTTTGGCTTTTTGGGCTATGATATGATCCGATTGGTCGAGCATTTGCCAAATGTGAACCCGGACCCTTTGGGATTGCCGGATGCCTGCATGCTGCGCCCTTCGGTGGTGGCTGTGTTGGACGGCGTCAAAGGTGAGGTCGCGGTGGTGTCCCCGGCCTGGGTGTCAGAGGGGCAATCTGCGCGTGCGGCCTATGCGCAGGCGGCGGAACGGGTGATGGATGCGGTGCGTGATCTGGAACGCGCCATGCCACAGGCGGCGCGCGAAATGGGCGACGAAGCCGTGGTCGGCGACCCGGTGAGCAACTTTAGCAAGGACGGCTATAAGGCTGCGGTTGAAAAGGCCAAGGACTATATCCGGGCCGGTGATATTTTTCAGGTGGTGCCATCGCAGCGCTGGACCCATGATTTTCCACAGCCACCTTTTTCATTGTATCGCTCTTTGCGGCGCACAAACCCGTCACCCTTTATGTTCTATTTCAACTTTGGCGGCTATCAGGTGATTGGGGCCAGCCCAGAAATTCTGGTGCGGGTGTTTGGCAAAGAAGTGACCATTCGCCCAATCGCTGGCACGCGGCCCCGTGGGGCCACGCCAGAAGAAGATCGCGCCAATGAGGCAGAATTGCTGGCGGATCAAAAGGAACTGGCTGAGCATTTGATGCTGTTGGATCTTGGGCGCAATGACACTGGCAAAGTGTCAAAGATCGGCACCGTACGGCCTACAGAAAAATTCATCATCGAGCGTTATAGCCATGTGATGCATATCGTGTCCAACGTGGTGGGTGAACTGGCCGAGGATCAGGATGCGCTAAGTGCGTTCTTCTCGGGCATGCCTGCGGGCACGGTGTCTGGGGCCCCAAAAGTGCGCGCGATGGAAATCATCGACGAGTTGGAACCAGAAAAGCGTGGTATCTATGGCGGCGGTGTTGGCTATTTCAGTGCCGGTGGCGATATGGACATGTGTATCGCGCTGCGCACGGCGATTGTGAAAGACAAAAAGCTGTATGTGCAGGCGGGCGGCGGTGTGGTCTATGACAGCGATCCAGAAGCTGAGTTCATGGAAACCGTGCATAAATCAAACGCCATCCGCCGCGCGGCAGAAGATGCCGGGCGGTTTGACAAGCGCGGTAACGACTAAAGTCGGCAGGGCGTGACGGTCGCCAAGCCCCGCTGACCTCAATTCTCGGAAAACCAGATTCAGCGCTATAATCTACGCTGCGCCGCTTGATTGCTGGTTCCTAAGCCGTTGGGCAAAATCACAATCCACAGCTTACCTTGATCTAAAGCAAGGTAAGCGGGTGATGATATTTCTAAACTGCCTGCGCGAACGCATTGTCGGAACTTAGAAATTTCCGCTGTGCCTTTAGAAAAAGAGGAGGTCTAGTTGGAATATCTTATCATTTTCGAGACAGTCGAAGGGCAAACCCGAAAGATTGTCGATCAAGTGGCGCAACAGATCCAGGAGGCCGGGCAAAGTTTTCAGCTGTTTAACACCAAAGACAAATTTGCCCCGCTGACGTTTGAGGGAGTGGACAAAGTCATTCTGGCAGCACCTGTGCATGAAAGACGCCACCCAAAGAGCTTTGAGGTTCTGGTTGCAGCAAATACCGCAGAACTGAAAGCCAGAAAGACGCTGATGATTTCTGTCAGCCTAAAGGCCGCGTTTCCCGAAAGTCTTGAGGAAGCGCAGGATTATTTGACGGAAATGGAAATGCGCACTGGGTTTACACCTGATCAGGAAGTGCTGGCGGCAGGTGCGGTGCGGTCTGAAAGCTACAGTTATTTTGAGAGCCAGATCGTGCAGCACGTCGCTTTGGCGGGGCATGATGTGAACCTGGATGATGGCGTGCGCGAGTTCACCGACTGGGCGCAGCTGCGCACAGATGTGCAATCCTTTATGGACGGCTGAGGTCCATCAAATGCAGCAAGGCTTTGCTTAGAGCATTGCTGCAAAGACCCGCCGTTTTATTTAACGCTTTGCAAAATCGCAGAGATCGGTGCGACGGCGACGGTGCTGGCGCGGTCTTGCAAGGCCCAAGAGGCGAGCGCCGAGATGGTTTCGCTGCGCAGCCGTCCCATCATGACAACGCCATCTGATTGCCGGGCCTTAAAGGCGGCCTGATCCAGAAAACGGCGCATCACGTCGGCGCGTTGCCCCTTGCCGTCAAAGTCGCGAAAGACCGTCACAGAGGGCACGCCTTCGCGGGCGGCCAATTTCTGGGCGGTGTTCAGAGCCTTGGGTTGCATCAACAAGCCGTGTCCGCTGGCAAGGGTGTATTCGATCACCTGATCAGACACTTGGCGGTTTTCCTGCATGCCTGTCTCTAAGCCCTCAAACAGCGCAACCACGTCTGGCAGGGCCGCCATTTGCGACGCCAGATTTATTTCGACGTCACTGGGTGTGGACCCGGCAGGCAAATTGATCATTGCCAAGACTTCGAGCCCCAAAGACCGAAACAGCGCCATGCGGCCTGTCGGGTCGTCGCCAGAGGCATCCACAACAATCGACAAAGGTAGCGGAAAATCCCGCAGCACGGTCACGTCAATTTCACTTGAAGGCGCGTCCAACAGCACAATCGACAACAAGGGTTTCTGTTCGGTGTTGTCAAAGGCAACTGCATTGGCCTGATAGGGCGGCAATTGGTCTGCGATTTCAGCAATGGCCGGAGCTTGCGTGGTTTCTTTGTTGCCGATCGAAGGCAAGCGCGACGACGTGCGTTGTTTGAAAACCTGATCTAGGCCAGCCACTGGCTTGAGACGCGACTCGGTTGGTTCGGTCGTCTCTTTGTTTGTCAGTCTTTCCGTCGGCGCGCGCTTGATTACTGGGATCTGGACCTCTGCATTTTCCGAGGCTTTGGGCGGCACAACGGGCGTTTTGGGCTCTGGCAATGCGGCCGCTGCGGTTTTGAGCGAGGGCGAGGCGTCATGTGCCATTAGATCTTGAGCCTGGCCAGGTGTTTCCGGGCCAGTTGCCAGTGTGCTTGGGCGGGTTTCAGTCGCGCCCTTTGGGGCCGTCAGCGTATCGGTTGGCACCGGTGCGCCAAAAGTTGCCGTGTCCGGTTCTTGGGGTTTTGGCGGTTGCGCAGGATCTGCCGAAATAGACGGCTGGCTGAGCGTCTCTGGGGTCTCTATGGCGCGCGCTTGCGGGCTGGGTAAAACCGGAGAGACATTTTCAACGGTCACACCAGTCTGGGCCACGCTTTGGGGGGCGGTTTGGGCGTCTGTCAGGGGGGCGGGTGTGGGTTTTGGCGCTGGAGTCACGTCAGCCAATGGCGTGTTATCTAGGGGGGCTGCCGGTGCTGGGGCCTGCGCCTTGGCCTCTAACTGCACCGGAGAATCGGTGGCGGAAGACTGTGCAAGTCCCTGGCCTGATTGACTATCTGGCTGCGCCACCACCACATCAGTGTTTGTCTGCGTCTCAATATTGGACGGCAGTGGCGAGATCAATGAGATCACCCCAGCAAGCGCAAAGCCCAATAGCCCGCCCATGATCAAACCCTTGATAATTCCTCGTAGCATGCCCAAGCCCTCAAAATTAGCTCTTTAACCGTGTTTTTTGTTGTGGCGGCTGCCCCCGCCCCTTGACCCTTTGGGCCAAGCCTGTCCATGTATACCGCGACCATGGGCAGGGATAATACCCTGTTCTTCTCCTGAACTGAAAATGTGTGACGCTATGCTGCTTCTGATCGATAATTACGACAGTTTTACCTATAATCTGGTGCATTACCTGGGGGAATTGGGGGCAGATGTGCAGGTGTGGCGCAACGATGCCCTGGACACGCAAGAGGCCATGGCGATGAAACCCGAAGGGATTCTGTTGTCACCCGGCCCCTGTACCCCGGATGATGCGGGCATTTGTCTGGCTTTGGTTGAAGCGGCCGCAGAAACCAAAACGCCTCTGATGGGCGTTTGTCTTGGGCATCAATCCATTGGCCAAGCCTTTGGGGGCAAGGTGATCAGGTGCCACGAAATTGTGCATGGCAAGATGGGCACCATGCATCACCACGACAAGGGTTTGTTTAAGGGCCTACCAACACCGTTTGAAGCGACCCGCTATCACAGCTTGATTGTCGAGCGCGAAAGCCTGCCGGATTGCCTGGAAATCACAGCCGAGTTGGAAGATGGCACCATCATGGGGCTGCAACACAAAGAGCTGCCGATTCAGGGCTGTCAGTTTCACCCGGAATCGATTGCCTCTGAACATGGCCATGCGATGTTGCAGAATTTCCTAGATACCATGAAGGTGACCGCATGAGTGACGCATTAAAACCGCTGATCCACGCGGCGGCCGAGGGGCCGCTGACGCGCGCGCAAGCTGAAGAAGCCTTTGAGATCCTGTTTGCAGGAGACGCGACACCAAGCCAGATCGGTGGTCTGCTGATGGCCCTGCGCACCCGCGGTGAAACCGTGGATGAATACGCCGCGGCGGCGGCGGTCATGCGGGCCAAATGTGTACCGGTGAAGGCACCCTCCAATGTGATTGACATCGTTGGAACTGGCGGCTCTGGCAAACACACGCTGAATATTTCGACGGCCTCGATTTTCGCCGTTGCCGGTGCCGGGGTGCCTGTGGCCAAACACGGCAATCGCAAAGCGAGTTCGAAATCTGGCACGGCGGATGTGCAGAGCGAGCTGGGCATCAACGTAATGGTTGGTGCCGATGTTGTGGAACAGGCTTTGAGGGAATGTGGTGTGGGGTTCATGATGGCCCCGATGCACCATCCGGCGATCAAACATGTGATGCCGACCCGCATGGAACTGGGAACGCGCACGATTTTCAATATTCTGGGTCCGCTGACCAATCCGGCTGGTGCAAAGCGCCAATTGACCGGCGCATTTTCGCGGGACCTGATCCGTCCGATGGCAGAGACGCTGGGCCAATTGGGATCAGAGCGCGCTTGGCTGGTGCATGGTTCTGATGGCACAGATGAATTGACCATTGCCGGACCCAGCTTTGTGTCTGCGTTGGAGACCGATGGGTCGGTACGTGACTTTGAGCTGCATCCCGAAGAAGCAGGGTTGCCTGTACATGCTTTTGAAGAAACCGTGGGCGGGACACCTGAATTCAATGCTAAGGCGCTGCGGGCTTTGCTTGAGGGGGCGACAGGGGCCTATCGCGATGCGGTATTGCTGAACTCAGCCGCTGCGCTTGTGTTGGCGGATGCCGCCAGTGATTTAAAGCAAGGTGTTGAAATGGCCGCCCAAAGCATCGATTCTGGGGCGGCGAAATCCAAGCTTGAAGCGCTGGTACGGATCACTTCCAAGGCTGCCGTATGACTGAAACCCTTGTGCCCAAATCTTGGGCACATTTGCCGTTTTTTACCGACGACTTGCCCGCAATTTATGCCGCCCTTGCCAAGGATCCTCGGCAAATCCTGCCTCTGCCCGCCCAACGTTTTGCGGCGCTGGACACTGTGGCCCCAAAAGACGTGCGTGTTGTGATTCTGGGGCAAGACCCCTACCCGACCCCCGGTCATGCGCATGGATTGGCATTTTCTACCGCTGCTAATGTCCAACCGCTGCCGCGCAGTCTGAGCAATATTTTCAAAGAAATGCGCCAAGACATTGGGTCTGCGCCAGAGACTGGCGATCTGCACCACTGGGCGCGTCAGGGCGTTTTGCTGCTAAACACCGTACTAAGCGTGCCTGCGGGTCAGGCCAATGGTCACAAAGCATTGGGCTGGCAAAAACTGGCGCATCAGGTGCTGCAAGAGGTGTCACGACGCCCCACCGCTTTTGTGCTGTGGGGCAAACAAGCGCAGTTGTTGTCACGGCATATTCACCCGGGTGAACATTTGATGATAGAAACAGCGCATCCGTCACCGCTTTCAGCTTCGCGCGGCTTTTTTGGGTCACGCCCATTTTCTCGGATAAACCACTGGTTGGCACCACAAGGCCTGCCGCAAATCAATTGGAATACAAAATGACCGCAACCGTTTTAGACAAAATCAAGGCTTATAAGCTTGAGGAAGTTGCCGCGGACAAAGCCGTGAAATCCTATGCGGATGTGGCCGCAGAAGCCAAAGAAGCAAGCCCAACACGCGGTTTTGCAGAGGCTTTGATGAAGGCCACGCGTGATGGATACGGTCTGATTTCTGAAGTGAAAAAGGCCAGCCCGTCCAAAGGCTTGATCCGTGCGGATTTTGACCCAGCACGTTTGGCAAAAGCCTATGAAGACGGTGGCGCGACCTGCTTGTCGGTGTTGACCGACACGCCATCTTTTCAAGGGGCAAAAGAGTTTCTTGTGCAGGCGCGTGCGGCCACCAATTTGCCTGCTTTGCGCAAAGATTTCATGTATGACACCTATCAGGTCGCCGAGGCGCGGGCTTTGGGGGCAGATTGCATTTTAATCATTTTGGCATCGGTTTCTGACGCGCAGGCACAAGAGCTGGAAGACGCGGCCTTTGAGTGGGGCATGGATGTGCTTTTGGAAGTGCATGACGCAGAAGAACTTGAGCGCGCCAGCCAGTTGAAATCGCCCTTGATGGGCATCAACAACCGCAATCTTAAAACTTTTGAGACCACCTTGGACACCACCCGCGTTCTGTCCAAACAGGTGCCCGCTGACCGATTGATTGTTTGTGAAAGCGGTCTGTCAACGCCCGCTGATCTTGCAGATATGGCGCGCTATGGTGCCCGCACCTTTCTGGTTGGCGAAAGCCTGATGCGCCAAGACGATGTGACCACAGCCACGCGCACATTGTTGGCCAACCCTTTGATGCCAGGAGCGATGTAATGGCAGATCACGCATCCGGACTTACGCATTTTGACGCCAAGGGCGAGGCCCATATGGTGGATGTTTCAGACAAAGCCGTGACCTCGCGCATTGCGACGGCAACCGGTCACGTCAAAATGGCACAGGCGACCTTTGATATCATCGACAAGGGTCAGGCCAAAAAAGGCGACGTGCTGGCCGTCGCACAGCTTGCAGGCATCATGGGGGCCAAACAATGCGCCACATTGATCCCGCTTTGCCATCCGCTGCCCATCACCAAAGTCTCTGTGGACCTGACGCTTGATAAAGCCCTGCCCGGTGTAGAGATCACCGCAACCGTAAAAACCACCGGCCAGACCGGCGTTGAAATGGAAGCCCTGACTGCGGTGAATGTCGCTGCACTAACAGTCTATGACATGTGCAAAGCCGTGGATAAGGCTATGGAAATTGGCGGCATTCGGGTTGTCTTCAAAGACGGCGGCAAATCAGGACGGTACGAAGCAAAATGATCTCAGTTTCACAAGCGCTTGACCATCTGTTTGAGCTGGCACAGCCTTTGGCAACCGAAACAGTCCCTCTGGCCAAGGCCAATGGGCGTGTGCTGGCCGGTGATGTATTTTCGCGTCGTGATCAGCCACCGTTTTCCGGATCGGCCATGGATGGCTATGCGGTGCAAAACGCTGACGTGCAGCCCGGAGAAACTTTGACGGTGATTGGCGAATCTGCTGCTGGCCACCGGTTTGACGGTCAGCTTATGGCTGGCCAAGCGGTGCGTATTTTCACCGGGGCACCTGTCCCGTTGGGTGCAGACCGAGTTGTGATCCAGGAAGACGTGACACGCGACGGCGACACGATCTTGTTGGGGGATACTATTGACGCAGGCATGCACATCCGCCCGAGAGGTGTCGATTTCAAGGACGGTCAAACGGTTGCAGCCCCAAAATTGCTGCGCCCGTCTGACATCGCATTGCTGGCGGCAATGAACGTGGCCGAAGTGCCTGTGCGCTGCCGCCCAAAGGTGGCGATCATTTCGACCGGCGATGAACTGGTGATGCCCGGCGAATCACCTGGCCCAGACCAGATTATTGTGTCTAACAGCTTTGGCTTACAGGCCATGCTGCAAGATCTTGGGGCCGAAGCGCGCCTGTTACCAATCGCGGCAGACCGACGCCAAAGCTTGGAAACCGTGTTTGGACTGGCAGAGGATGCTGATCTGGTGATCACCATTGGGGGGGCCTCGGTGGGTGATCATGACCTGGTGGGTCAAGTGGCGCAGGATCTGGGCTTGCAGCGCAGTTTTTACAAAATCGCCATGCGCCCCGGAAAGCCGCTCATGGCTGGGCGATTAAAGTCGGGGGCCATGATGATTGGGCTGCCTGGCAATCCGGTTTCTGCAATGGTCTGTGGCCATATTTTTGTGACACCGGTGATCCGTGCCATGTTGGGGTTGCCACAAAGCGCGCGTGCAGAATTTGTCGTGCCCCTTGCGGCGGATATTGGCAAAAACGGCCCACGCGAACACTATATGCGCGGTGAAATGGCGGGTGGGAAAGTGCGGATATTTGCGCAGCAAGACAGCTCTCTTTTGTCGGTTCTTGCTGCGAGCAATGTTTTGGTAAAACGCCCCCCAAATGACCCAGCACGGGTTGCAGGGGACCTGGTTCGTTGCATTTCTATCTAACAAAATAGATAGAATTTTAGAGAACAAACCCCAAACAGTTGACACAAAACGGGAACAAGGGTAGAACAAAACCAAATAATTGGTGGAGTCGAGCAGATGCTAACCAAAAAACAACGCGACCTTTTGGAATTCATACATACCCGACTTCAAAAGGACGGGGTGCCACCCAGCTTTGACGAGATGAAAGACGCGCTGGATTTGCGATCAAAGTCCGGCATTCACCGCTTGATTACCGCGCTTGAAGAACGGGGCTTTATTCGTCGTTTGGCCCATCGCGCGCGCGCCATAGAGATTGTCAAATTACCAGACGGACTTGGCGCTGCAAAGACCGCTGGCTTTACCCCCAAGGTGATCGATGGCCCGCATCCTTCGCCCTCGGTGCCGGCAAACCCGATTTCCGACAATCCACAAATGTATGCGCGCGAGCTGCCTGTTATGGGTCAGATTGCTGCGGGCGTGCCAATCGAAGCGATCAGCCATGTGCATCATCATGTGGCTGTGCCGGGACAGATGCTGGGCAATGGTGGGCAACACTTCGCTTTGGAAGTCAAAGGCGACTCGATGATTGACGCCGGGATTAATGACGGCGATGTGGTGATTATCCGCGAAACCAGTACCGCAGATAACGGCGACATTGTTGTGGCGTTGATCGAAGATCAGGAAGCGACCTTAAAGAAGTTTTATCGTCGTGGGGCCTCCATTGCTCTTGAAGCGGCAAACCCCGCTTATGAGACGCGGGTTTTGCCGTCAGAAATGGTTAATGTGCAGGGCCGCTTGGTTGGGCTGATCCGCAACTATTGAGGCGGATCGCTTGCGGATTTATCCGTTTGTTTTGGTGAGGACCACGGGCGATTGCCCCTGAGATCTAAAACTGAGGTAATGGTGACTCCCTTTGCCGTATCTCTAATGGCCAATGCCCCGGTTGTACGCAGTTTTTTGGCATCAAACACCAAACACTTCGGCGCCATTTTCAGAGGTTGCTGGGTCACAAGAATGTCTTGAGGCTGACATCCGATAAATTCCGCAGCGGCGCGTTTGCCGCGAATATGCCATAGGGTGCCGCCGGCAAAATCCACCGCAAACAAACCGTTTTTGGATCGCAAGCCACCACGATTGGCCGCATTGCTCTGCAACACATCGTCGCCATCGTTCTCTAACCAGTTTTGAGCCACAAACCCCTGCCCCTTTGGCTGGCTAAGAATGCGCCCCTGTCCAGACAATACACCAACCAGGCCCCCCGTTTCCGCAATCAACACATCGGGACGGTCGGCGTGAAACCACAGCCAAAGACCCAGAAAAACCGGTAAGGCACCGGAAACACGAAGCTTTCCGCGCCAAAGGATCAACACCAAAGATCCCAATGAAATCAAAGGCAACACGGCGCTTGGTGGGGTGGGAACGGCGCGGCGTGCCCCCTGAAGGCCGGCAAAAAAGTCAGCCACACCCAGGATCCATTCAAGCCCCCATCCCATGATAATCAGCCCCCAATGCTCAAGCCCCAAGGGGGCCAGGCAGGCCGCTAGAACTGCTGCCGGAATGACCACAAACCCCATCATCGGCACGGCCAATAGATTGGCAGGCAGGCCGTAAAGCGCCCATTGATTGAAATGCGCGGCAGCAAACGGTGCGGTGGCTGCACCCGCCACAAAAGACGAAACACATAATGCCAATAGCGTGCGCCCCCAGCGGCCTCCCGCGTTCTCAAAACGCCCCCGCAAAGCAGAAAACACCGCGATCAACGCCGTGGTTGCCGCAAAGGACATCTGAAAACCTGGTGAAAACAGGCTTTCTGGACGCAAGATCAAAACGATCATGGCCGCCATAGCCACCGCGCGCAGCGACAGGGCACGGCGCTCTAACATAACAGCCACAAGCGCCACCGCCGCCATCACATAAGCGCGTTCCGTTGCAACACTGGCACCAGACAGCAGCAAATAGCCCGTTGCACCCACAAGGGCCAAGGCGGCAGCGATCTTTTTGACAGGCAATCGCAATGCAACTGAGGGCAGGATCACAAAGCCACAACGTATTGTGGCAAAAACGAAACTGGCGAGCAGCCCCATATGAAGCCCGGAAATGGCCAAAAGATGTGCCAGATTTGTGGTGCGTAGCGACTTTAACGCGGTTTGCGAAATGCCGCTGCGATCGCCGGTCGTTACCGCAGCAGCAAAGCCGCCAATGTCAGCATCCAGTCTTGATTGAACTGACCGGGACAGCCGGTGTCTGATGGTTAAAACCCGCAGGTTTTTGGGCGGGCCACGCAATTCAAGAGCCGGGACACGGGTATAGCCGAGCCCCCCAAGTTTCAAAAACCAGGCGTGTCGCTGAAAATCAAAACCGCCAGGTTCAACCGGCCCATTTGGCGGCCCAAGGTGGCCCGTCATTCCCACCCATTGAAACGGTTCAGGTCTATACCAGTCCTGCGGCCCGTGCAGCGAAACCCGCACCCGCTTGGGTGTTTTATCTGGGGGCATTTTGCTTAGAATAACCTGATCTAAGGTCAGGCGCAGGGCCGAACTGGAGGACCGATCAATCTTGATAACCCGCCCCTGAATCGGCCCATAATAGCGATATTCCAGCCGCGGGGCTGCACTCAAATGGGCGCGAAGATCCGCCCAGAAGATGCCAGAAATCATCACCAACCCCGCCATTAGGACAGAGGCCGTTCCGAGTGGCAGCCGTTTTCGCAAGGCAAGCAATACGATTGCGATCAAAACCAAGGTGATATGATGCTTTGGCGCAGGTTCAAATGACACCGCGAAGTAAATTCCGATGCCAATGCCAAAACTGATGGGAACCCAAAGGAAGAGATGCCCACGTTGGGCCAATAACGCTTGTTCGATCCTGGTGAATATCTGCAACCCTTGTCCTTAATCGGTGTGACGGATAGACAGGCCTCAAATCTATTCCAATATTGGTTACTGAAAGGTTAAGCCCGTCATGTCTGGACCGGTTGTCACCCGCTTTGCTCCTTCGCCTACGGGTTTTCTTCATATCGGCGGTGCTCGTACCGCGTTGTTTAACTGGCTTTATGCCCGCGGTCGTGGTGGCAAATTCTTGCTGCGGATCGAAGATACCGATCGCGAGCGGTCTACGCCGGAAGCCACGGCTGCCATTTTACAGGGTATGAATTGGCTGGGATTGGATCACGACGGAGAAGTGATCAGCCAGTTTGAAGGCGCGGCGCGCCATGCCGAAGTTGCTTTGCAGCTTTTGGCGGAGGGCAAGGCCTATAAATGTTTTGCATCACAGGATGAAATCGCTGAATTCCGCGAGGCTGCCCGCGCCGAGGGAAAATCCACTTTGTATCGCAGCCCTTGGCGAGATGCGGATGCAGCGTCGCATCCGGATGCGCCTTATGTGGTGCGTATCAAGTCACCGTTAGACGGCACAACAGTGATCAAGGATCAGGTGCAAGGCGATGTCACCATCCGCAACGATCAGCTGGACGATATGGTGCTGCTGCGTTCTGATGGCAGCCCGGTCTATATGCTGGCGGTGGTTGTTGATGACCATGATATGGGCGTGACCCATGTTATTCGCGGCGATGACCACCTGAATAATGCCGCGCGTCAGATGATGATTTATGATGCGATGGGCTGGGACGTTCCGGTTTGGGCGCATATCCCGCTGATTTTTGGCGGCGATGGCAAAAAACTTTCCAAACGCCACGGGGCAACCGGCGCACAGGAATATCAGGCGATGGGCTATCCCGCCGCAGGTATGCGCAATTATTTGGCGCGTCTGGGTTGGAGCCACGGGGATGATGAGTTTTTTAGTGATGCACAGGCCAAAGAGTGGTTTGACTTCAAGGGCATCGGCAAGTCGCCTGCGCGTTTTGACTTTAAGAAACTCGAAAATCTTTGTGGGCAACATATTGCACAAACCGACGATGCCGCACTGCTGCATGAATTGGGGGCCTATTTGGCCGCCATAGGGGAAGATCCGTTGCCAGACGCAACTTTTTTACTTTTTGAAGCGGGCATGTATTGCCTAAAAGATCGCGCCAAGACCTTCCCGCAACTTCTTGAAAAAGCTGAATTTATACTGTCAGAACGCCCCATTCAACCGGACCAGAAAGCTTCAAAAAACCTTGATGATGTATCCCGTGGTATACTGATTGAATTGACGCCGCAGCTGCAAAATGCTAGCTGGTCACGCGACGGACTTGAGGCAGTCACAAATTCTTTCACGGAAGCGAAAGATATAAAATTCGGCAAGATCGCTGGCCCCTTGCGGGCAGCATTGGCTGGCCGAGCTGTGACCCCAAGCGTGTTTGATATGATGCTCGTACTTGGGCGCGACGAGAGCATCGCGCGCCTGCAGGACGCAGCGACACAGACATAAGGCAGAGGTTGGAACCAAACCTTGGTCTTGTGCAGAGACATACGCCCCCGGCGAATTGCGCCTGGGGTCTTACGAGGAAGGGAAACCAATGACCGACAGCAAGAAATCCGCGACGCTAACGATTGATGATGCGTCCTTTGACCTGCCGATCTACTCTCCGACCGCTGGTCCGGATGTGCTCGATATTCGCAAGCTTTATGCGCAAGCTGGTGTCTTTACTTATGATCCAGGTTTCACATCAACGGCGTCTTGTGATTCCACCATCACGTTCATTGATGGCGGCAAAGGCGAGCTGCTGCACCGCGGGTATCCGATCGACCAACTGGCCGGAAAGTCGCATTACCTAGAAGTTTGCTATCTGCTGCTTTATGGTGAACTGCCTTCGGCCACAGAATTGGAAGATTTTGAAGAGCGCGTGACACATCACACGATGATTCACGAGCAAATGGCGAACTTTTTCCGCGGGTTCCGCCGTGACGCGCACCCAATGGCAATCATCACCGGTGTGGTGGGCGCGATGTCTGCGTTTTATCACGACTCGACCGATGTGTCAGATCCCTGGCAGCGCGAAGTTGCCTCTATTCGCTTGATTGCAAAGATGCCGACCATTGTTGCTATGGCCTATAAATACACCATCGGTCAGCCTTTTGTGTATCCACGCAACGATCTGGATTATGCCTCGAACTTCCTGCGTATGTGCTTTGCGGTTCCTGCTGAAGAATACGAAGTGAACCCGATCCTCGCGCGCGCAATGGACCGGATCTTTACCTTGCATGCTGACCACGAGCAGAACGCTTCGACGTCGACAGTGCGACTGGCCTCTTCTTCGGGTGCAAACCCATTTGCCTGTATCGCAGCCGGTGTGGCCTGCTTGTGGGGCCCTGCCCACGGTGGTGCAAACCAAGCTTGCCTAGAGATGCTGCGTGAAATCGGTACGGTTGACCGTATTCCAGAATTCATCGCGCGGGCAAAAGACAAGGACGATCCATTCCGTCTGATGGGCTTTGGTCACCGGGTTTATAAGAACGTCGACCCACGCGCGACGGTTTTGAAACAGTCTGCTGACGAAGTGCTTGAACTGCTGGGTGTTGAAAACAACCCATTGCTGCAGGTTGCAAAAGAGCTGGAACGAACAGCGCTGAATGACCCGTATTTTGTCGAGAAGAAACTGTTCCCGAATGTGGATTTCTATTCTGGCATCATCCTCGAGGCGATGGGTTTCCCAACTTCGATGTTCACACCAATCTTTGCGCTGTCGCGTACCGTTGGTTGGATTTCCCAGTGGAAAGAAATGATCAGCGATCCTGGCATGAAGATCGGCCGTCCACGTCAGCTGTACACCGGCGCAACCCTGCGGGATTACGTCGATATCGAAAATCGATAAACGGTTCTCGAAACAAATCAGAAAAAGCCACCAAAATTCTTGGTGGCTTTTTTTTTGCCCACGCTAATGTGTAAGTATCTATATTTGTGGTCTATTTTTTTGAGTATTAAAAATGTCGCTATTCCTTTTTCTACTTTTGCCCGCTGTCGCGCTTTCGGCGATTTCATTTGGATCAAACGACACGGATGATCAGGAACCGACTGACGAAGACGGCGATCTGCTTGTTGGAGACGACGAAGATGACCTGCTTGCAGGCGGCGGTGCCGACGACACTTTGTACGGAAATGACGGTAACGATACGCTAAATGGCAATGCCGGCGATGATACTCTGCGCGGTGGTGAAGGCTCAGATATTCTTGATGCCGGGGCTGGCGACGACTTTTTGCGGGGGGGGGCATGGAAATGATGTCCTGATCGGCAGTGGCGGCCAAGATACAATGATTGGCGATGCGGGCAATGATGTATTTATAGGCACAACACTTGATCAAAACGTCGCAACAGATGACCTTGCGGGTGCAGGAATTCTTGATGTTCTCACACAGGCTTTCTCCACTACAGAGGAACTCGCCACAGATATAAGCGGTGCGGATTCCATGCTTGGTGGCGCAGGAGATGATTTCTTCTTAACCGGTGCAGGCGACACCGTGATTGGCGGTCAAGGCCAGGATTGGTTTGTTGCACATGCTGGCCAAGATAGCCCCACGGTAATACATGATTTCAATCCCTCAGATACTTTGGTGATTACATTTGACGGAGGAAATGGCCTTCCAAGCCCCGGAATATATTATGATAGCGATGAAAACCCCTATATAGCCGCTGACGGAAACACTGTTTTCAGGTTTACCAGTGAGAGCAACGGGCTTTCATACGACAATATTCTTTTTTATGACCGTTCTGACCCAGAGTCAGGATTGCAACGTTTCGAGCACATAAGCCCTTTTGTTGGCGGAAGCGGGGACGATACGATTTCAGCAGCGGCCGGAAATCGAATTTCTGGTGGAGATGGCGACGATCAACTTCAGCTTACTGAAAGGACCTTCTATGATATTTATGTTGGCTCAGGAGATCCAGCAGTGCTTTTTGGAGGCGGTTCCTTAGATGGAAATGCAGGCGACGATACGCTTTCGATCGAAATCGATCGTTTCCAAGATACAAATGGCCGTGCCTTCACAAATTCGACTCAATTTACCGGCGGCGATGGAAACGACACGTTCAGATTGGCTTTTGAGTATGACAATCTTGGTGAATACTTATTCAATAGAGACGATCAAATAATTGAAATCACCGACTACAACCCTGACGAAGATACAATTGTATTAGAAACCAATAGAGATATGGGAGAAATCTCGATTGCTGTTCAGGAAAATGGGGACGCCTTAATCCTAATCGGCGAAACACAAGCTATACTGGTTGTTGGCGGAGGGGAAACGCTAACTATAGACGACATTCAGTTTATTGACACGTCAGAGGAGAGCAGCACCTAGCACTGCTCTTTCGCTCTGGCGTGTTTTTTTAGGCCTACCGTCCTTCGTAATTGGCTGGGCGTTTTTCTAGGAAAGCCACAACGCCTTCTTGGAAATCGCGGGTTTTGCCGCAGGCCCCTTGCAACTTGGCCTCGTGCGCCAATTGTTCATCAAAAGAATTGCCCCAACTGTTGCGCAGGGCCTCTTTGATACGACTGTAGGCTGCGGTGGGGCCATTGGCCAAATGTGCGGCGCGGGCTTTCCAGTGGGCGTCAAAGGCATCGTCTGCCACATGTTCCCAGATCATACCCCAATCGTCGGCTTGCTTGGCGCTGATCTTATCTGCAAATAGCGCCGCACCCATGGCCTTTGCCATGCCCATTTGGCGAGGTAAATTGTAAGTGCCGCCTGCGTCGGGCATCAGTCCAATACGCGCGAAGGCCTGTACAAAGAAGGCGCTTTCGCTGGCAATCACCACATCCGCAGACAGGGCAAGGTTAGCCCCTGCCCCCGCCGCAGCGCCGTTGACAGCTGCAATAACCGGATAAGGGCAATCCAGAATGGCGCGGATCATTGGCGTGTATTCGTCGCGCAGGGTTCGCTCGAGATCAAGCGTTGCCGCGTTGCCGCTGTCGCCAAGGTCTTGGCCTGAACAAAAGGCCTTTCCTGCGCCGGTCAAAACCACAACACGCAAGCCGCTGTTGTGCCCGTGCAACGACACCTCACGCAGCGCATGGGTGATCTCTGCCCGCATCTGGGCGTTCAGCGCGTTCATTTTTTCAGGGCGGTTCAGTGTAATGGTCGCGACGCCGTTTGCGGTGTCAAATTGTATTGCTTGATATTCCATCAGAGCCTCGTATCGGGGTTTGGATGAAAGATAGGTGTTCCTGTGCAAGTGTGAAGGGCAACCCTGCGTCAATCTTTAAGGATTTCCTTCAGGCGTGCTTTTTCTTGCTCTGTCAGCCCTTTGTCAGCAGATTTGGAGACCCGCGCGCGCCGTCTAAGGTACATGCCCCCGACGCCAAGCGCCAACAGCAACATGCCCGGCCCTGCGGCCCATAGTACAAGATTGCTGCCGCCGGTCTGGGGTTTGAGCAGAACATATTCGCCATACCGGGCGACGATGAAATCCATGACTTGTGCATCGCTGTCCCCGCCCACCAAACGTTCGCGCACCAACAGGCGCAGATCACGGGCGATATCAGCGTTGCTGTCATCAATGCTTTCGTTGCGGCAGACCAGACACCGCAGCTCTTTTGAGAGCTCACGCGCACGTGCTTCGAGCTGGGGGTCTGAAAGCACTTCGTCGGGTTGAACCGCCCAAACCGGCGCTGCCAGCATTAGAAATATCAAAACCAGACGTTTCATTCTGCGGGCACTCCCTGGGCTTTGTTCTTTTTGGCACCCGCTGCGACTCGGAACCTGCGATCAGCCAAGCTGAAACAGCCGCCCAGAGCCATCAACAACGTTCCAAGCCAGATCCAATTGGTCAGAGGTTTGATATAGGTGCGCATGGTAAAGCCGCCATCATCTTGCGCGTCACCAATCACCACATAGACATCGCGCCAAACCCGGTAATCGATCGCCGCTTCGGTGGTGGGCATGGCTGCAACGGGGTAGACCCGTTTTTCAGGATGCAGCATCGCCACTTCGCTGCCGGCCTTGCGCAGGCGAACGTCAGCCATAGTTGAGAGGTAGTTTGGACCTGCAACATCCGCAACATTTTCCAAGGTTAGCTCATAGGCCCCAACCGTGAAGGGCTGGTTCAGATAGGCGACGCGAATGTCTTCTTGCTCCCAGGCCATCAGCCCTGAGATGCCAAACATAGTGATCCCCATTCCGCCATGCGCAATCGCCTTGCCCCAATCCGCACCCGGCAACCGTTTGAGCCTTGCCAGCCGGGCGGTGATCCCGCCTTTGCCGGTGCGACCAAACAGATCGATAACGGCACCCAATACGATCCAGGTTGCCAGCAACAAGCCAACGGGACCCAGCAAGCTGCGGCCGGTTTGCAAAGTCCAAACCAGACCAGAAAGCGCGAGGGCAAAGATCAAGGCAGGTATGAGTTTTTTGGTGATCCGCCCTAGTTTAGCGCGTTTCCACGGCAACATCGCCCCGATGGGCAAAAGCGCCCCCAGGGCAATCATGAAGGGCGTGAAAGCCAGATTGAAAAAGGGCGGGCCGACGCTGAGCGTGCGCTGAAAGAACAGCTCTGAAACCAAGGGCCAAATTGTGCCGATAAAGACAACAAAACACGCCACCGCCAAAAGGATATTGTTAAGCACCAACATGCTTTCACGGCTGACAATACCAAACAGACCGCGCGCTTCCAGTGCGGTTGCGCGGGCGGCGTAAAGCATCAGCGCTCCGCCAACAAACAGGCCCAGAATGGCCAGAATAAAGATACCACGTTCGGGGTCATTGGCGAAGGCATGTACCGAGGTGATCACACCCGAGCGTACGATAAACGTGCCAATCAGCGAGAAGCCAAAGGCTAGGATCGCCAGCAGAATGGTCCAGCTTTTTAGGGATTCGCGTTTTTCTACGACAATGGCAGAGTGTAGCAATGCGGTGGCCAAAAGCCATGGCATGAACGACGCGTTTTCAACCGGATCCCAGAACCAAAACCCGCCCCAGCCCAGCTCGTAATAGGCCCACCAAGAGCCAAGCGCGATACCGATGGTCAAAAAGATCCAAGCCGCAAGCGTCCATGGGCGCACCCACCGGCCCCAGGCGGCATCAACGCGGCCCTCGATCAGGGCGGCGACTGCAAACGAGAACGCAAGGCTTAGACCGACATACCCAAGGTACAAAAACGGCGGGTGAAACGCGAGGCCGGGATCTTGCAGCAGCGGGTTCAATCCCAGCCCGTCAAAAGGCACGTCTTTCATGCGTAAAAACGGATTAGACGTAAACAGGATGAAGGCAAAAAACGCAACCGCGACAGAGGATTGCACCGCAAGCGCGCGGGCACGCAATGTCGCAGGCAGATTGCCGCCAAACCAACTGAGACAGGCCCCAAAAAAGGTCAGGATCAGCAACCAAAGCAAGATCGACCCTTCGTGATTGCCCCAGACTCCGCTGATTTTATAGAGCAGCGGCTTCAGAGTGTGTGAATTGAGATAGACCAAGCGCACAGAAAAGTCAGAAACCACAAATGCGTGCGTCAACGCTGCAAAGGAAAACCCCGTCAAAAGGAATTGCGCCGTGGCGGCGGGTTCAGCCATGGCCATCCAGCCGGGCCAGCGTTTATGCGCCCCTATCAAAGGAACAATTGTCTGCACAATCGCAATGCAGGCGGCGAGGATAAGGGCGAAATGGCCGAGCTCTGTAATCATGCTTTGGATATACGCCTGTGCGACCGACAAGCCAATTCAAATCGACGTGCAGATGCGCTGCGATGTGTCGCGGGATGCGTTATTCTTGGCGTTGTTTGGCGCGCCAATCTTCTAGCGCTGGATTGTCCCCCGATTTTGGAAGCGGCGCATCGGTCTGTGCTATCTTACTTGAGATTTGCTGCGGGGACGGATGTGGCTCTGCCTCACGGAGAACTTGCAACAAGCGTTGGTTTTGAGACAAGTTTCGCAGCATATTTCTCTGAAATTCCTGGCCTTTCATCTGGTGACGTGCGCCAAAATAGAAGCTGACAACAACTCCGAGCAACCACCATAGCGGGTCTGGCACCAGCGCAATGCCCTGCATCCGCAATGCAAATCCTTGGGGATTGATCATGGCGGCGGTAAATAGCCCCAAACAGCCCAATGCCATCATGGGTCTGGGCAATCGATTGACCGCATCCATGAAACGATCAAATCGACCGCGTTGTCCCGGAAGAAACTCTGCTGCAAATTGCGACAAGGCCTGTTCCCGACCTTGGTGATCGCGGGTCGCGCCAGATTCAGTATTTTCACGAAATACTTCGGCTGTCTCGCGCAACACATTGCGGCCATTGCCAAAAATCAGGTCAAATAGCGACGTTATTAACCCCATGCTGATGTCCTTTTTGAAAATTCATCTTGGCTGAGGTGATAGCGGCGCGAGATAAAAGCCTCGGCGCGTATTATCCAGCCGCCTTTGTTACCTGCGCGTGTGCGGGCGTATTTACGGGACGCAGGGCGCGCATCCGCCAGTTTGAAATAGAAATTCCTGCGCGCAATTCCATAGGCGTCAACGATGTGATCTGGGGCCAGAGCCACCGCGGTTTCTGCGGCTGCAATGGTGTTGGGGCCGATCTTGCCATCGACGGAAATTTCCTGACCCATCTGACACAACAACTGCTGCAAGATCTTGACCGCATTGGCCCCGGAATTCACCTGCATATCAAACACGCTAGCCCGCAGCGCTTTGGGTAAAGCAGCGATTCCCGGCTGTTCATAATAGTGACGTAAAAAGATATCGACGGCTTGGCGGCGGGTGAGTTTTGCGACATCTGTTTGATCGATTTTACCATCTTTGTTGACGTCCAAACCCAACCTGCGCAACGTGCCAATTGTCACGCCAAAATTTGTCGCCCCACCCGGATCATGCGGGTCATCTACAAAGCCGCCTTCGCGGTTAACGATTTCTTCTGCGATTTGCCTTGCGGTTTTCATGAGCTGTCCTTTGACGGTTACACATGAAAACTTGCTAGGGATTGGTTAAAGCGCCACCTGCATGCCGCTCTGTAGATTGGCAACGGCACATGCAAAAAGGGCCAGCGGAATACGCCAGCCCTTTTTCTTTAGATCAGTATGAAGCCTAGGACTCTGTTTCTGGCTCGACATAGACGCCTTGTTCTTTGAGGGCGTCGATCACCTCTTTAGGCATGTATGTTTCATCGTGTTTTGCCAAAATTTCAGAGGCTTGGAAGGTGCCGTCGATGTATCGACCCGTGCCGATCATTCCCTGATTTTCTTCAAACAGGTCAGGCAATACGCCGGTGAAAGCCACATTCACGATGCCGCCGCCGTCAGTCACGCGAAAGGTGATGGTGTCACCCTGCCCGCGCACCAAAGAGCCTTCTTGGACAAGGCCCCCAATGCGGAAGACTTCGTTGGCGGCCGGTGGTTCTGCAATCACCTGAGTTGGAGACCGGAAAAAGTTAATGCCATCGCGCATCGCGTAGCCGATCAACGCAGTTGACAGCGCCAAGGACACAACAGCCAAGGCAATCACTTGTATGCGACGTTTCTTTTTCAGGCTTTTCATCGCCCTCTCCTTTGGTTTTCAGCCCTGCCCTTTAAGGGAAACAGGGTGCCAGCATCAAGCCAGCGGTCTCTTCTTCACCTAACATCAAGTTGGCATTTTGCAACGCCTGGCCACTTGAGCCTTTGGTGAGGTTATCAAGTGCCGCAATCACAATGGCACGGCCGTCGATGCGGTCGGCGACAACACCGATGTGACAGAAGTTGCTGCCGCGCACATGGCGCGTGCTTGGGGCTTGACCATAGGGTAGCATTTCGATGAATGGCTCATCTGCATAACTGGCAACCAATGTGTCATAGATCACCTGAGCATCTCCTTGCACATAGACGGTTGCAAGAATGCCGCGGTTCGCTGGCACCAGATGCGGCGTGAACTGCACTTTGACGGGACGGCCCGCAAGCGCGCTGAACTCTTGGTCAAACTCGCCCAAATGGCGGTGTGTGCCGCCAATGGCATAGGCGTGATATCCTTCGCTAAGCTCGGCATGCAGCAGGTTTTCCTTAAGTGAACGTCCTGCGCCGGATACTGCACATTTTAGGTCAAGAATGATCTGATCTAGATCAATCACTCCGGCGGCGATCAGTGGCCGCAAAGCATATTGGCCGGTGGCCGCATTACAGCCCGTGCCGGCCACCAAACGCGCGGTCTTGATGTCGTCCCGGTAAAACTCGGTCAACCCATAGACCGCTTCGGCCTGCTGCTGAAGCGCATCATGCTGCCCGCCATACCATTTGACGTATTCTTCTGGATCACGCAGCCGGAAGTCAGCTGACAGATCAACGATTTTCACCGTTTCCGGCAGCTCGCGGATAACCTTTTGGCTAGTGGCATGTGGCAGGCCACAAAACACCAAATCAACTGCGGAAAAGTCGATCTCTTCGATCTTGACGAGGTCCGGCAAGTCTAGGTGACGCAAATGCGGAAAGACATCAGCCATGGCCATGCCCGCTTTGGAATTTGCGGCAAGCGCCACGATTTGCATCGAGGGATGTGTGGAAATCAAACGGACCAATTCGGCACCGGTATAGCCACTGGCACCCAGAATTGCGATTTTATGGGTCATAATTGCCCTACCTTTATCGTTTAGCACAGACACAATGCGCCCATGATCAGCCCCTTTGAGGCCAGAATGTCGAATTAGCAGTTATTTACGGCGCGCCGCCGGTTTCATCAAGCCGCAGTGAATTCGATGCGTCGTCGCAAGAATTGTGTTGCTCGGTCAGAAACCTGGCCAGGATCGCCAGTTGTCAGGAATATGTTTTCCGTGCCGCTGCCGCGCATTTTCGGGTGACGTTCAAGATAGTCGCTGAGACTGTCCGCCACCAAATTGGCTTGGCTATAGACTTTGACATGTGCGCCCAATGCGTCCTGAAAGGTCTGTTGCATCAAAGGATAATGCGTGCAGCCAAGGATCGCGGCCTCTGGCTCTGGCATTTTTCGGGTCAAGGCGCTGACATGGCTGCGCACCAAAGCTTCGGCCAAGATCAAATCGCCGTCTTCGATGGCATCGACCACACCGCCACAGGCCTGCGCTTCGACGTCCACACCGATGGCGCGAAAGGCCAATTCGCGTTGAAACGCACGGCTTGAAACGGTTGCAGGAGTGGCAAACAGAGCCACATGTTTCACCGCCACTTCGCGCGGCGGGCTGTTGTCGCCCCACTCGCGTTCGGTCATGGCTTCGATCAAAGGCACAAATACGCCCAACACCCGTTTGTCCTCGGGCAGCCAGCGTTCTTGCATACGGCGCAGTGCGGCCGCGCTGGCCGTGTTACATGCCAAGATCACCAAATCACAGCCCGCGTCCCACAGACGTTCTACGGCAAAAGTGGTTTTTTCAAAGATATCGTCAGCGTCGCGCACGCCATAGGGCGCATGAGCATTATCGCCAAAATACACCAATGGGACGTCAGGCAAACGTTTGCTTACTGCGTCATATACAGTCAGGCCGCCCAAGCCACTGTCAAAAATTCCTACTGCCATCTTTGCGCCCCTTAGATCAAGGTCTATTTATGAGACTTTGCGTCCCGATATTTCTCTTCGAATTCAAACCCATATGGGACCGACCCACCCGAATTTGGAGACAGAGCATAGGTCTGTTGCCGAAGGAAGTCCATGAGGCCTTTGGTATCGTGTGCACGTTGATCAAGCGCGGCGCGTTCGATGGGTTTGCCAACAATGATACGCACGGGGCCGTCTACCCGGCGCTTAAATTCCCTGATTAAAAAACCCATGCGCAATGTATAGTGAAGATGGCTGGCCACTTGAAACAAGCGCGAGGTGGTGCCGTCAAAATAAATGGGCACAACCTGTGCATTGGATTTTGCGACCATGCGGGCGGTAAAGCCACGCCAGACCGGATCAAACGCAGGACCAAAGGGGCGCGCTGCGGTGCTTACGGTGCCACCAGGAAAGATTCCAATGGCCCCGCCGTCTTTCAGGAAATCAAGCGCGGCTTTTCGAGTGTTAAGGTTCAAGCGCATCGCTTCTTTTGAATTGTCAAAGCTGATTGGCAAGATGATGCGATTTAAGGCGTCGGCTTTGCGAAAGACCTGATGTGCCAAAATGCGAAACTCGCCGCGCAGCTCGGTCAATATTTGTCCCATCATCAGACCATCCAAAATGCCATAAGGATGATTAGCCACCAGAATCAAAGGCCCGCTGTTTGGGATCGCATCCAGCGATCCGCCCATAATTTCAAGTTTCAAGCCGTAACGTTCAACCATGATCTGCCAAAAATCCCGGCCCATCGCGACTTCGTTCTCATAGCCTTGCGCGCGCTTTATCAGGCCAATACGACCTGTGGTGTTTTCCATCAGTTTGATCATCATGCGCCCGGCCCCAGTAGAGGCTGAATGGGCATAACTGATATCTCTTATGACTTCACGTTGCGAAGACATATGGCTCCCTTTCAGATTTCCCCATTGCATAGGTTGCCATCAGAAACGCGAACAGCCCCAAAAATGGGGCTGCTGCAGTTTGAACTAAAAAGTTGTTAGAAAATCACTCTGCGGCGTGCACCACCTTGAGAGGCTGGCGCAGTTCTGCCAACAGGCCTTCGCGCATTTTGGCGGCTTTTGCCTCGTTTGCAGCCTTTACCGGACCATACCCTTTGATCTGTTTGGGCAATTCAGCCAGCGCAATCGCAGCGGCCGGCGCGTCCGTGCCAAATGTTTTAATCACATCAGCCATGTCGGCTTCGTATTGCTTGATCAAAGCGCGTTCCATGCGGCGTTCTTCGGTTCTGCCGAAAACGTCAAACGGTGTGCCGCGCAATCTTTTCATTTTGGCCAAGAGTTTGAACCAACGCAGCATACCTTCGCCAAACTCTTTCTTTTCAGGACGCCCGTTTGCTCCTTGTTTGGCGAGCAACGGTGGTGACAGAGAAAACGTCATCTTAATATCACCATCAAACTGCGCATCAACTTTTGCGCGAGTTTCCAAGTGCAGACGCGCCACTTCGTATTCGTCTTTGTATGTCAGCAGCTTGTGGTAACCTACAGCGACGGCCTCTTTTAGATCTTCATCGTCAATTGTCGCCAGCAGTTTGTGATACTTTGCCGCCAAGGCTTTGCCCTGATACTTGACCAGATGCTTTACGCGGAAGGCGATTTTATCGTCTAGCGTCTTGGGCAACGCCAGTACGGTTGGGGCCAGAAGCTCCGCAACATCCTGAGGGAACAAAACCGACCAACGGCCAACTTCAAAGGCCCGTAAATTGGCATCGACCTTGGCCCCGTTCAATTTGATCGCGGCAATAATTGCCTCGCGGCTGACGGGGATCAATCCGCGCTGCCAGGTCGCTCCGAAAATCATCATGTTGGAATAAATCGAATCCCCCATAATTACGCGGGCCAATTCCGAAGCATCAAACAGCGTCAATCCGTCTTTTAGGCGCGCCTGCAGCGCCAAGGCCAAACGATCACCGGGGATCTTAAATTCAGCGTCTCGGGTGAAATCACCTGTGACAATCTCGTGGCTGTTGACCACTGCGCCTGTGCGATTGATCGAGGTTAAACCAAGGGTTTTTGCCGCCGCGCTAACCACAAGGTCACCACCAATCAACGCATCACATTCACCTGTGGCGACCCGAATGGCACTGATGGCGTCTGGGGTTTCCGCCAAACGACAGTGGATATGCACCGCACCGCCCTTTTGCGCGAGACCGGCCATTTCCATCATGCCTGCGGCCTTGCCATCAATCTGTGCAGACTGAGCAAGCACCGCGCCAATGGTTACAATCCCTGTGCCGCCTACCCCGGTCATCACCACATTATGCGTGCCCTCAATCGGCTTGATATCTGGCTCTGGCATATCGGGCAGTTGCAGGCTGGCTGTTGATTCTTTTTTGATTTTGGCCCCGCTGAGGGTCACAAAAGACGGGCAGAAGCCATTTACGCAGCTGAAATCTTTGTTGCAGCTTGATTGATCGATGCCGCGTTTGGTGCCCAATTCGGTTTCAACCGGAACAATAGACACACAGTTTGATTGTACACCGCAATCGCCACACCCTTCGCAGACATCCGTATTGATAAAGACACGTTTGTCTGGATCTGGGAATTTGCCCCGCTTGCGGCGGCGGCGTTTTTCATTGGCACAGGTCTGCACATAGATGATGGCCGAGACACCTGGGATGGTTTTCATCTTGTCCTGAACCGCCATGAATTCAGCGCGTTCATGGATCATCAAACCAGTTGGAAATTGTTTAAGGTCCAACTCTTCTTTTTCATCATAGACCAGAGCAATGTTTTTCACACCCATTGCCTGCAACTCTCGGGCAATTTGCGGTGCGTCAAGACCGCCATCAATCGGTTGGCCGCCCGTCATCGCCACCGCATCATTGTACAAAATTTTGTAGGTGATGTTGGTGCCTGCAACCAAAGCTGCGCGGATCGCAAGGCTGCCAGAGTGAGTATAGGTCCCGTCGCCAAGGTTTTGAAAGATGTGGTCGCGTTTTGAAAATGGGGCTTCGCCAACCCAATTGACGCCTTCGCCGCCCATCTGGGTAAAGCCAACCGAATTGCGGTCCATCCATTGCACCATATAGTGGCAGCCAATTCCGGCCCCGCCACGGCTGCCATCTGGCACTCGGGTCGACGTATTGTGCGGACAGCCAGAACAATAATGTGGCACCCGGTTTGCCAGATCTTCGGCATTGTCAGCGCGTTGGGCTGCCTCAAGGCTCTCAAGCCCTGATTTAACTGAATCAGTGCCGCGGCCTTCTTCGATCAAAATGCCACCGATTTTTTGCGCAATCATGATCGGGTCAAGCGCACCACGGGTTGGGAACAACTCTTCGGCGTGCATGCCGCCCGCACCACCTTTGTACCATCCGTATACACGGCGGCCTTTGCGGTCGTCAAAAATCGCTTCTTTGACCTGAACTTCGATCAATTTGCGTTTTTCTTCAACGATCACAATCAAATCAAGCCCATCGGCCCAATCATTGAAGCCCTTCATATCCAACGGAAAAGTCTGACCTATCTTATAGGTCGTGACACCGAGCCGCTCTGCTTCTGTAGCGTCGATGCCCAGCAACGACATCGCGTGGTTTAGATCCAGCCAGTTTTTACCAGCCGCTGCAAAACCGATTTTGGCACCGGGTTTGCCCCATACCCGTTTGTCCATTTTGTTAGCATGAGAAAACGCTTCAGCAGCAAAACGCTTGTAATCAATCATGCGGGTTTCTTGGTCGTGTGGCGTATCGGGGGTACGAATATTCAGGCCACCCAAAGGCATTTCAAATTCGGGCGTCACAATTTCCATGCGGTCGATATTGCCGTCGATAACAGACGTCGCTTCGATGGTGTCTTTCATTGTCTTAAGACCAACCCAGACGCCGGCAAATCGCGACAAGGCCAAGCCATAAAGCCCGTAGTCGATGATTTCCTGCACACCTGCCGGAGACACAACGGGCATATAGGCATCCACCAAAGCCCATTCGGACTGATGCAAAACGGTCGAGCTTTCCCCGGTGTGGTCATCGCCCAATGCCATTAAGACGCCACCGTGTTTTGAGGTGCCCGCCATATTGGCGTGGCGCATCACATCCCCTGTCCGGTCAACCCCCGGTCCCTTGCCATACCAAAGACCAAAGACCCCATCAAACTTGCCTTCGCCCCGCATCTCTGCCTGCTGAGCACCCCAAAGCGCTGTCGCCGCGAGGTCCTCGTTCAACCCTGATTGAAAGGTAACATCCGCCGGTTCAAGCAACGGTTTCGCTCGTGTCATGACGCTGTCGACAGCGCCGAGTGGTGAACCACGATACCCCGTCACAAAACCTGCGGTATTCAGGCCAGCGGCGGTATCACGTGCTTTTTGCGTTAACATCAAACGCACAAGCGCCTGTGTTCCGTTCAGAAGTACCTGCTTTTTAGAAAGGTCAAACTTGTCGTTTAACGAGACTTCTTGGATCGTCATCTTGCGTCTCCCCTAGGGCTCGATGATATATTGAATATAGCGCAATATTAGGTCACAAATCCTGACCTACCCAAGGGAAAATAGAGACACTTTCAAAGAAACCTCGCGTCACATGTTTCGTTTTTTTGTAAATTCTCCTATGGGTTCAATTGCATAAAGAAAGTTGCGGGAATGGACTGGGATAAATTAAGAATATTTCATGCGGTTGCTGATGCAGGCAGCCTGACACATGCAGGTGATACGTTACATTTGTCACAATCTGCTGTTTCCCGACAGGTGCGCGCACTTGAAGAGAGCCTAAATACCACGCTTTTTCACCGTCATGCCCGCGGACTGATTCTTACCGAGCAAGGTGAATTGCTGTTTGACGCGACACGCGCCATGTCCAAACGTCTTGATGCCGCTTCGGCGCGCATTCGCGACAGCGAAGAAGAAGTGTTTGGAGAATTGCGGGTCACAACCACACTGGGCTTTGGGACCCTTTGGTTGGCCCCACGCCTGCACAAACTTTATGCCAAGTATCCAGATCTTAATATTGACCTGATGCTCGAAGAGCGGGTGTTAGATTTACCAATGCGCGAAGCAGATGCGGCCATCCGAATGAAAGAGCCTTCGCAAGCAGACTTGATTCGTAAGCGTTTGATGAGTGTGCGGATGCGACTTTATGCAACGCAGGGCTATCTTGATGCAAAAGGCATGCCAGAGATAGCAGCTGATTTGTCAAATCACCGGTTAATTGCTCAGAACATGGGGGCCACTCAGGTGGGGGCAAGTTCTGCTTTGACTCAATCTCTGATGACCAATGATATCCCCTCTCGATTGATGGTGAATAATTATTTTGGTGTGCTGCAAGCCGTTCTACATGACCTTGGAATCGGTATTTTGCCGAATTATGTGGTGGAAGAGTCACCTGATCTTGTAAGGGTCCTGCCAGAGATCGAAAGCGCGGAAGTGCCCGTTTATTTGGCATATCCAGAGGAATTGCGACATTCAAAGCGCATTCAAGCCTTTCGAGACTTTGTGCAAGAAGAGATCCTAATTCACCGTAAGCTGATGAAAGCACAAGGTAAAGTCTGAGCTATGCACTGATGGCATAGCGGGTTTGCAGAGCCAAAGCCCTAGATTTTCTTGAAAGTTTATCAAGTGATGCCTATTTCAGCTATCGAAGGCGATGACTGCTGAAAAGCTCATCGTATTCATACCTCCCTGTTGGACTTCGGCCGAGCTTATTGCTCGGCCTTTTTTTTGGGCCACGCTTTACAGGGCTTGACGAATTGCCCTCAGCCTCTTCCCCAATCCGCCCCAATGAATTAAGAGACGCGCAACGCGGAACCCCTAAGGGAATCTAGAGACATGCAAGACCCAGAAATCACCGAAGACGTCATCTCAGCACATGGCTTTACACCTGATGAATATTCCGAGGTGATCAAAATTCTGGGTCGAGATCCAAACTTTACTGAACTTGGTATCTTTTCGGCCATGTGGAACGAGCATTGCTCTTATAAGTCATCCAAGAAATGGCTGCGCACTTTGCCAACCGAAGGCCCACAAGTGATCTGCGGACCAGGCGAGAACGCCGGTATTGTTGACATTGGCGACGGTCAGGCCGTGGTGTTCAAAATGGAAAGCCATAACCATCCCTCTTATATCGAGCCATACCAAGGCGCGGCCACGGGTGTTGGCGGCATTTTGCGCGATGTATTTACGATGGGCGCACGGCCGATTGCTGCGATGAACTCATTGTCCTTTGGTGAGCCATCTCACCCGAAAACCAAACAATTGGTAAACGGTGTGGTCGAAGGTGTTGGCGGGTACGGCAATTGCTTTGGCGTACCAACAGTGGGCGGCGAAGTTCGGTTCCACGCAGCGTATAATGGCAACTGCCTGGTGAACGCTTTTGCTGCGGGCATCGCGGATACCGACAAGATCTTTTATTCTGCCGCGTCCGGCATTGGCATGCCGGTTGTTTATCTTGGCGCAAAAACCGGACGTGACGGCGTTGGCGGCGCGACCATGGCGTCAGCGGAATTTGACGACACAATCGAAGAAAAGCGCCCAACTGTGCAAGTTGGTGACCCCTTTACCGAAAAACGTCTGATGGAAGCCACGCTAGAGCTGATGCAAACCGGCGCGGTGATTTCAATCCAAGATATGGGGGCCGCGGGTCTGACATGTTCAGCGGTTGAAATGGGCGACAAAGGCGGATTGGGCGTAAAGCTGAACCTTGAGGATGTGCCGCAGCGCGAAGACAATATGACGGCCTATGAAATGATGCTGTCAGAGTCACAAGAACGCATGTTGATGGTCCTAAAGCCAGAGCTGGAAGCAGAAGCGCGTGCTGTGTTTGTGAAGTGGGATCTGGATTTTGCTATCGTTGGCGAGACCATTGCAGAAGACCGCTTTTTGATCCTGCACAACGGCGAAGTCAAAGCTGACCTGACCCTGTCCAAATTGTCATCTACTGCGCCAGAGTATGACCGTCCATGGGTGGAAACACCGGCGGCAGAACCGATGGCCGATGTGCCAGAGGTCGATGCCATTGACGGGTTGAAAGCGTTGATCGCTTCGCCGAACTATGCGGCGAAACAATGGGTTTATAACCAATATGACTCGATGGTCATGGCGGACACTGCGCGTGGTCCGGGCACAGGCTCTGGACTGTTGCGCGTGCATGGCACCGACAAAAAGCTGGCCTTTACCTCTGATGTGACCCCGCGTTATGTCAAAGCAAACCCCGTTGAAGGTGGCAAGCAGGCTGTGGCCGAAGCTTATCGCAATCTGACAGCCGTGGGTGCCAAACCATTGGCAACAACTGACAACATGAACTTTGGCAACCCAGAAAAGCCAGAGATCATGGGGCAATTTGTAGGGGCGATCAAAGGTATTGGCGAGGCCGTGAAAGCCTTGGATATGCCGATCGTGTCAGGCAACGTTTCGCTTTATAACGAAACTGACGGCAGTGGTATTCTGCCAACCCCAACGATTGGTGCTGTTGGCTTGATTGCCGCCGACGAAGACCCGATCGTGGGCGAGGTGCGTGAAGGCCATGTAGCTTTGGTCATTGGCGACACCGAAGGCCATTTGGGGCAATCAGCGCTGTTGGCCGAAGTGTTCAATCGCGAAGATGGTGATGCGCCAACGGTGGATCTGGCTGCAGAGAAACGCAACGGCGAATTCATTCGCGACAATCGCGAGTTGGTCACCGTCTGCACCGATTTGTCTGATGGTGGTTTGGCCTTGGCGGCGTTTGAACTGGCAGAAGCTGCCGGTGTTGGTGTTGTGCTTGACGCATCTGATACACCAGCGTTGTTTGGAGAAGACCAAGCGCGCTATTTAGTGGCTTGCAATTTTGATCAGGCCGAAGCGCTGATGGTGAAAGCCATGGCGGCAGGCGTTCCGATCCATTCAGTTGGCAGATTCACCGGTGACAGCGTGAAATTTGGCGGCTCTGTTGCGCCTCTGTGCGAACTTTCGGAGATCTTCCGCAGCAGTTTCCAGGACGCGGTGGCCTGAACATGGCGGGGAAGACATATGACTTCCCCGATTTAAAAGCAGATTGCAGCGCCTGTGCAGCCCTTTGCTGTATCGCGCTGCATTTTGACAAAGGCGACGCCTTTGGGTTTGATAAGTTGGCCGGAGTGCCCTGCCCCAACCTCGCAAAATCAGATTTTTCCTGCACGATACACCAAGATTTGGCGTTGGCCGGTTTTGAAGGCTGTATTCGGTTTGATTGTCGCGGTGCCGGCCAAGCGGTCACACAGGACGTTTTTGACGGAAAAGACTGGCGCAGCCATCCCAATATCCTTGGCGATATGATGACGGCGTTTCAAATCATGCGCCAGTTGCACAAAGTGCTTGAAATCCTGAAACTTCTAAGCCAGCTGCCGCTGCACAAAAGCGAAGCCCAGACACTTGCAGATCTGGTTGATGATTTTGCTCCACCAGACGATGGATGGACGCTTGAGGCATTGGAAAAACTACAGACCTCTGGAGCCTTTGCACACTATCAATCTGCACTGCCAAGCTTTCGCAGCGTCGCAACCGATCCGAATGCCCTTGCAGCCCTGCAGGACCCATCCTAAATTAAGCACAATGAAATACAGGAGCATTCATGGCCATTCTAGCCTCTGATATCGAAACGCTGATCCGCGACGCTTTCCCAAACGCACAGGTGACGGTGCAGGGTGACGACGGGGCGCATTTCGCAGCCGAAGTCATCGACGAGAGCTTTCGGGGCAAAAACCGCGTTCAGCAACAGCGCGCTGTATATGCCGCGCTCAAAGGTAAGATGGATGGTGCCAACGGCGAACTTCACGCCCTTGCCCTGACAACCAAAGTGCCAGAGTGAGCTTAGGCGCGATCATAGCCGTCGCTATTGGCGCGATATTGGCTTTGGCCGCAATTGCAGAGGCTTGGCTAAAGCGGAACCGTTATCGCCCCTTGTTGACCGACGAAAAGCGGCGTCGCGTCGACGATCCCAGCGAAAGAAACAACACAAGCACCTCTACGATCTTATCAACATCCATTGGATCAACATCCAATGGCCAAACCCAAAAAGTTTGGCACGTGACAAAAGACCCGCAAAAATACGCTCAGGTTATGATGCCTGAGGCTGCAAAGGACAAAAGAAAATGAGCGACGCAAAAACCCGCATCGAAGAGACCAACAAATCCAACGACGTTGTGCTTTACATGAAAGGCACAAAGGAAATGCCGCAATGTGGTTTTTCCAGCCGCGTAGCCGGTGTTTTGAACTATATGGGCGTTGAATTTGCTGATGTGAATGTTTTGGCTGACGACGACATCCGTCAAGGCATCAAAGATTTCTCTGATTGGCCAACCATTCCACAGCTATATGTCAAAGGCGAGTTTGTTGGCGGCTGTGACATCATCACCGAAATGACTTTGTCAGGCGAGCTGGACACAATGTTTGATGAAAACGGTGTCGGATATAACAAAGAAATGGCTGACAAGATCCGCGAAGCAAACGGCTAAGCCATCAGCCGGACCTGGCCCGCAAAAATGACCTATCAAGCAAGGCGGCTACTTATGTGGCCGCCTTTTCTTCGATATCATCTGCCAAAGATTCAGCCCGCGCTGCAAGTTCTGCCAAGGCATCTTTGACAGCCGAAGGCACCACTGGAATTTCGATCTTTTCTGGCAAAGGCGTCGGCGTGTTCTGCAAGGATTCAATCTCCTTTACCTGCTCTGCAACCTTGGCTTCTAATTCGCGCATCCGGTCTTCCATGCCAGCGGTTTTGTCCGCCAGCATAAGCCCAGACATCAACAACATGCGCGCCTCAGGAATGCGGCCGATCTGACTGGTCAAAACCGTCGCTTCGTCGTCCAACATCTTTGCAGCAGAGCGTAGGAAGTGTTGCTCACCATCCTGGCAAGCCACTTCAAAAACACGACCCCCAATTGAAATCTCGACCTCAGGCATCAGGCTTCCCCTTCAAAGTCATGGTCTTCTGGGGCGTCCCCCAACAAAGGCTGCAAGGTTTTCAAAATAACATCAGTCTCAGCGCGCTCTAATTCATGCGCTGCGGTCAAAGCGTCAAATTCAACCTGCAAAGATTGATTGATCAGAGACGCGTCGGCGACATTTTCAGCAGCGGCCCGGCGCAGCGCCAATGCGTTTGTGCGCATAAGCTTGTTAGAGCGCCGCATGCGCACCAAGCGTCCACTGAGCCCTTCCCAGGCCTCGCGTTCTTCAAGTGCGGACTGACGGAGTGCAGAAATCTCTTCGGCAAAGCCCGCTTTCAACATCTCAAGTTCCGCACCACCGCCGGTGCCTTCAGCGGCAACGCTTTGTGCTTGTGCCTCGGCTGTGACGGCTTTCAGACGTTCTTGCAATTGTGCATTGGCCAGACGCTCATCCTCTAGGGCATTGCGTAACGCTGCAATTTCGGCGCTTTGATCTTTGGCCTGATCATTGGTTTGGACCGGTGCGGCCTGACCAACTTTATCTATGCCATTGGCGATACGATCCAAAGCAGAAGATAATCTGTTTTCCAGTTCTGCGATCTCACCCATAGAATTGACCCTTTCACACCCTGTCTAACACTACATGGCAGGCGCAACGAATCGCACCCATCCCTCGTTTTTAGCGAGTTTACCCAATGGCCCAACAAATTGCGCCCCCTTTAACATCAACGACTTGCAGGATGTGCTTAATCCTGCCTGCAAGGCTGTTCTTGATCTTGCGCGCAGGCCTGCTATTGAGCGCGCATACATCGCGATATAACAAAGGACGCCGCCTCGTGGACATCGCCGCTCTCAAAGCCAAAAACCCAGACCATTGGATGAAAGCCACCGCCATTCGCGCCCTCGCATTGGACGCTGTGGCTGCTGCAAATTCTGGCCACACAGGCATGCCGATTGGCATGGCTGATGTCGCCACAGTGCTGTTTGAAAAGCACCTGAAATTTGATGCGGCCAATCCGCAATGGCCAGACCGGGACCGTTTCATCTTGTCAGCGGGCCATGGCTCGATGCTGATCTATGCGCTGCTCTATCTGTGTGGTGATAAACAAGTCACCCTGGATCAAGTCAAAAACTTCCGCCAGCTTGGCGCTTTGACTGCGGGCCATCCGGAAAACTTCCTGTTGGATGCGGTTGAAACCACCACCGGCCCACTGGGTCAGGGCATTGCCAACTCGGTTGGCTTTGCAATGGCTGAAGAAATTCAGCGCGCACAATATGGCAAGAAAATTGTGGATCACAACACTTATGTGATCGCGGGCGACGGATGCCTGATGGAGGGCATCAGCCAAGAAGCTTTGGGCATCGCAGGCCGCCACAATTTGGGCAAGCTGGTTGTGTTCTGGGACAACAATAACATCACGATCGATGGCACGGTTGAACTTTCAGACAAAACCAACCAGGTCCAACGCTTCAAAGCCTCTGGTTGGCACGTACAGGAAATTGACGGCCACGATCCGGAACAGATTGATGCGGCCATCACAGCAGCTAAGAAATCCAAAAAACCGTCGATGATCGCCTGCAAAACCCACATTGCTTTGGGCCATGCCGCGCAAGACACATCCAAAGGTCACGGCGCACTCACTGACCCTGATCAATTGAAAGCGGCTAAAGACAATTGGGGATGGAACCACGGTTCCTTTGAAGTCCCTGCGGACGTCAAAGCACAATGGGAAGCCATCGGTGCCCGTGGGGCAGCGGATCGCCAAGCCTGGGAAGGTCGTTTTTCTGAGGTTTCCAGCCAGAAACAAGCAAAGTTCAACCGCGCCTATGCTTTGGAAGCACCAAAGAAACTGTCAGCCGCTGTAAAAGCTTTGAAGAAAACAATTTCTGAAGAGCAACCAAAGGTCGCGACACGTAAGTCGTCTGAAATGGCGCTTCAGGTTATCAACGAAGTCATGCATGAAACCGTCGGTGGATCTGCAGACCTGACAGGGTCAAACAACACAAAGACCGACGCGTTGGGCATGTTTGAAACCAACAACCGCGGTGGTCGCTACGTGTATTGGGGCATCCGCGAACACGGTATGGCATCGGCGATGAACGGCATGGTGCTGCACGGCGGTATGCGTGCTTATGGCGGTACCTTTATGGCCTTCACAGATTATGCGCGCCCAGCAATGCGTTTGGCGGCTCTGATGAAGATCCCAACGGTCTTTGTGATGACACATGACTCTATAGGGGTTGGCGAAGATGGCCCAACACACCAACCGGTAGAACATGTTGCGATTTCGCGTTCTACTCCAAACACATATGTGTTCCGCCCAGCGGACACCGTGGAAACCGCCGAAGCATGGGAAATTGCGGTAACCAGCAAATCCACACCTTCGGTTATGGCTTTGACCCGTCAGGGCCTGCCAACTGTACGTACCGAACACAAGCTCAAGAACCTGACCGAACAAGGCGCGTATGTTTTGGCTGATGCCGACGGCAAACGCCAAGCCATCTTGATCGCAACCGGTTCCGAGGTTGAAGTCGCGATGAAAGCCCGTGACATCCTGCAAGCTGAAGGCATTGGCACACGCGTTGTGTCTATGCCCTGCATGGAGCTTTTTGCGGAGCAAGACGAAAGCTATCGTCGCAAAGTGCTGCCAGCAGGCCCTGTGCGTGTTGGTATCGAAGCAGGCGTTCAGCAAGGCTGGGATCGTTGGTTGCTTGGCGAACGTGGCAAAGAGCAAAAGGCGCGCTTTGTGGGTATGGACAGCTTTGGTGCATCCGCTCCAGCAGGTCAGCTGTTTGAAAAATTTGGCATCACAGCCGAAAACGTTGCGCAGCAAGTCAAAGACATGCTGTAAGCAGATTATAATAGACAAAGAAAAGGCGGCCACTGCGAGCCGCCTTTTTTTAATTTGGTCATTTTCAAGGTCGCAGACCGATTGGTCTGGCAGGCCAGACCCAAAACTCACAAAGGGATTACCCCAGTCGGGCGTTTAACGCAGCTTTGACATCTGGTGTGACAAATTTCGTAATGTCCCCCCCCAAGCGCGCGATTTCTTTGACCAGTTTGCTGGCAATAGCCTGATGCTGCAGATCTGCCATCAAAAACACAGTTTCAATGCTTGAATCTAAGGCGCGGTTCATCCCAACCATCTGATATTCATATTCAAAATCCGTCACCGCACGCAAACCACGTACAATAATGGAAGCGCCAACATCCTTGGCGCAATCAATCAAGAGGTTTTCAAAAGGATGGGCGACAATTTCCGTGCCAGTCTCTTTTGACAGTTTTTCACATTCGGCTTCGATCATCGCGACTCGTTCTTCCAGTGAAAAAAGCGGTCCCTTGTCGCGATTAATGGCAACGCCAATCACCAGCCGATCCACCAGCACGGATGCACGACGTATAATGTCGACATGGCCAAGTGTGATTGGATCAAAGGTTCCAGGATAAAGGCCTGTGCGCATCTGTCTTCTCCGAATTTTCTGTGGGCACACGCAACATTATTGCGCAGCAAATTGCAAGGTACCAACTGTCACACGCCGTAATACTACGGGTCACAAACCAACAAAAAGGCTGCGCCCTATCTGCGCAGCCCATCGTTCTGTTCTGAACCTTTGCTTTAGTGCCCCATAATCATGCCTTCGAGGGCATCCTTTTCCATCGCCAACTCTGTCAACCGAGCCTTGACAACGTCGCCAAGGGTAATCAGGCCAACCATATCATCACCTTCCATAACAGGCATGTGTCGGAACCGACCTTCGGTCATTTTTTCAAGGATTTCATTGGCGTCATCTGCAAGTGCACAGGTCACCAGTTTCTTGGTCATAAGTTCATCGACAACATCACTCATACACGCTGCGCCGCGTGTGGCGAGTTCACGCACAATATCACGCTCTGACAAAATCCCGGCCGCTGCGCGACCATCGCTAGAGACCACAACCGACCCGATCCTGTTTTCGGCCAAAACCTTAGCCGCATCTTTGACCAACGAGCCCGGTTCTACAGTCAAAACTTTTGCATCGCCTTTTGCCTTCAGAATCTGTTGCACCAGCATTAAGGGTCCACCTCTGTTAAATAATTTCGTTTAGACCAGCGTCGTCGCAAGAATCGCAAAAGTCAAGTCAGCGCCTCTAGCCGCGACACTTCGTTACGCAGGCCTTCAAGCAGAGCTTTGGCAAATCTGTTCAGCCGTTCAAGACGTTTGTCATCTTCGTGACGCACAAGATAAAACCCGCGTGATAATTGTATATGATCCAATAAAATGCGCGTCACACCTGGCGTTAACGGCAGCGCAAAATCATGCACAATGCCCAAACCACCGCCCTGGCGCACACAATTCAATTGAACCGAAACAGAATTTGACGCCAGATCTGCTATTTCGACACCCAATGCCTTGAGATAATCCAGCTCTTTGTCAAAGATCATGTCAGATATATACCCAACCATCCGATGACCTCGCAGATCTTCTGGCGTCTTGATCTCTGGGTATTTCTCCAAATAGCTTTCTGCACCCGCCAGGCTTAATTTGTAGTCCGCGATTTTTTGCACGATAAGCCGGCCGGTTTTTGGTGGGCTTACGGCCACAACGAAATCTGCTTCGCGTTTGGACAAACTAAAGACGCGTGGCAAAGCCACAATTTGGATTTCTAATTCTGGGTTTTCTTCGGCAATACGCGCACAGACTTGCGGCAATAAGAAATTTGCGGCCCCGTCTGGCGCGCCAATTCTAATCTGACCTGACATGCCCCTTGTTGTGCCACTCAGTTCCTCTGAGGCCATCTGCATGGACTGTTCAACGCGTTCAGCGTGCACAAGCAACCTTTGCCCCATATCCGTCAGCGCGTAGCCCTGAGGCGATTTCAGAAACAATAGCCCACCGCCGCTTTCTTCGAGCCGCGCGATGCGCCGCCCCACTGTCGCCGGATCCATTTTCAATCGCTTACCGGCCTGCGACAGGCTTTCATCACGCGCCACCGCCAAAAACACTTTTAGATCATCCCAGTGCACTGATGCCTCATTTCATTTTGCAAAAATGCAATATCAATTTGGTAAATTCTATCTTTTACACACCAATTTGCAAGACTACTCTTATCGCAACCGCAAAGGAGCACCCAAATGCAAGAGCTGACCCACTATATCAACGGCGCACATGTCAAAGGCACGTCGGGCAGATTTGCCGATGTTTTCAATCCAGCCACTGGCGAAATTGACGCAAAAGTGCCGCTGGCGAACAAAGAAGAAATGGACGCCGCCATCGAAATTGCAGCCGAAGCGCAAGTCGCTTGGGCCAAGGTCAACCCACAGCGCCGCGCGCGCGTTATGATGGCCTTTGTTGGTTTGCTTAATCGTGACATGGAAAAGCTTGCAGAAGCGCTGTCACGCGAACACGGTAAAACCATACCTGACGCAAAAGGCGACGTTCAGCGCGGGCTAGAAGTTGTAGAATATTGCATCGGTGCTCCGGAATTGCTGAAAGGCGACTTCACCGACAGCGCGGGTCCCGGCATTGATATGTATTCCATGCGCCAAGCCCTTGGGGTTACCGCTGGCATTACACCGTTTAACTTTCCCGCGATGATTCCAATGTGGATGTTCGCCCCTGCGATTGTTTGCGGCAACGCCTTTATCCTTAAGCCATCCGAACGTGACCCATCCGTGCCATTGATGCTGGCCGAACTGATGGAAGAAGCTGGTCTGCCAAAGGGTATTTTGCAAGTCGTGAACGGTGACAAAGAAGCCGTTGATGCGATCTTGTTCAATGACACTGTGCAATCGGTTGGCTTTGTTGGCTCGACACCAATCGCTGAATATATCTATGGCACAGGCTGTGCACAGGGCAAACGTGTCCAGTGTTTTGGCGGTGCAAAGAACCACATGATCATTATGCCAGATGCCGATCTGGACCAAGCCGCGGATGCGTTGATTGGCGCAGGCTATGGCGCAGCAGGCGAACGCTGCATGGCGATCTCTGTAGCCGTACCAGTGGGCGAAGAAACCGCAGACCGTTTGATCGAAAAGTTGGTGCCACGCATCGAAAAACTGAAAGTCGGGCCGTATACCGCTGGCAACGATGTGGATTATGGCCCGGTTGTTACCGCAGCTGCCAAAGCCAATATTCTGAACCTCGTTCAGTCCGGTGTTGATCAGGGTGCAGAACTGGTTGTGGATGGTCGCGATTTCTCACTGCAAGGATACGAAGAGGGTTTCTTTGTTGGGCCGCATCTGTTTGACCGCGTCACCCCAGATATGGATATCTATACAAAAGAAATCTTTGGTCCGGTGCTGTCAACTGTGCGCGCGTCTACTTATGAAGAAGCGATTAATCTGGCGATTGACCACGAATATGGCAATGGAACGGCCATCTATACGCGCGATGGCGACACCGCCCGTGACTTTGCCAATCGCATCAATATAGGCATGGTTGGCATCAACGTGCCAATCCCTGTTCCGTTGGCCTATCACACCTTTGGCGGTTGGAAAAAATCTGTCTTTGGCGATCTGAACCAACATGGTCCTGATGCTTTCAAATTCTACACACGCACCAAGACAATCACTTCCCGTTGGCCTTCTGGCATCAAAGAAGGTGGCGAGTTCAACTTTAAGCCAATGGACTAAAGCCCCCTAAATTTTGTGAAATGCCCGTACTTTGTAACGGGCATTTCAATCTTTAATTGCGAAAAGATTATTGAGAAAAGATGTCTCAATTAGCAACCTCATCTTAAGGGTTTGATTTTTAAGTTTTTTTGCCATAGGCTTATACACGCCTAACGGGAATTTAAAAAAGACTTATGCCTTCCTTGATATATCCGCTGACGCAAGAAAACATTTTGTTTGCGCGCTGCTTTGGCCACATTGCCCCGGCTGATGTGATCAATTGGAATGTCGAAAAACAAATCAGTGCCAAAGGCGATTCAACCTTAACCGCGCTTGTTGATCTATCAGAAGTCACCAGCACAGATATGACATTTGATCACATGAACGTCGTTTATGGTAAATTAGCCCGTTATTATGAAGCGCGCGGACTTATCTTGCATTTAGTATTTTATGCTCCAAAAGATCTGGCGTTTGGCATGACGCGCATATTGCAATCGCTTTCGGGAATGACTGACTTTGTAAACGTCGATATTTTTCGGAATCCGAAAAACCTGCCCAGTTATTTTCCCGAACTCAACTTGGATCTGGATGAATTGCGCAACCTGTCGGTTGCTTAATGCCAAAGTGACAGGGACCGATGCGGACCTATCGACTTGCACCGCCTGACATTTGCTGCCTTACTTTACATCAAAGTGCACTTAAGCTTTCTGTGGAGGACAAATGTCGATCAAAGAACCGGATTTCACCATTGGTGTCGAAGAAGAGTATCTGCTGGTCGACAAAGACAGTCTAGACCTCGCCCCTGCCCCCGAAGGCTTGATGGAGGCTTGTCAGTCAGAACTTGACGGTCAAGTCAGCCCCGAGTTTCTAAATTGCCAAATCGAAATCGGCACACGCGTTTGCAAAAATATTGGCGAGGCGCGAGAAGACCTGCGCCGCCTGCGCAGCACTGTGGCACGGGTTGCAGCTGGCTATAATCTGGCCCCTATTGCCGCCTCTTGTCATCCATTTAGCGACTGGCGAGACCAGCATCACACGGACAAGGATCGTTATAATAATCTGCGGGATAATTTAGGGGGCGTTGCCCGGCGCATGTTGATTTGTGGCATGCATGTACATGTTGGCATCGAAAACCGCGACATGCGGATCGATCTGATGAACCAGTTGCGCTATTTCCTGCCACACTTGTTGGCTTTGTCCGGCTCGTCACCGTTTTGGCAGGGCGATGATACTGGGCTTTCAAGCTATCGTCTGACGGTTTTTGACAATTTACCGCGCACGGGTTTGCCGCCAATCATGGACAGCTGGGGGCAATGGGAACGCTCGGTTCAGGCACTAAAAATGCTGGGCGTCATCGAAGATTCCTCCAAGATTTGGTGGGATCTGCGCCCCTCAAGCAAATACCCAACATTGGAAAGCCGGATCTGTGATGTAGCACCACGGCTAGAGACAACTTTGACCCTTGCCGCTTTGACCCAAGCCCTGACACGCATGCTGTGGCGCTTGCAAACAAAGAACCAGCGCTGGCGGATTTATGACAGCTTTCTGGTCAAAGAAAATCGATGGCGCGCCCAGCGGTATGGCATCACTGAGGGCCTGATCGATTTTGGCAAACGTGAGATTATTCCATTTGCGGATTTGGTCGAAGAAATGATTGACTTAACGCAACAAGATAGTGAATTTCTTGATTGCACTGCCGAAATTGAGAATGCCCGCTCGTTGGTGAAAAACGGTAATAGCGCCGAGCATCAGCGCAAGGTTTTTCAAGACTCGATCGCAAAAGGTAACGATCAGCCTGCAGCCATGCGCGATGTCGTGCGCTTCTTAACTGAAGAATTCCACGCAGATCTCTGATCCGCCCAAGCGTCAATGATCCAAAATACAAAAGAACGCCACGTCGTTTTGACGTGGCGCGCAATTATTATCTGATTTCTGTCCTGACACATTCTCGAAAGACTTTTATAATTAAACAACCGTTCAATTGTTGACTTAGGAGACCCCCATGGACTTCGCTATGACCGAAGAACAGACTTTGATTTTCGATATGGCCAAAAGCTTCGGCGAGGAACATATCGCGCCTTTTGCGCAACAATGGGAATCCGAAGGAACAATCCCCAAAGCTCTTTGGCCCAAACTGGCTGAACTGGGTTTTGGCGGACTTTATGTGTCCGAAGAATACGGCGGCTCTGGCCTGTCGCGCACCGATGCAGCTTTGGTGTTTGAGGCCCTGGCCATGTCGTGTCCAGCCGTGGGGTCTTTTCTGTCGATCCACAACATGTGTGGTGGCATGATCGACAAATTTGGCTCGGACGCACTCAAGCAAAAATACCTGCCAACGCTTTGTTCCATGGAGAAAATTTTTTCTTACTGCCTAACTGAACCTGGTTCTGGGTCTGATGCCGCTGCGCTCAAGACCCGCGCCGAAAAAACCAACGAAGGCTATGTGCTGAATGGCACCAAAGCCTTTATCTCTGGCGGATCCTACTCTGATGCATACATCGTCATGTGTCGCACGGGCGAGGAAGGTCCCAAAGGCATCTCGACGGTAGTGATCGAAGACGGCACCCCCGGGCTTTCCTTTGGAGCGCTTGAACAAAAAATGGGTTGGAAAGCGCAACCAACAACCCAGGTTCAAATGGACGATTGCAATGTCCCGCTGGAAAACCTTGTTGGCGATGAAGGCCGCGGTTTTTCTTATGCGATGGCCGGGCTGGATGGCGGCCGCCTAAACATTTCGGCGGGTGCCCTAGGGGGCGCACAAAAAGCGCTGGATCAAACTATCCAGTATATGTCCGAGCGCAAAGCCTTTGGCCGCCCTATCAACCAATTCCAGGCCCTGCAGTTCCGGCTTGCTGAGTATGAAACCAAGCTGCAAGCTTCTCGGATCTTCTTGCGCCAAGCGGCCTGGAAATTAGACAACAAGGATCACGAAGCCTCGAAATTTTGCGCCATGGCAAAACTCATGGTCACCGACGTCGCCTTTGAAGTCGCCAATGGCTGTCTGCAACTACACGGTGGCTATGGCTATCTCGCAGATTACGGCATTGAAAAGATCGTGCGAGACCTGCGCGTGCACCAAATTCTCGAGGGCACCAACGAAGTCATGCGTCTGATTATTGCCCGCCAATTGATCGCCTCCTAAGCCCAAGCCGGAAAGCCTCTATGACTGACCTAAACATTCGCAAATCTGGTAAGACGGGGCGCATTACATTTACGCGCCCCAAAGCTCTGAATGCGCTCAGCTATCAAATGAGCCTTGATATCGAAGCCGCGCTGGATGATTGGGCGCTGGATGATGATGTCACCATGCTGGTGATTGACGCTGCAGGCGAAAAGGCCTTTTGCGCGGGTGGTGATATCGCAGACATCTATGCCGCCGGCACCAAAGGCGACTATGCGTTTGGCCAAAAATTCTGGGCGGATGAATACCGCATGAACGCCAAAATGTTCGCCTTTCCCAAACCAGTTGCCACCTTTATGCAGGGTTTCACCATGGGTGGCGGTGTGGGTGTTGGCTGTCATGGCAGCCATCGTGTGGTTGGCGACAGCAGCCAAATCGCCATGCCCGAGGTTGGCATTGGCTTGGTCCCGGATGTTGGTGGTTCTTATATTCTGGCCAAAGCCCCGGACCGTTTTGGAGAATACCTCGGCCTAACAGCCGCGCGCATGGGGGCCGCTGATGCCATTTTGGCGGGCTTTGCAGATTATTACATCCCAGAGGCCCTTTGGCCGGAATTGATCATGCAGCTTGAACACACCGGCAACTACAAGCTGATAGACGCAGCGGCCACCCCGGCCCCCGAAGGCCAACTTGAGGCTATACGCAGCGATATAAACATGCATTTTGCAGGTGAAACGCTTGCAGACATTCTGCGCTCTTTGTCGAATGATCCGAGCGAATTTACCCAAAAAACTCTAAAAGTTCTAAACCGTAACTCGCCACTGTCCATGGCCTGCGCGCTTGAACTGATCCACCGCAATCGAGGGGCAACAGAACTGCGCACAGCGCTGCAACAAGAATACCGTTTCACCTATCGCGCCTTGGAAAAAAGCGACCTGATCGAAGGCATCCGCGCCGCCATCATCGACAAGGATCGCAACCCACAATGGCAACATAGCCTAGAGGCATTGCCAACGTTTGAAGTGACACAAATGCTTTTGCCTCTGGGCAAAGCCGCACTGACATTTGAAAAGGAAGAGCACGCATGAAAATCGGCTTTATCGGACTAGGCAACATGGGTGGCCCAATGGCGGCCAACCTTGCCAAAGCAGGCCATGACGTTACCGGGTTTGATATGGCCAAAGTAACAATTGAGGGCGTCGCTATGGCGGCCTCTGCGGTGTCAGCCGCATCTTCGGCTGATGTGGTCATCACCATGCTGCCCAACGGCAAAATCCTGCGCGCAGTCGCAAATGATATCTTGGCCGCGATGCCCAAGGGTGCCACACATATAGATTGCTCGACAGTCGACGTTGACAGCGCGCGTGCCGTGGCTGAGCAGGCCGCGAACTCTGGCCTTTTGGCAGTTGATGCACCAGTATCCGGCGGCGTTGGCGGCGCAGCTGGAGGCACCCTGACCTTTATGGCAGGTGGCAGCGCAGATGCTTTTGCCACAGCGGCACCGTTATTTGACATTATGGGCCAAAAAGCTGTGCATTGTGGTGCCTCTGGTGCAGGGCAAGCTGCCAAAATCTGCAACAATATGATCCTGGGCGTCACTATGGTAGCAACTTGTGAAGCTTTTGCTTTGGCGGACAAACTTGGGCTAGACCGGCAGAAGATGTTTGATGTTGTCAGCACCTCGTCAGGTTATAGCTGGACGATGAACGCCTATTGCCCTGCCCCGGGTGTGGGCCCGCAAAGCCCCGCTGACAACGGATATCAACCGGGGTTCGCTGCTGAACTGATGTTAAAGGACCTGCGCTTGTCCCAACAGGCCGCAGAGTCGGTGGATGCAGATACGCCGATGGGCGAGCTTGCCCGCGCGCTATATGCGCAATTTGTTGAAAACGAAGACGGCGCAGGCATGGATTTTTCAGCCATGCTACCACGTTTTGAAAAACGCGGGCGGAATTGACCTATATCATATTCGAAAAGCAGAATGTGACATAAAGTACATCTGATACAAATTTTGGAGAACTCAGATGTTTGCGAGAAATATCGGAAGTACGGATAAAACCCTACGCATTGTGGTGGGACTTTTGCTAATCGTCGCCGCGCTTTATGGCTATGGGGCGTGGATGTGGATTGGTGTGGTGCCTTTGGCCACGGGCTTGCTTAACACCTGCCCAGCCTATTCAATCTTGGGTATCAAAACCTGCCAAACCAAATGATCACAAATTGGAAAGCGGCAGCGCACGCAGCATTGCGCCGCTTTCCTCGTCTGCGGGAAACATAAGTTCAATTTTTAACTCTGAATACAGCTCATCATTGGCACCGCCAAACTGCGAAATCGTCGAAAACAAACACAACACGCTGTCGCCAACACGAAAACGGGTCGTCAAAACCACCCCTATCTCAGCGCTGGTGTGACGCGGTAAAGATTGCGCATTTTGCCTGCTTTCCAACTCGGCAATTGCTGTCTCCAACACCTCATCTCGTCCTAGGTGCACCAGCTCCGTGCGCAACCTAGCACGCATAAATTGTTCTAACTCTTCAATGTTTTCAATGGCATCTCGCAAAACAGTATTGTGCAAAAATGCCGTTAGCAGGCTGTCACCTTGCCCAAGCCCCGCTGGAGCCAATAAAAATTGCGCCACCTGGTTCAAAGCAACCAACCGCCAATGGCGATCAAGCGCCATTGCTGGGTATGGCTCATGATTGAGCAACATCCACTCCATGGCCTGATGCAACGGCTCTTTTTCTTTTGCGCCCAAATTCCGATTGCTTAACGCCGGAGCCATGCCTGCTGCAATTAGCAACTGATTGCGCGCATTAACGGGCATATTCAGCACTTCAGACAGCCGCAAAACCATGCCCCGCGTTGGCCGGGCCCGCCCCGTTTCCAAAAAACTGATATGGCGCGCAGACACCCCAGCCAGGCCACTTAGATCCAACTGGCTAAACCGACGGATGTGCCGCCATTCCCGTAAAACGCGGCCTAGTGTTTCTTGCATTATTTTTGCTCCTTACCAACGCAGGCTATCGCGCAATTTAACAAAGATCACTTACCTCATAGGTAATTGTTTTGCCTCTATCCATTCTGCCAAACAGCTCCTATTCAATTCAAGGAGCCTCTCATGTCACTAAATAACAGCATCAAAATGCTAAACGCCGTTTCCATCGGCACAGCCCTATTTGGGATCGCGATGGTTTTGGCTCTGTTCACACCACTTGCGCAAGTTCTCGACGTTTTCCTCGATCTGGCCCATTTTCCTTTGGACGCCCAACAAAGCGCAAATACAGAAACAGAGCGCCTGCTTGTTGCGATTTGCGGCGGTTTGCTGGTCGGCCTTGCGGTCCTCGTTTGGATGGTGACAAACCTAGTTTATGCAGAAAATCCGGCTCTGGGTGCACGCATTATTGCGACCGGGCTGCTTGCCTGGTTTTTCCCCGACAGTATCGGCTCGGCCGTAGCGGGCGCTTGGTTCAATATTTTTATGAACAGCCTATTCTTACTGCTCTTTCTATGGCCGCTGCGCGGGTCACTACAATCGGCGCGTAACGCTAACACCTAGCACAGTACAAGTTTCACACTAGCAAACATACTCTGGGGGAAACGGTGAGCTGTTTAAAGTCACCGTTGGGGGCTACGCCCGCGTACGCCCCGGCCTATTCAGCTGCAACGCGCTTTGGTTTTGGTTTTAACATATCTTTCAGATAATGCCCTGTGTGGCTACCCGCAACCAAAGCGACCTTTTCTGGCGTACCCTGCGCCACAATCTGTCCGCCGCCGTCGCCGCCTTCAGGACCAATATCAATAATGTGATCCGCGGTTTTCACCACGTCCAGATTGTGTTCAATCACCACAACCGTATTGCCCTGATCCACCAATTCATGCAGCACGTCCAACAGCTTACGCACATCTTCAAAATGCAAACCGGTGGTCGGCTCATCCAGAATATACAACGTGCGGCCAGTTGATCGTTTGGCCAGTTCTTTGGACAATTTCACCCGCTGCGCCTCGCCACCAGACAGGGTTGTCGCCTGTTGACCGACCTTAATATAGCCCAAACCGACCCGCGCCAAGGCGTCCATTTTGTCGCGAATGCTTGGCACCGCCTTAAAGAACTCTTGCGCGTCTTCCACGGTCATATCCAACACATCGGCAATGGATTTACCCTTGAACTTAATCTCTAGCGTTTCACGGTTATACCGCGCCCCGCCACAGGTTTCGCAGGTCACGTAAACGTCGGGCAGAAAATGCATCTCGATCTTGATCAGCCCGTCCCCCTGACAGGCCTCGCAGCGCCCGCCTTTGACGTTAAAACTAAATCGACCCGGCTTATAGCCGCGGGTTTTGGCCTCTGGCAGCCCGGCAAACCAATCGCGAATAGGGGTAAAGGCTCCGGTATATGTGGCCGGATTTGACCGCGGCGTTCGCCCGATGGCCCGCTGATCAATATCGATCACCTTATCAAGATGTTCTAACCCCTTGATGGTCTCGCAGGGCGCAGGTGTCTGCCGCGCCCCGTTCAAACGCATCGAGGCGGTTTTAAACAGGGTTTCGATTGTCAGCGTGGATTTTCCACCACCAGAAACGCCGGTTACGCAAACAAATTTGCCCAACGGGAATTTTGCCGTCACATTGCGCAGGTTATTGCCCGTCGCCTTTACCACGCTCAGCGATTTTCCATTGCCCTTGCGGCGCGTTCCAGGCACAGCGATCTCGCGCACACCAGATAGATACTGACCCGTCACCGACCCAGCGTCTGCAATGATCTCTGCAGGTGTGCCCTCGGCCACCACACGACCACCGTGCACTCCGGCACCCGGGCCAATATCAAAGACATAATCCGCCTCGCGGATCGCCTCTTCGTCGTGCTCTACCACAATCACGGTATTGCCTTGGTCTCGCAGGTTTTTCAGCGTGCCCAGCAGCCGGTCGTTGTCGCGTTGATGCAAACCGATCGACGGTTCATCCAGAACATAAAGCACCCCAGTCAGCCCGGACCCAATTTGCGACGCCAGACGAATGCGCTGGCTTTCGCCGCCAGAAAGAGTGCCTGAGGCCCGCGATAAAGAAAGGTATTCCAGACCAACATTGTTCAAAAAGCCAAGCCGTTCGCGGATCTCTTTGACAATCGCGCGGGCAATTTCCTGCCGTTGCTTGGTCAGATGTACAGGCACGTCCTCGATCCAGGCCAAAGCCTCGCGTATAGACAGTTGCACAACATGTCCAACATGGCTGCCAGCGATTTTGACCGCCAATGCTTCTTCTCGCAACCGAAAGCCCTTGCAGGATCCACAGGGACGGTTGTTTTGATAACGTTCAAACTCTTCGCGGATCCAGTTTGAATCGGTTTCACGATAGCGGCGTTCCATGTTGGGAATGACACCTTCAAACACCCGCGTGACTTGGTAAACCCGTCCGCCTTCGTCATAGCGAAATGGGATTTCCTCTTCGCCTGACCCATATAAAAACACTTGTTGAACGTGTTTTGGCAGGTCCTTCCAAGAGGTGTTTTTGTCAAATTCGTAATGTTCTGCTATGGCTTCGATCGTTTGCAGAAAATACGGTGACTTGCCTTTCCGCCAAGGCGCGAGCGCGCCGTCATAGACCTTTAATGTGGCGTCTGGCACAACAAGCCGTTCATCAAAGAACAACTCTTTGCCCAAACCGTCGCATTCAGGACAGGCACCAAAAGGTGCGTTGAACGAAAACAAGCGCGGTTCAATTTCGGGGATGGTAAAGCCGCTGACCGGGCATGCGAACTTTTCCGAGAATGTCATGCGTTCCGGGTCACCCTCTTTGGGGGCGGTTTCCAAAACGGCGATGCCGTCCGCCAAATCAAGTGCTGTGCGCAAGCTGTCAGCCAGCCGCGTTTCCAGCCCTTCGCGTACCACCAAACGATCCACGACAACATCAATGTCGTGGCGGAACTTTTTGTCCAATGTTGGCGGCTCGTCCAACTCATAGAACGCGCCATCCACTTTCACCCGTTGAAAGCCAGATTTCCGCAACTCTAGAAACTCTTTGCGGTATTCGCCCTTACGATCCCGCACGATAGGTGCCAACAAATAGCCGCGTGTACCCTCTTCGAGCTGCATGACACGGTCCACCATGTCCTGAACTTGCTGCGCTTCGATTGGCAGACCTGTCGCCGGAGAATACGGCGTTCCAACGCGCGCAAACAGCAAACGCATGTAGTCGTAGATCTCGGTCACGGTTCCAACTGTTGACCGCGGGTTTTTGGATGTGGTTTTTTGTTCAATAGAGATCGCAGGGCTTAAGCCACTGATGTGGTCCACATCTGGCTTTTCCATCATGTCCAAAAACTGCCGCGCATAGGCCGACAGACTTTCCACATAGCGGCGTTGCCCTTCGGCATAGACGGTGTCAAACGCCAAAGAGGATTTACCAGAGCCAGACAGGCCAGTGATCACCACCAGTTGATCACGCGGAATATCAACATCAATCGATTTCAGATTGTGTTCACGCGCGCCGCGTACTTCGATGTTTTTCAGCTCAGCCATTCAAGCCCCCAGATCCAACGCATTACAGATAGTTCAGCGGCTCGAAGACTCCAAGTGCAAAATGCGAACAAAATGTGAACTTACATCTAATATCAACGCGACCAACGCACTTCTGCTGACAAAAAACGTCAACAGGTTTTGGTCGCGTATTACGCTGGCAGGAAATCAGACTCTATGGCTTGCGCGCCAAGGCCCATGACACAATCGGGAACGCACGATCATTCTCTAGATTATCTTTGTCTTTGTCATAGACCGGTGGCCAATCTTTCTCGAGGTTGCGGGCCGCTGCTTCGCGATTGCCCCATTGAGCAGCTTGCACGTCTTCTTCGGGGAAACCCGCTTCGACAAGTAGGTTGTGCAAGCCACGCGCTGACCAGCGTGAACAATCGTTAGGCGCGGCGTGAAACGGGATATGAAACGGCACCGCCAACCAAAAATACCCACCGGGACGCAACATTTCTAAAACGTTTTTGATTGCCGTATATGGCCGATCCAAATGCTCCCAGACTTGATTGGCCAGGATCACGTCGTATTTCAGAACTTCCCCGTCGGCATAGCGAATTGGTCCCTCGCAAATATCGTGGTCAGGAAACATGTATTGTACATAAGACTTGGCACCAAGGTTTTTGCCCCAGCGACCAGAAATCTCTGCAACATCAAGCTCTTCTATCCCAATGTCACGCAAGATCCGGCGACTGCGACGGTTCATAATGACCCGGTTTAAGCTTGTCATATCGACCTCAATACTAGTTAAATATGGATCGCACGGTCAAAGGCATCCAACACGCTTTCATGCATCATTTCGCTTAGCGTTGGGTGCGGGAAAACGGTTTCCATCAACTCGACCTCAGTGGTTTCTAATGTTCGTCCGACCACATAGCCTTGGATCATCTCGGTCACCTCGGCCCCGATCATATGTGCTCCTAAAAGCTCTCCGGTTTTGGCGTCAAAAATGGTTTTGACCATGCCTTCAGGTTCGCCCAATGCAATTGCTTTGCCATTGCCAATAAACGGAAAACGGCCAACTTTGATTTCAAAGCCCGCGTCTTTGGCTTTGGCTTCCGTATAGCCAACCGACGCCACCTGCGGATGACAATAGGTACATCCCGCAATGCTCTCAGGTTTTACCGGATGTGGTTTCTGTCCAGCAATCAACTCCGCGATCATCACGCCTTCGTGGCTGGCTTTATGCGCCAACCAAGGCGCACCGGCAATGTCACCAATGGCATAGAGCCCGTCCACGGCGGTTCGGCAATAGGCATCTGTGACAACATGGCTTCGGTCAATCTTAACTCCAAGGCTTTCAAGACCAAGCCCTTCGACATTGCCAACGATCCCGACCGCCGAAATCACAGTGTCAAAGTCTTGCTTTGTCTCTTTGCCACCCATTTCAATATGCGCAGTAACTTTGCTGGCCGAGCGATCAAGTTGCTTGACCATGGCTTTCTCCATGATCTTCATGCCCTGCTTTTGGAATGACTTTTTCGCAAAGGACGCAATTTCAGCATCTTCGACAGGCAGGATACGGTCCATAACCTCGACCACCGTCGTTTCAGCGCCAAGCGTGTTATAAAAACTCGCAAACTCGATACCGATGGCTCCGGAGCCAATAACCAACAGCTTCTTTGGCATATGGGGTGGCTGCAGGGCGTGTTTATATGTCCAGACCCGTTTGCCATCAGCTTCTAAACCGGGAAGCTCGCGGGCACGCGCCCCAGTGGCGACAACGATATGTTTAGAAACCAGTTCTTCGGTACCCTTGTCCGTTTTCACCGAAACCTTGCCCTTTGCTGGCAAGCTTGCTTCGCCCATAAATGTAGTGACTTTATTCTTTTTCATAAGGTGGCCAATACCGCTGTTAAGCTGCTTTGCCACCCCGCGCGACCGCTTGACCACCGCGTCTAGATCAAAGGAAATATTGTCAGCGCTCAGACCAAAATCTTTGGCGTGATTCATCATGTGAAAAACTTCCGAGGAACGCAGCAGCGCCTTGGTGGGGATGCAGCCCCAGTTCAGACAAATGCCCCCCATGTGCTCGCGTTCGATAATCGCGACATTCAAGCCCAACTGTGCGCCGCGTATCGCAGCTACATATCCACCGGGTCCAGCCCCAATAACAATCATGTCGAACGTTTTCGCAGCCATAGATCCCTCCGTCTGGATTGCTTCCTAAGACCTTACGGTCCGTTTCACGAAGTGCAATCAGCTTTTCGATCTCAAGGTGGCTGAACAGCAAAAAACCCGCGCCGAGGCACGGGTACTTTGCAGAATTTGCTTGGAGGGACTAAGCCGCTTCGCCTTGCAACACGCGCACTGTACTTCCGTACCCACCTTCGGCGACATAAGCGCTTTCAGGAGTGGTCGATTTGCGTTCCAAAACGGCATTGCGATATGGAAACCTGCCAAATTGACGGATCACTTCGCGATGCGCACGTGCATGCAACAATTGAGCATCTGCGCCATGCGGCAAACGCTCTTTGATCAAACGCACACAGCGGTCTTGATCACAGAGGTTTTCTGAGTGCATTAGCGGCATATAAAAGAACATGCGCGCGGGTTCATCGATCCGCATATCCCAGCCATTATGGATGGCAGTTTTTGCGGCACAAAGCGCCATGCGATCCGCTGCGAAGGCCTTGCCACTGTCGCGAAACATATTGCGCGAGAACTGGTCTAGCAAAACAATATAGGCCAATGCGCCACTGGCATAAGTCAGCCATTGCCCAAGACCACCACCAACAGCCTTGTGCCAAGTTGTTTCAAATTTATCACGAATTTTCTGATCTAGTTCGTCACTTCCAACATACCACTGACGAGGTTCAACCTCATCCAGCCAAAAACTTAGAATTTCCTCAGGCCCTGACATCGGATTGTCTCCCCTTTAAAGATGCCCCCACCATTACAAAAATGTTACGCATGGTAAGCCCCTGAGGGAAAGTAAAAAATTGCGACAAATCCGACATTTATCTCTCGTTAGCGGTATCTTCGTCCTCATTGCCTGACATTTGAGAATATTCTTGCGCGAACTCAACCGCAACGGGAGAGGAGGTTGGCGAAATTGGCGCATATCCACCTGATTCTTCTACCGAGATGGCTTCGCGTTTTGTCATACGATGCGCCGTATAAAGGCACATGATTACCATCAGAAAGACCATGACATAGAAATAGGCCGATGCACCAAAGGTGGTCATAAGCCAACCGGTCACCACCGGCCCTGAAATGGCCCCCAAGCCATTTACAAAAACCAAAGCGCCGGATGTCGCAGCCATATCCTCTTGTCCAACATGATCATTGGTATGTGCAAGCAGCAACGAATACAGCGGGTTGCTTGTGCCGCCAATGATTGCCGCTGCAACCAATAGCGCCACAAAACTGTCTGACATAACAGCACCTACAGTTGCGCCTACAACGGCAAGAGCTGATACCACCAAAATCAACTGACGGCGGTCCATACGATCAGACAGCCAGCCAATTGGGATCTGACACACCAACGCACCCACATAAAAGGCTGACACAAACAGGGAAATCTGCGTGATGCTTAAGCCGGCTTCAGTGCCGAAAACCGCTGACATGCCGAACTGTGCCGAAAACATACCGCCCAACAAAAAGATTCCGACAAAGCCCAGATTGGATACGCCCCAAAGATCCCGCATTTTCATCGGTTTTGCTGATCCAAATGCCGGCGTTGGTGAGACCGAAAGCAGGATTGGCGCAAATGAGATGGAAACCAGTATGGAGGGAATGACAAACAACACATAACCAGAGGGATCCCCGACAACCAAAAGCGCTTGGGCTGCGATAATCCCAACAATCTGAACAAACATGTACAGCGACAGCGCTTTGCCGCGGTTTTCGTTTGTAACGGAATTGTTCAGCCAGCTTTCGGCGGTGACATATACGCCCGAAAAACAAAAGCCGATCAGAATACGCGCGAGAACCCATACCCACGGGTTCGCCACGGTTGGGTAAAGCACAAGAACCGCAGAGATAAAGGACCCAAGTGCCGCAAACACACGCACATGCCCAACCCGCCGGATCATTTCAGGGGCCATTTTAGAACCACCCAAAAAGCCTACAAAATATGCAGACATGACAAAGGACATCTCATAAGTCGAAAAGCCTTCGATCTGTCCACGAATACCCAACAAGGTACCCTGCACACCGTTGCCGACCATTAAGAGCATGATACCTAGCAATAAGGCCCAAGAGCCGGAAATTAGCTGACCCATCGTAGAATCCTTTATCAAGTAGATTGAGCAAAGCACGCCAATAAAAACGCGCCTTGCTCAAACGCGACAAACTTTTGAAAAACCGTGTCTTTTTTGGACTATGGAATTAACAGCGAGGAATCACCGTATGAGAAGAACCGATAGTCCGACGCAATTGCATGATCATAGATGGCGCGCATCCGATCATAGCCCATCAAAGCCGACACCAGCATCATAAGGGTCGATTTGGGTAGGTGAAAATTTGTCATCAAGGCATCAGCGACATGGAATTTGAAACCGGGATAGATAAAAATATCGGTTTCGCCTTCCCATGCCCCTATCTGACCAGAGGCCGCAGCGCTTTCGATCAAACGCAAAGCTGTTGTGCCAACAGGAATAACCCGCCCGCCATTTGATTTTGTTTCTGCAATTTCTTGTGCAGCTTGGGTGCTAACCCTGCCCCATTCAGCATGCATTTTATGCGTGGTCACATCGTCAACTTTAACCGGTAAAAACGTACCTGCCCCCACATGCAATGTAACATGAGTAAATGACACCCCACGATCTGCCAGGGCTTGCAGCAATGCTTCGTCAAAATGCAGAGACGCCGTTGGCGCAGCCACAGCGCCTGAATGACGTGCAAATACTGTTTGATAATCGGTTTTATCCTGTTCGTCGGCCGCGCGCTTTGCGGCAATGTAGGGCGGCAATGGCATCGCGCCAGCCTGGGCCAGCGCCTCTTCGAATGCGCTACCTGATGCATCAAACTCCACTAGGCCTTGGCCATCTACTTTTTGCTTCAATGTCGCCGAAAGCCCCGCAGGGAATACAATCACGTCACCTTCGGCCACTTTCTTAAGCGGTTTGATCAGCGCAGACCATTGTCCATCCGATTTGGGTTCAAGCAGCGTGACCTCTATTTTGGCCCTGGTCTCACCTTGTGCGCTATGACGGGTACGATAACCTGTCAAACGTGCGGGAATGACTTTGGTGTCATTCAGAACCAAACGATCGCCCGGACGAAAATAGGACGGCAAGTCAAACACATGTGCGTCCGTCACCTTGTCTTGCTGGGCAACCAACAGCCGCGCTGACGATCTGGGCGATGCTGGACGCGTCGCGATCAATCTCTCTGGCAGTTCAAAATCAAAATCTGACAACTGCATGGCGGCACCTTCCTGAACTCAATTCTCACTTTGGGACCGAGTCGTTTGGCGTCTGACGCGGGCGGCGGAAAATGTCGCGTAATATGCCCGGCGTCAAGACAGACAATGGGTTTACACTGACTTTAGGGGCATCACTTGTTCCCCCTAACCGATAATTGAATCCAAACAAGCCTTCGCCTTTGCGCGCAACCGGTCGTCCGACCACATTCAACAAGTAAACCGGCGAAATAACCCCCTGCATATCCAATGCTTTGTTCGCAAACGAATAGACGCCGTCCATCGACAGACCCATCGATGTTCCAACAGCGCTGCCTTCGGTCAGCGTGATGCCGCTTGGCGACAGTCGAAACAAGGCTTCAACATCGTTAAAAGCGATGCCCTCTCCGCCCAGTTGTTCTAAAAGCCCAACGACACTGACTGCGTTCAGTAATTCGGCCATCGCAGGCGCATCTTTGACCCGCACGTCTTTCACCAACAAGCGTCCGTCATATTGGCCATCCGCGGAAACCGGGCGCAAAGTTAGGTCCAATGCGCCACCATAGACCTGTCGCAACACGCCTGCAGCGCGAAACACGCCTCCTGCATCGCCAGATTGAATACGCACCGCATTACGGCCAGCCTGAGGCACAACAACACCAGTTACCACAGCATCACCGTTGACCCGCGCTGAAAACTTGCCGTTAAAACCGCCGGTGGTCGAAAAAGCCCCGTCAAAATTCGTAAGATCTATACCATCTGAAATCGTCAGCCGATTTAGCTTGGCCAGAATAGGTGTGTCGCCTGGACCAGAGAGTGACCCACCAGATGCACGACCTGTTGGCATATCAGCCAGTTTCAGATGCCCCCCCTGCAAACGCACCTCTGCATTGCGCCCTGCGCCGCGGCCCACCAAATCCACCGAACCCTCAAACCACGAGCCAAGCTTTACTTTATCAAACCGCGCCAGTTTTAAGCCACCTTTTTCACCAACCGAGACCGCACCTTTCGCCGTTAAGCCCGGAGCAGAAAGTACGATGCTATCCAGCGACACTGGTTTGCCCATTGTCCCTTCGATTTGTAACTGGCCCGATTGGTCAGCGGCTTTTTTCCAGCCAAGCGGTGGAACAGCCAAAGCTAGCCCAACGGTATCAGACGTAACCGCGAAACGCGGGGGCATCCCTCTGATTAAGTCAATTTCAAACACGCCAACAGAACGCCCCGTGACCAAGTCCGAAGGCAAACCAACTTTAAACTCTTGGATGAAGCGCTCGCCAATTTCGATTTCGCCACGCACACTGCTTTTGACATCCTGAGTTTGGCCAAGCGCGCTGCTCCATGTGGCCTCAAATGGGACCGCTCCCACCTTTCCTTTGCCCCCGACGGAAATATCCGTGTTGGAGGCTTGGACAACCAAGGATTCTGAGGCAATTTCTTTGCCAGGGACAAAATGATCTGTCACCACTTCAGACAGCAAAGCCTGCGCTTGAAAATCGACATCATTGGGCTTTAGGTTCTTCACCAGAGCCAATTTGATGCCGGCTGACACCTGCGCTACGCCATCTGCGAAATCAACCGGCAAGTCAGCTTTGGTCAAATAATTGAACGGCGGGTAATCCAACAGGCTGAGCGCTGCGGTGATCGTACTTTGGGATTCCAAATAAACCTCTGCCGGGGGCTTTTTAATGCGGGTATCTGGAATAACGAATGCTGTCCCTGCGATATCAAGGGGCCCACCAAGCTCTGGGCGCACAAATCCTTCGACCGCCTGAACGACAAGCCTATCCTTTACCCATACAAACTGCCCTTTTCCACCTTCAACATTCGGCAAAGTTTTCACATATCGGACATTTGCCTCCGAAAACTCAAAATCAAGATAGACATCGGGCTTGGCACCAGGGCGTGAGCGAAGCGCAAGATTTATGTCGCTTAATTTGCCCGCATGGATGTTTTCATCCACCCATTTACGCGTCTTTGGCTTGGCACGTTCAGGCCACCATTCAACGACACGACGCGCATCCAAGCCATTCATATGGCCATTCAAAGCAACATCCCAATCGTCTTCGGTGGCCGACAAAACCCCATCTATAACAAGCGCTTGCCCTTGATCCTGAATAAAGAGCTCTCCGATATCCAATTTGAAAGGATCCAAATTCAGTCGAAAATCACCTTGAATTTTATCCAGCTCGATTGGCGCATCAAATAACTCAGCAGGGTTGCCCTTCACTTCTGTGAACTGAAATTGTGCAAGCATTGCGTCCGGTAAACCGTTGTCAGAATTCAGTAAATGCGCTTTTCCCTCGGCACGAGCTGTGCCCCATGCGCTGACCAAAGACAATTCGTCGAACCGCAGGGTGTTGGTTTCGGGAATATACGTAAAATAGCTACGAGCAGATTCAAATGGAATTGGGCGCACTGTATCCCGCGGCTGCAAAACACCCTCTGCAATCTGTAGCGTCGCATTCAACGGGCCAAGGGTTCCGGTTTCACTAATGGCGACACGCATCGCACCCGAGATCGGTGCACGCAGAATATCAAGCCACGCCAAACCGGGAGATTGTGACGCGATATCTTCGGCGGCCACGTCTTCCACATTGACGCCAAATTGCGCCGCCAACGAGCCGATTTGACTTTGGTAATTAAACTCCAGTGACGACACATAATCGCGCCCCCCAAGCAACGAAAAACTTGAAGATAGACGCAGTTGATCCCCGGCACGTTCAAGCGCCATATGTCCACCATCGATGGTCCAGGCGCGATCGGCGCGCAAATCATCAAACTGAATGGTAATGCCGTCAACTTGAACCGATGTCAGTCGCTCAAATTGTGGCAGGCTCAGCCAATCATCGATCTGCTTCACCACTTGATCAATACTTGTGCCCTCGTCCGAAGCGCTTTCAGACACACCCTGCCCCTGAACTGCGATATTCACTGTGCCATCCAAAGCTCGCCGCGCTTTTAAAAATACACCCGTGACAAAAATCTCTCTGGGCGCAACTTGGCGTTTAAGTAAGCGCCGATAGGACAGAGATGTTTCAACCTCTGAAAACGCAATCGATGTATCGCTGTTGTTGGGGGCAATCACCACACGCTCTAGTCGGATTTGCGGATGCCAGTTTTTTTCAATCAAAATCGTCAGATTATCAAAGGAAAGTGTTGCCTCTGGCAAGGCCTTGGAAAACTGAGTGATCGCAAGATCTTTGACCCACTGAGGGGCATGTATTGTGCGCCCGATGGCATAGTAGCCGCCCGCGGCAAGCGAAATAGCAATAAAAGTTAGCAATCCAAAAGACCAAAGCACCGCTTTGTAGCGACGTTTTAATTTTGGTTTTGGATTGGGATTAGTCATAGGTGGATGGGTTTGACCAAAATCAGAGGTTTCTTGTTCCGCAGCTTCTCCTACCATATAGGCAGAGCATAAAAACCCCAAGGAGTTGTCATGCTTAACATAGGCGACATCGCGCCCGATTTTTCGCTCCCTGAAACCGACGGCAATGCAATTTCATTGTCGGCACAAAAGCCCAATGCCGTTGTGCTGTTTTTCTATCCGCGTGATAGCACCAAAGGATGCACAGTTGAATCCATTGATTTTAGCGCTGCGCTTTCTGACTTTGCCACACTCAACACCAAGGTTTTTGGCCTATCCAAAGACAGTCTAACAAGCCACGCCAAGTTTCGGGACAAGCACTCTTTGACCGTGCCGCTTTTGTCAGATGAAGACAGCGATGTCTGCGAGGTCTATGGGGTTTGGAAAGAAAAAAAGATGTACGGCAAGACCTTTATGGGCATAGAACGGACGACATTTTTGATTGATGGAGCCGGGAAAATTGCTCAAATTTGGCGCAAGGTAAAAGTTCCCGGACACATTCAAGAAGTGTTGGAAGCCGCTAAAGCGGTGGCAAAATGATCACCTTGGCAGAAATGGCGGTCGAGGTTCTGACCACTGCAGATGGGCGCGAGAAAGCGGCCTTGTCACGCAACCACGCCAAGGCGTGGTTCGCCGCGCGTGACACCAACCAAGACCTGCAAATTGGGTTGGCAACGCCACCGCAAAAACCTGCCCGGCCTGACAAGCCCGATCTTTTGTCCCCCCGAGATGTGCCGCGTCGTCGTCCCGGAAGCCCGCAGGGACAAATCGCCCTGCTGCATGCGGTCGCGCATATCGAATTGAACGCGGTGGACCTGCATTGGGATATCATCGCGCGCTTTGCCGATATCAAAATGCCGATCGGGTTTTATGACGATTGGGTCAAGGCTGCTGACGAAGAAAGCAACCACTTTAATCTGGTTAGCGATTGCCTAGAGGAACTGGGCAGTTTCTATGGCGCATTGCCGGCACATGCTGGAATGTGGCGCGCCGCAGAAGACACCGCTGAAGATTTTATGGGGCGTTTGGCCGTTGTACCAATGGTGCTAGAAGCACGTGGCCTTGATGTCACCCCCGGCATGATCGAGGTTTTTAAGCGTGCCAAGCTGACAAACGTAGTTGAGGCACTGGAAGTCATTTATGCCGAAGAAGTGGGTCATGTTGCTTATGGATCCAAGTGGTTTCACTTTTTGTGCGGACGACACGAACTTGATCCCAAAGATGTATTTCATGAATTGGTGCGCAAGTATTTCCACAGCCCGCTTAAGCCTCCCTTCAACGAAGAGAAACGTGCTGACGCAGGACTGCCGCCAGACTTCTATTGGCCCTTGGCCGACAAAATTCCCGCTAAGGTGGTAAAGGGCGGCAAATAAACGCCGATTTCCCGCGCAATCGCTGCTGAAACCGGCAGTTCTTGGTAAAATACTTGCCGTTTAAATGTCGTCTCGTTAAGGAAACCCAGCGCCGTTGGGGACAAGAGCGGCGTGACAGTGGGGAAACAAAGGGACGACCGTGAGAACACGTCTGGCGATCAAAATTCATGCGCTACTGGAACGCTATTTTCCAGAGCGCCGACTTTTCCTTAGATCTGATACGGATACCCGTTTCATCCGCCTAAGACCCAGCACACAGTTGTTAGCCTTTGCAGGCAGCAGTTTCATCGTGGCCTGGGCCATTGTGGCGACCGCGATTTTGCTGATGGACAGCATTGGGTCCGGTAACTTTCGCGAGCAAGCCAAACGCGATCAAGAAACCTATCAGCTGCGTCTGAACGAAATTTCCAACCAAAGAGACGCAAGATCCAGTGAAGCGTTGGCGGCGCAGGGACGGTTTAATGCGGCTTTGGATCAGATTTCCAAAATGCAGTCGCAACTCTTGGCTTCCGAAACGCGGCGGCGGGAACTGGAAACCGGTATCGAAGTCATTCAGGCCACGCTGCGTCGCACGATGAAGCAACGCGACGCAGCGCGTCTAAATATTGCTGCGCTTGAAGCAACTGAAAACGGCGCAGGCGTATCAAGTCTCAACGGCAATCTGGATGCCACGGGTGTTCAGACGCTTGCCCTCGCATTGGCAGAGACCGCTCAGGAGCGCGATGACATTTTTGCCCGCGCCCAAAATGCTGTTCAACAGGCCGAAGATATGGAGCTTGAGCTGAAATTGCTTGAGGCCCAGAACGATCAGATATTCAGCCAGCTCGAAGATGCGATGACTGTCTCTGTCGAGCCGCTTGAGAAAATGTTCCAAGCCGCCGGTTTATCAACCAAGTCTTTGCTGGAAGAAGTGCGGCGCGGCTATAATGGCCAAGGTGGCCCCTTGTTGCCGATTTCCGTATCAACATCGGGCGGAGAGCTGACCCCGGATGCCAAACGCGCCAATGCGCTTTTGAACGGGCTTGACCGGTTAAACATGTACCGTATTGCCGCAGAAACCGTGCCCTTTGCCAACCCGGTCAAAAGCGCTGTGCGCTTTACCAGCGGCTTTGGGATGCGCTGGGGCCGTATGCATAAGGGTGCCGACTTTGCCGGACCAACCGGCACCAATATCTATTCAACCGCTGACGGCGTGGTGGCACACGCGGGTTGGTTGTCGGGATATGGACGCCTGATTAAGATCAAACATGCCAATGGGATAGAGACAAGATATGCCCATCTGGCGAAAATCCGCGTAAATGTTGGCCAAAGGGTCTCGCGTGGGGATCATATTGGTGATATGGGGAATTCCGGACGGTCTACCGGTACGCATCTGCATTATGAGGTGCGTGTGAATGGGACAGCCGTCAACCCGATGAAATTTATCAAGGCTGCAAGAGATGTTTTCTAAAAGCAAAATCAACGAGCCCGGCCCAAAGGCCGCAGAGTCCGCAAAACCAGCTGCTCCAGAAGCCGCAATCCCTGCAGCACCCAAGGGAGCAGAAATGAAGTCCACCGCGCCAAAAGCCAAACCACCGGCATCTGTCTTATCCGCTGACCTGCACATCCAGGGCAACATGAAGACAACAGGCGATATTCAAGTTGAAGGCACAGTCGAGGGCGACATCCGCGCCCACCTGTTGACCATCGGCGAAACCGCTACAATTAAGGGTGAAGTCGTTGCGGACGACGTTGTGATCAACGGTCGTATCGTAGGCCGCGTGCGTGGTTTGAAGGTGCGTTTGACATCAACCGCGCGCGTCGAAGGTGACATCATTCACAAGACAATCGCCATTGAAAGCGGTGCGCATTTTGAAGGTTCTGTACAGCGTCAAGATGACCCGCTGTCAGGTAAATCAAAGAAGGCTGCTGAATAAGCAACCGCCTAGACCAGCATTTCAAAGGCACCCGATTGGGTGCCTTTTTTCGTTTCAGAGGTTTCGCGGCGAAACGGTTGCTGTACAACGCACCGCTTCCTTTAGATTGCGTTATTTGTACAATTTGTACGTTTCGCGGCCTCAAACGTACGATTCGCCAAGGCGCAAATTTCGCATTTGTCACTCAGATCTGCGCGCAACGATGAAAACGCCTGCACTTTCTGGTGGACGCCAGCTGTGTTCAACCTCAAATCCATGTTCGGTGATGGTGCGTTCCAGACCCGCACCGGTCAGGCGTGCAACCTTTGGCAATAGGCCGATGGCACTGAGCGTCGGAAACACAAAGCGCTCAAATCCACTGGTATCACCCAGACACACCGTAGATGAAAAGAATAGGCCTCCGGGTTTTAACGATTTATGCACGTGTCTTAGCGTGGCCTGCAAATCAGTCACCAGATGCAAAATAGACAATCCTAGAACCACATCATAGCCCTGCCCTGCAATTGGGATGGGCCAGTCCTCAAACGCCGCCATCTCAAAATTGACATTTGTTATGTCCTGCGCGTTGGCCTTTTCTTGGGCGATGGCAATCATTTCCGAAGAGAAATCTATTGCGTCGATATGGGCCACACGCGGCGCATGGATCAGCGCGGTGGTGCCGGTGCCACAGCCAAATTCAAGCACCCGGTCTGTGGGCTTTAAAAGCGCAGCGGTGGTTTCTAGCTTTGTTTGATAGGCCTCTGGGTTTGCCACCGGACGGCGGGCGTATCCGCGGGCCATGACATTCCAGAAACGTGTGGGGTGTACAAGCATCACAAATCCTCTCGTTACTCTTGATCTACAAAGTCAGTGCGGCACATTATTGCGCGTCGGTGATGTCAAAAACCTCTTCCAGAGGCTTATCAAACACCCGAGAAATCAGGATCGCCAGTTCAAGTGTTGGCGAATATTTAGCGTTTTCGATGGCAACGATGGTTTGACGTGTGACGCCCACTTGCTCTGCCAGATGCTTTTGGGTCATTTCATCGGCGTCAAATCGCAGCCGCCTGATATTATTGGTGATCTTGAGCTTCCCCATGCATCAATACCCCCGGCGATAGCTGAAGAACTTCACCAGATCGGCCCCCATTGACCCTGCGGCCATGCCAAAATAGATGATGTTGAAACCCACTAGGGCTGAATAGCCAAGCGCCAGCGCAATCACAGCAGATACAAACCCTGCCCCGGCAAAGCCCACTATGGCCATCATGCCGCGCCGCTCAAACAGCCTGTCACGCTCGTCCACAACAAAGCTGGGCTTTGGGTTGCCGGTGACAATGGCAAAGCCGATGTTGAACAGAATTGTTCCGGCGATGGTGGCAAGAATACCCAATGGGATGACCCAGATCACCATACGCGCCCAGACATTCACCGCATCGGGCCCGTTGAACTCTCCGCTGGCATTCATGTCGAGCAACCGCAGCAGGATATAGGCGCTGATCGCCAGATTTGAGAGAATGGACACAACGTTATTGCGTTCTTGATAGGTCACTTTGGCCTCCTGAAACGATGGCTGGGCGGGGTTAAAACTTGTTACCGTGTCAATTAACACATACATCAGGTATGAATAAACATACACTGAGTCAAGTATCTTTGACACGATAAATTGAGACCCTCTGACGCGGTTCACGCAAAAACCGACAAATTCAATTACTTAGCTGTGGAAAATATTTGTCGCTGTTTCGCCGTTGACCTTTGCTGCGGCATCTCTGATCAAGGGGGATGCTTGCTGATTTTGCCCTTCCCCTGCCATGCCCGAAAGCAGATCGCGACTTTCGCTTTGTCGGATTGGATGTCGAGACCGCCAATGGGGATAGTGCGAGTATTTGCCAGATAGGTTTGGGCTGCGTTGACGCCACAGGAGAAATTGCCACGTGGTCTACATTTGTGGACCCGCAAATGCCGTTTGCGTCGTTTAACGTCGACTTACATGGGATTGGAGCGCAGACAGTGCAAAACGCGCCAACCTTTGCGCAGGCTTGGGAGCAACTGCTGCCGTTTTTATCGCGCCATGGTTTGGTACAGCACAGCCGCTTTGACGAGAAAGCGATTGACGCGGCATGTCGGCATCATGCGCTAAAGCTGCCGGACTTAGCCTGGTCAAATAGCGTGACAATTGCGCGGCGCGCCTGGCCGGAACTGCGCGGCAATGGTGGGCACGGCTTGGCCAATCTAAAAAAGGTATTGGGGCTGAAGTTCAAGCATCACGATGCGGGTGAAGATGCGCGCGCAGCTGCCGAGGTGGTGTTGCGGGCGCAAACGGTGCTTGGGGTTCCGCTTGGCAGCTTGGTGCCCCCACCAAGGCCAGTTCAGTTGAAACTGCCGCTTTGGTGAGCGCGGGCCACTTTAACCGTCGCCCAGCATCCAATCGCCGTCGGGCCAGAAGGCGTGATAGGCAAAGGCAAACATCACGTCATGGGCCACGTCGTTGCCCTGCCCGTCTTTGACACGAATAGAGCCCACATCGCGGGATTTGGCGATATTGCCGCCATCCAGTGCAGAGGCCTGTCCTGCGACCCATGAAATGGTCACCCCGGCCTCGGTGACGGTGGAGGATTTGCGCAGGCGTTCAAGTGGCCAGGCACGATCCCCGACGCGCACAACGCGTGCCAAGGGAGAAATGTCATGTGGTGGCATTTCGCCGTTATACAGAAATGGCCGGCGTGAGGTGTCATAGCCACGATAGGGGTTGCTGCCATAGCTGCGGTTGTATCCCGGTTCGTCCATCACCAAACCATCTGGATTGCGGGTCGAGAATTCCTCCCAGCTTTCCATCCAAGTGGGCAATGTCGTGAGTTTGACCCCGTTCAGATCCCCAACAATACCGCGGCCAATGGCCTGCTGCCACCAGCTTTGGGTTTCGCGGTCGTACATGACCATATCCGAGTTGCGCAGTTTGCCAGAGACGCCAAAGGTCAACGTGCCTTGGGCAACGCGACGATCAAAGGTGATGCCCGAGTTGCACAACGGACAAAAGGTCACCGCAATCGGCGTGTCACCAACCACGTCATTGACGATTTCATGCCAAGTCAGATAGCGAATGGGATAGGCGCGTGGGATCTCTCCATCGATCTCTACGGTGATAACTGGTTCGCGCGCACCGATGCGGCTTTCGTCAGCCACTTGTACAAAACTGGGATCACTTAGGGCTGGAATACCATCTTTGGGCGGACCACCCGACAGGATTTCCTTCCAATTCTCAACAGAGGTTTTTTCGAAATTCGTATCCGGCCATTCATGCTGCCAGAAGTTTGGGTCAGCCGAGGCGGTGGTCATTGTCAGGCACAGACCAACGGCCATTAATGTCTTGCGAAAAAGCATGGGGCGCACTCCGTGTTGGGCCAGACCAACATGGGCTCAAATGCAGGGCCATGACTAGCCCCACACACGGTGATGTGACCAAGAATGACCAGCCAAGCGCTGATCCAAACAAAGTCTATTAGTCGGTCACGGTGACCGTTTTCATCACATCAGGCTGGCCGATAACCGCGCCATTTTGACCCGCGCCGCGTTTGATGGCATCGACAATATCCATGCCTTCGGTCACGCGGCCCACCACGGTATATTGGCCGTTCAGGAAATAGCCTTGATCAAACATGATGAAGAACTGGCTGTTTGCTGAATTTGGGTTCTGGCTGCGCGCCATGCCCACCACGCCACGATCATAGGGCGTGTCAGAAAATTCGGCAGGCAAATCCGGGAAAGCGGACCCACCGCGTCCCGCCATGCGCACATCGTCGCCAAGCTTGCCAAATTCCACGTCACCGGTTTGGGCCATAAAGCCATCAATCACCCGGTGAAAAACGATATTGTCATAGGCACCCTGCTCTGCCAGCGTTGCGATACGCTCGGCGTGCAATGGCGCGACATCTTCGAGCAGATCGATTTTGATGGTGCCATTGGCCCCCTCGCCTTCGACCTGCACCTCGATGCCAGTGGCAAGCGCAGGGCTTGCCACCAGGGATGCGATGATTGCGAGTTTACGCAACATCAGCAGCCACTTTCACAGAGATCATACGATCTGGGTTCGCAGGTGGCTCGCCTTTGACGATGGCATCCACGTGCTCCATGCCGGACACAACACGGCCATAAACGGTGTATTGACCGTTCAGAAAGTTGTTGTCCTTGAAGTTGATGAAGAATTGTGAGTTTGCAGAATCTGGGTTCTGCGAACGGGCTGCGCCCAATGTGCCGCGATCATGTGGCAGTTTAGAGAACTCGGCTTTGAGGTTTGGCAAAGAAGAGCCGCCGGTGCCTGCTGAGCGCAGGTTGAAGTCTTTTTCCATGTTGCCGTTGGCCACGTCGCCTGTTTGCGCCATGAAGCCATCGATCACGCGGTGAAAGCAGACGTTGTCGTATTCACCGGACCGCGCCAGTTCTTTCATACGCTCAGAGTGGCCGGGGGCGACCTCTGGCAGCAGTTCAATGACGACTGTGCCGTCTTTGAGTTCCATCAAGATGGTGTTTTCGGGATCTTTGTAATCGGCCATTTGGCGCTCCTGTCTTAAACTTTGAGCGCAAACTAATCATCATGGCCCAGAAAGCCAAGCACAGCATTGACCTGCCCCCTCTATGCTTTAAGGAACTAGGCAAGAAATTGCATCAGGAGAGCGACAAATGGCTTGGAAAACTCTGGACGATATGGATTTGGCGGGCAAACGCGTTTTGGTGCGTGTGGACATCAACGTGCCGATGGACAAGGGCGTTGTCACCGACGCCACGCGGATTGAACGGATTGTGCCCACCATCAAAGACATTCTCGCGATGGGTGGATCACCGATTTTGCTGGCGCATTTTGGCCGCCCCAAAGGCAAACATGTGCCCGAGATGTCGTTGAAACCTTTGGTGCCGGCCCTAAGTGACGCCTTTGGCACAGAGGTGACCTTCATCGAGCGCCCCAGCCATGACGAGATTTTTGGCATGCCTGGGGATGCGGTTGTGTTGATCGAAAACACCCGCTTTAGCGCCATGGAAGAAGCCAATGACCCGCAGATGGCGGGGTTTTTGTCGACCTTGGGGGATGTCTATTGTAACGACGCCTTTTCTGCGGCGCACCGGGCGCATGCCTCTACTACGGGTGTTGCCGAATTGATGCCAGCCTGTGCCGGTCGTCTGATGCAGGCCGAATTGTCCGCCCTAGAAGGCGCGTTGGCGACGCCAGTACGGCCGGTTGTGGCTGTGGTTGGCGGGGCGAAAGTGTCTAGCAAGCTGGAACTATTGGGCAATCTGGTGGCCAAGGTTGATCATCTGGTGATTGGCGGCGGCATGGCCAATACGTTTTTGGCGGCCAAGGGTCTGAATGTAGGCAAATCGCTGTGCGAACATGACATGACCGACACTGCTCTGGAGATCCTGGAGAAAGCCAAAGCAGCAAATTGTGAAATCATCCTGCCCAGCGACATTGTGGTGGCCGCAGAATTTGCGGCGGGTGCCGCCAATGAAACCGTGGCAGCAGAGGCCTGCCCCGCCGATAAGATGATTTTGGACGCCGGTCCAGACACCGTTGCGAAAATCGTCAGCGTGTTTGAAACAGCCAAGACTTTGATCTGGAATGGTCCTTTGGGGGCCTTTGAAATCAAACCGTTTAACGCGGCCACCGATGCGGCGGCGGCCAAGGCAGCTGAGCTGTCTAAATCTGGTGCCTTGGTCTCTGTCGCCGGGGGTGGTGATACGGTTGCAGCCCTTAATGGCGCAGGCGCAGCAGACAGCTTTACTTATATCTCGACCGCAGGCGGCGCATTCCTGGAATGGATGGAAGGCAAAACCCTGCCCGGCGTTGCTGCACTTGAGCAATAAGTGAAACAATCTGCGCATCTGCGCAGGAATTTGCACAAGTTTGGCGCTAACATCAATTGTTAGCGCTAGCTTTATTGCAAGCAGAGTTTCGGTCGCTTAGAAGCAAAACATAAATCAAAATTCTCGGAAACTTCCTTATTTTAAAGGCTGAACTGGTATGTCTAAAGAATCACAAGCTGATCTAATTCGCGCAGGAAAGGGCTTTGTGGCGGCCCTAGATCAATCGGGTGGCTCTACACCAAAGGCATTGGGGCTGTATGGCGTGTCAGAAGACGCCTATAGCAATGATGATGAAATGTTCGGCCTGATCCACCAAATGCGGGCGCGCATCGCGCAAGCCCCGGCCTTTACGGGCGAAAAGGTTGTTGGCGCGATCCTGTTTGAAAAAACCATGGACAGCGAAATCGCAGGCAAGCCTTCGGCGACGTTTCTGTGGGAAGATCGGGGCGTTGTGCCGTTTCTAAAAGTCGACAAAGGGCTGGCTGACACCACGGACGGTGTGCGTTTGATGAACCCGATGCCCGAGCTCGACGCGTTGCTTGATAAGGCCAACGCTGCTGGTATTTTTGGCACCAAAATGCGTTCGGTGATTGATGCGGCCAATGCGGCGGGCATCAAGGCCAATGTGGCCCAGCAATTTGATGTGGCAAAACAGATCATCGCCAAGGGGCTGACACCCATTGTCGAACCAGAAGTGACCATTTCCATTGCCGATAAAACAGCCGCTGAAGACATTCTGCGCGACGAAATTCTGGCTCAGTTGAATGCGCTGAACGACGATCAGAACGTGATGCTGAAACTGACATTGCCCAACACAGCCAACCAGTATCAGGCGCTTGTGGATCATCCACGGGTTCTGCGGGTTGTGGCGCTGTCTGGTGGCTATTCTCGTGAGCAAGCCAATGACATGCTGTGCCAGAACAACGGTATCATCGCGTCTTTCTCGCGCGCATTGACCGAAGGCCTGTCCGCCCAGCAAAGCGAAGCAGAGTTCAACGACGCCATCGCCGGTACCATTCAATCAATCTATGACGCGTCCTGCGCGGGGTAAGCCCCCTCGTTTGACTAAGTTGAATTTGCCCCCGTCGGATGCCTCCGGCGGGGGTATTTTTGTCAAGAACAATACCAGAGGGCGCAGAGTTGCCGGCTTTGGCAAAAAAACGAATCAGAATTCATTTTTGGGATTCACATGGCGAATCGCCTGTGGCATAGTCTGCGTAGAGGGTCGCAAAGGCCCCGTTTTGAGGCAGACATGGCAGTAACAAAATCCCGTCCGACATTTGGGCCGATCCTATTTTTTGGCATCGCGTTCACATTGGCTCTCTATTTTACCTTTGCCGCTGTGCAAGGGGATTATGGCTTGTTCCGTCGGACGGAGATTTTGGCTGAGGCGCAGCTTTTGCAAGTGGAACTGGCGGCCATGCAATCGGATGTGGCGCGTATGGAAAACCTGACCGAGCGCCTGTCAGATGACTTTCTGGATCTGGATCTTTTGGACCAACAGGCCCGCAGTGTTTTGGGCATGTTGCGCGCCGATGAAATGGTCATTCGCTAAGGCGTCTTACCAACTCTCTGAAAAATACCTGTTTTTTGCGCTGGATTACCGGCGGCCCCCGTGGTTTCATGCTTTGGACAATAGTTTAAGGCTAAACAATTAAACTCGGGGAGGTTGTGTGTCTTATGGCTGCGAAGAAAGCTGTGAAGAAACCAAACGTCAGCGGTGACGAACTTAAAGAATATTATCGGGAAATGTTGTTGATCCGGCGCTTTGAGGAGAAAGCCGGCCAATTGTATGGCATGGGATTGATCGGCGGGTTCTGCCATCTTTATATCGGGCAGGAAGCGGTTGTTGTTGGGCTGGAAGCGGCCACCGAAGAGGGCGACAAACGTGTCACATCCTATCGCGATCACGGGCATATGTTGGCCTGCGGCATGGATCCAAATGGTGTGATGGCCGAATTGACTGGCCGTGAAGGTGGCTACTCGGGCGGCAAAGGCGGCTCGATGCATATGTTTAGCAAAGAAAAGCATTTCTATGGCGGACATGGCATTGTCGGGGCACAGGTGCCCATTGGGGCCGGTCTGGCCTTTGGTGACAAGTACAAAGGTAATGGCCGGGTGACCTTCACCTATTTTGGCGATGGGGCGGCAAACCAAGGACAGGTCTATGAGACGTTTAATATGGCGGCCCTTTGGGATCTGCCAGTGGTGTTTGTGATTGAAAACAACCAATACGCCATGGGCACGTCGCAAGCGCGCTCGACCTCTAGCCCAGATATCTATACCCGCGGCGAAGCCTTTGGCATCAAAGGCGAAGTTGTCGATGGCATGGATGTTTTGGCGGTGAAGGAAGCCGGTCAAAAAGCCGTGGCACACTGCCGTGCAGGCAACGGGCCATATATTCTAGAGGTGAAAACCTATCGCTATCGCGGCCATTCGATGTCTGATCCGGCCAAGTACCGGACGCGCGAAGAAGTGCAGCGGGTGCGCGAAGAACGGGACCCGATCGAACGGGTGCGTGAGATGTTGTTGAGTGGCAAACACGCCTCTGAGGAGGATCTGAAAGCCATTGATAAAGAGATCAAAGCGGTTGTGAATGAAAGCGCCGAATTTGCGAAAACCAGCCCATTGCCCGCCGAAAGCGAGCTGTGGACGGATATTGTGGCGTAAGGAGACATAACGATGGCTATTGAAATTTTGATGCCCGCGCTTTCCCCCACAATGGAAGAAGGCACATTGGCGAAGTGGTTGGTCAAGGAAGGCGATGAGGTCAGCTCTGGTGACATCCTTGCTGAAATCGAAACCGACAAGGCGACCATGGAATTTGAAGCGGTTGACGAGGGCAAAATCGGTCACATTCTGGTGGCTGAGGGCAGCGAGAATGTGGCGGTGAACACAGCTATTGCCACGCTTCTGGTAGATGGTGAAGAGGCCGGTGCGGCCCCTGCCCAGACCTCGGCCCCGGTTGCTGCAAGCGACGCGCCTGCACCGGCACAGGCGGCGGTGCCCGTAGCCGCGGGCGCGACAACAGAGCCTGTGCCAGTGATGAACCTAGAGCCGGACTGGCCTGCGGGCACTGAGCTGCGCAAAACAACCGTGCGCGAAGCTTTGCGCGACGCAATGGCAGAAGAGATGCGCGGTGAACAAGATGTCTATTTGATGGGCGAAGAAGTTGCTGAATATCAGGGGGCCTATAAGATCTCTCAAGGTTTGCTTGATGAATTTGGCAGCAAAAGGATCATCGATACGCCGATCACCGAACACGGGTTTGCCGGTATTGCAGTTGGCTCGGCCTTTGCGGGGCTGAAGCCGATCGTAGAATTCATGACCTTTAACTTTGCCATGCAGGCGATTGATCAGATCATCAACTCGGCGGCCAAGACATTGTATATGTCTGGTGGTCAGATGGGCTGCCCGATTGTCTTTCGGGGCCCCAATGGGGCGGCGGCGCGCGTGGGTGCGCAGCATTCACAAGATTACGCGGCGTGGTATTCCATGGTGCCCGGTTTGAAAGTCGTGATGCCCTATTCGGCAAGCGACGCCAAAGGCCTGTTGAAATCTGCTATTCGTGATCCGAATCCGGTGATCTTTTTGGAAAATGAAATCCTTTATGGCCGCAGCTTTGATGTGCCGGTCATGGATGATTTCACTGTGCCAATTGGCAAGGCGCGTGTCTGGCGCGAAGGCACGGATGTGACCCTCGTCAGCTTTGGCATTGGCATGCAATATGCCTTGGAAGCCGCAGATAAATTGGCCGAAGACGGCATTTCTGCCGAAGTGATTGATCTGCGCAGCTTGCGGCCGATTGATTATGACACGGTGCTGGCCTCGGTGATGAAAACCAACCGTTGTGTGACCGTCGAAGAAGGCTGGCCTGTTGGCTCGATTGGCAACCACCTGTCGGCAACGATCATGGAAAAGGCCTTTGATTATCTGGATGCGCCCGTGATCAACTGCACCGGCAAAGATGTGCCAATGCCCTATGCGGCAAACCTTGAAAAACTGGCCTTGGTGACCACGGATGACGTGATTGCTGCGGTCAAACAAGTGACTTATCGGTAAGGAGAAAGACCATGGCAGTAGAAATCTTGATGCCCGCGCTTTCTCCGACGATGGAAGAAGGCACTTTGGCGAAATGGTTGGTGAAAGAAGGCGATGAGGTCAGCTCTGGCGACATCATTGCCGAGATCGAGACCGACAAGGCCACCATGGAGTTTGAAGCGGTTGACGAAGGCACCATGGGTGCAATTCTGGTGGCGGAAGGCAGTGAAGGCGTGAAAGTGAACACGCCAATAGCCATCATGCTGGAAGAGGGTGACGATGCGGTTGCACAGCCCGCTGGCGCCATTGCGGCCCCGGTTGCAACAGCAGCACCTGCTGTGGCTCCGGCAGCAGCCGAATCCGCTGCCCCTGCCCCGGCCGCAGCCAAGCGCGCCGATGGGGGGCGGGTGTTTGCCTCGCCTTTGGCGCGTCGTATTGCGGCGGACAAAGGGGTTGATTTGGCCAGTTTGCAAGGCTCTGGTCCCAAGGGGCGCATCGTTAAGGCAGATGTTCTGGCCGCTGATGCTGCGCCAGTTGCGGCCTCTGCCCCGGTGACGGCACCTGCGGCGCAGACAGCACCGGCGGCAACGGCTATGGCCTCGGGTCCCTCTGCGGATGTTGTGGCGCGCATGTATGAAGGACGCGCGTTTGAAGAAGTGTCTTTGGATGGCATGCGCAAAACCATTGCGGCGCGCCTGACAGAGGCCAAGCAAAGCATTCCGCATTTTTATTTGCGACGTGATATACAACTGGATGCGCTGTTGAAGTTCCGCTCTGATCTGAACAAGCAATTGGCAGAGCGTGGCGTGAAATTATCTGTGAATGATTTCATCATCAAAGCGGTGGCTTTGGCGTTGCAATCTGTGCCCGAAGCCAATGCGGTTTGGGCCGGTGATCGGGTGTTGCAGATGAAGGCCAGTGACGTTGCGGTGGCGGTTGCTATCGAGGGCGGTTTGTTCACGCCAGTGTTGCAAGATGCTGAAATGAAATCCCTTTCAGCGCTGTCTGCCCAGATGAAAGACCTGGCGGGACGCGCGCGCGATCGCAAATTGGCCCCCAGCGAATATCAAGGTGGCAGCTTTGCGATCTCGAATTTGGGGATGTTTGGCATCGATAATTTTGATGCCATTGTGAACCCACCCCATGCGGGTATTTTGGCGGTGGGTGCAGGTGTTAAAAAACCTGTCGTTGATGCAGACGGCGCATTGGCTGTTGCCACTGTTATGTCGGTGACAATGTCGGTGGATCACCGGGTGATTGATGGTGCGGTTGGGGCAAATTTGCTGAATGCGATTGTCGCAAATCTAGAAAACCCAATGATGATGCTGGCCTGATCCGGCATAGTTTGCATTCTTGATGTACAAACCAAAAGGGGCCGCGAATTTGCGGCCCCTTTTGCCTGTCCAATTGGCGCTATTAACCCAAGTGGAAACCGGGTGTAGAGCGCATCAATTCAAGCTCGTCACTGTTCATATCGGCCTCTACGCCTTCAAAAAGTGGCGTCGAGAGGTAGCGCTCGCCGGTGTCGGGCAACATGCACAGAATATTGGCCCCGGCAGGCGCATCCGCAGCAATTTTCAAGGCCACAGCAAAAGTGGAGCCACCGGAAATACCGGTAAAGATGCCCTCTTTTTGGGCCAAATCGCGCGCACAAGCGATGCCATCGGGACCCGCGACAGGTAGCAATGCATCAAAGCCGTCGTTGTCCAGCGCCTCTTGCAGCACAAGCGGGATAAAATCCGGGGTCCAACCTTGGATGGGATGAGGCGCAAAGGCCGGGTGGCTGGAAGCAGGCTGGCCATTTTCGTTGCGGTCTTGCGCCGTGCCACTTTCGATCAGGGCAGCATTGGCAGGTTCGGTCAGGATGATCTTGGTGTCAGGGCTTTCGCGGCGCAACACACGCGACACGCCGGTGACCGTGCCGCCGGTACCATAGCCGCTGACGAAATAATCTAACTTTTTGCCTTGGAAATCGGCCAGAATTTCGCGGGCCGTGGTGTTTTCATGGATGTCAGCATTGGCACTGGTTTCAAACTGCGACGCCAGAAACCAGCCGTTTGCCTCGGCAAGCTCTTTGGCCTTTTGATACATACCAAAGCCCTTTTGTTCCTTGGGCGTCAGGATGACTTTTGCGCCAAGAAAGCGCATCAGTCGGCGTCGCTCTATCGAAAAGCTTTCCGCCATCGTCAAGACCAGTGGATAGCCTTTGGCGGCGCAGACCATAGCAAGGCCGATGCCCGTGTTGCCACTGGTGGCTTCGATCACGGTTTGGCCGGGTTTCAGCGCGCCAGAGGCTTCGGCGGCCTCGATGATATTGACGGCCAAACGGTCTTTGACAGAGGCTGCCGGGTTAAAGGCTTCGGCTTTGACAAACAGGTTCACATGGTCGGGCGCAAGCCGATTGATGCGAATGACCGGCGTGTTGCCGATGGTATCCAAGATGCTGTCATAGGTTTTGCCGTTGCCGTTTGTGGTGCGTGTCATGGAATGTCCTTTGTTCAAATGTTCACGGCCCCAGATGGGGCCGCAGCAAAGTGTTCGCGAAAGGTGATCGGCGCTTAGTGATCTAAGATTTGATCCATAGAGACCGCAGGCTGCTCACATCCGGCATTGCCAACAATTCGCGCTGGCACACCTGCCACGGTCTTGCAGGGTGGGATTTCTTCAAGCACAACAGAGCCAGCGGCAATGCGCGAGCAATTGCCCACTTTGATATTGCCCAAAACCTTGGCCCCTGCCCCGATCAGCACGCCGTCGCCGATTTTCGGATGCCGGTCTTCTTCTTCTTTGCCGGTGCCGCCAAGGGTGACCGAATGCAGCATCGAGACATTGTCGCCCACAACCGCAGTTTCGCCGATCACAATCGAATGGGCATGGTCAATCATCAGACCTTTGCCAATTGTGGCCGCCGGGTGAATATCAATGCCAAACACTTCGGAACTGCGCATCTGGAAGAAATAGGCCATATCGTTGCGACCTTCGCGCCATAGCCAATTGGCCACGCGATAGGCTTGCACCGCTTGGAAGCCTTTGAAAAACAGCATGGGCTGAATGAACCTGTGGCAGGCGGGGTCGCGATCATTGACCGCCATAATGTCGGCCCGGGCCGACATCGCCAAAGAGGGATCGCTTTGGTAGGCTTCGTCGCAGATTTCGCGCAGCAGCTGTTCGGACATTTCCGCAGATGCCAATTTAAGCGACACGCGGTAGCTGAGCGCCTGTTCAATCGACTTGTGGTGCAGAATTGAAGAATGCACCAAACCGCCCAACAGTGGCTCTTCTTGCAAAGCCTCTTGGCCCTCGCGCAAGATCCGAACCCATACCGGGTCTAGCTCTGCAATATGTGGGTGTCTTTCTGCCATCACTGACTCCTCTCATGCCCGACCCTACACTACTTAGGGAAAATGAGGCAAATTCAAGGATGTTGTGGACAGGATCACAAATCTAAATGCAAGTGAGAATGCGCAAATCAGGGAAATCTTTCTGCGAATTCAGCCCCGCAGAAACAGGTGTTTCCTGCAATTGCGTCGCGGCCAGTTAGCACGCAGATCCTCGCGGTTTCTAGCTGCGCCCAGATCGGCGGTGTTTGGAGCGACGCCAATCCGCCAGCGTCGTCAGGACCACTGCCAACGCCTGACAATAGGCGGGGTTGTCAACCGACACGCCCGCCAATGCTGTTGGCGTTTGCAGACAGGCACGGGCCATTAAACTGCCGTTGCCCCATCTTGGGTGGGCGCGCTGAAATTTCTTGCGGTATTTATCAGCGGCTTCGGCCTCTGCGCACCACTTTTGGCACAGGCGCGCCGGGTTTTCTGTGCGCACCGCCATCAGCGCGCGCGCCATTGTCATTACGTCACCAATCAATATAAGGCGCATTGCTTGACCAGATCACTGTCATGTTGAAATCACCTGCGAAGTGCCCAGGCCTTCGCCAAATCGCGCCGAAACCTGGGTGACCTGAAATCGCAGCAACCCAGCCACGCCATCAGCAATTTGATCAGCAATACTATACCGCCACTCTGGGGTGCTGACCTGAACTTCACGCCGCAAATCAGCGCCTTCAAATACCCGCACAATATAAAGCTCTGCTTCTTCGCCAAGCGGCACCTCGGGGCCGTCCCAACTGTCACCATCTATGCGCGTGCGGCGCACCCAACTGGCTGCAATGCTCCCCTCTGGCTCGGCGGTCAAATCAAGGTGAACCGGCGCATAAGGACGCAAGCCATTGCCCGCGAAACTGTGGCTTTCCTGAACATATGATGCATGGTCCAAAGGCTGTTGCGCCGGGCCGACCCGATAGCTGCGCAGAACCCCGCGCGTAGCAGCGGCAAGATCAATTTGCTCGGGCACGGCGTTTAACAGCACAAACCATGACCCTGCTGGCCAATTGGTGCTGTCCAAGGCATCACTGCCAAGCTGACCGCGCAATCTTTGGGAAATTTCATAGGTTTTTTGCCCCACAAGGTTGGCGGTCTGAAACTGAATGACTTCCCAATTCGAAGGTGTGCCGTCGCCAATGACCGCTGCATTGGCTCCGTTTAACAAAGCGGCATGCGAAATGCTTTCCAAGCTGCCTGATATCAAACGCAGGCGCAGCGCTGTCCCACGGTCTAAACGCCCGGGGTCAGCCGCAGAAAGCGCTGTTTCTAGCACCCCCACGGTGGGCTGGGTGGTCACAAGCTGATTCAATTGGAAATCACTTTCGCTGGTGCTGTCATAAAGGGCGATTACTCCCGGCCAAGGCTGTGCAGCAATCGCAAGATGCGGCGCATGCGGGATCTCGTCCCCGGTCAGAAATGGCAGATCCATGAACAACGGCTTAACCGGCAACGGCGCAACAAAATCCGACAGTCGCGGACTGTCATTTTCCAATTCTGTTTTATCATAAACGCTTGGTTCAACGCGCACCGCCTCGACCAACAGCTCTTGGCCCGTTTCGATACGATCAATACGATACAGCACCTCAAGCCCCTGTTGCGAAGTCAGTTGAACCAATTCGCCAACCGAAACCCCGAGCCGCGACATTGGCAAGGCAAACCGCACCACATCTTGGCCCACGCGAGATTCCATCAACCATTTTTCCGCAACCTGACGGGCTTCGCCGCGCAATAGCGATAGGTTGAGTTCAGACACCGCCACGCCGTGGGTTTCTTCGTCCGGCAATATGGCTTCTTCGGATTGAACGTGAAAATCGCCCATGGCCTCGACATAGTTCACCCGAACCCGGCCAGCCATCTCTGCGGCGGACAAGCGCGTGTGCTCTAAATCACCGGAAATTTCCGAATGCACCGCCAGAGCTTGCTTGCTCAGGACGTGGGGGGCGCTGTTGCCACGCATAACAAAATGCAACACGCCATCGCGTTCCACCGCGTCAAAACCGTATTGCAGCATCAAAGGCTGCAATGCGCGTCGCGGTTCACCGACCTGATCTACTTCGTAGCCGCGCACCATGCCGTGCAGCCCTGAAACATCATAGTGAACCACTTGTGCACAATCACAAATTTCGCGCACCACCGACGACAGGGTGCGGTGTGTGGTGCGGCCCGAGACCCAATGGCCACGATCATAGTTCCCCCCATCACTCCACAGCGATTTATTCTGCGGAAAGCGTGGAAAGGGCCGCGCATCCCATGCCCAGACAAAGGCCTTGGACATATCAATCATGCGCCCATCATATTCTGGCGAGATGGGGTTTTTCGCAGGATCACCCCAATAGCCAAACATGGCCTTAAGGTATTGGGTTTGAATATATTCATCCCTTTGCCCGTTGGAATATTTGGGCAACTTGGACTCGGCGGATTTGGGATCAAGAAACACGTTGGGCTGGTTAGTCGCCTTGTCGATGGCCGCGCAGCCCAATTCAGTGAACCAAATGGGTTTAGACCGTGGCACCCAGGGCGTTGCTGTGGATTGCCGTGTGCCAGCGATGCGGTTGTGGTGATCGTTTTGCCACCAGTTGCGCAGGTCTTTATAGCGATAAACCCAGGGTTCCGCATAGCTGCCATCGGTTATCGCGGTCCTGATCTGGGCAGCTTCGGCCTCTGGTGAATGGTAAAACCAGTCATAGCCTTCACCGCCTTCGATATTGGATTGCAAATAATCCAAGGCGTAAATCGAGCCATAGTCCGCGTCCAAATGGGTTTTGCCGTCGCGCCAATCAGACAGCGGCATATAGTTATCAATGCCAATAAAATCGATATTTGCATCCGCCCATAACGGATCAAGGTGAAAATACAGATCGCCGGAACCATCCTGAGGCTGATAACCAAAATATTCACTCCAATCAGCTGCATAGCCGATCTTGGTGTTTGGCCCCAACAAGGCACGGACCTCAGTTGCCAGATCAACCAATTGCGCTACGGCCTCAAACTGTCCCAAGGCCCCACGCAGCCAGGTCAATCCGCGCATTTCAGACCCAATGCAAAAGGCATCCACCCCGCCCGCAGCCGCACAAAGTGCAGCTTGATGCAAGATAAACCGCCGGTAGCGCCATTCTTGAGGGCCGCTATAGGCCACATCATTGTCTGACACAGAGAAATCAGCAGCATTTGCGGTGCCAAAAAACGTCGCGATCTGTTCCTCGGCCTGTGCTGTGCCATCAGGTGATCCAGGCTGCTCCGGCGCTTTGGACAAGGTAATACGCCCACGCCAAGGCAGAAACGCCTGATCGCCAGCCTCGCTATAGGGGTCTGCCAAGCCATTTTCAGCCAATTGATCCATCAAAATAAAGGGATAATACATCACCTCTTTACCCTGATCCTTTAGATGGGAAATGGCTTGTAAAACCGTTGCATCTGCCGGGGTGCCGCCATAGATCGGGCGATCTTGCTGCTGGGCAATTACGCTTGCGGAATTGCGGTCGATCCCGGCGACCTGCCAGGGCAGACTGCCGTCATATTGCTGGGTTTCGACCTTGGGCTGGATGGTGCATTCGCCACATCTAAGGTCGTCGCCAAACCAGCTGACAATCAAAGAGACAGAGTTGCAATTGGGCAATTCGGTTTCAAGCGCGCCCATTGCAGTCACAAAATCCGTTTGACCTGATGGTGCGTTTAAATTCGCCGCCCGATGTGACGCCGTATCTAACGCGTAATAGACCGGTTCCTTGGCCAGGCTGTATTCCCCAGATCCCGGAATCAGCGCCACGGCCTGGGTGGCAAAGGTGGGTTCGATGGCGGCCTCAGCCTGAGCTGAAGGGGACGGTCGGCTGACCTCAAAGGAAAACTGCGGAATTCGGTTGCCATAAGGGCCCAGATCCAGATCTTCAAACACCACATAGGCGGTGCCGCGATAGGCGGGCACCGTGCCTGCCCCCTCTACGGCCTCTATTTTGGCATCGGGCAATTGGGTTTTATCGCCGCGATACACCCGCATCGTCACATCGCTTAGGGCAATTTCATTGGCATCCGCCCAAAGACGGGTCACGCCGCTGATTTCTCCTTCGCAAAGGGCAATCGCCAGAGAAACGGAATAGCTGTATTCATTGCGTTTGGGCTGGCTTGGAGCGCCTTTGCCGCCGCCGCTGGATGCAATGTTTTCCTGAAAACGGCTGGCCCAGATCACATGGCCACCAATGCGCATACGCCCATAGATCTGCGAGATCGCGTGGCCCTCGGCTGAACCGGTGATGCGGTAGCGGTCGATGCGCCCCGTTTCAATGGCATCAGACCCCTGCCCCATAACGCGCTGATCAATGGCGTTGCCCAGTAACGCGCCAGCAAATCGACCTATCGCCACCGATGACAGCCCAAGCGCTGCCCCGCCAACTGCGCCACCAATGGCTGCGCCTGCTGCAGATAATACCAAAGTTGCCATCAGTTTAACTCCTCGGGAAATGCAAACCGCGCCACAATGCGCCGCGCCCAGGGGCGACTAAGCGGGCTTTCCAGCACCGCATGGCCGCTATAGGCGTGTATGAAACTGGGATGCGTGCCGGTCAGTGCCTGCACGCCCATGTGTTTGGCGACTCCAGAGCTGCGCATCCGAAACAACAGAACATCCCCCGAGGCCGCATCAGACAGCGCTTTCGCGCTCAAATGCCGCTGCGCTGCTTGCCATAGACGTTCGCGCCCCTCTGGCTCTGACCAGTCTCGTGAATAGGCCGGGGCCTGTTCTGGCTCTTGGCCATAAAGCCCGCGCCAGACACCCCGGATCAACCCCAGACAATCGGTGCCCGCCCCCATGCAGGCTGATTGATGCACATAGGGCGTGCCGATCCAGCGCCGCGCCACAGCCACCGCCTGATCCCCCATCGCGCTCACGAGCGTAAACTCCCGCCGTCATTCACCTCGCCATCACGTGGCAAAGTCGAGATCCACTCATCGCCCGGAACATCTGGAAACCCCTGAAAGTTCAAATGGTTGCCGAATTTGAAACGACAGGTCGCAAAGCGTTTGTCACAGCCTGCAATCAGCCTCACTTGATCGCCAACCGCAATCTGGGCTTTGATCGGGGCCCAAAGTTCCACCCGCCGGACAGGACCTGCAAAACGATCCTGTTTGATCACGCCAGTCAGGCCCGCCGCAGCACCTGACAGCACATCAAGCCGCCCGCGATCAAACCAGCCTTCGGCATATTCAGTCAGCGCCCCAAATCGCAAAACCCGCTGCTCTGTGATCTCTTCCACCACCACATCTGCAAAATTCTGCACTTCCCCAAGATCGATCTGGCAAGATGTATCCCCAAGCACGGCGGTACAGGGCTTTTGAAACACCCGACCGCTGGGTTGGTTCAGAGGGTCCGTCAAGCCGCGCAGTTCTGCGCGAAACCCGCCGCCACCGCGCTGGATTTCACCAATGCTGCCGCGAAACACCACCCGGCGCTGCGCCACATCTGCCCAATTCACAACCCAGGCCGTCACTTTGGCGCTATCAAAGCGCCCGGCTTCGATATCGACATCCTGAATCGACGCATCGCTCAGCGCCCCAAGCGCTTCAGAATTATCGACTGACAAACCCGTACTTTGGTCCAGTGCCAACGCCGTCAATCCGGTGTCTGCCCGAAACACCGTATCGGCAAAATTCAGATCGTTATCATGATCGGTAAACCCCAGCAAAACCCCATCTTTGCGCAAAATTTGCCAACACCGCGCCAAAGTTGTGTGGCCGCCGTCCAAATGCGTTTGAAAATCTGCTGATATCCCCATCACACACGCACCTCGACCACAGGCACATTGGGCATGTCACCCGCCTGAAAACTGGCAACGCTGGTCTGAATCCGGTCGGTGTCAAACCGCACCGGCACGTCAAATTCAAACCCCGCGCTGACCTCTTCCCCCAGCCCCGGCGGATCATTGAACATCACCAGCCCATGGGCCAGATCCACCGTATAATGCACCGCCTCTTGCTGCTCGCTGTCGGCCACGCCGATCCGCACCGTGCCAGCCACCGGCTTGCTGATTGGACGCCCATAGGACTGTTCACCGGATTGATAGGTTTTCAGCAACGGAAATGCGGTTTGCACACTGTCACCAACCCCTATCACCTGATCACGAAAATCCACCTCGGCCGAAGCCACGGATGATTTGAAATCTGACCAGTCTTTCCAACGAAACCCGTGCAACTGGCCCTGGCGCGCCTCAAAAAACGCAATCAGGGTTTCTATGTCATCCAAGGACCGCATGCCAACGCCAGCATCATAGCGCCGCCGGGCATGCGCCCAGGGTGTATTACGCTCTTCAAACCCATTGGTCAGGGTCACAACATCGGTGCGACGCTCGGGCCCACCGATGGATCCAAAACTCAGATTTGCGGGAAACCGCACCTCGTGAAAAGCCATCCTTATCCCCTTACCTATTGCGTTGACCCTGCGCCAAAGCCCGGCCCATTTGCGCGGCGATTTGGCCGCGAGAGCGCTGAAAACTTTGCACATCTGGCGTTTGGATATTCATCACGACCTGCACCGATCGCCCGCCCCCGCCACGCACCCCCAGCTTGCCGTCAGCCCCCCGCGCGAGCGGCATAATGGCCTCGGGGCCTGCTTCACCCATCAGGCCAAGCCCGCCACGCATTGGAAAGGTCGTTGGCCCAGCCACTATGCCGCCATTGGCAAAGGGCAAGACCCGCCCTTGGGAAAACGGCGCTCCATTTTCAAAAGGCAAAAGCCCACCAAAAATCCCGCCGATGCCCCGCGCCAGCAGCGAACCAAAATGATCTGTCACCGGTTTGACCGCGGCACCATAGGCCGCGCTGATCACGCCGCTGACCACATTGCGCAGGGCCTCGCTTAGGCTGTCGCCCTCTTGCACCACACCGTCCACGGCCTTGCGCAGACCTTTACGCAAGCCCTTCTCAAGCGTCTGCAAATCGCCGCCGGTGGACTGTAGCCCCAGCCGCACCTTTTGCATTTCTCCCGAAAACGCAGCCACCATCTGCGCCGCATCCCCGGCCTGCGCATCCAGATTTTCCAGCTGCGTCCCCAGAGTTTCTATGTTTTCAAAATCTGTCATTCATTCACCTCTGATTTGTCCGGATAGGCCTGTAACAACGCATCCAATTGCGCGCGGCCCATGGGCGCAGGACCACTGCTTTGTCCCAACATCAGTGCCAATTCAGCTGGTGTCAGCTGCCAGAACTCGCGCGGAGTTAAGTGCAAACCACGCAGGCCCGCACGCATCAGGCCCGGCCAGTCAAACCCCGTCATGTTGCCCCCCCGGCACCGTAAAGGCCTGGGCCAGCAACTGGGCGGCCACCCGCGCGGCTTTCACAGGTCCCCCGGCGATGTCGGCTGTCAGCAAATCAGCCTGCTGCCCTGTCCAGCCACCACCGCGCAACCCAGCACAGACCAAGGCCAAAACATCCGAACTGGAAAACGCCCCGCTTTCAAACCGCTGCACCAGTTCCACCAAAGAACCCGCCGCAAGCTGATCTTCCAACTCTGCCAATGCCCCCAATGTCAGTTTCAACACATGGGGGGTGCCATTTAGCTCCAAAGCGACTTCGCCAGCCCAAGGGTTTGCCATGATCTAAACCGCCGCCACAAAGCTCAGCGCACCGGCCGACGCCAGGGCCAATTCATAGGTCGCTTCACCGTTGAAATTGCCGGCATATTCCAATGAGGTCACCTGAAACGCGCCCTCGACCGTGCCGAAATCGGGGATTATCACCTGAAAATCGGGGATCTCGCCGTCAAAGAACAATTGGCGTGTGCGCTCGTCAGTGCTGGCGTCCTTAAAGACGCCCGACCCGGAAATCGCCGCGGTCTTAACCCCGGCCCCGGCCAGCAATTCGCGCCAACCGCCCTGGCTTTCCAACGAGGTCACATCAACACTTTCCGCATTAAAACTGATGCGGGTTGCCCGCAGGCCCGCGATGGTTTCAAAGGTGCCGTCACCCAGAATATCGACTTTGATCAATAGATCCTTACCGTTTTGTGCCGTCATAAGATCAGCCTCCAGAAATTGAATTTCAGTTGTCCTCGACCCGCGCCGCAAACCGCAGATCTATGCGCCGCAAATTCGCGGCTTCCTCGCGGCTCGCCGCCGCCCGCTCAAACACCAAAGAGATCAAATGCCCGCGCGACAGACCTAGGGCGGTCTGGTGCAGCGCATCGCTGACCGCCACGGCAACCGCTTTACTGTTGGAAAACCCCGGCGCATCGCTGACCACCGAGACGGTAAATCTGTGCAATGCGCCCGCATCGGTCTTGTCGCTGCGATCCAGGGCAATTTCCGGTCCCAAAGTCACGTAAGTAGAAGGAATTGTGCCCCCCGGAACCTCGTCAAAAACCGCGGTGCCAATCAAACTATTAAGTGCTGCATCAGATTGTAAGCATTGGTAAATTGCTGATTGCAAAGCGACGGAAACGCCATAGCTCATGCCACGATCTCCTCTGTTGCAAAGCAGGTCAGAAACCGTGCTGCAGAATCCTGTTCGGTGACCGCCAGAATGCGAAACAAGCGTGTTCCTTCGCGAAACCTCTGGCCTGCCACAGGTCGCGACGGGGCGCCAAACTCTGCGGCCCGCACCGTGATGCGGTAATCCACCCGCGACAGACCCACACCCTTGCGCGCCCGCGCCCGTTCTCGCCCGGTGCGGGGTTTAACCTCGGCCCACAGCGACCCAAGATCCACCCAGGTTTCGGTAAACCCACCGGCCTCGTCGGTGACTTTCTGCGCCTCTTGCAGGGTCAGTTTGCGGTTCAAAACCGGCCCGCTCATGACACGTCCTCAAAACCGATCCGCAGGGGCCGATAGCGGTCAATCAAACTGGTAACCCCAAAGGGCATACAGCCGCCACCAAAGGCGGTTTCATGGCGAAATTCATAATAATGCGCCGCCAACAGCAACACCGCCTGCTGCAAATCCACCGGCACATCGCTCCAGGCGGGGCCAAAACCAGCGTTAAAGAACAGCTGCACCTGACCCGCTTTTGCAATGGTCGGCAAACAGGCGTTGCGCGGGCGTAACACCGGCTGAAGCCCATCTGGTTCCAACCAATATTGCGCAACATCCACCGTTGTTTCCGCGCCGTCAGCATCGATCAAACGCAATTCGCTCACCACATTGACCGGTGCCACCGGCAAAACCTGCCCTGCGGTTTTGCGCCAACGCGTCAACAGCCAACTAAAGTCACGGGCAATCAAAACCTGCCCTGTACGCGCCTCTATGGCCGCCAGGGCTGCGCGCAAAAACCCCTCCAAAACACCGTCTTGAATCGCCTCGTCGGCAAACCCGGTCCCAAGCCGCAAATGCGCCTTCAGGTCCGCAATTGGCAAAGCCGCAGCGGCAATTTGGGTCTCTTCCATTAACATCATGGGTTATCTCCAATACTCGGCTCCCCTCTCATGTGGGCGCGCGCCACGCGTCACTCGGTCGGAGGGGAGCAGCCAGACAACGCGCAACCAGCGCACGCCCCGGCGCGGCGACCTGTGCCGCCGCGCCCTTCGCAATCCCGTTTACGAGACCGCGAACCGCAAAAGCTTGATGGCCGCAAAGTCGCTCACATCGCCGCCGACCCGTTTGGTGGCATAAAACAACACATGAGGTTTCGCCGAAAACGGATCTCGCAGCACGCGCAGATCTGGGCGCTCGGCTATGGTATAACCGGCTTCAAAATCACCAAACGCAATGGCATCTGCAGCGCTGGCAATGTCTGGCATATCTTCGGCAATCAGCACCGGATAGCCCAGAAGCCGCGCCGGTTCGCCCGCCGCCAAACCATCAGACCACAGAAAACGCCCATCCGCGTCCTTTAGCTTGCGCACCGCCCCGGCAGTTTTGGAATTCATCACAAAGCTGCCATTGGCGCGGTACTGCGCCCCCAGGGCATAGACCAAATCAATCAGCGCCTCGGCCCCGTCAAAATCGCCGTCAGCACCGGTGGCCACATAACCAATATTGCCCCAGGCCCAGCTGTCGTTATCCACCGCCGGATGCGTCAAAATGCCTGTCGGTTTGCCTGTGCCATCCCCATTGATGAACGCACCGGCCTCGGCTCGGGCAAACTTGTCAGCAATCCTCCCGGCCAACCAATTCTCCACGTCAAAGGCGCTGTCATCCAACAGGCGTTGACTGGCCTTGGGCAGGGCTGACAATTCATGCAGCGGAATGGAAATCCGCTCGATGGTCGGCGTGCCGGTTTCGGTGCTTGCGGTGGTTTCATCCGCCCAGCCCGCACCAGCATCCGTGCTGTCAATCAACACATCAAAAGAGCTGGCCTCGACATTGACAACATTGGCGATCGCCCGGATCGACGCCGTGTCTGACAGCACCGATTTGATGCTCTCTGCGGTCACCGGATCCACCAGATATCCCCCATCGCCATTCACCGTGCTGGACAGGGCTTTTTCTTCCAGCGTCAAGCCACGCAGGCCCTCGTCGTCACCACTGCGCAAATAGGTCCCAAGCGCTTTCTTATGCGGCGCTTCACCGTCGGCGGCTGCCGCCAAGGCCGGGCGGGCCATCATCACTGTCTTTCGATCCAGAATATTCATGCGTTCTTCCTGCTGTTGCAATTTGCTGTCGATACCGGCCCGAAAGCCTTTCAGTTCGCGGGCAAACCCCGCCACGGCGCTTCTCACCCCGTCGATCGGAGACACATCTTCCCCGATCCGAGCCACAGGCCCAGTTCCTGTCTCGGTCATTTCAACCCTTTCTTTTGGTTTGGTGTGGCGGCCCTAAGGCGTTGCCAGCTCTCGGCAGGCATCCTCAAACACCGCCGCCATGTCGCGCATCATCTCCGCCCCAAGGTCATCCCCCTTGGCGGCCACCCGCGCATTTGGCAACATTGGAAAGGTCACCAGCGACACCTCCCAAAGCTCCAACTCCCGCAAAAGCCTTTGGCCTTTGTCATTCTTTGCGGCTTTCACTGTCCGGTAGCCAATCGACAACCCATCAATTGCCCCGGCGGTGATCAAGGCCGCCGCCTCGCGCCCTTTGGCCACATCCGTCAGCAAGCGGCCTTTGACAAACAGACCCTGCTTGTCTTCGCGCACCTCGTCCCAGATGCCTATCGGCTGCGCTGGATCATGCTGCCACAGCATTTTCACAGAGCGCCCGGCCGCCATGAGCTTTTGCAATGATGCCGCATAGGCCCCGGTTTGCACCACGTCGCCGCCTTGATCCGCGCGACCAAACAACGAAGCATAGCCCTGGATGACCGCGCCATCCGCTACCGTCAATCCTTCGCCGAACCGGGCAAATTTCTGTTCCAATTCCATCATATCTCCTCCTCGTCCCCCCTAAGGCGCAGCCTGCATCACCGATTGAAAGGCCTGCGCCAGGATCACTGCCACCACGCCATACACTGTCAACCACAGCCGCTTTTCCAGGCGTTCCATCAGCATTTCAATGCGATCAAGGCGGCGATTCAGCGTTTCAAATTGCAGTTTTGCCACCCGTTCATGTGCTTCCAGCCGCAAGGCAGGCGCACAGTCAAAACTCTCAAACCCAAAGCGGTCTGCGCGCATGTCCTCAGCCATCCTGCACCCCCTCTTGCCCGCTTTCTTGCCCGGCATCTTGCCCCCCACCTTTCAAGGGCGGCAAACCCAGCAAGTGGCGTTTTTCGGCAGGCGTCAAAAATCCGGCACTCTCAACCCGGCGCCATTGTGCATCGCGCTCTGCACTCAAGGCCGGCACCTGATCAAGATCAGGCGCAAACACCAAGGGATCGCCGCTAAACCCGCACAGCCAGTCTGACACCGCCGCCATCACCCGGGTCACAAGCGGCAAAACCGTCAGACGAAAGAACGCCCGGTGCGCCTCTTGATAATTGGCATAAGTCGCATCCCCCGGAATGCCCAACAGCATTGGCGGCACCCCAAAGGCCAAGGCAATTTCCCGCGCTGCGGCTTCTTTGGTCTTCTGAAATTCCATGTCACTTGGGGAAAACCCCATAGGTTTCCAATCCAACCCGCCTTCCAGCAACATCGGTCGCCCCGCATTGCGCGCGCCCTGATGGTGCATCTCCATTTCACTGACCAACCTGTCATATTGATCGTGGCTCAGGCTGCCTTGCCCTTCAGCCCCCTTATAGACAATCGCCCCCGAGGGCCGCGCCGCATTGTCCAACAGCGCCTTGCTCCAGCTTGACGCCGCATTGTGCACGTCAATCGCCATGGCCGCCGCCTGCATCGGCGAAAACCCATAATGGTCATCCTGCGGATTGACGTTTCGGATATGGCAAATCACCCGATCTTGTCTGACATCAAAACGGTGCTTCTTGGCCCCAACCGCATAGTCATAGGCCACCGGCCAGCCATCCTCACCCGGTACAACGCGCATGCGATCCGAGCGCAAAACATGCAGCTCTAACGGCAAGCCACCCGCCTCTGGTGCCCCACCAACGGCTTCCAAATAGCCATCGCCTGACAACAACAGTTGCGCGTAAAGCGCTTCCAAAAGCTCGGCCTTGCCCTGCGCCCCATTTGGCCGCTTTAACAACGCCAATACCGGATGATCCTCAAACCGCTGCACGCGATCCTGCAACACCAAAGGCACCGCTGCAGCGGCTTCTGCAATCAGCTTTACACACCGAAACCCCACGGGGTTTGCGGCAAAACCGGTGCGCGTCAATGACCCGGTGTCGCGCGCAGACCAAGCCGCGCGACCGGCTGAATGATAGGCCACAACACGCCCCGCCGCGCTGGCTTTCTGCTCCGGTAGATCGCCCACTTCGCTGCGCTTTAGAAATTCAAACATTCACATCGCTCCTTTGCCACCAAGCGCCCTGTCACCTCTGACAAAACCACTCTGCCTCAAATACCTTAAACCGCTCTCACCACAGCGCCCGCACCCTCGGCAACGCCCCCTCCTTCACCTTTGCAAAAATACTCCCGCCGGAGGCACCGCCATCCGCAACAAAGTCACAACACCCGCACCCCTGGACGCTGCCAGGCCTTTGTCGGTTCCAGGATCAATTCGTGTACCGCCCAGACCAAAGCATCCACCCGATCCGGCGAGCCTTGGCCCTCATAGCCGCGCAGGCTCATCAGACACATTTGGTCCTCCAAGGCCCCCAGATGCCGCATATGTTTGACCCGGCCCTGCTCGTACAACGCCGCCACAGGTTCCGCCCGCGCCACTTTCCCGCGCGACGCCCGCACCGCCTTATAAGGCACTGTGCCATCCACCTGCGCCACAATGCTTTGCACCATATCGCCCCCTTGATTGACCTCTGCCACCAAACGATCCGCGCTCCAACGATGCACCGCGTCAACGGCCACCTTGGCCCAACCGGCAGGCGATTTCCCCTGCACCGACACATCTTCTAACACCACCGCCTGCCAGTCCTTGGGCTCGCCAGATCCCAGCAACCCAACCACCACAATGCCGCATTCATCAGATCCCGTATGGCCGGTCACCGGCGGATCCACCGCTACCACGATGCGATCACAGTCCGGTTCTTGGGCCAATCGTCCCGCTTCCAAGGCCTCCCGGCTCCAAAGCGCGCCTTCCGCATCCGCCATCAACACGCCATCCAACTCTTGGCGCCCCAAACGGGTGCCGCGATAGCGCTGCATCACCTCATCCAGAAAACTCTTGGCCAGATTGGCGCGGTTGGCCTCGGTGGCCGCATGGGTCTGCACGGTGCTGTCACGCGCCAAAAGATCCTTCAGCACCGCCACATTGCGTGGCGTGGTGGTCACCACCTGCTGCGGGTGTTCCCCCAACCGCAGACCAAATTGCAGCATATCCCAGGTCTCTGCAGCCTTCTTCCACTTGGCAAGCTCATCCACCCAGGCCGCGTCAAACTGTGGCCCACGCAGCCCCTCTGGGTCATGGGCCGAAAACGCCTGCGCCACCGCCCCATTGGGCCAGACCAAACGCTTACGCCCCGCTTGCCAAACCGGCCGACGATCTGGCGGAGAACAGGCCAGAATGCCGCTGTCGCCAAACACCATCACTTCGCGCACCTGATCAATGGTTTCCCCCACCAAGGCCACGCGGCTGGCGCGCCCCGGATCAAACGGCAAGCCGCCTTCGACCATACTGCGCACCCATTCTGCCCCGGCGCGGGTTTTACCTGCCCCACGCCCGCCCAGAATGACCCAGGTTTTCCAATCGCCGTCCGGCGGCAACTGATGATCCATCGCCCAGAACTCAAACAAAAAAGGGAGAGCCAAAAGCTCTCCCATATCCAATTCATTTAAGAAGTTTTCCTGCGCCGCAACACCGGCGCAGGCGAGCCAGTCTGCACCCGATTGTCTCCCGGGCCCTCTCAAGGTCGAGCGCATAGTCTCGCGCGACGCCATTTTGCTGTTTTCTGCGTTCTTCAAAACGTACCTCCGTATCGATTGCCAGTTTGGACCAGCTGCGGATATCAGCCAGCAATCGCGTAGATCCTTTGATTGCCGCCTCGTCCTGCGCCATGACATCGGCTTCCAGCATCGCCAAAAGTCGGGCCATCTGCGCCACTGCCTGACGGATCAAATTGATCTCGTCCTCCAAAACAGCCGCGCCCTCTGGTGGGGTTTTATGAGTCATTGCTCTTCGCCTCTCATGTAAAGTTGCCCCTCCACACGAGCGAAATGAAAAACGGCCCAAAGGTTTCCCCAGGGCCGCATGCCATCTCTTCCAGCATATAAATCTTTTAGCAAAGACCGTAACGATTGTCAAGTTTTCGTTTATTTATAATAGGTTAACGAACCGTCACCCATTCACGCAACAGCATCCAATCCTTAGACTTGCGAGCGCCTGAACCGCCTCCACAGTTGGAGGTTTTGCTTCCGCCTCGGTTCAGGTGTCACAGTCGTTAGGACATTAAAGAAGTCGTTTCGTCAAATTTCAACGCGAAACCTAGAAAGGTGCGCCTCGCGGACAAAGCTGTCATTCGTCTAAATATCCAAAGGGGCTGGTATGGTTCGCAAACCCGGGATTCTCACAGTTGTAACCAACGCAGTCCAGATTGCCCTGTCCGCAAAAATACTATTCCGCAAGCGATGACTGCCAAGACGAAATATGGTCCAAGACTAAGGCTAAACCATGCATTGGGGTCTCGAAATCCCGCGAATATGGCAAGGTTAGCCGCGACGTTGAATGTCAAATGAATCAGGATCGCGGGGAGGATGGAGCCACCAGAAATCGTATAGGCTGCGCCGATGATCACCGCGTATAACATCACATGACAAGCGAAGAGCGGCAATGCGATCTGGGCATGTGGCGAGTCGATTGTCCAAAGCGGTAAATGCCAAATAAGCCAAATGGCTCCAATCAACAACGAGGCTTCAAGCCAGCCGATATGATCGTTGAGACGTTCCTGCAGAACCCCACGCCATCCAAGCTCCTCACCGAGAGGGCCAAGGATCATATTGAAGCCGACCACAGCGGCAACAAGACCAAACGTGATCGGCGTTGTTTCGTCTTGTGCAAAAGGTCGCATCGCTAAAAGCAGCAATAATGGCGCGACCACTAGCGCCCAAGTAACGAGCGGAACCGAAGACACCGTGACGGCCCTACGCAAAAGTTCGGCCAGGTCGCCACTTTGAAAGCTAAGGATGATCGCAGCGAGCGATGGCCCCCAGACCATGATAATCCAGAACGGAATTCCGATCACCGTTTCTGGCGACCGCGCAGCTGGAAAGGCAACAATGCAGGCAAAGCCCGCCAGAGAAATAGCGAAAGTCAGAAATAGAAATTGGATCGGAATCATGGGGTGCCTACCTCCCTAAGCGCCAAAATGATTGGTTCGAGTTCTTGTGGGTCATTTAAAAACGGCACCAAAGCCTGGAGCGCTGTAGCCGCAAAACCTGCCGCTTGTTCAGAGTTCCATTCGCCAAGAATTTCACGGCGGTTGATATGTGTGTTGATTGTCAAAAAGAGTTCCGCCACATGGGACGGATCGACACCCGGACGAACAAAATCCTTCAACCGCATGCCAAGCGAAGCACTAAGCAATTCTGATAAGGCCGTTTCCAAACTCGACAGATATTCCAACTGGTCTGACCTTGTTCTTAAGCACGTGGAGACACCTTGGGTGTTGCCTAGATGACTGGATGCGGCTCGCAACAGTGACGAAATCGGCGGAGCGTCCGCATCGTCCAGTACTTCTACCAACTGTGCCACTTCGGTCTCAACAATCGCATCAAGCACAGCACGCTTGCTTCCAAAGTGGTGATACAGTCCACCTCTCGAAATGCCGCAGGCAAGTCGGATATCCTCCATTTCGGTACCAAAGAAGCCGCGCTCAGCAAATAGCTCGAGCGCTTTATCAAGAATGGAAGCCCGGCGTTCTGATCGAGTGAGTCGTGTTCTCATGATCACCATTTACCGACACGTGTCGGTAAATGCAACTGATTCCGATAGTCGTTACGGGAGTTGATGCCTAGGCTTGATGACGGTTTGCTTAGGTCACCATAGGCACCGTTCATCCAGCGCGCAGAATTCGACACAGCGGTTCATACCGGCCACTCATCCAATGATGACCGTTCTCTTTCAAACGTCTCAATCCAATCAGTTAAGCCCAGAATCCACAATCAGCGCCCCGCTTTCACGAGAAGCCTGACGCGAATCGTACGTTTCAGGCCTTGAAACGTACAAATTGTACAATTAACAAAAGATGATCAGTTCGCGCGGTCTGCTTCGATTTTGCGCCATTCAGCCACGTTGCGATTGTGCTCTGCCAAGGTCTCTGCAAAGGCGTGACCGCCCGTACCGTCAGCCACAAAGAATATGTACTTTGTGCTGTCTGGATTGGCTGCTGCTTCCAGGCTTGCGCGGCCCGGATTGGCGATTGGCGTTACAGGCAATCCCGGAATTACATAAGTATTCCAAGGAGTTTCACGACGCAGCTCGCTTTGGCGCAAACCGCGGCCCAGCACACCTTCACCGCGCGTGATGCCATAGATCACGGTTGGGTCGGTTTGCAGACGCATGCCTTGGTTCAGGCGGTTGGTGAAGACGCTGGCCACCTGACGCCGTTCTTCGGCCACGCCGGTTTCTTTTTCAATGATCGACGCCAAAATCAGCAATTCTTCCGGCGATTTCAAAGGGATACCCTCTGCACGACTTTCCCAGGCGGCGGCCAAAAGCACCTCTTGGGCTTGGGTCATGCGTGCAATCACCGATTCCCGCGTATCGCCATCGCGCACCTCATAGCTGTCAGGTGCCAGAGAGCCTTCGGCGGGCACCTCTACTTCGCCCTTCAAAAGGTCAATTTTCCCAATAGCATCAACGATTTGCCAGCTGGTCACGCCTTCGGCCACCGCGATGCGATAGCGCGTATCTGACTGTGCGCGCACTGTCAAAAAGGCCTCCGGTGCCTCGCCTTCTGACGGGTTGAACGACGCAACCTCAACAAAGCGGCTGGTCGCAGGATCAAGTTCTCGCACCTGCACCAAGGATCTAGTCACCCCAATTCGGTACACAACTTCGGTGCCACAAGTCGACGCACCACCGCGTGTCACGATGTCTGCAATCGCCTCCATTGATGCCCCTGCCGGCACCAAAAAAGCCCCTGCTTTCAACTGACTAGACTTTTCTGTGTAATCTGATCCGATGCGGAAAATCGCACCATTGCTGACCGCACCTTGGGTTTCCAGGTCCTCTGAAACTCGGCGCATACTCGAACCCGGCGCAACTCGCACACAAATGGCATCGGCCAATGGACCGTCAGACCGGTATTGGCTCTGTCCCCAAAGGATGACAGCTCCCAGCAAGAACACCGCCACAATCAGCAGTGTTATTGCATTCGAAGCGATGCTTCGCCACATGATTTAGACCTTTCCGAAGACCACGGACGCATTGGTGCCACCAAAGCCAAACGAGTTGGACAGCGCTACGTTAATCTCGCGCTCTACCTTGGCATTGGGTGCCAAATCCACTTTGGATTCAACAGCTTGGTTGTCCAAGTTGATCGTTGGCGGTGCCACTTGATCGCGGATCGCAAGGATCGAAAAGATCGCTTCAATGGCCCCGGCGGCGCCCAGCAGGTGGCCGGTTGCAGACTTGGTTGAACTCATAGTCACCGAGCTTGCCGCATCGCCCAACATCCGCTCTACCGCGCCCAACTCGATGACATCTGCCATAGTCGAAGTGCCATGTGCGTTGATATAGTCGATATCTGACGGCGACAAACCAGCGTTTTTCAACGCCGCACGCATCGACCGTTCGCCGCCTTCGCCATCTTCGGACGGCGCGGTGATGTGATAAGCGTCGCCAGACAGACCATATCCCAGAACTTCGGCATAGATCTTCGCACCCCGCGCTTTGGCGTGCTCATATTCTTCCAGCACAACAACACCAGCGCCCTCGCCCATAACAAAACCATCCCGGTCAATGTCATAGGGTCGGCTTGCGGCTTGTGGGTCATCTGCGCGCTTGGTGGACAAAGCTTTGCAAGCATTAAAACCCGCGATGCCAATTTCTGAGATGGCCGCTTCGGCCCCCCCAGCAATCATCACATCCGCATCGCCAAGCTTGATCAAACGTGATGCATCGCCAATGGCATGCGCCCCAGTTGAACAGGCTGTCACTACCGCATGGTTCGGGCCTTTAAAGCCGTAACGAATTGAAACTTGGCCAGAAATCAGGTTGATCAACGCCCCTGGAATAAAGAAAGGCGACACCCGGCGTGGTCCACGTTCTTTCAATAGAATGGCTGTTTCCGCAATCGAGTTCAAACCACCAATACCAGAGCCAATCATAACGCCCGTGCGTTCCAAGCTTTCCGTGTCTTCCGGGGTCCAGCCCGCATCCTGCACAGCTTGTTCGGCGGCGGAGATGCCATAAAGGATGAAATCATCAACCTTGCGGCGTTCTTTTGGGGCCATCCAATCGTCGGCATTAAAGGTCCCATCCGAGCCATCGCCCAAGGGAACTTCGCACGCGTATTTGGTTGCCACACGTTCTGCATCAAAACGGGTGATCGGCCCAGCTCCGGATTTTCCATCCAGAATACGAGACCAGCTTTCCTCGACGCCACAAGCCAGCGGAGTTACCAGTCCTAGACCGGTGATAACGACACGACGCATATTCTGCCCCTTTTCCTCTCGTCTTTTGACGCTCATACCCTGCCAAGCCCAGTGTGGGCAAGGCCGCCCATGCAAACGCGGCGGGTTTCGGCAAAGATATAGTCCAAAAGGCTGCCATTCAATCTTTGGGTAGACCCTTTTTGGGCAAGTTTACGACGAGTTAGCAAATATCGGGCAGGATTGAGCAAATGCGTTCTACTCAAAGGTTCCTGATGGCTAGAATCTTGCTGTATTTGGCGGTCAGCCTTCTAAGCGTGCCACAGGTGGTTTCTGCCAGCGAACCTGCGTTATGCAGAACGCTTTTGGGGGTCGAACGGCTGTTTCTGATTAGCACTGAACTCTACCCCAGCTCTGATAGTCGACCATCTCTGGCTGGCTATCAACGGGAAATGACCAAAACGCAGATGCTCTTGCGCCAGGCCGAAGCGCAAAAATCCCTGTCGAGCCAAACCAGTCTATTTCTGCGTCAGGCGCTTCAACGCCATCAAGATATCCTTTTTTTGCTGCGCTCTGATCGCCACCAAGACACCCGAAATCTTATCCAAAACATTCAAACCCAAACCATGTTTGAAGAAACGCAGACCAAAATCAGCACTTTTGGCTGCAATCAGGTGGTTTTGTTGCCGGATCCAAAAAATGCTGGCCCGGGCAAAGGGCAAAACAGCGACAGCAAGTCCAAAACATCGGGCAATCCCGCACGTGATAGCACCCAAACCGCCCATGGCGGCGTTGGGTTTGAGATATCGGGCAATCTGGTCTTTGTGTTTCTAAGCCTTGTTGCAGGCATCATCATTTGCGTCATCATTGTCGAACGCAGTCAGCGAGACCGCAGATCACAGCGATTTATCTGCTTTCTGAATGCAAAGCTTGCGGTGGAAAAGTCCACAATCCCTGTAAAAATCTTGGATCTCAGCTTGCTGGGGTGCAAAATTGAGTTTGAGAACTTGCCAGACACAAAAGAGGAAGTGGTTATTAACATTGGCGAAATACGCCGAAAAGGCCAAATCATCTGGCGTAATGATGTTTATGCAGGGGTGCATTTCAAACGCAGACTCAAGCAGAACCAATTACTCATGCTGTTGTCCGCCCCCGCAAAAGCATAAAAGGCCCCTCACTTGCGTGAGAGGCCTTTCTTCAAACTGTCAACAATGCTTAGGAAGCTTCAGTGATGAATTTCACTGCGTCGCCAAAGGATTGAATAGTTTCGGCTGCGTCATCAGGGATTTCGATGCCGAACTCTTCTTCGAAGGCCATAACCAGCTCAACTGTGTCCAGGCTGTCTGCGCCCAGGTCGTCGATGAAGGATGCGTTTTCGACAACTTTGTCTTCTTCCACACCCAGGTGCTCAACAACGATCTTTTTAACGCGGTCTGCGACGTCGCTCATATCAATTCCTCATTCGTACTGGCCAACTGGCCTTTTTATTTCCCGCTGAACTGCGGAAACACGTGATGCCCAGTCGGGCGGCTCATTGTTCCGGCTTCCCCGGAGACTGGGGCGTGCCAGATAGGCTCACCCGGAAAACTGCGCCGCCTATAGCACATGTTCTATGTAAGGCAAACGCTTTCGCAATGTAATTGCAATGGCGCATATCGCAAGTTTCACCTGCCAAAACACACCAAAGATCTTACAACATGGCCATGCCACCATTAACGTGCAAGGTCGATCCTGTCACGTAACCTGCTTCCTCGCTTGCCAAATAAAGTACGGCGGCGGCGATTTCCGCAGGTGCCCCCATACGGCTTGCGGGAATTTGCTTGTTGATGGCTTCTTTTTGATCGTCAGTCAATTTATCGGTCATGGCTGTCGCAATAAAACCAGGCGCAACTGCGTTGGCGGTGATTCCACGGCTCGCGACCTCATAAGCGATCGATTTGGTCATGCCGACCATCCCCGCTTTGGACGCGGCATAATTCACCTGCCCCGGATTGCCAGTCGCCCCAACAATAGAGCTGATGTTGATGATCCTACCCCAACGGGCTTTCATCATTGGGCGCATCACAGCACGGCAAAGCCGCATCGCAGATGTCAGGTTAACATCAATGACTTGCTGCCACTCGTCGTCGGACATGCGCATAAAGATTTGGTCTTTGGTGATACCAGCGTTGTTCACCAGAATATCCAAGCTGCCCATGGCTGCAACTGCGGCTTTAGGCAAGGCTGCAACCGCTTCGGCGTCCCCCAGATTACATGGCAACACATGGGCGCGTTCGCCCAGTTCTGCGGCCAAGGCCTGCAATGGTTCTACACGTGTGCCCGATAGGCCAACGGTTGCCCCCGCCGCGTGCAGGGCTTTGGCGATTTCGCCACCAATGCCACCAGAAGCGCCGGTCACAAGCGCGGCTTTTCCTGTCAGATCAAACATAAATTCTCCTGAAGCTTTAATTCAGCTGATTATTGAGCAAGCTTTTCAATCGCTGCTTTGACATCATCGGCAGTGCCAACGGGGGTACAAGCAATCGACCGATCAATCCGGCGCACCATGCCAGACAGCGCCTTGCCTGCCCCAATCTCATAGATTTCGGTCACGCCTTCACCGGCCATCCACGCCACAGATTCGCGCCAGCGCACCGAACCAGTGACCTGCTCTACCAACAAAGACCGAATGGTGGCCGGGTCAGAAATCGCTTGCGCCCGCACATTGGCCACCAAAGGCACAACAGGGCGATTGATATCAACTTTGTTCAAGGCTTCGGCCATAACTTCGGCAGCTGGCTGCATCAGTGCGCAATGGAACGGGGCGCTTACAGGCAGCAACACAGCACGTTTCGCGCCTTTTTCCTTGGCAAGATCAAGCGCGCGCTCTACAGCGGCTTTGTGGCCAGAAACCACAACCTGCCCCGGATCATTATCATTTGCCGCCTGACAGACTTCGCCCTGCGCTGCCGCCTCGGCAACTTCGGTTGCAGCGGCAAAATCTAGACCCAACAATGCTGCCATGGCCCCCACGCCAACAGGCACAGCTGCTTGCATCGCGGCACCACGGGTGCGCAGCAAACGTGCCGTATCTGAAACGCTGATCGCGCCGGCCGCAGCAAGCGCAGAATATTCGCCCAACGAATGCCCCGCCACATAAGTTGCGGCCTCAACCGAGATACCTTCGGCCTCTAGGGCGCGTACAGCGGCCAAAGAGGTCGCCATCAATGCAGGCTGTGCGTTTTGCGTCAGGGTCAGATCTGCCTGATCGCCGTCCCAAATCAGGGCACTCAGCTTTTCACCCAATGCGTCATCAACTTCTTCAAAAATAGCTTTCGAAGCTGGATAAGCATCGGCCAATGCCTTGCCCATTCCAATTGTCTGCGCGCCCTGCCCTGGAAAAACAAATGCTCGGCTCATCACGGTCCCCTGTTTCTTAACGTTTTAACCGCAATACCCCGCTCTGTGCACAGGTGCAACGGCCTTGCGCTTTCCCGCACGCATTGAACTGCCCGAAAGCCTTGTTCAATTCACCATGCCCCGTATCTTCGGTGAAAATCACGTGCAAGGATCCACAATGCCCCTTTCTAACACCCTAGAAACCTATGGCAGTGTTACAAAAACATTCCATTGGCTGACCGCTCTTTTGATATTATCTGCCTTTCCAATCGGCTATTTCGCTCATGAAGCACCGTTTTCAAACAGCGAAGAACTTGCTCAAAAAGCGTTCTTGTTTTCGCTTCACAAAACGATCGGTATTGCTGCCTTTTTCACAGCTTTACTGCGCATAGTCTGGGCGTTGCGCCAAATTCACCCCGGACTGTTGAACCCTGAAGACAAATTGGAAGCAACCGCTGCGCAAACCGCCCATTGGCTGCTTTATGGCTCGATGTTGCTTGTGCCTTTTTCCGGCTGGGTGCATCACGCCTCGACCCAGGGTTTTGCCCCAATCTGGTGGCCATTTGGCCAGAACCTACCGCTTATCCCCAAAAGCGAAGCGCTTGCGCAAGCCACATCAACTTTGCATTTCATTCTGATTCTGGTACTTGCCCTTACTATTCTGGCCCACGTGGGTGGCGCATTGAAACACTTTGTCATTGACCGCGATCAGACGCTGCAGCGCATGCTGCCAGGAAATTCAAGCGCACCAATGCCACCCAAGCAAGATCACAGCAAACGTCCATTGGCCCTAGCCTTGATCATCTGGATGGTCGCTTTGGGTCTGGGCGCAGGCACAGGAGCTTTCCGTACAACGGAAACCGCCCCGGTCAGCGCTGCCACGCTGGATCAGGTGACCTCGGATTGGCAAGTCCAAAGCGGTGCCTTAGAAATCACCGTGGCGCAATTTGGCACGCCAGTGACAGGTAATTTTGCAGAATGGACGGCAGATATTACCTTTTCCAAAGACGCCATCGACAACAACCATGGCAATGTGAAGGTCACGATCTCTGTCGGGTCGCTGACGCTTGGATCTGTCACCCAACAAGCAATGGGGTTTGATTATTTCAACACGGCAGAATTTCCAACGGCAGAATTCAACGCCGAAATTCTGGCCGCAGCCGAAGGGTATGTCGCCCAGGGCACGCTGACTTTACGCGGGGTAGAAATGCCAGTCTCTTTACCCTTTTTACTAGAGACCGACGGCAAGACCGCGACCATGACCGGACAAACACAGATCAGCCGAATGGATTTTGGCATTGGTGCAAATCAGCCGGACGAAGCCTCGCTAGGCTTTGCAGTTGATATCTCGGTCAACCTTACCGCGCAACGCAACTAAGCGGTGCCGCAAACAAAAAGCCCCCGGTCTTACACCGGGGGCTTTTTTTGTTTGCGTTTTGTTTTCGTTAAAGGCGCGCGGTTAACCGTCGACCTTCATCGCCTCGACTGAAATATTGACTGACACTTCGTCGCCAACAAATGGTGCAAACATACCCAGGTTGTATTCCGAGCGCACCAATGTGGTTGTTGCGTCAAATCCCGCCCAGGCTTTGCCTTCCATCGGGTGATCGCCCGCTTGGTTCAGTGTGGCATTCAAAACAACCGATTTGGTGACTTCGTTCAGTGTCAAATCGCCGGTGATCAGGGCTGTGTTTTCGCCTGTCACCTCAATACTGGTCGACGCAAAGCTAACCATTTCGTCATCTGCGGCACCAAAGAAATCGGGTGACATAAAGTGACCAAAACGCTGTTCCCAACCGGTCAGCATGGTTTTCACAGGGAAGGCCACTGAAACAGATGATTCTGCTGGGTTTTCTTGGTCAAACATAATGTCGCCAGAAAAACCAGAGAACATGCCATAGGTCGTGGAATACCCAAGGTGATTATAAGTAAAGACAATCTGGCTGTGGCTAGGGTCAAGGGCGTATTTTTCGGCGTCGGCTGAAGCAACGGTGGCGGCAGCCATTAGGCCAGCAGCAAGAATTAACGATTTCATAAGAATGATCTCCATCAGGGTTTGATGAAGTCTAAAAGGCGGCTTATCGGATAAAACTCAATTGCATCTGCGCCACAGAACATGTGCGCAATCGCACAACCCACTATTTTCTAATCATCTTCTCAGAATAATACCGCATATAGCTCTCTGCCAGGCGATTGGAATTCTTTGCACTGACATGCAGCCTGACCGCACCTACAGCCTGACGATCGACCCGTTGATTATCCAAATGCAAGCGGCCCAAAAATGGCTTCAGAGACAGGCAATCAAAAGCGCCAAGCATCGCAGAGTGCACTGTCGCGGGCCCCTCCCCCGGTGCCTGCAAATAAAACTCGCCAAAACTTGGATCAAAATGCAGATCGCAAGGGCCTTCTTTGCGACCAGACCGTGCCACATGCAAACCGCTGACAAAAAGGCCGGCGCCCAAAAACACCTGCAACCACAAGACAGAGAGCGACGTGGCGAACTCTTGGAGCAGCACAACGCTAATCCCGGCCACACAAAGCGTGGTTCCTAACACCAGACCAAGAACTCTTAGAGCAATGCGATAGTCCTCTAGATGACGCGCTCTGCTCTGCAGATCATTCTGGTGTGTTTGGACAAAAGATGTCATTTGCAAAACGGCCTTTCAAAAGCACTTTGTTGAAAGGCAACATTCGCGCCAAATAACGGCGCAATTGCGGCAACCGCCCCCGAATGCACAAGGAAACAAACTGTTTCCAAATAAATTGATGCTTGTTTTGCACAGCCAATTGGGTATACAGCGCCATCCTTTTGCAAATACTTAGAACCGCGCAGTCTCTCGTGGGTAGGGCGCAAAAGGGAAATGCCCTGCTCTTTGAAATGCGCTTGAATATGAAATGGAGAGCACATGCCACTCTATGAGCATGTATTCATCTCGCGCCAGGACTTGTCCAACGCGCAAGCTGAAAGCCTAATCGAACATTTTGGCACAGTTTTGTCTGACAACGGCGGCTCGCTCGTTGACAGCGAATACTGGGGCGTCAAAACGATGGCTTACAAGATCAACAAAAACCGCAAGGGCCACTACGCCTTCTTGAAAACCGATGCCCCTGCACCGGCCATTCAAGAAATGGAACGCCTGATGCGGCTGCACGACGACGTGATGCGTATTCTTACCATCAAAGTCGACGATCACCCCGAAGGTCCTTCGGTACAAATGCAGAAACGTGACGACCGCGGCGACCGCCGCGAACGTCGCAACTGATAGCGCGAAGAAAGGACAGTAAATCATGGCTGCAAAACCATTTTTCCGCCGTCGTAAAGTTTGCCCATTCTCGGGCGACAACGCACCTGCGATTGATTACAAAGACACAAAATTGCTGCAACGCTACATCTCTGAGCGTGGCAAAATCGTGCCTTCCCGTATCACCGCTGTTTCCGCCAAAAAGCAACGTGAATTGGCACGCGCAATCAAACGCGCTCGCTTCCTCGCGCTGCTGCCCTACGCTGTGAAATAAGGAGAGAACTCATGCAAGTTATCCTTCTGGAACGCGTGGCCAAACTGGGCCAAATGGGCGATGTGGTTGACGTGAAGCCGGGTTTCGCCCGCAACTTCCTGTTGCCACAAGGCAAAGCTTTGTCTGCTTCAGCGACCAACATCGCACAATTTGAAGCGCAGAAAGCTCAGCTGGAAGCCAACAACCTGGAAACCAAAAAAGAAGCAGAAGCATTTGCCGAGCGTCTTGATGGTCAACAGTTCATCGTGATTCGTTCCGCATCTGATGCGGGCGCACTTTACGGCTCCGTCACCCCGCGTGACGCAGCTGATGTTGCGACAGAAAACGGCTTCACCGTCGACCGCAAGCAAGTTGCTTTGATCGCACCGATCAAGTACCTTGGTCTGCACGAAGTTGAAGTTAAACTGCACCCAGAGGTGGCAGTGAACATCACTATGAACGTTGCACGTTCACAGGAAGAAGCAGAGCTTCAAGCCTCTGGCAAGTCCATTCAGGATCTCGCCGCCGAGGAAGAAGCGGCTGCAGAATTCGAGATCGCCGAATTGTTCGACGACATCGGCTCTGCTGCTTCTGACGACGATGATATGGGCGACGCAGCTCCTGCTGCAGAGTCTGACGAAGAAGCGGCTTCTTAAGCCCTTTTTGTAAAAAAATACGGAACGCGCGCGCAATCGCGCGTTTCAATTGCAAGAAAAAGCTGCAAAAGCGGCAAGTTTAACAACTTTTAGGCGAAGAAATTGCCCCCACGCCATATTTAAGGCAAAAATGCTTGCAATAGTATTAGTCGCCATCGAGCGTGTTCACCATTTATTTGTGGTGGCTCGAAATAGTAGCTAGAAACAGCAGGTGTATGTTATGAATAAGATCGATGTATTGGTGGGCAAGCGCATTCGGGCGCGCCGTCACGCCATTGGGATCAGCCAGACAGAACTTGGCGACGCTATTGGCGTCAAATTTCAGCAAATTCAAAAATACGAAACCGGGGCCAATCGGGTCAGCGCGTCGCGTCTTTGGGCGGTTGCTGAAAAACTAGGCGTTGATGTGGTTTATTTCTTTGAAGGTATTCGTCGCGGCGAGGAAATCTCTGGTTCAGAGGTTGATCCCGTTGACAAAATGGACTTCTTGTCAGACCGTGATACGCTCGAAATGATGGAGCTTTATCGCAAGTTGCCGCAGTCGCAACGCAGTGCGGTACTTGCCTTTATGCGGTCCATGGCCGTTGATAGTTTCGATCAAAAGATCAGCGCCGCGAACTAAGCGCTCATTTTTTAGTAAGATGGTGGTGTTGCAATAAGGAGGAACATATTTGGATTTACATAGTCTTCACGATGTCCCCAACTCGCAAAACCTTTATACGACATATCTTGATAAGATCTGCGAAGAGTTCGAATTTGACGACGCGGCCTATGCTGGCGTCAACCCGGTCAGTGGGTCCATGCATGCATTTGTGACCTATAGCGAAGACTGGCAGGATCACTACCAAAAAAACAACCTGCACACCGTTGATCCAACGCTGCATTCTGCCATGCGCAGTGTTGCCCCCTTGGATTGGTCGCGCCTAAGACGCGACAAAAACTTCGACGCCGTTTTCAAAGACGCCCGCGATTTCGGAATTTGTGATCGGGGTATGACCATTCCCATTCGCGGCCCTTACGGCGAATTTGGCATGCTCAGCGTCACGCGTGATTGCAAACAAAAAACCTGGGATAAACTCAAGGCAAAGGTTCTGGCAGAACTGCAACCCGTTGCCGCACATGTGCACGATCACGTCATGAATACCGAGCCGCTCACGCGGTTGCTGAAAAGCCCTAGCCTTTCAAAACGCGAGCTGGAAATCCTACAGTGGATCGCAGCAGGCAAATCCCAGCAAGACATCGGCGACATCCTGTCTATTTCCAGCCGGACCGTCGAAGTGCACATTCGATCTGTGCGCCAAAAACTTTTTGCTCTGACCACTGCACAGGCGGTTGGTCGCGCTATTGGGATTGGCCTCATCTACCCCGGCTAATAAAACCCCCTTTTTTCAACAGGTTGCCACAGATCGCCGGTTCCTCCGGTTTATTTGCATGCGCGCCGCGCAGCTTTCAGTCAACTACGGGATTTCCCTAGTATTAAAAAATCTGTCCTGCATTTAACTATGATTTTAGGACAATCTTAATGATGGGGAAAACAATGATTATTACCATAGATGCGCTGAACAAGCATATGTTCAAGCCGTTGTTGGACGACATGTTCCAGCTCCGTGCCAGAGTATTTGGCGACCGTTTAGGTTGGGAGGTGAACATCGAAAACGGCATGGAAATTGATCAATTTGATCACATGGATCCAGGCTATGTTATTGGTGTTGATGACGAGATGAACGTAATCTCTTGTGCCCGAGTGTTGCAGACAACGGGGCCGCATATGCTGGCTGACGTTTTTAGTGCCATTCTTGATGGCGAACCACCTTTGCGCAGCCCAAACATTTGGGAATCCACGCGATTTTGCGTTGATACAGCCCGGTTGAAACGGGACGATTGCAAACACACAGTATCCACTGCCACCTGCGAAATGATGGTTGGCATTCTGGAATACGCAAAACAATCTGGTGTGACAGATATTATCACTGTGATCGATCCAATTATGGATCGTGTTCTGAAACGGTCTGACAACGCGCCACATGGCTATGTCGGCAAAAAGGTCCAGATGGGCAAAGTCCCAGCCTTGGCTGCACTGCTAGACTGTACAGATGAACGTATCCAGCGGGTGCGCGCTTTTGCTGGCGTCACACATGATGTGATGATGTCCGAGGATGAAGCTCTGGAAAAAATGAATCTGGCGCAGACCAAAAAGATCATCGCTCGCGAAATGGCAGAAGCTGCCAACGAAGCGCCAGTCAAAACGCCGGAAATCAGCGACCTTCAGCGCTATTGCTACGAACAAATTCTGAACGCCACTGAAACAGGCGACATGACAGCAGCGCTCGAATTGCTACAGCTGCTTTCTGACAAGGTTGGTGCGTCCACGCCCGACGACTTGCAACGCATTGCGCATGACCTGCCAAGCCGCGAAGTCCTGTCAACTGCGGCCATGAAAAGCGTGATGCGCACCATTCAAAATGGTGCCGTCTAAAAAACCAAATGGGTGTGTTCTGATTAGCATCCAAGACAATATGTCCTAGTTGTCTAAAAAATACCGCCTATTCATCCCCTAGGCGGGTTGCGCTTCTCCTTTGCGCAACAGATGGGAGCTGCTTTGTAAAAGCAGCTCCTATATCTTTTTGAATTCCCAATTAATACAAATGAAAAAGGGCCGCCCAAAGGCGACCCAAATCTCGTCAATCTGTGTATCAGCTTACTCTTCGTCGAGTGCTTCAACTGCTTTTTGCAGATCGTCTTTGCTGACTTCTTTGTTAGAAACCTGCGCCAACTCAACAATGTAATCCACAACTTTGTCTTCAAACAAAGGCGCGCGCAGCTGCTGCTGCATTTGCTGGTTCTGTTGAATGAATTCAAAGAATTGCTTTTCCTGGCCCGGGTACTGACGCGCCTGGTTCATGATCGCTTGTGTCATTTCAGCGTCAGTCACTTCGACTTCTGCTTTCTGACCCAACTCTGCCAACAACAGGCCTAGACGCACGCGGCGCTCTGCCAATTTGTTGTGCTCATCAGTTGGCTCGATATTGTCGTGGTCATGACCTTCGACTTCTGGGTTTTCTTCGTGCCACAGCTGATGCGCGATTTGACCCGCTTCAGCTTCGACCAGGGATGGTGGCAAATCGAAAGACACCAGTGTGTCCAACTTATCAAGCAATCCGCGCTTCATAACCTGACGCGCTGCGCCAGTGTATTCCGCTTCCAAACGCTCGCTGATTTGGCCTTTCAGTGCGGCCAGATCTTCTGCGCCGAATTTCTTGGCCAACTCGTCATTCACTTCAGCAGCCACAGGCTCTTTGACGGCTTTGATGGTGCAAGAGAAAACAGCTTCTTTGCCCGCCAGGTGCTCTGCTTGGTAATCTTCAGGGAAGGAAACGGTCACGTCCTTCTCTTCTTCGTTTTTCACGCCAACCAGCTGCTCTTCGAAACCAGGGATGAACTGGTTAGAGCCCAGAACCAATGGGAAATCGTCGCCAGAACCGCCTTCAAACGCTTCGCCGTCGATTTTGCCAACGAAATCCATGGTGACTTGGTCGCCATCTTTCGCTTTGGTGCCTTTTTTGCGGTCTTTGAAATCTTGTGCCGTTTCAGCCAAGTTTGCCAAAGCTTCTTCAACGTCAGCATCCGCAGGTTTCACAACCAGCTTTTCTAGTTCAACAGATTTCAGATCAACTTCTGGAATCTCGGGCAGAGCTTCATAAGACATCGCGACTTCAACGTCATCGCCCTCTTTCCACTCTTCGCCGTTTTTCATTTCGACTTTTGGCTGCAACGCAGGGCGGTCACCAGAATCTTCAAAATGCTGGTTCATCGCGCCGTCAACGGCGTCTTGCATCGCTTCGCCCAGCAAACGCTGACCAAACTGCTTTTTCAGCAGAGCCATAGGAACTTTACCTTTACGGAAGCCCTTCATTTCGACTTCTGGCTGCGCTTCAACCAGCTTTTCATTGACTTTAGTGTCCAGTTCCGCTGCCGAGATAGAGATCTCATAGCCGCGCTTCAGACCTTCGTTCAGAGTCTCTGTGACCTGCATGTTGCGTCCTTCTTACATGTCAAACGGGTCGCATGCCCCGCGACCATATAAATCAGTGGCTCTTCTAGGCTGTGAACGCGCTTGGTGCAAGACGATTCCCACCAACCACATAGGCCTGTCTGAAGCAGGCTTGCTCAAATCAACTTCAGTGGCGCGTTAACCATTAAAATTGCGTCCAAAATCCTTGGCTATTCCCCCACCTCACCCCTTGATATTTCCTCGGCTGCCCTCTGAAAAACAAACAATTATGGGATTTCGATTTTTTTTGTTAACCTTTTAAGAAATTAGGAGGAATGTCATGAAAACGCTTAGTTTGATCGCAGCCTTTCTTGTTGCACCAACCTTAGTATCCGCAGGTGCAACAGTGCCCTCGCCATCCAGCAGCATGTATGATCCAACGTTTTTTGCGGGTTTCACCTGGACGTTTGGCGGTCAAAGCAGTGCCAGCAGCGTGGCCAGCGCTGGCAGTGACGGCAGCAACGGTTTGGGATTTACCCTCAAGGTTCTGTCCACCAATGAACCCAACACCTTGGCTGGCGCTTTGGGGGTCACCTATTATTTTGATGGTACTTTTGGCTGTGACGCCGGGGCCGCATACAATCATGGGGTTAGCAGCTTGACGCTCACCTATGATTTTTGCCGCGGAGAGCCGCAAATCGGCCTTGGCGTGATCAGAGAACCTTCCTCAACCACCATAACTTCACCGCCGCCATCCTAAGCCCGCAGCCGCCTAATGTGCGGATCTGTTGCTTTGCGCGAATGCGCTGAAATTTGACCCAGCCAAGGAGCGTGACTTTGATTTCACTGACCCGGCGTCAGGCTTTGGTGGCCTCAGCGGCCACCCTGGCAACAGGCCTGTCCTATCCTGTCAGCGCCCAAGCCCCAATATCCTTGGCCAAATTGTCCTTTGTTGCCGATCTGATTTTACCCAAAGACGCATTGTCGCCAGCTGCCTCAGAGGTTGGGGCGGTGCAAGAGTTGCAGGATATGATCAAAGGCCAACTGAATCTAGAAAAGTTGATGTCGTTTGGCTTGGCCTGGTTGGATCATATGGCGCAAGGATCCTTTGAAAACCTGCCCTCCGCCCAGCAAATCCAGATATTAGAGATTGCCCAGACGTCCGATTACGATCAAGTTCCGGGCCGATTCTTCTACGTCTTTCGCACCCTTTTGATCGAGGCCTATTATAGCCAACCACAAGCCTTGGCAGGGCTGCCGCTAAACAGTGCGCCACAGCCAAATGGGTATCCACCGCCATGGGATTAAAACCTGATCCCGATGTTGTCATCATAGGCTCGGGTGCCGGCGGATCGGCGGCGGCTTGGCGGCTGACCCAGCAGGGCCTACGTGTCCTCATCCTCGAAGCTGGCCCCAACTTTGACCCCAGCGATTACAAGTTGGATAGCCCCACCTGGGAGCGACAGAATTTCCCACAAAAACCCGGCAGCCAAGCCGAAATCGACTATGGTGATCTGGGCAGACATGACCCTGACTTTCCTGACCTTCAAAGCTGGTCTGGATTGCGCAATCAATCCCGCCAACCGGCTAGTGCGGCCCGCACGCCCTCGCCCATCGGCTATGGGCACGTTTTGGGCGTTGGTGGCTCAACCCTGCGCTACGTTGGCGAAGCTCACCGACTGCATCCAAAAGCGTTTCAACTGAAAACCATCACCCAAACAGGCGCAGACTGGCCGCTAGGCTATAACGCATTAGAACCATATTACAGCATCTGTGAAACACTCCTTGGGGTGGCTTGCGACTCTGCCCAATCTGAACGGCCGCGCAGCCAGCCCTATCCCATGGGTCCCCACCCGCTGAGCACCGGGGCGAAAGCGTTGCTCAAAGCCACACAATCGATAGAGCAAAAATGGGAATTCAACCCAAGGGCCGCCAATTCCCGCCCCTATGACGAGCGCCCGCAATGCAATTATTGTGGCCAATGTGCGCGTGGCTGTCCCATCGGCGACAAGGCCTCAGCCGACGTTACATTTTTGCGCAAAGCCCAAGCCACAGGACGCCTGACCTTGCTGGCAAACGCCCCTGTCAGCAAAATCATCCAAGGCGCAAACAGCCGCATTACCCACGTCGAATACCAACAAAATGGCCAGCGGCACTTGCAGGCCACACCCCAACTGGTACTGGCCGCAGGCGCAGTGCAAAGCCCGCGTTTGTTGCTGATGTCTGCCGCCGCTGACCATCCAAATGGATTGGCCAACAGCTCTGGGCAAGTGGGTCGCAACTTCATGGAAACACTCTGGTGGCAAAGCATGGGTCTGGTTTCTGGATTGCAAAACAACCACATGGGTTTGCCCGCAGACCTGACTGACTGGAGCAAAACAGCACCAGACGCCCTGCCCGGCCTCACCGGTGGCTTCAAGCTCACCCATGCCAGCCTTGATCTTGGCCTCAACGGCCCGATTGGCTTTGCCAGCCGCATGATTCCTGGATTTGGCATAGATTTCAAAACACGCCTGCGACAGAGCTTTGGATCTGCCCTAGCAATCAGCGCCATTGGCCAGGTGATCCCCGACGCGCGCTCCTATATCGCCCTTTCTGACAAAACCGATACAAACGGCCTGCCGTTGGCGCAGATCAATTCAGTGCTAAACCGCCAAAGCCTCTCCTTATTGCGCGCCATGGCCGCTGCCACCCGAGCCGCGCTTTGGGCCGCAAAAACCAAAATCATCGAAGAGGCCAGCAGCTATGACAGCTTTCAAGCCACACATGTATTTGGCACCGCCAAAATGGGACATGATGCGCAATCCTCGGTGGTAAACGCCTTTGGCCAAAGCCATGACCACCCCAATCTATGGATCACAGACGCCAGCATCTTCCCCACATCCGGTGGTGGCGAGGCACCGGCCCTAACGATCATGGCACTCGCCACCCGCACTGCCGATGCAATCATCCGCATGGAATAGCTGCGCCGCCGCAGTTTTGGACTGGCATGTTCTAGCGCGCCATGCTGCCAGCAACCCGTTATTAGAAACGATAGAACTTTGCAGCAGTACCACCAAACACCGCGTTGTGGGCAAATCCATCTAAACAATCACGGTACGCATCACAAAGCTTTGCATAACTTGATGTCAACGAATCTACAGGAAAGTTTGATCCAAACATCAGACGTTCCGGCGAGAATTGGTCGCGGACCGTTTGAACAATGGGTTCAATACTCTTAGGGGTCCAGTCATGCTCAAACATTCCAAGTCCAGAAAGCTTGCAATAAACATTGGGAAGATCAGAAAGATACGTCAAAGACGTACTCCATTGAGAAATCCCTTTAGAACTACGGTCGTGTGGTGACCCAGCGTGACACAACGCAACTTTGGTGTCTGGCGCTTGCCGCAAAACCTTGGCGGTTTTTTCCATCAGCTCAGGCAGTAATTGCAGATCAAAGCTTAGGTTGCGCTTTGCCAAAGATCTAAGACCTTGGACAAAAACCGGGTTATCTAACAAATGATTGGTACCAGTTTGCGCATCTTCGCCCGGTGCCCGTCCGACAATTTGTCGAACTCCGCGCACGGTCGGCAAATTTTGCAGCGCGTCCAATTGCTGCTCTGCATCCGGTGCTGTTAAATCACAAAAGGCGACCTGGGCCATTTTCCATGCAGGATTGGCATCCGCAACGCCTTGTACCCACCGCGCTTCGGCAAGTGGATCGGCAGCCCCGACCTGAATGTGCACAGAGCCTTCAAATCCTTGGGCCTTGGCATCGGCAGTGAATTCGTCAATCAGGTAGTCCCGTTGAATTGGGGCCGGATCACCAAAAAAACGCGGCTCGTCTTTGGCCATAAGCCACGGGTAATGCACCGCATTTAGGTCCCAAAGATGGTGGTGAGCGTCAATTCTCATGGCTGGGCGATCCCGGTTGTGCGTGCCAAAATATCAACGCCCTGCCCTTTCCAGAAATGCAGTAAGTCGATGAAAATCCAGTTTTCCTTCAGTTTCTCACCCTCACGCCGATAAAGATCAATCACCCGAAACGCGCCGGGTTTGCCCGTAGCCGGCATGCCCATGAAACCCCCGGTCGGGGTGGCCACAAAGTTCGGCCAGCCAAAAAAGGCCCCATAATTGCCTTCGCCAATACGGCAAATGTGGTTGGTTTTGCTGCGTTCCGAGAACGAAGCACGAAAGGGGCCTGCGTGTTGTTTGGCGTAACGTTCTATGGTGTAGGTTGCACCAATGCCCTCTGGTCCCCACCACAACATATCCTCGTGCCAGGTGCGGCGCAGCTCCGCTTCTAGGGGCAATCCAGATCCCCACTGACCAAGGTCGCGCGCCATCTGGTCAATCAACGTAAGCGTCTTTTGGCCTTCTTTGGGGTCATGCTCTTCATACAACAGCCCATCGTGGGTCGCAGGTCCCGGCTGAACCAAATGCTGACCAGTTTGTGGCGGAAAAGGCTGCAGACCTGCCTGCATCATGAAATGTGGAATATCAAAATACATCGCCGTTTCGACAATTTTTTCATTCTCGATCCGATGAAAAGCGGCAAAGCGCAGAAATGCCAGTTTTCCAGTGGGGCGAATGCCCAACCAGGTTTTGTCAAACAGCCCCATGAGATGCCCCATTGAGCAGATCCAAACTCCGCCGGTCTCTGGGTAAATATTGTTGCCGGCAAAAAATATATCAATCCGATGTTGCAGGCCCGTCAGGCTGGATTTCAATGGGCCCCAAAATTGATTTTCAACGGCATCCGCACCCCGAATCTCATTAAAGGGATGAAAGCCGCGCCACAGAAGTTCTGCACTGCAAAACTGACTGACAGCGCTAACTGTGTCTGCCGCAGTGTTGATTTCTGAGGTGTCTAAAGCCTGATAATACTTCCGAACGAGTCGTTTTTGACTATGGAACGCCACGTATTTTTCCTTTTAATATAGCCACTTACCCTTTCGCGTCGACACCGAAAGAATGTAGGTTTTCACAATAATTGCATACGTATGCAAAAATGTCTTGCCAGAAGTGACCTTTGCGCATTAACGTTTTTGCAAGCGTATGCAAAATTCCACCGGGGGGATCAAATGGCCGAAATTCAATTGCGCAACGTTGGAAAGCGTTGGGGATCTTTTGTTGGCGTACACAACTTTGATCTGACAATTGCGGACAAAGAGTTTCTCGTTCTTCTGGGTCCGTCGGGCTGTGGAAAAACCACGACGATGCGGATGATCGCAGGGCTAGAGGACGTGACCGAGGGTGAAATTCTGGTCGACGGTCAAGTCATCAACGATCTGGAACCAAAGGACCGCGACGTCGCGATGGTTTTTCAAAGCTACGCGCTTTACCCGAATTTAAACGTCTATGAAAATATCCGTTTCCCGCTTCGGGTGCGTGGCATCGATTCAGCAACGCATGACGAAAAGGTGCGACGTGCCTCTGCCATGGTAGAGCTTGACGATTTCCTACACCGCAAACCAGCGGAACTGTCCGGAGGGCAGCGTCAGCGTGTGGCCCTCGCCCGCGCCATTGTCCGGGAACCAAACGTCTTTTTGATGGACGAACCACTGTCCAACCTTGATGCAAAACTGCGGGTTTCAACCCGTGCGCAAATCAAAAACCTCAGCCACGAACTGGCCGTCACAACGATCTACGTGACCCACGATCAGATCGAAGCCATGACCCTCGCAGACCGCGTTGTTGTCATGAAAGGTGGTATTGTACAGCAAGTCGGCTCTCCAACCGATATTTACGACAAGCCCGCAAATGCATTTGTGGCAAGCTTCATCGGATCTCCGGCGATGAACTTGATGCAAGGGCAGGTCAAAGACGGCACTTTTTCAGCTGACAACGTACAGATTACTGGCCTGTCTGCACCTGATGGGCCTTTGACGCTCGGCTTTCGCGCTGAAGATGCGCAGGTGGTTCAAACAACCGCCCAGATCAATGCACCAATCTATACTATGGAACTTTTGGGCGACGCGACCATGGTGTCAGTCCGCATAGGCGGCGCGCTTGTTTCGGTCAAAGCAGACAAGACTTATCGCGCTGAAATCGACGAAACCGTCTCGATCGCCGTTCCATCTGAACATTGCCACCTCTTTAACGCTGAAACCGGTGCGCGATTGGGGAGTTAACCCCCAAAACCCCCGCGAAAAACGCGGGTATCTAAGGTGCAAACTTCGAAGGTGCACCGCGAACAACTAGGGAGAACTAAAATGCTATTGAATAAACTGGCACTTGCTGGCGGAATGGCGCTGTTGACAAGCACTGCGGTTGGCGCGTGTGAAATCAATGCGCGTGTAAATATTGTAGGCAACGAATTTCCAGCTATCCAAACCGTTGGCGCTGGTGCAGCAGAATGTTCTGGGGGCGACGTTAGCTCAAACCTGACCGCCGATCACCAAAAGATCAACTTGGCTGGCATGCAGGGTAATCCCGCTGAATACACTTCAGCGATTATTGCCAACTCCTCCATCGTTGCACTGATGAACGAAGATGTCATCCGTCCATTGGGAGACTTGGTTGATGCCCATGGCGCGGGACTGAAGAAAAACCAGCTGATCACCATCAATGGCGAGGTCATGGCTGTTGCATTCATGGCCAACGCTCAGCATCTGGTTTACCGCAAAGATGTTCTGGATGCGATTGGGGTTGCGCCGCCAAAAACCTACGAAGAGCTTTTGTCCGCCGCCAAGATGATCCGCGAAAAGGGGTTGATGGAAAACCCAGTGGGTGGTGCCTACAAAGCCGGTTGGAACCTCGCACAAGAATTCAACAATATGTTCATGGGCTTTGGCGGCGAACACTTCAAAGCGGGCACAGCACAGCCTAGCGTAAACAGCGAAGCAGGTGTCAAAGCCCTTGAAATGATGAAGGAATTGTCTGCGTATATGAACCCAGACTTCCTGACACATGACTCAAACGCTACCAACGCAGAATATCGCGCTGGCAACGTCGCGTTGATGAACATGTGGGGCAGCCGCGCGGCAACACTGGTCGAAGCAGATGGCGTACCGCAAGAGGTTGTTGATGGCTTTGCAATTGCCGGACCAATGACTGTTGGTGGTGGTTCCATCCCTGCCTCTACCCTGTGGTGGGATGGCTGGACCGTTGCCAAAAACGTCTCTGATGAAGAGGCAGCAGCAACCTTCAAAGCGATGACACATGCTATTCGACCAGCTATTCTGGATGATGCAGAAATCGCTACACAGGCTGTCTGGCTGATTGACGGATATAATCCAACACCTGCAGCCGAAGGCGTGTTTGCGGCAGCCCAATCCCAGACTATCCCTTACCCTATGCTTCCTTTCATGGGTCTGATGCACACAGCATTGGGCGCGGAATTGACAGATTTCATGCAGGGTAAAGAAAGCGCTGAACAAGCCCTAAAAGATGTCGAAGCGGCCTATACCGCAGCGGCAAAAGAAAAAGGGTTCCTCTAAGAACTCTCGGTCGAGAGGGGGCATTCCCCCCTCTCAGCATTCTCTGACTTGGTGGAGCAGCCATGAAACATCGCACATTCTTCTGGTTTTTCCTACCAACGGGCTTGGCAATGCTCCTGTTCATTGCGGCACCATTGGTATCGATTATCTCGCAGTCGCTCTATGCGCCTCATGAGGCGGTTTTTGTCACGGTAGAAAACTGTGGGCCTTTTGGGTGCAAACAAGAGACAACAATCGACCAGGAAGCCACCGCGGCTATACGCGAAGCCAAACCCGGCGGACGGTTTGTCGGTTTGGACGTCTACCTGGATCGCGGCCACCTTGCGATTGCAGAGATCGGCGAAGCATGGCGTAGTTCAACAAGTATCGGTGCCTTTTTTGACACCGTCTACAACCTGCCCTTCTACCGCGCTCTGGCCTTTACGCTAACCTATACATTTGTGTGTACGCCGCTTTTGATCGGCTTGGGATTTGTCATCGCCATTTCGGTGAATGCGCTGCACCGCCACCTCAAGGGCTTGGTGATCTTTTTCTCGTTGCTGCCGATGATTGTAACGCCACTTGTGGGCTCGCTTATCCTGTTTTGGATGATCGATAGCCGTGGGGTGTTGGGTAATTTCCTGCAATATTTGACCGGAGATCCGGACTTATCGCTCAAAGCGTCGTCGCCTCTGATGTGGGTCTCTTTAATAATCTATGGCATCTGGTCCTCTGCCCCCTTTGCCTTTGTGGTGTTTTACGCCGGCCTTCAGACGGTACCAAAAGACACGTTAGAAGCCGCTCAAATCGATGGGGCCACGCGCTGGCAACAGATCCGCTTTGTGACCATTCCCCACCTGATGCCTTTGGTTACTTTTGTGGCGCTTATTCAGCTGATGGACAACTACCGTGTGTTTGAGCCGATTGTCGGTTTCAACGCAGAGGCCCATGCAACATCGCTCAGTTGGATCATCTTTAATGACCTTGGCGGGGAGACCCAACAATTGTCAGCCGCCGCGACAACCTCGGTTCTAACAATTCTTGGTATCGCAGTACTTTTGACGCCCGTGCTGATCCGCACATGGCGCGACTTTCAAGGACGGAGCTAAATCATGACGAGTGTTGCAAACCGTAAACCACTCCCGCTGAAAATCGCGCTTTGGACCTTTGTTGTCATCTGGTTGATGATGGCCGCCTTCCCCTTCTTGTGGACGCTTTGGGGCAGCTTTAAAGTCGAGCTTGATTTCTTTTCCATTGCAGATTGGACAAATGCGCTCACTGGTGAAAATACCGAGCGCACCCATGGCTCGCCCTTTACCGGAGCAGGCTATGAAGGGGCTTGGGTACAAAAGGGCTTCTTGCGCAATGTTTTGAACACAGCCGTCATTTGTGTCTTTGTTGTTTGCACGTCTTTGACAATTGGCACGCTGGGCGGATACGCTCTGTCGCGCTCTGGTTACAAATACGTTTTCTGGCTGTTGATCATCGCTTTGATGTTCCGGGCCCTGCCCCAAATCACCCTTGTATCCGGCTACCTACCTGCCTTTTTCCAATATAACGTTTGGGGATTTTTACCAACTGCGATCATCGTTTTGGTGGCAATCAACCAACCCTTTACCCTTTGGATGTTGCATTCTTTCTTTGAATCCATCCCAAAGGAATTGGACGAAAGCGCCAAAGTTGATGGTTGCACACAGTTTCAAGCCTTCCGGCGTGTGATCATCCCCGTGATGTGGCCGGGCGTGATTACAACCGGACTGTTCAGCTTCCTGCTGGCCTATAACGACTTTGCGGTAACATCGATGATCCTAAACGAAGATAATCGGACCATGGTGCCACAAATCGCGGCTTTCTTGGGCACCACTCAAACCGAAGGCAATGTTATGTTTGCGGTGGCCTCGGTTGTGTCCGCAACCGCCCCCCTCTTTGTGTTGGTGCTCTTCTTCCAGCGTCAGATCGTATCTGGCCTGACAGCTGGAGCCGTCAAAGGATGAGTTCTTCCGCAAGAAACGACGCCCAATCGCGTCATCCCGCTTTGAACAGAATGCCAAGGGATTTTTTGAAGTAACGAGACCTATCCAGCACTCAAACTTCAACACCCTGACATTCTGAAAGGACACAAAATGAAAGGCTCTCGTCCAGAGCAAGCCGTGCTCACTCGTGACACGGATATGAGCAAAACTGAAGACACCCGCGCCGTGATTGAAAACATGGTGGATGGGCTAAATGATCACCGGATCGCCGATATTGGCGAGTTTTTTACCCAAGGTTTCCGGTGGATGGGCAACCAAGGCTGCGGCACAAAAACCGGGCTGCAAGAGTTTCAGGACAACTGGCAGCGCCCCTTTCAGGCGGCGTTCTCGGACAAGACCTGCATCGACGAAGCACGCCTTTATATGGGCGAATGGGCGGCCGCCTTTGGTCGTCAGGAAGCCACCCACAGTGGCACATTTTTGGGGATCGCCCCAACCGGCAAGCGGGTGGAAATCCGCTATATGGACTTTTGGAAAGTTGTCGACGGCAAGATCGTGGACAACTGGGTGAATGTGGATTTCGCCCATGTCGCTGCCCAATTGGGTGTCGATCTTTTTAACGGCCATGGCTGGGAAGCATTTGATCGTGGAGAAAAAGTCGCTCCGCGTCCTGAAAACTAAGGATCACTAGGATGACCATCGAATATCTGAAACGCGGAAAACCCGAAGCTGACCGAGCCGAAGATGATGCCAAAACCCGCGCGGTGGTAGAGGCCACTCTGAAAGATATCGACACGCGCGGCGATGCTGCCGTGCGCGATCTGTCCGAAAAGTTCGACAAGTATACACCCGAGTCATTTCGCTTAAATCAGGACCAAATCGACGCGTTGATCGCCCAATTGTCGGATCGTGAACTTTCAGACATCAAATTTGCGCAGTCTCAGGTGCGCAAGTTCGCCCAAGCACAACGGGACTCGATGCTGGACATCGAAGTTGAAACCATGCCGGGCGTTATTCTCGGCCACAAAAATATCCCGGTGCAATCTGTGGGCTGCTACATTCCGGGCGGCAAATTCCCCATGGTCGCGTCAGCCCATATGTCAGTGGCCACCGCCTCGGTGGCCAAAGTGCCGCGTATTATTGCCTGCACCCCGCCCTTCAAAGGCAAACCCAATGCCGCAGTGATTGCCGCCATGCATTTTGGCGGCGCACATGAAATCTATGTCATGGGTGGCATTCAGGCGATTGGTGCCATGGCATTGGGAACAGAAACCATTGATCCTGTACATATGCTGGTTGGGCCGGGCAACGCCTTTGTCGCCGAAGCCAAACGCCAGTTGTTTGGACGCGTTGGCATCGACCTTTTTGCAGGCCCAACGGAAACCATGGTGATCGCAGACGAAACAGCCGCAGATGCGGAGTTATGCGCGACCGATCTCTTGGGCCAGGCAGAACACGGCTATAACAGCCCCTGCGTTCTGCTGACCAACAGTCAGAAACTCGCCACCGAAACCCTGGCTGAAATCGACCGTTTGCTGGAAATTTTGCCAACCGCAGACACAGCGCGCGTCAGCTGGGAAGAATACGGCGAAATCATCGTTTGTGACACCTATGATGAAATGCTGGCAGTGGCGGACGAAATCGCCTCTGAACATGTGCAAGTCATGACTGACCGCGACGACTGGTTCTTGGAAAACATGACCTGTTACGGCGCGCTCTTTCTTGGGCCCCGCACCAATGTGTCCAACGGCGATAAGGTGATCGGTACAAACCACACTTTGCCGACCAAAAAAGCTGGCCGCTATACCGGTGGTTTGTGGGTCGGTAAGTACCTTAAAACCCATAGCTATCAAAAGGTCACCACCGACGAAGCGGCAACGCTGATTGGGGAATATGGCTCGCGTTTGTGTTTGCTCGAAGGCTTTGTCGGCCACGCAGAACAATGCAACGTGCGCGTTCGGCGGTATGGCGGTGTAAACGTGCCCTATGGGACAGCCGCGCCTTACCGCGACCCCACAAAGTAAGGTCAACCAGCACAACATGGACCAACACACTCAAAATAAAGCGCTTTTAGCTCCGTTGCGGAGCGCTTTATACGATTTTGACGCAAAACAAGTTCAGACGGCCTTGGCCAACTTGATGGTGCCAGACGCCAAGCTGCATTTATGTCAACCATTTGGCGACCTAACCGGGCCAGACGGGTTTTATCAAACAGCTATTGCGCCCTTGGCAGCGGCTTGGCCAGACTTTGAACGGCGCGATCTGATTGTAATGTCAGGGCCAGACGACAAAGGCGGGCAATGGGTGGGCTGTTGCGGATATTACACCGGCACTTTCCTGTCTTCCTGGCTGGATATACCACCAACGGGTCACCCCGTATGCATGCGGTTTCACGAGTTTTACCGGTTTGAAAACAACAAAGTTGTCGAAGTGCAAGCCATCTGGGACATACCAGAAGTGATGATGCAAGCCAGGGCGTGGCCGCTGGCTCCGTCTTTGGGAAGAGAATGGATGGTGCCTGGGCCTGCACTGCAAAATGGTTTGGTTGCTGGACCACGAAACGAGGCCGAAAGCACTGCATCTTGCCAGTTGATCGTCGATATGCTGGCGCATCTGATCCGCTATCCATCTCAAGGCGGCCCCGAGGTGATGCAGCTTGATCGGTTTTGGCACCCAAAGGTCAATTGGTATGGGCCGGCAGGCATTGGTACAGCGCGGGGGCTTTATGGATTTCGAAACTGGCACCAAATTCCGTTTCTGGCAGCCATGCCGGACCGGGGCCAATACGAGGACGAGATCAACCATCACTTCTTTGGCGACGGGGCCTTTGCAGCGGTCACTGGCTGGCCGAATATGGCACAAACCCATTCGGCCCAGGGGTGGCTGGGCTTGCCCCCAACCGGCAAAAAGATCACTCTAAGATCACTGGACTTCTGGAGAGTCGAAAGCGGAAAAATCCGCGAGAACTGGGTTCTGGTCGACCTTTTGGATGTTTACAAACAACTGGGCATGGATGTTTTTGCGCGCCTGCGTGAATTCAACAAAGCTCTCAACTTGGGGCCAATAGATATCCCCTCAGGTCTGGATGCATGACGAAACTACCGCATACCCCCTCTTTTGATTTGACCGGCAAGAAAGTCCTGGTCACCGGTGCCTCCTCTGGCATTGGCCTTGGCTGCGCAATGGCCGTGGCCGAAGCTGGGGCACAAACCTATTGCGCGGCCCGCGGAATAGAGCGCTTAAATGGCGCAGTCGAGGCAATGCAAAGTGCCGGTCTGGATGCAATTGCCCTGCCCCTGGATCAAAGCGATGTCACCGCCGTTGCTGAAACACACAAAGAACAAGTCTTTGATGTCGTTGTAAATTCCGCTGGCATTGCACGTCACAGCGCAGCAATTGATACCACTGAACAAGATTATGATGCGGTTATGCACGTGAACCTGCGGTCCGCCTATTTCTTGTCAGCCCATGCTGCCAAAGCTATGATAAGCGCGGAAAAACCCGGCTCGATCATCCATATTTCCAGCCAAATGGGCCATACCGGCGGTGTAGATCGCGCGCTCTATTGCGCCGCCAAACACGGTTTGGAAGGCATGATCAAAGCGATGGCCATGGAATGGGGCAAACAGCGTGTGCGGATCAATTCGGTCTGCCCAACATTCATCAGAACCCCGTTCACCGAAGCGACATTTGCTGACCCCGAACGTCTGGCCTGGATCATGAGCAAGATCAAATTGGATCGCGTTGGCGAAGTCGAAGACATCATGGGGGCAGTGCAATATCTTGCCTCTGACGCCTCTGCAATGGTCACCGGTACATCGCTTTTGATCGACGGAGGTTGGACAGCAGGCTGATGGCAGACAAAGTCACCTCGCTTCAAGTTGCCCAACGCGCCGGCGTTAGCCAGTCGGCGGTCTCAAGAGTGTTCACGCCCGGCGCTAGCGTCTCTAAAAAAACAGCCGCGAAAGTCCGCGACGCTGCCAAAGACTTGGGCTATCGTCCCAATGTTCTCGCCCGCGCCATGGTCAAAGGCAAAAGTCGCATAATCGGCCTTGTTGTCGCCTATCTAGAGAACTTCTTTTACCCAGAGACTTTGGAAAAACTCTCCAATGCTCTGCAGGAACAAGGCTATCACGTGCTGGTCTTTATGACCAAACAGACCGCCCAGAATGTGGATGGTGTGATGGAGGAAATCCTTGATTATCAGGTAGATGGCATTGTTATGGCCTCGGTTGCCATGTCTTCAGACATAGCAATGCGCTGTCAACAGGCTGGTGTGCCCATTGTGTTATTCAACCGAAGTCAAGACATCGATGGCATCACCTCAGTCACCTCTGACAACTACGCTGGCGGCAGAAAAATCGCAGAATTCTTGCTGGCTGGCGGCCACGAACGCATCGCTTATATCGCTGGTTGGGAGGGGGCCTCGACACAGCGCGACCGCGAAGCGGGCTTTCGAATGGCCTTGCAAGAAGCAGGCCGCGATATCTTCAGCAGAGCCGTCGGTGAATTTAACAGCGATAAGGCCCGAGACGCCGCCCGCAGGATGTTTGATGTCGCGCCAGACCAGCGGCCAGATGCCGTTTTTGTTGCCAACGATCACATGGCTTTTGCAGTGATGGATGTCATCCGGCATGATCTTGGCCTGCGTGTTCCCGAAGATGTCTCACTTGTTGGCTACGATGATGTGCCGCCTGCCGCTTGGCGTGGCTATGATTTAACCACGATGCGTCAGCGCGCAAATACCATGGTCGAAGAAACCGTGGATGTACTGATGGAACACATCCAATCCCCAGAAACCGCATGCCCACGTCGTGTAGCCATCGACGGCCCCTTGGTTGTGCGCAGTTCCGCCCGAATTCCAACGGGCTGGCCATCAAATAAGAGTACAAGATGAAGGGTTTTAATCCAAAATTCAAAGACTTCCCCGATTACATTATCGGGATCACCAAAGAAATTTGGGAAGATCGCGGCCTCGCGACGCTACATGAATACTATGCCAAAGACATTGTGGTGCGCATGCCCGGATCAATTTCGACAGGCAATCAAGGTGTCATAGGCGCGACCATGGCGACCCTTGCAGAATTCCCTGACCGTACGCTTTTTGGCGAAGACGTCATTTGGTCTGGCACGGCCGAAACCGGCATGCTGAGTTCGCATCGCATTCTCTCTACCGCCACACACCTGGGTGACGGCGCCTTTGGCAAGGCCACGGGCAAGCCGCTGACCTATCGGATTCTGGCCGACTGTCACGCGATCAACAACGCCATCAACGATGAATGGCTGATCCGCGATAACAGCGCCGTTGTGCGCCAGATGGGCTGGACCCCGATTGAATTCACACGCGATCAAATTGCCCGCGAAGGGGGACCAGAGACCTGCATTAAGCCATTGACCCCAGGCAACAACATCGAAGGGCCATATAAGGGCACCGGAAATGACAACGCATGGGGCCAACGCTACGCAGATGTATTGAACCGGATAATGAGTGCAGATCTTGCAGTTGTCCCACAAGAATACGACCGCGCCGTCGTCGGCGAATACCCCGGTGGCGAAACCGGCCACAGCTGGGACGCGGTTGATCGTTTCTGGATGGGTCTGCGTGCGTCTTTTCCAAATGCGCGTTTTAAGATCGAGCATCAGATTGGTCGTGATGACGAAATGATGCCCCCCCGCGCCGCCATCCGCTGGAGCCTAGAAGGCAAACACGAAGGCTGGGGTGTCTTTGGTGCGCCAACAGGCAAAGAGGTTTATGTCTTGGGCATCAGCCATGCGGAATTTGGCGCGTTGATCGGCGGAGAGCCAAAAATCCGCCGCGAATACACTTTGTTTGATGAAGTCGCGGTTTGGAAACAAATCCTTTTGCAAACCGGAGACCTTTGATGGGCCCTGCCCGGCGCAATAGCACCCAATCCTGGGGTTTACACGAAACACACGCGGCGCGCCGGTTCCATATATTCCGCCAAAGCCTGCGCGCCCGTCGGTTAAACCTGCGCCCACCCGGATGAGCTGTGACTCCTGTTCTGGAAACACACAACCATCTGATATCTATAGGATTACCGAAATGACCAAGTCTTCAATACAAAGCCGGATCGTTCGCTACGGCGAGCTGAAACCTTGCAAAACCGCCTTCATCGACGCCCATACACCGGGCAGCGATCAAAAGGAAAATTTTACAATTATTGGCGGTGGCGTGTCTGAAAGCCCTGACCAGCACGTGCATATCACCGACAAAATCGGCTTTAACATCGGTGCGGCCGGGCAGCCCCCGAAATGCCGCAACAGCCTGCATTCTCATACCACAGCCGAAGTGTTTTTCGTGGCCAAGGGACGCTGGCGCTTTTTTTGGGGTCGCTGGGGCCAGGCTGGCGAGTTCATCGCCGAAGAAGGCGATATCTTCAACATTCCGACGGGCATATTCCGCGGGTTTGAAAACGTTGGCCAGGACTATGGAATGATCATGGCAGTGCTGGGCGGAGACGACGCTGGCGGCGGCGTCACATGGGCCCCTCAGGTGATCGAAGACGCGAAGGCGCATGGGTTGATGCTGGGCGAAAACGGCGTGCTGTACGACAGCAAAAAGGGCCAAGAATTACCCCATAATGTGCACCCAATGCCATTGCTAACAGAAGCAGAACTCGAGACTTTCCCAGAGGTTCCCGTGAAAGAGGTGATCGACAACTACGTCGCGCGCTATTGGGACCTGATGGCGCTTTCAGCACAGCAGCCCGCCACGGTGATTGGCGAAAATGGCGTGATCACCGATAAACCGGGGTTTGAGATCGACTTCCTAAGTCGCGGTTCCAGCGTTTCTGACATGGTGAAGGCCGAAAAACCAATTGTTCTGATGCCAGCAAGCGGCCACTGGAAAATTGCCATCGACGGCTATGAAACAACCATCTCCAGCGGCGACACAGCGCTGGTATTGGCCGGAGAATCCTACTCCGTTTCGCCATCGATGACCGGCGACGCTGGCCTGTATCGCGTCACCGCAACAGACGATCCAGCCGGGACAACCTGGACTGGCAACTAAGCACAGGAGAGCCCATATGGCCAAGATTAGCACAACCCATGTGGGCTCTTTGCCCCGCACCCAACAGGTGGTCGATTTCATTTTCGCCCGCGAAAAAGAACAGGCCTATGATCAGGCCGCATTTGACACCTGCATGACAGCGGCGGTGTCAGAAACCGTGCGCAAGCAGGTTGAAGCAGGTGTGGATATTGTCAGCGATGGAGAGACCTCAAAGATCTCTTACGCAACCTACGTCAAAGATCGTTACACAGGATTTTCGGGCGATAGCCCGCGCAATGCGCCCGCAGACTTAAAAATGTTCCCCGGATTTTTGCAACGGCTTGCCGATGACGGTGGCACGCCACAATATGCCCGCCCTATGTGCACAGGCGACGTCGCAAGCAAAGACACCAACGATCTTGAAAATGACATCAACAACCTGAAAGCCGCCATGGCGACGCATGGCGCGCAGCATGGTTTCATGAACGCCGCCTCTCCGGGGGTGATTTCGCTCTTTCTGCAAAACAGCCATTACAAGAACCGCGAATCCTACCTCGCTGCTCTGGCTGATGCCATGCAGGCGGAATACGAAACCATCGTGGCCTCGGGCCTGTCGCTGCAGCTCGATTGTCCTGATCTCGCTTTGTCGCGTCACATGCTGTTTGCCGACCTGTCGGACAAAGAGTTCCTGAACATCGCCAATATGCATGTCGAAGCCTTAAATCACGCCTTGCAAAATGTGCCGGCTGACAAGGTGCGCGTGCATATCTGCTGGGGCAATTACGAAGGCCCGCATTGTTGCGATATTCCAATGGACAAAGTGTTTTCGACGCTGATGGGCACCAAAGCTCAATCCCTGTTGTTTGAAACCTCTAACCCGCGCCATGCCCATGAATGGACTGTCTTTAGGGACCGCAAATCTGAGATCCCCGACGACAAGCTCCTTGTGCCCGGCGTGGTGGACACCACGACCAACTTTATCGAACATCCTGAATTGGTTGCGCAACGGATAGAGCGGTTTGTTGGCATTGTTGGTGCCGACCGTGTGATCGCAGGCTCTGACTGTGGATTTGGGACATTTGCAGGTTTTGGCGCGATCGATCCGGACATTGCCTTTGCCAAGCTGCAAGCCCTGTCAGAGGGCGCAGCTTTGGCATCAGAACGCCTATGACACCGGTTGTCTTTTTACCGGGCATGATGTGTGATGCGCGGCTATTTACGCCGCAAATCAACGCCATATCTGGACACTTTCCTGTCATGTGCCACCCTTTGGTCGGGCATGATACCATTCAGGGTCTTGCAACACAGATCCTGAAAAATTCGCCGCAACACTTCTCGTTGGCGGGGCTTTCCATGGGCGGCATTGTTGCCATGGAAATTCTGAGGCAGGCCCCCGATCGCGTCACGCGATTGGCGTTGATGGACACAAATCCGCTGGCCGAAAAAGAAGACATCAAAGCAAAACGAATACCGCAAATCATGGCCGCCAAAAAGGGCGATCTGCGGCGTGTGATGCGCGATGAAATGAAACCAAACTATCTGGCAGACGGCCCAAACCTTGGCGCAATACTGGATCTATGCATGGCCATGGCAACAGACCTCGGCCCTCAGGTTTTTGTTGATCAATCCAATGCTCTGGCGGCGCGCCCGGACCAAACCCAAACCCTTGCCGCTTTTTCCGGCCCCAGCCTCGTGCTCTGCGGGGCACAAGACACGCTTTGCCCCCCCGCGCGCCATGATCTCATGCATAACCTGCTGCCCAACAGCACTTTGGAAATCATCTCAGAGGCAGGGCATTTGCCCACACTGGAACAACCCAAACCCACAACGGCGGCCTTGCTTCGCTGGTTGGAGACCTAATATGACCCCTTCTTTACTCAAGCTGTTACAATCCGTTGATACGCCCACCGTCTGTAATGCAATCGAAGTTGCCGAAGGCAAACGCGGCTTTGATAATTTCACCCGCGGCACCATGCTGGCCTCTGCCCCAGAAGAGGGCGCAATTGTGGGCTATGCTCGCACAGCAAAGATTGCGGCCCTATCCCCGCCGACCGAAGCGCCAGAGGTCATCAAGGCCCGCCGTATGGCCTATTATCATCACATGGCAACCGGACCCCGCCCGGCGATCACCGTCATCGAAGATCTGGATTATCCCGACTGCATCGGCGCGTTCTGGGGAGAAATAAACACCTCTGTTCACAAAGGCTTTAACCTCGCAGGAACGCTGACAAACGGCGTCATGCGTGACCTTGGGGACTTGCCCGCCGGCTACCCAGTGATTGCCGGATCCATTGGCCCAAGTCACGGTTTTGTGCACGTGAAAGAGATCGGTACACCGGTCAAGGTCTTTGGTCTTGAGGTCAATGATGGCGACCTCGTCCACGCCGACCGCCATGGCGCCCTTGTGGTACCTCCAGCGATTATTCCGGCATTAGAAGCTGCCATTAACAAGCTTCTTGCAACTGAAAAAATCGTTTTGGATGCCGCACAGGCCGAGGGATTTGATTTTGAAAAATTCTCTGAAGCTTGGGCGCAATTTGAAAAATCACGCACATAAACTCTACCGCTTTTAACGCGATCAACTCCTGCATCTTTTTGAATAAAAATGGTGCAGATGACCAGACGAACCTAGAACCTGCATCGCTTGTTTCTCTTCTTGATGAGTTAGAGGAATGGGGGGCTGTTCTCAAGGCTGAGCCGGAACTTATCCACAAGTTGCGGGAGTTTGAGGCGGCTGCTTCCGGGCGAGCCAAAGACAAAGAGCAAAACACCCAGCCGAAAACCCCGCGCCGCAGGCAGCCACGAGGACCGTCGCTATGAGCGGGGCCGTAAAGAAACCTGCGAAACGCACGGCGATTTCACCGGTGACCTTGCGCCTCACGCCAGAGGAACGTGAGCGTCTGGAAGAACTGGCTGCAGGTATGACACTGTCGGCCTATATCCGGGCCTGTGTGTTTGCCAAGGAAGAGAAGCGGCGCAAGTCGCGGCCCAAGGATGTCGTCGCGGACAAGAAAGCCGCTGCCGAGGCCTTGGCCCTGCTTGGGCAATCCCGCATTGCCAGCAATCTCAATCAGCTTGCTTACCACGCAAATATCGGGGCGATAATGATTGGTGAAGCCGAGAAAGCGCAGATCGCTGAAGCCTACGCGCATGTACTGTCGATCCGCTCGCTCTTAATGCAGGCGCTTGGAAAACCGGGATGATCCTGGAAGGCAATGAGCGCGGGCATGGGGCGGAGTTGGCACGACACCTGCTCAATCCACGCGACAATGATCATGTGACGGTTCATGCGATTGAGGGCTTCGTGGCGGACGATCTTTACGGAGCATTCGCTGAGTCCGAGGCGATTTCTAGCGGCACGCAATGCCAGAAATACCTGTTCTCTTTGTCGCTTAATCCACCACCTGGACCAACGGTCCCTGTGGAGGTGTTCGAACAAGCGATTGCCTCGGTCGAAAAGAAGCTCGGCCTCACAGGCCAGCCGCGCGCCATCGTCTTTCATGAAAAGCATGGTCGTCGTCACGCCCATTGCGTGTGGTCTCGGATCGACGCGGGCCAGATGAAGGCCATCAAGCTATCGCATTACAAGCGCAAGCTTATGGATGTCTCACGCGAACTGTACCGCAACCACGAGTGGGACATGCCGGATGGGTTTCGTGATCATGATGCGTGCGATCCGCAGAATTACTCCCGCCAAGAAGCCGCACAGGCAAAGCGCGCCAAGGCCGATCCGAAAAACCTGAAAGCCATGTTCCGACGTTGCTGGGAACAATCAGATTCTCGCACTGCCTTTGCCGCAGCGCTTTGGGAAGAAGGATACATGCTGGCGCGGGGCGACCGGCGCGGCTTTGTTGCCGTCGATGCCTCGGGCAAAATCTGGTCGCTATCAAGATGGTGCGGTGTAAAACCGAAAGAGCTGCGCGCCCGCTTTGGGCCCGAAGATGCGCTTTGGTCTGTGGAAGAGGCCAAAGCGGCGTTCAAGGAAATGGACACTCGGGCTGCGTCTCCATCGAAAGCGAAGCCCAATCCTGAGTTTGAACGTCGCCGCAAATCTCTGGTGGACCAGCAACGCCGCGAGCGGACGGAACTACGGGCGAAACAGGAGGCGCGCAGGGTCGCGGAACTGAAAGCCTGGCGGGAACGATTGCCGACCGGTTTAAAGGCCGCGTGGGCGCGGGTTACGGGCCGCTATCAAGTGCTGGTTGATGACCTTACCAAAGAGGCCAAGACCTCGGAATTTCATGATCGACAGGAACAACAAGAGCTGATCAACCGGCATTTGGCTGAACGTCATGCGCTGGATCGGGAGTTGTCCCAGCCGGACCTTTTGAAAGAGCTATCCGCATCATTTGAGACCGCAACCCGTCCCGATCCCCGGCAAAAGCTTATCTTGCCGTCAGACGACATCCCCTTCACACGGGATCAATTGATCGCCGATCCGGCACTGATCCTGGATCACATCTCGCACAAGAAAGCCCGCTTCACACGAACAGACGTTTTGCGCGAATTGGCAAAACGTATCCCCGATCCGATGGCACTGCGCGCTGCGGCAGATACGGCCATGGATTCAACCGATCTGATCCAACTTGGTGACAATGGCGACGTCACCACGAAGGACTACCGCGCTGCCGAAATCGCTCTGAGCACCAGTTGCGCAGCGGTGTCAGCGACGAAAAGCTCTGCGGTAGATACCCGACACATCAAGCACGCCATCCGCAAACAGAATGCCGAAATGAAAGAACGCTTTGGAGGACGCTTGAGCGAAGAACAACGCGCTGCGCTGCATCACATTCTCGGGCCAAACCACCTTTCATGTATAGTTGGCCTCGCCGGTGCCGGAAAGAGCACTATGCTGAAAACCGCCCGCATGGCATGGGAGAAACAAGGCATCACCGTCCATGGCGCGGCACTGGCCGGTAAAGCTGCTGAAGGGTTACAGTCGGCATCTGGCATAACCGCCCGCACGCTTGCTTCATTAGAAGCGAGCTGGGAGAACCGACATGAGCCAATTTCCTCCGGCGATGTATTGGTCGTTGACGAAGCAGGCATGATTGGCACGCGCCAAATGGTGCGCGTTGCCACCAAATTGCGGAGCATTGGCGCAAAACTGGTGCTGGTTGGTGATCCTGATCAGTTGCAGCCTATCGAGGCGGGACGTCCGTTCCGACGTCTGATCGAAACCCACGGTGCAGCAAAGCTCACAGAAATCCACCGCCAACGGGAAGAGTGGCAACGACAGGCCTCCTGCGATCTGGCAGAGGGCCGAGTTCGCGAGGCGGTCGAAACTTATGATCAACACGGATCGGTCACAAATCTCTGGTCACGCGACACGGCTTTGGCCGCTCTGGTCGAAGACTACATGGCCGACATTGAAATGAAGGGCACGAATATCTCACGTCTTGCTTTCGCCCATCGTCGCAAGGACGTCTACGCACTCAACCAAGCGATCAGGTCGGCAATGCGATCTTCTAGCACGCCAAAACCCGAAATCCTTTTCGACACCGAAACCGGCCCGCGCGCAATCGCTAATGGTGATCGCATCGTCTTCACCCGCAATGACAAATCTATCGGCGTAAAGAACGGCATGCTCGGAACCGTCAAGAAAACGAGCCGCAACCAAATCACAGTTGATCTCGATGATGACAATGGGCAACAGCGCAAAGTCATCATCAACCCCGCCACCTACCGCGCCTTCGACCACGGCTACGCTGTGACCATTCACAAGTCTCAAGGCGCGACTGTCGACCTATCCTATGTCCTCGTATCGAAGACCATGGATGATCCTCTGACCTACGTTGCCATGACCCGTCATAGGAACAGTTTGAAGCTCTATACCAATGGGCAGGATCAGCTTGCATGCATGCGAGTAAGGTCAGGAAATCGCTCCTCCCCCAGTTACCAGACAAAAGGTCCAGCCCGGTGATCTCGCATCACTGAGCGCGTAACCGATTGAACTTCACTCCGGAGAATCCATGAATACAGGCTGTCATATCAAAAAATATGATGGGAATATTTCGTGAATTTCACCAAATTACTCGATATGTTTGCACTATTCTTCGAGAATTTCTCGCCATTATTGACTTCAATGCACTGAAATACTATTTGATTCCCTGGAAACTTTCTTGGAGGGTATGGGACGGATGGCTGAAGTCAGTGACAAACGGGAAAAATTCGTGCGCCTGGCTGAAGGACGTACTCAGTCGGCGCTTGATGCGATACGTAAGCTTGGAAACCTGTCCAACAGCAGAGCGTACGAGTATCACGACACCGACGTGAAAAAGATTATTAAAGCACTTCGAGAAGCGACGAACGACGTTGAAAGAAAATTCGGTTCATCGTCGAACGACGCCAGTGACAAGTTCAAGCTATAGGGGGCGCAGGCAATGAAGGCCGAACCACTCAATATTCGAGACAAGAGATTTCTGATTAACCGACTGATTGAGCAAGCTCCGGTTGACACTTTGGTGCGCGAGTTTTTCAAGAACGCCGATGAGAGCGCAGCGGGCGCAACCGTGGGCAATCGCCGTATCGAGATTTATCCAACGCTAGTTGATGGCGTACGCAAATTGACATTTTGGAATACCGGCGTTGGCATGGATGAACGAGAGCTGAAACAGGCAACAGACCTGTCATCCTCGATCAACAAAGAAATGGCTCTTGACGCCAACTTCGGGATCGGAGCCAAAGTATCAGGCTTGACCATGTCTCGCGAAGGTATTCGCTACCGCTCCTGCAAGAACGGTATCGTGAATGAAGTCGTCATCGGTTTTGATGCCGATGAGGGCACTTATGTTCGTTTCCCAGCGGAACTTCCAGATGGTAGTTTCGACACAATCTTTGACGTTACCAATGCCGTCAAGGAGGCTGGGCTGCCTGTTTCCTACGATTGGACGGAGGTTTTGTTGGTTGGCCAGAGTGAGGATCACGACACAGTTGCCGAGCCATTGGGCAAAGGTAAAGCCCTTGATCGTAGCCACATTCCTTCGGCGATCTTCCGGCGTTTTGCGCGTTTCGGAGAAGGTGTTGAGGTCAAGATCGACGTCGCCATGACCAAAGGTGGCGGCAAAGGGGAAACAGGTCGTTTCCGGCGATTAAAGACGCTTGAAGAGGTTCTTGGGGAACTGCCCAATCACGAGCGAGTTGAAGCGCCCGGCGGCGAAATTTCGGTCCACTATATTCACGACCCAAAACATGAACGCTACAGTCATTCGCTTAGCGCACTCGCAAATCCAGCTACAAGTTCTACGACGTTTTGCGCGCTTGTCCACAAGGGTGAAAGATATGACATTAAGTCGAAAAAGGCCTGGTCGGCGGCGGCACCGAACTTTGGTATTCCGTTCGGGTCCAAAGTCTTGACCGTTGAAATTGAGCTCATTGATAGTCTTGCATTACCGAACCAGTATCGGAATGGGCTGACATGGCCGGATGATCGTTCTGATATGCTCGCAACCGACTTTGACGACTATGTGCGAGAGCTCATGCCGGATTGGGTCAAAGATGTAATTCGGTCAGAATCCCCGGCATCCAACGAGAATCTTGACGACCTTCAAAGCGACCTCCAGAAGTTGCTCGATGAATTTCGGGTGCCAACCGCAACGCTCAGTCCTTCAAAGCGCCGATCAGCATTGTTGACTGAGGGCGCAGACGAAGGCAGCGACACTTCGGACCCAGTTGATTTAGATACTGACTTTGCCGAAACCGGAGAAGATCACGGCGTAATTGAAACCAGCCGCAATCCGAGCAAGAGCCAGCGTGCCAAACAAAAGAAGGTGCGCAAAGCTCCCGAAGGTTCGAAACTCTCCCGCTCTGCCAAGTCCCTGGAACGTGTGCCGGAGATAAAAATCCTGACCGACGCAGAAGAGATTACAGAGAAAAACCTTAAAGGGCGCGCAGGGCGCTTCTATAAAGATGCCCAAACGTTGTTTGTTAACGGCCTCTATTCTGCCGCTGAACGCATGGCCGTAGAGCTTGATGCAGAACTAAGAACCACAGGTGAGTCAGAGGTTGTGCGGGCTGCGGTGCTCCGTGCCTCGCGTAAGTTCATGGCATTCCGCGTTGGGAAAGCGACCTGCTATGCAATTAGCAAACGCCTTTCAGATGATTGGTCAAGTGATGATCTGGACCGAGCTACATCCCCCGAATCCCTCTCACTTGCTGCTGACGACTATAAGCAGAGCCTCTCTCAGGCAAAGCGGTATGCCAAAGAACTGATTAAGGCGGCGGACGTGCCAGAGGTAAGTGCTGCCTAGTCAGATGTAGAACATCTGGTACGCAGTGTGCTTCAGTACAAGTCACGCATATGTCTAGCGAGATTTCTTTTGGCTCTTGACCCATTTGTCGCAATGAATACAGTATCTTACATATGATTGAGTCAATTTCAAAAACCGAGACTGGGAAAGCGTGGCTGAGAAACTTCGAAGTCAATGACAGAGCTACTGCAAGAACTCTGCTGGATAGCCTTAGGCTAATCAACCTCGACGAAGTTTCTGAGTCTATTCACGAGCTACTCGAACAGCTTGCAGTTGAGCGTTCTGGAAAGAGAAAAGCCGTAGCGGTGTATGCAGAAAGGGAGTTTCAAGAAAAAAGGATATTCAAAACCCAGCAAGTAAAGGGAGCGAAGAACCACGATAGGGAGCGCGCCGTTGGCAAAAAAGGATTGCCACCTGTGAAACCGATAAGAGGCGGTGTTCGGGTAGGAAGCGAAGGTATTGTCAGCGCATTGATTGCACAATCCGTCAAAAAGCACTCTGGAATACTCATCAATACCCCAGGACCAGACAGGTTTCGCAGCAAGCGAAGCCCGATTTCAACTATCGCAATTGTGACCGATTTTATTGGATCAGGAAGTCGCCTGACCAAAATGTTAGACAAGTTTTGGAACGTCCGAACTGTGAGGTCATGGCACAGCACCGGGTTGATTGACTTTGTGGTGATTGCAGCTACGGCGACACAGGATGGCGCGGCTGCAGTTAGCTCCCACGTTTCCCGTCCAGACGTCAGATTCTCGCATACAATTCCAACAATGAGTTCTTCGAAGTTTGAAGAGCACCATTTTGGTTGGGACAGCTTGTTAGATAAGTTCGCTGAACAAGACCCTAGCGATGATTATGTTTGGGGGTTTCTAAATTCAGCAGCGTTGGTCTTGTTTAGCTACGGTATTCCAAACAACGCGCCTTCAATTCTTTGGAAGGACACAAAACAGCTCAAGCCTCTATATGTTGGCAATGCCCCTTCAGAACTTAGAACTTTGTTTTGGTCGGGTACAAAGAGTGAGCAAGTTGATAGGGCAGCCAGCGAACGTGGGCATAAACTTGACGCAATCGCCGACGTCAAAGAACGGATAATATTGCTAGTTCTTCAAGAATTGCGAGGCCGCTTTTCAAAGAAAAAAGTACAGGAATTGTCGGAGCGCCTTTCTCTGCCTAGGGCAGACATCATGGAGGCACTCAACGTGGCTTTCCTGCGAGATTTAATTGATGGCAACGGGCGTCTTACGGACAAAGGGTACAGTGAGTTAAAGGCGCAAAACATCAACCGCCAAAGAAAGATCGTGGTTCCAACGAATGATGATCCATACTATCCTATGACTCTGAGAGCTTCCAAGGGTTCGTCTAGTACCCACCGCTCGAAAGGGCGGTCATGACGGTTACTTACACTGATCGTCAAGGGCACTGGGGTTTCCCAGCGCCATCGATGGAGCGCACGATTGCACGTCTCTGGGCAAAGAAAGCAGTCCCGGGGGGACACAGTCGTATGCCTTCATTGCTTCCTTTGCCCACAGCACCCGTTCCGGGTGAAAGTAGATGAAGCATCCTTGGGACTCTCAGGACTTTCTACGTGGCGCTAAGGCAGCGGGCAGAGATTCCGATACCCTTTCGGCAGCCGCTTCAATCGCCAAAGCAATCAAGCAGGTTTCTCCGAACCTGCCCGTCATTTTCTCGCTTTCACACCTAGCTCATTTGGTCGATGTGTCGCCGAAAAGCCTGCGCCCGATAGTTGATAGGATGAGCGACCCATATCGCCATTTTCGGCTTCGAAAGAAGAGCGGCGGCAAAGGTAGTAAAGCTCCCAAACGGCGCTTTCGTGATATCTATGCCCCCCAACCCCACGTTCTCCGAACTCAACGGTGGATCGCACAGAACATCTTGAATTCGATTCAGCCACACCCGTCGAGTTTTGGCTTTGCGCCCGGAAGTGACATGCTCGGCGCAGCAACATTGCACTGTGGCTGCGCTTGGTTGTTGAAAATGGATGTAAGCAATTTCTTTGAATCTATCTCCGAGCGCCAAGCCTATTGGGTATTCAGGAAATGTGGATACACAGCTCTGCTATCATTCCAGCTCGCTCGCCTCTGCACTCGCTCTGTTGACCGGAACCACTATTTTCACTTGAAAGAGACCAAGTATCCGCACCCGATTGCCACCGAGGGATTTCTTCCTCAAGGCGCTCCAACAAGCCCAATGCTTGCTAATCTCGCTGTGTATTCACTAGATGAAAAACTGAAGCGAATTGCAGACGATTTCGGGTGGAAATACTCCCGCTACGCTGACGACTTGGCTTTCTCAACTGATCAGAGTGCATCACGAACTGACGCGCTTAGACTCAGGGGGATGGTAGAAGGTGCACTCAAAAACATCGGTCTATCTGAAAACTCCAGCAAGACGCGGATCTCACCACCCGGTGCAAGAAAGGTCTTGCTTGGAGTGCTAATCGACAGGGACCGCCCGCGCCTCACAAGGCGGTACAAAGACAACATCGAAACGCACCTTTATGCACTCAATCACGAAAAAATAGGGGTATTGGCGCATCAGTCCAAACGTGGCTTTAGCTCAGTGACTGGCATGCGCCATCATGTCAGGGGGCTAATTTCGTTCGCTTATCATGTAGATAAAAACTACGGCAAAAAACTGTATGCTGAGTTTAACAAAATAAGATGGTAGAAGCGGATTTGCTACCTGAGGCGGTCAAGCCACGAGCCAGATAGGCGTGATGTCGCCTCGCGATTTCAAAGATAGTGACTATACTCCAGGGTGAGAAGGCGGAGAGAACCCGCTTAGCCCATCAAGCGAAGGGCCACTTGTAGGCGAAATGCTTGGAGTTGCAACTGCCTGAACCGTGGCGTCAACCTGCGCCGCTGGATGATCTCCGGGCAGACGTTCTCGCACGGCCTCTGGCATGTTTTTAATCAGTCGCGCCTGTAGCTCTTCCAGCTCGGCTTCGGTGATTTCGCCTTCGACCAAGGCTTCACGCGCTTCATCAAGTTGTTGCTGATAGTCGAGCAATATCTCGCGCTCTTGTTCAAGTTCGCTCTCTAGGGTCAGCAATGGCGCATATTCTTCCCAGCGTGGGATGCTGTCAGGAATTTCAGCCGGATCAAGTTCATTAAAACCGACTTCGACACCGAATTCATCGAATACCTGTGTGCCGTCTTCCGTTTTAAACACACGACGACCATCATCCATGACGAAAGCCTGGGCGAGCATGGCATCCATTTGCGCACGCACCCGAGTAAGCTCGCGGGTGTTTGTCATTAGCGCATCAACCGTGGCCGCATCGTAGGTGGTTAAATCGGCTTCGAATGCAGCAATCTGTTGAGCCGATGCAGGTGGTGACGACGCAACGGCCATCGCCATAACACTCGCGGCTGCCTCAGATTTGTCGTCCAGTTCTTCTTTGCGCTCACGGTCGTGACGTTGGCGAATGACGTCTCGCTTGCGGCGTTTATCGGCCTCGATCCGTTCCCGGATATGAGGTTCGTCCGCCAATCTTGATCTGTCAAACGCCTGTCTTAACATTACTCCCTGCTTCCTTGTTCGCCGCATTCTTCCCGGATCAGAGCATACATCAACGTGCTGACCTGCTGATCGGGATGCTGCTCGAACCAATCCATTTGAGCGTTGAAGCGCACCCGCTGATCTGAGCCAAGATACCAGTCCCAAATGCACTGCATGCCGGTATCGTCTCTGTCATCTGCCAACCAACGGGCAAATGCCAATCCTTCAACCACACCGGAAACGTAGTGAAAACGCTCCTCAGAGGACAGGTTTTCCAAAACTTCACCGGCAGTCAAAGCGGCTGCATCCTTGCCTCCGGAAAGAAACGCCACACTTGCCAGTATCATCGCAGAAAGTGGTGAATAACTGGTTAATTTTACAGTATTTTTACCCAACATTGACGTTCGTTACTGCTATATTTGCATTTCCGAACTTGAAAAAGGTACAATAGATACAGAAATAGTGGAATATCAGGAACTTGCCCCAATTGAGGGCCGGTTCCAGCACCCAGAAACGGAGAGGAACGTTTTTGTGACCTTGTAGGTCGCAGTTTCCCTGGGGTGCAAAGAATGAACAACATGAAAATCGGGTACATACGTGTGAGCACAGAAGAGCAGCGGGAAGATCGACAAGTCGATCTGCTTTTGCCTATCTGCGACGAGATACACGTGGAAAAGCGTTCTGCCGTGGGGCAGTCGCGGCCCGTCTTCGAGGCTGTTCTGGACAAGCTGAACGCGGGTGACACATTGGTCGTCTGGTCTTTGGATCGGGCCTTTCGCTCTGCCCGCGATGCACTGAACATCGAGGCGCAGTTGAAAGATCGTGAAGTTGCCCTGCGGATTGTATCGCTCGGCGTCGATACCGCGACGGCAGACGGAAAACTCGCCTTTACCATGGTTGCTGCCGTTGCCGAACACGAACGAGCGCGTTTGTCGGAGCGCACGAAACAAGGGCTGGCCGTTGCCCGCAAGAACGGAAAACACCTCGGTCAAAAGCCAAAAATGACGCCTGAACAGGCCCGCGAAGCCGCCCAAAGACTGGCGGATGGCGAAATGGTCAAAGACGTGGCTTGGACATACCGCGTGCATCCGCAAACTCTGCGGCGGCATATCGACAAACTCCCGACCTAAAACAAAATCCGCCTGCGATGCGCCGGAGCGCCCACCCTGATTGCGGCAAACCTACGTCACCCCATGAGCAAAGGAGTGGTGATATGGAACTTCTGAAAATCCCTGCGAAAGATGATCCTGAGTTCGAAGAGGCCATCTCGGCTGTCGTCAACGGTGCGGATGTGTTTCGTACGGTTTCCGGCAAACTGATCAACGAAGGTGCTGACCCGAAACAGCTTCTCGAAGAGCACCGCGAAGTGCTTGCGCATGCTGAGCTTGCGGTCCTGAGCTGGCTCAGTCACTTGCAAAAGCGCAAAATGAAATGATCCTCTGGCACAATTGGCCCAGCCGAAACCGCCTGACGTTGGAGGACGTCAGGCGGATTTTCGTCATAGTTCAGCTTTCATTTCATTTGCGGTCGGGTGCCGTTTCAATTGGCTCATAATCCCTCGAACAAGTCGCCCTGTTTGGAAAGACCATCCAGCGTTCTGAGGTTCGCAAATCCATTCACGATATGATTGAACTTGAGACTGATCGCCGTGTGGATGTCGGCGCAAGCGCAACCAAGTAGGGCGTCGTCATTTTGGCGAAATGCCCGTAGTTCGCGCGCGCATCCCCGGTAACGAGAAATATCCGCCCGAAGTTCCGCAAGCAATTTTTTCCGCAACACCGCGATTTCAATGCTCCGTTTGGGTTCCGCCTTTGCATTAAGCGTGTCGATCTCGTCCGCCAGAAAGCCCCGATAATCACCGGTTTCAACATATGTGAGAATAGCTTTAAGAGGCGGAATGTCTCCGCCCAGATGATAAAACCACGGATGCCCGGCGCTGTAACCTTGATGGGTAAGATAATTCATGCTCCCCCCCTCAGCTTGCGCGATAAATCAGGCGTTCGCCTGCAATCTCGATCTCGGAATATTCAATCGCCAGATCACGAGCGATGGCGTCATAGTCGATGTAAAGCTGAAACTGCTCGGACACGTCACCAAACAATCCATCATCCACAAACTGCTCTGCCAGCTCCCGCATGCTGCCGACCCAGTAGACATCAATCCTTGAGTCAACGCCTAGCTGATGCCGCGATGCAATTTCAAAACGCCCAATCTGCACAACACCGATTGGACGCAATGATAAAAGGCCACAAGATCGCGTTGGAGATTGCGGGCAAGGTTCATGAGCACACCACCTATCACCAAGCTGTAGTTGAGAACGAGTTCGGTGGAACCGAATGGCGCGGTCAAATAGCTCGAATTCTCAACGCTCTAGAGTTCACTGCCGGTGACGGTCACACGCGTGAGGAGTGGCTAAACCGAGCTCATCGCCTTTTCAGCGTCTATCTCCGTCCAGGAGGCCGAACGATGGCGCAGATGTTACGAAACGAAGCCAAACTAGATTCAATTCTCGGAGGATCGGAGAAGGCAAATCTATCGGCAAGAACAATACACTCGGTAAAAGGCCTCGAATTCCCAGCAATTTGTGTTGTTCTTACGTCATCCAAAGCAGGGGGCATCATAACCCACTTGGAGAGCGAGCCTGACCAAACCAACGCAGAAAGCGCTCGGGAGTTTTACGTAGGTGCTTCGAGAGCTGAAAAACTGTTGGTTGTCGCTTGCCCTAAAAGCCAATCCAAGCGTCTATCGACCCACCTGGCCACTTCGGGAGCCAAATGCAAAACGATCGAGATATAATTTGCTTACACGGGGGATCAAACGGGGGTATCTATTTACCCCCCTTGCAACCGGTCACGTAATACGGGACACAGCTTGCCTTAGCATTTTCAATGCTATTTTTAGCATGCGACGGTTCCCCAGTGACCTGACTTGAAGCGTGTCAGCGCACAGCTCGCGTATCTTCTTCTTAGCTAAATTCTTTGCAACAGTTGGGCTGCCACGCTGACTGCTTGGCGCATGATCTGGATCGAACTCCGCTGGGGCCACCGGCCTCATCCTGAAGCAATAGAAAAGGCCGAGAAACGCCCATTTCTCAACCTGAATACCACCAAATCCGAACCGGTTCTAAGGCTAGCAACGCGCGAATCGAAGAAGATCTGCGCAATTTGAAGCTTGTTTGAAACGGACCAAATACGAACACTGCAATCGTCATGAGCGGCAATAACGTAAGTCCCGCAGGAACTAAAGGAAACTTGCTCAATAGCTCGGTTCTTAACAGACAAGTCCATGATCACTTCGCTGGTGGTGGTACTCCAAACCCTTACTCTGCCATCCAGAGTTTTTGTTAGAAATTGTTTACCTTGAGAACCGAATTCCGCATAAGCCAATTCTCCGTCATGAGGAATTGGTTCCGCTATCAGATCTCCGGTGCGAACATCCCAAATCCTCGCAAAACCATCAGAGGAAGAAGTAATTAGATTCTTGCCCTCTGAATCAAAGCGTGCCGAGAACACCCAGCCGTCATGAACGAGTGGTTTCACAACCTGCCCCCCGTCATGTGCATCCCAAATACGTACAGTCTTGTCCCACGAGGCCGAGGCCGCGAATTCACCGTTGGTATCAAAACATACAGAACTAACATAAAGACGATGTCTATATGGCTGGCAGATCATTGAGCCGTGTTTGGTATCCCATAATCGAACTGAATTATCGTCGGAAGCTGTCAAGACACGTTCACCATTAAGGCTTACCGCAACATGGGTTATCAATTCGTCATGGTTCAGAACTTGTTTAGGAGCGGTGCTTCCAAAGGAATCCCATACATAAGCGAAGCGATCATTTGATACGGTTACAACCACGTCGCTACTTGGAGCAAATACGGAATCCTGTACTGAGTAGTCATGTTGTATTGGCTCTGCAACAGGCCTACCAGTAGAGATATCCCACACATGCATGGCACCGTCGGCCGAACCTGTTATGATCTGCTTCCCGTCTGAACTAACATCAATGCAATTTGTCAATCCATCCTGACAACTAGGTTCATTAGAAATGGGATGAACGGCAACATCCCTTATGCGAACTGTACGATCCACTGACGCAGTAGCTACTCTACCTCCGTCTCTATCGAATACACCGCTTTTGACGCTTGCTTCGTGCCCGCTGTATGCAGCGCAAATCTCACCCGTTGCAGCTTCCCAGATTTGCGCTCCGCCCTCTAGGGTTGTAGTCAACACTCGACTATTATCGTGGTTGAACGTCGCGTAGTGGATTTCTTCGGAACTATGGCTCAGCTTTTGGAGGGGCGCTCCACTGTCGACATCCCAAATTCGAGCTGAACCGTATTCCAAAGATACCACCACTTTTTGACCATCTGAGCTAAACGTTGCATCAATGGCTTCGTAGTCAAGAGACTTTGGTTCATGCGCCCTACTGCCTTCTCGCAAATCCCAGATATCGGCCCCGCCTTCTATTACTACCGTCAAAACTCTTGTACCGTCAGGACTAAATTCCGCCTTGGTTACCTCTTGTTCATTTGGGCATAGTTCGAGAAGCATCGCTCCCTCCGACACGTCCCATATTCTTGCGAGACCATCGCCAGAAGCAGTTATCACTTGACTTCCATCGTCGTTAAATTCTGCACAATTGATATGGCTTTCGTGTGAAAGGGAATCGTGAAGGCACTTTCCGGTGATTGCGTCCCAGATTTTTGCTATTCCATCGGACGAAGCCGTAACTACTTTGTCGCCGTCGCGGTTAAAGCGGATGGTGCTGATAGCTCCATTGTGACAAAGCGGCCCAACAACCGCTTCACCAGTGGATGCATCCCAGATCCAAGCACTTCCTGCCGCTGACGCAGACGCCACTCTCGATCCAGCTCTGTTAAAAACGGCAGCGTTGACCGGGCCATCGTGTCGCAGAGGTTCAAACACTTCGGCACCGGTGATCGAGTTCCAAATTCGTACGGTCGCGTCCCAAGAAGCGGTCAGCAATCTAAGGCCATCAGCGGAAAAGATGGCCGTGTGAACAACGTCATCATGTCCTACAAGTCGAAGACCATTGGAGGCAATCAAGGGGGCACCAAACTGAAATTGGATTGGCCAAAAATCCGGGTCGTTTCGCGTTGCAGTTAGGAGCCTACAAATTTCTTCGGACTTTCCGCGTTGAAGACGACCTTGCAGTTGATGGGCTAACGACTCAGGGGATTTTCTTAGTATGTGCGAACAGGCATCGATGGCTCTGCGAACCAAGCTTGCTTCCGGGCTCAGATAGTTGGTGTAGAACGAGCCTTGCAACTCCGAAACGCCAAACATCCGGAGCTTGGTTCGTATCCAATCATAGTTCAGCCTTAGTTCATTGGCCGCCTGAAAGTCATGGGTCTGCTCAATGTGGTAGATGAGGTTTTTCCAGCCATAAACATGTGAACGGGGTAATGTATGCCAGCCATCAACGCAGTGCATGTTGATTGATGAAAGTAACGCCCGATGAATTGCTTTTTTCTGTTCTTGCTCTGGAAATCTCTCTCTGAAGTACGCAATAAGCACATCGTGAATTTGGAGCGTTTCAGCTCGAGCGTCGAAATCTCGAAAAAATGACAACCGATGCAGGGCGCTACGAATTGTGTTTGCTTTGAGGGCTTTGATCGGTGGCCGACCTTCTGCCGAAGCCTTAGAAACCTGTCGCCAATACTCGCTGATGACCGAAAATGGAATATCTGTGTCTTCGGGAAAGACAGCTAATGACAGCGCAGCGAAGCGTGAAGTTTCATCAGGCAGAGCGTCCAGACCAGCTTTTATGCTGTAGCCTATGAGCTTTCGACGCTTCGCAAGTGAATCCTCTGAGTCTGTTTCGTCGTCCCATCCCAAAATGTCATCAAGTTGAGCGTAATTTTCAAGTTCTGCCAGAATGGTTGACCATCTTGCTCCATTTTCATGTCTGACCCGCGCCGTCGCATTGGCTAATCGCAGCAGTAGCGCCCAACCGGCAAACAAGACTGAAATCTTACGCAAGCGCTGCTTATGGATCGGCTTAAGGTGCAGCAATCCGTGAGCAAGTAGGTCAAAGGAAGCATCTAACGATAGACTCTTCACTGCCACTGTTTTTTGGATTTGGGGATAAATGCTTCGAATTCTCGTCGTTGCCAGCAGGGACACATCTTCACGGAGATGTTCAATCCAACTAGCCTGCGAATAAGTCCACAGATCATCAGCTATCAGCAGGATTGGTTTGTCCGGCAATTTGTCGATGAAGCTGGCCAAAAGCGTTGCATCGGTTTGGGGGTTCAGGGTTGGCTTAACTTCCGGTGGATACTGCCGCGCCAACATGCCATCGATGGCTTCTGCTAGCGTGTATTTCCGTCCGTCGCTGTCTTTGGCTTCGCTTTGCGCCAAACCAAATTGCAGCCAGTAGATGCCACCCGAAAATGCCGTCTGAACTTTCTCATCCAAGCAAATTTCTTCGGCTATGGCAGTTTTCCCATAGCCACCGGAACCCTGTACTTCGACTGTTACTGCGTCAGATTCGTCCTCTCGAGACAGAAGAGCTGTCTTTATTTCCTCAAACTCAGGCCGCTCAGGTTGATGGCTATCGTCCAGTTTGAGGTGGATTGGGTATGACGCAGGAAGTTCGCTATCTGGAGTTTCCTCGAAGACCGGCTGATGAAATTTTTCCTCAAAGGTTCTATCCCAGATTCTAGAATCAACAATCGAAGCAAATTTTTTGCGCTTTAAGTCTTTGTGAAGCCGGTAATGAATCGCAAATGCGAAATCTTCAAATCCACTTCGCTTGCTTACTAAGCCATTAATTTTGTCACTATCTATCTTGGCTATTTGCTCCCAATCTTCCTTGGCCTCTAGGCCTTCGACAACCTCATCTTCGACTTCAGAAATCCATTTCTGCCACCTTTGATCCATGCCTTTTTTATTTGAACCGAAAGCAGCGTCTCGGTATTTTCTTGCTGCCAGACCGACTTGTTCTCGATACTCTTTTCCGTCTTCAATCAACTCATCATTCTTATCTACCGAATGACGATCCTGGTTATTCTTAAGAGCTTGCTTAACGCGGTGTTTGAAATCGGCGTATCCTATTACTTTGCAAACTGTCACGACCGATAGCCCCATAATTTCTTTGTTATGAGGAGCTTGCCGTGCTGGGCCTATTTACTCAAGTGGGCGACTGAAAGTTGACTGAATTCTCAGAGACTGGATCTCCTGCGAACCGCTTATCAGTGACCTCGCCAGTGAATTTGTCGCGAATGATCTGGCACGGACCAAGGTTTCTCGGACGAATCCGACCCCGAAAATAGAATGCCTCTGAAGTATGAACTCCAGTTTCGGGGTCAATATACACGGTAGCACCGCCATTTTCCCGGTGAAGCTCATCGTAAACATGCCACTGCATCATCTCCGGACGTCCATATTCATCAAATAGCGTATATGATGGCTTCCCGTTTGGCGGGGCATGCAGGAGACCATTTAATCGCGTGAAACTGGCGAGCGGCATCCCCGTGTCCATATTGTATTTGGTTTCGGTGACAAATGTCTCGGTAGACGCATTGGTGCGTTCATTACTCACACCCAATACTAGCAAGGAAAGTACCAATTTGTCCACAAAAATATATAATTTATAGACACTTACGGACTTCCTGACTTTTCCTGACTTTTCCTGACAAAGCCCGTGAAGCCTTCTGCCTGCCTTCAGTGTTTCATGGCTCATGAGGCCTTGGAGATGTCCAAAATTTCCTGTCACGTACCTCGGGAGCGCGTTCCGAACCGATCACTTAATTGGCAAGGAATAATCCATGACTACGAAACTTATTTACGGCCCTCGGGCTACCGAACTGCGCAAGCCTGAGACAGAGCAGACCTGTGCTGGGTTTGTGCTTGATCTGGGCGGAACCGATATGATGCGCTGTGATGCAATTCAGCATATCATTCAGACTTGGTGCGACGAAGGGGGCGATATTGCGACAGCTTGCGGACGGGTGCTTGATATGGAGCGGGCCGAATACACAGGTGAAGCTAATGTGTACGACACTGACGGCAAGCCGTTGTTCCTGGAACCTGTTGTGCCCCTGATCCGTGTTGAAGACTGCTGGGGAGAGAGCCCCCGCCGCTGCATCAACCATCTGCTTGCAAAACTTGGCCAGACCTCGCAGCGCCGGGTGAGCGGTGCGAACCTCCCCCGATACTTCTGGGTCATGGTCGCTATGCAAATCTTTGATTTGAACTTCAGCTAGATACATGCGCTGGGAGTGGCTCGCGAGGCTTGCGGGCCATTTCCTATTTTCCCCCTCCGCCAAGCCCGTCACAAATCCGCCGGTCTTCCACCTGGGAGACCGGCTTTTCTTTGCGACGGTGATCCCGGCAATTCCAATACATGGAGGTTTCATGCCGGTCTTTATGATCATTCGCGCTCTTCGTCGGCGCAAGAAGAAAAAGGCGAAGGTCAAGCAAGCAACTGAGGCGTTACGGGCAGAGCGTGAGGTGGCTGAGAAGAAAGCTGCTGAGGCTAACCCCAAACCGACACCTGAGTGGGAACAGGTTTTGTTGTACTCGATGATTCAGCATTGCCAGGCCCCGACGGAAGAGGTCATTCAACATAGCTGCGACTTGTTCGTCGAGGAATACAATGCGCCGTTTCGGGCGCGTGAATCCCAATTGACCCATCTCACAATCGAAATCAAAGCCCTGACCGCAAAGCTGCAAGCCATGGTTCCAGATGCTGTGGACAGCGCGCTTGCGGCTCCCATGGAAGATTTCGCTCCACGGTCACATCAGAAAAGGAAGCTCACGTGATAGCCTATCGAACGCCTGACGGCATGGAACAACTGACGCGTGTCGTGTCGGCTGTTTCTCACAGCATGCGTGTTGCGCAACATCGCGCGCGTATCGAGGCATTTCGCCTTGCTATTTTCGGGACCGGCTTTGTTGGTCTCGTCATCGCAGAAACCACTTTGGCCGCGATGATGTTTTCCCTGATCAGCATCGAGATCATGGGAAACGTCGTTACTGGTGCGACTTATGCCTTGATGGTGCCAATTGCCATCGGCGCGGCCCATGTCAAAATCCACCATGAAGGCGACCATTTCACAAAATGGTGGCTGAAGCGCCTCACCAGTATCGGCCTTCTCTTTTTCGCCGTAGGCATTTCCCTGATGGTTGGGTTCTCAGCGTTTCAGGCGGCCCAGGATGCGGTGAGCGTCATTTCGACCGGTCCCACTGGATCACTTGGCACACAGGACATATCCAGCCAGCCCGAAGACAGCGGCGGTATTTCTTCGTGGCTTGCTTTCATCCCGAACAGCCTACTTTTTTTGGGTCTCTCTTTCGGGATGATTATAACTATCTACCTTGCCTCATTCTTTCTTGGAAAGGCGCTGCAAGCTTTCAACATTCTGACGCTTACACCGCGTCCGGGCGGGGAGTTGACCGAGTTGATCGAGAAGATTTCGGTCAAGGTGGATGCCTACAGGATGCTGCGGGACGAAGACGAATTTGCCCGCATGAAACGCCCCTCTGACATGCGCAACAAGTTTGCGCGTGTCGCCAACGCAGCCGCCTGGAACGTCGTTCAGGACAAGAAGTCAGCGGCGCATCGGAAGTTCCTACTGGAGCGCACGCCTGACCCGCTGGCGCAGTCCTATCGCGACCCGGACGCCGAAAGCATTCCCTCCAACTTCAAGACCGAAGCCCACGTTCGTCGGCACCTCGACGGGGAAATGGACGTGCTGCGACAGCACAATATCTTGCGCATCCTGGACGGCTTCCTTCAACCCAAAGGAGAATAAGATGAACTTTGTAAAATCAGTCACCACCGCAATTGCCCTCGCCGCAGCGCCGATGGTTCAAGCGGAAGAACGTCCGCCGCTGACGATCTTTGCCAGCGACACATCAGCTTCCGTGGCTCAGATGTATGATCAGGTGGCCGCAGACGAAGCGGCACGCTACGTCTCGTCCTACATTGCCGGGTTGGACGCTCCCCACCGGTTGGCGATGATTTCGGTCGGTGATGCCGGGTTGGGACATCGCGCGATTGATATTCGCGCCACCGTCACCAACCACCGCGCCACAAATGCCAGCGTCCTTGCCCGACAGTTCGGCAGCTACTTTCAGGCACTGCCGGGGCTTGTTCGCGACGGCAGGCTGAATGCGCAGGGATCAACCTCGCTGATCGACTTTTTCGAGGCGCTTCGTCCGATCTGCGATCAGGGAGATGTGACAATCATCCTGTTCAGCGATGGTGTGGAATCCACAGCGAGTTTCGACGGTCGCGCCTTCATCGAAGGCCGGTTGCGCCTGCCAGAACCACGTGCCGATTTCCTGACCGGTTGTCGGGTTGAAATCCATGGTGTCGGTCAATTGCGTAGCACATCGAATTCCAACGGTCTTGCTGGGCGGCTGCTGCCGCAATGGGAGCGGTTTCTGACAAATGCTGGTGCTGACCCGGTTCTGGTAACCGGCAGCTTCTATTCCTTCTGAGGAGCGCGCACATGGACAATCAAAACAATATGGGTGTTTGGAAGCGCATCTGGCGGATCAACTGGCGCTTTCTTGGCGCAGCGATTGGGCTGATCCTGGGATGGTTCTGTTGGACCAATGCCTCGGTCGTCAACTGGCCGC